>CBDDLE010000005.1:0-230040 GCA_965230545.1 Hyphomicrobiales bacterium | reverse complement strand
CTGAAGGCACACTAAGAGAGAGCAACTAAAGCGCCAAAAAAGAGTCTTATTCTGATGACAAATATTGTTCATATTCCATCAACAGCCCCGTTTCTAGATAGTCTTGTCTCAGCTATTTTAGAAGGCTCACTTCCCTTTCAAAAAGGAAGGGCACCAAAAGTTGAAGAACTTGCCAACATCACTTTATTGCTTCCCACAAGACGGGCCTGCCGTGTCTGCGGTGAAGCTTTTTTAAGACTGTCTAAAAGCAAAGCGATCATTTTGCCAACCATCCGCCCTTTAGGAGATGGAGATGATGATGAAGGCTTGATCTATGAAGCGCTAAACAGTGGTTTTGGGGTAAAAGGAAATGATCAAAGCCTCATAGATATGAAACCGGCGGTCTCGAGCCTCGAGCGACACCTCATATTAACTCAAGCGATACTCAGTTGGCGAAAGAACCCAGATTTAACTCCAGAGCCACACTTGACTAAGGAGCAAGAGCAACAAGAAAGCCAGATAAAACCTGCCCAAGCCTCTTTGATGGCTCATGAGCTTGCCAAATTAATTGATAATGCTGAGACAGAAGAAGTCGATCTCTCCAAATTAGAAACCATAGTGCCGGACCAGTTCTCAGAGCATTGGCAACACACGTTAGATTTTCTAACCATCATCACCAAAGTCTGGCCAGACTATTTAAAAGCGACAGATCAGTTAAGCCAAGCCTCAAGGCGCAATCTTTTGCTAAATAAAGAAACGGAACGTTTAGAAAATAGCAAGCCAGACGCCCCCATCATCATTGCCGGTTCAACAGGTAGTGTCCCAGCTGCCGCCCGATTGATGAAAGCTGTTGCAAACTTAAAAAATGGTGTGATTGTACTCCCCGGCCTAGATCAAACCCTTGATGAAAAAGCATTCGCCAATCTAGTCCCTAACCACCCAGAACACCCGCAATTTGGTCTATCAAAACTATGCGCAGATATTGGTGTCAAAAGATCAGATATCAAAGCGGTAGAAGGAACTAAGGGCGAGGCAAGTGAGGTAGCGTTAACGGCATTTATAAGTGAAGCTCTCCGTCCATCCAGCTCAACAGAGCAATGGCAAGATTACATTAAAAAATTAGAAGAAACCCCAGCTGAAAAAGAAAACTTAAAAGCTGGCTTTGAAAATATTTCTCTCAACCTTGCGCGAGATGCACAAGAAGAAGCTGAGATGGTCTCACTAATCTTGCGCCGCACCGCTGAGGAAGATAAGCAAACAGCCGCCCTCGTCACACCAGATAGATTGTTAGCAAGACGCGTCGCCGTTCGCCTGGAAGAATGGGGGATTAAGGTCGATGACTCAGGTGGTCGTCCACTCGCCAAAACCATGCCAGGCGCTTTTTTTGATAGCATCATTCAATGCCAGAATTCAGGCTTTGAGCCAGCCTTTCTTTTAGCACTTTTAAAACACCCCCTTACAAGCCTTGGGTTTGAGCGCGGTGATAGCCGGCTAGCAGCAAGAGCTCTTGAAATCTCAACTCTTAGGCAACCTTGGATGGGAAGAGGGCTAGAAGGCTTAATCAAAACCTTTCAAACAATGAAAGATCAGTGCCTTCAAGAAAATTCTGATAAAGAAGAGAAAATAGAAGAGAAACAAAAACAAAGCGATGTGCATATTCACCCCGCCATCAAACGCTTAAAAGAAGAAGAATGGAACCTCGCCGAGCAGTTGTTAGAGCGTTTGGTAAATGCTTTCGAACCGTTAACAGAACTGTTTCAATCATCAAAAGATCATAACCTACAAAGCTTTTTAGAAGCCCATATTTTCACAGCTGAGCATCTCGCCCAAACCTTTGAAGAGCGAGAACAATTTGATCAGGCTAAGAACACTGATGAACATCAGGACTTAGAAATTGGTAGCCAATTGTGGGGTGGCGCTGCTGGTGAACAATTGGCAAAACTCTGTGCTGAAATCATTTCAATTAAAAATGTCTCTCCAAATTTAAAGGCGCGAGATTACCCAGAATTTTATCGAAGTCTCATCGCCGGTGAAACCGTTCGCCCACTCACGCCAGTTCACCCAAGAATTTTCATTTGGGGTCCATTTGAAGCTCGCTTGCAACAAACAGATGTTGTCATCCTAGGCGGTCTAAATGAAGGCACTTGGCCAAATACGGCGAACGCAAACCCATGGCTCTCTCGCCCCATGTGCCAAGAACTTGGCTTACCAGCACCAGAGCAGCACATTGGGTATGGCGCGCACGACTTTGCCTCACTCCTTTGCGCTAAAAATGTCTATCTAACGAGAGCTAGCAAAACCGATGGCGTTCAAACAGTGCCATCAAGGTGGATTATGCGGATGACCGCTTTGCTAGATGGCCTAGAGGCGAGCGAGTTTTTAAAAGCCAAAGCGACAGAACCATTTGATCAATGGGCAGCGCTTCGAGATAAAGTTGAGCCAGCCACTAAAATTAAAAGCCCAGCTCCAAAGCCCCCAGTGGAGGCCCGCCCGCGGCGCCTAAGTGTCACCCGCATTGAAGAATGGATTGCAAACCCTTATAGCATTTTCGCACGCTCAATTTTAAAACTCGCGCCCTTGGAGCCCTTAGGAGCCCCCCCAAATGCAGCCATGCGCGGTCAAATCATTCACAAAGCCATGCAAATTTTCACCGAGAGGTACCCAAAATCATTGCCTCTCAATAGTGAAGAAGAATTGGCGAAAATTTCAGCTGAGCTAATGAAAGAAATCGCCAACCACCCTCAAATCGGCACATTCTGGCAACCAAGGTTTGAGCGTTTCACCAAATGGTTCGCTGAAACAGAACCAGCCAGACGAAGTGGCTTGAAAGAATGCCATACAGAACTAAACGGCTGGCTTGAAGTCAAAGCACCAGTCGGGCTATTTATCCTAACGGCAAGAGCTGACAGAATAGATGAATCTAAAGATGGTAGCTTCCATATCTATGATTATAAAACCGGAACAGTGCCAAGCCCCTCTAAAGTCAAAGCACTCTTCAGTCCTCAATTACCATTAGAAGCCGCCATCCAACAAGAAGCAGGGTTTAAAGGCTTACAAAAAGGCGAGGTAACAGCCCTTTCTTATATTGCCGCAAAGGGAGGAAGCCCCGCAGGTGTAGAGACCACAATTGATGGCGATCAAATGGGCGAGATCATAGAGCAATCCCTAAAGCAACTTGAGAACTTGGTCGCTAAATTTGATAAAGCCGAAACACCTTACAAGGCACTTCGCCGCCATGATTTTAAAGGTCATTATGAATATGATGATTACGCTCACTTAGCCCGCGTGCAAGAATGGGGCGCTGAAGATGAGAGCGAGGACAAGTAATGAACAAACATTCTGTAGAGCCAATCGTAGATCTCACAAAAATTTATGAGCAAACAACCATAAGTCAGGCCAACGCGGCAGATCCGAAAACATCGGCTTTCGTTTCGGCTAATGCTGGCACCGGCAAGACATACATTCTTGTTAATCGTGTGCTGCGACTTTTGTTGCGCGGTAATGAGCCCCATAAAATCTTGTGTCTCACTTTCACCAAAGCAGCCGCAGCTGAAATGGAAAACCGGCTATTTGAAACATTGGCCAAATGGGTCACCATGCCCACTGAAGATCTATTAGATCGAGAGAACAATGAAAGTCTCGCCAAAGTTTTAGGAAAAGAACCAGACGAGCAAGAAATAGAACTCGCCCGCCGCTTATTTGCAAAATCAATTGAAACCCCTGGCGGCATGAAGGTTCAAACCATTCATAGTTTTTGTGAAAAGCTGTTGCAGCGTTTCCCACTAGAAGCTGAAGTGCCTCCACATTTTAAAGTGCTCGATGAAACGGTCGCAAGTGACATCATAAAACACGCTATGGATCAAGTGCTCACTAAAGCTTTGAAAAACCCTCAAAGTGAAGAAAGCCAAGCTTTGGGTAAAGTCATCAGCTTTTCAAATGATAGCCAGTTTGAAAGTCTCATCTTAAACGCATTGCAGCAAAAAGCCGTTTGGGGCCCGCTCATCTCACCAGATAAGAAAGCGCTCATCGCTTCTTTATCAACCCTGTTGCAATTACCAGAAAATCAATCATTACCACACTGGCAAGACAGAATGGCAAGCTCAATTGATGACGAGCTGATAAAGTCTCTTGTGCCGATTTTGAATGATGAAGGGAGCAAAAGAGATGGTGAACTGGCCAAAAAACTGGATGAAGCGCTGAACACGAAATCAAATGATCACCGCATCAGAACGTTGCAAAAATCCTTTTTAACAGAAAAAAATGAGCCACGCTCTGAAAAGACCTTGCTCACCAAAGCCATCAAAGAAAATTACCCTGCACTAGCAAGTCAGCTTTTCAGAGCACAAGGCAGCTTTTATGAAGCCTTTATCGCCCATGAAAGTTTGATGGTAGCAGACGCTACAAAATCTTTGCTTATTTTGGCAGATAAAATCATCACTCTTTACGAGCAACAAAAACGCATCCGCGCTGCACTGGATTATCAAGACTTAATTGAAAAAACTGCTTCACTTTTAAGCTCTCGTCAAAACACAGCCTGGGTTTTGTATAAACTCGATCAAGGTCTCGATCATATTTTGGTTGATGAAGCCCAAGATACAAGCCCCGAACAATGGCAGGTGATCACCAGCTTAACAGAAGAGTTCTTCTTTAGCGAAGGCGCCAGAGATGCCATTATAAAATCAGATAACACTGACCAAAAATACGACCGCCGTATAGAAGAGCGCACGCTTTTTGCTGTGGGAGATGAGAAGCAATCTATCTATGGCTTCCAGGGTGCCGAGCCAAAACAATTCAGTGAAATGGGCGAGCACTTTACAAAAAGCGCAGAACGCGCCAATAAAAATTTCAAAACCATTCCGCTCAACCTATCCTTTCGCTCAACCAGTGCCGTTCTAAATTCAGTTGATCTTGTTTTTCAAAAACCTCACTTGAGAGATTGCCTCACAATGTCGGGCGCTGAAATCACTCACTATTCCAATCGCCAGTTAGAAACAGGCTTGGTTGAAATCTGGGATACTGAAAAAGATGAAAAACTAGAAAAATCAGAAGCTTTTAATCCGCTTGAAGAAGGCGAAGCTCATAATGCAAGTGGCCGCTGCGCTGAAAGAATAGCAAAGCAAATCAGAACCTGGCTTGATGAAGGTGAAATCTTAGCTTCAAAGGGACGCCCGGTTGAAGCGGGGGACATCCTAATTCTTGTTCGCAAACGCGCCCCCTTCGCCCCTATGATCATCAGAGCCTTAAAAGCGCAAAACATCCCTGTCGCCGGCGCTGACCGCATTGTGATAACAGAGCAGTTAGCCGTGATGGATATGCTCGCACTTGGTGATTTTCTTCTCCTTCCTGAAGATGACCTTGCACTAGCATGTGTTTTAAAAAGCCCAATCTTCAATCTGGATGATGATGATCTGTTCCAACTTTCCCATGGGCGCAAAGGCTCGCTTTGGCAAAGCCTGCGTTATTTCGCCAAACGGGAAGAAAAATATAATGAGGTCGCAAGCCAATTAAGCCTCTGGCTTTCAAGAGCAGACATCCTGCCGCCCTTTGAATTCTTCGCCAACCTTCTTGAAGGAGAGGGCTTGCGCAAAAAATTCATCGCTCGCTTAGGCGCCGTTGCTGGCGACGCCCTTGATGAGTTCATCAATCTCTCGCTTCAATATGATGAGCTAGAGCCCCCATCCTTGCAAGGCTTTCTTTCTTGGCTCCGCCGCTCTGGGGCAGAAGTAAAACGTGACATGGAAAAGGGGCGCAATGAAGTGCGCGTCATGACAGTCCATGGTGCAAAAGGCCTTGAGGCTGACATTGTCTTCTTGCCAGATACCTGCTCAAGTAAATCAGCCAGCCAATCGGAAAGCTTGCTAAAAATTAAACAGCCAGATTTACCTGAAAGCCCAAGCAACAAAAACCTTGTCTCAACAACGCTCTGGTCATTACCTAACAAAAGCCATCTTGCCCCTATTAAAGAAGCACGTAGTGCAATTACTGAAGACGCGAAAAGTGAACAAATGCGTTTACTTTATGTGGCCATGACAAGAGCAAGAGACCGCCTTTATGTTTGTGGATTTGAAGGCACAAGAGGGCGCTCAAAAGATAGTTGGTACAACCTGATTGATGAAGGGCTAGAAACTCATCTAAAAGAAGTAAAAAGACCAGATGGCACAATCGTTCGCCAGTTCCAAACAGGTGAACAATCAAAGCCTCTTGAGAAAGACCAAAAAGACGAAGCAAAAAGTGAAGTTGCCTCTTTACCAGAGTGGGCAAAAACCAAAGCGCTCACTGAGCCTGTTCGAACCATACCCGTCACCCCTTCAAGTGTCATCCCATATGAAACACCAGAGGATGATGAGGATAAACTCCCAGTTGAACCAGCCCTCATAAGTCCAAAGAAAATGGGTGATGATGGTCGTTTCATCAGAGGGCACTTGGTTCACAAACTTCTGGAGTATCTCCCGGATGTAGCTGAAGAGAACCGTTTAAAAGCGGCTGAAACTCTCGCCAAACATCACGGCCGCGATTTAAGAAAAGAACACCAAACCTCAATCATCAATGAAACTTTGGCAATCATAAATAATTCTGATTACAAAGATTTATTTGGCCCAGGCTCAAAAGCAGAAGTTTCATTAATCGCCAAGATCACGCCGAAGAAAACAGGAGCCACTCCTATTCTTTTACAAGGTCAAATTGACAGGCTTGTGGTGAAAGAAAACGAAATTTTGATCATAGATTATAAATCTAACAGGCCCAGCCCACGAAAACTTGAAGATGTCGCCGAAGCCTATCAAGCTCAGTTAGCTGCATACCGCATTGCATTGAGGGAAATTTACCCCCATCACAAGCTGAAATCAGCTCTATTGTGGACAGATGGACCATATTTGATGGAAATTCCAGATGATATGCTAGATAAATATGAAGCAATTTTAAACAAGGAATAGCCGATAAAGGGCAGGGGATGAAAATCTGAAGACTTGACTTTATTTCATTCGTTCCTATTTTCTAGCTAACAAGATAACGAGCCGAAAAGCTTTCAATTTTTATTTGTCCAAGTGACTAAAAATAAAAGCTGAAACACAAAGCTAAATACACAAAGGATGAGAAAAATGGCAACAATCTCTGTTTCAGATGAAACGTTCGAAGCCGAAGTACTAAATTCTAATGAGCCAGTATTGGTTGATTTCTGGGCAGATTGGTGCGGACCATGTAAAGCCATTGCTCCAACCCTGGATGAAGTGGCTTCATCAATGTCAGGCAAAGCGAAAATCGTAAAAGTTAACTTGGATGAAGGGCCAAACACATCTGCCAAATATGGCGTTCGCGCGGTTCCCACATTCATGGTTTTCAAAAACGGTGAGCTAGCAGACACAAAAACAGGCGCAAACGGCCTAACAAAAACAACCATCGAAGAATGGCTAAATTCTCACATGTAAGATGAGTGAAAATATATATTTAAAAAGCCTGGCATTTGAATGAAAACGAAAATGCCAGGCTTTTTTGTACCTTGATAAAATTTGATTTAAGCAAGGAAAAAAAATGAGCGAAATGACAGGGCTCATTATGATTATCCAAACTCACATTTAATTCTCATCTCTCCTCTAGGAACATATATGGAGCATGTCAGGCAACCGATACAAACAAGATTTTGATGTGGTTGCGTTTGGTTATGAGTTTCGAGTTTTTGGTTTTTCCTGGAGTGGAAAAACATTCATATGGTCTGATGAAGTTGATATAAGAATTTATAGTCGTCTGGAATAAAGTATAAAGCATCTTGACACTACCCTCTTAGCCAAATACCGTCCGGCCAGCAAAAGCAAAGAACTTGAGTTCTATGGAAAAACCCATCGATATCTCGCAATTTGAAATGTGTCATGTAAGGAGAATAATAATGAGTAATGAGATTACAGAACAAGAATTGGCTGACGCACGTAAAATTTGGGGTGATGCCCTAATCGCTATTTCTAAAGCCTATGAAGAAACAGGCATTGAAGCAGCAACTGAACTGGCAAATGGCGCACTAGATGCTGCCTATGGCTACAATCTAGGCCCCGTACTTTTCAAACCAACTTTGGCTGGCGGCGAGCAAACATTCCGCCCAACACGTGAAGGCGCATTGTCTTACTTCGTGGCTCACAATGACAAATACCCAGCTGATACCGGCTTTGGTCTAAAAGGCTGGCGCAAAGTTGAAAGTGAAACATCTGCTAGCTTCATTCAAGGTGACGTCGCCATGTGGATGGGCTGGGTGACCTTCACAGATAAAGATGGCGCGGTGACGAAAGTTGACAAAAGCTGGGGCTATAAAAAGGATGAAGAAGGCGTTCTGCGCATTGTCTTACATCACTCGTCATTGCCATATCAACCTGTATAATGCGGGCGAGAGAAGCGCTCTAACTACTATGTTAAGTGTTGTGGTTAGTTGCTAAAATCATTTTCAATTTTTGAGATAAAAGTAAGCAGCTAATCACTATTTTTTAAAGCGAGAAAATCGAACTAGTTCGTTTCTTGCAATCCCAAAACATAGCCAGCCAAATATAGCGAACCGCAAATCAAAACGCGCACCCCTTCATGGCGCCCCTCAGCGCTAATTTGCAACGCGGCATCAAGGCTGGCCGCACTCTCAGCTTCAAATCCCATTTCACAAGCAAGATCAGCAAGTGTATCAGGGTTCATGGCATTCTCTTCTCCAGGAATAGGAACAGCAATCACTTGAGAGGCAAGACCGAGAAATTCTTTTAAAAACCCGCGAACATCTTTCCCTTCCATCATCCCCACAATCATATGAAGCGGGCATGGAACACGCTCTTCTAAATCTCCTAGAATATCGGCGAGAACCAAAGCAGCAGCCGGGTTATGCCCCCCATCAAGCCAAAGCTCATCTTCAGCGCGCAAATGCGGTGAGTAATCTTCAGCTTGTAACCTTTGCATGCGGGCTGGCCATTGTGCGGTCTCCATCGCATTAGCAAGGAGCTCAGGATCAAGTCGCTCTTTTAATAAATTCTGCGCCACACAAATGGCAAGACCTGCATTTTCAATCTGATGACGACCAAGCATATGGCGCGGTAAAGGTAAGTCAAACAACGCCTCGGTTGAGGAATAAACAAGCCGCCCTCGCTGCGCATAAACATCATAATCTTGCCCGCGAACAAAAATTGGTGCTGCAAGTTCAGCCGCCCGTTGCTCGATGAGCTCGAGTGGTTCAGGTTCTTGCAGCCCAACGAAAACCGGTGCTCTTGCTTTTAAGATGCCAATTTTTTCACGTGCTATTTCGCGGACAGTCTCACCAAGAAATTTTGTATGATCAATAGAAATGGGAGAAAGAATGGTAGCTGCCGGAGACGCAATCACATTCGTTGAATCTAAGCGCCCTCCAAGTCCTGTTTCTAATAAACACCATTCGGCCTCAGTCTCTGAAAAGGCCAACAAGGCTGCAGCTGTTGTGATTTCAAAAAAGGTAATTGGATCATTGCCATTCACATCTTTTGTTCTTTGCAGCACATCAACTAGCTTCTCTTCAGAAATAGGAGATGTTTGAAAATGAGTGTTTTTTTTAAGAGGAAGATTAATTCGCTCATGAAAGGAAACCAGATGAGGAGAAGAAAACCTTTGGACCCTGTCTCCATGCGCTTCTAGAATAGCCGTTAAAAAAGCCAGCACAGACCCTTTTCCATTCGTCCCGGCAATGTGAATAACAGGGGGAAGGTTTTTGTGTGGGGTACCTAATTTTTCAAGTAAATTGTGAATGCGATCTAATGATAGATCAATCAATTTAGGATGCAGCTTGTGCATCTCTTCAAGCAAAGTTTCAGAACGTTTCATTGAGGCCTTTTGCGTTAATTGATTGATCATCAACTAGAAAAAGAATTAAATATTAAGAGGCAGACTTATCAGCATCACTTTTATCTTGAGAGGTCTCATGAGGAACATCTGGTTGCTCTAAAGGCACTTCATCGCCGCTTTCAATGTCCTTATCAACAGCAGGCTCATCAGATTGCACTGAAATAATCTCAGTCTCTTGAGCCCCATCTGCATCAACAAGATTGTCAGCAACAGCAGCACCGTTTTTAAGGCCCTCATGATCAGCACCAATTGTATCACTCAGCGGAACTGGTTCTTTCATTAAGATGTGGCAAAGAGAGGAAAGTTGTTCTTTCATTTCATGGCGATGGACAACCATGTCGACCATGCCATGTTCAAGGAGATATTCAGCCCGTTGGAAACCTTCGGGCAATTGCTCGCGAATGGTTTGTTTAATCACCCTTGGACCAGCAAAACAAATAAGCGCTCCAGGCTCAGCTAAATGGACATCACCAAGCATCGCATATGAGGCTGTAACACCGCCGGTTGTTGGGTTTGTAAAGACAACAATATAAGGCAGATTTGCGTCACGTAATTTTTGAACCGCAACTGTCGTTCTTGGCATCTGCATTAAAGATAAAATACCTTCTTGCATGCGCGCCCCGCCAGAAGCCGCAAACATAATAAACGGCACCTCAAGCTCAACGGCCTTCAACATAGCAGTTACAATTGCTTCGCCGGCGGCCATTCCAAGAGAACCACCAAGAAAGTTAAAATCTTGGCAAGCAGCAACAACATCCATACCATTTATTTTGCCAAGGCCTGCAAGCACTGCATCCTTCAGCTCGGTCTTTGCTTTCGCATCTTTCAGGCGATCAACATATTTCTTTTCATCGCGGAATTTTAAAGGGTCATGAGCAACTTCAGGAAATTCTATTTCCTCATATTCACCATCATCAAAGGTTGATTTCAGGCGATCTGGCGCAGACATCCGCATATGATAATCTGAAACAGGAACAACAAACTGATTGGCTTCCAAGTCTTTGTGAAAGACCATCTGTCCGCTCTCAGGGCACTTTACCCAAAGATTATCCGGCATTTCCCTTTTAGAGAGAATATCCTGAATTTTGGGACGAACAACATTGTTAATCCAGTTCACGTCACTAACGCCTTTCTAAAACAATCCCATTCTTGGGAGAAGCCGAGCTCTTTCTTGGCTCTAAAATACAACAATAAACCTACAAATGACCATTAAAAAACAATGAAAACATAGGTTCGAAGGAGCTAACTTTAATCTTGGTTAAAGTTTTTTTTCATCGCTCTAAAAACTAATCTTGGCAAACTATATAAAAAAGACCAGATCTTCAAACAATAAATTTAACCCACAAAAGCGGTAAAATTATAGGAAAATCCTATATTAAAGCCATAATAGTTGATATCGGGATTAATTCCTTAAATTCTAGCAAAAATGCCTAAAAAATACAAAAAATTGCACTTAAATCTATCTAAATGACCTGAGTTTTATGTGCGAACACCTTGAGCTAATTCAGATATAAGCATTTTTACACGGCTCGCAAGCCCTTCCCGCGGGCTTCCATCTTCATTTAAATTGGCTTCGATTTCACGAACAATCGCTGAGCCAACCACAGCGCCAGCGGCACCAGCCGTAATTTCACGCACCTGCTCAGCAGATTTCACCCCAAAACCAACCGCAATTGGAAGGTCAGTTTGAGATTGAATGCGAGCAACATTCTTCAAAACATCTGAGATATCAGGCGCATTCACACCAGTAATGCCCGTTACAGAAACATAATAAAGGAACCCGCTCGTGTTTTGTAAAACCATTGGCAAGCGTTCATCATCAGTGGTCGGCGTTGCCAGGCGAATAAAATTCAATCCCACATTCATAGCAGGAATACAAAGTTCTTCATCAGCTTCAGGCGGTACATCAACCACAATCAACCCGTCAACCCCAGCTTCTTTGGCGTCAGCAACAAATTTCTCAGAACCATAACGATAAATAGGGTTGAAATATCCCATTAATACAATCGGCGTGTCATTGTCTGTTTTGCGAAATTCACGCACCATCTCAAGAGTTTTGATCATGGTTTGCCCATTCGCCAAAGCGCGCTCAGAGGCGAGCTGAATGGCAGGGCCATCAGCCATTGGGTCAGAAAAAGGCATGCCTAGTTCAATAACATCAGCACCAGCCTCGGGCAATGATTTTAAAATCTCTAAAGAGACATCATAAACCGGGTCACCTGCAGTGATGAAGGTAACAAGAGCGCCGCGATTTTCGGTTTTTAATTGCTCAAAACGGGCATCAATACGTGTTTTTATTGTCATAATTTTTCAGTCTCACCCTTTAATATTCATGCCCAAATGTTCAGCCACAGCAAACACATCCTTATCACCCCGCCCACAAAGGTTCATCACAAGCAAATGATCTTTTGGCAAAGTCGGTGCAAGCTTTTTGATAAAGCCTAAAGCATGAGAAGGCTCAAGCGCTGGGATAATGCCCTCATATTTTGAGCACATCTGAAAACCATCCAAAGCCTCTTTATCGGTCGCAGAGACATAATTCACCCGGCCAATATCCTTGAGCCATGAATGCTCAGGCCCAATGCCAGGATAATCAAGCCCAGCTGAAATTGAGTGCCCTTCTAAAATTTGCCCATCATCATCTTGCAAGAGATAAGTGCGGTTGCCATGCAAAATCCCGGGTTGACCGCCGTTAAGCGAAGCAGCATGATCAGGCCCATCAAGCCCGCGGCCAGCAGCTTCCACACCGTAAATATTAACATCCTTGTCATCAAGGAAGGGATGGAACAAGCCAATAGCGTTAGAACCTCCGCCAATACAAGCAACCAGACTATCTGGCAAACGCCCTTCAGCTTCCATCATTTGTTCCCGCACTTCACGGCCAATCACAGATTGAAAATCTCGAACCAATTGGGGGTATGGATGCGGACCTGCAGCCGTGCCGATTATGTAAAACGTATCTTCAACATTGGTCACCCAATCTCGAAGCGCTTCATTCATCGCGTCTTTTAAAGTTCCGCGCCCGGCGGTAACAGGGCGAATTTCTGCGCCAAGCATTTTCATGCGGAACACATTTGGGCTTTGGCGCTCAACATCCATAGCTCCCATGAATACCGTACATGGAAGGTTAAAACGAGCAGCCACCGTCGCCACAGCCACACCATGCTGACCAGCCCCTGTTTCCGCAATAATGCGTGTTTTGCCCATGCGCTTAGCAAGCAAAATTTGACCAAGACAATTATTAATCTTGTGAGAACCAGTGTGGTTCAGCTCATCGCGTTTGAAGTAGATTTTCGCCCCGCCCAAATGCTCAGTTAATCGCTCCGCATGATAAAGCACACTCGGGCGACCAGCATAATATTTAAGAAGATAATCAAGCTCTTTTTGAAACTCCGGATCAGCCTTTGCTGCATCATAAGATTTTTCAAGATCAAGAATAAGTGGCATCAAGGTCTCGGCAACGAAGCGACCACCAAAAAGTCCGAAATGTCCGTCTTCATCCGGCCCATTCATCAAACTGTTTGCCAAATTATCTACTTGTGTCATCGGACTGAAATCCTTCTTAAATTTATTATTATGGCAAAGCCAAACTCTTTTTTCAGGTCTCTAAAATTGATGTTGAGCATCACTCACTTGCTTTTGCTGTTTCCTTGGCAGCTTGAACAAAAGCCCTGATCAAGTTCTCATCTTTTACCCCTGGAGAAGTTTCAACCCCAGAAGAAACATCAACAATCGCTGCACCGGTTAAAGAAATGGCTTCTGCAACATTCTCAGGTGTTAATCCACCAGATAACATAAAATTTCGTTTTTCTTTTTGGCCCGTTAAAGCAGTCCAGTCAAATGGAATTCCATTTCCGCCGGGCAAATCGGTTAGTTTTGGGTCTGCTTTGGCATCAAATAGAATAATATCGGCACAAGAGTACTCATCAGCCAATGTAACGTCGCTGGCATTGCGAACACCAATAGCTTTAATCAGAGGCGTTTGAAACCGCTCATTTATCTCTTTCGTTCTCTCAGCAGTTTCGCTCCCATGAAGTTGAATATAATCTGGCTGAACCTCTTTGCAGATCAATTCAAGTTCTTCATCAGTAGCATTAACAACTAACGAAACGATTTTTGGTCGCTCATTGTTTGGAGTTTGCTTTAAAAAGGTAGCAAGGTCGCTTGCTTGAGAAACACTAACGTGCCGAGGGCTTTTCGGGAAAAAAACCAAGCCAACAAAATCAGCCCCAGCATCAACCGCTGCGGTTAACATGTCCTTGTCTTTAATGCCACAAATCTTAACTAACAAAAGAATGTCCTCAAGCCGTGCAATTATCAAACTGATTGCTGGGTTTTGTATTTAAATTAAAGCGCGGTTGCTGGTGGGCAACTAAAGCGCCATTAAGAAAGCGGTTGCCGTGATGGTTGCTTTTGAGGATGCTATGTAGCATCTGAAGCAAATAAAAGACAACTAAAGCGCAACAAGCGGTTGCTTCTGCGGATGCTATGTAGCATCTGAAGCAAATAAAAGACAACTAAAGCGCAACAAAGCGGTTGCTTTTGCGGATGCTATGTGGGCATCAGAAGCAAAGAAAAGACAACCTGAAGCGCAACAAAGCGGTTGCTGGTGGGCAACCTGAAGCGCAACAAAGAAAGAAATCGCCCTATTTAGGTGCTGGTAGAGCAGAGGGCGAATTTGTTGCAAGCTCACGACTTAACCGTTCTGCCTCTTTGCGCCATTCTTGCGCCTCATGGCTTCGCAACTTAGCAGCATTACGCCATTTTCCTTGCCCTGCCCAAGCAGCTATACCGCCAATTAAAACACCCATCAAAAGAGCTCCAAATAGAAAAACGAAAAAAGGAGCGTCGATAGCAAGTAGCGGGGCTTCTGGTGATATCGGGTCAAGAGTTAAACGAACGATATGCCTGTTCGCAACGGCTATCGCGATGATAATACCAGCCAAGGGGATGAAAAAGAGCAGATTAATTAGTTTCTTGAGCACGAAAAAATCCTCAATTTATGAAATCAATGATTAGAATATATATGCAAATTTTTAAAGAGAAAACAACTACACATAGAAGAGATGAATAAAAGACTAAAAAAGGCGAGTGCTCAAGCACAGCGTTCGTTTTGCCAAAGCTTCACATGAGGTAAATAATCCCAACCAAAAGCATAATCTGTTGAGCCATGCTCGTTCAAATGATTAAGCCGCTCTTTAGCTTCGTCAACAGTTGGTTTATGTCCAGCCTCAACCCACCAAAGCGCCAAATGCATTTTGCCAAGCGCTTCAAACCATTCATCTTTCTTTTTGTAAATCTGCTTGTGAACAGTTTGCCAAACAAATTTTTCCAAATGAGTTGGGCTTTCCCAAACGCTCATATTGACAATTAGAAGTGGGTTATCATCTTCAAACACAACATCAAGTGCATGTTTGCCATCATCTTGCAATCGCCAAATGAACCCATCAGAGCGATCAGCTACGGCATTCACAGCATCAATATTATTCACAAACCCAGCCACCCGAGGGTCATCAATAGGGTGTTTTAAACGAGCAACATTAACTTGTGCCAAATGGCGCATGCGCAAAAGGTCCTAAAATTGGCCTGGTTAGAAAGAGAAGGGCATTAGCCTTCATATTCAGCGTTCAATCTCTCACGTAGTTCTTTACCCGTTTTGAAGAAGGGAACGAATTTCTCTTCAACATTAACCGGTTTGCCTGTTCTTGGGTTGCGACCCTTTCGCGCTGGGCGATGCTTAACGGTAAAAGCGCCAAAACCTCTAAGTTCAACACGTCCACCATTTTCAAGTGCAGTAATGATTTCATCAAAAATGACATTAACAATTTTATCAACATCACGATGAAACAGATGTGGATTAGCAGCAGCTATCTTTTGGATAAGTTCAGACTTAATCATTAGTTGCCCCGTCATAATATTATTCCTTCAGTTTTTACCTTAGCAAATTTTAATCAGGGGTGCCATTTCGAAATTAACTTACCTGAATGACGAGCACTAATTAAACCGGTTTGTGACATATTTTGTAAATAAGGCTTCAAATCTAAGCCCAAAAGCCCAGCAATATAAAGGCTGGCGCGTCCTATAATACCACCAGATGGTTTGGTTTCCTGATTCCAGTCGATAATTGGTAAGTAATTCGGAACTTTCTTAGCTTTTGCGAGCCAGTTCAATGCCTGTTCTTCACTACCAATTTCATCGATCAAGCCATATTTCAAAGCTTGCCGTCCAGAATAAATGCTTCCTTCCATGAAACCGGGAATTTGAGTGGGCTGAATGTTGCGGCGTTTCACAACCAAATCAACAAACCATTTATGGCTATCTGCAATCATCTGCTGTGTTGACGAGCGCCCAAATTCATCAAGAGGTTGAAAAGGAGAAGGGACAGCCTTGAGGTTGCCGCTTTTCATTTCATTCATCTTAACGCCAAGCTTATCCATCATATTAGAAACTTCAGCCCATTGCATAATCACACCAACAGAGCCAGTGATGCTGTTGCTACGAGCTATAATACGTTCCGCTGCGACACCAGACATATAAGCAGCTGACGTTGCCATCGTTCCAAATAACGCAACAACAGGGCGATCTTTCGCAATCCGCCTTAGTTCTTGATAAAGCGCTTCGCCACCAGTTGTTGTACCACCGGGGCTGTTAAAATGTACGATTAAGGCTTTTACGGATTTATCAGCTGCCATTTTTTTAAGCATGTCAGCTCTGGCTTTATCCTCAAGAATAACACCAGAAATTTCAATTCGTGCTATCTGATCAGCCATACCAAGGTTAGCTGCAAATTCCTTATTGAAAGAAACAAGGCTAAACAGCCCAACAAGAACTGCAAAAATGGCAAGAAACCGCCATAAGAAGAGTTTCTTTTTAAGCTTTCGTCGATCAAGAATAAATTCAGGCTGTTCAGACATATATGCCAAACTTTCTCAGTAACATTAATGAGGCTAATTTGCTGCCCATAATAAAGCAATTCACCCAGCAGGTGCAACAACTACCTAATAATATTAGTAAAAAATGACTTTAAAGTGATAAAAATTACCCAAATGACTTTGAATAGCGGCATAAAACGAAAGACATAATAAGGCAGTAGCACCTTCAATTTGCTTTATATAAATATCTGAGGAAGGAGCTCAGCCCTTTCTTGTTCTTCAGTTGCCCACCAGCAACCGGACCAGGGCTGAGTGACATGGTGAAGCGCCAGCGTAGCCCGGCGCATTGCGCCGCACCTCGTAGGCCCGAGCGTAGCGAGGAATAGCCGTGAGAGATTTAAACTGTGATAATTCACACATCTATTCTTTTCGCAATCTCCTATTGTCAAATCATCAACAGCGCGGGGCAAGAAACAAAGCGAAGCGCAACTAAAAATGGAGAAATACAATGAACACTTTAAAAACAATGATCATCAGCGCAATTGCAGTTCTAACAATCAGCTTCACAGCGCTAACCGCTTCAGCAAGCGACGCCAACGCAGGCGGCTGGAAAAAACACTACGGACACGGTCACTACTACGGTTACAACTATGGCTACAAATATAAGCGCGGTTACTACGGCCACAAATTTTACAAAAGAGGCCACTTTAAATTTAAGAAGTTCAACAAGGGTCGTAAATTCCGCAGAAACTTCCGTCGTAACTTCCGCCGCTAGGATCTAAAGAACGGATAGAATTGAAAACACAAAAAAACCGGTCTCAAAAGAGACCGGTTTTTGTCATTTTTGACTTCTCCATACGAAGAAGGAGTAAAACCCTCAATCAGCTGAGAGCGAAAAACGTAGGTCGAATGTCCCTCAGCGCATAAGATCAGCCCGAACGGAGCGCAGCGAGTACGGATGAGCTGATCGCAATAAAGCGCTGCACCTCGTAGGGCGGCAGCTTCGCTGCCATCGCCCGTGAGAGATAAAAAAAGCGCCACCACTTTGCAAGCGGCAGCGCTTTTATTCTTACTAAGTCTCACTTCACGAAGAAGGAGCTCAGCCCTTTTTTGTCCTTCAGTTACCCACCAGCAAACTGACCTGGGCTGAGTGACATGGCGAAGCGCCAGCGTAGCCCGGCGCGTTGCGCCGCCCAACGGAGGGCCCGCAGCGACAGCTGCGGAATAGCCCGTGAGTTGAAAAAACTAATTATTCAGCTGGCTTTTCAGCTTCGCCTTCTTCTTCATCGTCAGATTTACCAAGAGCTGCACCAAGGATATCACCAAGGGATGCACCTGAATCTGTTGAACCATATTGAGCCACAGCTTCTTTCTCTTCAGCAATCTCAAGAGCTTTAATAGAAAGGTTCATCTTACGACCTGATTTATCAAGTTGTAAGACGGCTGCATCCAATGTTTCACCAACTTGGAAACGCTCTGGACGTTGTTCGCCGCGATCACGAGAAAGATCAGCACGCTTAATGAAGGCAGAAACATCGCTGTCTCCAACTTTCACTTCAATGCCACCATCTGTGATTTCAAGAACTTCAACAGTTACACGTTGGCCACGTTTAAATGATGAAACTGATTCAAACGGATCGTCTGAAAGTTGTTTGATACCAAGGCTGATGCGCTCTTTATCAGGATCAACTTCAAGAACAACAGCTTTAACAACGTCGCCCTTCTTATAATCTTGAACAGCTTCATCACCTGAGCGGTCCCAATCAAGATCTGAAAGGTGAACCATGCCGTCAACATCGCCATCAAGGCCAATGAAAAGGCCAAATTCTGTGATGTTACGTACAGCGCCTTCAATTTCAGCACCTTTAGGGAATTTCTCAGCAAAGCTATCCCAAGGGTTATCTTGAACTTGTTTCAGGCCAAGTGAAATACGGCGTTTGTTAGGATCAACTTCAAGAACCTTAACTTCAACTTCTTGGCTAGACGCAACAATTTTACCAGGGTGAACGTTTTTCTTTGTCCAGCTCATTTCAGAAACGTGGATCAAACCTTCAACACCAGGCTCAAGCTCAACAAAAGCACCATAATCAGCAATGTTCGTCACTGTGCCTTTAACAACGGCTTCAAGCGGATATTTGTCATTTACAAGTGACCAAGGATCGCTCTCAAGTTGTTTCATGCCAAGTGAAATACGTTGTGTATCTGGATTGATACGTACGATTTGAACCTTGATTGTATCACCAACATTCACAATCTCGCTTGGGTGGTTCACACGGCGCCATGCCATGTCAGTTACGTGCAACAAGCCGTCAATGCCGCCAAGGTCAATAAACGCACCGTAATCAGTGATGTTTTTAACAACACCTTCAGTTGTTTGTCCTTCAGCAAGTTGAGAAACGATCTCAGTGCGTTGTTCTGCACGAGATTCTTCCAATACAGAGCGACGAGAAACAACAATGTTGCCACGGCGCTTGTCCATTTTAAGGATTTGGAACGGTTGCTTCACATTCATCAGTGGGCCGATGTCGCGAACAGGGCGAATGTCAACTTGTGAACCAGGTAGGAAAGCAATCGCACCATCCAGGTCAACAGTAAAGCCACCTTTAACTTTGTTGAAGATCACGCCTTCAACTTTTTCTTGAGCTTCAAATAGCTCTTCAAGGCGGATCCAGCTTTCTTCACGGCGTGCTTTTTCACGAGAAAGTACAGCATCACCAAGCGCATTTTCAACGCGCTCAAGGTAAACTTCTACTTCGTCGCCAATTTCTAGGCCAGCAGGCTGTCCTGCCATTGAGAATTCTTTTAATGGAACGCGGCCTTCAGTTTTAAGGCCTACATCGATAACGGCTAAGTCTTTTTCAAAGGCAACAACCTTGCCTTTAACAACACTGCCTTCTTCCATTGAGGAAGTTACAAATGATTCTTCGAGGAGTTGGGCAAAATCTTCAGTTGAAGGGGTTTGCGAAGTCTCAATTTCTTGAGTTGATGTCATAAATAAATGTCTCTTACGATCAATTGGCTAAAATTGATGGTTCAATAGGTGCTGCACACTTAAAATTTTTAAGTGATGAAAGAAATTTTCTTGCTATTTCTAGAGAAAACGCATTTTACGAAAAAAATCCAACCGCTTTTAAGCGGTGCAAGCCCAAACACACAGTGTGAAATAGACCAAAAATACTCAGCCAGGTTAAAGTTAAAATTAAACTGCCGCTCACCAGGGTAATGAGAAAATGTTATTTAAAAACAATAGTTTAAACTGTGAATTTAAATCGTAAGAGCAAAATTAAAGCTGAAATCTAAAGAAAAACAGCTCAAATCTTGGCTTTTATTGCCTGATTAACCAGTAAAACAGCAGCGTCCAAGGCTTTTTCTATATCTAAATTTGTCGTATCTAGCAAGTGGGCATCTGCAGCTTTTACCAGCGGAGCAGTGCTTCTAGAGCTATCTCTGGCGTCTCTACGCTCAATTTCAGCAAAAATATCATCAAAGGTAACATCCTGCCCCTTGGAAATGAGCTCTTTATAGCGGCGCTCAGCCCGCACTTCAGAGCTTGCCGTGACAAACAGTTTAACATCAGCATTTGGGCAAACTACAGTGCCAATATCACGGCCATCGAGCACAGCTCCAGGGGCTGTTTCAGCTTTTTCACGTTGATAGGCAAGTAATGTTTCACGAACAGGGATTAAGCTTGCAATTTTAGACGCCGCTTCACCAACCCCTGGCTCTCTCAAGCGAGGATCAGCCAAAACATCATCAGATAAAGAACGCGCCACTTGCGAAAGCGCCGAAGCATCATCAAGAGGAATGTTATCATTCAGCGCAATCAAAGCCACAGCTCTGTAAAGAGAGCCTGTATCTAAATAGTTCACCCCAAAATGGCGAGCAAGCCGCCGAGAAAGCGTCCCCTTCCCCGAAGCAGCCGGCCCATCAACAGCGATTGTGAGTATGTTGTCTGCCAAATGAAAACTCCTTAGAGTTCTTTATTTAAACCGCGCACCCAAACCTTCCATCAAGCCAATGAAACTTGGGAAACTTGTTGCAATCATTCGTGTGTCATCCACCGCAATCGGGTCTTGAGCTGCCAAACTCATTACAAGAAAGCTCATAGCAATTCTGTGATCCAGGTGAGTTTTAACAAAACCACCGCCAGTAACAGTGCCATCTCCCTGTACAATCAAATCATCCCCTTGGATCTCAGATGAAACAGAAACCATCTTAAGGCCAGCTTGCGTAGCCGCCAGGCGATCACTCTCTTTAACACGAAGCTCAGTAAGCCCGCGCATATGAGTTGTCCCTTTAGCGTAAGCCGCTAAACATGCCAGCATTGGATATTCGTCAATCATTGAGGGCGCACGCTCAGCTGGCACATCAACGCCAGTTAGTTGGCTGTGTTTCACGCGGATGTCTGCAATGGGCTCACCGCTTTCAGTGCGCTCATTTTCAAAAACAATATCTGCGCCCATTTCTTTCAAGGTTTGATAAAAGCCAATGCGGGTGGGGTTCACCAACACCCCTTTAATGGTTATGTCAGAACCAGGGCAAATGAGAGCCGCTGCAGCTAAAAACGCAGCTGAGCTCGGGTCACCAGGCACAGTAACCGGAGCGCCCGTCATTTCAGCATCTCCCTTAACAGAGATCAAACGCCCGTCTTCCTTTTCTTCGACACTAACCTCAGCACCAAAATAGCCCAGCATACGCTCTGTATGGTCCCTCGTTGCTTCGCTTTCAAAAACGGAGGTTACACCAGGAGCGAACAATCCAGCTATAAGAATGGCAGATTTAACCTGCGCTGAAGGCACAGGAAGTTTGTATTCCATCGGCATTAAGCGTTCTGGTCCACTAAGCGTAAGTGGCAAATGATCAAACTGCTCCTGCCAATTCAAGCCCATTTCATGCAAAGGGTCGAGAACACGTGCCATAGGCCGGCGAGATAAGCTCTCGTCGCCAACAAATTTGGCTTCAAAATTATGCCCTGCAACAACCCCCATCATCAAACGGGCTGCGGTACCTGAGTTTCCAAAATCAAGTGGAACAGTCGGTGCTTGCAGGCCGCCGACACCAAGACCGCGAATAATCCAATGACCTGAGCCTTTATGCTGAACTGATGCCCCCATATTGCCAACAGCCTGGGCTGTGGCCAACACATCTTCAGCCTCTAAAAGACCATGAATTTCGGTTTCACCAGTTGAAAGCGCACCAAAAATAACGGCGCGATGTGAAATAGATTTATCACCAGGCACTTGAACGATGCCACTAAGATTTTGAGAATTCAGGCCAGAAAGAGATTTTATCATTTTGGAAAAATACCAGAAAAATTGCGATGCAAAGCTGAAGATATACGTGCACAAACCCCGTGCGTCTAGTGGATATTCTTGAGATTTAGCGGCAAGAACACGAAAAAAGTCCCATTGTAACGATTTTTTTTCAAAAAGTTGAAAAAACAGCTTTGACAGGGGGGCGTCAATCATGTCATGCAGTTTGTTTCAATAAATTAAGAAATATGTTCGAGGGCTAGCATGGCTGACAAAGCAAAACGTGGGACAAAAAGAACATGTGGTGGTTGCGGTGCGAAATTCTATGATTTGAATCGCGATCCCGCAATTTGCCCAATGTGCGAAACTGTCTTCGAAATCAAAAAACCTGAACCAAAGCCTAAAAAGGAAACGGTGAAGGAAGAAGCACCAAAACCAGAAGCTGAAACAGAAGAAGCTGATGCGATCTTGGAAAGTGAAGATGATCTAATCGATATCGATGATAGCGATGAAGAAGCAATTCCATCAACTGAAGATGATGATACATTCTTGGAAGTTGAAGATGAAACAGAAGGTGCTATGGAAAGCATCATTCCTGTGAGTAGCGGTGTTTCCAAAGACGACGAAGGTTAATACTTGAAATTAGGGGCTTGCAATTTCCAATCCAAGCCCCTAAAACCTGACGATGTTTTAAGGCTCCCAAAGCCTGAAAACTCGAGGCTTGAGATGTTTGTGGGCGTTACGTAGCATTGCTAATAACTTAAAACACAAATCTCAAGAACAGCTCCTAGATAGTTGTGTTAAACTAGCACAAAGCCTGCCGTACCGGCAGCGACGGTTGCTAGTGGGCAACCGAAGGAGCGTTTAAAGAGAGGGGCCATAGCTCAGTTGGGAGAGCGCTTGCATGGCATGCAAGAGGTCGTCGGTTCGATCCCGTCTGGCTCCACCATTTCTTCTCTAAATCTCTCATAACGTTTTTTAATGATCATCTTGGTTAGAAAATTACTTTTGACATTCTAGGTCATTTGTCCTAATTTGTAATTTAGGACAAATGACCTAGTTAGTGATGCTGGATTTTAAATGAATACAAAAGCCAGAAATACTCAAACAACCAAAGAGCGAATTATCGAAGCCGCGTATGGTCTCTTTTATCAAAAGGGCTATGAGTTCACATCCTTTGCTGATATCGCAGATGAGGTGAAAATTTCGCGCGGTAATTTCTATCATCACTTCAAAACAAAGGATGACATCTTAAAAGCTGTAATCTCTCACCGCATCAGCAAAACCAGAAATATGCTCAAAGAGTGGGAAGAAGAAAGCCAAGATGCTGAAGGGCGTATCCGTTGCTTTATTCATATTCTCATCGCGAATTATGCAAAAATAAAACTCTATGGCTGCCCCGTCGGCACACTAACGACAGAGCTTGCCAAGCTCGACCATACCTCACAAGAAGACGCAAATCAGATCTTCACCCTCTTTCGCAAATGGTTGAGCAAGCAGTTTGAAGAGTTAGGGCTTAAAAAAGAAGCCGACAGTCTGGCCATGCACTTGCTGGCGCTTAGCCAGGGCGTCGCAACCATGGCAACAGCCTTTCCAAGTGAAGCTTATGTCAAACAAGAAGTGAACCACATGAACGAATGGTTGAGGCAACAAATCACCAATCATTCAAACAACTAATTTTCAAAACAACTGAGAATAAAACAAACGGAGAAAACTTACGTGTACATTGTGTTTTTAAAATTTGCTGAAAACAAAGCAAGCGCCCCTCAATTTATGGAAGCCCATAAAAACTGGATCAAGCAAGGCCTTGATGAAAATGTATTTTTATTGGTCGGCAGCATAGAACCAAATGCCGGTGGCGCCATTTTAGCTCACAACGCATCAGAGGAAGAAATCCACGAGAGAATAACCGCAGACCCCTTCGTTCAAGAGGGTGTTGTCACCGCCGAAATCACCAAAATCAGCCCCGCAAAGGCGAGCGAAAATATGCA
The DNA here is from genome assembly GCA_965230545.1 of Hyphomicrobiales bacterium. Lineage (GTDB taxonomy): Bacteria > Pseudomonadota > Alphaproteobacteria > Rhizobiales > HXMU1428-3 > HXMU1428-3. Next base: position 206,115 of record CBDDLE010000005.1, on the reverse strand, counting down.
GTTTCTGCTAAAGTGAAAATAAAAAATCAAGTAAAAACAATGTGTTATGGCTGTTGGTTATTGTAAAACTTTAAATATAGCTTATATCTTAAATGGATAGAAACTATTGCTGAAGGGGAGAGAACCAATGGCTATTGATCCAATTAATCTAATTATATTTTTAGCAATCGGTGCTGTGGCCGGCTGGCTTGCAGGACAAATCATGCGTGGTGGCGGTTTTGGTGTCTTAGGGAATATTATTGTAGGTATTCTAGGTGCTGTGGTAGCCGGCTGGCTCTTCGCCGGCATGATCCCAGGCGGCTTCCCGGTTGCCGATATTATCAGCGCCACCTTAGGCGCCGTCGTCTTACTGTTCGTTATAGGTCTCGTAAAACGAGCTTAGAGCGTTCAGACTTCTATTGGAAGTAAATATGATCTTGCGGATGCCTAGTGGGCATCTGAAGCATAGAAAAGGCAACTGAAGCGCAAATAAAAGAGGCCGCTAAAGAAATTTAGCGGCCTTCTTGTTTGTTTTATAGGCAAGAATAAATCCTGTAATTCATATAAATCCAGCCTATTAACAGTAGCGTCCAATAAAAGGCGGAGATACACGCAAAATATATATAATAATCTTCTAATCGCTTAATATGGCCAATAATAAAATTGGCAAAAACAATCAAAACTCCCACTAAAAAATAAAATAAGAAAAAGCCGTGAGAGAGAAAATATGCTTGATCAAATTTGCCAGAATTAAATGAAAAAGCTGTTTGTTTATATGAATAAGCCTGTACTGCTATGAATGCTATCGAGAAGAGCCAAGCGAAACCAGTTAGGCGTTTAAACCCATTATGGCCATACCCCGAAAATAGCCGAAAAGCAGCCAAGCAGATTAATCCGGTCGATATTAAAATCAACAATGTCTCTAAAATAGGCAAGTCCCAGAAATTAAAGGAATACGCTTGTGGTGGAGGAAAAACAGCTTCTTCAACTTTTTTAGGTGGGCATGCAAGAAAAGTAAACCAATCAGTGAGTAAATTCATTTTATAAATTCTACCTTTATTTGCTTAGCTTTTTTATTACATTGTTTTAATTGTATTTCTTCAGAAAATTAAATCCGGCGGGTATTTTTTTAATATAAAAGCTTTGAGCCTTATAATTAATCGAATCCCACTCCTCAACCAGCTGAAGACGAAAAACGTAGGCCGAACGGCCGTCAGCGCGTTGCGCTGCGCCGTCGCAGGGCGGGCACTTGTGCCCATCGCCCGTGAGACAAAACAGAGATAGATATTGTCCCGAATCTCATTTCAGTGTAATGCAGAGGCCATGAGTAAAAAGACAAAAGATGATAATGGGACCAGCAGAGATTTAATCCCTGAGACCATTGAGCTGCGCACCGCTTTAGAAGAGCGCTATTTATCCTATGCCATGTCCACAATCATGCACCGGGCCCTGCCTGATGTGCGTGATGGGCTAAAACCAGTGCACAGGCGGCTCCTATACGCCATGCAGCAGCTAAGACTAGACCCAGAAGGCGGTTATAAGAAATGTGCCCGCGTCGTGGGTGACGTGATGGGTAAATTCCACCCCCATGGCGACCAGGCGATTTATGACGCCATGGTCCGCTTGGCGCAGACTTTTTCTGTAAGATACACATTGGTTGAAGGTCAGGGCAACTTTGGTAACGTAGATGGCGATAACGCCGCTGCCATGCGTTATACAGAGGCCAAAATGACCGAAATGGCCATGGCGCTCTTGGATGGCATCAAAGAAGACACAGTAGATTTCAGAGAAACCTATGACGGGCAAGAAGAAGAGCCGGTGGTGCTGCCAGCAAGTTTCCCGAATTTGCTCGCCAATGGTTCATCCGGTATCGCAGTGGGCATGGCAACAAATATCCCGCCTCATAATGTGGAAGAGCTCTGTAACGCAGCATTGCATCTGATTAAATTCCCAAATGCATCAACGAAAAAGCTCGTTGAGCTGGTGCCCGGGCCAGATTTCCCAACCGGCGGTGTGATTGTTGAAAAGCAAGACGCGATTATTGAGGCATACGAGACCGGGCGCGGCGGCTTTAGAGTGCGTGCCAAATGGGAAAAAGAAGAAACATCCCGCGGCAATTATCAAATCGTCATCACTGAGATTCCGTATCAGGTACAAAAATCTCGCCTGATTGAAAAAATCGCTGAACTGATGCAGATGAAAAAACTGCCACTCCTCGCAGACATCCGCGATGAAAGCGCCGAAGATATCCGCGTCGTTCTAGAACCAAAGAACCGCTCAGTTGATCCTGTTATCTTAATGGAAACATTGTTTAAAATAACGGATCTCGAAAATAGAATTTCACTCAATATGAATGTGCTCTCAAAAGGGCAAATTCCAAATGTATTGGGCTTAAGAGGCGTCTTGAACGAGTGGTTGGCCCACAGAAAAGAAGTGTTGGTTCGTCGCTCAAACTTCCGCAAAGGCAAGATCGAGCATCGTTTGGAAATCTTGGATGGTTACCTGATTGCGTACCTAAACCTAGATGAAGTGATCCGCATCGTCCGCGAAGAAGATGACCCCAAAGCGGAACTGATGAAAACTTTCAAGCTTAGTGATGTTCAAGCTGAAGCCATTTTGAACATGAGATTGCGTGCCTTGCGCAAGCTTGAAGAAATGGAAATCAAAACAGAGCACAAAGAATTATCACAAGAGCTGAAAGAACTCAAAGCGCTCCTTGCGTCAGATGATCTGCAGTGGAAACGTATTTCAGAAGAAATCAAAGACACGAAGGGCAAATTCGGCAAGAAAACCGAAATGGGCAAACGCCGCTCTAACTTTGAAGACGCCGTTGAAATCGACATCGATCTAGACGAAGCCATGATCGAAAAAGAACCGGTCACGGTAGTCGTCTCGCAAAAAGGGTGGGTCCGCGCTTTGAAAGGTCACCAGGATGATCTTTCCAAAGTGACTTATAAAGCGGGCGATGAGTTGAAGTTTGCTGTCCAAGCGATGACAACAGACAAGCTTGTTCTGTTTGCGACCAATGGTAAGTTCTTCACTCTTGGTGTTGATAAATTACCAGGCGGTCGTGGCCATGGTGAGCCCGTCCGCATCATGATTGACTTGGAAGCAACCAGTGATATCGTCACCGGCTTTATTTATACAGCTGGTCGCAAGCGCTTGGTGGCATCCCATCAGGGTAATGGTTTCATTGTCGGTGAGGATGATGTGATCGCAGGCACGAGAAAAGGCAAGCAGGTCTTGAACGTGAAAGAACCTGATGAAGCCGTAAGCTGTTCAATCGTTGATGGTGACATGGTGGCTGTGATTGGTGAAAACCGCAAAATGGTAGTCTTCCCCTTGGATGAGCTCAATGAGATGACCAGAGGCAAAGGCGTCCGCTTGCAGAAATATAAAGATGGCGGCCTTTCTGATATCAAAACCTTCCATAAAAAAGAAGGACTCACCTGGATCGATAGCGCTGGGCGTAATTGCAAAGCAGATGGCCTGATGGAATGGCAAGGCGCAAGAGCCTCAGCCGGCCGCATGCCACCAAAAGGCTTCCCAAAAACAAATAAATTTGCGCCTAAATAGATGAATGTACAGCGCGGATGCGAAGTGGGCATCTGAAGCGCAACTAAGAAAGCGCGGATGCGAAGTGGGCATCTGAAGCGCAGTTAAAAAAGCACTTTCATGAAAATGAGAGTGCTTTTTTGTTTCTTAAGCTTGAGTTTGAGTATCCTTGCTTACTTAAAAACTCTGTGATACAAAGTAACTCTGTTTTTCAGAGTATAAATATTTCATCCGTGAAATTTTGATAATTTGGGTGTTTTAAAATGGGTAATAAACTTAATATTACAAATGGTGACGGGGCAGGGAGCTTACTCAAAGCTTCAAATGTTGAAGGGGATGTTCTCCCATGGCGCGACACAATGCAATCTGGCCCATTTCCAAAAGGATTAAGCCTTGAAGAACACTCAAAATTAAGAGCTGAAATTTTCTCTGGGCCAAGCATGCCACTGGCTGATGTGATGAGAGATTTTGAAATTAGAGATCAGCACTTAAAGGCCTATAACAATTATGAAGAAGTGGTGCTTTGGTTTGAGCATGACTTGCTTGATCAATTACAAATACTCCAAATTTTAAATTTCTTCTCAGGCGTTGAATTAAAGCAAACAAAGCTAAGCCTCATTTGTATCAATGACTATGAAGGCATAAGCCCGTTCAGAGGGTTAGGCCAATTAACACCAGAGCAAATTGAAACGCTCGAGCCGAAAAAAGAAGATTTATCACAAGAGCAATTAGAGCTGGCAAAAAGAGGATGGCAGGCCTTTTGTGAGCCGGATCCAACTCACCTTCAAAATTATCTTGAAACAGACTTACCGTCTTTTCCCTTTTTAAAAGCAGCGTTAAAACGCCATTTAGAAGAATACCCATCCCTAAAAAATGGACTAAACAAAACTCAAAATAAAATCCTAGAACTTGTCAAAGAAGGCGTAACAAACCCAGGGAGAAATTTTCTCGAATTTATGAATTCAGAAACAGAATTTTTCATGGGGGATTGGACGCATTTTAAAGAGATTGCCACACTGTGTAATGGCGAGCACCCCTTACTATCATGTAGCCCAACTGGAAAGTTTTTATTTCCCCCAGACGATGAAATCGAACTGGAAGATTTTAAAGCGCAAGATTTATCAATCACTGAATTAGGAAACGAAGTTATGGCTGGTAAAAAAGATGCCGTAAATATCATCTCACTAGATCAATGGTTCGGCGGCGTTCACCTCGATTATAAAAAAACCATCTGGCGCTGGGATCAAGCAGATGAAAAGCTCATAAAAACCGAGCCAACATCATGACCAATTTGCCAGAATTTGACCCGCTATTTCATCAGCCCGTGCGAACCAGGCTTTCACTCTTGCTGAATGGAAAAGGGGAAAGTTTCGCAGATTTAAAATTAAAGCTCTCCATAACAGATGGCAATCTCGATGCTCACTTAAAAAAGCTAAGTGCAGCTGGTTTCATTGAAAGCGAAATGATCATTGAAGATCTGAAAAAAAGAAGAAGACCTTACACAAAATACAAACTGTCCCCATCAGGCAAAAAAGCGTTTAAGGCCTATCTAAAAGCACTTGAGCAAATTCTTAAAATATCAAAGAAGTGATCAGAGTATTGAAGCATCATCAACCCGCACCCATTCGCCATTAATCAAATGATCTTGCGGCAAGAACTTGATCTTATAGTCCATCTTTTGCGAGCCCTTTACCCAATAACCAAGATAAACATAAGGGAGCCCAACTGCACGCGCATAATCAATGGTCTCTAAAATGATGTAAGTGCCAATGCTTCGGCTATGTAAATTCGGTTCAAAGAAACTATAAACCAGAGAAATTCCATCGCTTAAAAGATCACAAAGAGCAACAGCAATAAGGTCTGAAGAAGGTTTGGGAGTGAAGGTCTCAGCACTTAGAGAAAAACTGTAACTGCTCTCATCAACCTTAGCAGAAGAAACAGCCGGCTCGCGATATTCTCGAATAAAACTATCAACAAAACTATCTTCAATCATCGCTTGATAATCAAACAAAGTCATTTCTGCCATGCCGCCATCATTATGGCGGGTTTCAACATAGGCCTTAAACAAAGCATATTGTTCTGCACTTGAAAGAGCATCGGTTCGAGCCGCAATTAAAGACTTATTATTATTCCAAACACGTTTTTGAGATTTGCTGCGTTTAAATTCATCAACCCTAATGCGAACGGAAATGCAGGCAGAGCAATGCTCACATTGCGGCCGATAAGCAATTGTTTGACTACGACGAAACCCTTCTTGATGAAGATAATCAAAATCAGCTACAGAGCCATCTGGCCCTAAATGAGTAAATAATTTGCGCTCATCGCGGTCAGGCAAATAGGGGCAGGGCTGCGGCCTTGTCAGATAAAATTCTGGAAAGTCCTTTCCCTGTTTCGTCATAAATACCGCTCAAATCATAAATTAAAATAAAAAGGTGCAAATAAAGAATATGCGATCCAAATAAGGAAGATCAAGGGCAAACCACCCCGCAAGAAGTCACTAAATGTGTAATTACCAGGCCCCATCACGATCAAATTTGTTTGATAAGCAATGGGCGTTGCAAAAGAACAATTGAGCGCAAAAATTAATCCATAGATAAAAGGCATCGGATCAGCCCCAATTTCCCGGGCTGCGCTAACGACAATTGGCGCCATTAAAGCCGCCGTTGCCGCATTCGATAAAAAGTTAGTCAAAATCGCAGTTAGCAAAAAGAACGCAGAGAGAAGTGCAACCGGCCCAAAGTCAGAAAATGTATTAACAACACTTGTCGCAACATATTGCGCCCCTCCGGTAATTTGCAAAGGTGTGGCAAGAGCAAACGCCGTTCCAACAAGCAAGAAAACCCGACCATCAATAGCCCGCGCCGCTTGGCGAACATTCAAACAGCCCGTTGCAATCATCGCAACAGCCCCCATCATTGCTGCAATCGCAATGGGAAGCATGCCGGTTGCAGCAAGCCAAATCGTAACGCCAAAAATAACCAGAGCATTTAAGGAGTGGTGGGTTTGTGGTAACTCTTCAGTGAGCCAATCAAGCAGAAGCAAATTCCTATTAGAGCGAAGGCTTTTAATATCAGATCGTTCACCAAGAAGAAGAATAACGTCACCAGGCTCTAAACGAATATCTTCAATGGCACCGCGCCCCATACGGCTACGACGTTGTATACCAACAAAATCCATTCCTGTTTCAGCATGAATAATCTCAGGGTCAACATTCGCCCCAATAAGACGAGAAGCAGGAGCAACAACAGCTTCTGCAATCGAAAGAGAAGTCCGGCGCTGTACACGGCGATCAGCAGAAGCAGAATGTTCGTTTTGTTCGTCTTCAGCTCTTTCCTCAATTTTTTGCGTGCTGGGATTATTTGAGAGTTGCAATGCATCTGAGAGAACTTTTCGAGTGGCCGCTAAAACAACAACATCACCATTCATCAAAGTGACATCATCAAAAGGCGGAACAAAAGTCTGCGAGCCACGCCGCACCATTCGAACGGTAATGTTTTTCAAATCAGGGAAAAAACCAGCTGCACTTTCATAGCCAAGCCACGGGTGACCATAGGTCAGGGGGATTTGCGCTATAAATTGTTTCCCCGCATCAGATTGTTGCGAGTTGGCATCATCATTTTGTTTGTTACCCATCATCCGGGGAAGAATAAAAATCACATAAAGCGCACCAACACCGGCTAAAAACAAACCAGGGATGGTAAAATCAAAAAAACCAATTTTGGGAATACCACTTTGTTCAGCAATCGTTGCGGCAATAAGGTTTGCGCTTGAACCAATAAGAGTGGTCATCCCACCAAGAATACAAATGAAACTAAGCGGCATAAGCGAGCGAGACGGGTTCATTCCCATATTGGCAGCAACCGCCGTGATAATAGGAATGAAAATCACAACGACCGGCGTGTTATTCATAAAAGCTGAAACAATACCGGCAATAATATAAGCAACAGCAAAAGCCAGCCATGGCCCAATGCGACCAAGTTTGGCAATCACATTCGCAGGACCTTCAAGCGCACCAGTATTATAAAGCCCTTGCCCAACAACCAATAAAGCCATAATCGCAAAGACAACCGGGTTAGCAAACCCTTGCAATAATTGAGACGCGCCGAGCTGGTTTTGGCCATCAGCACCAATAATAGGAAAGAGTTCGAAATAAACAAGTAAAACGGCAACAACCCCAGTTGAGCTTAACTCAAGCGGAATGCGATCATTCGCAAATAAAAAAATCGCACCACAAATGATAAAAAATGTAACCCACATGTGGGGATTTGAAATTTCAGGCAAAAATGAAAGCAAGGGTGTAAATCCTGATCCTAGTCGATTGCATAAATTAAAAGATTAGCTCAGCTTTTCAGCAGCTTGTTTTGCAAAATAAGTTAAAATGCCAGCAGCTCCAGCCCTTTTAAAACCCATAAGGCTTTCCATCATAATCGTATCATGATCAAGCCAGCCATTTTGGCTCGCAGCCAGGAGCATAGCATACTCACCAGAAACCTGATAAACAAAGGTTGGGCATTTAAACTCATTTTCAATCCGTGATAAGATATCAAGATAGGGCATACCTGGCTTCACCATCACCATATCGGCCCCTTCAGCCAAATCCATCAAAACCTCTTGCAGCGCCTCATCTGTGTTTGCCGGGTCCATCTGATAGGTTTTCTTATCACCTTTTAAATTGACATTAGATCCAATCGCATCGCGAAACGGGCCATAAAAAGCTGAGGCATATTTTGCGCTATAAGCCATGATTTGCACATTAACATGATCATCAGCTTCTAAGGCATCACGAATAGAACCAATTCTGCCATCCATCATATCTGAAGGGGCTATAACATCAGCCCCTGCCTTTGCTTGCACAAGAGACTGCTTGATGAGGATCTCAACCGTGCGATCATTATCAATTGTTTCACCGGTTAATATCCCGTCATGACCATGTGATGTGTAAGGATCAAGTGCCACATCACAAATAATACCAATTTCTGGCACATGTGATTTGATCTCGCTCACAGCGCGGCAAATTAAATTATCAGGATTATATGCCTCTTCAGCGAGCTCAGAACGTTTGGCTGGGTCTGCATTAGGAAAAAGAGCAATGGCCGGGATGCCAAGCTGAGCCGCTTCTTTCGCTTCTTTCACGGCATTGTCGATGGAAAGACGTTCAACATTAGGCATTGAGGCAATCGGGTCGCGTTCATTCTGCCCTTCAATGACAAAAAGAGGCCAAATTAAATCATGAGGTGAAAGGTTCGTTTCTCTCACCAAATTCCGCGCCCAGGGGCTTTTACGGTTACGGCGAAGGCGAGTGCGAGGAAATGTACGAGAAGGAAACTGTGTCATATGGCTGAAATATCATCTCTTTTAATTGTTTTAGCTAAAAAGATTGCCCGAAAGAAAATATATTGCAAGACTTTAGCACAACTCAAAGATGAACGAAGAGGGGAGAAAAACAATTAGTGGTGAATATTTGCAAAAAAATATAGTTAATTGTTAAAAAAGATCCCTGACTATGGAGCTAGAGGTGTCTGAGAAGGTGGACTAGGCCGTTCCTTCAGCTGAAAGAGTGCTTGTTGCCATAGTATAATCTCGCTCAACTTTAACCACACAAATCCGATAATCTTTAAAAATACTTGAACGACCTTTTAATTGAGCGGCCTTATGGTCGAAATTAGCCTTCCAATTAAGAATGGCCTCTTCATCTTCCCAGTAAGAAAGAGAAAGTATCTTGCCTTCATTCACCAAAGATTGAAATCGCTCAATGGAAATAAACCCTTGCGCATCAACCAGCTGCTCTCTTAAGCGAGTGGCAATGGAAAGATAGTCTTCTTTTTTGCCCTCTTGCAATTCAACTTCAAAGATAACAGCATGCATAGCAACACCTTAGACTTAAATTTTTGTGGTAAAAAATCACTCACAAACTTTATATCGTCCCACATCAAAGTGAAAATGATTTTTATGAGCTTCATTAGCTTCAGGACCAAGAACAACAACAAAATCTTCACATGCAGCTGCATGAACAGCTTTTAAAAATGCACCTAAATCGCCTTCTTCATCCCAGTGTTTCAATACGGAAACGGTCCGCCCATCTTTCAAAGTAAAACCGGCAATATCAAGCGCATTCGCCAAAGCATGTTCTGATAATTTTTTGCTTTTATCATTGTAACGATGCCGGCAAGAATAAGAGGCAACATTATGCACCATAGCAACAGGGCTTTGGAGATGCTTCATCGCCAAAGGTTGCAATTTCTTATTCGCCCATTTAGCAAAACGCGCCGTGATTTGACAATTGAGAGTGGCAGGTGGGTTGACCTTTAAACTATATTGGCCTTGATGCTCACCAACCGCGCGCACTTTCAAAGGCGCCGCCGTCCCGCAGGCACCACGGCGTATCGGTTTAATTGGGGTAACAGATGCATCAATGCCTTTCATTAGCACCTGACAAACCAGCTGCGCATCCTTAATTTCTTTCGGCTCCCAAAATGAAACGGGGGGAGGCACAACAAATGCAGTTTTTTGAATTTTGCTTTTCTTAACTTTGTTAAGAGCTTCTTTGCGCTCTCTTTCTGCTTTTAACTTTAAAAATTGAGCCTGCTTTTTTCGGTCAAAGCCTTTTGGTTTTAAACGAGGTAAAGGGAGCTTTACTATCTGAGGCGTGTTGTCGAATTGAGGACGCAAACCAGGCTTGCCAAGGCCACTAATGAACCCCTGTTTCTTGCCTGATTTTTTCGTTGAAGGCACCTTGCGATAGGTCTGGCTTTCATAAATCACACCAGAATTCTTCTTTTTCACACGGCGAAAATTTGGTTTCGTCTCAGTTATTGGAGGAGAAGAAACCTGACCATCCCAATCAGTTGGCATTTTCACAGCTGGTAAAGGCGATTTTGATTTAAAAAAATCCTTCTTTTTCTTAACCCGCAGCCCTGCCTTTGAGCGCTGAGCTTCGAGCTTTTTTTGCTGTGAAATTTCATCGCTGGCCTGCGCAACAACAATTGCGCTCTCCCAATAAGGGGGGTGCCAGTCATTCGTTTTGAAAGTCTCTTTAGTCCATATTTTACCTGTGCCCTTCTGACCGTCAATGGAAGTCGCAAGCAGCGGGTCAGGTAAAAAGAGTAAGGACATGATAAATATGACCAAACGCAAAAGGGATTTCATAAAAAGGTTCTTTCAGGTTGTGGGTAGTTCATGTATAGCTCAACGAGCAAAAACTTCAAACGAGTTGAGATAATGATGCACAATATAGATGCGGAGCAAACAGTGACAAACTGCGAAGAATTGACTTGTGAAAAACAAAATCGCTTAGGGTTAGTCACAATCAGTGCTCCAAAGCAGCGCAATGCTATAAATGTTGCTATGCGCCAAAAGCTTATTTCTATCTATAAAGAGTGGGTTGAAGACCCTCATATTTATACAATCATTATCCAATCAGAGGATGCTCAGTTCTTTTCTAGTGGAGCTAATGTCAAAGAAGTCTTTGAAAAAGCAAAAATTAGTAATAAAGCAGCGCTCGATTGTTTTAAAGATGAATATGAGACAATTTGGGCCATAGAATGTTACACAAAGCCGGTTGTAGCTTTAATAAACGGAAAAGTAATGGGGGGCGGCGTTGGCATTAGTCAATATGGAACTCACATTGTTGCCGGAGAAAATTACGCCTGGAGCATGCCAGAGGCTCAAATCGGCCTGTTTCCAGATGTCGCAACCTCTCAACTTCTAGCCAAAATGCCAGGGGCTATCGGTAATTATTTAGGTTTAACTGGTTGCTCAGTGAATAGATATGATGCCGCTTATCTTGGGCTATTGGAATTTTGTATCGATGGTGAAAAGTTTGAAAGTATAAGAGAAGCCATCAGAGAGGCCGAACCTGTGGATCGCCTTCTTGATGATATGAACCAAACAATAGAGAAAAGCGATATCGAAGCCAAAGAGCCTCTTATCACAAGAGTTTTCTCAAAACCAACCATTGAAGAAATTATGGCAGCCTTGATTGAGGTAAGCGAAGAAGAGCCTGAAAATAAAAATTGGGCTCTTGAAGCACTGGCCAATTTGGAAGCAGCCTGTCCCATAAGTTTAAAAGTCACTTTAAAAGCAATCCAAAACGCGAAAAGCTTTTCAGTTGATCAGGCATTAGAGCAAGACTTTACACTGGCAAAGCATTTTATTGAAAAGGATAATTTCTTACCTGCCATAGAAGCAAAGCTCATCAATAAAAAATCCCCAACATGGACACCTGCGACTTTAGAAGAGGTGTCAGATGAGATGGTTGGGCAATATTTTATTGATATGGGAGAAGAAAAATTAAATCTGCCACCAAGAGAATTTGGCGTGGATCAGTAAATTTGGGCCTTTTTTGAGAATTAAACAGCATTTATTGCAAATTTTGTTACATTTTTAGATAAATGCGAAAAAATTTAACCTAAAATTAAGGGCGTTTTTTAAACGGATTTTAGTGTCTTATCGGTATGTTAGCTACTGTCACTACAGGGTAGGCGTAACAACAAATGAGGCAGAAATGACTTATGCCCAAAATAAGCCGGAATTAGAGACCTCAGAAGTGGATGGAAAGCTGAAAGGCGAGTACATGTCATCTCTGAGAATGATTGAACGACTGCATCGTCTCCTTCTTGACGTCGTCAAGGATGAGTTTGAGCGGAACGGTTGTTCAGAAATAAATAGCATCCAGGCTTTGCTTTTATACAACATTGGTGAAAGCGAGCTATCGGCCGGAGAACTACGTTCTCGTGGATATTATCTTGGATCTAACGTTTCTTATAATCTTAAGAAACTTGTTGATATGGGATACATCCATCATGAACGCTCAGACACAGATCGCCGTTCGGTACGGGTGAAATTAACTGATAAGGGACAGGAAGTCTGCGACATCATTAATGGTTTGTATGGGCGTCAGCTCAATGCACTAGAAAAGGTGGGCGGGATTTCTGAAGGGAACCTCTCAGAGGTAAACAAGTCTCTTTTACAATTAGAACGCTATTGGACGGATCAAATCAGGTTCCGTTTGTAGGGTCAAAATTGTAGGCAATCAGTTGTCTCAAAGTCCAAATAGCCCCGGTTGCCAAACGGCACCGGGGTTATTCTTTGCCTATAGTTGTCTGCTATTTCATATTTCACCCCCAAAACCGCCCCTTCAACTGTATAAAATATCCCGATGATGATTTACGAAGAAGGAGCTCAGCCCAAACGGAGCGGAGCGAGTACGGAATAGCTGATCGCAAAAAAAGCGCCGCACAGTGCGGTTGCTTATGGGCAATCTGAAGCACACAGACAAAAAGCGACGGTTGCCATGTGGGCAACTGAAGGAGCACTGGGAGAGTAGGCCCGAGGGAAGCGAAGAATAGCCGTGAGATAAAAAAACACTTTAAATAAAAATTCTTCAAAAACCAATATTCTCCCATTCCAAACATAAAAACGCCTAAAATGTCACATGTTCTATATTTTAAATATTAGAAATAGTGATTGAGCTTGTGTTTTTTAAAGGAATTAGTACAAATTCTCTCACATGCGGAAATATATAATTAGTTGAAGACGCTCTCAGTTTTTCGTTTTTCTAAGTCAAATGCAACAGAACCGAAGTGCGCTGGGGTTATTTTTCTTAAATGAATGACCAAGATAGTAAAGCCGGCGGATTTGAATGTTTAATGAACGTTAACCATTTTTCAGATAGATTAAGTTAACAAAAATTTAAATTAAGCTCGCAGAATTGTGACTGGAAAATTATAGAGTGAGACGTAAACTATACCAAATGGCGGTAACGCCTTAAAAATTGAGACATTAAGTTTGAATTTTTAAGAGACATTGCCATTCAATTTGTCACGCTGTCATGAAATTGGATGTTTGATTTAGTCATAATTCAAATCATCTAGTTGAGATTTGAAATAACAATTATTAGTACAGTGTGCTGGCTTTAATTAATTTTTCTGTGAAAAATCATTGTTATTTTCATAGAAAAACGAGAAAACATTTTTAAATTATTCACAAATGCTTGGACATTTAAAAAGAATGCAAAAGAGAAACACACTGCAAAAACAATGCACTAACTTCGCGCTTTTGGTAGCTCTGGCTTCGACAATTGCCATATCTCAAACCTCAATGGCAAATGCCTATGACAGTTGGTTTGGTGGTGCCAGTGATGGTGTTGATTGGAACCAAACCTTCGACAGATCTGCGGCGAGAGAATGGGAAAAAAACCCACCAAAAGGGTTCCCAACCCTGGATAAAGCGAACATTCCATTGATGAAGCAAGCGGTTAAGCGTTATGCAGCAATCGTCTCTGCAGGTGGCTGGCGCAAAATTCCAAAAGGAAAAATGGGACCAGGCTATAGAGGTGAGAATGTAGCTCTCCTGCGCAAGCGCTTAGAGCTCACAGGTGATCTTCAGAAAAGTTCAAGCTATTCGACAATGTATGACTATTATGTCGAGCGCGCTATAAAGCGTTTCCAAGTGCGCCACGGCTTAACGCCTTCAGGTATTGTTGATAGAAGAACCCTCATGGCCCTGAACGTAACAGCAGCAGCACGCCTGCGCCAGTTACGCACAAATATCGCGCGTCTAAATGGTTTAACCCGCCATACAGCAAAACGTTATGTGTCTGTTAATGTGCCAGCTCAGCAAATTGAAGTTGTTGAAAATGGGCGTATTGTCTCACGCCACGCTGCTGTTGTTGGTAAAATTGACCGTCAAACGCCTCGGTTGCGCAGTAAAATTCATGAAATCAACTTCAATCCATATTGGAATGTGCCTCAAAGTATCGTTCGCAAAGACCTGGTTCCAAAAGCCAGAGCAGAAGCAAAACGTGGACGCTATGATTTGTTAGAGCGCTTTAAAATTTCAGCGCTGGATGGCAAAGGCCGCAAAGTTGATCCAAGAAAAATCAATTGGAACTCAAACTCAGTTTACAATTATCGCTACCGCCAAGACCCTTGGAAAGATAATTCAATGGGCTTTGTGAAAATCAATTTTCACAATAAACACGCTGTTTATATGCACGACACACCATCAAAGAGCTTGTTTGGTAGAAATTTACGAGCAAACAGCTCAGGTTGTATCCGTGTGCAAAACGTCAAACAGCTTGTGACATGGCTTTTAAAAGACAATAAAGACTGGAGCCGCAGCCGCGTTGATCAAATGCAAACAAACGGAGAGCGCAAGGATGTTCGCTTGAAAACCCGTGCACCTGTTTACTTTGTTTATGTAACATCATGGGCAACAAGAGATGGCACGGTCCATTTCCGCCGTGATTTATATAGACAAGACGGTGTTGGAGCCACAGCTTCAAACTACTAGAGAAATAAAATAATATTCAAAAATAAAGGCTGCCTTTGTTTGTTCAAAGGGAGCCTTTTTTTATTTCAAGAATCTCCTTATAGTTGCCTGGATTATAGTTTTAAGCACGCTCTCATCAAAGAGTATGCGAATGAAAATGGTGAATGAATTGAACCATACAGGAGAAATTTACCTGGAATTTCAGGTCGTTGGGCACAGTCAACGTGTAACTGCAATTGATGCCAAAACCGGGTTGGAAGCAACCGTAATAGGCCCCACGAAAGCAACCAAAGAGCATATGACAAACTTGGCTGTTAAAAAGCTAAAGCGCCGCATATCAAATGAAAGCCATTAAGCGCTTTTTAATGAGCAAATCATGCAAAAAGCGAATGGTTTGTTTTATTTTGCATAAAACGCCCCTTCAAAACCTAAATTTGATTGAAAATTCCCTATGAAAGACAAAGTGCAGTCTTGTTGTGCATGAAACACCATGCTAGAGAAGGGCTCGTTTCAATTATGGCTCTATTTAAGTCATCGAACCAAAGACAAAAGAGCCAAAAAAGATCAAACCCCACCATCCCTGGTTGAGAGCTAGAAAACAAGTAAAGCTCTCTTAATAAGATGGCAAAACAAATGGCCACACCAGCAATATCAACAATTGGGTTTGAAGAAGAAAGGTCTGAAATGACATCTATTTTCACACAAAACCTAGAACAATCTGATCCGGCTATTTTTGAAGCCATCAATGAAGAGTTTGGCCGTCAAAGAGATGAGATCGAACTGATCGCTTCTGAAAACATTGTCTCAAATGCAGTACTTCAGGCTTCAGGGTCTCTAATGACCAATAAATATGCTGAAGGCTATCCAGGTAAGCGTTATTATGGTGGGTGTCATTTTGTTGATAAAGCAGAAGAACTAGCCATTGAGCGTGCTTGTAAATTATTCAACTGTGAATATGCAAATGTACAGCCACACTCAGGCAGCCAAGCCAACCAGGGTGTGTTTTTAGCACTCATCAAACCAGGTGATACAATCTTAGGTCTAAGCCTAGATGCTGGTGGTCACCTCACACACGGCTCGCGCCCTAACCTTTCAGGTAAGTGGTTCAATGCTGTTTCTTATGGCGTGGATAAAGACACCCATAGAATTGATTATGATGAAGTCGAGCGTTTAGCCAAAGAACATAAACCAGCTCTCATCGTGGCAGGTGGTTCAGCTTATCCTCGTCAAATCGATTTTGCCCGTTTCAGAGAAATCGCAGATGAAGTTGGTGCCTATCTCTTGGTTGATATGGCTCACTTCGCTGGTCTGGTTGCAGCTGGTGTTCACCCATCACCTTTCCCGCACGCGCATGTGGCAACAACCACAACTCACAAAACTCTGCGTGGTCCAAGAGGCGGCATGATCCTCTCAAACGATCCAGCATTGGGTAAAAAATTCAACTCAGCCATTTTCCCAGGCCTTCAAGGTGGCCCGTTAATGCATGTGGTCGCTGCAAAAGCTGTTGCTTTTGGAGAAGCCTTACAACCTGAGTTTAAAACCTACGCTCAAAATGTACTAGATAACGCCAAAGCTCTTGGAGACACCTTGAAAAAAGGCGGCTTTGATCTTGTGTCTGATGGAACGGACACACACCTTGTCTTGGTTGATCTGCGCCCGAAAAATCTAAAAGGCAACGAAGCTGAAGAAGCCATGGGCCGCGCCTTTATCACATGTAACAAAAATGGAATTCCATTTGACCCTGAAAAACCAATGGTCACATCAGGCATTCGCTTGGGCTCACCAGCGGGCACGAGCCGCGGTTTTGGCACAGCAGAATTTGTTGAAATTGGCGAGCTTATCACAGAAGTCTTGGAAGGCCTGCAACAAGCAAATAGCGCTGAAGGAAATGCAGCTTGTGAAGCAAGAGTAAAAGAAAAAGCCATTGCTCTAACAAGCCGTTTCCCAATTTATGAAAAAGCGCTGTAAAAAACAGCCAAATAGAATTGAAAGAAAATAGGAAGAGTTCGCTCAAGCCCTTTAGTTAAATAGAAGGGGACGAAAGCTAACAACTCTTCCTATTTTTGTTAACTAGAGCTAAAATCTTTTATCGAAACTCCCCATATATTTTTCCTCGGTCTTCAAGTTTAAAGGCCATCAATTTTAAGGACGAATTCAATGCGCTGTCCCTATTGTGGCAACAAAGAAACGCAAGTGAAAGACAGCCGCCCCGCTGAAGAAAATCAATCCATTCGCAGGCGGCGCTCTTGCTCAACATGTGGCGGCCGCTTCACAACTTTTGAGCGGGTGCAATTACGCGAATTGTCCGTGGCCAAAAGAAATGGCCGCACCATGCCTTTTGATCGCGATAAACTCTATCGCTCGATCCGCATTGCTTTGCGAAAAAGAAAAGTAGATGATGAGCGTGTAGACCAGCTCATTTCAGGTATTGTCCGTCAGCTAGAAGCATCAGGAGAGTCAGTCGTAACATCAGATATGATCGGCGGTCTTGTTATGGATGCTTTAAAGGTACTTGATGAAGTTGCTTATGTTCGCTTTGCTTCAGTTTACAGAAACTTCAGAGAAGCAGCAGACTTTGAAGGTGTCTTAGATGAGCTATCAGATAAAGAAGATGATGCTCACTAATTTAAAAGGCCTAAGTCTTAAACGCCACATGAAAAGGAAATAAAGTTTCAAAATGCAGCAAGAGCACGATGAAACATATATGCGTGTTGCCTTTCATATGGCAAGAAGAGGGATTGGCACAACCAGTCCGAACCCTTCCGTCGGGGCTGTTATAGTCACAGATACCCCTAACGGCAGGGAAATTATAGGAAGAGCAGTCACAGGCATTGATGGTGTGCCTCACGGTGAGCCCCAAGCCATTCAGCAAGCCGGAGAAAGAGTAAAAGGCGCAACGCTTTATGTTACCTTAGAGCCTTGCAATCATCATGGCCGCACCCCGCCTTGCACAGAAGCCATCATTAAAGCTGGGTTAAAACGTGTTGTTGTTTCTTCAACAGATCCAGACGACCGTGTGAAAGGAACGGGACTCGAGCGGTTAAAAAATGCCGGCATTGAGGTGGTCACCGGTGTTTGCCAAGCTGAAGGGGACGCTTTGAATAAAGGGCATTTTTTACGGCAAATAGAAAACCGCCCCTACATAATTGTTAAAATGGCTATCTCTGCAAATGGCCTTGTTGCAAAAGCAACAGATAATACCCCAACCTGGATCACAAACCCTTTAGCGCGCATGAGAGGGCATTTGTTGCGCGCTGAAGCTGATGCCATCTTGGTGGGAAAAAACACAGCAGAACAAGACAACCCAACTCTAACCTGCCGCCTAAACGGAATGGAGCACCACTCCCCAAGACCAGTGATAATCGATAGAAACTTGGTCCTCTCATCTGAGTTGAAGATTTTCAAAGAAAACAAAAATTTGTTGCCATGGGTCATCACAAGTGAAAATCATTCAAAAGAAGCAATTGCTGAATATGAGAAAAGAGGGTGCGAACTTTTGTTTGCAAAACAAGCAAACTCGAAAGAGCATAAGCTTGATGCAAGGGAGATAGCCTCGTTACTAGCTAAAAAAGGCATAACAAGACTATTGATAGAAGGTGGACCCAATACTGCAGAACATTTCCTTGAAAGCAATTTGGTTGATCAAGTGAATATTTTTAAAGGCGCAACAGACATATCTGAAGATAATTTGCGCCCATTTGGCTCTAAACCTTTGGGCTGGTTAGAAAAAGAACTTGGTTTTGAGTTAAATCATAAACAAAAACTCAGAGATAATGTAATGCTGCAGTATTTAAAGGCCTAATTTCGCTGGAAATACTCTATAAGCCGGACCATTTTAATACCAGAAACAGTCAGATCTCTAAAAACAAAATAAGTGTTAGAAAAAGCCCTTGCACCCCCCTTCATATATAAGGCATAACAGCTAAATGTTTACCGGAATAATCACAGATACAGGCTCATTGGTCAGCAGAAATGCAGGTCAATTTGAAATTGCCTGTCATTATGAAATTGAAACAATTGCCCTTGGCGCTTCTATCAGCTGTGATGGATGCTGCCTCACTGTCACCAATTTAGCAAAGGCTGAAAATGGGGAAACCATTTTTAGTGTTGATGTTTCACCAGAAACATTAGAAATGACTACGCTAGATCAATGGCAAGTTGGGCAAAAAATAAATTTAGAACGCGCATTAAAAATGGGCGATGAATTCGGCGGGCATATTGTCTCTGGTCATGTTGATGGTGTGGCTGAAATAAAATCAAAAAAAGCAGATGGTAATTCTCATAGATTTGTTTTGAGAGTGCCGGAAGATTTAAAAATATTCATCGCGCCAAAAGGCTCTGTAACATTAAACGGTGTGTCACTAACAGTAAACGAAGTAAAAGACGACGAGTTTGGAGTGGCAATCATTCCTCACACATTTGAGGAAACCACTTGGCATCAATGCGATGAAGGCACAAAAATGAACATTGAAGTAGATGTCCTTGCCCGCTATGCCCTAAGAGCAAACCAGGTTCAAAGCGACTAAGTAACTAAAGAAGTGACAAAGTGAGCGCAATAGTGATTGAGTGAGCAAAGCACAATACCTTCACTGAAGACCAAAATGTTCGAGTTAAAAAAGCAAAGCCTTGGAAACAATAAAATGGATACAATGAATTCTGGAATTTCACCCATTGAAGACATCATCGATGATGCGCGCCAGGGCCGTATGTTCATCCTTGTAGATGCAGAAGATAGAGAAAATGAAGGTGATCTGATTATTCCAGGTGCCTTTGCAGATAGTGATGCCATCAATTTCATGGCCAAAAATGGCCGCGGGCTCATTTGCTTGGCACTTGATTCAGAGCGGGCAAATAAACTCAATCTTGATTATATGGTGCGTCATAATCAAGCTAGAAACCAAACAGCCTTTACCGTTTCAATCGAAGCAAGAGAGGGCATAAGCACAGGCATCTCCGCCCATGATAGAGCTCACACGATCTCCGTTGCAATAAATGAAAATACAGGTGTTAATGATATCGTCTCACCTGGCCATGTCTTTCCGCTAATCGCGCGCGACGGCGGTGTTTTGGTAAGGGCCGGGCACACTGAAGCAGCCGTTGATATTGCCCGCATTGCAGGGCAAAACCCATCAGGTGTTATTTGCGAAATTATGAATGATGATGGCTCAATGGCCAGATTACCAGACCTCATCGAGTTTGCCAAAAAACATGAACTTAAAATCGGCACTATCGAAGACTTGATTGCATATCGCCGGGCCAATGACAATTTGATCTATAAGACTTCTGAGCAAATGATTAACTCACCATTTGGCGGGGAATTTAACTGCCGTGTTTATCGCTCAAAATTAGATGATGTGGAACATGTCGCACTTATTAAAGGAAATATAGATCCAAGCGAACCAACCTTAGTACGCATGCATGGGTGTAATGTGCTGCAAGATATCATTGGATTAAATTCGGAGATGTCAGGGGCAAAAGCCGTTCAAAAATCAATGGAGATCATTGGTGAAAAAGATGCAGGTGTTATTGTTTTAATCCGCCACGGTGAAGCTAAAAATTTAATGGCAACCTTAAGCTCCATCGACAACAACTCAGATACCTCTGAAGAAACAGCAGACCAAAAGAAAACAGAGCGCCTCGTTGAATATGGTCTGGGTGCGCAAATTCTTTCAGATCTTGGGCTGAAGAAAATTATATTATTGAGCAACTCAAAACTACCCAAAATAATTGGCCTGGATAGTTATGATTTAGAAATTGTAGGGCATCACCCTATAACAGAATAAGATAAATTTACTCTAATTTCTTTTCTTAAAATTCAAGTGTGAAATAAGAGATAAGTAAGGTATATAACTTAAGAAATGTCTGAAGCCTCTTTTAAGCAGGCTTGAAGCATCCCTATTTCAGGTCTTATCGGACCAAAGATCCTGAAAAAAATCGCAAAAGATAATGAGACCATCAATATCATGACAGAAAAATCGTCAACCAAACACATCCTGATTTTAATTAGCCCTTACTATGAAGATGTAAGCGCTGAATTGTTAAAAGGAACAAAACAAACACTTGCAGAAGCAGATGCAACTTATGAAGTGTTTGAAGTGCCTGGCGCGCTCGAAATTCCGCAGGCTCTTGGCGCGGCGATTGATAATGGTTTGTTTGATGATGAACCAGAAACTTATTTCCACGGTTGTGTGGCCTTAGGTTGCGTGATTAGAGGCGAAACATCTCATTATGATATTGTTGCCAATCAACCAGCTGCAGCGTTAATGAAAACCAGCATCAGCGAGTCTATTCCTTTGGGTAATGGTATTTTAACAGTAGAAAACCATGACCAAGCTATGGTGCGCGCCAGTGTTGATCAAAAAAATAAGGGCCGTGATGCCGCCCTTGCTTGTCTAAGGATCATCGAACTAACCGAAGAGTTCAGCGAAATCGCTGATGATGAGGATGAGCAAAATGCCTGAAGTGGACAAAAAAAATGAACAGGCTGTCTCGCCAAAAAATCGTCGCTCAAGCGCAAGGCTAGCAGCCGTGCAAGCGCTCTATCAAATGGATGTCGCTCAAACCAACCTTGATGAAGTGATGAATGAGTTTGTTTCCTTCCGACTTGGAAAAGAAGTTGAAGGCGAGCATATGAGCAAAGCGGACACCGCCTTTTTTCAAGACTTACTTGCCGGCATAGTTGAAAAACAACGAGATCTCGACCCTATCATCGATACACACTTAGCATCCAAATGGCGCCTGCATCGTATCGATAGTACATTAAGGGCAATCTTAAGAGCTGGTGCTTATGAGCTCACTAACCGCAAAGACATCCCTCACGCTGTTGTCATCACAGAATATGTTGATGTAGCTCATGCCTTTTTCGAAAAAGATGAACCCAAAGTCGTCAACGCGGTTCTCCAAAACATCTGGAAGACCGAAAACGCTGTCGAAGATGCCTCTGAGTAAGGTCTGTGTATTTCAAGATGTAGAGCGGCGAGAAAGAGAGGACCTGCCGCTTTAAGCACGGATGCTAGTGGGCATCTGAAGTGCCACTAAAAAGCGCTTCCAATTGCCCGTGAGAGATGATCAAAGCCTCGGGATACGAAGAAGGAGCACAGCCCTTTTTAGGGCTGAGGGACATGGCGAAGCGCCAGCGTAGCCCGGCGCGTTGCGCCGCCCCTCGGAGGGCCTGCTGCTTTAGCAGCAGAATAGCCCGTGAGAGAAAACGAGAAAAATATGATTAGTGAAACGGACTTTATTGAAACTTATCTAAAGCCCTTATGCACGTCAAAAGAAAGCCTGAACTTATCTGACGATACCGCCCTCTTAAACACTGACCCCAGCCAAGATATTATCATTTCAAAAGATATGAGCATAGGAGGACATCACTTTTTTGAAGATGATGACCCAAGCGATATTGCCTATAAAGCTTTAGCTATTAACCTCTCTGATATAGCGGCAAAGGGAGCCAAACCGTTCGGCTTTATGTTAGGAATTGCGTTTCCCAAAGCACCAGATGAGATCTGGGCAAGAAAATTTACAAAAAGCCTGAAAGAAGTGATGGATCAATTTGACCTAACA
This sequence comes from Hyphomicrobiales bacterium, assembly GCA_965230545.1. Taxonomy (GTDB): domain Bacteria; phylum Pseudomonadota; class Alphaproteobacteria; order Rhizobiales; family HXMU1428-3; genus HXMU1428-3. The sequence goes on along the minus strand of CBDDLE010000005.1, from coordinate 183,747 downwards.
TTGTTGGGCGGAGATACAACAGGCACAAAAGGGCCAGTGGTCATTTCAATTACCATTTTTGGTAAAATTGAAAAAGGCCGCATGGTCAAAAGATCTGGTGCCACTATAGGGGACAAAATTTTTGTAAGCGGAACTTTAGGAGACGCAGCCTTAGGGTTCGGGCTTCGCTCAGCATCAAATGAAGCAAACACCTGGCCGTTGGAAAAAGAAGAAAAAAACTATTTACTGCAAAGATATCTTAGACCAACACCTCGCTCTAATCTATCAAACATAATCAAAAATCATGCCTCAAGCTCTATGGATTTGTCTGATGGTTTAATCTCTGATTTGGGAAAATTATGCGCGGCATCAAATTCAGGAGCACTTATCAAGTTTGATGAACTCCCATTTTCAAAACCTGCCAAGAAGGTTTTTCAAGGCAATCAAGAATTAAAAAAACATTGCCTCGGTTGGGGGGATGATTATGAAATTCTTGCCACCATTCCTACGAACAACTATGAAAGCTTCATCAAAGCGCTTGAAGAAATAAAAACTCCAATGACGTATGTTGGTGAAGTCAAATCTAGAGAAAATGGAATCATTTATAAAAACAACAATGGCGAAGAATTAGCTTTAAAAGGGCAGAATTTTCGACATTTTTAAAATGATTAAAAAATATGCAGGTAAAAAAATGCATTTTTTAGCGCTTTAGTTGCATAGAATCCAACTTTCCCACAATTAGCACCTTGTCAGACTTAAAACTTAATGCCTCAATAGGCGGGTAAAAAAGAAAACGCAAAACTTAATGGGGAGTTTCCTACATGGACATGGTTTTATGGGGGGTCATTGGTTGTGGTGTGCTATCGATCATTTACGGAGTTTGGGCAATCCGCTCCGTTCTTGCAGCAGACCCGGGCAATGAACGGATGCAAGAAATAGCCGGAGCAATACAAGAAGGCGCTCAAGCTTATTTATCAAGACAGTATCGAACAATCTCAATAGTCGGCATCGCAATTTTTGTGTTGCTGACTTTTTTATTATCTTGGCAGGTTGCCGTTGGCTTTGCCATTGGTGCCATTATGTCAGGTGTTGCTGGCTTTATTGGTATGCTGGTTTCTGTGCGGGCAAATGTGCGCACAACTCAAGCCGCCAGTTTCAGCCTGGCTTCTGGTTTAAATGTAGCGTTTAAATCAGGTGCTGTAACAGGCCTTTTAGTGGCTGGCTTAGCTTTGCTCGGTGTAGCCGTTTATTATTTAATCCTTACAAAATCAATGGGCTACGCGATTACAGATCGTGTTGTGATTGATAGTTTGGTAGCCTTAGGTTTTGGTGCCTCGTTAATTTCAATCTTTGCCCGTCTCGGCGGTGGTATCTTCACCAAAGGTGCAGATGTTGGCGCTGACTTGGTTGGTAAAGTTGAAGCAGGCATCCCAGAAGATGACCCAAGAAACCCAGCAACTATCGCTGATAATGTGGGGGATAATGTGGGTGACTGTGCGGGCATGGCAGCAGACCTCTTTGAGACATATGCCGTGACCATTGTAGCCACCATGGTGCTTGCAGCCATTTATTTCGCAGGTCAAGCCGTTGTTGAAAATTTGATGATCTATCCTTTGGCCATTGGCGGGGTGTGTATTTTCACATCAATCCTTGGTACATTCTTTGTGCGTCTAGGTGCGAATGGATCAATCATGGGAGCGCTCTATAAAGGCTTTATCGCAACTGGCATCTTGTCATTAATCGCTCTCTATCCAGTCACTGATTATATCATCGGTCTGGATACAACCTTGAAAATCGGTTCATCAGAATTTACTGGCATGGATTTATTCTATTGCGGTGCTATAGGCTTGATCATCACAGCCCTAATCATCGTCATCACAGAATATTACACAAGTACTGAATACCGCCCGGTAAGAAGCATCGCGAAAGCCTCTGTCACAGGTCATGGCACGAACGTGATCCAAGGTCTAGCTGTTTCACTAGAAGCAACTGCCCTTCCAGCCCTGCTGATCATCATTGGTATTATCGTGGCTTACGGTCTAGCTGGTCTCTTTGGTATTGCCATTGCTGTGTCATCAATGCTGGCTCTGGCTGGTTTTGTGGTAGCGTTAGATGCCTTCGGCCCTGTAACTGATAATGCTGGCGGCATCGCCGAAATGTCAGAATTACCAGAAGAAGTGCGTAACACCACAGACGCTCTCGACGCTGTTGGTAACACCACAAAAGCTGTGACCAAAGGTTATGCCATTGGCTCGGCCGGTCTTGGTGCATTGGTACTCTTTGCTGCATATACTGAAGACTTGAAGCACTTTATATCAAAAGCAAATGAAGCAGGCGCTTCAAGCTTCCAATATTTCAATGGCGTTGAAATTGATTTCTCTCTTTCAAATCCATATGTGGTTGTGGGGCTCTTCTTTGGTGGCATGCTACCATATCTCTTTGGTGCTATGGGCATGATGTCTGTTGGCCGCGCTGGTGGTAAAGTTGTTGAAGAAGTTCGCCGCCAATTTAAAGAGCATCCAGGTATCATGGAAGGTACTGAAAAGCCTGACTACGGCCGCGCAGTGGATATGCTCACCAAAGCTGCCATTAAAGAGATGATCATTCCATCACTCTTGCCAATCTTATCGCCAATCATTTGCTTCTTTGCAATTGATGCGATTGCTGGCAAATCAGCAGCATTTAGTGCCCTTGGTGCGATGCTACTAGGTGTGATTGTAAACGGGCTGTTTGTTGCCCTTTCAATGACAGCCGGTGGCGGTGCCTGGGATAACGCTAAAAAATACATCGAAGATGGCAATTTTGGCGGTAAAGGCTCAGAAGCTCACAAAGCAGCTGTCACAGGTGATACCGTAGGTGACCCTTATAAAGACACAGCCGGTCCTGCCGTGAACCCAATGATCAAAATCACGAATATTGTGGCGCTATTATTGTTAGCAATTCTAGCTCACCTTTAAGCCAAATATTCGTTTAAAGCGAACTGTAAAAAGCCCTGCCGGAAAGCGGGGCTTTTTATTTAAAAAAATGCAAAATGGTGACAAATTAACCGAAGCGGAAAATAATCTTAATCCGTAAGTAAAAAGACGTACTTTAGGATTAACATTTTTTTTATTTGGTTTATTCTGATCTTGGAATGTATGTAGAGCGTCAGAAAATAAAGACACCAGAAAATACATCCATTAAATAATTGGTGAGTGGAGGAAGACATGAGCAGTTACAAGGCAACCTACGAATCCTGGAAAAATAATGGGGAAGAGTTTTGGGCCAAAGAAGCTGATAAAATCACATGGGATAAAAGATGGGACAAGGTTTTTGATCCCAATGATGGCCCTTATGGCCGCTGGTTCGCAGGCGCCAAATGTAACACGTGTTTTAACGCTTTAGACCGCCATGTTGTTGACCGCCCAGGGCAAGCCGCCATCATCTATCACAGTCAAATGACAGGCGAAGTTAAAGAAATCTCTTACGAAGCTTTACTAGGTGAAGTTGAAGCCTTTGCAAAAGTTATCCAAAATCAAGGTGTTGAAAAAGGCGATCGCGTCATCATCTACATGCCAATGATCCCTGAAGCTGCCATTGCTATGCTGGCTTGCGCGCGCATTGGTGCGGTTCATTCTGTAGTTTTTGGCGGCTTTGCTGCTGAAGAACTCAGCGTTCGTATTAATGATTGCACACCAAAATTAATCATCGCAGCGTCCTGCGGTCTCGAGCCAAATCGCGTTATTGCCTATAAACCGCTTATCGATAATGCTATTGAAATCGCTGATCATAAAGTCTCTGGCACCATCATCTTTCAAAGAGAAGGGCAAGAGCCAAGCCAGATGGGACCAATCGACAAAGATTGGAAAACTCTCATAGATGAAGTGAAGCTAAAGGGTGAAAAAGCTGAATGCGTTTCAGTGGAAGCAACAGACCCGCTTTATGTGCTTTATACCTCCGGCACAACAGGCAAACCAAAAGGTGTTTTGCGTGATAATGGCGGCCATATGGTGGCTTTAAAATGGACCATGAAAAACTTTTATGGCATTGAGCCTGGCGAAGTCATGTGGGCAGCTTCAGATGTGGGCTGGGTTGTTGGTCACTCATACATTGTTTATGGCCCTCTATTGCAAGGCGCAACAACCTTAATTTTTGAAGGCAAACCTGTTGGCACACCAGACGCCGGTGTCTTTTGGAAAGTCATCGAAAAACATAATGTGAATGTTCTATTCACAGCCCCAACAGCCATCCGCGCCATCAAGCGCGAAGACCCAAATGGCGAGTTGATGGAAAAAGCCGAGCTAACGTCCCTAAGAGCATTATTTTTAGCTGGTGAGCGCGCAGATCCAGACACAATCAATTGGTCAGCTGAGAGTTTAAAAGTCCCTGTAATTGATCATTGGTGGCAAACAGAAACAGGCTGGCCTATGACAGGTATTCCTTATGGCTTAGAGAAATTGCCAACAAAAGTCGGCTCTTCAAATTTACCAATGCCAGGCTATCAAATTGATATTCTCGATGAAAGTGGGAATGTGCTGCCAGCAGGTGATATCGGTGCGATCACAGTGAAACTGCCCTTACCACCTGGTTGCGCGCCAACACTTTGGGGAGATACTGAACGCTATGTTGAAAGTTATCTCACCACATTTGATGGCTATTACGAAACAGCTGACGCGGGTTACATCGATGAAGATGGCTATGTCTATGTCATGGCAAGAACTGATGACGTGATTAATGTAGCTGGTCACCGTCTCTCAACAGGCGGAATGGAAGAGGTTGTAGCTTCTCACAAAGATGTCGCTGAATGCGCTGTTTTTGGCATGAATGATAAACTAAAGGGCCAATTGCCAATTGGGTTTATTGTGCTAAATAGCGGTGTCGAGCGCTCAGCTGAAGAAGTTGAGAGCGAAGTTGTCAAACTAGTCAGAGAAAAAATTGGCCCAGTAGCAGCATTTAAAACAGCCGTTTCAGTAAATCGTTTACCAAAGACACGATCTGGTAAGATTTTACGAGGTACAATGCGCAAAATCGCCAATGGTGAAGAGTTTAAACTACCGGCCACGATCGATGATCCAGCCATCCTTGATGAAATCAAAGAGGCACTTGGCTCACGAAACATTGGCTAGTTCTAGCGACGGTTGTCATTGCGGTTGCTAGTGTGCAACCGAAGCATAGATATGCGCTTGCTAGTGGGCATCTGAAGCATAGATATGCGGATGCTTTGTGGGCATCTGAAGCATAGATATACGGATGCTTTGTGGGCATCTGAAGCATAGATATGCGGATGCTTTGTGGGCATCTGAAGCATAGATATGCGGATGCTTTGTGGGCATCTGAAGCATAGAAATGTCAACCTGAAGGAGCACTCGCGACGGTTGCTTGTGGGCAACCTGAAGGAGCACTTAAAAGAGCTTAGGATTTCTTATGCCGCTAAGTGGTAAAGTTGCAATTGTTGCTGGCGGCGGTCAAGGTATTGGCCGCGCCACAGCTCATCGTTTTGCTCATAATGGAGCAAACATCATCATTGCAGATAAAGATGAAGAAAACGGGCAAAATGTAGCATCCGAGCTAAAAACAGCCGGGTTTAATGCTGAGTTCATTCATTGCAATGTTGCAGAACGCCTCGATGTGCTAAAACCTCATGGCCGGCACTTTAGAAGCTTTTGGCCGTGTTGATATTCTTCTAAATGCAGCCGCTATAAGAGATAATAAACCGTTCATAGACCTTACTGAAGATGAGTTCAGCTCAGTAATTGATGTCAATTTGAAGGGCTCCTTTTTGCTCGGTAAAGCGGCGTCTAAACAAATGATGAAACAAATTGAAGATGAAGGAGCTGAAGCAAAACCTGGCTCTATCATTTTCATCACATCAACTCATACAGTCTTAGCTGAGCCCAATGCTGTTGGCTTTTCAGTGGCGAATGGTGGTTTGGGGCAGTTAACCAAAGCCATGGCACAAGCAACAGCTCCTTATGGCATTAGAGTAAATGCAATAGGGCCAAGCAATGTCATGACCCCAATGTTAGCTGAAGCAACCAAGAGTGATAAAAAACGCAAGAAAGCTCTTGCTCGCTCACCGATGGGCCGCTTTGGCAATCCAAAAGAAATCGCATCTGTAGCTGCATTTCTCGCAAGCGAAGACGCAAGCTACATAACAGGCCAAACCATCTACGCCGACGGCGGCGCCCTCTCCATGAGATGCTCAAGACCAGATGAAGACGACACATCAGAAGATGAATGATTTAGTGTTGTAATTGATTGATAAACTGATCGTTTGTAGTCTATTCATAAAGTTATCTAAGACGCTTTTTCACAAAAGAGAAATTATGTCGGTACTTATTCGAACTGGAAAAAAATCTGACGCTATAGCCTGTGTCGATATCCTGCGCGCTTGGGCTGATGAAACGCCGTGGATGACTGAATTCTACGATCTTGAGCCTATGCAGGCTTTTTGGATGGATATCTTCGAGACGGATTTGGTTTGGGTTGCTGAAATTGAGGGGCGCATTGTAGGCTTTTGTACCCGCGGAGTTGATGATGGATCAGACAATATCGGCGCGCTTTATGTTGTAGCCGAAGAGAGAAGCTCTGGTATCGGTAAACGCTTGCTAGACATGGCAAAACAAGACCGAGATTGGATAACCGTGTGGGCTTATGAGAAAAATGTACGAGCCCTAAACTTCTATAAACGAGAAGGGCTCATCGAGATTTCTCGAGAAGTCGAAAAGTCATCAAACCTCATGAACATAGAACACCGCTGGCACAGGACAACTTAAAAGATCGCAACCTAAAGCGCATTAAACGCTCGGTTGCTATTACGAATGCCTAGTGGGCTTCAGCTCATAGAATAGTCGTGAGAGTGTAATTAACTATCGCTACCAGCTTTGTCGTCTTTAGGCTGTTCGCCAAAAACACTTTCAATTGAAATTTCTGGTTCAGCGGCCTCGTTTGGGGCGCCCACATCAGGAGCAATGTCACCGCCAAGGTCAATCGTTTCTTCACTTGGAAGGAGAGTTGGCGCGGTTTTTTCTGGTAACTCAATGCCTTGCTCTTTAGCTTCGCGGGCAACGCGGCGGGCGGCTTTTTGAACAGCAGCGTCAAGCTCAGTTTGACTACAAAGTCCAAGCGTTACCGGGTCAAGCGGCTGAAGATTGGCTGAGTTCCAGTGAGTGCGCTCACGAATGGCTTCAATTGTTGGCTTTGTTGTGCCAACCAGGCGCATAAGCTGGCTGTCTTTTAATTCTGGATGGCGCTTTAAAAGCCATAAAATCGCATTAGGGCGGTCTTGTCTGCGAGAAACTGGTGTATAGCGCGGAGAGCGCTTTTTCTTAATCTCAGGAATTTCAACTTTCGATTCAGAAAGCTGAATATGATAACTGCTATCTTTTTGAGCACGAGCGATTTCTTCACGGCTAAGTTGACCAGAAGAGATCGGGTCCATGCCTTTAATCCCGTGGGCAACGTCCCCATCCGCTATGCCTTTGACCTCAAGCACATGCAGACCGCAGAATTCTGCAATCTGTTCAAAGGTTAGTGATGTATTATCAACAAGCCAAACAGCCGTAGCTTTTGGCATTAAAGGTGCTTTAGACATAAAACATTTCTCCGCCCATATATTATTGGTGATGAAAAAATTGGGAGTGGTACATCACCGTTTGGGCTCATAATCAATAGTACGAATACCCCTCTCAAGATTATAATCAATTATTAGTGATAAAATCTTAATAGAGAAGACCTCAATCCTCTAGCTAGGACCCCACTTTCCCTGAGTGGTAAAAAAAGGCTTATTAATAGAAAGGCACTCGCAGATGGCTCCATACCATATTAAAAAACAGGTGCGATTGTGCTCATAATTGCCGACTTTTTCATAGCTAGTCAAGCCGCTGCATCAATATAAACGCAATAAATTCACTTTTCACTTTCATTTCCCTATATTTTACCTGTCAATTCGGCAAAACAAGGGCCTAAAGCGTTTATTAGGCCTTAAATTTTAATGCTTTATTGGCCCAAATTAAGAATCACTTTGCCAACATGAGCCCCGCTTTCAAGGAACTCATGCGCCGCTTGAATATCATCAAGAGCAAAGCATTTAGAAACAACTGGTTTGATGGTTTTATCTTCGAGCAGGGGCCAGATTTTTTGCTGCACTTCAGAAGCAATCTGTGCTTTGGTCGCGTTATCGCGGGCGCGCAAAGTAGAGCCTGTATGCACAAGACGTTTCATCATTAGGCGCATGTAGTTAATTTCAACTTTAGAGCCTTGAAGAAAGGCAATTTGCACAATCCGCCCATCAACACTTGCCGCTGAATAGTTTTTCTCAATGTATGAGCCGCCAACCATATCAAGGATGACATTCACCCCGGCCTTTTCGGTCACTTCTTTGGCAACTTCAACAAAGTCTTCGGATTTGTAATTAATGGCAACATCTGCACCAAGTTCTCGAACAGCCTCACATTTTTCATCACTTCCACAAGTGGCAATAACTTTAGCACCAAACGCTTTCGCCATCTGAATGGCCGTTGTGCCAATGCCACTCGTCCCACCATGGACCATAAACCACTCACCAGCTTTCAAATCCCCTCTTTGGAAGACATTGTGCCAAACGGTAAAAAATGTTTCTGGCAAGCCAGCAGCTTCAACGAGAGAAAGTCCATTTGGAATGGGAAGAGCTGAGCCGCTATCTGCAACACAATATTCAGCATAGCCACCACCATTCACCAATGCAGTCACTTGGTCACCTAATTTATGGTTGGTGACATCAGCTCCAAGAGCAACAATTTCACCGGCAACTTCAAGCCCTAAAATATGAGAGTGCCCCTTAGGCGCTGGGTAAAGCCCATCTCGCTGGAGAATGTCTGGTCTGTTAATCCCTGCCGCTTGCACTTTAATCAAAATATCATTCGCACCTATCTCGGGCAAAGCCTCGGTAACAACTTGAAGACCAGCTGCCCCTTTGGTTTCAGAAGTTGGTACACAGCGCATCGTATCTGGCAAAGACATGAAAGACATCCCTTTCGTTCAAAATGAAACAATGCCCCAAAGCAGTGCTTCATTTTAATCCACAATTTTATTATTCTTGCTTGTGTACTCGAATTTGATGGCGAGGAATAGAAAAAAATAAGGGAATATTTTATGGATGAAGAAGAGTTTGAGCCAAGAAGAAAAACACAACACGAAATCATAGTCGGGGAAGATTTAAGCCAATTCTCAATTGAGGAATTAACCATAAGGTTATCAGCACTGGATGAGGAAAAGGCGAGGGTAGAAGAAACGATCAAAGTAAAAAAAGCGCAAACAAACCAAGCTGAAAACTTATTCAAAACAGACGGTTAGTAAGTAAAAATTAGGTATAAGAGGGCGCTTTACAATAATCAGGGTAAAGAAATCATTAGCCACTGCTTCATAAGAATCGTAAGGCAACTTAAGATTAATACTTAATTAACGCATTTGAGTTATCTTATATTTATTCAGTTAATTCTGAATACAGAGCTTACTAGCTGCTCTGTGACGCCTCCCTGTTAACTTCCTGAGCCGCCAAATAGGCGGCTCCTTTTTTATTGGCCAAAATGACAAAAATCGTTCATACTCCTGTGAGAGTTATTGCAATATGGATGTTCCGGCTGGAAACTTTGGCCTAATTAAAAAAATGAACATCTGAAGCGTGTAAAACTGAAAACTGGCCTTATTTTTGCTCCAATATTTGAGCTTAGCTAGTTCCAGTTAAGTTGATTTGTAATTTGAAAGAGTAAATATGTCCCGCGTAATTGATAGTAATGTAAAAGAAAATGAAACCATTTCTTTCGGGGAACGTTTCGTAAGTTCTGAGTGTTTTAATGAGATTTTCAAAGAGGGCATGTCGCTAGTTGAAGAAACAGCGAACTATCTCGACACAGATGGCCGCAGAGAAGCAAAAGCTCTATCTCAAACATCATCTCTCTCATATGCGACAGAAAGCATGCGTCTAACAACTCGTTTGATGCAAATGGCCTCTTGGTTGCTCATCCAGCGTGCCGTAAACGAAGGTGAGATGACTGAAGAACAAGCCTCAGCTGAAAAGCATAAAGTGAAAATCCAAGCCTCAACCAGAGCAGCGCACATCAAGAACTTCAGCGAGCTTCCAGCCCGCCTGCAGCAATTGATTAAAAATGCTGAACGCCTGTTTGACCGCATCCACTCTCTAGATCGCATGATCCACGAAGAGCCAAAGACAAAGTCAGTGGCAGACAACCCACTAACAAAACAACTACAAATGCTACAAAACGCATTCGGCGCAGAAGAAATCACCCTTCCACGCTCTTAATGAGCGGATGCCAGTGGGCATCTGAAGCTCAGAAAAATTCAAAAAACAGCCAGGCTATCTTAAAAAAGATGCCCGGCTTTTTTATGTGCGGTTGCGGGTGGGCAATTGGATTATCAAAAACAGGTTGCATATACTGGAGCATTCTTCCGTGACGAATAAATGCAAAACTCTTCAAAAGAAATTATCGTATGGAGATTTAAGTAAAATCTCTCTTGAACCCTTTGAGCAAGAAAAATTGGAATTAACTGTAGTTCTAGATTTGAAGTATAGAATTTTAGTAACCGTGCAAGACCCAACTTTATTCTCATTTTCCAGAACCTTTGGAGATGATGGAGCTTATTTTATAGGTGAATTTAACATCACTAAAATCAACAAAAATGATGTCAAAATTCTAAAAGGATTAAACTATGGATATGTCGATAAGAATGGTGAACCATGTTTAGGGGCTGAGGTAGCCTATTGGTTTCACATAGAAGGAGGTCTCGTTTTGGATATTATTTGCCGAGATTATGAACTTAAAGAACTCTATGATTGATGCTTAAAATCAGATTTTTATCCAATTGCGGACAAGAAATTGAATACATAATTAGTTTATTCGATTTAGGGTAACATTGGATTTACAGTTATTGCAGATAAAGAAACTAAATCTATCCATACGAAGAAGGGAGTGCTCTACTTCAGAGCACGCACATGGCGAAGCGCCAGCGCAGCCCGGCGCATTGCGCCGCACTGTGCGGTTGCTTGTGGGCAAACTAAAGCACAACTGAAAATGCAGGCCCAAGCGCGTCTAGCGCTTGAAATAGCCGTGAGAGATAAAAAACCAACCAACCATACGAAGAAGGAGCTCAGCCCTTTTCGGGCTGAGGGACATGGCGAAACGCCAGTGTAGCCCGGCGCTTAGCGCCGCACCTCGTAGGCCCAAGCGCGTCTAGCGCTTGGAATAAGCCGTGAGAGATAAAAAAAGCCCACAGGGCTTAAGCACCTGTGAGCTTTATTGATTAACCCTAAAAGCAAAAGCTAAAAGAATAATCTGCACTACCCGCACCCAATAGCCTCTAAAGGGAGCGGTATTTCTTTTGGCTCTTCAGCACAAAACTGTCGGTTTATAGAAAACCGTCAAATTTCTTCTTAAACTTAGAAACACGACCACCACGGTCAACAAGATGCTGGCTACCACCAGTCCATGCTGGATGTGTATTTGGATCAATATCCAAAACAATACGGTCACCTTCAACACCATATGTTGAATATGAATCTAATTCTGTACCATCTGTCAGTACAATCTTTACCTTATGGTAGTCTGGATGAATATCTGCTTTCATCGCTCAAACACTCGCAAATTAACGCCTCAAAAGCTGTGCCACAAAAAGGGCATCCAATCAGCTCAAGGCCAAGTTATAATATAAATGGAATTCGAAAAAGAACCTATAACCGATATTAGAAGCTAACGCAAGGGATAGCAGGAAAAAATCAGTAATTAGTTTCCTTCACTTATCCTTTCTTACCCTTCGCTTTTAACCCCCGAGATGGATCATAAGCATAAACCGCTAAAAACAGCGCTATCAGGCTAGTAATGGCCACCACAAGCGCTCCTTCGCCATAAAACTGCCCATGAAGAGCAAAACGAATGAGCTCCACCGCATAAGTAAACGGGTTATAGGTGCAAAATTGGTAAAATGTGTAAGAAAGGTCTTTGATACGCCATAAGGGGAACAAAGCGCTAGAGATAAAGAACATCGGAAAAATCACAAAATTCATCACACCAGCGAAATTCTCAAGCTGCTTTACTGTAGCAGACAAAGCCATGCCTAACGCGCCAAGCATAAAGCCACAAAGAACCAACGCTGGCAAAACGGTGATATACCCCAAGGGCTCAATATCCAGCTCTAAAAACTCAAAATAAGTAAAGATAAACGCTATCGCCAAGAATGCATAAACTTGCAAGAGGGAAACGGCAACGCCCGCAAAAAGACGCGCCACCAAGATGAACCACCGCGGTAAAGGCGTTGTGAGAAGCACGCGCATAGAGCCCATTTCTCGATCATAAATCATCGAGAGGGAGCTTTGCATGCCATTAAAAAGCTGGATCATGGCGCAAAGGCCGGGGATCATATAAACCTCATAAGGTATATAGGTTTCATAAGGCGGGTAAGGCGCAAGACCTTGGGTTTGCCGCCACCCGGCAGAGAATACAAGCAACCATATTAACGGGCGAACAAGTGCGGATAAAAAACGCGCACGTTGCTGAAAAAAACGCAGAAATTCGCGATATAAAATACCATAAAGAGCGCGGATCATCAGGCCATCAATCATCTCAAACGCTCCTCTTCTTGCACAATAATACTTTCAAATGCATCACTAACAGAGCTTGCCCCGTTTTTCGCTAAAATCTCTTTCACTGTTCCATCTTCAATGATCTTGCCTTTGTCGAGAACGATTAAGTGATCTTCATCCCAAATCTCATCCATTAAGTGCGTCGTCCAAAGAACAGCGACATTTTCTTCTGAAGCAAGCTTGTGAATATGATTAACAATCACACGGCGTGTATGAATATCAAGCCCTACAGTTGGTTCATCCAGTAAAAGTAATTTGGGTTGATGCAGCATAGAGCGCGCAATTTCAACGCGCCGGCGGTGCCCACCATTTAAATCGCGAACCCGCTCATCAACCCGCTCAAACATCTCTAATGCAGAAAGTGTTTCTTCAATTCGTTTTGTCGCAAAGGTTGAAGGGAGGCCGCGCAACCTTGCAAAATATCTCAAATTTTGCCGAACAGACAAATCAAGATCGAGCGTGGTTTGCTGAAAAACAACCCCAAGCGGTGCAAGTGCTTTCGAGCCATGTGAGGTGAAAGATTTTCCATCAATTGAGATGGTGCCATGAGCCGTGTCAAACAGTCTTGTAATGAGAGAAAGCAAAGTTGACTTGCCAGCACCATTGGCGCCAAGAAGGGCTGTAAACTGGCCGGGCAACACCTGAAAGCTCACATCATCAAGGGCTTTCCTTTTTCCATAATTGTAGGAAACACCGTCAATAGAAATTGCAGGGGTAATATTTTCAGAAGTGAAATCTTGATTAGTTGCTAGGTCAATCATTTAAAAAGCTTTCGAATAATCAGCTAACCCCAAAAGAGGCATCATAAATTTCGCAAAGCAAATTAAGAGGCGGATAAACCATTTAAAAATTGTCCCCCCAAAATGCACTTAGCCATCCCCTTAATTTATAAAATAAAAAAATGGGAATGGCTAAGTTAATTCTGTAATAGGCTCATTTTTTCACTTTTGTAAGTGAGTAAAGCCAAACTGAGTGAGCTATTTACTTCTCAGGAACGTAAACCGCGCCCCAAGGATAACGGCCCACTTTGACAGATTTAACAACTTTCAATGTTTTTAAATCAACAACAGAAACGTCACCAGAAACACCGTTCGTTGTGAACATTTGTGTTCCATCTTCAGTAATCGCCATGTGCCAAACGCGGCGGCCAACAAGCAGATATTTCTTCACTTTAAATGTTTCTGTATCCACAACAGCAACACGGTTAGAAGGGCCAAGCGCCACAAACGCTAGTTTGCCATCTTTAGAAAAGCGAATACCAACCGGCTGCACGCGATCTTTTGAAATACCAGCAACTTCAAAGTTGATTTTTGTTACTTCACTTTTGTCAGCAACATTAAAGACACTAACCGTTCCACCAATTTCAGCTGAAACCCAAAGACGCTTGCCATCTTTTGTAAACTCAGCATGACGAGGGCGTTGATCAACAAGAGAATTATGCTCAAGAACAAGGCTTTCAACATTAATCCAGTGAACAAAATTTGTTGTCTCTGATGTTGTAATTGCCCATTTGCCATCAGGGCTCACAGCCATGCCTTCAGGTTCAATGCCCACATCAATTTGCGCGACAACGGTCTTTTTCTGTGTGTCAACAACTGTGGTAATCGCATCATCTTCATTCGCGATAAACAAAAGACGGTTGTTAGGGTGAAGAGCAAATTGCTCAGGGTCAAGACCAGAGGGAAGTTCATGCAAAATCTTGTGTGTAGCAACATCCATCACTTGAACAGTGTCAGAATCTGAAGCGCAAATGAACAAATGTTTTCCATCTTTCGAAAGGGTGATCCCACGTGGGCGGTCACCAACAGGAATTGTTTTCACAACTTCTAATGTTTTGGTATCGATAACACTCAGTGTGTCATCTTTTTCATTACTGACATAAATTTTACCGGCATGAGCTGTTGACGCAAAAGATGTTTGTAAGCTTGTAGCGCCTAAAGCCATCAATGCGGTAAATGCCAGCTTAGGAGCAGTTTTACCTACACCTTTACTCATGGCTTTAATTAGTCTCATGTAAACTCTCCTTATTTTCAAGTGACTAAAGTTATTGTCGATAGTGTGAGTTATGTCTCACTGTAAAAAGAGGGAAGGGGGGGCAACGATGAGGGCGTCACCCCGCCCAGGAACAAATAATCAAAAACGCATGTTCAGATTATTTAGGTTGAACACGGCACTTAGCTTGCCCTTCATCAATCCCAATTGTATCAAGTTCTGTTTTGGGATGAAGAAAACCTTCAACAGGAGAAAGCTTAATCACAGCCCCTCCTGCATGAATAAGAGGAACAGTTTGGCGCATTTGGCCAGACCAGGGACGATAGCTCATAGAGCGGCCTTTAAACATAGCTAGGCGAATTTTAGGGCCGAGAATATAGTCTTGAAGTGTTTTTACATCAACGGTTTTTAGCCGTGTCACCCCTTCAGCAACGGTACGAATAGCCGCCCAAGCCGCATAATCTTTTTGCCCCATGGCGCGCTTGGCTAATTTTCTAAAGCGACTTTGCAGTTGAGCTGCGCCCCATTGCTCCACAACACGGTGCCAGGCAACTGGTTCAATTCCGTGGCTGCCAACAATCGGGCGTGGCAACCAAGTGTGATAGGCAACATATTGGCCAAAGTCTTTCACTTCATCAGCAATAAAGACAACATCATAATCAGAGCCTTGAGTGAAACTAGGCACTTCAGCAGCCGCATTTCGGCGCATGTCAGCCCCTTCAGGCCATTTCTTATCGGTTACAATTTTTAGGCGAAATTTTTTAGCTGATTGACGGAACTGTTCAGCAAATTCCTTGTCACCCTGTTTGAAACCTTCAATGAGAAATACTTTTTTCCAATTCTTTTTAATAAGAAATTGAGAAAGACCATCCGTCAGCATGCGGCGACTAGGTATGGTGTGCAGTAAATTTGGTCTGCAGTTGTTAATTCTAAGATCAGTGTTTGTTGATCCCGCATTAAAGATGAGGCGATCTTTTGCAAGAGGGCTATCAGTTAACTCAAGAAGTTTGTCTGCGCTAAGATTGGCAACAATGAACTTATGTGGATGTTTTTTTAATGCTTCTTCAAGCTTGGCTTTAAAATCTTCCGAGTGAGAAATAACAACTTCATCCATCTTATAGGTATGTTTTAAAAAACGCCCTGTAGTGTTGTTGTCTTTAATACCCAAGCGCGACCCTAGCAATCCATCATCCTCTGGTGGAGCTACTAAGTTAGAAAGTGTGGCAGGCCGCTTCTCTTTAAACTCAATATATAAAAAATCAATGTTGAGCTCTTTAGCATGAGCAATGCCACCAAAGAAAATGGTAGCAGGCAAGGTGAATAGCACAATTAGACGGACTAATTTGACTATTTCAGTGACTAAAAACTTCATACTCGACTAACTCTCCCCATTATAAATATAATTATTAGCTACAATCTAAATCGTCACATTACGACAAAAAGCCAGTAAACGACAAAGAAAGAATAAAGTCATCACAAGTCATATCTTTTAAGTCAAAATTAACAGTTGGGGCTGAGAAAGTTATGAGAATTATTAGGGATTATGAGAAAAATATATGATTTTTATGAGATTTTGGCCAAAAGTAGGATGCCCAAAAATATTCAATTAGATTAATGGTAGTAGTCAATTTTTAAACATATATCATATTTACCATCGATTTAATGAACTATGTTTATAATTATAAGAGAGTAGAGTGCGTTATCACGCACTGTTAATAATAACCATTAACTCTTGTTAAGATAAACATCAATAACCAAAGATAAGTGCACTAAAGCACAATTTAGAGCGGCGCACTGTTTGATTATGTTGCCACTCGGGTATGCGGGGCCTTAAGAACCACGCCAAGGGAGAAGAAATATATGCAAATTGCTAAATTAGGCATTGCTTCATTTGTAGTAATAGTAGGAATTTTGGGTCTTTCAAAAACAGGCTTTAGCCATGGTGATGTAACACCTCAAGCAGTTGATACCACTGGTATTTCAACAGTAGGCAAAGAATGGTTAAACAAAAATCCTTTTACAAAAAAATCAAGACCAAAAGAGATTAAAACTATTATTGAGGTTGGTTGCACAGCCTATAATTCAAACTGCGCACGTTGCCACGGTTTGGGTGTAGTTTCAGGTGGTACAGCACCAGATCTACGTTACCTGGAAAAAGATGAGTATGGTGATGAATGGTTCATGAGCCGTATTCGTAAAGGTTACCACCAAAATGGCACTACAAAAATGCCAGGCTTTGAAGGCTTGATGTCTCAAGAAGCTATGTGGGCAATCCGCGCATACATCAACATTCGTCCAGAAGATGATGACGAAGCAGCTAAAAAAGGCACAGGCGGTAGCTGTGCAGAGCTTGATTTCACTAAAATCCTAAAATAATGTGAGATCCATGGATTTATCATTAAGAAAAGTAAAAAAGATGCAAGCAGGCCTTTGCCTGCTTGCATTTTTTTTTATTGCGCTTTCTCTCTGCCTAACGGCTGGTAAGGCGTCCGCCCGTCCTTTAGACGATGTCCTTGAATCTAAATATATTCGTATCTTCGTTTATGAAAATTTCCCCCCCTATTCATATATGGGTGAAAACAAAAAGATGGTGGGGGTCGATGTTGAGATTGCCAAAAGATTGGCTGAAATGCTCGGTGTGCGCCTAGATCTTTTTGTGCGAGGAGCTGACGAAACTGTAGATGATGATCTTCGTAACAATGTATGGAAAGGTCATTACATAGATAGCCGTATAGCAGATGTAATGATGCATGTGCCTGTAGATGATGAGTTGCGCCGCAGAAACCAACTCACGGTAATTACAGGCCGGTACTACACCGAACGCATGGCTCTATTATCCGACCCTGAAAAAGTAGGCCGCTCTGAAACACTAGCTCCATTTTTACAAGCAAAAATCGGCGTTGAACTTGACACATTGGGCGATTTTTATCTCTCGTCTCCAACAACTTTAGGCGGTAGATTAAGAGCCAATGCGGTTCGCTATAAAGATTTTACAAGAGCAATGAAAGGCTTAAGAGCTGGCGAAGTTGCAGGACTTATGGGCCCAAGAGGTCAACTAGAAGCCTCAATCAAGGGTTTGAAAAAAGAATATCTTATTTCAAGCCCGCCATTTCCAGGCATGAGCAAGCCTCGATGGGATATTGGAGTGGCCATCAATCATGATAGCCGTGATTTAGCCTATGAAATTGGAGACAAGCTTTTAGAATTGAGAAAATCTGGTGAGCTTAAAAAGATCTTTAATAAATATGGGCTGAGCTACTACAAAGATTTCCTCGATTAAAACTTGTGTTCTTCATAAAGCTTTGAGAAACATTAAAAAAACGCCTGATAATTGAAAATATTATCAGGCGTTTTTTGTGTGCGAGAAAAAATCATTAGCGCCGAGCAAGACCCGGAGGTTTGGGAAAAACACTTTTCAACTTCGGCCAAATTTCCATTTTGAAAATTGTTGGGAAGGCCAGCATTACCGGAGTAAGAACCAAGGTAATAATAGTCGCAAACCCAAGGCCAAAGATGATCGCAGTAGATAGCTGCACCCACCAAATAGACGTGATCGAGCCAAATTGTACAGAATGGTCAAAGAAGTCCAAATTAATCTGAAGCGCCATCGGTAATAAACCGCAAATCGTAGTGATCGTTGTCAACAGTACCGGACGCAACCGTTGCGCAGCTGCTCTTAAAGAAGCATCAATTGGGCTCATGCCAAGTTCCATTAAGCGATTGTAGGTATCAATCAACACAATAGAGTTGTTCACCACAATACCGGCAAGCGCAACAACCCCCGTCCCCGTCATAATGATGGAGAACGTCTGGCCTGTTACAATCATGCCTAAAAGCACACCAATAATCGAGAGCACCACGGTCGAAAGTGTAAGGAAGGTTTGGTAAAAACTATTAAACTGAGTCAGTAAAATAATGAACATAATAAAAAGAGCGCCAATCATGGCTTTGCCTAAAAATTCGCCAGCTTCTTTCTGCTCTTCATCAGCGCCACGAAAACGGAAACGAATACCTTGCGGCCAGGTTTGGGATTTAATCCATTTATCAAGTTCTTTAACTTTTTGATTTTCATTCACACCCGTCTCAACAGCCGCTTTAATAGTTGTAACAAAGTTGCCATCTTTACGAATAATCGTATTCACTTTAGGCGCAGGTGAGCGTTTTACAAAATTTTCAATTGGCACAAGGCCATTCGATGTGCGCAAACGAAGTCCATCCATCCCATCCAGCGTTCGGTCAATGCGAGGAAATCTCGCCCGAATATCAACCTCATCTTCAGCATTGTCTGGGCGATATTGCGCGATGAGAAAACCGTTCGTGACCAATTGAATAAGCCCACCAACAGAGGCCACATCCGCCCCAAAACGTCCCGCTTCTTTCCGGTCAACATCCAAAACCCATTCAATACCAGGAAGAGGGCGTGTGTCTTCAATGTTTCGAAGGTCCTTCATTGAAGTTTTCATGTAATTATCTATTCTGGAAATAACATCATAAACTTGCGGTCGTGATTGACCATAAACTTCAAGCTTAATCGCTTTACCGGTTGGTGGGCCATCTTCACGTTTGCGTACCTCAACTTTTATACCCGCAAGGTCACTCGTCTTTTTGCGCAATTCTTCAAGAATTATTTTACCAGGGCGCCTTGTTGAAAATTCGGCCAGTTCAATGGTGAGTTGGCCAATTTGATCAAGAGGCGCATCAGTTGCACCAGAGCCAAGTTCAGGGTCACCGCCGCGCCCACCTGTGTTTGTAAAAACAGAAGCAATGCCTTTGACATTTAAAGCGATGTTTTCAACTTCCCGCACCAGGTCCAGCTCTTCTTGAGCTGAAATATTGCCTCTTGCAGAAATGAAAACCAAAGCTTGTTCTGGTTCAGTATCAACAAAAAACTCAACCCCCTTGCTCACTTGCCCAAAAACAGCAATCACCCCATACATAAGCGTGAATGAAATGAGAAGTACTTTAAAGGGATGGTGAATAAGACGCTGAGCAAAACGAACATAAAGCCCGGAAAACCCAGGGATCTCTTTATAATCCATTTGTTGATTACCAGAGAGCTTTTGCGCCAGTTCTGTTTGAGATGGATCAGATACATTTTTACCAAACAAAGAACCAAGCGCTGGCAAAAAGATCATCGCTGTTATAAGAGAAGCGGTAAGCACAAAAATAACAGTAAGCGGCAGGTAACTCATAAACTTGCCAGAAACCCCAGGCCAAAGTAATAGAGGCAAAAAGGCAGCGAGTGTCGTAGCAGTAGACGATGTCACCGGCCAGAACATGCGTTTGGCAGCCAAGATATAAGCCTCTTTACGAGAGAGCCCTTCAGCCATTTTCCGGTCAGCATATTCAACAACAACAATTGCCCCATCAACCAAAATACCAACCGTAAGCACCATGCCAAACATCAGCATCATGTTAACCGTTAAGCCCATAACGCCAATCAGCAAAAATCCAGTCATGAAACTTGCAGGAATAGAAAGCCCCACAAGCAACCCAGAGCGCAGCCCAAGTGTTGCCACCACAACAATCATCACAAGCAAAATAGCCGTGATAATAGAAGACTGAAGAGAGCCAATAACTTCAAAAATAAATTTTGACTGATCAAGCGCATAATCAATTTTGATAGTCTGTGGCCAATCTTTGGTGTACTTGGCAACAACTTCACGCACCTTTTTATTATTCTCAATAATATTGGTGCCCTTGCGTTTCACCACGGAAAGAGCCAGCGCCGGCTTGCCATTGTATCGGCTAAAACTCGTCGCATCTTTAAAGGTGCGTCGAATGGTTGCCACATCATTTAAAGTGACATCTCCATCTTCACCGGTCTTTAAGGGGATGTTAAACACATCTTCCTTTTTGCGAATAAGCCCAGGAACTTTAACATTAAATCGCCCAGCCCCACGATCTAACGATCCGGCAGTGATCAATTGATTATTGCTCATCAAACGCTGGCCAAGAACTCTCGGGTCAATTTCATAGGCTTCTAACCTGGTCGGATCAATCAACACTTCCAAAAGCTCTTCCCTATGACCAGAAAGTTTTGCCTCAAGAACTGTAGGAATCGCCTCAAGTTCATTTTGTAATTTCTTGGCCATGTTAAAGAGGGTGCGCTCAGGTACATCGCCTGAAAGGGTCACAATGATGGTCGGAAAGAGGCTGAAATTAAATTCATCAACAATTGGTTCTTCAGCATTGCTTGGTAATTCAGCTTTGGCTTTATCAACTTTTTCGCGAAAATTCACACCCGCTTTCGCCAAGTCCATATCAATCTGAAATTCGCCGATGAGGGTGGCATACCCTTGCCCGGCAATTGCCGTTAATTCCTTTAAACCTTCGAGCGAACGTAATTCAGTCTCCATAGGCTTAACAAGCAACCGTTCAGAATCTTCAGGTGAAATTCCTTGCAAAACAATTGTTGCAGAAAAAATAGGAACATCAATATCAGGGTCCGCCTCTTTGGGAATGGCGATGTAAGTCGAAATACCAGCCAAAATCATCACAACCATCATAGTTAAAACGGTTTTCGGTCGGTTTAGAATTGTCTCAAGAATTGTATTCATTGGTCTATCGCCATTGAGTAAGTAGAGTTCAATCAAATAAATTTATGGACTGTAACGTGGAGCCTAAAAAAGAAAAACGAATTGTCACTCAAGACCCCGGAGTGCCCTTTGTAATAGGTTTGCTTCCTTTAAATTTAGGGTCTTTCACAGTCTTAACTTTTTGCCCCGCTTTTACAAAATCTTGTCCAACGGTAATGATTTCATTTGAAGTTGGTAAGGCCTCAACCCAAATTCCACTATCTTCTTCAGAGAGAATTTTAACAGGCATAAATTGCACTTCATTCAGTGGGCCCACCACACGAACACCAACTTTACCATTATCATTTAAGGTCAAGATGCTTGGCGGAAGTTTCATAGCCTTGCGAGGCGCAAGCGGAATTTCAATATCCGCCGTAACACCACTTTTTAATGCGCCATCCTTATTCGGAATAAGCAAATCAATACGAAATGTGCGGGTTTCATTTTCAGCTCTAGCCGCGATAAAGTGAATTTTCCCCTTCGCAGAAACACCAGTTACCAAGTGAGCGATACCATCCATTCCAGGTCGCAATTTGCCAATATCTCTCTCGCGAACAGCACCAATAACCATCAAAGGGTCTAAGGCAACAATTGTAGCACACGCCCCACCAATAGAGAGATAACTCCCAACTTTAGAGGGGAGCTGGTCAATAAACCCATCGAACGGCGCTTTGATTTTTGTTCGAGCTAAATTCAGTTCAGCTCTCAAAAGGGCAGCTTTTGCTCTATCTAGAAGAGCCTTATTTTGCAGAACTTTCAAACCAGCAATATGGCCTCGCCGTTGAAGGCTTTTCGAAGCTTTATAATCAGCTTCTCTTTGAGCAACCACAGCCTTGGTTTCATAAAGAACCGCTGTTCGTCCCCCATCTTCAAGGTTACAAATAATAGTTCCCTTTTTAACAAAGTCGCCTTTTTCAACATTCAGTTTTGTGATCAAGCCAGCTGTCTCAGCTTTCAAATCAACTTGATTGTCAGAAAGTGTGCGCCCGCGAATAACAAGCTTTTCCGGGTGCTCGACAACCGGGAAAACAGCGGTCCGCACACGAAAATGGCCACGTTCAGTACTTGTCTCTTTAGCTTGTTCGGCCAAACTGGGACTATCAGTTTTAAGAGCACTTCCGCCCTTAAAATCTCCAGTCACGATCCAGCCTGCAATAAGTAAAGTAAAAATCAAAGCCCACATAAGGGATGAAGAAAACCGTCTTCCCGCTGGCTTTGAAGGTTTAGAAAAGGTGCTCTGATCTTTTTTAGGCTCTGTTTGCTTCTGATCGGGCATTGCCCAGCTCCGCTTTAGGTTAATCTTTGTTTGAAGGGGGGGCCAAAACTTCTTTTTGAAGTGTGTCGAAAGAAGTTAGGTAGTTTTTTAAATAGGTAAGAACAGCTTTGTTCATTGCAACACCATAACCTAGTGCAAAATGGCTCGGGTCATGGTCACAACAATCATTCGCTTTTTCAAGGCTCTCTAAAGTGTCTCTTGTTTCTGCAATTTTTCTCACTAATAACTTTCTAAAATCACTTGGCGGCATCTTATCCTGAAACAGACTGTAGAAAAGAAATTCAGACTTAAAGCGATCAGGACCAGGTTGCTTGTTTAGAGTATCAAATAAATGCGAACGCCCTTTGTCGGTGATCGAATAAATCTTACGTGGTGGCTTGCCATCGATTGCTTCATCAGTAAAGACAACAAACCCATCTTTGGTTAATTGAGAAAGAGCAGGATAGATTGAGCCATAGTTTGCTTCGCAGAAATGACTAAAATTTCCCTCAGCGGCAAGTTTTCGGATGTCATATCCTGTCATTTGCCCAAAGGAAAGAATACCAAGACATAGTGTGCGAACGTTCATAACCTTAATACGACTTCAATTACTGTTAAGAGAGTTAGAAATATATGCTAAATTCATGATGTTCAATGAAATATATCAAATTGATATATCACTTTAGTCAATTTCATGGCAAGACTATGATTATGAGGCCAATGTTTTGAGAAATTTAAAAAATTAGAAAATTCTCGACGAAATCTCAAAAAAAGTGAAAATTTATTTTGAAAGAGCATTTAATTAAAGCCCCTTGAAGAATGTAAATCCCGCAAAAAACACTACAAAAGAAATTCATTCTAAATCTGTCATTAAAACAACAGCTATATGCTTTCTGATCCCACCCTTAGGTAAATGAGATTTTTATTTGTGTTATACCCTTTAGAATTCGCAAAAAACAGGTTATCTGATAGGAAGAAATGATCGTCTTATTTCCTCATCCAAAAACGCAATCTACAAGGTGAGGTTTTTAATAATGAACTGGTTCAAAACTCAATGAAATTAAGCCACTTACAAGAGCTTGAAGCGGAAAGCATCTATATCATCCGCGAAGTTGCAGCATCGTTTGAAAAGCCCGTTATGCTTTATTCAATCGGTAAAGATAGTGCTGTGTTGCTACATTTAGCGTTAAAAGCATTTTACCCCTCAAAACCGCCATTTCCAATTTTGCACGTTGATACAACGTGGAAATTCCGAGAAATGATTGAGTTTCGTGAAAAAATGGCTGCTGACACCGGCATAGAACTTCTGGTTCACATAAATGAAGATGGTGTAAAACAAGGCATTGGTCCCTTTTCTCACGGTTCAGCTGTTCATACAGACATAATGAAAACTGAAGCGCTAAAGCAAGCTCTTGATAAATGGGGGTTTGACGCAGCCTTTGGTGGTGCTCGCAGAGATGAAGAAAAATCAAGAGCCAAAGAGCGGGTTTTCTCTTTCCGCACGAAAACACATCGCTGGGACCCCAAAAACCAACGTCCCGAATTATGGCATAATTATAATAGCCGCGTTCATCCAGGCGAAAGCATTCGTGCATTCCCACTTTCAAATTGGACAGAACTAGACGTGTGGCACTATATCGAAGAAGAAAACATTCCTCTTGTTCCACTTTATTTTGCCAAAGAACGCCCAATTGTGATGCGTGATGGCGTTATGGTCATGGTTGATGATGACCGGATGCCATTAGAACCCGGCGAAACACCGGAAATGAAAAAAGTGCGGTTCCGCACATTAGGTTGCTATCCTTTAACAGGTGCGGTTGATTCTGATGCAACAACTGTTTCAGACATCATTGATGAGCTAACCGTTTCACGCGTTTCAGAACGGCAAGGCCGAGTGATTGATCACGATGAAGCCGGTTCAATGGAAAAGAAGAAACAGGAAGGTTATTTCTAAAATGACTGAACTGACTGAAGAGAAAAACCAAGACAAAGAACAAGAGCAAAGCGCTGTAGAGTTTGGCCAAGCTATGGATGACAAAAACGTAGGACAAAAAAGCCTCTTGAGGTTTTTAACATGTGGCAGTGTTGATGATGGTAAATCAACCCTCATTGGCCGCCTGCTTTATGATAGTAAGCTCGTTGCTGAAGATCAGCTGCAAAGTTTGCAAAAAGACAGTAAAGCCCATGGTACACAGCATGGGGAGCTAGATTTGGCTCTCCTTGTCGATGGTTTGCAAGCTGAACGCGAGCAAGGCATCACCATTGATGTGGCTTACAGATATTTCTCAACATTAAAGAGAAAATTCATCGTCGCTGACACCCCAGGTCATGAGCAATATACCCGCAATATGGCAACTGGCGCTTCAACATGTGACATGGCCGTGATCTTAATTGACGCCCGCAAAGGTGTGATCACTCAAACCAAACGCCATAGCTGCATTGTCTCAATGCTTGGCATAAAAAATGTTGTACTAGCCGTAAATAAAATGGATTTGGTTGAGTATAGCGAAGAGCGCTATAATGAAATCGTCGCAGACTACATTGAATTCGCTGAAAAATTAGATCTTGATGAAATCCATCCTATTCCAATCTCAGCTTTAACCGGTGAAAACGTAACAGTCGATAGCCCATCTCTTAGCTGGTATGAAGGCCCTAACTTACTGGAATTTCTGGAAAGTTTTGATGTGCCAGATAAGCGCATTTCACAAGCACTTCGTTACCCGGTTCAGTGGGTAAACCGCCCAGACTTAAATTTCCGTGGCTTTTCAGGAACGCTAACAAGCGGTCAAGTTAAAGTCGGGGACGAGATCGTTGTCCTGCCATCTGGTAAGGAATCAATCGTTGATCGCATCGTAACTTATGATGGAGACTTGGAAGAAGCCAATCCAGGCCAATCAGTTACACTCACTTTAAAAGATGAGATTGATATCTCAAGAGGCGACGTGATTGCCCACAAAGAAAATCGTCCATGTATCGCCCAGCAAATTGAAGCCTCGCTAATTTGGCTAAGTGAAGAGCCTTTGCAAGTTGGCAGAGCTTATCAATTAAAAGCCGGTCATCAAACGGTGATAGCAACCGTCTCCCGTATTGATCATAAACTCGATGTAAACACCCTTGAAGAAGTTGAAGATAAGCAATTATCAACCAATGATGTTGGGGTGTGTGAGCTTAATTTAAGCAAACCGATAGTGTTTGATCCATACACAAACAATCTTGAAACAGGAAATTTTATCCTGATCGATCGTTTAACCAATGCAACAATTTCAGCTGGTTTGATTAAGGGCGCAGACAGACGCGCAGATAATGTTCATTGGCAGCATATGGCTGTTGACAAAAAAGCACGCTCTCTCGCAAAGGGCCAAAAGCCATGTTGCTTATGGTTCACCGGGCTTTCAGGCTCTGGCAAGTCAACCATCGCAAATGTTTTGGAAAGCAAATTACATTTAGGCAGCCATCACACTTATCTGCTCGATGGTGATAATGTCCGCCATGGCCTTAACCGAGATCTTGGTTTTTCAGACGAAGATAGAACGGAAAATATTCGCCGTGTCGCAGAAGCTGCCAAGCTAATGGTAGATGCAGGCCTCATTGTAATGGTGTCCTTCATTTCTCCATTTAAAGCAGATAGACGCCTGGCAAGGTCTTTGTTTGAAGATGGCGAATTTATTGAAATCCATGTTGATACACCACTAGATGTGTGTGAGGCGAGAGATATCAAAGGCCTTTACGCAAAAGCAAGAGCAGGTGAAATTAAGCAATTTACCGGCATTGATTCTGCTTATGAAGTCCCTGAAAATGCTGAAATCGTGCTTGCAGGTGCTGAAACACCACCTGAAGATTTAGCCGACGAAGTTATGAACATTCTTCGCCGTGAGCAAATCATCTAAAAATTGAGAGGTTAGCCCCTCTACATGGCCTCTAATTGAGCCAAAAACGAAAAACAAAGCCAGCCCGTTAAACCTATGATAATGGAAATTATTATATTTTAACGAGTTGGCTTTCTTTTGCTTGTATGGGGCTTATCTTTTGATAAACTGGCTTGAAAAATAAAAAACCATCATAAAAATATGCTTGATTAGAATTCAGAAAAACAAACCATATGAGTTAAGCTTTTAATCGGTTTGCGAGGAAGGGAAAGTGTGTAGAAAATGCCGGGCGACTTAGGTGATAACCATAAGCGCAAAACCGGTGTGGAGGGGAGATCATGCGAGGAAAGCCAGCAAGGATCTAAAGATGAAGGTGAAAATTTTAGAGCTCATAATAGAAATAACAAAGAGAGCCTAAAAGAATTTGCACAAGCTTCAGTAAAAGGAGCTGAAGGAAGCATTCGCTCAAAAGAAGCGGTAGATAAATATAATGCTCCCTTCAGGCAAAGAAAACCATCAAATCAAAATAATAAACCTCCATCCCGGAGCGCTTGTGATCAAGAAAAAACAAGTGCGAATGCGAGACGACCAAAGCAGAAACAGGGAAAAAGGGTCAAAGCTCCTGTTTATGGCGCGTTAGACCTTGGCACCAATAATTGCCGTCTTCTCTTGGCTCGCCCAAATCGTCAAGGGTTTCAAATCGTTGACGCCTTTTCGCGCATTATCAGGCTGGGAGAAGGAGTTAGTGAAACCAATATTCTCTCTAAAGATGCCATGGCACGCACCATTGATGCTTTGCAGGTTTGTTCAGCCAAATTGGCATTCCACAGGGTCAATCGAGCAAGGTTAGTCGCAACACAAGCCTGTAGAGCTGCTGGCAATAGTGAGCATTTTCTAGAAAGTGTCGCCAAAAAAACCGGTCTAAAGCTCGAGATCATCTGCCAGGAAACAGAGGCAAAATTAGCCGTCTCGGGCTGCGTTCCATTGATCGATAGTAATTGCGATTACGCTTTGATTTTTGATATTGGCGGCGGCTCGTCTGAGCTCATCTGGATTGATATTCAAAAAATTCAATCCGATCCAACAAACAATTACATTAATGCAGAAGACGCCATAGTTTCCTGGATTTCTCTGCCTGTTGGCGTGGTGACATTGGCTGAAAAATTCGGCGGTAAACATGTCGATAAAGATGTCTTCGCTAAAATGGTGGCTTATGTCAAAATTTTACTCGATGGCTTTGCCAACCACATTCATGAAACAACAGATATTAATAACTCAAATATCCATTATTTGGGAACGTCAGGAACAGTGACGACACTAGCAGGCGTTCATTTGAGTTTAGAAAGCTATGACCGCCAAAAAATCGACGGCATCTGGATGCATACAGATGAAGTCTCAAACGTCTCAAAAAGATTAATGAATTTAAGCTTTGAAGAGCGCTCAGCCGTGCCCTCAATCGGCAGAGAGAGAGCCGATTTGGTAATGGGCGGTTGTGCAATTTTAGAGGCGATGCTAGAAACATGGCCAACAGACCAGTTGCGTGTAGCTGACAGAGGCCTAAGAGAAGGCATATTAGCTAAATTAATGGCTGAAGACGGGTTTATTAAACCAGGTCAAAGTTGGACCAGCCAACCCAAAAAGAACCAGCAGAAAAAAGGTGTTTACAGAGGGTACAACAAAGGGGCAAATCATAATAAAGGCCCCAATAATCACTCAAACAAAAATAAGAATAAACAAATGTCACGCCAGGCAAACAGCAACAAGAAAACGCACAACTAAAAACCAGCTCAATAAATGCTCAAAAATGAGCATGAAAGCTAGAAACAATGAATAAAAAAAGAACCCCTTCAAGAGCCAATAAATCAAGAGGCTCCGCCAAAAAATCAGTTTCATCAAAAAAACAAGAAACCAAAATTCAAAGCAGCGGTAAAAACCAGGGCGGCTCTCCAGCGCAAGGGAAAAGAAACCTCAAAGTAAAAGTCAAATCTGCCAGAGGGCGCAAGCTTTCTTCAACCATGTGGCTGCAGCGGCAATTAAACGATCCATATGTAAAACGAGCCAAGGATGAAGGGCTGCGTGCCAGGGCCGCATTTAAACTAACTGAAATGGATGACCAGTTTGACCTGATAAAGCCAGGCATGGTGATCGTGGACTTAGGCGCAGCTCCTGGCGGATGGAGCCAGGTGGCAGCAAGACGCGCCAAATCAGAAGAGGGCAAAGGTCAGGTTGTGGCCATCGATATTTCTGAGATGGAGCCCATCCCAGGTGTTGATATTATTCACATGGACTTTATGGAAGATGAAGCACCAGATGAATTGAAAAAAGCGTTAAAAGGCAATGCGGCAGATATCGTGATGTCAGATATGGCAGCACCGTCTACTGGTCATAAACAAACGGACCATCTCCGCATTATCGGCTTGGCTGAAGCCGCCTTAGAGTTTGCCATTGAAGTATTGAAACCCGAAGGGGCATTTTTGGCCAAAGTTCTCCAAGGGGGGACAGAACACGAGTTGCTGGCGTTAATGAAAAAACACTTCAAAAAAACCCGCCATGTAAAACCAGACGCGAGCCGAGCTGATAGTTCAGAGCTCTACGTGATGGCAACAGGCTTTAAAGGCAGAGATAACTAACTCAACCTCTGAACTAAAAATGTTTTGCCTAAAAACTTGGCCTGATATTGGGAAGGTGTGAAATCTCATCCTTTCCCAATGTCAGTTGTGCTTCAATTACTGCAAAGACCGATGCGTTGGCTTGGGGGGCTCAACACTATAATCATAAAAGCCTTTGCCAGTTTTGCGGCCAAACCAACCCGCTTCAACATATTTAACTAGTAATGGACAAGGGCGATATTTGGTATCACCCAAACCATCATGCAGCACATTCATAATTGAAAGACATGTATCAAGGCCAATGAAATCAGCAAGTTGCAACGGCCCCATTGGATGGTTAGCCCCAAGGCGCATCGCTTCATCAATACTTTCAGTTGTACCAACCCCTTCATAAATCGCATAAACCGCTTCATTAATCATAGGCAAGAGCAAACGATTAACAATAAAGGCGGGGAAATCAGCAGAACTCACCGGAGATTTTTCAATCATCTGGATGAAACTTTTTGCAGTCTCATAGGTTTCATCATTGGTTGCAATTCCGCGGATCAGTTCAACAAGCCTCATCAAAGGAACAGGGTTCATAAAATGAATGCCAATAAATTGCTCTGGCCTGTCAGTGCCTGCCCCAAGTTTGGTAATAGAGATCGAAGATGTATTCGAAGCAATGATGGCGTCTTGTTTCAAGCAAGGGCAAAGCTGGTCAAAAATTTTCGCCTTTAAGTCTTCTTTTTCGGTGGCAGCTTCAATCACCATATCCGTTTGGTCAAAAAAATTATAATCACTACCCGTCTCAATTAAAGCTAAGGCCTCTTTGGCTTGTGCTTCAGAAATTAGCTCTTTGCGAACTTGTTTGCCAAGGTTCGTTTCAATTTGTGAAACAGCCCTTTTTAATTGATCTTGATTGATATCAAGCAATTGAACAGAGCAATTTGAAAGCGCACAAACATGAGCAATACCAGCCCCCATTTGCCCCGCGCCGATAACGCCAATTTTTTCTATATTTATTGCCATTAATTGTTCCTATTAAAATTGTTATATTATGAGTTGAACAAAAGTCTATCTTAGAAGCAATCATAGAAATTAAGAAAAAGGTTTGCAGCAAAAATTAATGATACAATTATGGGGAAAGTCTTCAAAATAAGCCGCATCAGTGTAAAAAATGAGCAAAAAGGCCCTCAAACGCTCAAAAATTAACGTCATTTCACAAAATACAGGGGCGAATTAAGGGCAAGATCGATAATTCCATTCTCGGTCTTTTCATTTGCCAAACAAAGTGATAGAAGAACGGGCACATCAGGAAAACTTTTGATGATCCGATGCTTGCACGAAGGAAATGACAAATGGCCGCTCACTCTGATTTTGGCTCAGATTTGAATAACTTACCAACCTCCCTAACATTTGATGACGTCTTGTTGCGCCCCGGCCCTTCAGAGGTAATGCCAGGCCAGGTTGACCCGTCAACACACCTAACAAGTAAAATAAAACTCAATATTCCAATTATCTCATCGGCAATGGATACGGTGACAGATGCGAATATGGCCATTGCCATGGCACAAGCCGGTGGTCTAGGGGTGATCCATCGAAATTTCACACCAGAAGAACAAGCCGCTGAAGTAGAAAAGGTGAAGAAGTTCGAATCAGGCATGGTAGTGAACCCTGTCACAATCGAACCAACAGATACATTAAGTGATGCACTTGCCTTGATGGATAATCATCATATTTCAGGTGTGCCAGTTGTTGAAAAATCAGGCAAACTTGTTGGCATTCTAACCAACAGAGACGTTCGCTTTGCAAACAATGACGAACAGCCAGTTTCTGAACTGATGACCAAAGAGCTGGTCACAATAAAAGAAAATGTGAATATGGATGAGGCCAAACGTTTGCTTCACCATAACCGCATTGAAAAACTACTCGTTGTCGATGATGAGTATCATTGCACAGGGTTGGTTACTGTTAAAGATATAGAAAAAGCAAGACAACACCCAGATGCCACCAAAGATGAGCAAGGCCGCTTAAGAGTAGCTGCTGCCACAACTGTTGGCGACGATGGCTATGAGAGAACAGAGCGCCTGCTAGACGCAGGCGTAGATATCATCGTTGTAGATACAGCTCACGGTCAATCTAAAAAAGTTCTGGATGTGGTGAGCCGCATTAAGAAAATCTCAAATTCTATCCAAGTGATTGCAGGCAACATTGCAACAAGTGAAGGCGCTCAAGGGTTGATTGATGCCGGTGCCGATGCCGTGAAAGTTGGTATAGGACCAGGCTCTATTTGTACCACAAGAATTGTAGCAGGCGTTGGTGTCCCACAATTAACAGCGATTATGGAAGCAGTTTCAGTTGCTAAAAAACATAACATACCGGTTATCGCAGATGGCGGCATTAAATTCTCTGGCGATATGGCAAAAGGCTTAGCTGCTGGCGCTGATTGTGTAATGGTCGGCTCACTTCTAGCTGGCACAGATGAGAGCCCAGGCGAAGTGTTCCTCTATCAAGGTCGCTCTTATAAATCATACAGAGGCATGGGCTCTGTTGGCGCAATGGCAAGAGGCTCAGCAGATCGTTACTTCCAGCAAGAAGTCAATGATCAGCTAAAACTAGTGCCAGAAGGTATTGAAGGCCAAGTCCCTTATAAAGGCCCAGTCGGCTCGGTTCTCCATCAAATGGTTGGTGGCTTAAGAGCTGCCATGGGCTACACAGGAGCAGCCACAATTAAAGAATTGCAAGAAAAAGCAAGGTTTGTGCGCATCTCAAGTGCATCTCTAAGAGAAAGTCACGCTCATGATGTTACAATCACAAGAGAAAGCCCGAATTACCCTGGTGGTTCTTAAGGGGATTGATCTAAAATCTCATTATCTATCTTAAGTTAAAAACAAAGCCGCTCATTGAAATCAAATGGGCGGCTTTTCTTTGCCTTATAAACTGCTGTGTGTCACAAAAGTAACTTGCAAAATTAAAGTCACTATCGTAGGTTAGCAATTCAAATGATAAATATCATTTTTTAAGGGAGAGAAGGAAATGAGTTTAATCACACCACTATTGGTGCAAGTCGCGCTGATCTTTTTAGTGATGTTCACTTTAGTCAGGTTCCGCATCGTTGAGATTTTTTCAAGCAGTGTGAATGAAGATGACATCCCTCTTCGAAAGGTCGAGTGGCCAGAAAAAGCGACCAGAGCTGATAGTAATTTTCTCAGTCAATTTGAAATGCCAGTTTTGTTCATCGCACTGGTGATATTACAAGTGGTCACCAAAACAGATGATCAATTGCAGCTATATTTAGCTTGGGGGTATGTGATTAACCGCATCCTTCATTACATTTTTCACATCTTCATCGCGCAAAACACTTTGAGAACGGTATTTTTCACACTCTCAACTTTCATCCTAATGGCCATGTGGATCCGGTTTGCAATGGCATTTTATGCCTAAAGAGAAATGGCAATTCATGCCTTAAGTAAATTATTTTTAAAATCAGAAAAGGAAAAAACATGGAAATTTTACACCCTTTGATCATCCATGTTGCTGTCACCTTCATATTAGGCTTGGCACTTGGCATTAGCCGCTATAAAGCTGCCAGTTCAGGAGAAGTAAAAGTTTCAGAGATCGCCCTGAGGCAGCCGAATTGGCCATTAACAGCCACAAAAATAGGAAATGCATTTCAAAATCAGTTAGAAACCCCTATCCTTTTTTATCTACTTATTGTACTGCTCCTTGTGACAAAGCAAGGCGATCAAACATTTCTCGCACTGGCTTGGGGCTATATCGCTGCAAGATTGGTTCACCTTGCAATACACTTAACAATCAATCATGTGCTGTACCGCTTCCTCATTTTTGTAGCTTCAATGTTTATTTTGATGATTATGTGGGGCAGGTTTATTATAGCCATCATGTAACTAACGGAATTCAAAAATGAAATTACCTGGCCGCCTCAGTGCTGCAATCGACGTTCTTCAACTCATAGAAGAACGTCACCTACCAGCAAAAAATGCACTGGCGGAGTGGGGAAGAGCCAATCGCTTTGCAGGCAGTAAAGACAGAGCCGCAATTGGCAATTTGGTTTTTGATATTTTAAGAAACAAATCATCACTTGCTTGGAACATGGAGGATGATAGCCCAAGAGCGCTTACCCTCGCGGGTGCAGTCCATCTTTGGGGAGAAGCCGTTGAAGCGTTAGCTGATGATTTTAAAGATAATAAATTCGCACCAGAAGCAATCAACGAAAAAGAAAAAAAATCACTCACTTCAATACGAAGTGAAGCAGCCCCAGCTTGGGTGAGTGCTAACATTCCCGAATGGCTCTATCATGCCATGAGCACTCAATTTAATGAAACTTTTGAACTTGAAGCAAAAGAACTTTCAAAAAGAGCACCAATAGACATAAGAGTGAACACTCTAAAATCAAATCGAGAAAAATTGCTAAATGCATTTTCTAAATATAATGCAAGAGAAACCGATCTGTCTCCTTTTGGTTTGAGATTACCAGCAGCAAAACAAGAGAAAAAATCACCCAATATTGAAGCAGATGCCGAGCACGGAAAGGGGTGGTTTGAGGTGCAAGATGAAGGCTCTCAAATCGCGAGCCTTTTAACCGGCGCTAAAGAAGGTGACCAGGTGCTTGACTATTGCGCCGGCGCTGGCGGGAAAACTTTAGCTCTGAGTTCCATTATGAACAACAAAGGGCAAATCCACGCCTATGATGCAGATAAGCACCGCCTTCGCCCCATCTTTGAGAGGTTGAAACGCGCTGGCTGCCGCAATGTTCAAACATTGGAAGCCGGCAACGAAGTCCAGTTGGAATTATTAAAAAACAATATGGACATCGTCCTTGTTGATGCACCTTGCACCGGTACTGGCACCTGGCGGCGTCACCCAGATGCAAAATGGCGCTTGTCTGAAACTTCATTAGCAGATCGCCAAAATGAGCAACGAGAGGTTTTAAGAAAAGCAGCCACTCATGTGAAACCCGGTGGCAAATTAGTTTATGTCACTTGCTCGTTGTTGCCTTCAGAGAACAAAGAACAAGTCGATGCTTTTATGGAAGAAACACCAGCCTTTAAACCTCTCAGTTATAAAGATCAGTGGCAACAATCTGGCAATAAAGCTGAGCTAATCTCAGCCACTGGGGATGACCACTTTTTAACACTCACGCCAAATAGCCATAAGACTGATGGCTTCTTTATTGCCATCCTCCAAAATCAAGGGTGATAAAAAGAGAGTTTAGTTCCATTAACATAGCGGATTGAAGACAATGATAGATACGCCAAAAGCAAATATTGTCGAAGCAACAGAAAGAGAAGAGCCCTTTTTACAAAAAGAGAAAAAGGGCAGAGTGCTGCACATCACTCTCAATCGCGCCAAATCTCTAAACTCTCTCTCTCTTGGTATGTTAAAGGCCCTTCAAGAAGCGCTTGATCCAATTTTCGATGATCACTCTATTAAAGCACTCATTATCAAAGGAGCGGGCAAGGGCTTTTGCGCTGGGCATGATTTAAAAGAAATGCAAAGCCACAGAGGAGATGCAGATGGTGGCAAAGCTTACTTTGAAGAGCTCTTTGCGAATTGCACAAAAATGATGCTGACATTGGCCAAACTACCTGTGCCCGTCATTGCTGAAATCCATGGTGTTGCCGCAGCCGCCGGTTGCCAATTGGTCGCCAGTTGTGATTTAGCCATAGCCGAAGATAAAACAATTTTCGCCGTTAATGGAATTGATGCCGGGCTATTTTGTTCAACGCCGCAAGTGGCATTGTCACGAAACATTCCAAGAAAAGCCGCATTGGAAATGCTAATGCTTGGTGAGCGTATAGACGCAGAAAGAGCATTAAATCTTGGACTTTTAAACAGAGTGGTGAGCGAAGAAAAATTGGCTGAAACCGCTGAAAACTTTGCAAACAAAGCAGCAGAGCGCTCCCGCACTGTCATTGCCCTTGGTAAGCAAGCTTTTTACAAACAAATGGAACTCTCCCTTGAGCAGGCTTATCAAGTTATGGGCGACACCATCGTAGAAAACCTCATGATGCCAGATGCCATTTGCGGCATGGAAGCTTTTATCGAAAAGCAAAAACCACACTGGCCCTCTGAAGTAGAAGAAGACAAATAAACAAAGGGGGGCGCCGTGAGAGCCAGTAGAAAAAACAAACTCAGAAAAAAGAGAAACCTCGCTTTAAAGAAAGCCCAACATCTAAAGCAATCACGACCCACAAAAGCAATGAGCAACAATCATGAAACTTATGATGATGCTTACCTGAACCAAATTTTAACAGAGGTGCGAACCATCGCCCTTGTTGGTGCCAGCAACAAAACAGAAAGACCATCAAACGAGGTCTTAAAATATCTCATTGATAAAGGTTACAGAGTTTTTCCCATCAACCCAGGTCTGGTGGGCCAAGAAATTGCAGGGCAAAAAGTTTACGCGAATATAACAGACATTAATCACCCCATAGACATGATCGACATTTTTAGAAAAAGCGAAGCTGTTGAAGCCATTGTCGATGAAGCTTTAGAACTGACGCCTCAGCCCAAAGTCATTTGGATGCAACTAGACGTGAGAGATGAAAAGTCAGCCAAAAAAGCTGAGGCACACGGCATTACGGTTGTGATGAATAAATGCCCCAAAATTGAATATGAGCGATTAGGTTTGGGATTGGCCGCTGCAGATCTATAAAATCATTGAAAAATTCCTCAATTTGCCGTAACACCCTTTCATGACAGAGAATATCCTAATTATTGATTTTGGCTCCCAGGTCACCCAGCTCATCGCGCGGCGGGTACGTGAGGCCGGTGTTTACTCAGAAATCGTGCCCTTTAATGCCGCAGACGCTGCATTTGAGAAGCTAAACCCCAAAGCGGTAATCCTCTCAGGCGGGCCAGCCAGTGTAACCCATAGCGACACACCAAGGGCCCCAGAAGCAGTGTTTAAAGCAGGCATTCCCGTGCTTGGCATTTGCTATGGCCAGCAAACCATGGTTGCGCAATTAGGCGGCAAGGTAGAGACACACGATCATCAAGAATTTGGCCGCGCTGATATAGAAATCGTCGCCTCTTCTCCTTTGTTCGAAGGCATCGAAGAATTCTCCAAAGGTGCCCCTCTCTATGCATCAGACAACCGAAATCCAACCAAAAACACCACAAACTCACAAATTACAAAGACACTACGTGTCTGGATGAGCCATGGGGATCGGGTGACAGCATTGCCTGAGGGCTTTAACATCATCGCGAAATCTGAAGGTGCTCCTTATGCGGCGATCAGTGATGAGGAACGCAAATTTTACGCAGTGCAGTTCCACCCAGAAGTGATGCATACGGTTGGCGGTGCAAAGATTATCCAAAACTTCATTCACAATATTGCCGGGTGTGCTGGTGATTGGACAATGGCAGCGTTTAGAGAAAGCGAAATCGCTAAGATCCGCGCGCAAGTGGGCGATAAGCGCGTCATTTGCGGTCTTTCTGGCGGTGTTGATAGTTCTGTGGCTGCGGTCCTGTTACATGAAGCAATCGGAGACCAGTTGAATTGCATCTTTGTAGATCATGGGCTTTTGCGTATGAATGAAGCGACACAAGTGGTGAGCTTGTTTAAGGATCATTACAATATCCCGCTTGTTCATGTTGATGCGAAAGAAAAATTCCTAGGCGAACTTGCTGGGGTTTCAGATCCAGAGAAAAAACGCAAAATCATCGGCAAGCTTTTCATCGATGTGTTTGAAGAAGAAGCAAACAAACTCGGCGGTGCTGACTTCTTAGCACAAGGGACACTATATCCAGACGTGATTGAAAGCGTCTCTTTCACAGGCGGTCCATCGGTGACTATTAAATCTCATCACAATGTTGGTGGCCTACCGGATCGAATGAATATGGAGCTGGTGGAGCCTCTTCGAGAATTGTTCAAAGATGAAGTGAGAGACTTGGGCCGTGAACTCGGCTTGCCAGATGCCTTCATCGGCCGTCACCCGTTCCCAGGCCCAGGCCTTGCCATTCGCATTCCTGGTGACATAACAGAAGAAAAAGCA
The DNA here is from genome assembly GCA_965230545.1 of Hyphomicrobiales bacterium. GTDB lineage: Bacteria > Pseudomonadota > Alphaproteobacteria > Rhizobiales > HXMU1428-3 > HXMU1428-3. Next base: position 146,852 of record CBDDLE010000005.1, on the reverse strand, counting down.
GATATCTTGCGAAAAGCTGATTTCATCTATTTGGATGAAATTAAAAAAGCCGGGCTTTATGATGAGATCTGGCAAGCTTTTGCTGTGCTCTTGCCTGTGCGCACCGTTGGCGTGATGGGAGATGCGAGAACTTACGATTATGTGCTAGCGCTACGAGCTGTCACATCGACAGACGGCATGACAGCTGATTACTATCCTTTCGAGCACGACTTTTTGGGCCGCGTATCAACAAGGATTATCAACGAAGTTCGCGGCGTCAACCGCGTTGTCTATGATGTTACTTCAAAACCACCAGGGACGATTGAATGGGAATAGGCCGGTTGCTAGTGGGTAACCTGAAGGCCGACTAAAAAGCGCGGATGTTCTGTAGACATCTGAAGTTGAGAAATGATGACTGAAGTGAAGAAAGTTAACCGACTGGGTTAAAATTTCTTGAGATAATGACGCATAGCCTCATGAGCAAAAATAGCCAATAATATAGCCATTAAAAAGGTCAATCTATTAAAAAGAGAATAATGAATTGCAAAGGAAATAGAAAGTCCGAATGTTCCTACAAGAACAACAGCTAAAATTATTGTCTTTATGATCATCGTTAATCTCTAATAGTTAGAACCACTTTAATATATAAGTATAACTGCGTTGAATTTAAGTGAACAACAAATAGAAAATATTTTATAGCTAACAATGCATGGATGTTTTTATGACCCTTTCTCAATGGACTGCAGTAGATAATTATTATAACGAATTACTTCTCCCCAAAGACGATGTCTTAGAAAAAGTGAGACAATCTGCCATTGATGCTGAGCTTCCCCCTATTGCTGTATCAGATGCGTTTGGCAAATATCTGGAACTGATGGTGAAAATCTCAGGAGCCAAGTGCATTTTAGAAATCGGCACTTTAGCTGGTTTTAGTACCATTTGCATGGCCAGAGCTTTGCCAGAAGATGGCAAACTGATCACCATGGAATATGAACAAATTAATGCCGATGTTTCCCGAGCAAATTTCAAACAAGCTGGGCTGGAAGATAAAATAGAATTACGCCAGGGAGCAGCCCTGGATAGCTTGAAAGATTTGATGGCAGAAAATGTTGAACCTTTTGATTTCATCTTTATTGATGCTGACAAAGAAAATATCGCCAACTATCTAGACCAATCACTAAAACTCTCTCGCAAAGGCACGATAATCATTACTGACAATGTCGTGCGTGAAGGCGAAGTGATAAATATGGAAACGACTGACGAGATGGTACAAGGCGTGCAAAAAGGCAATGAGTTCATTTCAAAACAATCAGGTGTTACCTCAACGACAATTCAAACCGTCGGCGAAAAAGGCTATGACGGCTTTTTACTCACCGTTGTGGAGTAACTGGATGCGTATATCTGAAGCATCCTCCAAAATATAATCTAACTATACGATGAAGAAGCTCAGCCCATTTCGGGCTGAGTGACATGGCGCAGCGCGGTTGCATGTGGGCAACCTGAAGCACATCAAGAATGCAGGCCCATGAGCTTCAGCTCATGGAATAGCCGTAAGAGAAAACATGCGGATGCTTTGTGGGCATCTGAAGCACAGAAAAGCTAGCTTTTAATTACCAAACACGTTCGTCTTCGCACCAAGGCCACGGAATAGTTGATTAATAAGACCAGCTTCTTGGCCGTGAGATGGGGTCTCGCGGGTGATAAAGTCAATCACTTTGCCATCTTGCAAGCCGTAATGAGCAACCCGTTTCACCGTATCAATTTGCGGCGCGAAATAAACGGCAACAACCCGGCGATCAATTTCCTTAGGTGGGAGAAACGATTTTGTTTCCATCTTTGAGGAAATATAATAGTAAACATCACCAGTGTAGGTCGCCGTGGTGTCTGGCGTGCCGAGCAAAAAACTGACCTGCTGTTTAGACATACCAACCTGGACTTGAGCAAGGTCAGCTTCTGTGAGCAAATGGCCATGTTGTGAAATTTGAGAAGAACAGGCAGCAAGAGGGCCAAAAGCAAGAGCTGCCACGGCGCCTTTACCAAAGAGGTTCAACACATCCCTGCGATTTAGGCTACCAGCAGCTTGATCTTCGTATGTGCCTGCAGCATCTACAGTATTTGTGCCAAGAAGGTCTGTCTTTGGTGATTTTTTCACGCGAGGAGCTCCCAAATTAGAGTGCAGCTTATTGTTTTTTTTGGTCTCTGCAGACATAATAAATATTACCTAAGTTCGCGGGGTTATTCCAAAATTTAAGAAATGCAACCACCAATCAAACTGTTACCTTGAGTTGGCCTTAAATGCAAGTTAGCTATGCCTATATAAACTTAAAATGAAGCGGAACAACAAATAGCATCATGTTCAAATGGCTGAAAAATCGGGCAGAGAAAAGGCAGAATGCTAAAAATCTCTATTTATTAGCAGCTGAGCAGTCTCTGCACCCCCATTTTTATCATGCATATCAAGTATCTGATTCTGTTCAGGGACGATATGAGATGCTTTGCCTTCATATTTGCTTGATTTTAGAGCGTTTGCGCCATGAAGACACAGAAAAACAAATCAGCGAACAATTAACTGAAATCCTAGTAAATGAACTAGAGTTAAATTATAAGGAAGCAACGCCAAAAGATGCCAGTGAAACAGAAAAAATAAACAAGCTTATAGCAGGGTTTTATGAGCGCTCTACAGATTATCAAAAAGGCATCCGAAAAGGCAAAAAACAAAAAATAATGGCGGCTTTAAGTGTGCATGTCTTTCAAAGCATGAATAGCGGTGATGAACGCTCTAATGATTTATCAAATTACGTTATAGCCGTTTATAATTACCTGAACTCTGTTCCTTTCCATGATATAGAAACAGCTAATTTCACCTTTGTAGAGCCTTAATAAAAGGCGTGAACCTTAACAAATAAAATCAACTAAACCGATTATAGTGAGAAGAAAATGTCAGTGCCTGAGGAATTTTCCCAACCCATAAAGCTAAATGTATCAATCAAAGATATTGGTGAAAGCGGCTTGGAAAAAACTCTCATATTAGATGAAGAGCAAAAATCTTTTTTCATAAAAGAACTTGAATTGAGCGCTTTTGACGCATTCGAGTGTTTCTGGCAGATAATTCCGCTTCATAAGGGCCGCTATTGCTTAAAGGCTGAAATAAAGGCTGAACTTACACAATTAAGCTCACTTTCCCTTGAACCAGTCAAATATTTGATTGAAGAAGGTTTTAAAACGGAGTTTTGGCCCATTGATCAAAATGACCCCGTAAAATCTCCTGAATTAGAGTTGGATTATGTTGATGAAATTATTGAATTTTATGAAGAAGAAACATTCGATATCGGTCAAATTATTTATGAAAACTTCATCATAGCCATTGAGCAATTTCCTAAAAATGAAGGTGAAGTCTTTGAGTGGGAAACTCAAGAAACCACTGAAGAAGAAAAGCCGAACCCCTTCGCTGCTTTAAAAGTTCTCAAAAATGAAGAATAATGAAGGGTACTTTTAGGCCTGGCTTTTCGTAAAAACAACACAAATCACCCACTTTTACCACCCAAAAACATAAAAGGGGCTTGTCTCTCAGCCTAGAACCTTTATGTTGGCCAGTTCATAAAATGGAATATAAAAACAAAGCTATATGAAAGAGCTAAAGAGCTTGAAAACAGAAATTAGTTGTTACCAGCTCCATCTAGCTTCATAAAAAGCAGCTAAACAACAAGCCTGTCACTCAATACAAAAAGAATGATGAGAAGCTTGAGTTTAGAATAAATTGAGAGTGTAAATTTGGCGTTTTGAGGCATAATTCGGGAGCCTCAAATGATCAAAATGATATGATCTTGCTAAATTAAGGTGAAATGAATGACTGCGCCACTACGAATATCTTTGGACGCCATGGGGGGGGATGCCGGGCCAGAAATGGTTATAGCTGGCGCAGATAGATCTCTAACCCATCACCCAAATACGGAATATTTGCTGTTTGGTGACGAAGCCAAAGTGCAACCTGTATTAAACAAATTCCCAAATCTTTTAAAATGTTCAAAAATCATCCACACAGACGTTTCTGTTGAAATGGGTGAAAAGCCAAGCCAGGCTTTAAGACGCGGTAAACGTAATTCCAGCATGTGGAAATCCATCGAAGCAGTCAAAAAAGGCGAAGCAGACGTTTGCATATCTGCCGGCAACACCGGCGCGTTAATGGCCATGGCAAAAATTTGCCTTCGCACTGTAGCAGATGTCGAACGCCCCGCTATTGCAGCTTTATGGCCAACAGTTCGCAGAGAAAGCATTGTGCTAGATGTTGGTGCAAATGTTGGCGCTGACGCTCACCAGCTCGTTGATAATGCTGTCATGGGGTCTGCTATGGCAACCGCACTTTTCGCTAAAGAGCGCCCATTAGTCGGTCTATTGAACGTCGGTGTAGAAGAAATCAAAGGTTTGGATGAAATCAAAAAAGCCGCCAATATTCTACGTAACTCGGAGCTACCCTTTGATTATCACGGCTTCGTCGAAGGCGATGACTTAGGCCGCGGTATCGTTGATGTTGTTGTCACGGAAGGGTTTACAGGCAATATTGCCTTAAAAACCGCAGAAGGCACAGCAAAACAAATAGGCACTTACATCAAAGATGCCATGACGAGAACATTAATCACGAAATTAGGGGCGTTAATCGCATCTAACGGGTTTCGAGCTTTAAAGCGCAAAATGGACCCACGTGGCATGAATGGCGGTGTTTTCCTTGGATTAAATGGTCTTGTGATCAAAAGTCATGGCGGAACAGATGCAAAAGGCTTTGCAAGCGCCATTGATCTTGGGTATGACATGGCATCAAACAAATTGGTTGAGCGGCTCTCTAAAGATATTGAAAAGTCACATGAGCTGCTTTCTAACGACCTATCTAAAGATAGTGAAGCTCTTCCAAAAGAAAATGGAAGCACCAAAGAAGGTGAAAGCGCCAAACTATAGGTTTTGGGTCGTTTTATTGCTGCAATAGATTAAAGGGGGGATGCCCCCAATAAAAAGAATTAAAAATCAAAGGTTGAGTAAATTGTCTCAGTTTCAATCCGTTATCCGCTCTGTTGGGGCCTACCTACCAGAAAATAGACTTACAAATGGCGATCTATCAAAGATGGTCGACACATCTGATGAATGGATTACAGAAAGAACTGGCATTAAAGCGCGCCACATCGCAGCTGAAAATGAAGTGACATCTGACCTGGCTTTAAAAGCGGCCCAAAATGCCCTCGCAAATGCCGATATGCAAGCTAATGAAATTGATTTAATCATTCTGGCAACCTCAACACCAGATCAAACCTTTCCTGCAACAGCTGTAACAATTCAGGCAGAGCTTGGCATCACTCATGGCGCTGCGTTTGATATGCAAGCAGTGTGCTCCGGTTTTGTTTTTGCACTTACAACAGCTGACCAATATATCAAATCAGGACAAGCAAAAAATATTCTGGTGATCGGAGCGGAAACTTTTTCACGCATCCTTGATTGGGAAGATAGAGCAACTTGTGTTTTATTTGGTGATGGTGCAGGGGCTGTCATTGTCTCAGCTGAACCTTTAAGCGGAGATACACAGCACGGTATTTTAAATTCTAAGTTGCGCTCTGACGGGCGCTATAGAGACAAACTATTTGTAGATGGCGGGCCATCAAGCACCAAGACAACCGGTCACCTGCGAATGAATGGCCGTGAAGTATTCCGGCACGCTGTGACCAACATTTCAGATGTCATTGAAGAGACACTTGAAAATGCAAATTTGACAATTGCAGATATTGACTGGTTTGTCCCTCATCAAGCAAATGAGCGCATCTTAATTGGAACAGCCAAGAAAATTGGCTTGCCTTTCGAGAAGGTCATAATGACCGTTTCAGAACATGGCAATACATCCGCGGCATCAATACCGCTAGCGCTTAATCACGGTGTTGATACAGGTAAAATTAAAAAAGGTGACATGGTCTTGCTAGAGGCAATGGGCGGTGGTTTCACCTGGGGCGCAGTACTTGTTCGTTGGTGATCAGCACACCCTTAAAACCATGAAGGTTGCAACAAGACTTTCATCAAACAGAGATAGAATACTGAGAATTGTCTTAATTGCTGCTTCAGAACAAGAAAAATGCCACAAAACTTAGCTAAATCCCGAAATTTACAACAAAAATTGCAATTGCCCATTGACCAATTCATCTACCTTAGATTAGCATTTCAAGAGATAGTCAAATCATTAAGAGGGACAAGCGATGAGCGAGAAAACATTAACTCGCGCAGACCTGGCAGAGGCAGTTGTAAAACGCATAGGTTTGCCGCGAAATGAATCCGCAGACTTGGTGGAACTCGTGCTTGCAGAGATTAGCAATAGCTTGGAAGAAGGCCAGCAAGTTAAGCTATCATCTTTTGGCTCATTCGGTGTTCGTGAAAAAAAACAGCGCATCGGTCGTAACCCGAAAACAGGTGAAGAAGTGCCAATCACGCCGCGGCGCGTTTTGGTTTTCAGACCAAGTGCAATTATGAAAAACCGTATTGACGCCAGCATGAAAGCCCGCAAAAAAAGAACCAAGAAGAAAAAGTAAAATAATTTAAGTTCGCAATTTTTAGCGTGGATCAGTTAGCATTATAAGTTGAGTTTCACCAGCAGCCTTCTCAATCTCTTGAATAAGAATTTGCATAGTGCTTAAACCTCATTTTTTTAAATATGAGTGAATAGCTGATATTCGGTCTTTGATGTTTTTTGAATATCTAAAATCAACAAGCCCTAAAGAGAGGCAGAAATGAAAAAATCATCTGATGCTTTAAGAACGATCAGTGAAGTCGCAACAGATTTAGATATACCAAAACACGTTCTTCGTTTTTGGGAAAGTAAGTTCACCCAAATCCGCCCAATGAAACGTGGCGGTGGTCGCCGTTATTATCGCCCAGCAGACATCGAGCTTCTAAAAGCAATTCGTCACCTCCTTTATGGAGAAGGCTTTACCATTCGTGGTGTTCAGCAAATCTTCAAACGCGAAGGCATAGATTATGTAAAAAGCTTTGCTAAGATGAGCGATGACAATGCAACAATGGTGGTTTCTCCAAAGTCTGCCGAAAACCCAAAAGAGAAAATTACGAATTCTCACATCAAAGTGGCAATCAAAAAAGAAAGCTTAGCCAAAAAGCTGGATCCAAAGCAAAAGGTACTACTCTCCATTCTTGATGAAGTTGAAGAATGCAGAAAAATTCTGGCTTAAAAGCTCATAAATATAGTCACTGAAAAATAACGATCAGAATTTCAAAAATTTATCTTGACGGTAGGTCATAAAAATTGAGAAAAGGGCACCAGGCTTCATTTCTTAAAAGCTGTTCTTTTTATCTTTGTCGGAGCGTGGCGCAGCCCGGTTAGCGCACTGGTCTGGGGGACCAGGGGTCGTAGGTTCAAATCCTATCGCTCCGACCATTACTTCATTGATATCCAAATGAAAAAAATTCTATATTTACCTATTCTGATAATTATGGGTGTCATGGGGTGGTTGTACTTTTCAGACTTCTTCAGTATCGATAACTGTTTAGATAGAGGTGGTTGTTGGAAATATCAATCCAGGCAGTGTGAACTTAAAGATCAGAAAAAATGTGACTTGGAACGATCAAAGATTCCGAATTAAACTGAACTATGTTTAAAATTTCCCCTGATATTTCTGTTCTTACAAATAAATTAGTTGAACTTGAATAATAAATTTGAATATAAGTATGAAAATTGAATTTATTGAGCGAGCTTATATCAAATGCCGAATCCAATTGAAGTTCAACTAGTCCCTCATGATCCTTTTTGGCCAGAAATCGCAGAAGATGAAATGGCCCAATTAAAACTAGCGATTGGAGAAAACCTAATTGCCGCGCATCATATTGGGTCAACCGCCATTTCAACCATTCAATCAAAGCCGATTATTGATCTCCTGGGCGTTGTGAAGAATTTAGATGAGCTGGATAGCCTTCAAAGCAATGTTGAAGCAATTGGGTATGTCTGGTGCCAGGAAAATGGCATCGCTGGACGCCGCTATGCTTATAAAGATGATGCAGAGACAAACAAGCGGTTATTTCAAGTTCATTGTTTTGAAGAAAATGATCAAGCTATAAAACGCCATCTTGCCTTTAGGGATTACCTCAAGCAACATCAAGACATCGCTTTAAAATATCAAAACCTCAAAGCAGAATGCCAGTTGAAACACCCATCAGACAGTCATGCATATGGTGATTGTAAAAGTGAGTGGATTTCAAAGTGGGAAGCTGAAGCGCTTAAGTTCTTTAATTAGCAACTTGAAGCTAGATAAAGATTTTGGTCATATAATTAGTATGTGGCAGCGCTTACTTTTCACTTACGAAGAGGGGGCCTGTTCCATTCGGTCTTCATACTGACACGCTCCATAAGCGCCCCAAATAAGCCCCATCATAATATAAAGCAAACGCCAATGATCGCTGTCAATAATATAGCTTTCAAGTGCAAGGCCAACGAACGTGCAATATGCAATGCCATGATAATGCATCCAGGGGCTTTGCCTGAATAATATGACACCCCCAAAATATAACGTTGCACCAATTAAGAATAAAAATAGCGCACCGCCAATCCATCCAGTACTTAAAAACATACTCAGATATAAATTATGCGGCAGCTCATGATGGTAATAATAACCAAAATATAAAGCGCCAATGCCAATCGGGTTTTCAGAAATAATCTTGGCCGCTTTTTTATGTCCAACAAACCGCCCTTGATCACCAACATCATAGCTTTGGTTAAATGATGCACGCTCACTCCACAAAGCCTGCACTTTAGGAGATTGTAGCGCCACAACGACAATCCCAACAAAAGCGATTAAACTCAAAAGGCAAAGAACAATGGTTTTCAAGCGTTGTTGATTATCTCGTGCCGTTAAGAAGAAGAAGCAAATATAAAAGGCGCTAACAAATGCAAATAAGAGCCATGCGCCGCGCGAAAACGTCATTAAAATCGCAAAAAGAAACAACCCCATAAGAGCTGTGGCAACGAGACCATCTTTTAGGTTTTTCGTGAGCAAAATATGCAGGCAATAAAGAAAAGCAGGCACAAGATAAGGCCCGAGCACATTGGGGTCTTTAAAAGTGCCGCTGGCCCTTTGAAATTTGGTAAAGAGTTCAAATGCCCCAGGCACAAGATTAAAATAACCAATAATGCCAGCCAGCGCTGCAATTATAGCCCCGCAAATATAACCGCTCCAAATTATTCTCAATTTCTTTTCCGGCTCTTTGGAAACAAAAGCCGCCAAAGCCACAGAGAAAACAGCCAAATAAAGCGAAATGATCATATGCTTCACGGAAACATAGTAAAACTCATGTGTGCCAGAAGCAATTAATCCCCCGGCAATGATTATAGCCCAGCAGGCCAAAAACAGAGCATGAATGGGTAAAATACGAACCATACCAAAAAGCGGCATAACCACCACAAACCCCATCATCAATAAATCACAAGGCGCAGGTTCTTTAATCACAATCGCATTTGAGAAAAAAACAAGCCAAGTGAAAAGATAAAGCACCTGGTGCAATCTATTCGATAAAGGCATTTGTTGATCGATTGTTGTCGTAATACTCATGACTTAACCAACCAACTCAATAAGCGTTATCTTTATCAAACAACAAGCTGTAAGGCGTGCAAAGAATGATGTAGAGGTCTAAAAAGATGGACCAGTTTTCAATATAATAAAGGTCGTGCTCAACACGTTTTTGAATTTTTTCTTCTGTGTCTGTTTCACCGCGCCAGCCATTAATCTGCGCCCAGCCTGTGATGCCAGGTTTTACCCTGTGACGAGCAAAATAACCATCAACAACATCATGATAGCTCTGGCTCGCCGCCTTAGCTGAAAGCGCATGCGGGCGCGGCCCAACAATAGAAAGTTCACCTTTTAAAACATTAAAGAGCTGTGGCAGTTCATCAATGCTGCTTTTGCGCAAGAAACGGCCAACAGGCGTCACCCGCGGGTCATCTTTTGTGACAAGCTTAGAGGCATCAGCATCTGACATGTCTGTATACATGGAGCGAAATTTATAAACCTCAATGAGCTCATTATTAAAGCCATAGCGCTTTTGCCTGAAAATAACAGGCCCTTTGCTGGTATATTTAACAGCAATAGCAGCGGCAATCATGATTGGAGACAAAAGAATAAGCGCTAGAACCGCAATAATTTTGTCAAACATCCATTTAAGAACGAAGTCCCAGTCAGCCATCGGCTTATCAAAAATATCGATAAACGGAACATTGCCAATGTAAGAATAAGCTCTTGGGCGAAACCTTAACTTTGTTGTATGAGCAGCAAGACGAATGTCAACCGGCAAGACCCAAAGCTTTTTTAAAACACTCATGATGCGGCTTTCTGCCGTTAGAGGGAGTGTTACAATCAAGAGGTCAATTCGAGATTTCCGTCCAAATTCTACAAGCTCATCATAATTGCCCAGTTTCGGGTAACCTTGAATATGTGTCGGTACACGATCATCACTACGCTCATCAAAAACACCGCAAATGCGAATATCAGTGTTCTCGGAGCTTTCAAGCTCTTTAATGACAGCAACACCAGGTTCACCACCACCAACAATAACCGCACGGCGATAAATACGCCCTTCAGCACACCATTCTTTGAGAATAGCTGCAAAAACAAAACGAGCAAACAGCAGGAACAAGACACTCAAAATATACCAAGCGCCTAACCACACTCGAGAAAAAGTGTCACCCATTTTTAAAAAGAATAAGCCTGTTACAAAGAGGGCAAAAACTAAAGTCACCCCAAGCCATAATTTCGGCGTTTGACGAATAGGAGAGTTAAAAGCCTGAATGCTGTAAACATTAACTGTGTGCAATACAAAAGAAAGCATCAAGCAAACAATCGAAATGCTTGTCAAATAATGAAACAAATTCAGCGAACTGCCCTGGTCAACATAGGCATAATAACCTGCAATACCAATGCTCATCACAATAAGCATTTCTAAAAGGCGGTAGCAGCCATTTAAAACAATAGGAGAAATAAGCGAAGATGTTTCGCTCAGGTTTAAACTATGTAATTTGGGGTTATCATCGTTTGAAGCAATAATCCAAGGAGCGGTCTGCTCTTTGTTTTTTTCATCAAAATCATTATCAATTTTTAGATTCTGATCAGACATACCGATCAACCCCTTTACGCAACGATACTAGCCACAAATGTGGCGATACTTAACCCGACAAACGAGATGGGTTTCACCTTAAGAAAAAAAACCTTCAAAGAAATGAAATTATTTAAAGGTTACTTTAATTTTTCTCGTTCTTTAAAAACATAGTTAATAATTCGTTTCAGCAACAGTTAAAAATCTATTCAAATCAGTCGAATACACGGTTTCTTTGACCAAAAACATCAAACTTTGTAACAATTGTGCAAGTAGTGGCAGTTTTGCCCCAGTGCAATCGCGCTGAAGGGAATACTGAAGTGATGTGTAGAGAATATGAAAAAAGTCGAGAATAAAGTTAAATTCTTAAATATGGAAATTTTAAGAAAGCATCAGATTGTTACCGTTTTAAAGCAGACAAATAAAAATCAGTGATGTCAGAGGCCATTTGCTCAACGGTAAATTTTTGTCTGATTAAAGTTTGCAACTGCTCAGCTTGTGCTGTCATTCTCTCTGGTTGAGAATAAGCCAATTTCATGGCCGAATATAAATCATCGACATCTTCAGGCAAAATGAGTTCGGTTGAGCTTCCTGCAACAATTTCAGAAATGCCACCAACATCAGTGCAAATGAGCGGCTTCAATCCGGCGCCCGCTTCAAGCACAATATAAGGAAAGCTCTCAGCCCTGGAAGGAACAACCATAACAGCCCCAAGTGCAAAAGCTTCAGAAGCCGGTAAACGCCCCCAAAATTTAACACGAGCCTCAATTCCTAACTTGGTTGCTAAATCTTGAAACAATTTCATATCAGGCCCGTCACCAACAATTGAGAGCCGCAAACTATCATTGTCTTGACCTAAACGAGCAAAGGCTTCAAGCAACAGGTCAACACCTTTTAAATGGCGAAGTTCTCCTATGAATAGAAAATCGGCGGCATCAGGATGAAGAGGAGTGGAGACAAACTCATCTGCCTTAAGCCCATTCGGAATAACCTTAACAGGGCAATAGCCACGACCAATAACTTTACTATAAATGTTTGAAGAATAGGCGCTTTCAAAAATAAGCCCATTGGTTCTCTTTGCCAATGCACGCTCAAGTCCTAAAAATAATTTACCCTTTAGGCTTGTAGGTGAGTAATGAAGGCTTCCGCCATGTGGGGTGTAAAAGCTAAGGCAAGGCTGCTTTGATTTCTTCAAAGATGCAGCCGCTAATCGTGCATAAGCACCGCCTTTAGCACCATGCCCATGTAAAATTTGAGCGTTCGCTTCAATTGCAAATTTTTTCACTGCACGAAACGCAGTGTAATCACTAACATGCAATAGGCGTGGCATGTTCACAGAGCGCACACCAAGCGAACATCTTTGATTGAGCAACTCAAGTTGAGACGCAACCGCAGGACTAACGGTAGAACGATCATAAATCACCCCCACCTCATGGCCAACCAATGATTGCTCAACTGCTAAGTCCACAACGTGCCTAAATAAACCACCAACGGGCGCACGCAAACAATGGAGTATCCGCAAGTTTCGGCTCATGAAGAAATCTCTCTAATTGAAGGAGCGAATAAGTTTAGTTGTTATAGTCTTACTATAAGGAGAGACTATAACAACTTATAATTCATAGAAATAATAGTTTAATTAAGGAGACCTAAGCAATGAGTTAAAAGAAACGCTCACGCACATAAACGGTGTCACCAGGGAAAATAGGAAAGTTTTTAGAAACCAGTAAGGTGTAACGGCGCCCTTTATAAACCCGGCTAACACGGAATTTGCGCTCATTAGCACGGCTTGTAAAACCACCAGCAATGGCCGCAGCCACTTCAGCTGTCATGCCAACAACATAAGGGTATTGCCCAGCTGTTTGAACTTGGCCGAGAACGAAAAATGGACGGTAAGTTGCAACTTCAACAGAAACCTTCGGGTCTCTTAAATATTTTGCTCTCAATCGAGCTGCAATTCTGCGCTGGACTTGCTTCGTGCTAACGCCGCGCGCTTTCACTTGGCCCACCAACGGCACTGAAATATAGCCACTATCATCAACCGTATAGGTCCGTGTCAAAGTCCGCTGGCTGTAAACAATCACCCGAAGACGATCACCAGTATCAAGGCTATAGCGAAGCGGCCATTGGCCAGTCCGGCGGTAAACCTCAACAGGGTTTTTATCATATGAAACAGATTTGAACTCATCACGTGCGGCGTGAGTGTAGCTTGTCTCCCACTCTCGATCGTGTCGTGAGGGACGAATGGCATGAGAAACACGGGTTCGCCAGCCAACAGTTTCTTCAGAGCTAAAGCTTTCGCTCAAGCCAAAACGAAATCCGGTATCTTTAAGGGAGCTAATTCTTGAGCTATCATCGGCAGGCTCAGGAATAACATCTTGATCACCAATCAATTCAAATTGGTTCTTAAATTCTCCATCTCTATGGCTACATCCTGAAAAAAACACCATAAGAGAGATCAATAGGCAAAACCTAAACACACTCATAACGCTACAAACCCATACAAATACAATTAAACTTGAAGGGTAATATGGGCCAACATAGTTAAAATTTATCTAATATTGTTCTAAAATTGTACGAATATAAATTTTTCTTGGCTTTTATACTGATATGTAACCTTTAGTAAGCTAATTAAGGTTAAGAGAGTAAGGTAATAAGAGTTTAAGAGTAATCATTTATTGAGGAAGCCACTCACTAGATGAGTTTACGTGCGATTAGGTAGAACGGAATTTAAAATGTCAAACACAAACGAACTTAGTATTGGCAGTCTTATTGGAGCCATTAAAGACTCGTGGATGAAAATGGTCTTGCTTAGTCTGCTATGCGCCATTGGCACATTCTTTCTCACCAGCAGCATGAAACCACGCTATGTCTCTGAAGCAAGAGTGCTAGTCGCCCCAGTCGGAAGTTATCAAAACCCAGTTGCAGGTAGAAACCAAGAAACGACACTTGTCGATAAAGCTTCAATCTTCAGCCAAATTCAGGTTATCCAGTCAAGAGACATTCTCTCAAAAGTCATCGATGAATATGGCTTTTTAAAAAATGAAGAGTTCCTCGAAAGCATCAAATCAAAAACTTCAGGGTTTATATCAAAATTGAAAAACCCTGGTCTTCCCAAATATGAAGAAATGAGCGAAGAAGTAAAACGCCAATTCGCCATAGACATGATCAGTGGAGACATCCAGGTTGTCCCTCTAGCAGAGTCCCGTGTCATCGGCATTCGCTATCACAGCACAGATCCAAAAGAAACAGAAGCCATCGCCAATGGTTTGGCCAAAGCCTATATAGAATGGCAAAGATCAGAAAAAGTCTTGCAAAGCCAGGATGACACCATTCGCCTAGCTCGTTTGATTGATGACTTAAAAAAAGAAGTGAAAGCTTCTGAAGCAGCCGTTGCGAAATACCGCGCTCAAAAAGGCATCTTCAAATCCAGCAGTTCCAATGTCACATTAGATCGTCAGCAACTAACAGAGCTTAACAGCCGCATCATCGCCGCAAGAGAACGCAGAGCAGATTCCGAAATTCGCGCGAAACTCATCCGTGAAATGTTAGAGCGCGATGGCGAAGTTGCCAACGCAACTGAAACAATGCGCTCCCAGCAAATTCAGCGCCTTTTCGAACAAAGAAGCCGCATCCAACGCTCCCTGGCAGAGCTTGGTGCCACATTGCTCCCCTCTCACCCACGCCTCATTCAGGTGCGTTCTGAACTGCGCGGCGTGAACTTCCAAATCAGATCAGAAATGCGCCGCATCGTCCGCACAATGGAAAATGATGCAAAGATCGCACGAGCCAGAGAGCAATCTCTCATCAAAAGCCTTAATGATCTGAAAAACCAATCCACTCAAACAGATGGTGATGAAATCCAACTCAGAGCTCTAGAGCGCGAAGCTCGCACAAATAGAGACCTGTTGAACACATATCTTGCCCGCTTCCGTGATGCCGAGGCCAGAAAAGACAGCGCCGTCGCACCAGCCTATGCCACCATTGTTTCAAAAGCGCATATACCAAGCTTGCCATATTTTCCAAATCCGTTGACATACAGTCTCTTGATCTTCGTTGCCATGTTCCTTGTTTCAATGGCACTAGTTATCCTAAGAGCAGTGATCACAGAAGCGGAAGATGCTGAAACATCTGAGCGCGAAGAAAGAAAAGAAGGCACGCTAGGTAAAGAAACAGAGAGAAAAGAAACAGAGGGCAAAGAAGCTGAAGCTTAAGCTTATCTATGAGAAAGAAAAAGGAGCTCAAATCATAATTTTTTGAGCTAAGCCAGGCAAAATTCATAGAAAAACAGCCGTTTTGAACATAACTGGTAAAACTTCCAGTTAATTTATCATGGAATATTAAGGCGACCGTGCTAATGTAAGCGCCAATAATAAACAAAAAACATTAAAGCATCCGCTTTAAGCTCCAATGGTTTCATACATAAAATCACATTAAATGGCCAAGTAGCCGTCATTTAAAAGATACAGAGTTCAACTGACGCAAGTGGCATGACAGGTTTAGTTTTAGTTATATATAAAGCTGCGTTAAACGCCCTCTATTATAGCGGGCTCTATAAACTATTGTCATCAGCGACCCGTGGTGAAGGTATCATCTTCACGTTGCACCAAATCAATAATGATCCCATAGAAGATTTCTCGCCAAACTCAATCCTGCGCGTCACGCCAGAATTTTTAGAAAGCACCATCCAAACGGTAAAAGCTGAAGGCTATGATATCATTTCGCTTGATGAACTTCATGAGCGCTTAAAAACGGGCAACAAATCCAAGAAACCATACGCCGTCTTCACAGCAGATGATGGGTATAAAGACAACCGCGATATAGCTTTGCCCGTCTTAAAAAAATACAATGTGCCTCTAGCCATCTATATCGTCTCTGACTATAGCAATCATCAAGGTGAGCTCTGGTGGTTTGCTTTGGAAGACATCATTAAAAATTCCAGCGCCATCCAAAATCCATATAACAAAGGCCAAGTGCTAGAAGCGGTCACGACAGAGCAGAAATACCGCGCGTTTGATACAATCTATTGGCCCATGCGCAAAAGCAATCAGCACGAGCAACGCAGCACCATTCGCGAAATGGCAAAGGCCCATGATTATGACATTGACGCGCTCAGTAAAAATCTAATCATGTCATGGGAAGAATTGCGCGAGTTGAATAAAGAACCGCTCATCACACTGGCCGCTCACACAAAGTCTCACTTCGCCATCGCAAGGTTAAGTGAAGAAGAAGCAGCTGAGCAAATCCAAACCGGCATGGACATCTTGGAAAAAGAGCTAGGCGAAAAAGCCACTCATTTTTCCTTCCCCTACGGCAGCAATTGCGCCGCTAATAGGAGAGACTTTGAGCTTGTAAAAAAATTCGGCTTCAAAACAGCGGTGACCACAAGAAAAGCCGTGCTCTATAAAGAGCACAAAGACCACATGATGGCCCTGCCACGCGTATCCCTCAACGGCGAATACCAACACCAACGCTACATAAAAACCTTCCTCTCCGGCCTGCCTTTCAGACTAAAAAACAAATGGCAAAAACTGGATGTGGAATAGCGCGGTTACTGGTGGGCAACCTGAAGCGTCACTAAAGAGCAATAGCCGTGAGAGAAAATACCCCCTACCCATTCATCCACTTGATAATCATCGCGGCTGGGATCACCCAAATTGTTCCTGCAACGGCCATATATAAAATCTGCACAGCCTGAGACGTGCCAGGCAAAATGCCATAGGCCAGCGCGATTACGAATGTTATGTGAAAAATAAGAAACATCGCAAAAAGAAGTGAGCCGATTATGCGTCTGAGCTTGGGGTTCATATAAAAAGGCCTTTAAAAAAAATTGGGCGAAATATAGTCTATCCGCTCCTCTTATAATCAACAAGTCAGAATAGTGCCATACCTATAATACGTTTAATAGGCCATAAAAGATCATCACCCCCGAGAGAGAAGCAAAATTTACTATACGAGCGTAATCTGAAGGGTTATAACGCCGGTCAAAGCAAACAGATGTTCGGGATAAAGTTGTAATAAATGTTCCGGATGCGTAGTTGGCATCAGAAGGAACACTAAAATGTTCCGGATGTGTAGTGGGCATCTAAAGGAACACTAAAAAGTTCCGGATGCGTAGTAGGCATCTGAAGGAACACTAAAAATGTTCCGGATGCGTAGTGGGCATCAGAAGGAACACTAAAAATGTTCCGGATGCGTAGTGGGCATCTGAAGGAACACTAAAAATGTTCCGGATGCGTAGTGGGCATCTGAAGGAACACTAAAATGTTCCGGATGCGTAGTGGGCATCTGAAGGAACACTAAAATGTTCCGGATGCGTAGTGGGCATCTGAAGGAACACTAAAAGAGGATAAACCACGGAATGGTAAGTTCTGTAGCCAACGCTCCAACAGAAAAACAAATCAAAGCGCGCCCCGCTATTCAAATTTGGCTTTTTATGATCTGCGCTCTTATTTTTGCGATGGTCATCGTCGGCGGCGCCACACGCCTCACCGGATCAGGCCTCTCAATCACTGAATGGAAGCCAATCGTTGGTGCCATTCCACCTTTGAATATTGAGGATTGGAATGAAGCGTTTGAGAAATACAAGCAAATCCCGCAATATAAAGAAATCAACGAAGGCATGAGCCTGAATGAGTTCAAATCCATTTTCTGGTGGGAATGGGGACACCGCTTTTTGGGGCGCTTTATTGGCCTCGCGTTCTTCTTGCCGTTTTTGTTTTTCTTGGTCACGAAGCGCGTTGAAAGTTCTTTGAAACCAAAATTCTGGCTGATGTTTCTAGGCGGCGGCCTGCAAGGCTTTGTCGGGTGGTACATGGTCGCAAGCGGTCTGACTGAGCGGGTGGATGTCAGCCAATATCGCCTCGCTGCTCACTTAGGGTTAGCCATTCTCTTGTTCTCATACATCTTCTGGGTCGCCATTGGCTTAAGGCGGGATGATAACATTGCGGTTTCTAGTGGGAAACTGAAGCACGAAAATGCGGATGCTGGTGGGCATCTGAAGGCGCACTTAAAAAGCCCTGCTTATTTCATTACTGGGCTAATCTTCTTTCAAATCATCGCCGGCGCATTCGTAGCTGGCCTCAAAGCAGGCAAAGCCCACAACACCTGGCCTCTGATGGATGGTCGCTTCATTCCTAACGGCCTGGATGTCATGACACCGTTTTGGAAAAACCTTTTTGAAAATGTCCTGACCGTTCAGTTCAACCACCGCATGATCGCCTATGTGATTGCCATCGTTGTGCTGTTGCATTTCATCCAATGTCTGTTCTCAAAAAGCTATACAGCCGTGAGAGGCGCCGCGTTTGTGCTGTTCTTGACGGTTGCTCAAATTGCGCTGGGAATTGTAACACTCTTGCAGTTCGTACCCCTAGACCTCGCCCTCTATCACCAAGGCGGCGCCGTCATCCTCCTAAGCGCCAGCCTCTGGCACAGCCGGAATGTCCACGGCGGTTGCTAGTGGGCAACCTAAAGCCGCACTAAAATGGCGGTTGCGAGTAGGCAATTGAAGCCGAACTAAAAAGCGCGGATGCTATGTGGGCATCTGAAGCGCCACTAAAAAGCGGTTGCTGGTGATTATTCAAACTCACTAGACAAAGAAGGAGTGACGCCACTTCGGCGTCAGGACATGACAGTGAGAGCTGTCTGGGGCGTTGCGCCGCATAGTGCGGTTGCTAGTGGGCATCTGAAGCACATCAAAAAATGTTGGCCCGCAGCTTCAGCAGCGGAATAGCCCGTGAGAGAAAACAAACTAAACCACAGGCGTGTTTCCTGAAAGCACGTCTCTGTAAACAGAAGCGTCAACATTCGAGCCAGATAGAATAACAGCAACGTTCTTGCCTGCATATTGCTCTTGCTCGCGCATCAATCCAGCAAGGGGAGCTGCCGCAGCTGGTTCTGCGATATTATGAGTGTCAGAATAAAAAACGCGCATAGCAGAAGCGATTTCGTCTTCACTCAATTGAAGAACTGAAGACGCACCGTTTTTGATAATATCAAAGGCATGTTGGTCTGGCGCACGGCAAGCAATGCCATCAGCAAAGGTTGAAACCGTTTCTGTTCCAACAATCTCACCAGCATCAAATGACAGACCATAAGAAGGCGCGTTTTCAGCAACCACGCCGATGATTTCAGTTTCAAGACCGAGCAGATCCCGCACGGTTATAAGGCCGCAAATACCTGAGCCCATACCAATGGGAACATACACAGCTGTAAGAGGAGGAGCAGATTTGAAAAGCTCATAAGCATAAGTCGCAACACCTTTGACGATGTCAGCATGAAAAGGGGGAACTATGTGAAACCCGCGTTCTTGACCTATCTTAGTCGCCACGCGGCGGCTAGCTTCAAAGTCATCCCCTGCGATAATAAGCTCACCACCAAAGGCCTCCATAGCCGCATTTTTTTCAATTGAGTTTCCCTCTGGCACCACAATCACACTAGGTAGGCCAAGCGTTGTGGCAGCTAGTGCAACAGCTTGCCCATGGTTACCACGAGTAGCGGCAATTAGACCTTTTGGTGTTTTTCCTGAATTTACAAGTTCGTTGACGAAGAACGGAACACCGCGCGCTTTAAATGCACCAATCGGCGTATGGTTTTCATGTTTAACATAAACATGAGCCCCTGTTCGCTTCGATAAAAGAGGCCAATGATGTGTCGGCGTTGGAGGAACAAGCTTCTCAACAAAATCACGCGCATGATGCAATTGATCTAAAGAGAATAGAGGCATTAGTTAGCAACTCCGAAGCTTAAAAATGGGTGGTAGTAAACAAGAACTCTTCATTAAACAAAACATTTTGTCGAATGAATGAATAGTGATTAATTCACAGTGTGATAATTCACACATCTATTCTTTTCTCAATCTCCTAAATTCAAATCATCAACAGCGTGGGGCAATAAAGCGAAGCGCAACTAAACAGCGCGGTTGCTAGTGGGCAACCTAAAGCGCAACTAAGAAAGAGATAGAGAAATGAACACTTTAAAAACAATGATCGTAAGCGCAATCGCAGTTCTAACAATCAGCTTCACAGCACTAACCGCTTCAGCAAGCGACGCCAACGCAGGCGGCTGGAAAAAACACTACGGCCACGGTCACTATTACGGATACAACTATGGCTACAAATATAAGCGCGGTTACTACGGCCATAAATTCTACAAAAAAAGAGGCCACTTCAAATTCAAACGCTTTAACAAAGGCCGTAAATTCCGCAGAAACTTCCGTCGCAACTTCCGCCGCTAGGATCAAAAGAACAAACGGAATAAAAAACAAAAGAAAACCGGTCTCAAAAGGGACCGGTTTTTTTATTTGTAAATGATTGAGTTTTCATGACGAAGAAGGAGTACTGCCCACTTCGGGCAATGGGACATGGCGGAACGCCAGTGAAGCCCGGTGCCTAGCACCGCCCAACGGAGGGCCTGCGGCGATAGCTGCGGAATAGCCCGTGAGTTATTTAGAGATTCCTCTCCAAATCTTGAATGATATCTAGCGCATCTTCAATTCCAACAGAAAGCCGAACCACATCATCACCAGCGCCAGCTGCTTTTCTGTCTTCCTCTGCAAGTTGTCGGTGTGTGGTGGACGCTGGGTGAATAATCAAGCTGCGTGTATCACCAACATTAGCCAGGTGACTAAAGAGCTGAACTGAGTTGACTAAGTTCACACCCGCATCATAGCCACCTTTAAGACCAAAAGTGAAAACAGAGCCGGCACCACGAGGGCAGTAGGTTTTAGCACGCTCGTGATATGCGTTATCAGGCAAGCCAGCATAATTCACCCAAGCCACTTTTTCATGGTTCGAGAGAAAACGAGCAACCTCAAGCGCATTGGAGCAATGTTGCTTCATGCGAAGGGGCAATGTTTCCATACCCGTTGCAATCATGAAAGCGTTAAAGGGAGAAAGGCAAGGGCCAAGATCACGAAGACCAAGAACGCGGCAAGCAATCGCAAAAGCCATAGATCCAAAGGCTTCACCCAGCACCATGCCATGATAGCTGTCACAAGGGGTGGAAAGTGTTTTGTATTTATCAGATGCCATCCAGTCAAAGGTGCCGCAATCAACAAGAACGCCGCCAATTGAATTCCCGTGACCACCTAAAAACTTAGTCATGGAATGTACAATGATGTCGGCACCATGTTCTTTAGGTTGGCAAAGGTAAGGAGTTGCCAATGTGTTATCAACAATAAGCGGCACGCCCGCAGCTTTGGCAATTTCTGAAATCGCTTTTAGGTCGGTAACAATACCGCCAGGGTTGGCAATAGACTCAACGAAAATAGCTTTGGTTTTTTCTGTAACCTGTGCTTGGAAACTTGCAGGGTCATCAATATCGGCGAATTTTGCTGTCCAGCCAAATTTCTTAAAACTATGGGCAAACTGGTTGAGAGACCCCCCATATAGTTGCTTAGCTGCAATAAACTCATCTCCAGGTTCCAATAAAGTGTGAAACACAAGCAATTGCGCCCCATGCCCAGAAGCGGTGGTAAGGGCTGCTGTTCCGCCTTCAAGTGCTGAAATGCGCTCTTCAAGAACATTGCTATTAGGGTTCATTAGACGGGTGTAGATATTGCCAAAAGCTTCAAGATTAAAAAGAGCGGCGGCATGATCAACATCTTCAAAAACATAAGAACTGGTTTGATAAATCGGGGTAGCTCGTGCCCCTGTTGTTGGGTCTGGTGCGGCCCCAGCATGAACGGCAAGTGTTGAAAATTTCTGGTGTGGTCCTTCAGTCATTTGTCTTCCCTCATGATTGTTTAGTGCATAGCAGCAATCTAAAAAGCGAAAGGCAAGTGTTTTAGTGAGAAAAACGAATAAAAACTATTTATGCCAACTGTGAAAGCTTTGGAATTATGCTTAATAAGGCCAGAAAATAAGCAAAATGCACTGAGGTATTATTTTACCACAATGCTAGTGCATTGAAATATATGGGAAAATAATATTTTGTTGACACGAAACCAAGACTTGTCTAAAAGACGCTATCGAATTCTGGCGCTGAGGTTTCTGAGCGCCTTTGATTTTTAAATCAGCTAAATTTGAAGACTGTAAACCCTGCTTTAGCGGGCTTTCATTCATTTTTAAGCAGGCTTAAATTGGCACTATTTAATTTTTGGCACTGTTTACATGGTGCACAAAGGAAAAAACAATGAAAACCTTCACGGCAAAACCCTCAAATATTGAGAAAAAATGGGTTTTGATTGATGCAGAAGGCCTCGTTCTTGGCCGCCTAGCGTCTATCATCGCCTATCGTTTGCGCGGTAAGCACTTAGCGACTTTCACACCAAATATGGACTGCGGTGACAATATTGTTGTTATCAACGCTGACAAAGTTGTTCTAACAGGCAAAAAACGCGAAAACAAAACATATTATTGGCACACAGGTCACCCAGGTGGCATCAAGTCTCGTAAAGCTCATCAAATTTTAGATGGTCGTTTTCCTGAGCGTGTGCTTCAAAAAGCTGTTGAGCGTATGATGCCAGGTGGGCCTCTTACGCGTAAGCAAATGACAAATCTGCGCATTTTCACAGGTGGTGAGCACACTCACCAAGCTCAAGATCCTCAACCATTGGATGTTGGCGCCATGAATGATAAAAACAATCGGAAGGGCTAATCTAGATGGCTGAAGAAATTAAATCACTAGAAGAGCTGGGCGGCAACAGCGAAGAAACAGTAAGCTCGGATGCTCCTGTTTATGTTCAAAAGCTAGACGCACAAGGCCGTGCTTATGCAACTGGCAAAAGAAAAGACGCTGTAGCTCGCGTTTGGGTAAAACCAGGTAGCGGTAAAATCATCATCAATAAAAAGATTGATACTGAATATTTCGCGCGCCCTGTTTTGCAAATGATCATCCGTCAGCCGCTTAAAGCTGCTGATCGCGAAACACAATTTGATATTGTGGCAACTGTTCACGGTGGTGGTCTTTCAGGCCAAGCTGGTGCGATCCGCCACGGTATTTCAAAAGCGTTGACAAATTACGAACCAGCTCTTCGCCCAGTTCTGAAAAAAGGTGGCTTCCTAACTCGTGACAGCCGCGTTGTTGAACGTAAGAAATACGGTAGAGCAAAAGCCCGTCGTAGCTTCCAGTTCTCGAAACGTTAAGTTGGCGGATGCCTGCGACAGAATCACATGCGGGTACAAAAAACTATTAGCGACGGTTGCTGGTGGGCAACTGAAGAAGCGTTTAAAAAGAGGGCTTTGCTTCATTGCAGAGCCCTTTTTTATTGTACATAAAGACGATCTTCCGACATGAAGAAGGAGCTCAGCCCACTTCGGGCTGAGGGACATGGCGAAGCGCCAGCGCAGCCCGATGCCTAGCATCGCACC
Source organism: Hyphomicrobiales bacterium (assembly GCA_965230545.1). Classification (GTDB taxonomy): domain Bacteria; phylum Pseudomonadota; class Alphaproteobacteria; order Rhizobiales; family HXMU1428-3; genus HXMU1428-3. The sequence continues at coordinate 123,447 of CBDDLE010000005.1, read as the reverse complement.
TCGTAGGCTCAAGTGCGATAGCACTTGAAATAGCCGTGAGAGAGAACCAACTTCCTTTTTTTATTGTCCAAATCACTTGTTCAATATAAAGAAACAAGAAAATTCATTTGCTTTTAATAAAGAGAAAAATCATGTCAGCACAAAAAATACGCACAGTAATCATCGGCGCCTCAGGTTATACAGGTGGTGATTTTATGCGATTGGCTGTGCCGCATGAGAATATTGAGCTGACCGGCCTAGTGGCAAATACTCATGCTGGCAAACCTGTTGCAGATGTATTCCCTCATCTTCGGATGGCAAATCTGCCAGATATGGTGAAATCAGATGATATCAATTGGGATGAGGTTGACGCAGCAATTTGCGGGCTGCCACATGGCACAGCGCAAGACATCATCTCTACTCTGCCATCGAGTGTAAAAGTCATTGATATGTCAGCAGATTTTCGCTTGAGAGATACAGCTGTCTATAGCGAATGGTATGGCCGCTCGCACGATCATGCTGATCTTTATAAAGAAGTGGCCTACGGCCTCACTGAACATAACAGAGACGATATTAAAAAAGCACGGATCATCGCCTGCCCAGGGTGTTACCCAACAGCTGTGCTAATGGCAATGCTGCCATTGGTAAAATCAGGTGTGATCGAAACTGAAAACATGATCTTAAACGCGGCCTCTGGTGTCTCAGGAGCAGGGCGGGGTTTGAAACAAAACACACTCTTTTGCGAAGCGGGAGAAGGCTTTAGCCCATATGCGATTGGCAATCATCGTCACACACCTGAAATCGAGCAAGAGATCAACAAGGCAGCTGGCGTAAGTGATCTTCAGGTAACGTTCACACCGCATCTTGTGCCAATGAGTAGAGGTGAGCTCATCACTTGTTACCTCACGTTAAAAGAGGGGCAAACCATTAAAGACGCAAGAGCAGCCATGGAAGAGGCTTACAATGATGAAGCTTTCATTCATGTTGCACCAGAAGGCGTCACCCCTGGCACGCAGCATGTGAGAGGATCAAACCATTGCCTGATCGGCTTGTTCGAAGGCAGAGTGAAAAATCAGCTGATTGTCATTTCAACCATTGATAATTTGGTGAAAGGGTCTGCTGGCCAAGCGCTGCAAAATTTCAATATCGCATTTGGATTGGGCGAACAAACAGGCCTGGAGCAATTACCACTCTTTCCATAAAGTTCAGCCTCTTTCATCTTTCGCTGAAGCCATGCAGATGTAAGATGTGATGCTGCTTACCTGAGGTACAGTGCCAAGTACTTCAGTGTGAAAATATTTATAAGCTTCAAGGTCAGCCACCTCGACCCGTAAAAAATATTCAATCGCGCCAGAAACATTATGGCATTCACGCACTTCTGGCGCCGCCTTCATGGCTTTTTCAAAAGCTTCTTGGTCAGTTTTAAGGTGCCGAGATAAGCCAACGGTAACAAGCACCGTAAAACCGCCCCCAACATATGAGCGATCTAAAACAGCTTTGTAGCCAAGAATGATTTTTCGCCGCTCTAATTCTTGAACACGGCGCAAGCAAGCAGAGGGTGAAAGCCCAACTCTGGCCGCCAAATCAGCATTGCTGATCCGACCATCAAGCTCAAGCTCGCGCAATATTCTGCGGTCTATTTTGTCAATATCCGTCATATATTGCAAAATAATATATAAAAGTAGAAGAAAAGCAAGGTAATTGCTTGTATGTCGCACTAACATCAGATTATGACATACGATCTTTTAATATCACTATTTTTATTTGCATTAATCTCAACCTGTACCCCCGGGCCAAACAACATCATGTTGTTAGCCTCAGGCATGAATTATGGGGTGGTGCGGACAATACCGCATATGTTGGGCATTGGGCTTGGCTTCCCGATAATGGTGTTTCTGGTCGGAATGGGAATTTCTAAGGTTTTTGAAATTGTTCCTCATAGTTATTTTGCACTGAAAATTACCTGCACCATTTATTTTCTTTATCTGGCCTGGAGAATAGCCACCGCAACGAAGCCAAATAAAGAAGCGATTGAGGGAAATACCTCTCAAAACAGGCCGCTTACTTTCCTGGAAGCCGTTGCATTTCAATGGATCAACCCCAAAGCATGGACAATGGCACTAACGGCCATCAGCCTATACACTCCAGTAAACCAACCGGTTAGTAATGTCGCAATTGTTGCACTCGCCTTTGTTGTAGCAAGTATTTTTTCAACGAATATTTGGGCAACCATGGGAGAAACAATGAGGAAAATAATACAAAATGAGGTGAGTAGAAAAGTGTTTAACTATCTCTGTGCGTTACTATTGCTAGCTTCGCTCTATCCAATCTTGAGAGGGTAATATTTACGAGAGACTAAGTAGTTTAAAGATCTCTAATGTAGTAAAAACTAACTTATCTTTCAGATTTTCCTTGGGCTTCTTAAAAGAATCAAATAATAGCCATATTTAGTGAACAATGTTACGCTACTAAAATATTTCGTGTGCGTAATCAATTTTAAACAAGCAGAAGATAATGAAACAAGGTCTAAAATATAAAGATATTTTCAACAATATCAGACAATTTCTATTCATTATCGTGTCAGCGATTAGCTTAATGGCAATGGCAGGGTGCTCAACCACAACTCTACCTTGGCCAGATATGTCTATTTCTCGTGATGAAGCCAATGAAGCGCTAACAGCCAAAGAGCAAGATCTACTATCTGAGCTATTGGACACACAGAAAAAAACTCACAGACAACAGGCCGTTAAAGAGATTGAAGGCAGATAAATCTGCACCTTACGCTTATCCGTCAGAAAAAAAGAGCGATTTAGCTAAGATTTTTATTTTCTATTCTTCAAAAAATTATATAAACTCACTCAAATTTAGTGGGTATGCATTTAATGACTGAATGTCTACAAAAGTCATCTTAAAAGCGCTCATATCTTTCAACCAATAAATCAATGAGGAATTCTCGTGCTCGACGATTTTCACCGTATCAAACGGCTCCCCCCCTATGTATTTGCTGAAGTTAACCGCTTAAAGCAAGATGCACGAGCGGCCGGCGCCGATATCATTGATTTCGGTATGGGAAATCCTGATGGAGCAACACCAGAACATATCGTTGAGAAAATGGTTGAAGCTGTGCGTGATCCACGCACACATCGCTATTCAGCATCAAAAGGCATTCCTGGGCTTCGCAAAGCTCAAGCTACTTATTATGAACGCCGCTTTGGAGTAAAACTAAACCCCGACACCGAAATTGTCGCAACACTTGGCTCAAAAGAAGGCTTCGCCAATATGGCGCAAGCTATCACTGCGCCTGGTGATGTGGTTTTGGTACCAAACCCGACTTACCCAATTCATGCGTTCGGGTTTATCATTTCTGGCGGTGTGATCAGACATTTGCCAGTTGAACCTGATGACAAATTCATGGAAGCGTTGGACAGAGCGATGCACTTTTCAGTGCCAAAACCAGTGGCTTTGGTTTTGAATTACCCATCAAACCCAACGGCAAAAGTGGCAAGCCTTGATTTCTATAAAGAAGTCGTAGATTACGCTAAAAAGAATGACCTGATCCTTCTTTCAGATCTGGCTTATTCTGAGGTCTATTTTGATGATAACCCGCCGCCCTCAATTTTAGAGGTTGACGGCGCGAAAGACGTTGCCGTTGAGTTCACCTCAATGTCAAAAACCTATTCAATGCCGGGTTGGCGCATGGGCTTTGCTGTTGGCAATGAACGCCTCATCGGTGCGCTTGCCCGCGTGAAATCATACCTTGATTATGGCGCTTTCACACCAATTCAGGTAGCAGCAACAGCAGCCCTTAAAGGAGACCAATCCTGTGTTGATGACATGCGCGCGCTTTATAAAAAACGCAGAGACTGCTTAGTTGATAGCTTTGCACGCGTTGGCTGGGACATACCATCCCCCCCTGCAACCATGTTTGCATGGGTACCAATTCCTGAAAGTTGTAAGGAAATGGGTTCATTAGAATTTTCAAAGCTTCTCTTGGAAAAAGCTGATGTAGCTGTGGCCCCTGGTATTGGTTTTGGAGAATATGGGGAAGGCTTTGTTCGCATTGCACTTGTGGAAAATGAACAAAGAATTCGTCAAGCCGCCAGAAATGTAAAAAGATTTCTCGCCGAAGAACCTAAAAACATGCATAACGTTGTGCCAATCGCACGATAATACGGAAAATTATTGAAATGAATAAGCCTTTAAAAATTGGGCTGGCTGGCCTGGGAACAGTAGGCTGCGGCGTTATCCGCATGCTAAATAATAGCAATGGCGATGGTATCGCACGCAAACTTGGTCGCCCACTCAAGGTAACGGCTGTTTGCGCACGGGATAAAAACAAAGATCGCGGCGTAGATATTAGCGGTTACAGCTGGTTTGACACCCCCGAAGAGCTGGCCCAATCTGGTGATATTGATGTTTATGTTGAACTAACCGGTGGCACAGATGGCCCCGCCCTTGAAGCCACAAAAATAGCGCTTAAACGAGGCTTAGATGTTGTAACTGCCAACAAAGCAATGTTGGCAGTGCACAGCACAGAGCTGGCCAAACTGGCTGAAGAAAATGGTTGTGCCCTATTGTTTGAAGCGGCTGTCGCTGGCGGCATTCCAATTGTGAAATCATTAAAAGAAAGCCTTTCAGGCAACCCGATCCAAAGGGTATACGGCATTCTCAATGGCACATGTAATTACATGATGACGGCCATGCAAAACGAAGGAAAGCCGTTTGATGAAATCTTAAAAGCCGCCCAGGAAGAAGGCTATGCGGAAGCTGATCCTTCATTTGATGTTGGCGGCATTGATGCGGCTCATAAACTGGCCTTGCTAACCACCTTGAGCTTTGGCACGGAAACTTCGTTTAAAGATATCTACATTGAAGGTATTGAAAAAATCACGCCTGAAGATATCAAGGCGGCAGAAGACCTGGGTTATAGAATTAAATTGCTTGGTGTTGCTTTGAAAACCGATGAAGGCATTGAGCAACGCGTTCACCCAACTCTTGTGCCAAGCGAGTCAGCCATTGGGCAGGTTTCTGGTGTTACCAACTGTGTTTGTGTCGACGGGGATTTTGTTGGCAAAATCATGCAAGTCGGTCCAGGTGCAGGCGAGGGGCCAACAGCCTCAAGTGTTGTAGGAGATTTAATCGAAACCGCACGAATTGAGAAATCAGAAAATGTTGTCCGGCCAGTTTTCACCATGCCGGTTGAAAAATTAGCCCCCTACCAGCGTGCGCCCTTAAGAGCTCATGAAGGTGGTTATTATGTTCGTTTGAACCTTTCTGATCGTCCAGGCACATTCGCAGCAGTTGCAACAAGAATGGCCGAGTTTGGCATCTCGCTAAAGAGTATTGTCCAACGAAGCCATGGGCCAGAAAGTGAAGAATTAATAGATGCAGCCGGCGTTGTTGCAGCTCCCGTTGTGATCATTACACATGACACAACTGAGCTAGCCGTCTCTAAAGCTTTAAAAGCAATCGAGGAAGATGGGCATATTGTGGGGCAACCAAATATGATCCGCATTGAACGCTTGTAATAAAACTGTGTTAGCTACGATCAAAGTTTTAAGTTGAGAAAAGACTTTAATTTGAGAAAAAACAATGGCATGAGTTATATGGCTTAGCCGTAAAAACAAGATAGAAAGACTAAAGAGTTAATAAAATGTCAGAACCATTAAACCAAGGCCTAGTTTGGGATGTTTTGCGTGTAACGGAAGTTGCCGCAATAGAGGCTGCTAAATTGCGTGGTCGCGGAGATGAAATGGCCGCAGATAAAGCCGCAGTAGACGCAATGCGAAGTGAATTAAATGGTCTGGATATTGATGGCCGTGTTGTTATCGGTGAAGGTGAACGCGATGAAGCACCAATGCTTTTCATCGGTGAAGAAATCGGCACCAAAAAAGGCCCAAAAGTTGACATCGCTGTTGATCCTCTTGAAGGAACAACTCTATGCGCGAAATCAATGCCAAATTCACTCGCAGTTCTAGCAATGGCTGAAGGCGGGAGCTTGCTTCACGCGCCAGATATCTACATGGAAAAAATTGCAATCGGCCCAGGCTTTGAGCCAGGCTTGGTTAGCTTGGAGCAATCACCAACAGAAAACGTGAAAGCATTAGCAAATGCCAAGAATGTTTCTGTTAATGATCTAACCGTTTGTATTCTTGACCGCTCTCGTCACAGCAAGCTGATTGAAGAAGTCAGAGAAGCTGGCGCTGCCGTGAAACTAATCGGTGATGGTGACATTGCTGGCGTCATCCAAACAACAGACTCTGCTGAAACAGGCATTGATATGTATATGGGTGTTGGTGGTGCTCCTGAAGGTGTGCTCGCAGCATCTGCTCTTCGCTCAATTGGTGGGCAAATGCAAGGACGACTAACGCCATTACACGAAAGCCATTATGAACGCGCAGCGAAAGTTGGCATTGAAGACTTGTCTAAAGTTTACAGCATTGACGATATGGTCAAAGGTGATGTGATCTTTGCCGCCACTGGTGTCACAACAGGCCAAATGCTTGATGGTGTCCGCCGTGATGGAGACATGATCGAAACAGAAACATTGATCATGCATGTAAGCACTGGTTCTGTGCGCTGGGTTAAAACCCAAAGACAAGTAAACGGCGAAGTATAATTAAAGCGTTCACTTAGCTTATTAAATTAAAATCAAGAGCGCTCTTAGTTGGCTAAGAGCGCTTTTTTCATTTAAAATAATAAATATCTCTCCTCAAAGTTATAAACACTCTATTTTCCATCCCTATTGCTCTCTTTATCGAATAAGCTATGCTCAGTAACGAACCCTGAGGCACCTGTACTCATAACAATTTACAACGAGTTTAGTAGTGTGCTTACTACATGAAGAAGGAGCATTGCCCGATTTAGGGCAATGGGACATGGCGAAGCGCCAGCACAGCCCGACGCTTTGCGCCGCACAGTGCGGTTGCTAGTGGGCAACTTGAAGCACATCAAAAATGTAGGCATTCAGGCTTTGCCTGAATTTGCCGTGAGACTAAAAATGACAAAAGCATTAGCTGAAAATTTGGAAGAATCAGGCTTTCTAGGCATAAGTAAATCCGCCAAGGGGCTGATATGGCGAGAGCGCTTGGATGAGCAGGGCCGTAATCAAGGTTTAGCCATTTCCCAAATTGCAGGCATTCCAGAAATTCTAGGGCGTGTTTTGGCCGCTAGAGGCGCCACAATCGACACAGTTGAAAATTGGCTGAACCCCTCACTAAAAGAGTTCATGCCAGATCCTTATGTGATGCAGCATATGGAGCTAGGAGCCAAAAGATTAGCTGAAGCCATAAAGAAAAAGCAAAAAATAGCAATCTTCGGTGACTATGATGTTGATGGAGCGGTCTCAAGCGCTTTAATGAAATTGTTCTTAAATGCTCACAAGGTTTCGGACACACAAATTTATATTCCTGACCGTATCTTTGAAGGCTACGGCCCCAATCCGGATGCGATTAACAGTCTCGTTGATAATGGCGCTGAGTTAATCATCACTGTTGATTGCGGCACGGTGAGCCATGAAGCATTAGCAGAAGCAACCAAAAGAAACATCGATGTGATTGTGGTTGATCACCACTTGGCAGGTGAAACCTTGCCCGATGTTACCGCCGTGATCAATCCAAACCGCCAAGATGATTTATCTGATCTAGGTCACCTTTGTGCAGGCGGTGTTGTTTTCATGCTGCTGGTCGCCACAAAGAGGGTTTTGTCTCAAGAAGGGTACTATAAAGACGAAGGAGTAACACCTCCTGATTTAATGGCCTATCTCGATCTTGTTGCCCTTTCAACCATTTGCGATGTCGTGCCTTTAAAAGGCTTAAACAGAGCCTTTGTAGCCAAGGGACTGCAAGTCATGCACAAGCGCCACAATGTTGGCTTAAGAGCTCTAGGAGATGCAGCAGGCCTCACCACAGCCCCAACCCCTTATCATTTAGGTTTCTTGCTTGGCCCACGCATTAATGCAGGCGGGCGCATAGGCTCTTCAGAACTCGGCGCCAAGCTTTTGTCAGAACAAGACGACATCGAAGCAGACCGCATCGCCGCCTTGCTGAATAAGTTAAATGATGAACGCAAGGAAATGGAAAAACTCACCCTAGAAGAAGCCACAACACGGGTGGGCGATCTAATTGATGAAAACCCGGAAATGCCGATTATTTTCGCTGGTTCGAAAGATTGGCACAAAGGTTTGGTTGGCTTGGTGGCAAGTCGCTTAACGGATAAGTTCCGCCGACCTTCTTGTGTGTTGAGCATTGATGAAAAATCTAAAACGGCAACCGGCTCACTGCGCTCAATTTCAAGTGTCGACATTGGCCGCGTTGTGCAAAAGGCTAGAGATGACGGGATGATCTTAAAAGGAGGAGGGCACGCCATGGCCGCTGGCCTCACTTTAGAAACAGATCGCTTGGCTGAAGTTGAAGCTTATTTTGCAAAAGAGCTCGGTAAAGCTGTCACGACAGAGCGGGCAAAAATGGGGCTCGATATTGATGGAGCGCTAACAGCCAATGGCATTTCACCTAATTTTATGGATCAGCTCGAGCGCGCCGGCCCTTTTGGGGCAGAAAATCCAACTCCCCGCTTTGTTTTGCCATCTCATCGGGTGAAATTCTCAAAAATCGTAGGTGATAACCATGTAAAGTGCACCTTAGAGGCCAGTGATCAATCTCGCATCAATGCGATTGCATTTCGTGTGGCAAACACAGAATTGGGCGAGTTGCTGCTTGACCGCACAGGCGAACCGTTGCATATAGTGGGACAGTTGCGACGCAACAGTTGGAATGGCCGAGAAACCATTGAATTAACAATTGAAGACGCCGCAAAGCCTGTAAAGTCATTTTAAAATTAAAGCCTTTCGAAAAAAACATAAAAAAAGTGATTTTTTTCAAATCAAGGCTTGCAAAGCGCGTAAAACTTTTTTATAGCAGGTGCTTCAGAACTTTAAGCCCCCTTCGTCTAGTGGTTAGGACGCAAGATTTTCATTCTTGAAACAGGAGTTCGATTCTCCTAGGGGGTGCCACTTTCTTAAGGCCAATTCTAAAATTATCGGCCTTATCTTCTCCATATCATCATAAACAATTGAGCAGTCATTTCTCTATGGAAGAAATGGTTTTAGATCCTCAATATGCTCTGGATAAAGCTGGGCTATCTGATCTCTATTCGCTATTTCCCAATCGCGATAATCAAACCCAGGGCTCACAGCTTCCCCAACCAGCCCATAATCACCAGAGAGCAACTCACTCGCCTTCCAAAAGCCACCAGGAACAGTAAGTTGGCGTTCATGCCCCTCACCAAGTAGCGTTTCTGAGAGCACTCCTTCAGGTGAAACCGTAACATAGCGCAGCAATCCCCCTCCTTCATAAAAATGAATAATCGGTGATTTGTTCCGATGCAAAAGACCATGCGGTCTATCTTGATCAAGCATATAATGAATGGTTGTAAGAAGAGACCGTTTTCCACCCTCTCTGTCCGGGCAATCAATCTCTTCAGGCGAGCGATAAGTCTCTTTAAACCATCCCCCTTCTTCATGGCGAATAAGATCTAATTTCTTGATAGTTTCTTCAGCGCTCATAAAGTCATTCCTTGATGTTCGTGGTGGTCAATCTAAGCAAATACCCTAGCCAAACTCTCTTAAAGTTTAAATGCGAAAAATCCTTTACACCCGAATTCTCGCGCGTATAAATAAAACTGAACTAAAGACGAATAAAGTAAGAGATGTAACTGAAAATCAATTTTACATGCCTTTTTTCAAGCCATTGCTAAACGGCTGAAGTGAAGCATAAGAATAAAGAAGAATGTACAAGGCATAAAATTGATATGGCTGGCCTCTTGAACAATATTGTCCCATTCTTTGGTTTGATCATTCTGGGCTTCATTGGGGGGCGAATTTTCAGGCATGAAGAAAACAGCCTGTTATGGCTCAACAGATTTATCATTTATGCCGCATTACCTCCTTTGATTTTTCAAATCATCAGAAAGGCCCCTCCTGAAGGACTTTTGAACCTGCCATATTTTATGGGCACAACCCTCAGCACTTTCATCATTTTTGCAGCAACCGCTATGATCATGCGATTTGCTTATCAGGCCTCACTGACCAAAATGGGCATTCAAGGAGCAGCAGCAAGCTATGGAAACATCGGCTATATTGGGCTGCCTCTGTGCTTAGGCATTTTTGGAACTGAAGCGGCCATACCAGCCATTCTGGTTTTTTGCTTTGATAACACGCTCCAATTCGTGTTGGTTCCGCTCTTTAATGCCTTTGATAATGAGGGCCCGGTAAAGGTCCGAGAATTGATTAAAAAGATCATGCTAAAAGTCTTTTTGCATCCGTTTCTTTTAGCCACTATGGCGGGAATACTGTTCCTAACAGGTGACATACCCATGCCAGTTCCATTAGATAGGTTGCTCACCATGTTAGAAGGAGCCGCTGGCCCGTGCGCACTCTTTGCGCTGGGAGTAACAGTTGCTCAGCAACCAGCGCTTAGATTTAAGATGGAATTTTCAATCATCATTTTTGCCAAAATAATCGTCCATCCACTTCTCACATTCCTTATTTTGAGTTTCATAGGCGGGTTTGATAAAATCTGGATGGGTGTGGCCATTCTTATGGCAGCATTGCCAACAGCTTCAAATGTATTTGTTATGGCCTCAGATTATAGAACTTATGTTGATGGCACCTCAAACAGCATCTTAATCAGCACAATCATTTCATTTGTGACGATTTCGGCGCTGTTATTATTATTTCAAAACGATCTTATTCCCTTAAATTTATTTGTTAAATAAGTAAGATGATCTAACATTAACTCATAGAGAGATAAAAAAATGTGATTGAGTTGTGAACACACTTTTGCCACATAATCTTGACCAACAGCCTCTAATATGGCACCAACTTAAAGAAAAGAAGCCATAAAAAATACTGGCTTATGATAAATTAAAGAGGGTTCCTTTAAATGTCTGATCAGGTCAAGCAGTTGGCGAAGCATTGTCTAAACTATAGAGAGTCTAGCTCTGCTCGGGCTAATTTTCAGCTAGTTACCACAGTCGCCCTTTTTATCATTTCGTGCTTGGCTATGTATCAAAGCCTCATTCATATTGGCTATTGGCTCACCCTAATTTTAGCTCTTCCTACAGCAGGTCTTGTCTTACGTCTGTTTATCATTCAGCATGATTGTGGCCATGGCTCATTTTATAAAAGCAATGTCGCAAATGATTGGGTTGGCAGATGTATGTCTCTTTTCACGATCACACCATATGCTTATTGGCGGCGTTTACACGCACTCCATCATGCAGGCTCCGCTAATCTAGACAAGCGCGGCTATGGTGACATTGATACTTTAACAGTAAAAGAATATTACGCTCTGCCAAAACTGAAGCAAATTGGTTATAGAATCTACAGAAACCCATTTTTCTTAATGCTAATCGGCGGCCCCGTTCATTTTGCTCTGCTTCAACGCTGGCCTTTATCTTTTTCTAAGCCATCATTGCAAATGTGGGGCAGTGTAATGGGCTTAAACCTGGCCATGGCGCTCTTTTATGGGGCCATTATTTGGTATATCGGTTGGCTGCCCTTCTTAATGCTAGCATTACCAGTGGCGCTAATCGCAAGCTCAATCGGGGTTTGGTTATTTTATATCCAACATCAATTTGAAGACACTCATTGGGAAACAAGCCAACATTGGGATCGCAAAACAGCAGCGCTATATGGCAGCTCTTACTATGCTTTGCCAAAAATTCTTCAATGGTTCACCGGTAATATTGGCATCCACCATGTTCATCATTTATGCAGCGCTATTCCAAATTATCGCTTGCAAGAATGCGTTGATGATGAACCTAAGTTGAAAAAAATCAACTACCTAACCATACGCCAAAGTTTAAAATACGCTAACCTCTCACTTTGGGATGAAGAGCTGAAGAAACTTGTTTCTTTCTCTACGGCTGCTGCTAAAGCGTAAAATTTACCAATTTAAACGACTATCGAACGTCTCTCAAAATAAGCTTTTGAGAGAAAGATGCGTTTACATTTCTATCTTTGATCAAGAGACCAACAAGCTCGTAAAGCTTTATATGTGGTTGTTCCAACATTCAGATTAAGAAAATGCTGAAATCTGCCCTTATAATGATTTTGGGGATGCTATGCATTCCTCTAGGAGATGCTGCAGGCAAACTCTTAAGTAATGCGCACGCAATTGAGCCATTTTTCATAGCCTGGAGCCGTTTTCTATTAGGTGCACTCCTTTTTTGGGCGATCATGGCCGGCAGAAACCTCAATTTGAACTTGTTACTTGATTGGCGCATTTGGTTAAGAGGAAGCTTGATAACCGGTGGCATTCTTTCAATTTTAACAGCCCTCTCAACAGAACCTATATCAAACGTATTCGCCGCCTTTTTCATCGGTCCAATCGTCTCTTATTTTGGATCAGCCCTGTTTTTAGGCGAAGCAATAACGAGAACCAGAACGGTTCTTTTACTCATTGGTTTTTGCGGCGTCTTACTGGTTGTAAAACCTGGGCTCAACATGTCACCAGGTATGGGCTTTGCTTTTTTAGCAGGCGCATTCTATGGCGGTTTTCTCATATCAAGCAAATGGTTGGCTGAAAGAGCAAACTCAAAACAATTGCTTTTGTCTCAATTGCTCATTGGCAGTATCTTGCTCATGCCTGTAGGAGTGCCTTCAATTCCAGAACTCGGGGTAGAGATCACATTGCTAGTTCTCTTAAGCGCAGGGGCCTCAGCAATGGGGAATTTATTGCTCATTATCGCAAACCAAAGAGAAGATGCGAGCAAATTAGCCCCCCTCATTTACACACAGCTTCTGGCTGCAACCGTTTATGGCATTTTCATCTTCAACACCTACCCAGATAAATGGAGTTTACTGGGACTAAGTGTCATATGTCTTTCAGGCTTTGCAGCCTTTTTTCATCACAAGAAAAAAACAACTTAAAAGCCAGAATGCTTAGGAAAAGAAGCTTAGAGAAAAGCATTTAAAAAGAGGGTGAGCTTGCTCTCTTATAATCCCTTCAATTCACCATTTGCCAACATTTTCCATAGACGCCCAGGGCTCTTGTTTTTGCAATGAAGGCCCTTTTTGCAGCAGCTCTATAGAAATGTTATCAGGCGAGCGAATGAATGCCATGCGGCCATCTCTAGGAGGGCGGTTAATCACCACCCCCTGATCCATGAGTTTTTGACAGGTTTCATAGATATTATCGACTTCATAAGCCAAATGCCCAAAATTTCGCCCTTCATCATAAGGTTCGGGGTCCCAATTAAAGGTAAGCTCAAGCTGAGCATTTTCATCACCAGGGGCAGCGAGAAAAATCAACGTAAAGCGTCCACTTTGCGACTCTTTACGTCTAAGCTCAATAAGCCCTAATTTATTGCAATAAAAATCGAGAGATTGGTCAATATCTGTAACGCGAACCATGGTGTGTAAATAACGCATAAATTTATATCCCAGAGAAAAAGAGTGAAATCAACTCACAACAGATCATGGTGAAAAGTTGTGTAAATTGCAGTGATTCGTCAAAAAATATGTCTTTTAACAACAAAAACAGCAAAAAACCGCCAAGGGAGAAAAAATCATAATTTTATTAAGAGTTTTTTTACCCTTATAAAGTGAGCCAGAAGATCTCTTTTTTATCTATTAAAAACAGTGGTTTCAGTAAAAAGATGGAGTTAAAAACTGAGTTTTTGCATGTGGAGAACAAGGCTCACACTAAATTTTCTGCTGGTCTCTTTCATAGTTAATGCTATTTTCAACTAGCTAGAAATGGTTTGATGAGCTTCATTTAAAGGGTCTAAACAGCGGCCTCTTTTAATTGAATGAATTCGTAGGAAATCAAACGAAGATTTTTTAAAATTCAGTTCAAAGTGTAAAGAAGTGCTGCGTTTAAGAAGTTACGTCAAATCTTGTTGTTAATTAGTTATTAGCGGGGGTAAGCGGCATGGCGGCGAAAATATCGCCAGTTACCGAAGAAGAAATCACGCAGCTCGATGAAGATGGAGCTCTTGATGTTATCGAGGTAGCAGGAGCAATTAAATGGTTTGATGCTTCAAAGGGTTACGGATTTATTGTGCCGGATAATTCGGCAATGGAAGATGTGTTATTGCATGTAACATGTCTACGAGCAGGTGGTTTCCAAACAGCTTATGAAGGCGCAAGAGTTGTTGTTGAAGTTCTTGATCGTCCAAAAGGTTTGCAAGCATTTCGCATTGTAAGCATGGATGAATCAACAGCGGTGCATCCATCTCAATTACCACAAAGAACACATGTAACTGTTGTACCGGAAAGCGACTTTGAGCGCGCAGCGGTTAAATGGTTTAACAGAGTTCGCGGGTTTGGTTTCTTAACCAGAGGTGAAGGTACAGAAGACATTTTTGTGCATATGGAAACATTACGTCGTTTCGGGTTTGCTGAACTTCGTCCAGGTCAAACTGTTATGGTTCGTTATGGTTATGGCTCAAAAGGACTTATGGCAGCTGAATTAAAACCAGATGGTGCACCAACTAATCTTCCTTTCTCACATTAAGTGAGAATGAGAAGTGATGTTTTATCACTGAATATTCGATAGAACGTGCTAAATCAAAAAATTGATAAAGCAAATAGATTGCGGGGTACAAGTGTGCCCCGTTTTTTATTGTCTTATGAAGCTTTAGTCGTGCATCCAGCTTAGACATCGGCTTTGCACCTGCGACAAGTTATAATCTTGAGGTGCAGACCGGAGTTTGGCTTAATAAGTCTAACCACTTTATATGCTTAATTTTTGCTCTAAACTGTGGGGAGAAATTGAGATAGTTGTGAAGATTTAAAAATTTTATGATTATTTTTCATATAATGCTAAAATAAGGCTTGCCGAACCTCAAAATTAAAGGTAATCAATGCCTCTCAGCAATTGCGGGGTATAGCTCAGCCTGGTAGAGCACTGGTTTTGGGAACCAGGGGTCGCGAGTTCGAATCTTGCTGCCCCGACCACGATTAGCTCAATAAATGAAGTTAAAATCATTTAATGAGAATAAATCGTAGTTTAATTGCTAACCAAGTTCAGTTTTCATTTAGTTATTCTAATGACAACATGCTGAACGATAATGAGGAAATATAATGGTCGCACGCATTTATCGCCCAAGTAAAAATGCAATGCAATCTGGTATGGGAGCCACAAAATTGTGGCGTCTGGAATATACTCCTGAATCTCCGAAAAGCTTCGATCATGTCATGGGCTATTGCAGCTCGTCAGATATGAACTCACAAATCAAATTAAAATTTGAAAACCAGGAAGAAGCGATTGAATATTGCAAACGTCATGGCATTGCTTATGAAGTGATGGACGAGCAATCAAGAAAACATCGCCCACGCACTTATGCAGATAACTTTCGCTATGGTCGCATTGGCACTTGGACACACTAATAAACCACTCTAAACCCCTCGAAAAACTAAAATTTCCTGTTGCGAATTATCATTTTGAAAAGTATATATAGCGCGGATGCTTATTGGGTATCCTAAAGCGCAACTTAAAAAAGCGCGGATGCCGTGAAGCTTGTTCAGCGACGGTTGCTAGTGGGCAACTGAAGGAGCTTCAAAAGAGCCAACCGGAAGCGCAACCAAAAAGCGCGGATGTTATGTCGGTTGCTTAGCGGCGGTTTCTGGTGGGAAACTGAAGCCGCAATAAAGAGAGCCAACCTGAAGGGCAACTAAATAGCCCGGTTGCTAGTGGGCAACCTGAAGGGCAACTAAAATGGTCCCATAGCTCAGCTGGATAGAGCAACTGCCTTCTAAGCAGTAGGTCCGAGGTTCGAATCCTCGTGGGATCGCCATTTTCTCCTAATAATTTCAATGAATTATATTTTCTTGTGCTGTGTCTAAATAGTTATTTGTCTCTTACAAGGTATCAAATAGGTAGCACATATCTAGGGCCGTAATTTGTTGCTTAATTTGTGGATAAATTTTAGTCATTCGGCTGATGGCTGCTATTCATAAAATTTAGGAATGAAATACTCAAAAATCTAATATTTCTTTTGCCGCGCCTTGTTGGGACAATTAAAGGGTTCTTTATATTAATCTACGGTTTATTCAATCAACCCTCATATACGACCTTAAATCCTAATTTGCCCCAACTATCATGTGAGCTCCCCATATTGAGGGGTGCTTTAAATAATTTTTCTCATTTTTTTGCATTAAGTCGATTACTGATTGTTGCAATGCTATGGACCAGTCTTTTGCTTTTCCGTTTAGTCGTGTCTGCATGAGTCCCACGGCTAAATCAACTGCTGGCTCTGAAGCAATTGCCCAATGTGTTACTAAGAGATTACGGCTGCCTGCATAGAAAAAAGCTTTGGCTAGCCCTGAAAGCCCCTCAGCTCCTAAAGTGCCATCTCCAGCAGCTGTGTTACAAGCAGAGAGCATAACAAGCTCTGCATTCTAATTTGAGAGCAACTATTTCTCTGGCTGTTAGAATTCCATCTTGGCTTTCATCACTACGTGAAAGCGGAGTTAATATTAAAGCGGGTTCGGTTAGTCCGGGTAATTCATTGGAAATCACAGCATGTGTAGCAAAACTAATAATGTCATACGCTTTAAGGTTTATCTTCGCTAATTCACCTTCAGTCGCTTTTTCTCCTACTAGAAGGTTGCTCTCTGTTTTATTGGGAAAAGCTTTTTGGATTTTACGGATCTCATCTTCAGTTTCTGGTAAGGCCGGGAACAAAGCGACATTACGTAGCAAGTTTCTTTTTCCATCGGTTTTTGATTTTAGATTTTGATAATTAGGATTTCCTACTCCGAAATAGTTCCAGTTATTAGGTAATTTTTCTTGCACTGCTTTTCTCAAAATCTTAATCGTCGAAATTGCGGGTAGCACTTTTACAGAATGACTGTGTACCAACCAAGATGGTTCAAATTTTAATACATCATCTTGTTTGTATTCTGTTATCTCCGGTTCTTTTCTCAAGAGAACAGAGAGTGGCAAGCTATCAAAAGCACCATGTGGTATAAATACTAAATTATTTACATCATCAAGTTGAGCTTCTAATTTTGAAAACATTGTTGAATAAAGTTTAAATGAAGTCGACATTTGAAATGCATTTTGATCTGGCCTTTCAAGTCCTTTTCTCAAGTTTCTGATTTCATCCTTTAGTTTCTTAGATGACATATTTAGAACTTGTAGTTTGATCTCTTTGTTATCTAGCCACCAAAGAAAAGTATGTTTTGGCCCCATATAAATAGATATAAGAGCCTCATCTTTTTTTAGGTTAGGGCGTGTCTCTTCTATCGATAATATTTGTATACGGGCATGTTCAAAATAATCTGGGTTTTCTTTTTGCAACTGAGAAGTGATCTTATTCCGTTTCTGCTCTAATTGTTTAATTGAAAGAGAAATTTGTGTAGCCGAAGAGTTATTTGCAGATAATAATTGATCATAATGTTTTGTAATTTTTCGATTTAGGTCTTGATGTTGACGAGCAAGACCACCACTCTGAACAGCAATACGCGCACTTAATTGTGAGAAAGTGCCTGCTGTTTTTGTCAGTTGTAGATATTGAGTAACTGAAAAAGCTGTCTCAATTTCTTCAGCACTAAGTTTCTTTCCTTTGAGAAGCTCTTCACCAAGAGCAGACATATATGTCTTATATAGTCCTCGTTGGCGTCCGGCCCACTTTAGTGCTTCATCTGAACCAAAACTACCTTGAGTGATTATTTTTTGCAGAGACTGAATTATAGGAACAGTAATTTCTTTTACAGAAGTATAATTTTTAAGTTTGAGATTCAAACGTGCAATTGCAGATAAACGTGCAAGTTCATAAGGCGATTGAATGAGGGAAATTTCTTGATTTCTTACTTCGTTGCCAAACCGATCCGTTACTTGGCTAAGAAACCTTTCAGCTATATTGATGAAGCCCATATTCTCCAATAATCGGCCAATTAAAACTTTATTTAGAGGTCGACTAAATTCAAAAATAGAGACTATACTGTCATATATATAACCGCACTCGTAGACATTAAAATTTGTTCCGCATATTTGCTTTTTCTTACCAAATTCTGGATCAATTCGTGAACGGGTCAATTTTGTAAAATAACTATTATCTTCACTTGTTCCGTATGCTCTGACAATTAAAAATTCATGTCTTAAATAATAATGAACCCAAGAATGATCTTTAATATCTGTTCCAAATTTTTCATAATATTTGCGAAGCTTAGGAATATAAGGAATTAACCATTTTCCCTTATTTGCAAGGATTAAACCCCAGGCTGCCTCGTTAAAACCATTTAGGTTATTTCTACTATTTTTTAGGTCCTTAACCGATATTAGATCATTAATTAGGCGGTCTAAAATTTTAGTTGCCCTACCATGATCGTCTTTTAAACCTATCAGCATCATTGATGCTTTTTCCACTTGTACAGCGAAGGACTTCTTTTTAAATCCAGCTTTTAAAGCACAATCTATATATTGATTTACAACTATATTTTTTAGAAAATTTTTAGCAAAAATATCATTCGTAATTAATTCAAAGACAGGTAGTTTTGGTAATTCTCTTAAGCTGATATTTTTTCGATTTGGCTTACAGATTGCATCTAATGAATTTTTCAATAAAGTAATTCTAGATTGTGCAGCTGAACCAGAATCTTGTAATTCTAACTGAGCTTGACTGAGTAGGATTGTAAGCTTTTTATTTTTCTTAAAACCATATTTTCGATTTAGCTTCAATCCTTCTCGGGCATAGTTGCGACTGAGTGTAAAATCACCTATTTGATCATAGGTCGTTGCTAAATTTGATAGAATTGAAATATGCAACTTTTTAGTTTTCTTCTGCCGACTGTTATGGTGCAGTAAATCTAGAGCTAACTTAAGGAGTTGAATTATTTGCCTGGCTTCTGATTTTTCTAACCCAGTTGCAAAAAACTTTAGTTCACTAGCAAGAACATAATCGGTCACTTTTCTATTGTTTTGATATAATTTAATAAATTTACGCATAAATGCTTTTACAAGAGGCATATCCCCTGTTGATAAGGCCCCTTTTATAATTTGGGGGTACCAAGTTCTATCAACCCACAGCGTTGTTTTTAAAGGTGGTTTTATTTTTGGATTTAAGCCCAACTCGTAAAAGGCTTTCCAAGCTTTAAGTTCAACAAAGCGACTTATAGATAATGGCTTCGAGAGTGGAGAAGATTTGTAATTCTCACTTTCAGCTTCAAATACTTGGTTTGCAATTTGATGAGCTTGCTTAATTCGGCCCATTTTAAACAAGGCAATCGCTGTATCAATATTGATAGAAGAACTGGCCGGAAGTTCAGTCCTTTTTTCTGCTATTTTAACTGTCTGTAAAAAATAATTTAAATCTGAATTGTTTTTTTCATTCTTAGCTAAAGTCAATAATTGTGCTCGAGGACTATTGAGCCAAAGCCTTTCTTGGCTTTGGCTTTTTATGTCTTTTACTATTTCAAGCCCAGTGGAGCTAACATGTTTATGATCAGAGGATAAGTGAGTTTGTTCGTTAGGCTTTGCAAAGCTTCCAGAACTTGTTGTTAAAACATTGCAAAAAAATAAGCTAAAAATTGAAACAAAGAGCTGACTTTTAAAGGCCATGAAAAAACTACCTTATCGAGTTTAAAATTTTTATTCGTAATGTTGACCATTGAAGCGTAAACGATAAGTTTTAGTGGCAGCTCCCCCTTCATAATTTCGACATATTAATTTTAAATTTCGATATCCATTCGAGTATCCTTTACCAACTTTCAAATCATAACAAAGAGTACTATTTAAAAGAGGAATTAACCGATCATCACCGGTTCGTTTGAGCACCTCAAAATTACACCCACCACTACCGCAGCCAGCTTCAACACGAAGTAAAATTTCTTTTACGCCATCTTTTTTCTTATCAAGGTCAACCAGTATCGCACTTATTTGTGCATGGTAGTTGTCCAGATGAGGGTATACTTTTCTAACATACTCTCTTAATCCCTCCACTTCAGAGATTGGTACCGCCCGTTTTTTAGAAGCAACTAATGTTCGAAAATTCTGATTTATATTAGGAGAAGCTTTATGGCTCACATCGCCAATATTTGGTATTGCAAGCAATTCTGTTGAGAAGAAGTTTGTGCTTAAAAACAGTGCTGAACAAACGATAATAGTATTTAGTTTTAAAGAATTAAGTCTCATGAACGCCCCCACGTTTGAGTGATTAACAAGATAGTAATTTAAAATAAATAGACAGTCGCTGAAAAATCAAATGAATTTTTTTTAATACTTTAATTGACAAGTAAAACAATTTGATTCAACATCCGCTATTTAATTTACTGTCATTTTTCTGTTGCTGATATTATGTGACTTTCTTTCAATGTATCAGGTTGATTTGCTTTGCTATTGCTAATTCCAATAATGCCAAGTATCCCAACAAGCACACCAATAACAACTATCTGTTGCCAATATTTATAAGCAATAATCGCAGCGATAACCCCAACGACTAAACCTGGAACCCAATTTTCTGTATATGCTAAAGTGATAAGGCCAAATAAAATAAAAGCTCCGGCAGCAATGTTTCTATCAAGCTCTTCATCTAATGAACTATTTTTCTGCTGCTTCCTCTTTTTTTGTTCAGCTTTTTTTTGCTCTTGTCTTAATTTTTTCTGTTTTTCTTCTTCTTTTCTTGCTTCCTCTCTTAGGCGCTGAAGTCTCGCATTTTCTCTTGCATTTACACTTTCTATTGTCTCTGTATAATAGTCGTTTGCACGATCCATGGCATCCTGAGAGTTTGCAGCATAAACTTCCCGCATTTCTTCTTTGCTATTTCGAGTAGACATCTAAAATCACCTTTCATTCAAACATTTAAATTCAGAAAATACTTTCCCGTGTGAGAGAGAAAGTTAGAGTAGGACTTTCATTTTAATGATGCTCAATATCCACTCATCACCCATGTAGTTCCGTATCTTGTGAAAATTCTTTCACTGATATTCACACCATTTGTGAAAGGAGCAATGGCTTTAACTAAGGGGTTGTTGCCTCCCATGTAACTCCGGTAAGCGCACTTGTAACTCGTATCAGAAAGTTTGTTACAGCCAATTTTCTTTATGTCTTTGAGCTGCAACCCAACTTTTTTTGAACCACCAGCCTGGAGTGCCTGCCGCATTGATTGTAACATCTCGCTTTTAGTTGGCTCGCCCGCCGTTGTTTTTACTCTAAAATCTATTTGGGTTACTAATCTCTTGGAATAAAGAGACTGAGCTTCATTGATCATTTGCTGCGAAAACGGGTGCGCAAGTAAATTGGTGGGAAATAAATTAGAACCTACAAGAAATACAGATCCGACAAGAACAGATTTAAAATTAAAAAACTTATTTTTCATAATATCTCCAATCTTAAACTTTTAAAAAAACACCCTTAAAATAGATATAAGTTTTGGAGATATGTAAAATTAAAGATATGTAATGTTGGCGATTATTACTGTTATAAAAATATTTGATAGTTCACTTCTTTGTGATCTGAGATGAAATGGCCAGTGCTATTCATGTAATTATTGCTTGTTACTTTGTTTTAATTTTTACTGTTAGCTAGGTCGCAAAGCTAAATTTTAGAAACGGTTACTATGTATGAAACACTTTCTTTTCGTATTTTTATTTTTCCTCGCGTTAAACTTCACAGCATCTGCTTCAATCTCTGCTGAGATTGTAGTCGTTGATAAGTCACCTGTGCGTGCCGTAAATGATAGTGGTTTAAGTCGAAAAATAACCCAATGCCACATCCGGTTTTCAGGCGAAATTAGACCTGGCGATGCACAACGACTAAAAGACGTTCTCTTAAAGTTTCCTAAAAAACCATGGACGAAAATTGGGCTGTGTCTAGACAGTGTTGGTGGTTCTTTTGCCGAAGGTATTCGCATCGCTGAAATGCTGTTAGGAAAAGGGCTGAAATTTTCTTCTGATGATGAAGTGGGCCACCTTTCTATTTTTACTTACATTGAAAAAGATAAAAAATGCTTCTCAGCCTGTGCCATTATTTTTATGGCAGGGCACTACTATGAAGTAGTGGAACAAGTTGGTTATCTCACAGAGCGATACCTACATGTAAAAGGTAAGTTAGGGTTTCATTCTCCTTACATTACCTTAGACCAAAGTCAGTATGATAAAGAGACTGTAGAAAATGCTTACAACCTTGCGGCCTTAGCGGTTCGTAACCTTGCAAAATTAGGTCATGGTTTAACAGGTGATGGTTTTAGCCCTAATTATAAATTTATGCCACAAACTTTAATTATTGAAATGCTTAGCCGAGGTAAAAATGAATTTTATAAAATTGATACAGTTCATAGAGCAAAAATAAATTTCATTGAGCTTATTGGTGTGAAAAAACCTAAAAATTTGAATAGTTGTCATTATAATAAGATTTGTCAAAATGCATATTATAGCTACTTAAATGGTCAACTAGATTTTGCTAAAGACAACAGTAACAGTAAGTGTTGGGAAGACTGGCGGTCACAACGGCGAAACAATCAAACTCTTCTCTTTCAAAGCGGTCATGGTGGCGAGGCTGTGTATTATTGTGCTTTGAGATGGTCTAATAAGAAAAGTGGGCATTTAGAATATTATTATAAACTTGTTGATAGCGATAAAAAAAAACTAGAAGATTACTATTTCACCTTAGCTCCTAATTCTTATTATTATCCCCCCCAAACGAAAATTGAGACTTTGCCGAGGTGAGTTATAAGACCAACTATCAATGATTATCTATTCTCTGACTTTACTGTATAAAATTTTTACAAGATTTTAAATGCATCAATACACAATATAAATCTATGTTATTATAATCACAAACTCGTGATTATTGGGCTGTATTACAATTATTTAATATTAAACTTCTTCACTCGATTAATGCTTTGCGTTAATAATAAATTGTTATCATACACAGGGGCTAAAAGGGTGAAGCAATTTTTCTTTTTTCTGATATTAGGTCTATTAATAAATTTTACTTTATCGGAAGTTAAAGCCGCGAAGTTTGAAGTGGTTAAAAACAGTCCTATCATTTCCCGGGGGGGAGGGGTTGAAGGTAACCTGTCCATTAAATGTGATATTCGCCTGATAGGTGCAATTTTACCTGGTGATCTAGACCGATTAAAAGCGGTTGTTTCTAAATTTCCTGAATATTCTAGAATTGGGCTTTGCCTGCAAAGTGAAGGTGGTATTTTTAGTGTAAGCATAAAGATCGCTCAATTCTTACTAGGAAAACATAGAAAGCCATATTTTGAAAGCAGTGAAGCTTACCGTTCAGTTTATACGGTTGTGGAGTCAGGTAAAAAGTGTTTATCAGCTTGTGCTATAATTTTTATGGCAGGTCACTTTTTTGAGCCTGAAGCTAATCTTGGTTATCTAATTAGACGTTATCTTCATGTAAATGGACAACTTGGCTTTCATTCTCCTTTTCTAATGGTTTCTACTACTGAGTATACTAAAAAAACTTTAGAGAATGCTCATAAAACGGCAACTAAATCTATAAAAAATATGGCGAAACTTGGAGAAGGGGTAAGTGCTGATGGGAATGCAGCAAATCCTAACGTTATGCCGCAATCTCTGATAAACGAAATGCTCAGTTATGGTGATAAAGAATTCTATTTTATTGATACCGTTCAGAAGGCTAACAAATATCACGTAGAACTCATTGGCGTTGTAAAACCAAGAAAATTAAATCGCTGCCATTATGATAATATTTGTTTCAATTCTCATTACAAAGATAGAGATAATTCATTTTTGAGCAGTTCGATCCATAAATGTTCAAAAGCCTGGCGATCTGTTCGTCGTGGTAGTCAAAAGCTTTTATATGGAGCCAATCACGGTGGTGAGGGTGCTTATAATTGTGTTCTGAAATGGTCGAAAAGAAAACGAGGGCATCTTGAGTATTATACTGAATTGGTTGGCCCTAAGGAAAAGATAGAAAGTTATGGCTTCTTATTGGCTCCTAACTCTTTTTATTATAGTCCACTCACTAAAATTAAAAATTTAGCCCGGTGAGTATTCACTAAGTCACAGTTCTAATAATGGCTAATTCATTTTGACTTCATTACAAAATTAGGAGCGTAAGCATGCAAACAAATAGCAAGATAATTTTGAGTGTTTTAACACTAGTGTTTTTTACTGGTTCTGCTTTCGCTCAGCAATCTCTCACGAGTGATCAATTGGTTGAAATGTTACAGGAGAAAAAGCCAGTTCAAAAAGGTCCTCGAACATTATCAATAGAAGAGCTTGAGTTGCTTCAGTTCAATAAAGCTAATATTGAACGAGTGAAAAATGGTACTAACTTATCTGTCGGAGACCGTCAGTTTCTTACTCATTTCGTCAAACAAAATAAATCACCAACAGTCGATCTTGAGATTTATTTTGAGTACAATTCAGCAGTGATAACTCCACAAGCAACCAAAGTTCTTATCACCTTAGGTAAAGCCCTCGAAGATCAAAAATTATCAGGTAGCACATTTATGGTAGCAGGCCATACCGATGCAAAAGGCTCTGCTGACTATAATCAAAAGCTATCTCAAAAACGTGCAAAAGCTGTAAAAACTTTTCTTAGTTCTAATTTTGAAATCAATCCCAAAAGCCTGATCTCTGTTGGATATGGTGAAGAGCAATTAAAATTTACAAGCAACCCCGAGGCTGCTGGTAATAGACGAGTTCAAGTCGTGAATTTGGGAACAAAAGTGGCCAATAATTAATCACCAGAACCACAGAGCTTCATATAATTTTCTAATCAAAAGTAACTCTTTTTCTAAAAACTTTAATAGTAGTTATTACAAAAAACTCAATCATTCAGATAGAGGAAATTTTTATGTCGAGACTATCATTTGTACTATCAATTGCTGCTTCATTTTTATTTTTGAATACTGCACATGCCGATAATAAAACAGAAGTTAAAGCCCCTCTGCACAACTTCCCTCAAAACAAATTTGAGTATCATAAGATTACAGATTGTACAGGAACCTTTGGTCTGACTGCTATTAGATATTACAGTGGACGAAGTAAAAGAGGTAAAAAAAAGGATTTAGACGAATATATTTTTACGGACCTTTGTTTTGATCAAAATGAAACACGGTTACGTTTTACTGAAACTATTGATGGTCTTTATCTACTTAAAAAACGTGATGCAGTTGCACAATATGAACGCTCTCTAAAAAATACGCGTTTCATAGCGCTGACTGTTGGTCACTTTAATGAATTTGACAAAGCTGGTGCTGATGAAAACGGTATTGTTCTTGGAAATGAAAACCTTAGATCAGTAAGGTGGAGTGCCTCTAGTTCCTTTGAAAAAAATAAAAAATTGTCTTATCGAAATACTTTTAGTGGAGGGTTCAATCAAGGCTTTATAGTTGATAGCTATTACATTGATGACATTAAACCAGGTAAATACAAAATTAGTGGCTGGGGAAGCATCATATCTGGAGATGATGATAAAAAATTAGAATTCGGAGTGCCTTTGCATGTTTCACCATATTTAAAAGGAAGTGTTCAAGTTAATTCTGCATTAGATATTAAAGTCAATATGAAAGAACTAGGCACGCAAGAACACGACCACCCGACTACAGCAAACCTTTCTCTTACTTATAGAAACGGTGAGTTATATGGAGATGGTACAGCTAAAATGGAGAACGAGCGTAAAGTTGGTTTACGAGATGATGATTGGAAAGACTTGAACATCAATAACATTGAAGTTCGAGGGCGAACATTCGGCAAGACAGGACAAGAATTATATTTGGTTTTAATTTTTGAGGGGTATTACACTTTAAGAAATGGTAAGAAATATCCCGCCAACGGCTCCTTTACTCTTAATGCTGTGAGAGATGATGAGTAAAACTTACATGAGAGTTTGCCTAATATATTACTTAGACTTTTTGATGGTTTTTTAGTGGAGGTGTTTCTAAATGCGCTTACTGACCTTATCTTTTTTACTTATGATTTTATCAACTAAAACTGCAAACGCGAATACATTTGACACATTCAAAAAGACTTGGAAATTCTTCAAAGAAGAATGTCGGCTAGTACTAAAAGATCCGTATTCTTTTATCAAACGTGAAGGTGGCTCAAATGAAAAAATTACAGTTAAAATCAGCAAGGATAAAAAAGCTTACGTGATTAATAAAGGAACAGGAAAACTTAACAGACAAGTGCGTTATTTAGAAGCATTTATTGATATTTTTTCTGACAGAGAATTTAGAAGTTGCAGTGTTTATTATGAAAAATGGAAGACATTTAAAAGTGCAGACTTAGCTAAAAAAATAATTCCTTGGTTAGTTGAGCAAGGTTTTGAAGTTGGTGGTGGGTATGTTCCGATGTACAATAAAACAACTCATCAATTCGGAGTTCTTGGTGCTTGGCAAGATAAGTCTCTGCCTATCCGAATAAGACTTTATGATGGGTCAATGCAATTCTTTATTGAAGATGTTGTAGATAAATAATTTAACATTCAAAATGGACTATTTCACTGGGGAGGATCAATTTGAAGCATCTATTGTCATCTACACAAATTTTATTTGAAAAATCTGTTACAATTTACCCTATTTTGTAACATATTTTGACATACGTAACTTATGGTATGGGGCTGTTAGTAGACCTTGAGGGCTGAATATCAAAATACGTTTTTAGATATCACTTCTAACTTCAACTATTGCTGCCCTAAGAAAATAGAGAAGTTTTTTCTAGTACAAAACAGAGCTAGAATTTTTGTGCTATTCAGACTCGAATAGATCTGATTACAGAACTAGAGCAATTTAATACATTACTTTCCTAAATTGTGATGTATACGCTCAATAATCAAAGCATTATCAATCAGCTGTCACGTCACATAAAAATTAGTACGCATAACGGGCCATTTAAACGGTCCTTCCTCTTTTTTTCTTTTAAGTGTAATGGATAGATGATATGCCCCTAGATTTATAGACACCTTGCCCTTACAAATTGGAAGCAAGGAGTTAGACGATGACGGGACACAAAAGATACACTGAAGAGTTCAAGCGGGATGCAGTTTTTCAGGTCAAGGAACGAGGTTATTCAGTACAGGATGTTGCCCAAAGATTAGGGGTTTGCACAAAGTCTCTGTATGACTGGATTAAGCTTTATCATCAACCAGACCCAGTTTCCCAAGATGTTAAAGTCCAATCTGACGAGATCCGCCGTTTAAAAGCTGAACTGTTACGAGTGACAGAAGAGCGTGACATCTTAAAAAAGGCCACGGCGTACTTCGCCAAAGATGCCAAATGAAGTACGCCTTCATGAAGGCACATCGTGTTCAATTTTCCATTCGATCTATGTGCCGTATGCTCAAAGTTCATCACAGTGGGTTTTATGCTTGGCTCAAATCTGGACTAAGCAAAAAGGCAAGAGATGATCAGCGGGTAACGGCTCTTATAAAACAGTCTTGGTTAGAAAGCGGCTGTGTTTATGGCTATCGTAAAATTCATGCTGACCTACGACATCTTGGGGAAAGCTGCAGTCCTAATCGTGTGGCTCGGTTGGCAACAAAAGCAAACATAAAGGCGCAAATTGGTTATAAACGTCGCCCAACCTTCTCGGCTGGTAAGGTCAACGTTATTGCAACAAATCAAGTTGGTCAGGTTTTCAATGTAAACATGCCGAATCAGATTTGGGTAACAAACATCACCTATATCAAAACACATGAAGGCTGGTTGTATCTGGCCGCAGTGCTGGATTTATATGCACGCTGCATTGTTGGTTGGTCCATGCAATCACGTATGTAAACAGATCTTGTCACAGATGCTTCATTGATGGCTGTCTGGCGACGAAGGCCAACTGAAAAGGTGATTGTTCATTCAGATCAAGGCAGTCAGTTTACCTCACTTGAGTGGCAAACATTTTTAAAACAACACAACATGGAAGCCAGCATGAGCCGCCGTGGTAACTGCTATGATAATGCTGTGGCTGAAAGCTTTTTCTCGTCTTTGAAAAGAGAACGGATCAGACGGAGAACCTATAAAACACGCCAGCAAGCACGTGCTGATGTTTTTGACTATATCGAGTTTTTCTACAACCCAAAACGAAAGCATGGTAACAATGATTTGCTATCGCCTATTGAGTTCGAGAAACTTGAAAAATGGAAGCAGCTAGGTGTCTAGTAAATCGGGGGCATATCAGTGCGTGTTTTTCTTAATAGACTTATCCCCGCTCTAGCTATTGCGAATATAGTTCTGAATAAAGGAGCAAATAGCAATGGCAAAAACACCCCATCTCAATCTTCCCTTTATCTCAGCTGCTCAGGCACAAAAACATGTCACGCATAATGAAGCATTAAAAGCACTAGATGCGATTATTCATCTCTCTGTTTTAGATCGAGATTTATCAACGCCGCCAACCTCACCCAATGAAGGTGATCGTTATATTGTAGCTAATGGTGCAAGTGATGATTGGGGTGGGCAAGACTTAAAGGTTGCTGCTTTTCAAGATGGCAGTTGGGAATTTTATACACCGAACACCGGTTGGCTGGCATGGGTCGCAGATGAAGCAAGTCTCGTTGGTTGGGATGGCAGCAGTTGGGTTATTAGCAGTGCTAGTGCTGGCGGAACAAATCTAAACCCAGTATCAGAAGGTCTGGTGGGCATCAATGCAACCGCAGAGACAATAAACCGCCTCTCAATAAATTCACCTGCTTCACTCTTCAATCATGAAGGTGGAGATCATCAAATTAAAGTCAATAAAAATGCGAGCTCAGATACAGCCAGTGTCTTATTTCAAACCGGATTTTCAGGTCGAGCCGAATTTGGTCTTACTGGTGATGATGATTTTCATGTGAAAGTCTCCCCCGATGGAAGCACCTTTCACGAAGGACTAGTGATAGATAAAGATGATGGGGTAGTTTCTGTAAAGGGGGTAAGAAATATTGACACTGGCGTCACTTTGTCTTCTGTTGTCTTTACCCCTGGGGGAGATGGAACAGTTTCTATTTATAGAAACAACACAGTTAGTGGACATAATCCAAGAACAGCAATTATTAACTCAATCTCATCTGACACAATTACACTTACTAGTGCTGTAGCAGGCACTTTTATAGAAAACATAATGGAAGGTGTTAGCTACATACGGATTTGGAATATGTCAAAATCTCCTGAGCAAAGTGCTTGGGTTATGGCCAAGCCTGCTGCAAATCAATTGAGAGCAACTTCAAGCACTGATATATCAGGTTGGGAGAATGGAGAAACAATACAGGTTGGTGATCCAACGTCATTAATTTCAACTAGAGTTATGACCTTGGATATATCACCAATGCTTATAAATCTATTTGGCACAGCTTTTCGTCAAAAAGGTATCATAGTTAAATCTGGAATATTTAGTGCGAGTGCAGGTGACGCTATTTCAATTACACCGACCGGTGAGGGCGGTTCCTTTGTTAATTCAGCATTATACGAAGCTAGTAGTGGTGTAACAATAATACCATGCACAGCCCCATCACCAATATCAAACTCACACTTGGTTCGAGTACGTGAATCTATTAGTGGAACTGCTGGAACCCGGTTAATTTCTAGCATAGCTGTGATGGTGTAAAGAATTGAGTGCTTATCTGTTACCAAATTTATTTTTTAAACTCAAAAATGGTTTCTCAAAAAAGTGATAAGAAATTGGAGAAATAATAACAACTGCAATAAGCCCAAGTAACGCTGATGGTGGCCATAATTGTTCTAATGTACGATAGGGGTTTGTAGATAGAAAAAAACCTTGCCACATATATATACCATAAGAAATTTGACCAATATATTGTATCGGCCTCATGTGTAGTATTTTTACGAATATAGAATCTTGATGATTAAATATATATATAAGAAATATCATGAAGCCTAAATCTCTTATAAAATAACTAATCCTAAACGGAAGTTCAGTAATTCCCATAAAGTTGTGAAGGCATAGTATACTTGCAAGCACTATGATTAAATATTTATGGCGAGAAATTAAAACCGCGTACTTCCTGGGTAAAAAATTAACACCTATTGAGGCCATGCAACCTAAAGCAATACTATAACTAACAGTAAAGGACCACCTGTCTACAAAATAAGTCTGTACCAAGTCAGTCATAGAAATCATTAATATCTGTAAAATCATACAAAACAATACAAATACCAATAAAAATAAACCTAAATTACGCCAAGAACAACGTAGAATATAAATAATAATAAAGGGCCACAAAATATAGAAGTGCTGTTCAACAGAAAGCGTCCAAGTATGCATTAAAACATGAGATTTGTCGGCTTTTTCAATAAAGTTCGTTATAAAACCACCTGCATATAAAATCGATTTCGTTTCAGCTATTGGCCAAATAAATAAATTAACTAAAACTGTTAGAGCTAGTATCAGATAGTATAATGGGAAAATTCGAAGTATTCTTCGTGCATAAAAATCTCTTATGGAAAATCTACCAAATTGCCAATCTCTTATAATTATATTCGTAATCAAAAAACCTGATAGTAAAAAAAATAGGTGAACTCCAGACAGTCCGGAAAATAGGTGATAGTATGCAATTGAATTATATGGATCGGGAAGCTGTTTTAAGATTTGGAGATGAGTAAGCAAAACAAGAATTACAGCAATTGCCCTTACACCATCAAACCCTTTTATTAATTGATTATTCTTATTGATAGCCAAGATTCGCAACCTCGTTACATTTATTTCTATGATAGACTTTAATGTTTGTATAAAAAATCTAATACTGTCCCGGGCAGATTTTGGTCTGTGTAGTTTATTCTTCTGTTTA
Source organism: Hyphomicrobiales bacterium (assembly GCA_965230545.1). Lineage (GTDB taxonomy): Bacteria > Pseudomonadota > Alphaproteobacteria > Rhizobiales > HXMU1428-3 > HXMU1428-3. The sequence continues at coordinate 92,758 of CBDDLE010000005.1, read as the reverse complement.
GCTTGTAAACATTTGTAACTCTGTTTGTAATGTGTATTTGACACTCATTAGAGATCGGATTTAGTAATCCAGAGTGTTGCAAAAAGTGAGGAGCGTCCGCGCTAATTTCAATGCCACTATTCCACATATTTAAAAATTTGGGATCATGTTTTAGCAATGCATCAAATGTACGGTGAAACCAGAAATAATACTTACTTTTTGGGTCTGGGGTAAGTTCTCTAGTTGTTGTATAATTGTATCCTAGGCCAAACTTGAAATGTTTCGGAATATACCTGCTCAGTCGAATGAGATGAGGATAAATTGCCTTTTTTTTACCATCAGTAATGAAGTTTAAGTCATTATTATCGCTGAAAATTTTGTCTAAGGCATCGTCCCCACTACGCAAGAATTCGTGCCATAAATTATCAACAGCTAGTTGAAATTTATCTGCAATATAATTATTTTCTTGGGCCGCTAAAAACCAACTAGCTATTGGTCTATCTGGACCAGGTTTTGAATAGGCAAAGAAGCCACGATCTTCAGTTACTCTTTCAATCCATAGATCTAGTGGTTTTGCACACCAAGTGGTAGCATCAGCCCAAACACCCCCAAATTTTGCTAACAAATGTATTCGTAAAACATCAGAAAATGCAGCAGGCGTAAGTTTAAGGTGGTTAGAATAAATCTCTGGTAAGCTAACAAAATCAGATAGTGTATCTTTAGTTAGTAAATTAATTTCCCAGTCAGGATTATTTTCAACCCAAGTGGTCTTACATTTTCGCACCAATTCAGGTGCATTGTCCCATCCTTGCAACCATAACATCCAGATTTTCTTAGGAATCTTATTTGATTCATAGCACACTGAATTATGTTTTTCTTTATGAACAGCCAACGATCTATTTTTGATATGAGATATTTCTTTTCCTACTACATAAGATTTGTTAGCATTTTTAGAAAGACTTATTATTTCATTATATAGATCTTCATCATGTCTATATATTCTCCTAATTTTTTCTATTAGTTCCTCGGAAACCAGAGGTGTGATTTGATCTTTTAATAAAGTCTTCATCCTTTGTTCTAATGGCTTTTGAAGAACGTTGTTTTGTATTAATAACTTTTCAAGATATTCAAGGTGATCCATTGAAAAAATATAATCAATTGGAACACCGCCTTTAACATACAAAAAACAACATTGAGGTATTATGTGCCTGTTAACGTCATTAAGATGAAGTGAATGAGGATTTTCCTCATTATATTCTAGTCCCTCAAAAGGATCATGAAAAAGGGAATTATTTTCTGCAAAATTTTCAACTTCTTTAGTATGAGATATTAATTGTTTTGATAACTCTTCATCACTGTGTGGTTTTTTAGTAAATCTATAATATTTCCATAAAAAGTGAGATATAAATCTATCAATTGGTGATCTAACAACAGTAAATGAAAAATCTATTTCTTCCCAAAAATGATTATAATGACTTAATATTTCACGTATCGTGAGATGTTGAAGACCACCACCAAATAAAGTTGGAATATCTGGCTCTGTTTTAGTAGGTTGATTGCCAATTTCAGGATATTTACTTGATATACCCAATGCGACTTCGATTGAAGTTCCTGCACATTTAGGTATATGTATGAAGCCAGCACTTTTAGTCTGATTTGAAGCTATGGGCATAAAGGTTACCTCTTATTACATTAGATTCATTTATTCAAATGCTCTTTATAAAACTTCTCAGCTTCCTCAAGCTCCCCATTAAAAATCACACGTCCCTTTTCAAGTACCAATGCGTGAGTACAAACGCGTTTCATTAACGGCATACTATGTGTTGCAAGAACAAGCCCTCGACTTTTTGAAACCAGTCCGTTCATGCGCTCAGTAATTTTCTCACGAAACCTTGCGTCTCCGGCACCAATCCATTCATCCAGCAATAAGATGTCTGGTTCAACCATCGTAGAGATTGAAACCGCAAGACGAAGTTTCATGCCAGCAGAATAAGTGTTGAAAGGTTTGTCTATATCTGCTTCTAGCTCAGAGAACTCAAGTACCTCAGGAATGAGTGTCTTGATCTCTTTTAACCCCAAACCCATTTGTAGGCCCCGCATATAGATGTTTTCTAGGCCAGTAGCTTCAGGGTGCATACCAAGCGAGACATCAAACAAACCTTTAGCGGTTCCATTCACAACTAAAGATCCGTGAGTTGGGTGATAAATCCCGGCCAATACACGAAGCAATGTACTTTTCCCCGCTCCATTCACACCAATCAATCCAATGCGCATCCCAGGTTCAAGTATGAATGAGACATTGTCCAATAAAGTTGCAAACCCACGCTCGGTTTTTGAGAGGTAAAAATCTTTGAGTAAAGACGTGGGGTTGCTAAGCAACTTACGATCGCTTGGTTGAATAATAGGCACTTTGAGGAACAGGTTCTTAGCTTCTAAAAGCGGTTTTGTCATTTAAGTAACTTACCTTCACCTAAACCCAAAGAGGGAGCTGTTTGTGATAACGATTATAAAAAAAATAAGCAAAGGCAAAGCCAGCGATCGTAATACCAATAACAACGGCCCAGCTTAAAAGGCTTATGGTTTGATTGAGTAAAGGTGCTCTTACGATTTCAAGAAAATGATAGAACGGATTAAATGTGAGATAAGGCCCAAGCGCCCCACCTCGGCCAGCTTCACTTGGCATCCAAATGATTGGCGTTGCTAGCATAAATATTCTCATGGAAGCTTGTGTTATTTCATTTAAGTCACGATACCTCGCACCAATGAAACCAAATACAATTGAGAGCCAATAGCCGTTTGTAATTAAAAATAAAATACCTAGAATGCTGACTAATGAGTATATAGTTAGTTGCACGTCATAATAGACGAGCACCATTATAATAATTAATAACTGATGAAGGAATTGCATCAAAATAAAAGTAATACTGCTAATAATTATATCTTGCAGTAACACATTTGATTGCAATAAATGAGAACGGTTTTTTTGAAAAATTATTGTACTTTCTACTATAAAACCAGATATCATTGTCCAAGTGATCAAGCCGATCGCGAGGTGGGGAATAAAAACATTCTCATCGATACTAGATATTCTAGCAAAAAGTGACCCTAAAAGAAAAATAAAGATCAAAGGGCTTATCAATAACCAGAATGGGCCAATAATAGTTCTTCTATATTTTAACAAAAAATTAAAATATGCTAGATAAACAAAGTTAAAATTCATTTAGAACGCCATTCAATAATATTTTTGGAAATAGTTATTTAGTATTGTGAAGTAATATACTTTTCAAAGCTCTATTCTCTGACACAGCTTCTCTTGACGATAAATTCAATAAAGAAATTTGCCTTCGAAAAATAATTTCCAAAATAAAATTTCTTATGCTTTCATAGTCTACTTTCATTCCTAAACTTATTGAATTATCTAATGAGTTTTCACCTTCAAGCGCAAATACTGACTTATTATTTCCTAAGCCTTTGCCAACAGCTATAACTGGTTTCAAATACATTAAAGCTTCAATTAAAACAGTAGAATTTATACCACAAATAATATCGCATCTATCTAGCCAGTACCCAAGAGATCCTTCATTGGTTACTATTACATTTTTAGATTTACAATTTATCGAAACGTTTTTTTGCCTAGGATGCGGTCGAGCAACAATAATACTTTCCCCAAACGCTTTTGAAGCAGCATTAACAAAATCATTCATTTTCTTATATGGAGAATGTCTAACTATGTTTGAATCTGTTTCCATCTGCAATGGAAGAAAAACAATAGGTCTTTCTTCATAACTTTTTAAAAAATCTGTTTTTGGTTTTGTACTTGGTAGTAGAGATAAATACATTGAGCGAAATTTTTCAAACTCTATATCGCGAGAAGGCACGAAGCTTTTAAGCATTGCGAGTTCAGAATCTTGATTAGCCCCTATGACATCAAATAAATAATTCCCATTCTGCGGTAAAACGCCTAATTCAACGAATACTACACGACAATTAATACTCTTTAGCGAATTTACAAGCTGTTTTTGTGAACTACCATTCCAGATCAATGACCATTCAACGGATTTATGTTCTTCAAAAATATCAGAAACATTATCGTAGGGTAAACAAAGTCTTTGTACTTCCTCATCAGTAATTTCGGCCTGCGAAATTACTCTACGGTCACATGCAACTTTCAGGTCAACTCCAATATTACTGAATTTGTTAGCCATTTCTAAAAACTGTACTAGCATATATTTTGTATTTTCAAATCTACCAGCAGTAGATAAAGGGTTGTAGTCTCCCCCTGCATAAGCAATACCAAAACTCATAAAACTTCCTTTTTAGCTATAACTGAAAAATACATGAATGGATAAAAAGTCATCAAGTATGCTTCTCCCAATTATCAATCATTCTTTTTATTACTGTGTTAGATTTCTCTATAAGTTCGTTATATTGGCTGTTTTTAAATCCCCATATTGATGAATTTAGGTTATCATCATGGTCAACTAAAAATGGAAACGCCATTACAACTCTAATATTGTGATTTTCCAAGTATCTATCAATTGTATTGTTTTCTGAGTCTATCAGATTGGGGTCCCATTCTGAGATTACTTTCATGGAATTTTTAGTATAAATATTGTAAACCATACTGATGGCTCTATCTAACCATATAAACTTTACGCCACGATAATCTTCAATTTTTTTAATTCTTACATTATTTGAAATATCTGACATAAAACCAGAAAATAAATCCCACTCACCTCTATGTTTTTCTAAATATTGATGAACAACTTTTTTTCTAATGTCGTAATCTTTGGGGAAGTTAACGTCATCTTCACAAACTGTTAATTGATCTACATTTTGATCAATGCAGTATTTCATGAGAAATTTAAAACTTAGGCCACAACCGACCCAAGATTGCTTGTGACGGACTCCATCAAAACTAATGAAATTGTCTTCTGCATTTTGAGATTTAAAATTTTTATAGCGGTCTAATGTTTCAGGAAGAGTTAAGCAAATTCCATGACTGTTTTTAAATTTTGGTGAATTAGTAAGATAATGGGAATCTAGGTCTGCAAGGCTAATAAAGTTATTAGCATATAGCACCCTTCTAAAATATTTCCTAAAAGTGTGATTTTGTCCTGCCTTGAAATTTTTAATTTTAGTAAGATGTTTTTCCCAATTATTAGAATTGAGTGTCTGTTCTAATGCTTTTTCTAGTAAGGTAATATCACCATTCTTTGCGAAATTAACTACAGACTGAAACTCATCCATCGTTTCAACATCAATGGATTCTTCGCTAACTACCGGGGTGTTGAAGCCTAAGCATTCTAAAATACGGGTTGTTTCTAAGAGACTTGTATCATAATAGTGTAGGTTAAGTACGCATTTGCTATTTTTAATTATATCCCATAGCTCGGGGCCAAACTTATTACTTTCAATAATAATGTTGTATTTTTTGCTTAATTCGCCGAGTATATTTTTCCTTCTTTCGCAGTGTACATCACCATAAAACAATACATCATATTGCCTTTCTTGATAGTTCAAGTTTGAAAGTGGTTCTAGGTCTTCTCGAACACCTAAAGGTACGTAAAACAGTTTTTTAATAGGAAAACCAATATCTCTCAAAAATTGAATGTTTTCTTTAGAGTAATCAATAATGATACTCGCTGAATGTAATTTAGCGATGTATTCAGTTGTAAACCATCGAGAACTAGTTGTCTGTTCTAATTGTATTGCAACATAACCAGACTTCATCCCACTAAAAACATTTGGACAAAATACAAATAAATGCTGATAAGAGTATTGATTATCTAAATCCGTTTCAACGGATGTTTTAAAGCCTAGATTTCTCAATTCTTGAGAAAATAAATTTGCCAAGGTCAACACATGGGGTGGACATGCGATCAACACGCCTGTTTCCAAAAACTTTCCATGACTTTTTGAATTTTGTTTTTGATGTAAGATAAAATGCTTTAATGCATTAGAGCATTCAGATAATACTACTTTAGAATTTTTTTTCCTTAAGTTCCAAATATTTCTGAGACTGCTGATATATTTCCATGACTTGCTAGTTTTTATAGCATTTAGTTCAAAATCTTTTTGATTTAAAATGTCTGTAGAATTACTTATTATGTCAATCAAGTTTTGGTTTTTATTTAATAAAATTTCAAATTTTGCAGTATTATCTTTTTCTTTCTCTAAAAAAATTCTGTCCTGAAGACTTAGTCGTTTGTTATTGTCTGCGATCGCTCCATCCTTCTGAGCAATCTGCCGGTCTCGCTCAGCGATCACCTCATCCTTCTGAGCTATTTGCTGGTTCCTCTCAGCAAAAACACTCTCAAATGAATTCTTAATCGACGATTTAATATGAACCAACATTGGAGAAGCTTTTTCAAACTCATCAGCAATCTCTTCTAGTCGCTTTTGCGCATTTTTGGAGTCTGGTTTTTTCAGCAAAACAAGGAGTGCACTATATGCTTCACTAACCCATTGACGAAGGAGCGGGTCAAAAAGGACTTCCTCGTCTTTGTGACTATGATGGCATAGCTTTGGACTGATAAACTGGTCAACCTGGTCTTCAATTTCATCAAGTCCATATGGCCAATTGATGTCTAACGAGTTTCTAATGCTCTCATGAGACTTTTTCCAATCGTTAATAACATCATCATATTTAATAAAGACACGCTCTAGCCCTCGACTGGCTCTCTCTGAGTTTAGAACATAGTCTAACCAGAGGAGAGCTCCATCACTTTCTAGCATTCCATCTCTGGTTTTTAACGAATCCATCACCTCAATTGGATTGCGAAATTGCGATACTATTTTTAACTCTACATCTATCTCAGCAAATATCTCTTTATAGAAAGAAAGAAGTTTGCACACTCTTGGGTCTTTAAGCACGAAGAGTTTTGCATCTTTAAAGTCATCTTTGATGAGCTTTTTAATTTGATTTTTATAATATAGAAGTCGGTCGCTCGTTAATTGAGTTAAATCGATTGATTGCCAATCATCCCAAGAGCTATCGAGTTCAGCAAGCAGTTCATCATGAAGGGCAACAAGCTTTTTAGGCTCCCAGTGGCCGGCCTCGTTCCCTTTTGCTGGTCCCATAATGTGTAGTGGTAACGTAGCCCCCATATAACTCAAAACTCGGGTTATCGCACTCGTGCCAGAGCGATGCATACCAAGCACAAGGATGCATGTCCGCTTAGCTGTGCCATCATTAACTTCTTGAGAGGCATCGTTTGCTTTTAAATCTGTTAGCTTGCTTTCCACTTTTTACTCTTCTTGTTTATTGTTCTAATTCGGTTTGTAGCGCTGAGAGTGGGAGCCCCTCTAGATCTTTACTGGAAAGTATCGGCGAGATGTTTTCGGGCCATTGAATACCTATCTGAGGGTCATCCCAATTAAGAGAACACTCACTTTCAGGGTGATAATGGCCAGTTGTTTTGTAAGCCACTTCAGCCGTCTCGCTGAGAGTTAAAAAACCATGAGCAAATCCAGCCGGAATCCAAATCTGCTTTTTATTTTCTGAACTAAGGTGCGCACTCACCCACTGTCCAAACGTTACAGAGTGAGGGCGAATATCAATCGCAACGTCGAAAATATTTCCTTGAAGAACGCGAACCAATTTACCTTGTGCATGAGGAGCGTTTTGAAAATGCAATCCTCTTAAAACACCGAGAGATGATTTCGAGTGATTGTCCTGAACGAACGTAACATCAAGTTTTGTAGCGTCTTTGAATTTTTGATGATTATAGCTTTCAAAAAAGAAACCACGCTCATCATCAAAAACTTTTGGTTCAATAATAAAGACGCCTTTAAGTTCTGTTGGGGAGGCAAGCATTACAAAGTAAACTCCTTAAGAACTTGAGAAAGATATTGACCGTAATTATTTTTCAACATTGGGGCCGCTAAGCGTTCCATCTGCTCAAAGTCAATCCAACCACGACGCAAAGATATTTCTTCAGGGCAAGCAATTTTAAGTCCCTGTCTATGCTCAATCGTTTGAACAAATTGTTGAGCCTCAACGAGGCTTTCATGGGTGCCGGTATCTAGCCAAGCAAATCCACGTCCCATTTGCTCACAAGAGAGTCGGCCCTGTTCTAAGTAAATACGGTTTAGATCTGTAATTTCTAATTCACCCCGATCAGATGGTTGAACGTCTTTGGCTAGAGCAGGGGCATGCTGATCGTAAAAATATAGACCGGTAACAGCATAGTTTGATTTCGGGTGAGCAGGCTTTTCTTCAAGACTGGTAACTTTTCCGGTTTTATCAAATTCAGCCACTCCATATCTCTCTGGATCATGAACATGATAAGCAAAAATAGTCGCCCCTTTAGAGCGATTGTCAGCATTTTTTAGAACGGACTGTAAGTCGTGCCCATAAAAAATATTGTCACCAAGAATTAAAGCAGAAGGATTAGAAGTCAGAAACTCTTCACCAATGATCAGAGCTTGTGCCAATCCATCAGGAGAGGGTTGTATGGCATATTCAAGAACTAAGCCCCATTGAGAACCATCCCCAAGAAGGTCCTTGAATTTCGGCAAATCTTGCGAAGTTGAAATAATCAAAATTTCTCTAATGCCAGCTAACATTAGTGTCGTGAGGGGGTAATAAATCATAGGCTTATCAAAGACAGGTAAAAGCTGTTTTGATATCACCTGAGTAACTGGATAAAGACGAGTACCAGAGCCACCAGCTAATATAATTCCGCGACGCATTAAGCTGTTTCCTTCAAGTTTAATTCAGAAATGAGTTTTTTTACGTAAAATTTCCAGTCGGGTATTTCGACATTAAAGTCTTCCCTAATTTTGGAGTTATCCAACAATGAATAAGATGGGCGTTTTGCTGGCGTGTAATATTCACTCGAAGCAATTGGTTCAATTTTTGATCGTTTTAATCTAAGTGGAAAACCTTGCTTTTCTGCCTCTTCAATTATAAAACACGCAAAATCATACCAGCTTATGCATCCAGAAGGAGTTAAGTGATAGAGGCCGGAATTATCAGGTAACGAAACTTCGTCATTGTTAACTTGCTTTAAGCAGTGCGTCGTTGTTTGTGCAATAAATTCTGCGCTGGTGGGTACAGCAATTTGATCATTCACAATATTTAGTGTCTCTTTATCAGACGCTAATGCGAGAATGGTTTTTACAAAATTACTTCGCCTATCGCTATAAACCCAGCTCGTACGGAAAATTAAATGCTTGCAGTCTGAATTTAAGGTTGCATTTTCACCTTGTAGCTTCGTCCAACCATAAACATTTAGAGGTTGAGCTTGTGCATCTTCTATGTATGGAGAGGTGGCTTTGCCATCAAAAACATAATCTGTTGAGTAATGAATAAGCCAAGAATTCAATTCTTTAGCTTCCAGCGCCATAAGTTCAACAGCTTCAGCGTTAATTTTAAAAGCTGATCCAATATCATCTTCAGCTTTATCAACAGCCGTGTAAGCAGCTGCATTAACAATCATGTCTGGAGACACGTCTTTTATGATTGTCTTTAGCTTTTCTAAATCCCTTAGGTCGGCATCTTGCCTATTGTAAGAGATAAGTTGTCCCAGTTTAGGAAGTGATTTCTGCAAATGGTAGCCAACTTGACCATCCGCTCCGAATAAGAGGGTCTTCATGCGTATTGCCTCTTAACCCAGTCACGGTAATCTCCAGAAATAACACGTTGAACCCAAAGTTGATTATCTAGATACCATTGAACGGTTTTCTCTATGCCGCTTTCAAAACTCTCAAGAGGGGACCAATTTAATTCATGTTGGATTTTGTTGGCATTAACAGCATAACGCCTATCATGGCCAGGACGGTCTTCAACGAATTGAATTTGTTCCTGGTAAGTTATCCCGTCATTTCTAGGTTTTTTGAGATCTAAAAGTTGGCAGATCGTTTTAACAATATCCAAATTGGTTTTTTCATTTAGCCCTCCAATATTATAAACCTCACCAGCTGTCCCTTCTTGAAGAACAAGCTTTAAAGCACGGCAATGGTCACCAACATATAGCCAGTCACGAATTTGCTGGCCATCACCATAAATTGGTAAAGCTTCATGAGATAAGGCGTTATGAATCACAAGCGGTATGAGTTTTTCAGGAAACTGAAAAGAACCATAATTATTCGAACAATTAGTAATGATTGTAGGAAGCTTATAAGTATGGTGATAAGATCTCACCAAATGATCCGATGAAGCTTTGCTAGCGCTGTAAGGACTATTTGGTTCATAACGATTTGTTTCAGAAAACGCAGGATCATTGGATTTCAGTGAGCCATAAACTTCATCCGTGGAAACATGTAAAAACACAAAGTCATGTTTTTCTGTTATTGGCAGTTCATTCCAGTAATGCCTGGTCACATCCAGTAGGTTAAACGTGCCAACAATATTCGTATGAATAAAATCCTCTGGTCCGTGAATAGACCGGTCAACATGCGACTCTGCTGCAAAGTTTAAAATAGCTCTTGGCCGATAGGTGTTTAGCAAACTTGAAATTGTTGATCGATCGCAGATATCACCTTGAATAAACTTATGACGTGGGTCATTTTCTAAAGAAGATAGGTTCTCTAAATTTCCCGCATAGCTAAGCTTATCCAAATTAATAACAACTTCATCTGAGGTCTTTAACCAATCAATGATAAAATTCGAGCCTATGAAACCTGCACCACCAGTTATAAGTATTGTCATTTTCTGCTCCTTATAACTTTTTCAAAATACAAGCTGTAATTAACCCGATGTTTCCCAGTAAGGTTTGTCGGTAAACTTTAGATTTTTTGAGCTTTAACAATCGTTTGGGAAAGGAGCTTTCGCGAGCTTCGGAAAATAGCTTTAAGGTTTCTTTTTTCTCAGGGGTTAACCGATGATCCATTTTTGATAAGCTATCAATATGCCCTTGGTTCCATGTCTTGAACCTGTTTTGAAACAGCATGTAAACTCTTTTAAGCCGTGCCAAAAAGCTATTATTAGTCCCGATAAAATTACCGCTATGTTGTCTGTATCTAATAGAGGGTTCTGGATCATAAAAAACTTGTCCACCACAGCCAGAAACTAAAATGTAAGACCACCAATCATGGCTAGCAACATTAACATCTACCCCTGCTTCATTTATGAGATCTCTGGCAGCATTGTTAAAAACCATGGTGTTACCACCTCCAATGCTTTGTACAATGGCATTGGCAAAGCTGGGAGGGCGAGAAAAAAGAGGAGAGAACCCTTCGGTAATGTTGTTTTCATCGACGGTAATTGTTCGTCCGCAATAAAGCGCTGGGCAATCTTTTGGAATTGAAGCAATCCATTCTACTGCTCTTTCTAGTTTTTCAGCTTCCCATACATCATCTTGATCGGCATAAGCATAGAGGTCAGCCTTAATGGTTTTGTCACAAGCCATGGACAAAAAATTTGAAATATACCCAGTGTTTTTCTGATTGGGTTTTACATCAATTTTGGAGGAATATTTTGCATGAAAATCTCTTAAGATTGATAGGGTGCCATCAGATGAGCAGTCATCACAAGCATAAACCTTCCAGTTGTCATAGCTTTGATTAATGATTGAGCTAAGTTGATCTGACAGATATTTTTCACCATCATAGGTACTTAAGAAAATCGCTATTTTTGGTTTTGGGACAATGAATTTAAATTTCTCAGGTAAGTTAATTGTATGAAACCCTAAATCATCATTTCTAGAAAACTCTTTACCTTGTTTCTCTAGATTTAAGTCATCTCCAAAATATGCATTTTCCCTAAACACTTGCGAAATGTAAGGGGAAGAAAGGGGAAGAGAAGAGGTTTTAAAGGTCATCACCACCCCCTCATCAAGTAAAATTTATTTGCTAATACAATCAATTTTTTAAAAAGATTAGTTAGCGAGAACATAGATTTACGCAAAACAACACCATAATATAAAGTATTAAAAAGTTTGTACTTCGACATATGGATTGAATTTAAATATTAAAAACAATATTGAGTAATAAAATCAGTCAAATGCGTTAATACCACATGATGGTGACGAATTGTTTGTTGTATTAAAATTTAAAGCAAGCAACAATAAAAGTTAATACTTGTATTAATGAGAAAAATCAATATATTTCTCAAGTAAAATTGATAAAAATCAAGCATGTATTAAATTTATACTTGGCGTGGATAATTATTACACTTCGCATAACGAAGTTTTAGTGCATGCTTGTTTTTGTGTGGTTTGGAGAAAATGAATGAATATTACGAATGGTCTGCAAATAAAAGTTGCAAGAGTTGCGGCAGGGTTGACGCACAAGCAGTTAGCTGACCAATCAAAATTGGCAATTTCAACCATTAGAAGGATTGAAGTTGAAAAAAATTGCCTAAAAAGCAAACTTGTCACTCTTAATAAAATAACCGACGCTTTAAAAGAGCATGGTGTTAGTTTTAGAGTAGAAAATGGAAAATTAATTTGGGAAAAGGACTTTTCTGATCTCGGACAAAATGAGTAAGCTAAAAAACATGACTAATTTCGTATCTAGCTCTATTCTTCTAACAAGCACTCACTTAACAAATCAAAGACCAAACGTATGCGCCGGCTGCTATGAAGTTCACGATGAGCTGTAAGCCAAATGGGAAATTTAATCGCTTCCATATTTGGTAGTACGTGTTCCATTGAAGGGTCTGAGCACCCTAATTCGTGAGACATGGGAATAATCCCAAGGTCATGTTTTGCCATTTCCCAGGCAACAATCCCATTTTCAGAACTAAAGCGAAAATTTTCTTCGTTTAAAAAAATTTGAAAGGGCTGCAAATAATCAATCATGCGTGCATTATCACCAATCCCTATGAAAGCATGGTTCTGAAGGTCGTCCTTAGTCAGGGGGCGACCTGCTTTATCTAAATAAGTCTTTGACGCATAAAAATATCCCTCTGCTTCACGAATAAGTTTTGAAATAAGTTCAGGCTGCTCTGGCCGCACATGACGAATGGCAATGTCCGCTTCTCTTTGCTGCAAATCTCTAATTTCATTTGAAGCAACAATTTCGATTTGTAACCGTGGAGCAACTTCTCTTATTTTTTGAAGGACTTTGGGCAGCGTGAAGGCAGACATAATATCACCAGCAGTAATGCGCACTCGCCCTTCAATTTCTTGCGATTGTCCAGAAGCTGAAAGTGATACCTGATTGGCAGCATCATACATCTTCTTTATATGCTCAAGAAGCTCAACGCCAGTATCAGTTAAAACCAAACTTTTACCAATACGCTCAAACAAAAGCACATCAAGCTCTTGCTCCAAAGCAGAGACTTGCCGACCAAGCGTTGGTTGTGTGAGGCCAAGCGCACGAGCAGCTGCAGAAAGAGAGCCCTCTTCAGCGGTTACTAAAAAAGCACGAGCGTGGTTCCAGTCAAATGATACAATGTCCCAGTTCATGCATATTTGTATATATGATCGACAAATTTAAGCAATTGATATTCTTATTTCGTATGGTTATCTCTGTTTTAAAAGGAGAGCGCAGATGCAAAAAGAAGCCAAATTTTGGGACGGCGTTGCGGAAAAATATGCCAAATCAAAAATTGCAAATGAAGAGGCTTATAACCACACCCTTGAGCGAACCAGGTCTTATCTAACCAAAGATGATATCGTGCTAGAACTCGGCTGCGGCACCGGCTCAACAGCACTTCTCTTGGCAGATAGTGTAAAAGAATTAACAGCGTCTGATGTTTCAGGTGAGATGATACGCATCGGTCAAGAAAAGGCTGAAAAACAAGGGGTCAATAATATTCACTTCTTGATAGCAGACGTCTTAGACAAGTCACTTGTTTCAAATGCTGAAGGAAAAATATATTATGACGCTGTTCTTGCATTTAACATTCTTCACTTACTGAAAGACCTCCCCGAAAATTTAAAGGAGATCAATAATAGAGTGAAACCAGGTGGCTACTTCATTTCTAAAACTGTGTGCAAACCAACTAAGACAATATCTTTTAAATTTTTAGTTATGATGCTCATCTTGCCGGTGATGCAACTCCTAGGTAAGGCCCCTTATGTGAAGATTAGAAAAGCACACGAGTTCGACAATTTGATAGAAAACGCCGGGTTTAAAATCATAGAAAGCGGCAACCATCCAGCCAATCCACCTCACAGATATATCGTTGCTCAAAAAATAAAATGATCATACCTGAGAAAAAAGCCAACTTAGAGTAAAGGCGCCACCATTGTGATTGTACTTTGTTTTTAAGAAAGCCAAACCATCTTAACAAGCCCGAGTGTCGACTAAGTTAAGTGCCACAAAAAGTGCGGCGAACAATTTCTTCTGGTGTAGGTGTCAATTCATAATGCTCAAACCCAGCTTGAGCTTCAAAAGGTTTTGAGAGCACTTCAACCAGTTCATGAAACAAATCAAAGTCACCTTGCAAACCAGCTTGAATGGCTTGCTCAACCCGGTGATTGCGAGGAATGTAAATGGGGTTTATTTGCTTCATTCCCTCAAGGCGATCTGTGCTAGAAGAGGAGACCTTGTTGAAACGCCCACCCCACTCATCAAGCCACTTTTTCCCAGCCTCCCTGTCTTCAAACAACTCTAGGAAATCAGTTGAATCCATTCCATCCGCAACTTCTGTTAAGTGACGGAAAAACAACGTGAAATCAATTTTGTTTTGTGTCATGCTTATGAATGTCGATTGCATAAACCCATCCATTTCACTGTCATTTGGTACACCAGTTTTTTGAGAAAAAATCTCAAGCAAACGATCGTGAAAAGTAGGCATGAACTCACGAGCAATCGTTTCTGCAATTTTAATCGCTTCACTTTCTTCTTCATCTAAGAGCGGTAGTAAAGCCTCTGCCAAACGAGAAAGATTCCACAAGCCCATATTCGGTTGATTGTTCCACGAATAACGACCCTGTCGATCAATCGAGCTAAACTTTTTATCAGGATGAAACTCATCCATAAATGCGCAAGGGCCATAATCAATGGTCTCTCCGGCAATTTGCATATTGTCGGTATTCATCACACCGTGAATAAACCCCAACCCCATCCATTGCGCGATTAAATGCGCTTGGCGTTGAATGATCGTTCGAAGTAAAAATTGGTATGGTTCTTTTGTGTCTAGCGCTTCAGTATAGTGCCGCTTAATCACATAATCAGCTAATGTCTTGACGAGGTTTTGCCCAGGCTCTGCATAGTCAATAGCAGCGCAATATTGAAACGTTCCAACCCGCACATGACTTTGTGCTACTCTGGTAAAGATAGCACCAGGCAATGGTGTCTCCCGCATGATTATCTCACCCGTTGTCACAGCTGCAAGCGCCCTGGTAGTGGGCACTTTAAGCGCTGCCATAGCTTCAGAGAGAATATATTCCCGAAGTACCGGACCAAGCCCAGCCTTACCATCACCGCCCCGAGAATAAGGCGTGCGCCCAGACCCTTTCAGATGAACATCACGTCTGATACCATCTTTGTCGACGAGTTCCCCAAGCAATAACGCACGCCCATCCCCCAGCTGAGGAACCCAACCACCAAATTGATGCCCCGCATAGGCCATGGCTATAGGAGTAGCGTTGAAATCTAATTTATTGCCAGAAAAAAATTCAGCCAGATCTGAGGACTTTAAAAATGAAGGGTCAAACCCAAGGTCTGCAGCGAGTTGTTCATTCACCTTGATTAATTTTGGCGAAGGCGCGATTGCGGGTTCACTAGCTGTAAAAAAGCGGTCAGGTAACCGCGCATAACTATGATCAAAGCAAAGTTCAGTCATTAAATTTAAGGTCTCGTAAAAGAGTGAGCCAGAACAATGTTGAAAATGGCTCAACTGCGCTAAAAGGCAATGTGGTCATTTTTATTAATATGGAGTTTCAATAACAACACTGCCACGTTGCTGTGCAATATGAGAAGTTAGTTAGACCAAGTCAATGGATGGAGGGATTGAAAGACGGTTAGATATCAATATTGGCAATTATTGTCTTTCTAAATCTAATAACCATTCTTTGCGAGCCAAACCACCCGCATAACCGGTTAATTTTCCATCAGAGCCAATCACTCTGTGGCAGGGGATGATAATCGCAAGCTGGTTCATACCGTTTGCACGTGCAACCGCACGAACGGCCTTCGGGTTGCCTATTCTTTTAGCTTGTTCCCCATAAGAACGGGTTATGCCATAAGGAATAGTGAGCAATTCATTCCAAACTGATTTTTGAAAATCTGAACCATTCATTATAATAGGGGTCGTAAACTCTTGCAGCTCTCCTTTGAAATAAGCAGCTAAATCATCTTCAATCATTTCAGTGATGGGAGTGCGTCCGGGAACTATCGCAACTTTTAAAGATTTGCGCATTTTTTCAATTTCGCGCTCTAAGCCGCGACGATCCGTAAACTCGAGCAGGTAAAGATGCGTTTCATCAAAAATCGCAATCATACTGCCTAGCGGCGTATCAATCCATTCAGCTTTGAGAATTTGATGGTTCTTCTCATTCGGCGCAGATCCCATAATGCTAGAAAACGCGTCACGAAACCCACTGCCAGATGAATAACCAGCATCAAGTTGAGCATTAATTATCTTGTCACCTTCTCGAATTGTTTTCAAAGCAATCCCCATTCGCCGCGCCCTTGAATAGGCCATAAAAGTCATCCCAAAACGTTTTTTAAATTGCCGCCGAACCGTGGAAGGCGTGTAACCAAGGGCTTGAACATCCTTGTCTGTCCAACGCCTTGTTGGGTCTTCTTCTACCACCTCTGTTAAATGTTTGATCATATCAGAAGGCTCGCCTGGGTTCAAAAGTGGGCGGCATCTTTTACACGGGCGAAATCCAGCCAGGAGAGATTCTTGGGCCGTTTTAAAAAACAAGCAATTTTCTTTCTTTGGTTTGCGAGCAGTGCAGGTTGGTCTGCAAAAAATTCCTGTGCTTGTTATGGCAGCAAAAAACACCCCTTCAAAGGCGCTATCCCGGTTTATAAAGGCGCGGAAATATTCATCGATTTGCTGCTTAGTAAACATCAGAGCTTATGCACCTTTCATCATATTAGCTGACTTGACCATATCAGCTGAAATAGCTTCAAGCTCTTTATAATCTCTTTGCCAAGTTTCAAACATGTGCTGTCCGGTTGGGTCAGGGAAAATATCAATAATATCATCTTCCAAATCATCCAGAATTTTTTGCGCGGTGTCAAAAGGAGAGGCCTTCTCCATTTCAATATCTTTCGTCATGTCAGTGTCTATTGGTCCAGGGTTCACACTATGAACGGCAATGCCTTTAGGCGCCCACTCAATCCGCGCGCCTTGCGTGAGAGAAAAAGCAGCCGCTTTTGCCGCGCAATATCCACCATGGAGGGGCACATTCACAAACGCCGCAATCGAGACAATGTTGACTAAAGCAGGGTTTTGTTTGCTTTCCAAAACAGGAAGAAACCCTCGCATCATATTTAATAGGCCAAAATAATTTACATTCATTTCATTGGTCACTTGGTCTAGCGGGCCTGTAAAAGCGCTGATTAATTCTAAAGAACCTGCATTATTAATTAAAATATCTACGTCAGCTGCAATCCCCGTAGCATCCAAAATTTGCTCAGGCTTAGTAATATCAAGCGTTAGAGGAACCACGCGCTCATCTTGGTACTCTGGCAGCGACGCAACATTGCGAGTGCCAGCATAAATTTTAGCGACGCCTCTTTGGAGCAAGGAAACAACCAGCGCTTTACCAATCCCTCTGTTCGCACCGGTCACTAAGATCACTTTGTTTTTAAAATCCATAATATTAGTCCTAAAATATGAAGATTGCGAAATTCAGGGATTAGCTATAAAGAAAAGGCAAAACGCGTGACGCCGAAAAACGCGCACGGAATTGTATATTTAAAGAATTTTTATATTTAAAAAAGTCTCGAGAAAGCCTATGCAGTAGGTTGAAAGCAAGAAAAACGCGTCGATTTGTCACCCAATAATCGGGTGAAAAGGTGGAAAGCATCGAGCGACCACCCATGAAATAGGAAGTACCATCATGAAATTAAAGAATAAAGTTGCTATCATTACAGGCTCTACAAGTGGCATTGGCCTAGGAATGGCCAAAGGGCTTGCAGCTGAAGGGGCGACCATTGTTTTAAACGGCTTTGGTGACAGTCAAGAGATTGAAAACAATAGAAAATCGATTGAAGAAATGGGCGTAGACTGCATTTATAATAGTGCAGATATGACCAAGCCGGATGAAATTCGCGCGATGGTAGCTGAAGCAAAAGAGAAATTCGGCCGCGTTGATATTGTTGTGAATAATGCAGGCATTCAAACGGTCTCTCCAGTAGAAGATTTCCCTGAAGAAAAGTGGGAAGCGATCATTGCGATTAATCTCTCCAGCGCATTTTACACCAGCAGAGCAGTTGTTCCCATGATGAAAGAGCAGGGCTGGGGCCGAATTATTAATTTAGCGTCCGCGCATGGCCTAGTTGCTTCCCCTTTTAAAAGCGCTTATGTGGCCGCAAAGCACGGGATGGTTGGTTTCACCAAATCCATAGCTCTCGAATTGGCAGAAGAAAACATCACCGTAAACGCCATTTGCCCAGGCTATGTGCACACACCTCTAGTAGATGGCCAAATCGCTGACACTGCAAAAGCGCGTGGCATCTCAGAAGATGCTGTCGTGAAAGATGTTTTGCTGAAATTACAAGCAACCAAAAAATTCGTCACCGTTGAGCAGCTTGCTGAAATGGCCGTATTCCTTTGCAGTGATGCCGCTGAAAACATCACAGGCACATCTCTTGCCGTTGATGGCGGTTGGACAGCACAGTAATTAAAATAAAAAGAGATCTCACCTAATTGGTCAAAAGCCTTGGATGAGATCTCTTTTGAATAGAGAATTAATCTGCTTTTTCTCAAAATTTCTTTTGGAGAGGTCGTTTTCTGCAAGGTTACTTATTCAATAAAGGTTACTTATTCAAAACAAGTTCAACCCGCCTATTTTTAGAGCGCCCCTCCTCATGAAGGTTGCTAGAAAGAGGGCTAACAGGTCCAACGCCAAAGGGCTGAAGACGAGAAATTTCAATGCCGTGCTTTTCAACCAAGTGGCGAACAACAGTGCGTGCGCGCTCAGTGCTGAGTGTTCGGTTGTATGTTATAGCTCCCTTATTGTCTGTATGACCAACGACAAAGAAATTCTTGTTCTTATGTTTTTTCAAATAACCAGCAATAATGCCGAGAGTCTTATCTGAAGCGGGCTTTAAAGTTGCTTTATCAAAATCAAAAAAGATACCATCCAAAACAACCTTACCTGTGTTTTGTATATCATCTTTCATAGACTCTAAATTAATACCGATTTTGTCGTCATTAAGTTTTTCAGGGCTGTTCACATCAAGAATAATTTTAACAGGGGAATAAGCTGCCGTATCCTGCGCAACAAGCAAAGACACCACATAGTTTTTACCCTGCACTTGAGTTGTGCCGCTCCAATAATAATAAACTTGCCGTTTGCCATGAAGGTTCGGCGCATCTAAATAGCGGTGACGGCCTTGCCGTTTCGGGTCGCCATACCAATAAACCTGCTTGGCAAACCATCCGCCGCACTCATCATCACTTTTACATTTGAAAATGGTTTTAAAATTATGTTTGGCAAAAGCCTTTTCGTAATTTCTATAAACCGCAAGAGCAGAGATTTTTTTGTTATTGCCTTTGTAATTAATAGAGGTGGTTTTTCCTTCATACTTAATCACCGGCGGTAAAGCTGAGTTGCCTTGGCTTTGAAAGCTTTCCTTTGTGATAGGCCCTTTGGCGATCATAAACTCTTCAAAATCTGAGGTATGATAAGAAACAATTGAGGTGTCTGGATAGCGAGTTATCAATGGATGGTCTTTTGAACCGTGAGCGTCTTTAGCATTAGCTTCAACGCTTATGAAACTGCTATCAATTAAGAAACTCATCACGAAAACGAACGTGAAAAAACGTAATAAAAACATGGTGTAGCCCCCGAATAAAACTAGATAATTAAATTTTATCTAAACAATGGGGACTACTAAAAACTAATTCATGGCAATAATAAGTAATAAAAATAATTTTAAAGTCTTTTTGTGTGGTTTTGTTGTAATCGGTTTAAAACTGACAAGTATTTATGGGGTTAAGTTTTAACGCCATTCCATTGAAACTCGCCGTTGGGGCCAAGCTGGGAAAAGGGGTTAAAGGCAATTTCCCAAATATGCCCGTCAGGGTCAGCAAAACACCCAGAAAACCCACCCCAAAACGCTTTTGTAGCCGGCTTTAAAATGGTACCACCAGCTGAAGGAATTTTAGAAAGTAGCTCGCTAACTTCTTCCTCTGAGCTGAGGTTATGCGCGATTGTAAATGCAGAATACCCCGACCGCTCAACAGGCACATTCGCATCAGCTGCCAATTTCTCCCATGGATAAAGCGCCAGTGCTATAGACTGCAGGTCATAAGCGACAATCTCTTCAAGACTTTCATCAGAGGCCTTTTTCCAACCAAGCGCATCATAAAACTCTTTAGAAGCTTTAAGGTCCTTAACGCCCAAAGTGATGATGCTTATTCTTTGTTGCATAATTGGCTGTTCCATAAATCACCTCCGAAAAATCCATAAAAAAGAGCGCTCCAAAAAATGAAACGCTCTTAAATGTTTAAAATCTAATCATGCTCAAATGATGTTTTCATCAACCAAGTTTTTCATTAATAAGCGCAACGGTTTCCTTCACACCATAAAGCTCAACGAAAGAGCCAAACCGCGGCCCTTGCGATTGCCCAAGCAGCACTTCATAAAGCGCAGTAAACCATGAGCGAAGCGGATCAAACTCATGAGCTTTACCAACATCAAACACAATCTGCTGTAAGCCCTGCCCATCTAGTCCGTCCTCAGCTTCATCAAATCGTTTAGCCAAATCCTCAATGGCAGCACGCTCCGTGTCTGTTGGCGCGCGAAACTCTTTCGTTGGCGCCACAAATTCATGAAAATAATTAATCGCATAACCAACCATACGATCAAGCTCAGGGTGAGTTTCAGTCGTTGCATCCGGTGCATAGCGCTTAATAAAGCCCCAAAGCACTTCCGGCTCAGACGCATTCGAGGCAGAGACCAGGTTGAGCAAAAGATTATAACTAATCGGCAATTGGCCAGAAGGCACGTCACCTGCGTGTATATGCCAAGCGGGGTTCACCAGCTGATCTTTTGGCTCTTGACCAGAAAACTTGGTTGAAAATGTCAGATATTCATCAACGTTTTTCGGGATCACATCAAAATAAAGCCGCTTGGCTGTCTTTGGCTTTTGAAACATAAAGAGAGATAAACTCTCAGGGCTGGCATAAGTAAGCCATTCCTCAATCGTAAGGCCATTGCCCTTAGATTTTGAAATTTTCTCACCCTTTTCATCCAAAAAGAGTTCATAGTTAAACCCTTCAGGCGGGCGCCCATTAAGGGCTTTTGCAATGCGGCTCGACAAATGCACACTGTCAATCAAGTCTTTACCCGCCATTTCATAAGAAACACCAAGAGCAACCCACCGCATAGCCCAGTCAGCTTTCCATTGGCATTTCACGTTACCGCCAGTAACAGGCGTTGTTACTTCTTCACCAGTTTCAGGGTCTTTGTAAGTTACCGTTCCAGCATCTACATCCCGCGCAATCATTGGAACTTGTAAAACTTTGCCGCTGTTCGGACAAACTGGCAAAAAGGGCGAATAAGTAGCTTGTCGCTCGCCACCTAGAGTTGGCAAAATAATATCCATCACCTTGTCATAGTTGGAAAGCATGGTCAGCAATGTTTCATCAAATTGCCCAGCTTTATAGCACTCAGTTGCTGAGAAAAATTCATACTCAAAACCAAATTGGTCAAGAAAGCTTTGTAGCCGTGCATTATTATGATGCGCAAAACTCTCATGTGTTTCAAATGGGTCTGGCACAGCGGTTAAGGGTTTTTCTAAATGATCTGAAAGCATCTCCGCATTCGGCACGTTCGTTGGCACCTTGCGAAAGCCATCCATATCATCAGAAAAACAAATTAGACGCGTTGGAATTTTATCTTCAGTGAGTACGCGAAAGGCATGGCGAACCATAGATGTTCGTGCCACTTCACCAAAGGTTCCTATATGCGGAAGGCCAGAAGGGCCATAGCCAGTTTCAAAAATAACGGGCTGAGTGGGATCTGCATCTTTTTGTTTTGACAAACGTTTGACGAGTTTGCGGGCCTCTTCAAATGGCCAGGCCTTACTATCTTCAGCGAATGTTTTTAGCGCACCGTCACTCATGATTATTTCTATAACCCTTTAAAATCTATCGTTAATTCTTATATCTATGAAAAGTAAAATTGCTCAAAAGAGCAATGAAAATTTCAATAATATCAAACAGGAGAAATGAGGCTGTTTAAAATAACAGCAAATCAAACCCCCGCTACAAAAACTGGACCCTATTTGAGTGTACATATTTCGTCAATAATAGATATTTTATAACACTCGACGTGGGCAAAGAGTTTAGTTAAAAGAAAAGTCAAAATCTAATATAAGGAGAGACACGTGTCCCTTAATTTATCAATCCATGAAGCTTTAATCTATACAATGCTGACCATGTCAGGCGTTGATCGGGATATCTCTGACACAGAATTAGGACGCATTGGAGCGGTTGTAAAAAATTCTCCAGTTTTTGAAGATTTTGATATTGAGCAGCTCACAAAAGTCTCGGTTAAATGCGGTGAAGACCTAGGCAAAGAAAATGGCTTAAACGATGTTCTCTCAGCCATTGCCATTGCAATTCCGGAAAAATTACGAGAAACAGCTTATGCCTTTGCCGTTGAGATTGCGATCATTGACCGTAAAGTTGAAAGAGAAGAAATCCGCTTTCTCCAAATGCTCCGCGATAGTCTGCACCTGGACAAACTGGTCACAGCAGCTATCGAGCGCGGTGCTCGCGCAAGACACAGAAAAATCTAAACTAAAGAATTCCATTCTAAGAAACCAATTCAGAAACGATCTGGTCGGCAAGTTCCAAGCGCTCAGAGCCGACCTGATCAGCCGTGACCTGGCGCAGCTCAGCAAGCTTAATAAGCGCTTCTTCTGAGGAGCGTCCTTGCAAGCGCAAAAGAATATAAACAAAAAAACCCGTTCGATGAATGCCGGCAGAACAATGAAAATAAAGTCGTGGGGTTTCAGTGTCTTTAATCGCATCGACTAAAGAGAGTATGAGAGAAGAAATATCTGTCTGGCGAAGAACATCTAAATTGCCTCCCTCAATAGGGAGCCACACCCAATTACAAACTTGCCCATCTGTCACAAGTTTTTTGCAAAACTTAGCAATAAGAGACGCATCTTCTCGTTCACTTAAAAGAGTGCAGCAGTGAGTAAGCTTAAGGTCTTGCAGTCGTTGTAAAGATTTCTTCCCCGGCCGAGGCCCAAGAAAAAAATCTATATGCGGATTAGATAATATTTTAATCGCGTTGTTCATAGAAAAGCTATTATCACAAAAACTGATAAACACTCAATTGCGAAGAGGCAGTTACTCCATTTCGGACAAGGAAAAATAGTTAAGCAGATAGCGACGGTTGCTGGTAGGCAACTGAAGGCGCACTTAAAGAGAGGGCATCTGAAGCGCCACTAACATTAGCCGAACACCTTACATTACGAAGAAGGAGCATTGCCCGTTTAGGGCAATGGGACATGGCGAGCGAGAGCGTAGCCCGATGCCTAGCATCGCCCAACGGAGGGCCTGCCGCTGCAGCGGCAGAATAGCCCGTGAGTTAAATTAGATACTCACATTCCCATAAACCGCTAAATTCAAATAGGCCTCAGAGCTTGATTTTGAAAGATCAGGACCAATTGGTTTTTCTAAATCCATGGCACGCACAGCCCCTTTTTTCGCACCCGTAATCATGTTGGTGGCGATAAAAGCATAACCGGCTTCAGGGTGGGTCGAAACACCAATCCCAACTTCTGCATCTCTAACCAGATTATTATTCACAGTGACCTGACGCATATATTTACCATAGCCAAGGGAAATTCCTTGCCCAGGAACATTTTCAACCACATTGCCAGAGACCATCGTATCAGCTTCAACGGCTATACCAATGGCAGCATTGCCTTGATATTTTTTAAGATTGCGAATGAGGTTGCCAGTAGCGGTAGCTAAACGGCCACCTTCATTAAAGTTGGTAATTGAAATGCCAACATGGGCATCATCAACCATATTGTTAGAAATAATTGCTCCCTCAAAACCAAATTCAGAATAAAGCGCAACTTCACCAAGTTTCGAGCAACTATTATTGAGAATTTGAATATTGTCAGCACCATTACCGCGAACAGCTGAAAACGCACAATCGCTGATGACATTATTGGAAACAATCACATTACCCGCACGATAAACATTCACACCATTGCCATTTTGCCCTGTGCCACCATCTTTTGTTTGGATCCGATGAATATGGTTTTGCGAAACAATGGTGCCATCAGTTCCTTTTGTTGAGCGCCAAACAAGAATGCCATTGTTGCTGCAATCTGTAACGTGGTTATGAGAAATTTCTAACTGGGCTGAGTCATTGGCAAAAATCCCTGCTGAGCCACAAAGACTAATTTTATTCGAATGAATATGCCCACCGCACTCTTGCAAACTAAGGCCGTTTAATAAACCATCCTTGATAAAACAATGTTCAATCAGTAAATGCGGTATTTTTTCAAATCGAAGAAGTCCATCTACCGAGCGACCTGTAAAACCCCTTGAAGCACCATCAAATACCAAATGCTGCAATGTCACATGCGAGAGGTTCTTTGCAGATATAAAAGACGCGCCCTTGGTAAACTGAAGAACAGTCTCACCATAAACACCTTCAATATGGGAGCCAGATTGCAGTGTAAGCGGCCCGGTTTTAAAGACCCCGCCTGGTAAAGTGAGCTTCTTTTTTTGTTTGGCAGCCAAATCTATCGCAGCTTGCAGTTTTGCAGTTTGATCAGTTTTTGCATTGGGAACAAGGCCGGTTGCCTCAAATGAAAGAGAAGCAAGTTTAATGGGCTGTGCAGCATGGGCCTCATTCTCATGCCCCAAACTTGCCCCAGCGATGAGTGGGAGGGAGCCAAGAACAATATCACGTCGGTTTACACTCATAAATTTATGAACCTTAAGTAAAAAACGTCATAAATGACAGTATTATTACAATTAATGAAGTTTGTTAACCATAATAAAACGATTCATTGCCTAGCATTATCAAGTTTACTTATTGAGGGAAGTACATAAACAAAGGCAATATCGTCCGTATACGGTTTAAATGCCTTTTATGTCATTTAAAATACGGTAAAGACCGATGACAGTTGAGACAAATCAAACTCAACAATTAAAAAAGAAGGTGAAACTATTTGAAGCTATAGTCAATCGTACACAAGATGGCATCATAGTTTTTAACCATCTTTTCCAGGTTGTCTATTGCAACGCGAATGCTGGCCATTTACTTGGCGGAGCACCAGAAGAGCTGCGCGGTAAACACTTGTCGACGTTCATCCCAAAAGAGAACCATAGAAAACATGAAAAATTAGTCGCGATGTTTTCAGCATCTGAAGATGTACGGCAAGAGATGGGCTCCAACGATGAAAT
Organism: Hyphomicrobiales bacterium; assembly: GCA_965230545.1. Classification (GTDB taxonomy): domain Bacteria; phylum Pseudomonadota; class Alphaproteobacteria; order Rhizobiales; family HXMU1428-3; genus HXMU1428-3. Next base: position 67,305 of record CBDDLE010000005.1, on the reverse strand, counting down.
TAAATGCTGCCGTTTAAATGGGGAACAATTTCCAGCTAAAATAACAATTAACAAATACACCAGAAGTGGGCAACAGGCCTATATAGTATCCCTAAGAGATAATTCCGAAATAGATACAGCTGAAAAAGAAACCAAAATCGCTGAACTAGGCCAATTCAGAGAGCAACAGCAAAAAAAATGCTCAGCTAAAACTTTGCAAGTCAGCATGGAAAAAGCCGTAACGCAGATCGCAAAGACAGCCCAATCTGTGAAAGATACATGCGGCAATCGTTATGTCGAAGAACAAATGGCGCAAATTTTACAAAATGCTTTTACGGCAATGAGCGTTAGCCAAAAAGCAGCCTTTTATTCAGACACAGGCCACACAACAGATCAATATAATCTGGTTGATCAATCGCTCTACGGTGCTCTTGAGCGCATCAAGTCAATCATCGAAGAAGAAATTAGTGGCAAAGATATAGCTTTGGCATGGGATATTCCCAATTCAGCCAAAAATTTTAAAATGCAAGATTGCCAAAGAGTTGAGCAAATTTTTTATAATATAGTTGAACATGCCACACGAAATATAAAAAGAGGACAAGTGTCTTTTCAACTAGACCAGCTCATGATGAATGAGAGCAATGAGCTTACAATGAACTTTGAATGTCGAAACCCTCAATTTGGCATCGCTCAGCAAACAATGAACCGTGTTTTAACCGCACCTTCATCAAAAGCAGTTCCGCAAGTAGAGGAATTGAAAAATGGCGGTAGATGCTTAAGGTTAGCAAAACTGATGGCTGAAGAAAATAAAGGCAGTTTAAGAGTGGTTACTCATCCAATTAATGGCACACATATTTATCTGCAATTGATCGAGCCATTAGCTAAGGCATACACAGAAAAGGTCACCCAAATAGATACAGCCAATTAGGAATTGAAATAGATTATGCCTTGCATCTTGGCTCAAATGTCGTCAAGAGCGTCATAAATCCGCTCAGAAGCAAGAGCAGGGGTTAATTGGCCAGCTCTCACTTCTTTTTCGCAAACATTGATCAACTCAATAATCTGTTCATTATCTCTTAGCTTGGAAAGAAGGCGCGCCTCCACCATTTCATGCATCCAGGTTACAGCTTGCTTGTTCCGTTTTTCCAAAAATTCACCGCTATTCGAGAGAGCCTCTTTATTCGCCTCAATATTCTCCCATAAATGGTCAAGCCCTTGTCCGGTCAAACCTGAAATGGTGATAACTGGGGGAGACCAGTTTTTACTTTGCGGGGTGAGAATATGTAAAGCAGCTCTATATTCACTGGCAGCTTGTTTCGCTCGCATCTCATTCTCACCATCGGCCTTGTTGACAGCAATCATATCAGCAATTTCTAAAATACCTTTTTTAATGCCTTGTAGTTCATCGCCAGCCCCCGGCAACATAAGGCAAAGAAAAAAATCAACCATTTCAGAAACAGCGGTTTCAGATTGTCCAACCCCTACAGTTTCAATTAAAATCACATCAAAACCGGCCGCCTCACAAAGTGCCATCGTTTCTCTGGTTTTCTTGGTTACACCACCAAGCGTGCCAGATGTCGGAGAAGGGCGAATAAAAGCATTTGGTTCAACACTCAAATTTTGCATGCGTGTTTTATCGCCAAGAATAGACCCGCCAGTCACAGACGAGCTCGGGTCAACGGCCAAAACCGCAACTTTCTTACCAATGCTTGTAAGGTATAAACCAAGAGCTTCGATTGTCGTTGATTTGCCAACGCCAGGCACGCCTGTGATGCCAACGCGCAAAGCATTGCCAGTGTGTGGAAGCAGCTTTAATAAAAGCTCTTGCGCTTGTTTTTGGTGTTCACTTTTCTGGCTTTCAACCAAGGTTATGGCTCTAGCTAGTACAGTGCGGTTACCTGCCAAAATACCTGTTTCGAAATCTTCAAGAGTTTGCGGTCGTTTTATCATGCGCTTCAATGAGGGTAACTAAAGGTTGAAAAGAAGAAGATGTGAGAAATTCTAACAATATATACATAAAACACGCATTGAAAGAAACAGCCGAATGAATTACTAAAAAATCCACATTTAGGCAGAAAAAACACTAAAAGTTGGTGGTTTTAGTGGAAGAGAGAGAAATATTAGAGAAAAATAAGTGCCTTAAAGAAAATTTCTCGGTTAGATTAGTTTTATGAAAAGCTTGAAGAAAAATAAATAAACATAAGAGGCTTTAATTTCTGTCATATTCCACATACATAAAGAACAACAATCTATAACATAGCCAGGTAGCCCCTAAATGATCACTTTGGATGAAGAAAAAATACGCAAAGGCGCAACATCTCCTCGTGCATATGGGATCTTATCAGTCGTCTCTTTCTCAGAAAGTGCAATTCTTCCGCTTCCTGTTGATGCTGTTTCTATTCCAATGATGTTGGGCGCGCCTTCCAAAGCATTCAGAGTGGCTCATGTCGCTTTAATCACATCAGTATTAGGGGGCTTGCTAGGGTATTTAATTGGTTTTCTTTTCTTTGAAGGCTTTGGAGATAAGATTATCTCTTATTATGGTTTTACTGAGCAATTCGAAGAATTTAAACAAACAACAAAAGATGATTGGTGGAAAGCTGCAATCGCAATCTTTGGTGCTGCAATAACGCCGATCCCCTTCAAATTAGTCTGCATCGGCTCAGGTGTGATGGGCGTAAATTTACCACTCTTCATCGGAGCTGCCATGCTCGGTAGAGCCATTCGCTTTTATTTCTTCGCTATAATCTTTAAATATCTCGGCCGCCCTGTAAGAGACTTTGCCTTAAGGCATCTAAAACTAGTGGGAACCTTAACTATGATCATTATGATCTTAGGGTTCCTCAGTATCTATTGGCTCTAAAACGTTACCAATTTTTCTTAATCTACAGGAATAGCTTTTGCATATCTTTGCAGCCGTTTACTGCATCGCTCTACACCGGCTTTGCTCCGGTTATGCGCCGGTTGCTTCTTTGCGGATGCAAGTGGGCATCTGAAGCAAAAAAACGCAACCTGAAGGCGCATCTGAAGAGCGGGCAACCTAAAGCGCCACTAAAGCAGCGCGGTTGCAAGTGGGCAACCTAAAGCGCCACTAAAACAGCGCGGTTGCGAGTGGGTAACCTAAAGCGCCACTAAAGTAGCGCGGTTGCAAGTGGGTAACCTAAAGCGCCACTAAAGTAGCGCGGTTGCAAGTGGGCAACCTAAAGCGCCACTAAAAAAGAATAGCCCGTGAGAGAAAACAAGCTTTAAACAATTAATTCCCGCAAAGCTTTAAAAGCTTTACAATCATATCTCTCAATCCATTCAAACAATACCATTTCCGTTGTAACCAAATGAATGCCTGCATCACGCATGCGTGCAAAAGCTATTTCCATTGATTTAGGATCACGGCTGCCAACACTATCTGTAACGATGAAAACGTCATGTCCAGCGGCCTTAATTTCTAAAGCTGTTTGCAGTACACAAACATGCGCCTCACAGCCAGCTAAAATGAATGAATGTCGACAAAGTTTAGATAGTTCAGAAATATAATCTTTAAATGTTTCGTCTTTCATGGCTGAAAAACTTGTCTTGTCAATAATCTGAGCGGCCCCATGCGTGGCATCGCTCACCGGGCTTACCGTCAGTCCAAGGCCTGGTGAATATTGCTCAGTGATGACAATAGGAACAGAAAGGTGATCAGCAGCTTTAATGAGACGAATAGTATTCTCAACAACTTGATCTCGATTGGAGATAGCAGGCATTAATTTTTCTTGCTCATCAATGATAATCAAAGATGAAGATAATGCATTTAAAATCATAATAATTTTTCTCAATATAAAATGATTGCTCATGAAATATATGGAGCTAATCGTGAATGGTAAAAGGCGAATGCCTTAAGATTGAATAAAAAGAGCGCTGTTAAATATTCAGCAAAAAAAGACCGATTAAAAAATATTAATCAGTGATAAAATAGCAAAAATTAGTTAATAAATCAAAGGGCTAAGTCTTAGAACGTCTTTAAATTTACTAGGCAAATTATTATGAATTTATAAGAATATTTTAAGAGAAGTAGTAAGTGAGAAATTTTTCATATATCTCTGTGAGTTGCGCCATATCTTTAAGAGATACGTTCTCATTTATTTGATGAATGGTCGCATTTGAAAGCCCTAATTCAACAACCGGACATATATTTTTAATAAAGCGAGCGTCTGATGTACCACCTGAAGTTGAAAGGCTTGGTTGAATATTTGTAACCTCGAAAATGGAACGGGTTAACGTCTCAACCCAAGGGCCGGGCTCAGTAACAAAACAATCAGCACTTCTCTGAAACTTGAGTGAATACTCAAGGTCTTTCCCTATAAGAGCTGAAGTTATTTGTCGTTGTATGAGAGCTTCGAGTTCTGGTGCAGTGAATGTATCATTATAACGAATGTTAAAATGACACCGTGCTTCAGAAGGAATAACATTCACAGTCTGGTTGCCAACATCCACAGACGTAATCTCTAAATGAGAAGGGAGAAAATGCGGTGTCCCGCCATCAAGGTCTTCCTTTTTCAACTCAACGAGCGCAAGCGCAATGCCATCAATCGGGTTAGAGGCAAGATGAGGATAAGCCACATGCCCCTGTTTCCCGCGCACAGTTAACCAACCATTGAGAGAGCCACGCCGACCAATTTTAATGGCCTCGCCTACAAAACTTGGGTTCGTTGGCTCCCCAACAATTGTATGAGTTGGCTGTATGTTTTTTTCTTTCAGCCAATCTAGCATTTTGACGGTGCCGTTAATCGCCGGTCCTTCTTCGTCACCAGTAATGAGAAAAGAGATCGTTCCCTTAAAGTCCGGGGATTTAATATGTTCGAGCGCGGCAGCTAAAAAACAGGCGATCCCGCCTTTCATGTCAGCTGAACCTCGTCCATATAATTTGCCATCATGTATCTCACCAGCAAAGGGCGGGTATGTCCAAAGTGATAAATCACCAGGATCTACAACATCAGTATGCCCGGCAAACATTAAGTGCGGCTCACCAGAGCCAAATTGCGCATAAAGATTATCAACATCAGGTGTTCCTTCTTCAGAAAAAGGAAGGCGCGTACAAGAAAAACCAGCGTCAGATAAGACCGTTTCGAGATAGGTCAGAGCACCACCTTCTATCGGGGTAACGCTTTCGCAGGCAATAAGATCTTGAGCAAATTTAACGGCAATATCAGACATGTGTTTATTCTTCTTGTTTCTTTTTACTTTATGAAACTATGAGTTAATCATCCCGTGGGTCCGGGCCATATTTATTGGGATCGACTGGACCATAAAGGCCAAGTTCAATTAAAAACCAAATGCCAACAGCACCAAGTTCTAACCCAATTAACCATCCCCAATCTTGCACCCAGGAAAGCGCTCCTCCCCCAAATTCAAGGCCAGTATAAAATTGTACAGCCTTTAATAGAGCAGGACCATAAAAGAGAAATGCATAAAGCCCTGTTTTATTGCGATCATGCAAGCGTTTTGTCAAAAGAGCTGCGAGAGAGAAAATCAAAACCATAGACCATATGAGACCAACGATCCCTAATTTTTGAGCTGTTTGTACCAACTCACCAAAAGGGTCAGCCGAAATAATAGTCGAAAAAGCAAACGGGCTGGCAAAAGCCAAAACAATCAAACCCACCCAAAACGTTCGGCGCGTAATCCGGCCCTGGAAGCTAATAAACGGCGAAATGATAGGCATGAAACTTAACTCTCTAAATTGTAAAAGGCCACTGCAGCACAATAAACATAAAATTGAAAGCTGCAAAGGAAAGATGAGAAAGGGCAGATGTGAAAAGGAAAGATGTGAAAAATGAAGATGAGAGGACCGATGTCTAATAAGCATCAGTCATGTCTGGTCCATATGAGTTAGGCCCCTTGGTGCCACGCACAAAAACTAGCGCTAAAAACACAACGGTAAAAACCAAATTCAATATATTACTGAAGCCAACAAAACTTTTATTCTCAACAGGGCTTTCTGAAAAATATCCAAAGGCAGCAAAGACATAAAGTAACAAGACAGCTAAATTTAAAAAGCCATAAAATTTACCGGAATAGCCAAGGTCGTGCATGCGCTTATAGCCAAGCGCAATGGTAGGCCAAAAGAAAAGAGCATTGACCATCATACTAAGGGTAAGGAGTTTTAAAGTCGGCGCGCCTTTAAAATCTTCAACTGTGAGCCCAAAAGCAGGGATCAAAAAGAGAGAAAGCCCCCCTCCAAGAAAAAGAAGAAACAGAGAGCTTAGAATAAAAATTTTACGAGAAATCCGGCCATCAAATTCCCAAAAAAGTTGAGACATGGTCATATGGAAGAGCCCTTAAACAAAAATAACGATCGTAACGAGTGAGGATAAACTAATATTCGCCTATCCTCACCCAAATTTGTTAACTACGCAACAATTCATTAATTGATGTTTTAGAGCGCGTCTTCTCGTCAACACGCTTCACAATCACCGCGCAATAAAGGTTCGGCCCTGGCTCTCCTGAAGGAAGCGGCTTGCCAGGCATTGTACCAGAAACCACAACAGAATAGGGAGGCACTTCACCATAGAAAACTTCACCGGTCGCCCGGTCCACAATTTTAGTCGAAGCCCCAATGTAAACACCCATTGAAAGCACAGAGCCTTCACGAACAATCACACCTTCAGCCACTTCAGCACGTGCCCCAATAAAGCAGTTATCTTCAATAATAACCGGACCAGCTTGCAATGGCTCTAAAACACCGCCAATACCAGCACCACCTGAAAGGTGCACATTCTTGCCAATTTGCGCGCATGAGCCGACAGTTGCCCATGTATCAATCATCGCGCCAGAAGCAACGTGAGCACCAAGATTAAGAAAAGATGGCATGAGAACCACACCAGGGGCCACATAAGCAGATTTACGAACCACACAGTTTGGCACAGCTCTAAACCCGGCTTTGCTAAACTCTTCCTCGCCCCAGCCTTTAAATTTGCTGTCAACTTTATCCCACCAAGTAGAGCCATCAGGCCCACCTGAGATAACAGACATGTCATTGAGGCGGAAAGAAAGAAGCACAGCCTTCTTCAACCATTGATGCACAGTCCAGTTGCCATCCTCAGAAGGAGAGGCAACCCGGCATTCACCACTATCAAGAAGGTTAAGGGCAGTTTCCACTGCATCGCGAATTTCGCCGGTGGTTTCGCTATTGACATCATCACGATTATCAAAGGCAGTGTTAATTGTAGCTTCTAAACTAGCATGGCTCATAGTGTTGCTCTCTTAAAATTTTGAATTATTAATTTTTGATAGACCATATTCATCATGTCACTCAAGTCAATAGGGCATAATAGAGTCAATAGGGCAAAAAATAACCTTTGTTAATGAATATCAATTTACCCTATAAGAATAGATGCGATACAAAACAAACATTTTCGATGCGGAGAGCAATTTGAGTAAGAAAGCAAAAACCACTTCTAATGCCAAAAAACCGATAAAAGACATTAAAAAACCAACTCAAATTCCCCATCATTCTCGCAGAATTGGCCAATTCAGGTCTTCCAAAGAAGATATGCAGTTGGTGCAACAGGTTCCGGAAACACCGCAAACCACGTCAAAAGCCTACAGCCTGGCCTTTGATGACCGCGAATTCATGACAAGGGAAGAGTTACGACCAGTAAGGTTGCAACTAGAGCTCTTAAAACCAGAAATGCTCATGCAAGAAGAAGGCATCTCATCAACAGTTGTCTTGTTTGGTGGCGCTCGAATTCCAGCACCAGGTGAAGAGCCGGGTGGTAAAAATGAAAAACAGAATGAAAATTTAAGAAAATACGCCAAGTTTTATCAGGTCGCTCATGATTTCGCGAAACTATGTTCAGAGCAAGCTGCCAAAACAGATTATTCAGAATTCATTGTTTGCTCCGGTGGTGGGCCAGGTGTTATGGAAGCTGCCAACAAAGGCGCGAGCGATGCAGGCGCCCCTTCAATTGGTCTCAATATCGTTCTGCCTCATGAACAAGCACCAAATATTTATGTAACCCCTGAATTGAGCTTCCAGTTTCACTATTTTGCCATAAGAAAAATGCATTTTCTCATGCGCGCCAAAGCCATCACAGCATTTCCTGGCGGCTATGGAACTATGGATGAGTTGTTTGAAACTCTAACCCTCATTCAAACCAAACGTGTGGCACCTATGCCGGTGATTTTATTTGCAGAAGAATTCTGGCGCAGCATTATTAATTTTGAAGCTTTGGCTGATGCCGGCACAATCAGCCCGGAAGATCTGGATTTATTTAAATTTGCAGAAACAGCTGAAGAAGGCTGGAAAATCATTGCAGATTGGTGGAAGATAAAATGAACTTTGCAGAAATGACGACAGCTGAAATTGTGATCTTAGTTCTGCAATGGGGCATTCCTCTCATTTTGGCAATCACGCTACATGAAGCAGGCCACGCTTATGCCGCAAAAAGATTAGGGGATCCAACCGCTGATAAAGAAGGAAGGGTAAGCTTAAACCCGGTTAAACATATTGACCCTGTGGGTACCATCCTCATACCAGCGCTCTTGTTTATCATGAAAGCGCCGTTCCTTTTTGGATATGCCAAACCGGTGCCAGTGTCATACAATCGCTTAAATACTCTGCCAAGAGATATTGCTCTTGTTGCCTTCGCAGGGCCGTTAGCGAACGGCATCTTAATCGTGCTTTCTGCACTGGCCTTTAATCTTGTGCCAATAGCACCTGACGCCATACAAGAGCCATTTGCAAAAATGTTGGCCATTTCAATCGGTGTGAATACTGTGCTTGGCTGTTTCAATCTCTTGCCCTTCCCCCCCTTGGATGGATCAAAAATACTCATGGTTCTGGCCCCAAAACCGATTGGCAAATTCATTTATGAGCTAGATCGGTATGGCATGTTACTCATTATCGGGATCTTGTTATTAATGCCTTATATTTCGCAAGTGCTAGGCTATAACCCTCTTGCAGTATTTTTTGCATCTGCAATAGAAAATGTTCTCCATGTCGTCGAGCCTCTCATGAAACTTCATTGCATTTCCATTCGGTCAGAAGCCTGCGGAAACTTGTTGCAATAAAAAACAAAGCACCTCAATCAAAAGATAGTTTTATTTGGAATTAAATATCATGTTTAAAAAGAAAACAGATGTTGAACTCGCTGATATCGCTGCTGAGTTAATCAAGGAAATATCTCAAAAGCTAGATGTTGATATGAGCATCAAACTATGGGATGGCCGCATCTTACCTCTTGGACCAAATGTAACAAGTGATCTAAAACTCATCATTGCACACCCAGGTGTTGTCGCCTCGCTGTTAAAAGGGCCAAGCTTAGATAAAATCATTCGTCACTACATTCACAAAAATCTAGATTTTGAAGGTGGCACTTTGTTTGATATTGGTGAGCAAATTGTTTTCAATAAATCCCGCAAGCGCATTAAAGAAATAAGCAAAGGCACATTCCTTAAAAAACTCGCTCCCTTCTTACTTGTTCCGTCTTTAAAACCAGAAGACAGCAGGGCCTATGAGGGTGATGAATCTGGCAGCACAGTAGAGAAAAAAGACGCTAAAAAATTCATTGAGTTTCACTATGATGTCTCAAACGATTTTTACAAACTCTTCCTTGATGAACGGATGATCTATACCTGCGCTTATTTTACAGATTGGAACAACAGCTTAGATCAAGCTCAATATGACAAGCTTGATATGATTTGCAAAAAGCTTCGCTTAAAAGAAGGCGAGACAATGCTCGATATTGGCTGTGGTTGGGGAGGCTTGCTCATTCACGCAGCAGAGAATTACGGCGTGAAAGGGCACGGCGTAACACTAGCCACAGAGCAATATGAATATGCGAAAAAGCTAATAAAAGAAAAAGGCTTAGAAGAAAAAATCACGATTGAATTAAAAGACTATCGAGATCTTCAAGGTCAGTTTGATAAAATTTCTTCCATAGGCATGTATGAAGCGATCGGCATAGCTCAAGTACCAGAGTATTTAAGGAAAGTCCGCTCACTTCTTAAACCTGACGGCATCTTTCTTAATCACGGCATCACCCGTAAGGGCAAGACAAAACAAACCAAATTTTCATCACGCCCCGAGCAAAAAGCATTACAAAAATATATTTTCCCAGGCGGCGAGTTGGACGATCTTGGCAATACGATTAACAAGATGGAACAAGCCGGTTTTGACATTCAAGATGTTGAAGGCTGGCGCATGCACTACCAACTCACAACCAAATTATGGTGTGACCGACTAACCGCAAACAAACAAGCCGCGATCGATATTATTGGCGAAGAAACCTACCGCATTTGGGTGGTCTATTTAGCCGGTTGTTCGCTAGCCTTTTTAAAAGGTTCAGCAAGGCTCTATCAAACAGTTGCAACACAAAATCCAAAAGGCATGCCAGCAACACCGCAAACAAGAGAAGACCTTTATCAATAGAGATAAGTTTTTATTTCCCCGGCTTTGGATAGCCTGTAGCTTGCGGGCGAAAAGAAGCAGGGACATCTGCATCAATATGGCGGCGTTCAGCTTCAACACGAGGAGCTGCAGTCTCAAGAGCATATGAAGAAGCAAAGGGAACATAACCCAGCTCTTCATAACGTTGCCGTTTAACAGTTTCAAAATGACGATTATATTGCTCTGTATTTTGTCGCTCTAAAATTAAGCGTGAGGCAACTTGCTCTGGTGTTTGTGGGTTTGCATCAGGCGCTGGGTAAGACGTCATAATATCAAAACCACGCTTTCCCCATTGATAACTCGGCATGGTGACATGCGTAATGAAGCTCGTCTTTGATTGTGCGCCAGCAGCTTTCAATCTGCGGTACCATTCTTTAAGCCCATGCGCAAAAGCAAATCGATGCGCCAATAACGGGGCCTCAATGCAGTGCCATGAGAGAATGGAAAACCCAAGTGTAAGCGGCAGAACGATGGTTAAAAGGTCACCATAGCTGATGCTTGGGTTAGTTTGTAAAACCACTTGAGCAATGGGCCAGTGAAAAACAAAAATGCCATAAGAGTAATCACCAAAGCGATTGTAAAAGTTTAGCAAAGTTGCTTTTTTTGAACCAAACCAAATGGCTGTGTAGGTAAGAGCAACAATACGAAATGGCTCCATATAGGCGCTTGAATTCGTATAAGCTGCAAAGCCAATCACTAGGAAAACACCTATTAAATTGATCGGAATTTGCTGGCGGTATGTATAGAGCACAACACCAATTAGAAACGCAAAACCAAAACGAAACCCATGCATTAAAACAGAGAACTCTGCTCGTAGTTGCGTGAAATAGCTAACATATAAAAAAGTGGCAATAGCCAAACCAGACCATATCCAGACAAAGCGTTTCTGCAACAATCCAAATGAACAAAGTAAAGCCAGCGCAATGTAGGCAATGATTTCATATTTCAATGTCCAGATAGAAACATTAACCTCACCACCAGCCGGCGCATTCTCAAAAAGACCTGGCAAGGTCATATCAGAATAAGAAAGAGCGGTAACGGGAACATACGCCCAAAGTCGCCAATCATTATAATAGTCAGAAAAAGAGGCTGTTGTGAAAAACGGGCCAAACACAAAAGCGATTAAGAGGGATGAAAAAATTAACAAGGGACAAAGACGAATAATCCGAGACACAGCAAAGTTCAGAAAATTTGGTCGCTCTGTTAAAGAAGACGTAATTAAATAACCGCTCAATCCAAAGAAAATACAAATACCACAATGAGATGCTTGTATGAGAATGCCAACGGTTCCCTCAGTCGAAGGATTAAATCCATAGATGATCCAAAGGCAATGGGTGGCTGCTACTGTAAGCGCAGTCAAAAAGCGCAATAACCGAAAATTATTCTGGCGCACCTCATCACTCATTTCAGCAAATGCGTGATGAACATTCGTATCATAAGACGAAGTTCTGTCGTGATATAAGCCAGAATACTGCACAAAAAAAGACCCGATTACTCAATACTAAAAACGGCCTTCAACTGGCCGAAAACGTTCCCAGTTACGAGTAGTACCTGAAAAACCTTTATATTTCGTTTGCTTAGAGCGAGGGGGCACTTTCAGTGTAAAGGCTGTGAGCAAAATAAAAGGAATAACTATAAGAATAAAGATACACGAAGAAGGAGTGACGCCACTTCGGCGTCAGGACATGGCGTAGCCCGGCGCATAAGATCAGCCCGAACAGAGCATAGCGAGTACGGATAAGCTGATCGCAAAAAATGCGCCGCGCCCTCGCAGGGCCTGCCGCTTCAGCGGCAGAATAGCCCGTGAGAGAGAATAGCGACGGTTGCTAGTGGGCAACTGAAGGAGCGTTAAAAAAACTAAAAACAGCCGGCCAATAATTGGCCAGCTGTAAAATTATATATGATGAGTAAGCCTATCTCCTTCGAGGAGGCCGGAGGAGTTGAGGCTGTAATTCAGGCTGAATATATAAGAGGTATCGTTCGTTAAGTGAGGAGAGGAAAGAGCTAAAGCACCTAAGTAAAGCTAAAAATGTTTGGGGTAAAAGGTGCTGTATCATGGTATCACTCCATTTTATTGGATAATCGATCGCTGATACGAGACGAAACTTCACGATGGTTATGAGCTTGAGCTCGCATCATAGAAGGACGAAGGATTGATTTGGCCCCGGACAATCCAGATGGAAATTCAGAAAAATGAGGCTTGAACGATTGTCTAGTCTTTTGTCTGACAACCGGCTCTGAAATATGTATCAAAGCATTTCTCACCATTTTTTCCAACTCCTTGATTTAGAAAAGCTTGAGCAAACTTAATAAGTTACTCATCTAAAATGGACTGGCCGGCGAAGCCTGTTAAACGCGGAACAAGTGCGAAACGCCATCGCCACATCCGGCATCCGGCGCAGTCAGGTCACATGATCGAACCTGCATACAAGGGTGGGCTGATTTCGTTAAGAAAGGTTTAATAGGTGCGGATTATCAAAAAACTGTAACAATCCAAATGCACTTATCCACATCTAGAAAGAGCTCAGCAACAATAGCTGTGAGAGAATACAAAATACTACCAATGCGATTATGAGATCCGAAGAAGGAGCATTGCCCTTTTCGGGCAATGGGACATGACGCCGAGAGGCGTCCGGCGCTTAGCGCCGCACCTCGTAGGCCCAAGCGCCTTTTAGCGCTTGGAATAGCCGTGAGAGAGAAAATAGCAACAAGCCTTATCTAGTATTACGAAGAAGGAGCATTGCCCTTTTCGGGCAATGAGACATGGCGCAGCGCCAGCGAAGCCCGGCGCTTAGCGCGGTTGCTAGTGGGCAACCTAAAGCGCAATTAAAAAACGCCGCCCCTCGGAGGGCCTGCCGCTTCAACGGCAGAATAGCCGTGAGAGATATTAACCTGCCGCTGCAACCACAGCTTCTTGCACCTTTTCAAAAGCGCGCACTTCAATCTGGCGAATGCGCTCACGGCTCACACCATGTTCTTGGCTAAGCTCTTCAAGGGTTTGCGGTGTTTCACTTAAACGGCGCGCTTCAAAAATCTTGGCTTCACGCTCATTAAGAACACCCATAGCATCTTTCAAAAGATCAAGACGGTGGTCTAGCTCTTGACTGTCACCAAGGGCGGTTTCCTGGTCAATTTCATCATCGACCAACCAGTCTTGCCACTCGCCACTTTCACTTTCTTTGCTCAAAGGAGCGTTTAATGAAGCATCACCCTGCATGCGTTGGTTCATAGAAACCACATCATCTTCAGGCACACCAAGACGTTTGGCAATTTCAGAAATTTGCTCTGGTTTTAGGTCACCATCTTCATAAGCATTCAGCTGAGATTTCACTTTACGCAAGTTAAAGAACAGCTTCTTTTGTGATGAAGTCGTGCCAAGTTTTACAAGGCTCCATGAGCGAAGGACATATTCCTGAATAGAGGCTCTAATCCACCACATAGCATAAGTCGCCAAGCGGAAGCCTTTTTCTGGGTCAAACTTTTTCACAGCCTGCATCAGGCCGACATTACCCTCAGAAACAACTTCTCCAATAGGCAAGCCATAGCCACGATAGCCCATAGCAATTTTGGCAACCAATCTAAGGTGTGATGTAACCAGCTTTTGAGCTGCGTTCCGGTCATTATGCTCACGCCAGCACTTAGCCAGCATATATTCCTCTTGCGGTTCTAACATAGGAAATTTGCGCACTTCAGAAAGATACTTCTGTAAGCCGCCTTGACCTGTAGTAACTGTAGGTAGATTTGTAGTCATAGCCTGACCCCTAACCCTAAATAATTAAAACCTAAAAAGTAATACGCGCTAGAACATAGGAACATAATAGGAACTTTTGTTTCAGCCTTACTATATATAGGCATAAAATTACGGCATTAAAGGGTTTGAAATAAATTTTCTAATTTTTCCATATCTTTGGGCAAATTACTTGAAAATTCAAGGTATTCGCCCGTTACAGGGTGGCTAAAGCCAAGAACAGAGGCATGTAAAGCCTGCCTTTTTAGCTTTTCGACCGCATGTTGCAGCTTTTGAGGCAAAATATCAGCTTTTGTCTTAAAACCTGTTCCATAGAGAGGGTCAGAGAGAAGAGGGTGGCCAATATGCGTCATATGGACCCGAATTTGATGAGTTCGCCCTGTCTCGAGCCGGCAGGTAATTTTAGAAACAGCCGCGTTATTTTGCCCTAATTTCATAGCCGAGCGGTTAGAAATCTCTTGAACACCATAAGTTTCAAGCGTTTCATAGTGAGTGATAGCAAATTTGCCACCATCTTTAAGAACATCCATTTTAAGAGGGTTCTTGGGTGAGCGGCCAATTTGGCTCTCGATTGTGCCATCTTTCGGTGTAATCTCCCCCCAAACAAGGGCAGTGTAAGCCCGTGTTAAAGGGCCTTGCCGCCCATGATCTGCAAATTGCTCAGAAAGGCCAAGATGCGCGGTGTCATTTTTAGCAACCACCATGAGCCCAGATGTATATCGATCAAGGCGGTGAACAATTCCTGGCCGTTTCACACCGCCAACTCCAGATAAACTATCACCACAATGATAAAGCAATGCGTTGACTAACGTCCCCCGCCAGTGGCCCGTAGCCGGGTGAACAACCAATCCAGCAGGCTTATCGATAACGATTAAATGCTCATCTTCATAGGCAATATTCAAAGGAATATCTTCAGCCAAGGGAATAGCAGCAGCTGCTGGCGGTAATTCAACATCATAAATATCACCCGGCTTAATCCTGCAATTAGGCTCGAGTATTATTTTTTCGCCGCGCTTAATATGCCCTTTTTTAATTAATTCTTTTACACGTGACCTTGTGTAATGCTCTAAAGATGAGCTAATAAAACGATCAAGCCGTTCACCCTCATGCTCAGCAACAACTTCAAGCTGAACATATGTTGATGGTTCAGTTTGTTCTGTTTCTTGAACATCATGATCTGATGTGGATGAAGTGTTTTGAATGTCATTCGTCATATGGACTAAAATCTTATGCTAGAGCCAAAAAATATGAAAGAACAAGCTGAAAACCTAGAAGAGCTCGAGGAGGACGAAAATGGCTTCTGGACACCAAATAAGATAAAAGCGTTAATCGGGCTGATTATCTTTATGTCAGTTGCTCTTGCCATCGGCTTTGGCTTCTTTATTTACAAACTCATAAACACGGTTCTCTCAAAATCAGAGACACGTGAAATCACAGCCAAAGAGCGTTTAATTGATCAAACTCATACAACGCAAAAGGCAATTCAAAGTGGTATAAAGCTAGATGGCTTTAAAATCCAGCATTTAGCAGCAACCGAGAGGGAAATAATCCTTCATGTCGAAAAAGAAAGTTTTGCTGAAATTTGGGTAATAGAGAAGAAAACAAAAGCGATTATCTCTAAAATTCAACTTAAAAAATGATTATTTGAGTTCTAATTCGGAGCTGAAAATAAGAGCCTTTGCTTTTAAAACAACTATTTTTGCTTAAGCAAGGTCTCCAAACGGGCCGTTAAACTGTTTTCAGGCACATCCCCATCTTTATCTGATGAAGGCGAAGTTGGGTTTTCTCCCTCGGCACGCTCTTTCTCAGCTTTTTTAATGAAAACAGGCTTCTTATCGTCAAACTCAAAATCAAGTGGCAGTTGATTTTCCTCGTCATCCTCAAGAGGGTGAGAATTCGGAATATTATGAAACTGGCTGCGATAAACAGCGGTTTGTTCTTGCATAAGAGTGAGAGCAATATTTTGCATTTCAGATCGCAAAAGATCTGTTTCATTTTTCTCACGTTTTTGAATTTCAATAAGGCGTGCTCTTAGCTTTGCAGTTTCGTTTAAAAGATCCAGGTTCTCTTCATGTATGCTTTCAGCATTTTCAATGATGGTGCGTCTCGGCGCTTCAGTCGCTTGAACTTCTTGCCCTAAATCCTGGCGCATCTGCTCAATATCTTCGCTAAAGTGATAGAGGCCTTCATCACCATCTTCATGATACCCATGCACACCATGCAATTTAAGCGCTTGAATCTCACGTTCCCGTTCAACAAGAACAGTCATAAGACGGTTCGCCCGGTCTTCCAGCAAGGGAACTTTGCGGTCAATATTTTGCAATAAGACAATGTTCTGGCTTGTTTTTTCAGCAAGCTCTTGCTTGAGATTAACAATTTGGCTGTTTAATTCATGAATATTAAGTTCACGGCGATTAATCTCAATGAGTTGCCGTGCATTAATTTGCTCTGCTTGTTCTAATTTGCTTTCAAGACGATGAGCTTTTATCGCATGCTCAGCCCGCAACTGATCACGAGACGCTTTGATTTCAAATTCATTTAAGGGCAAAGTCGCAATCAATTGTTGCTTTGTCACAATTGAAGAACGCGCCCAAATGAGAGGCGCGACAGCAATTCCAATGAGGGCAGTAACAAAAATGCCCAATGAAAAAAACATAATGCCTTCGATAAGCATGCCTGATTAATCGCCCAGCCCAGATGTGAAAGAAACGATAGAAAAAGTGGTTTTAAGCGACATTTCCCAGTTTGTTCTTAAACAAGATTACCTACTAAAATTGATGAACAAAATAATTCATCTACGAGCGTCTATCTTATTGGTTTCACCAATAGCGACGCAACAAGAAATTAACCTAAAAAGAGACTTATAGCCATCTTTTGCCGGTCAAAGCAGAGCTCTAAAGAGCCACAACTTTCTATAAAGAGCAGAAATATGGCTCAGAGATGAATAAGTGGAATTAAAATGGATTCCATGTAGGCCGGCGGGTGAATTTTAAATACCCAACATTGGCCCCAAGCCGCAAGCCAACACCAGCAACAATAGGAGCCATTGTTACATGGTCACGCTTTAAAATCGTCATGCCAACCCCACCAACAAAATAAGCAGAACCACTCACACCACCAAAGCGAGAATAGACATCTCGTGGCGCATAAAGGTTGTAAACAAGAATCATGGTTTTAGCACCAGAAGCACCAAGGTCATAGCCGACAGAAGGGCCTTGCCAATAAACTTTATGCCGGCCGGCGCTTTTGGTGTGTAAGATCCCTTCACCATATCTAAGTCCAGCAACAAAGGCTCCACCAGCTTCCTCACCCAAAATATAACCGTTAGGTCGGCCCTGGCTTTTAAACGCATGTTCAATCACTTTGGCAAGACCAACAGAAACAGAGCCAAAAAACTCATGGCCCGCACGGCTAATTTCATTTGAAGAATATTCACTATCAGTTACATTGCCCCGCTCTCTTTGCGGCTCATAGCGGCGAGGTTGGTCACCATAATTATCTGATGGACGACGATTGTAAGTGCGCGGCGCGTAATCACGAGGCGGCGTATAGTCTCTTGGCGGCGTGTAATCCCTTGGCGCATCAGGCGTAATACGACGCGGGCTTTCAACAGATTGATCAGGAATATAACCGCGATCTGATTGAGCAAGGATAAAAGGTTTATCAAGGGGTATAAAATTGTCTTTAGCAATCGTGGAACTTGGCAATAGCCCTAAGAAACCACCAAAAATAAGAGTAAAAATAGCTGAATGACGAATAACGTGCATAAGTTCTAACCTTTTAACGTGTGCGCATTTTTCAAAAAAATAAAATGAATCAATGATTAATTATCCATCAAATCAAACGAACAAATCATTAAAGCGAAACAAATATTTCAATAAAAAGTGGCAATTCTGGGCTCATAGCAATGATTTAGCCCATTGGCTGAGCTTAAGAATTACAAGAAACGCAGTCTGAAAAATTTTAAAAAGAGAAAATAGTAAGATTTTAAAGCTAAGTTATTCATTCAATATTTGTAAAAGAAAGCCAAGTTTAGATGATGTTTGCTTTAAAGGTCTCCAAACACATAACCTACATTAGTTCTATGGGAGTAGCTGTGGCCTTGTCTTGCGCGGTGGCATCTGCACAAGATATTGAAAAGGTTGGTGAAAAGCCTGAAGTAAGGTCAGAAAGTAATAAAGCAGAAAAAACACCGACTGACGCAAAAAAGAAAAAACAATCAGAACTAGAGAAAAAATTAAATGAATTGGATAATCTCTATGTTCCTATTCATTGGTCAGATTATGCGACAGGCTTAGCTATAGGCGGGTATGATCCTCTTTCTTATTTTATCAATGAAAAAAGCAAGGCTGGGGATGAGCGGTTCCAATATCTTTGGCATGGTGTAACTTGGCAATTTGCATCAAACGCAAATATGCTCGCCTTTAAAAGAACACCTTCTGTATATGCGCCTCGCTATGCTGGTTATGACCCTTACGCAATTTCAAAAGGCATTCTTTCTGAAGGGTTGCCCTCAATCTGGGTGATAGAAAGCGGAAAATTATATCTGTTTCATAATCAGGTGAATAGATATCTCTGGCAGGAAAACAAAGTAACGTTGAGCAAAAAAATAGAAGATAATTGGCAAGAATTGTCCCTTGAAATTCCAAGGTTTAAAGTCTTTTAGTAAGTTCAAAATTTTAATTTATTATCAGTCGCTTAGAAGGAGTAGTGTTAGTACTCTATCTTAGAAAGGGCTGTTTTCGAGCTTGCGATAAAATGACCATTTAAATATTTTTGATCATACTTACCGTATAAAAAGGGCTCGCCCTTCCCATTAACAAGCACCCCGCCCGCAGCACTAAGAACAGCATGACCAGCAGCAGTATCCCATTCCATCGTCGGGCCAAACCGTGGGTATATGTCAGCAAGCCCTCGAGCCAGTTGGCAAAATTTTAAACTAGAGCCGGCAGAAAGTTGATTAACAATATTGTTTTTCTTTAAAAACTCAGCTGTTACTTCATCAGGGTGTGAGCGACTAACAACACCAACAGCGCCATCTTTCGGCCAATCCCTCACAGAAATCTCCGTAAAACGAGAAGGGGTAAAAGCCATCTCAACTTGCGTAATCTCAGCTAATTCTTTGGAAAATTTCAAATAGCCGGCTTTGTCATCAGAAAGGGTGATGAAGAGCTCACCAAGCGCTGGGGTTAGAACCAAGCCATAATATGGTAGATTGTTGATAATTAAAGCAATATTAACGGTAAACTCGTCTCTTTTATTGATAAATTCCTTTGTGCCATCCAAAGGGTCAACAAGAAAAAACATCTCATCCGTCTCAGGAATTTGGCCAGCGGCACACATTTCTTCAGCCACTATCGTAATTTCAGGCCAAGTAGATCTGAGTTTTTCAATGATCAGTTTTTCCGCAGCTTTATCAGCCAAAGTCACGGGGCTATCGTCACTTTTTGTCTCTATCTCTAAATTAGAGTGATAGTAGTTCAAAATAAGCTGACCAACTTCAATACCTAAAGGAACCAGAGTTGAGTTTAAGTCATTGTAACTTGGAAAAGACATGAAATTTAAAGAGACCAATTTAAAATTAAAATGTTTCGTAATGCTCAATTGCAAGTAGTTTTAGAAAAACAGCAGTGAACATAAGCTTATTATTTTGAAAAACAAGACAAATAACAGCGGAAATAAAAACTCTCCCCCAAATGCCCTTTATCTATTTCTATGAGATAGTTTCACAACTCCTTAATGAATTAAATGGGCAAAAAAATCTAGGGCCTAGAACATCTTCAGTCAAAACGGTATTCTTCAATCAAAGAATTGATTCGCTGCACTCAAATCGCATTAGAGCGAATTTCCGCCAATTCAGGCATTTTGATAAATAATTGACATTCAGACAGTTTAAATTAGTTAACGGGGACTTAAAAAATGAGCGTAGACAAAGAAATTACAGATCTAGAATTAGCTGCTTTAGTTTCAAGTCGAATTTGCCATGATGTAGTTGGCCCTGTTGGCGCGATTTTTAACGGACTTGAAGTTTTAGAAGATGACGACGATGAGCAGGTCAAGCAATATGCAATGGATGTAATTCGGCGCAACACCAAAAATGCTTGGGCCCGGCTTGAATTTGCTAGATTAGCATTCGGTGCAGCTGGTTCTGCAGGAACAGATATTCCATTTAACAAAATTCAAGACTTGGCAAATGCAATTCTTGAGGAAAAGCACAGTGTTGAGTGGAGTAGCGATCATGATTTCATGCCTAAGGGGTATGCGAAGTTAATTCTAAATCTTGTTGTTGTGGCAGTTGCTGCTATTCCAAGAGGCGGTGTGATTGATTTTAATGTATCGGGAGATGTTGAAAAGCCTGTTATTAAAATTTCTGCCAAAGGTGACGGTGCCAGGTTACCTGAGCGTGTGCCCGCAATATTAAATGGCGAATCAAATGATCCAATCGATGCGTTGGTCATCCAGCCTTACTATACATATAGGCTTCTAAAAAATGGCGATTTATCAATAAAAATAGATCTAAATGAAAATGAAGTGGCTTTTTTAGTCTCATAAATAGATAAAATTGTAATTATCTTTAAAAACATGAGCCGTTCACGGGATTTCTTTCAGTTAAATTTAACTCTTTCTCTCCAATATTAACTTTAGGGCCAGTGATTCTCTCGGCCAAGGGGTAATATATAGCTAGCAGGGCTTTGGGGAAAAGGATACAAGAGATGGACGATCTCCTAAGCGAATTTCTAACGGAAACAGCTGAAAGTTTAGATGTCGTTGACGTAGAACTCGTTAAATTTGAGCAAGAACCAACAAATAGCGGAATTTTAGATAATATCTTTCGCTTGGTACACACCATTAAAGGAACATGTGGCTTCCTTGGGTTGCCAAGGCTGGAAGCATTAGCTCATTCAGCTGAAACTTTAATGGGGAAATACAGAGATGGAGCGACCCCAACGTCAGAAGGCGTGTCGCTTATTCTTGAAACCATTGATCGTCTCAAAGAAATTCTCGAACAATTAGAACAAGAAGGTGCCGAACCTGATGGCGCTGACCAAGATCTAATTCAACAGCTTGACGCAATGTCAGCTATAGCAATGAACGCTATGAACGGTGAAGGTGGCGGAGCACCAGCAGAAGCTGAAGCTCCAGCTCCTGCTTCTCAAGAATTAGAGCGTGAACTAAAGCCAGGCGAAGTATCTCTAGATGAATTAGAAGCCGCTTTCCAAAATGCGCCAGGCCCTGATGATGAAATGGCACCAGAGAGCCCCTCACTTGAAGAAGCGCCAGCTGTAAGTGTTGAGCCAGAAGCACCAGTCACAGCTGAAGCGCCAGCACCGGCAGCAAAAGCCCCTGCAGCTCCAGTTGCAAAACCAGCTGCTGTTCAAAAAGATGACGCCAAACCAAAAGAAGGCACGGCTGTAAAAGCACAAACTATTCGCGTAAATGTTGAGACTTTAGAACAGCTTATGACAATGGTGTCAGAGCTTGTACTAACCAGAAACCAACTTCTTGAAATGGTTCGCAGACTTGATGATAGCGAATTTAAAGTTCCCCTACAGCGCTTGTCGAATGTCACTGCAGAGTTGCAAGAAGGGGTGATGAAAACCCGCATGCAACCAATTGGCAATGCATGGCAAAAATTACCACGTATCATCCGCGATCTATCCAAAGAATTGGATAAGAAAATCAACCTAGAGATGATCGGTGCTGAAACAGAGCTTGACCGCCAGGTTCTTGAGCAGATTAAAGATCCTCTTACCCACATGGTAAGAAACTCAGCAGACCACGGTTTGGAAACAACAGAAGGTCGCATCGCAGCTGGTAAATCTGAAGTCGGCAATGTAACATTAAGCGCCTATCATGAAGGTGGTCACATCATCATTAAAATTGCTGATGATGGTCAGGGCCTACCAACTGAAAAAATTAAAGCCAAAGTCATTGCCAACGGCATTGCAACAGAGGCTGAACTTGAAGAAATGTCAGAAAATCAAATTCATAAATTGATTTTCCATGCTGGCCTTTCTACAGCTGAAAAAGTCACAAACGTGTCAGGCCGCGGCGTTGGTATGGACGTTGTGCGCACCAATATTGAACTTATTGGCGGCACAGTAGACTTAACCTCAGTCGCTGGTGAAGGCACCACTTTTATCATTAAGATTCCGCTTACACTTGCAATCGTTTCAGCTTTGATTGTTGAAGCAAGCGGTCAACGTTTTGCCATTCCTCAATTGGCAGTTCTCGAACTTGTTAAATCAAATGCGAATGCTGAACATCGCATTGAAATGATCAACGATTCGCCAGTTCTAAGATTGCGAAATAAATTACTACCAGTGATCAGCATGAGTAAATTACTTGGTCATTCAGCTGGACAGAAAACAGATGAAGACGATGGCGAAGCGAAAAATGCTGTTGATCAAAACGTCTTTGTTGTTGTTGTTCAGGTTGGTGGGCAAACTTTCGGTATTGTTGTTGATGCGGTCTTCCATACTGAGGAAATCGTGGTGAAACCAATGTCGAGCATGCTAAGAGAAATCACCATGTTCTCAGGTAACACCATTCTGGGTGATGGTAGTGTGATCTTGATTGTGGATCCAAATGGCATCGCTCAAGCTGTTGCAAGAGATCACGGTGGCCAAGAAAATAATCATGTGGACGCTGCGGAAGCTTCAGACCTAATAGGTAATGAAGAGAAAACAGCCTTGCTGGTCTTTAAATCTGGCTCTGATGATCTCAAAGCAGTACCTCTCTCATTGGTTACAAGACTGGAAGAAGTTGACGTTGCCAATATCGAGAAATCAAACAATAGAGACTTGGTGCAATATCGTGGCAAACTCATGCCTCTGATCTACATCGAAGATCATCTCACTCATAAAGATGAGGGCTTGCAGCCTATCTTGGTCTTTGCAGATGAAACTCACTCTATGGGGCTAGTCGTTGATGAAATCGTCGACATTGTAGAGGATCGTCTCACAATTGAGATTTCATCAGAAAAAGACGGAATAGTTGGTTCTGCTGTTATTAAAGGCAAGGCAACAGAAGTCATCGATGTTGGTTACTACTTACCAAAAGCATTTGATGATTGGCTCGAAAAAAGAGACATTCCAAACCCAGTTCAAAGAGAGCTAAAACTTCTCCTTGTTGATGACAGCGCGTTTTTCCGTAACTTATTGTCACCACTACTAGCCTCAGCTGGCTATAGAGTGACAATGGTTGAATCAGCAACTGAAGCACTTCGACTAAAAGAAAGCGGAGAAGTATTTGACGTCATCGTTTCAGATATTGAAATGCCGGAGATGGATGGCATCACATTCGCCAGCTCTCTTAAGGATGACAGTCAGTGGGGGCACACTCCTATCATTGCCCTTTCTTCGCATACAAATCCTGAAGTAATTGCACGAGGACGCGCAGCAG
Source organism: Hyphomicrobiales bacterium (assembly GCA_965230545.1). GTDB lineage: Bacteria > Pseudomonadota > Alphaproteobacteria > Rhizobiales > HXMU1428-3 > HXMU1428-3. The sequence continues at coordinate 43,744 of CBDDLE010000005.1, read as the reverse complement.
GCTTTAGAGATTATGTCGCAAAATTCGACCGTGAAGGTTTAATTGAATCAATCCGTGAATGTAAGCCAGTAAGTGAAAATGAGGCCGCAGCATGACTGAAGTGAGTAACGAAAACAAAGAAGTTGGCGCAACAAGTGAATTTGTGACCGTCCATATTGATGGTCAACTTTTTGGCCTTCCAATTGAGCAGGTCGAAGATGTTTTCATGCCTGATGCCATTACAGAAGTCCCGCTTTCAAACCCTCAAGTTGCTGGTGTTTTAAATCTACGCGGACGTATCGTAACAGCAATTGATATGCGCAAAAGATTAGGGCTTCCACCACGTAGTGACGGCGGCACACCAATGGCTGTCGGTATCGAGCATCAACAAGAATCATACGGTCTCATCATCGACCGTGTTGGTGAAGTTTTACGATTGGGTCGCAGAACCTTTGAAAAAAATCCTGCAAACTTAGATGTTCGCTGGAGTTCAATTTCTGCTGGCGTACATCGTTTGGATGGCCAGCTACTCGTCCTGTTGGATGTTGAGCGTATTTTGGACATAACAGGTGAAAAATCAAATGCAGCTTAACTCTCTCCGCTTTTGGAATGGGTTTTAAGAGCAAATAAAGGATAGAAAAGAATGAAGCAGTGCTTGGTAGTAGATGATTCAAGTGTGATACGAAAAGTAGCTCGTCGGATCATGGAAGAAGTGAACTTTGAAGTTTCTGAGGCCGAAAATGGTCAAGAAGCACTTGATAAATGTCGTCAAAACTTACCGGATGTCATTCTGCTTGATTGGAACATGCCGATCATGGATGGATTAGAGTTCTTAGTAGAATTGAGAAAAGACCCTTGCGGTGAAGCTCCTAAAGTTATTTTTTGCACGACTGAAAATGATATGGATCATATCACAAAAGCCATTTCAGCAGGCGCTAACGAATACATCATGAAGCCTTTCGATAAAGAAATAATTCTTTCGAAATTAAAGGAAGTATCGTTGTTAGACGCTTAAAGTGAATTGAGGCTTAGTATGACAGCTATTGCGCAAAAAATGTCGGCGGGTAACCAATCGGCTGCATCATCACCAAGACCAATTAGAGTGATGGTCGTAGATGATAGTGTTGTTGTAAGAGGGCTTGTTTCCAAATGGGTTGATGAAGAAACAGGCATGGAAGCTGTTGGTAAATGTTCCAATGGTGCAAAAGCAGTTGAAGAAGTCAAAACTCTAAACCCAGATGTCATCGTTCTTGATATTGAGATGCCAGTTATGGATGGTTTGGAAGCACTGCCAAAAATCCTTAAATTGTGCCCAGGCGTTAAAGTTATAATGGCCTCAACATTAACCCAGAGAAATGCTGAAATCAGCTTAAAAGCTTTATCACTCGGTGCTTCAGATTATGTTCCAAAACCTGTGAGCAATAGTGGCGTTACGACATCCTCGGCTTTTAAGGTTGATTTGATAAATAAAATCAAAGCCCTTGGCTCTACGATGTTAAAGCAAAGGTCACCGGTTTCACCAGTTCGCCCTGCAAACATTGCTAAGAAAGTAGAAGCAGCTGCCGCCTCCACGATTAAGACAGCAGACCAAACAACTTCTGCTGGGTTTAAGTTAAGAGAATACTCAAAAACTCAGCCAAAGATATTGGTTGTAGGTAGCTCCACAGGAGGGCCGCCAGCATTAATCTCGGTTCTTGAAAAGCTAGGTCCAGCTTTAACCAAGTTACCAATTCTTGTCACGCAGCATATGCCAGCAACATTTACGAAGATTTTTGCAGAGCATTTAGGCCGAGCTGCCGGAATACCCTCAGCAGAAGGTGTTGATGGTGAACAAGTTCAATCGGGTAAAATTTACGTAGCCCCCGGCGGTAAACATATGATTTTGGAGCGCAAAGGAGCGTTCCCAATTATTAGATTAACAGATGGTCCAGAAGTGAACTTTTGTAAGCCAGCTGTCGATCCATTATTCGAGTCTGTTGCAAAATGTTATGGCGCTTCAACGCTTTCCATTGTTTTAACCGGCATGGGGTCAGATGGAGCTAAAGGAGCTGTAACGATAGCAGATGCAGGTGGCTCAGTTATCGCACAAGATGAAGAAACAAGTGTTGTTTGGGGAATGCCAGGAGCAACAGCTAAAATAGGGGCTTGCAGTGATGTATTGCCACTAAAACAAATCGCGCCGAAGTTAAAACAATTAATTACAGGGCAAGCAAGATGACACCAAGAGATTTCGATTATTTACGTACATTGCTGAAAAGTGCTTCCGGCTTAGTTCTGACAGATGACAAACAATATCTGATTGAGTCTCGGTTGTTGCCTGTGGCAAAAAAACTGAAATATGAAACAATAGATGCCATGGTCGCAGAGCTACGTCGCTCAGAAGCCACGACCCTGAAAAACCAAATTGTTGAAGCAATGACAATCAATGAGTCATTTTTCTTCAGAGATAAAACACCTTTCGATAATTTTGAGAACATTATGTTACCAGATTTATTGGAAGCAAAAAAATCTCAAAAACATCTACGAATTTGGAGCGCCGCAGCCTCTACGGGCCAAGAAGCTTATTCATTAAGTATGATCTTGCAAGAATATGCCAGTGAGTTAGAAGGCTGGCGTGTTGAGATCATCGGCACAGACTTATGCTCAGAAGCATTGGAGAAAGCGAAAACAGGACTTTATAGTCAGTTTGAAGTGCAGCGAGGCATGCCAGTTAAATATTTGGTGAAAAACTTTAAACAAGTTGGCAGCATGTGGCAGGTGAATTCTAAAATCAGATCATCTGTTCAGTATCGTCAATTCAATTTGCTGAATAGTTTTAACTTACTTGGTCGCTTCGATATTATTTTCTGCCGAAATGTGCTGATCTATTTCGATAAGGAAACAAAGTCGGACATAATTTCAAGAATGGCCAAACAAACCAATCCAAATTGTTACCTTGTCCTTGGCGCTTCAGAAACACTGGTTGGATTGAATGATAGCTTTGGAACTGTTCCTAATGCAAGAGGTCTGTATCAAATTAAAGATCAAGCAGGAAGCAAATCAACAAGCCCACTCTCCAAAACAGTTGGTTCAACACCGCTGGCAAAAACCGGGACAATGGACAGAGCATACACACGCTAAGCGCGTTAAGATGTCACAAAAATAGTTTTAAAAAAAAGGCGCTGAAATTTCAGCGCCTTTTTTGTACCTAAAACCGGAAAAGACATAACTATAAATCCAAGCCCACCAAGATAACGCTGGAATAGCAGAAAAAAATAAAAAAGAGTTCACATCCGAAGAAGGAGTTCAGTCCTTTTCGGCGTCAGGACATGACGTAGCGCCAGCGCGGTTGCGAGTGGGCAACCTAAAGCGCAGAGAAAAAAAGCAGTCCGGTGCAAGCGTTGTCCCGTGCGGTTGCTTGTGGGCAACTGAAGCACGTAAAATGCAGGCCCGAGTGAAACGAGGAATAGCCGTGAGAAATAAAAAAGAAGTTCCCATCTGAAGAAGGAGTGAGGCCTTTTCGGCGTCAGGACATGACGTAGCGCCAGCGCAGTCCGGCGCGTTGCGCCGCCTTTCGGAGGCCCGAGTGAAACGAGGAATAGCCGTGAGAAATAAAAAAAGAGCAGTCAATAAAGAGTGCTCTTTTAAATCAATTGTCGATTTTGGAAGTGAAAATGTTTAAGCAGCTTCGTGCTCGCTCTCATGTTCCAATTGTAACGGACTATCATCATCCGCATCACGCAATACATAACCCCGTCCCCAAACAGTCTCAATATAGTTTTTACCTTCACATGCTGAAGAAAGCTTTTTGCGAAGCTTACAAATAAACACATCAATAATCTTCAACTCAGGCTCATCCATACCGCCATAAAGGTGGTTAAGGAACATCTCTTTCGTCAAAGTTGTGCCTTTACGAAGTGAAAGCAATTCAAGCATTTGATATTCTTTTGAAGTCAGGTGAACACGTTGCCCGCTAACTTCAACAGTTTTAGCGTCAAGGTTCACTTTAAGGTCACCTGTTGTAATAACAGATTGTGCGTGGCCCTTAGAGCGACGAACAATTGCATGAATACGTGCAACAAGTTCATCTTTATGGAATGGCTTAGTCATGTAGTCATCGGCACCAAAGCCAAGACCACGTACTTTATCATCAATGCCAGCCAAACCAGATAGAATCAAAATAGGTGTTTGAACTTTACTTACACGTAAAGTTTTCAAAACCTCATACCCGCTCATGTCAGGTAAGTTAATGTCGAGAAGAATAATATCATAGTCATAGATCTTACCAAGATCCGCACCTTCTTCTCCTAAATCAGTCGTATAGACGTTAAAACCTTCAGACTGAAGCATTAAGTCAATGCTTTGCGCTGTAGCGCTATCATCCTCAATGAGTAGTACCCTCATTATATGCCCCTCTTTATTAGCCGTTAACCGGCGACTGCCCATAAAACTTAATTCAAGTGTCCAGAATACCACTCGATTTAAATCTTCTATTTACAAAGTTACGGGCAAGAAGTTAACAAATCCTAATTTGTATTGAAAAAACAATAACATCACTCGGTTTTTCTTGTAAAAACGGCACTTTTCTTAAGAAATGCGTTACATTCTCTTAAGAAAAACATCATCTTCATAAAAAAAACTTTAACAAAACGTCTCTTCGTAAAGCCACATCACAAGAGACAAACGAGTTACTTTGGATGATAATGAGGTACGCTAAATTGATTATTATTAGGTGCTCTTTAATTTATTACCGAAACGTTACCTGATTTGCCCGAATCAACGCAACCCAAAAACGGCAAAAATTAGTCAATTTTTTTTAACCTAAAGAATTCACTCAAAATTTTTATATTAAAGCAGTTACCTAATCTAAAAGATGGCGTGTAAAACCAACTTAAAACACGGTTATGATAATCTGCTGCCCCCCATTATACTTATGACTTTAAAACTGATAAAATCACCTTCGTTTAAATTGGGTACAGAGATACAAGGGAACCAATTCATTAACGAATGCTTAATAACGTGAGTGCCATTGTCAAAGTGATTTGTCAAAGCCATTGATTGATTCTCCCACAACCAACAAAAGAGGTCACTTTTTGAAAGCCTTTAAACAAGAATTAGCAAACATCCAGACCAAGAAAATCTATGGTCGTGTGAAAGCTGTTCAGGGAGTGATGATTGAAATCGCTGGGCCGTTAGCCGCTTTTGGAATTGGCGCAAGATTAAAAATAGAGCGCGAAGCAGCACAACCAATCATGGTCGAGGTTGTTGGCTTTAAAGAAGGTGTCGCCTTAGCTATGCCCTATGGTAGCTTGGATGGCATAAGCATGGGCGCAAAAGCTCACCTGTTTTCAAACAACAATGATGTCGCGCCATCTCAAAACTGGTTGGGCCGTGTTGTAAATGCATTGGGCGAACCTATTGATGGGAAAGGCCCCTTGGAAAAGGGACAAAAATCAGTTCCCTTGCGCAATTCACCGCCACCTGCCAATCAAAGAAATAGAGTGGGAGAACCACTAGACCTCGGAGTAAAAGCGCTCAATTGTTTTGCGACCTGTTGCGTCGGGCAGAGGTTAGGCATTTTCGCAGGTTCCGGCGTTGGTAAGTCTGTACTCATGTCAATGCTAACTAAAAACGCATCGGCAGATGTTTTTGTTATTGGTTTGATTGGTGAAAGAGGGCGCGAAGTACAAGAGTTCATAGAAGATAATTTAGGTGAAGAGGGCTTAAAGCGCTCTGTTGTTATAGTGGCGACTTCAGATGAAGCCGCTTTAATGAGACGACAAGCCGCTTACATGACCATGAGCCTTGCTGAATATTTTAGAGATCAAGGAAGTAATGTCCTTTGTATGATTGATAGTATCACCCGCTTTGCTATGGCCGGACGTGAAATTGGTCTCTCTGTTGGTGAACCTCCAGCAACCAAAGGCTATACACCAACAGTTTTTGCTGAATTACCCAGACTATTAGAGCGAGCAGGCCCAGGAACAAATGAAGGGTCTATAACAGGGTTGTTTACAGTTCTAGTTGAAGGGGATGATCATAATGAGCCGGTAGCAGATGCAGTACGCGGTATCCTGGATGGTCACATTGTAATGGAGCGTGCCATTGCAGAACGCGGGCGTTATCCAGCTATCAATGTGCTAAAATCTGTCTCTCGAACCATGCCAGAATGTGTGCCAGAACGATACAGACCAGCCATTTATAAAGCACGGCAATATATGAGTACATTCTATGATATGGAAGAAATCATCCGTATGGGCGTCTATAGGCAGGGTTCTAACCCGGAAACAGACGCAGCCATAGAATATACAGAACGGCTGGAACAGTTTTTGCACCAAGGTAAATCAGAAGCGACCACTCTAAATACGGGCTATGAAGAATTAGCTCAGATTTTGGGTGAAAATTGTCAAAATGTTAATGATGAACCAGTATGATAATTTTTTATATTGGTTCGAATTGTGTAAAGGGTATCGAACATGAAATCTCGCGAAACTCTTATTCGTTTGCGCAAGTTTGACGTGGACGAAAAGCGTCAAAAAGTTGCTGCCATTGAGGCAATGATAAACGATTTTAAATCTATGGCTGATGATCTTGATAATCAAGTTCGGTCAGAGCAACAACGTGCTGGTGTTGATGATATCAATCACTATGCCTATCCAACATTTGCAAAAGCGGCTGTTCAAAGACGTGATAACCTCATGATCTCAATTGCTGACTTAGAAGCAAAAATGGATGCCGCGAATGAAGAACTACAAGATGCGATGAAAGCATTAAAAAACGTAGAAATTCTTGAAGAACGCGATATGGCGCGCACCCGTGTAAAAGCGGCTAGAAATGAGCAAAACAGCCTAGACGAATTTGCTCAAAACATGTCACGTCTTGTTGTGCGCTAAGCTCGTTTCAAAAAAACGAAATTAGCTCTTACAGCAAATAAAAAAACAAATTTACAAAACGCAGCTTTAATGCTGCGTTTTTGCTTTTACATGCCTGGTTACCGCTCTGGTTAAAAACAAAAAAAGCCGCTTGATCAAAATGATCTCATCTAGTTTTTAACCGCGCAAAACAAACCAATTTTAAAATAATGGCAGTAAAAATCATTTTTAAAATGAGTAAAACAATATAGACGCACCTTGTTAATTTCCTGATCTAATGCAAAATAGAGCCTTAAATTGAGTTTTGAGGTTGTTATGCATAAGCGTTGGTTACAGTTATGGTCAGTTAAGGCCCCCTTGCTTAAGGGCCAGCCTTTTAAAACGCTCATAAAGACAGGGGCATGTTTCAGCGTGCTGCTTTGCCTTTCTGCTTGTGCTCAAAACCCAATTAAAATTCCCGAAGTTAATCTCTCTTCCGTGAAAGTACCGCTAACAGATGTCGATGTGACATCATCACTGAGTGGTGAAATTGTCGAAGGTGATTATATCAGGGCGTATAGCCGCATCGCTTTAGGATTACGTCAATGTTGGTTGGTTGAAGGCTCACCTCTAGAAAAAGCCCAGTTCTTTGCCAGAAATAAAGCAGACGGTTCTGAGAAAAAAGCTGATATATTCATTCACAAACCAGCAATTCATCCAAAACGCGGCCCGCGAATTTTCTCAATCCACCTAAAGCCACGCTCCAATGGCACAGAAGTAAGATTAGATAACCGGCATCTCACACCAGAAAGTGAAACGAATGTCACCAAAGATATTCGAAACTGGATTAAAGGCGAAAAAAGCTGCACGGACCACGCCGCCCAAAAACAACAAGAAAAACCAGAAACAGGCGCAACTGAAAAAACAGCCAAAATCTCTCTCCCTCAAAAGAAATAGCACAGTTGTTTTGAAGGGGCTTGAAAATCAGGGTTAATACTTTATTTGATCGTCTTATCTAGTTTTTGCAAGAAGACACCAGGAAATCGCTGATTGGCCAGGAAACCATTCATGAGCAAGCTTTCTCTCAATTAGTTCATCTTTAAGATATAACCATCGATCTGAACGCCAACGACTAACATCTGCTACATATCTTCCATACAGTCCAACTTTGACTTTTTGAATTCTTACTTTACTGCCTACAGAGTATAATTGCTCAACTTTTGATTTTGCTTTCATCCCCCATTTATACTCTTCATCGCAGTCAGGTCTTTTTATTTCCGGTGCTTGGACACCTCTGACTCTAATTGAGAAGTTGCCAGCGATTCCCGGCCAAATATTAATTTTCACTTCCAAGGTATCTCCATCAATTATCCGTTCGACTGTTCCATAAAACTCGGGGGGGAGTGTTTCTTTTTCTTTTGCTAACAATACATGGCAATTGAAAAAAATGAGAAGGAAAATTATAAATATTCTGCTTAAGCCGTTCATAGCCTTGTATCCTAATTTATGAGACAATTATGTTGTCATAATTTTAGCGATTAAAATAGAAAAACTTTAGCCACAAAAAAAGCGACAGTGTTACCACCGTCGCTTTTTTTAATTTCAAAAAATTACTCTACTTACATCTGCACGATTTCAGTGCGTTGATTTTCAGGTAAATCAATAATCTGACCAATATTTTCAGGGTCAAGAGTGAAGGTGCTCATCATGGTGCGCTCTTTCACTTTGATGATTTTTGATTTCTTGATCGCAAGAGCAGCTGCGCATTTCGCCATAGCGCCCAAACCATTCGGGTTGGTTGACTTTGGTGTCATGCCAAGCTTGCGGCGCATAATGCCGTTTGTGTAATAAACGCCGTATTTCTTTTGCGCATAAGGCGTGAAGTAATCTGTGGTGATAGAAACGTTTAACCCATCAAGATTATCAACGCGGTGCGGCGCATTTAGCTGCCATGAAAGAGCAGTACCAGGCTCAAGAACGATTTCAGCTGCGTCTTTATCCCAGGCTTCTTTATAAGCAACTTCTTCTTCCGTCTCACGCAAGATAACGCCCTCTAATGTTTGGTCAGGTAGGTGCTCTTTGTTCTCAGCATCATAAAGCCAAAGTTTTTTACGGCCGCGCACATGAAACAAACACACATAAGGAATGTCAGCATGATAAAGAACCCGGGCACCCGGGCTAGAGATGAGCATAGAGCTGTTGTGCTTAAATGTTTTAAGGCCTGGCTGTAGCTCTTCCATTTCAGAAAAAGCCTGATGAACCAAATCATCATATTCCGGGCAAACCACATCGAAGCGGCGAAGCGCTAACCAAATGCGACCTTCGGTCAGAGCTTGCAAAACCTTGTCACCAGAAACATTATTGATCTCACCTGAGCGCCACTCAGGCTTGTCACCTTGAGCTGTCATAGTGTTGATCATGTAATATTCGCGGGGGTAACGCTCAATTAATTCTGCAAGCTTTTCGTCAGTAAATAATCCAGATGACGCAAAGTCATGCTTAAAAACTGAAGTGCTTTTTCCAAAATCTTTAATAGCTTGTTCGCTAGCGTCTATTATTTTACTCATCATTACTCACCAATAAATTACGAAAAAGCATGTAACAGCACTTAAATTTCTTTAAGAGTTACATACAAAACAATAAGTTAACAAAGCAGTGCTTGCCACACGACTTTAAAATTCTATAAGCAGCATAAGCTAAAACAGTGTATTTTTTGTTCTTCTAACTTCAAATCAGAATTTTAAATAGGTTTATTTGAAAATATACTTATTAATATATTAATTGACGTTAGTTTGTGTCAATTAATTGATCATCTAAAAAATGTCGCCCCTCAGGATCTTCAATTTCTATCACCCATATATCTGCGTCATATTCAGTTTGTTGTTTGATGAATTGGTCAATTTCAAATTCAGGCGAAGGCTCTGCACCAAATTCTAAATGCCAGCACCGATCATGCTCTAAAGAAGGGGCAGATGATTTGTGGTTAGTCGCTTCTTCAATCAAAAAAAGAGGCGCTGGGCTGTAAAGGTGAGCCGTTCGATCAAGCAGAGCGACTTTAATATATATAGCTCCAGCTGTTGCCTCGCCGCGCCGAGTTAACATAGCACTCGCCCCACCATTGTTAACCTGGCGAATAAAAGCAGAAACCCACATATGAGAATGAAGCCGCATAGAAATAACCTGTTTAGAGTGGTTTTGAGATGATCACTATAAGAAAAACAAAATTAATTAGCGATAATAAAAGGCACATGTTTGTGGGAAATTTTGTATGAGAAAACTAATTTCACAAAGAAGGAGCTCAGCTTACTTAAAGCTAAAGGATATGGAGAAGCGCAAGCGCGGTTGCTTCGTGGCGGTTTCTTGTGGGAAACTGAAGCCATATTAAAAAATTGGCGGATGCTTAGTGGGCATCTGAAGCCACTTCAAAGAAGAGCAACCTAAAGCGCCGCTAAAAAGCGCGGTTGCTTGTGGGCAACTGAAGCGCATCTAAAAAAGTCCTGCCGCTTTAGCGGCAGAATAGCCGTGAGAGAAAAATAAGATAACTTTTACTGCGCTAAACTTGCAAGTAAAAGAGGGCGACCACGTGCTTTATTAATGGCGTCAATCAATTTACCTGAAATGCGCCCTGTGACAGCCATTCTTTGATCGCGTTCAAAACTACGGATTCTTTTGCGAGTTAAAGGACCAATCACACCATCAGCGGAGCCGGTGTTATAACCAAGCTTCGTCAAGGCTTTTTGCAAAGCTGAGACAAGCTCTTGAGAATTCTTTGCTAAGATTTTTGCACTTGTAGAGCGCTCAGGCCGGCGTTTGCTACCTCGAATAACTTCTAAAATCTCAGCGTCAGCAATGCCTGTTTGTACAAGGCCTCGATCAAATTCATAAGCCATAATAGCAGCTCGTGTCGTCGGGCCGGCGATCCCATCAGCTGTGCCAGGGTGGTAGCCAAGGGTTAGTAAACCATCTTGAATTAATGCAACAACATTTTTCGTATCACTTTCAGATGTGTTATCTGAAGGTTCGTCGTCTCCAACAATGTCTTTCAACATGTCACCAATGGTCTTTGGTTTTCTTCTTGGTTTTTGAGCGGTTGGAAGGGGTTGCTTTTTTGAAACAGAGGCAACATGCTCCACGTCTTTTGTATCAGGCTTTTCAACCTGAACAGTGACTTTAGAGTGATATTTTTTATCTGAATGCTGAGAAATACGGCCATCTTGCATAAAAAGAGCGTTCACTGAAATCGCACTAAAAAGCACTAAAAAGCTTAAAACAACAAGTCTGGCATATACTGGTTTCATTTTAACTATCAATTACTATTCACTAAATTAAAGACTTGCGCCTTTTACTTAAAAGCCAATTCGATAAAGAAAAAACAAGCCTTAATCAATAGTATTAGTTATGAAGGTAAAGAGCGCGTTAATGAATGGAGAAAAATTTGAACTATAAGAGTAAGCTAGGCTTAAGAAGCTGAAAATATTAGAAAAAATAAAGCGTAAGTTTCTTAGTGCTTAAGGCCAATCAGCCGGCTGATTTTTTCAAAACTTGCACATTATCTTGAAAAGGAATGACGCTGGTTTCATTGTCAATTGTGGTTTCTACGATTTCTCTTGGTGCATTTTCATTGAGTTTAGCCTCTAAAGGCAATTCAATACGAGCGGTCGTTCCAATCCCAAGTGTACTTTCAATTGTTAAGTTGCCGCCATGTAATTGCGCCAAACCTTTCACTACTGAAAGTCCAAGGCCTACACCTTCATGTTGACGTTTGTAAGAATTATCCGCTTGAACAAATGGATTGCATAATTTAGGCAGATCAGCATGTGAAATACCAATGCCCTGATCAATCACTTCAATTGTTGTGGTTTCTTCATTGATTGTTGCTCGAACAATGATTTTAGTGTCAATAGGGCTAAATTTGATCGCATTGGAGAGCAGATTGATCAGCATTTGCTTAACCGCACGGCTATCAGCCACAATATCTTGTGCTTCCTTATCAAGTTCTTTGATTATCTGAACAGAGGCTTCATTGGCCTCAGGCTCCATCATATCGCAGCACGAATGTAGTAGATCATTCAGCTCAAATGGCTCAGGAGTAATAGAGAACTTTCCAACTTCTATCTTGGACATATCCAAAATATTATTCACAATGCTCAGCAGATGTTCACCAGCCTCATTTATGAGACGGGAATAATCTGTATATTTATCATTGCCCAATTTACCATAGAGTTCCATGTTCAAAACATCTGAGAAACCAATAATGGCATTCAGTGGCGTACGTAACTCATGGCTCATATTGGCAAGGAAGCGTGTTTTAGCAATATTAGCCGTTTCAGCCTCATCTTTTGCTTTAAGAAGAGTAAGCTCTTGGTTTTTACTTTCCGAGATGTCGCGTGTAACTGCAACTATGTGATAATCACCCTCATTCGCCTGATCGACTTTTTGGCATCTCATCTCTAACCAAATATAGTGCGGCGGCTCACTATTCGATTGGGTTGCCCGCCTAACCCTAAATTCAGCGCTAATAGCTTCATTTGAACTTCTGCAGTTGGAAAGAGCTGTCATGTAAATTGGGCGATCAGAAATATGGATTTTTTCAAGAAGACCACCCTTTAGCAACCCATCAGTTTCAGTATTAAATAATTGTTTAGCAGCAGGAGAAACAAAGGTAACCATGCCCTTTTCATCATGAACACTGATCATGTCTGTCGAATTATCTGCCATTAAACGGTATTTTTGCTCGCTTTCACGCACAGAATTTTCAGATTCTTCATGCGCTTTTTGAACCGTCATGGCAATAGCGCTGCCATATGTACAAGCGGAGAATATACCAAATAGTAAAAGCGCTTCCTGGCTAAGCCCAAAAGTGGGCCCAGCAATAAAAAGACCGGCAGAACTGCCTGCATAAAGCCCAAAAAGAGCTAAAACAGCCACAAAAGAGGCCGTTAATATAACTTTTCGTTGACCAGATAGCGCTGCCTCAAGCGGGACAATCACCATCCAGGCAATAAGAAATGAGTTTATTCCACCAGAAAGAGCGGCGCCTACAGTCACAAAAATTGTGAGGTTAATAGCAGACATCATATGAGCAATAGCTAAATTGCCCGTCCGGCAGAGATAATAAACCGTTGCTAAAGGTGAGAGAAACCAAAAGAGGACCAAAAGGTCTAAAAGACCAGGCATCCCAGAGCGATAAACATATAAAGGATACAAAAAGAGGGCGATGAAACCACCCATAAGATGAGATTGAATAAAAGACTTATGACGATGAAGAGACAAAGCATTCACGTGAGCTGAAGGGTGATAATATCCCGCAACTTTGAAAGAGATCAGCGCGCTGCTCTCTTGATAAAACTGATTTAACTTGCTCAACATCAAGGATTAAATCCGAATCTTCCAAACAATTACACGGGCTAATTATGACCATTTCTGATTAATGAAAGATAAAATTTTAATAAAATTATTTGGCAGGAAAAATTAACGAATTCTCTTGAGTTCAGCGCAAAGTAAAGAGGGGGAAAGTGCAGTAAAAACATGCGTTTAATTTAAATAAAAATTGTTTAAAATTTTAATGAGCCGTAGTTTTTCATTCTATTCAAAATTAGATTAAAATTTTAGTGGATTTATAATATAAATACACTCAATTGCTATTTAAATTTACATCTAATTTGCCCTCCACTTTTGATCTTTTCTTTGAAGTTCTTTGCTAGTGTTCTTTTCATCGAACAAAACAATTCAGCAGGGAATAACAAATGTTTTTAATTCGCACTTTCTTTTGGGTCTCATTGGTAATCTTACTGGTTCCATTTGGTCATAACAATTCGGCCAATGTTGTGGGGGCAACAAAACATGCATTTCGTGATATGAGCCAATTCTGTAATCGTAATGTTGACATATGCAACATTAGCCAAGAAGCCTGGAGCACGATCAAATACAAAGCAGAATATGGGTATAATATCGTTGTTGCTGTCGCCAAAGATATGAAGGAAAACACCCAAAAAGAGTATAAGCCGACATATAAAACCCAAACTGAGGGTTTGCGCACGGGTAATCAAAAACAAAAAGCAAGTTTTGAGAGCCAAAACACCCTAAGCGCAGCAGATATGGAGCCAGAATGGAGAGTGGCTTCTAAATAAAAACAAATTAAGTCATTGATAAGAAATAATTTCTGATCAGCAGGAAACGATTAGAAAATCAAAAAAGTTACCTACCGCCACCCTGACGCCCCCCTAAATGACAGGGTGACGCAACCAAGGCACGCACGAAGTTAGATATCCCTGCCCTTGTCTATCTTATGTGCGTGCCTTCCCTTTTTTAAGGGCCAGAATTTGGTTTCATCACTTTAGTGAAAAAACTCCTCTTACATTTCCTTTCCCAAAATAAAACTAAAAATAGACAGTCTCTAAAATTCATGCAGTATGCAATTTGAATACATCTCATAAAAACATCAATTGAGAGACCTTATGAACTTAGAACAAATTATTTCTGACTTTGAATATATTGAGGAATGGGAAGACCGCTATCGCTATGTCATCGATTTAGGGAGCCAATTAGAGCCTTATCCTGAGGAATTAAAAACGCCAACGACCAAAGTTCAAGGGTGTGTCAGTCAGGTGTGGCTAACCTCAAAATTAAAAGAAGACCATGTAATCCACCTCTCAGGAGATAGTGACGCACATATAGTCAGGGGATTAATGGCTATTGTTTTTGCTATTTTTTCAGAAAAATCACCTGAAGAAATATTAAAAATTGACGTTCAGTCTATTTTTAAAACACTAGGATTGAACGAGCACATCTCACCACAGCGTTCAAATGGTTTAAACGCTATGGTGAAAAGAATTCAATCAGATGCAGAAGCAGCTCTAAATTAAGGTTTTTTTTATCATAGAGTGTAAAATAAAATTATTGCCCATCAATCGTTGGGCGATAATCTTCATCACCCCAGTGGCCTATTGTTCCAGAATTTTGAAAAATAGGCTGTGGTGTCGAGATAAAGCCGTAATGTCTGGCAAGGCGAGTTAAAGCCAAACCAAGAATGATCTTGCCAGAGCGTTTGGGCCATCCATTTCGCTTTTCAGCATCCTCAAGGCCGCGTTGTTCACAGCAAATATCAACAAGAATTCCAGATAATTCTGGCCCAACAGCATCAAGAGCTGTGATGTAGTTCTGTTTTGCTGAAAGAGCGGCCTCACTTAAAGTGAGTTCCTTAAAATTATTCTTATTATGTTTTGAAAGAGAAGAAGCCAATCGGTCCCAATTTTGTGTAACTTGAGGAGCCATCAGCGCTTTTTCATAAGTAGATATTAAGCGCTCACCAGATGCAAACTGATGTGTATCAATTAATGGGCGGCCATTTTTATTTTTTCTTTTGAAAAGCCATGTCAAAGGGCTTTCCTGATAATCAACGGTAACTTGTTTTGAAACTTCATCTTTTAAAAGTGTTTCTTGATGGCGAGTTTGGTGCTGACCAAGTGTCTCCCCCCCATTTAATAGAATGCGCCGAATGAGTGTTCGCCCTGCAGAGCTTAAGGGCGCTCTGGTTTCTTTTTCATCTAAAATTCCTCTAGCAAAAAAATCTTTCATAATTTCAGCAGAGATTAGATATTGCGGATTAAAAACTTTAGTTTTGCAACTCTTGCAAAGGCACCAGTTCTTTGCATCTGGGGCTTCTTTGCTAATGAAATAAAGTCGATGATTTAATTTTGATAATAATTTGTTTGAAGAAATGGAAGGGAGCTGTCTGTAATCAATCATGAGGCCTATCCATTCCATTCTTCAAAATGATTAATGAGGGACAATATAGAGTGTTCCATTAAATCAAGAGACCAATCAATTTCTGGATCCTCTCTTTTATCTTCAATTAATTGGCAGGCATGAGAAACTGTGGTCCTGTCTCTACCAAAAAAACAGCCAATATCAGTAAATGAATGACCGCAAATAATATGGGTTAAATACATGGCAATTTGCCGCGCTAACGCAACTGACGCTTTCCCCCGATCAGGACTAAAAATTTGATCCTTAGAAATTTTAAAAATTGAGGAAACCACTGATCCAACAACTTCACTGTTATTTTTAAGGGCTACCTTTCTTATTGTTTGTTGCTGAGCGGTAAAAATATCCGCAGGTAAATCTGATTTATAATTTTCTACAAAATTGATTGTCATTGTTCTCTCCACATGAACAAATAGGTATATATTCCTACAATTGAAGATAGGAGATAAATGTTGCATCGGGGATAAGTTGAGAAAAAAAAAGAAATTAATAATTTATTTTAACCAATTCTATCCCCGCTAAACTTGAATGAATAAATACTCAGTAAGAAAAACAAAATAAAACGAGAAGAAAAACACCACCACAAAGATGAAAGCATGAAACGATTGTTTGACTAAGAGTTTAATGAGAAAAAATGAATTTTGTTGATGAATAGATAATTTAAAAGAAGGAAAGCTAATTTCAAAAGAGCATGAGAAATTAAAAAAAGAGTATAACCATGGGGCTGATTATAGAAGGGATGTTGACCTTGTAAGGTTACTTCCTTTGTGGCCAAAAGAGTTGAAAGATTTTTCAGCAAAAGGAACTGCTGCAATAATATCAAAGCTTCAAAGTGCCTTGAGAAAAGAGCGCAAACGCGCGCAACAAAATCACTGGTCATATGATTTAAACCGGCACAGTGCTCTAGTAAATGCCTTAAAAAACGAAAAGCACGAAATGATAAAAACCAGCCCTCAAAAGAATAAAGTAAAGACTTATCCACAGGGGAGCGATAGAAAAAAACAACATGAATAACAAATCATTTCATATCAACCATTAATTGAAATTAATAAAGGTGAAATATGAAAAAAGTCTTTACATACCAATGAAGTATAATGCCATGAAACTGACAAACACATGTTTATAAAGGCAAAAAAATGATATAAAAACACCCTCCGTGATAAGAGAAAACACTCAAGGGTAAAAATAAAACTACTTGAGGTTGTGATATCTTTGCTAAATAGTTACGTCTTGGGGGTGCTAGCAAAGGACGTGCTGCAAAGAAAAGGCAATGATTTTTCTTAATTCAAACACATCCTCTAGCTGGCCTGTTTCTCATATAAACCCCTCCCATTTTCTCTGCCGTTAGAGAAAATATGTGCAATATTTTGGGGGATAAAAAATGGCTTATACATTTACTCAAGAAGAACTAGACCAAATCAACCTAGCGTTTACGAATGCTGAAAATTCAATAGCAGACACAGCAGCTGGTAAGTTTGCAAATGTCTATAATTTAATCGCGAATATCTTAACGGTCGAGGGCACCTTTTCTAATCGACCCGTAGACGGCCTAGAGGAAAATGTTTGGATTTGGATTAGCGGTGCACGTGAGATTAATACCGGCAAAGGTTACTTTGCAGATTTCATTCGAGGATACACACGCTCTCAATTTGAACAACGCTACCACAGAACACTTTCCGATGAAGATTTAAACCTTGCCTCAAACGCCATCGCAAGAAATTTTATCAATGATATTTTGGGTGGAACAACACCTTCTATTGAAGAATTAGGCATCATAGATGCAGCCCCTGTAGCTGGAGAAATTTTTAATCAAGTCTTCGATCAAAATTACACCCCTTGGTCAGGCACTCTTTTATTTCCATTTTTAGGTGTAGATTCCTATTACAAAGACTGGCTTCTCACCGAAGGTACAGTCGGAGAATTTAAACCAATCGCGGGCACGTATGACTTAATCTCTACTGCCGCGACGGCAATCCCCTTAGCATCAAACCCAACTGAGATAGCAGTAAACCTCTTAAGTACATTTGGGTTTTCAGGCACAGTCAATTCCTTTTTAAATACATCAGCCCTCGCCAATGAAACAGGTACGTTTTTCAATGAGGTTTACAAATTAGATAAGTATAGTTTCGATTTAGAAATAGGCTCTGACATATTCGGAATAGGCAGTAAATCAGCGAACTATATTATCGGCACAGTCGGCTCAGATACTTACAATAAAAACCCAAACACGAACTTAGCTGTAAACGGCACCGGCGATAAAGATGTAATTAATGCAGGGATAGGAGATGATTTTATTTTTGCTGGGGACGGTGATGATTTAATCGATGGCGGTGAAGGTAACGATACGATCGATGCTGGAGATGGTAATAATCTAATCGTTTCCGGAACAGGGGCTGATAAAATCATATTAGGACAAGGCGAGCATGTCATTCTTGATGGCTCAGCAGCAGACCGTCTTTTCATTCGTGGAAGCGAAATTGGCATTCAACAAATAGATGGCGCAGACCGCCTATTCCCCTTACTAGGAGGTGTCTCCTCTTTCGTTTCCTATAGAGATTTTAACGGGCAAAAATTTAATCCTGATGAAGTCTATTACGACACAGATAGCGACGGAAACAATGAATATTGGTTCTCTTCTACCCTGCAAAACGTAATCTCAATAGGAGGAAATGGGGCAGCTGTCATTCCTGGTCAAGATGTTTTAGCAAATCTAAATCCCAGTCGTTTTGCTTTAATGTATGAAATGAATGGCTCTGATTTAGAAATAAAGTTGTTTTTAGGGCTAGAGGTTACCTCGCCGTTTTTTGTCCCAACACAAGAAACTTTAATACCCAGCTGGGGCTTTCATGCAACTGAAATCCCGAATATACAAATTACATTACCTAATTATCAAACAGGCCATTTCGGCATTCAATTAAGTAACCCCCTAGAATTAGGTGCTGTTCGTATTGACACGGATTCATCGGTCAATGGTACAGCCGTTTCTTCGCACAATAGCGCTATTTCCTACATCACAAACAATGGTAGCTTAAATAATACCTTAGGAGAGCAAGTTGCCAAAAGCCCCGTATCAGATAGTCTTGGCGGTCAACCCATTGAAATTATCATTAAAACGGGTGGGTTTGACGATGATTATGTTGGCGATGAAACAGATGAGAATATTGACGGTCAGGGTGGTGATGATGTCATCGATGGTGCTGGTGGTGATGATCAAATTGAAGGCGGTTTTGGTGACGACACTTTAAGTGGTGGCGATGGTGACGACACTTTAAGTGGTGGTGCAGAAAATGATACGCTCAGCGGTGGTCAAGGTGCCGATAATCTAAATGGCGGATCAGGAAATGATGTCGCAGATTATTCAGGCTCAAGCAGCGGGGTTTCAATTGATTTTGATTTAGGAACAGGGGCCGGCGGCGATGCTGAAGGTGATCAATTGGAAGAAATTGAAGGTGTTCTAGGCTCAAGCTTTAATGATAGTTTCTCTGGCAGTGCGAATAATGAAAGCTTCTTTGGTCAAGCTGGTGACGATACCATTTTAGGATTAGCCGGTGATGACATTCTCGATGGTGGTGAAGGGGCTGATGTCTTGAATGGTGGGGACGGCCTCGATGTTGCTTCCTATCAATCATCAATTGAAGCCGTGATGGTTGATTTGATTAATCAATTTGCTAGTGGCGGGTTTGCAAACGGCGATGTCATTTCAAATATTGAAGGGGTCATCGGCTCAAATTTCTCAGATACAATCATAGGTAATGATTTAAATAACATTTTAAGGGGTGGCAGTGGTGATGATGTTATCTTTGGTGGTGAAGGTGATGACATCATTGAAGGAGGAGAAGGTGTAGACACCCTGGATGGTGGCGCCGGAATTGACACCCTTGACTACAGCTCATCTGATACTGGAGTTCTGCTCGATTTATCAACCCAAAACTCATCGCAATCTCTATTCAGTGTTCAAGCAGCCACAGCACCCACAGATCAGTTTGATAATTTTGAAAACGCCACAGGCTCTAACCATGATGATCAATTAAGCGGTGACGCCGGTGACAATGTTTTATCCGGACTTGAAGGCAATGATGAATTTATAGCAACAGAAGGTGCTGATATTATTCTAGGAGGCTTTGGCTCAGACACTTTAAACTTCGTCAATTCTCTTGAAGGAGTTCAAGTTGATTTATCAAGCGCAACCTACACGGGCGGGTTAGCGAGTAATCTAGAGGCCGTCTCAATAGAAAATATTGTAGGAACAAATTTCAATGATCAGCTCTTCGGCAGTGCCATTGAAAATAACTTACAAGGTGGTGCTGGTGACGATACTTTAAGAGGAGGAGCGTTTGACGATATGCTTGATGGAGGAGCGGGGTCAAATGACACAGCAATCTATGAGGGGAATAGAGCCGATTACTCCATTTCTAAAAATTCACCTGGTCGCTTTGCAATAAAAGATATAAGAGCTGATGGAAATGAAGGAACAGACATTATTGAAAATATCGAGTTTCTTCAATTTGCAGACGGAACAATTGAGGTAAGCAATATCATATTAGATAATGCAAGCCCCGACTTGGCTGATGATCTGTTAGCTCCAACCAATGAAGATGAAGTGGTTATTATCGACCCAAATATCTTACTCGCAAATGATCAAGAGTTTGATGGTGAAACTCTAACAATCACAAATATATTTAACGTAAAAAATGGATCCGCAATAATTCTCCCATCAGGCGAGATTGAATTCACCCCAAACCAAAATTTTAATGGAACAACAACTTTTGAATATGAAGCAAGTGATGGAACTTCAATTCCATCAACTGCCAAAGTCACTCTGGAAATATCACCAGTGGCAGACGCGCCAATTGCAAGAGTTGATGATAATTTTGTTATCTATGCAAATGAGCCAAGGCTAATAACCAAAGAAGAACTAATAGCCAATGATATTAATGTTGACGGCACACCATTAGAGATTATATCTGTCACCTCATCCTCAGCAGGAACGATAGAGTTAACTCCTGAAGGGGATGTGTTGTTCACACCTTCAGCAACACCAGGCACAACATCTTTCTTTAGATATGAAGTCAGTAACGATGGAGGCGTGACCTCTGATAGTGGTTTGGTGTTAATAGCAATTAATGACCGTGTTCCGCTAACAGCTGAAGATGATGCATTTGAAATCAATGAAAACCAATCACTCACCATCAACTTGGCTGATCTCTTTGATAATGATGTCAATCAAGGAACTGGTTCTTTAAATGTTAAAGAAATCAATAGTGTAATGAACGGCACTATCACTGTTGGGCAAAATCAAGATCTCCTTTTCACGCCTGATCAAGGCTTTAGTGGAACAGCTTCTTTTACCTATGTTGCTGAAAATGGAGAAGGAGGTGAAGACACAGCAACAGTGACGATTAATGTCATTGCAGATCCTCAAAACTCAATACCTGTTGCTAATGATGACACCGGAATAGTGCTAGAAGAAGATCAAGCTCAAGTAATTTTAGCGTCAGATTTATTAAATAACGATAGTGATGCTGACAATGATCCACTGGAAATTATCTCTGTTTCAAATGCTACAAATGGAACCGCCGAACTAACATCTGAAGGAAATGTCCGCTTTGCTCCTAATTTAAATTATTCAGGACAAGCAAGTTTCTCTTACACAATTTCAGATGGTCAGGGCGGGCAGGCAACAGCAAATGTGTCTCTCAATATCACCCCTGTGAATGATGCACCAACCAATCTGCAAATCACAAATTTAAGTATTGAAGAAAACAGTCTAGCAGGCACAATAATTGGTGAGCTATCAATTTCTGATCCAGACCAAGGTGACACAGTTGCTTACGCCATTGAAAATAGTGAGGTGGCTAACCTGTTCGAAATTGATGGAAGTAATGTCATCGTAAAAGAAGGTGCCGTTTTAGATTTTGAAACGCAAGAAACTTATAACATTGTCATTTCCGCAACGGATCAAGGTGGACTAAGCGTTCAAAATAATTTCACCATTCAACTAACGGACGTTATAGAAGACACAATCATCACTGGCACTGAAGCAGATGATAATTTAACAGGCACGAGCGAAGATGACCAAATTGAAGGCCTTGGTGGTAATGATACCCTGATCGGTGCGGGCGGTAATGACCTGCTAATTGGCGGTGCTGGGCGAGATATACTTGATGGCGGAGATGGTGTTGACACGGCCGACTATTCTTCATCGCAATCGAAAGTTGTCATATCTCTTTCAACATTCGGCTTCAGGCCATATGGAGTGGGCTTTGGCGGCGATGCAACGGGAGATAAATTATATGATATTGAAAATCTCGTTGGCTCTGCCTTTAACGATGTTCTAATTGGCAATAGCGAGAGCAATAGCTTTGAAGGGAACGCTGGTAATGATTACCTGATCGGTGGTAGAGGCAGTGATACATTCATCTTCAAAGAGGGAGATGGCAGAGACACAATCTTGGATTTCAATACAAGCAATTCTGAAATGGAGAAGATTATTATCGAAATGGACGGCATCGATAGTTTTAATGATCTATCAGGTTTGATTTCATCAGTTGGCTTCTTCAACTCCTCAACCCGTATAGAATTTGCATCTGGCGATCGCCTCACATTGTTAGGAGTAAGAAACCATGAGTTAACAGAAGACCATTTTGAGTTTCTATAACTGAGATAATTCATCTCGCATTAAATGAGCAAGCGGCTTAAATCCTAATACTCAACCTTGAGGAAAAACAAACCGTGGGCCGGGGCAACCGGCCCACATGCGGCCCGGTCTTTTACCTCAATGGCAGTTTGAATTCCAGATACAGGCCATTTTCCCATACCAACTTCAGCCAAAGAGCCAACCATAGAGCGAACTTGGTTATGCATAAAGCTACGCGCTGAACATTCAACAATCACCTTGTCTTCGTCTCGTCTAACCGAAACTGCATCAATTGTTTTCAAAGGGCTTTTCGCCTGACAATGAGTGGATCGAAATGTTGTAAAGTCATGATGGCCAACAAAACTTTGAGCAGCCTCGTGCATTAACTCATGGTCTAAAGGGCGAGGAACTTGCCAGGCATAATCCCTGTCAATTGTTAACCGTGCACGGCGGTTCACAATGATATAGCGGTAATGTCGTCTTAAAGCAGAAAAGCGGGCATCAAACTCACCATCGACTTCTTCAGCATTTGTAACAGCTATCGGAGCCGGCCTTAAATGATAATTTAACCCATCACGAATTTTACTCAAATTCCATTCTTTAGAGAGATCAATATGCGCGACTTGACCAAGAGCATGAACACCAGCATCCGTCCGGCCAGAGCCCTTTGGAACAAAGTCTTCACCGGTAAGGTTTTTAAGTGCAGCACTAAGCACCTCTTGCACTGAAAGACCATTATCCTGAATTTGCCAGCCGACATAAGGCGTGCCATCATATTCAATTGTTATTTTATAGCGGTACATAAAGTCTAAACTATCTAAATCGATGAGCGAAAAAAGAAACCAGACCCTAGCTGAAGAAAAAAAGAAATGCCATAAGGATTTAAGACTTATATTAAAATTATAAAACGAAGACCTTTTAAATATAAAAACTCTGAGGGAAAAAAGACTATGGAATGGGTAATCACAGCCATATCAAAAGATCGAGCGGGAATTGTTGAGGAAATAGCAGGCGTCATCACCAAGCATGATGGAAACTGGGTGAAAAGTTCAATGTCGCGTTTAAGTGGGCAGTTCGCAGGAATTGTCCAGTTCACAACCACTCAAACCACTGATGAAGAGCAATTAAAAACAGATCTTGCGGCATTGGTTGAAAATGGCATAACAATAAATCTGGTTGAAACAGCAAGCCAGGCAGAACCAGCTGGTCAAAAAGCACTCATAGAATTAACCGGCATAGATCACAAAGGCATCGTCGCTGAGATCACTCACTTACTCGCAGAAAAAAACGTGACCATCGAAGAACTAGAAACAGATATTTTCACAGCCAGCATGGCTGGTGAGGCTATGTTCTCAGCAAAAGCCGAAATTAGATTACCAGAAGGCCTGACATTCGCTGAACTGAGAGAAGCAACTGAAGCCATTGCAGAAGATATAATGGTTGATATTAATCTTCAAATAGATAAAGTTGAATAAGGCATCTCTCTCATAAGAGGAATGCTAATTGGTTGGCGAATAATTACTAAAACAATCTTATATTACAGAGGGACGTAAAATGAGACCATCAGCTCCATCATTCGTAACTTTCATTATTTCATTTATTTTAGCAGCTCTAGTTATTGCTTCAAAATATTTCAACGTGCAAATACCTGTGCTAACAGAAATCGTTCGTGGCAATTATTTTGAAGTGCTACTTGTTGCATATGTACTGTTGTTATTAGGCGTGATTTTCCGCCGTATGTAATGAGAGGTTTCAAAGCAAATTATTCTATGGCCCGCTGCAAAAAACTTGCAAGTGGGCCGTTTGTTATTCGTGTCTCTTCTTATTAAGAGCATGTCTTATTGTGTAAGTCGCCGTGTCATATTAGGAAGGGGAATAGGGCGCGCTTTTATGACTTGTCCCCCCATCTCAATCCACCCATCAGTCCCCCGCGGAAACCAATAAACAGAACGATAGCCATACTCAAGCGCTCGCTTGGCTGCATTCCAACTCATCCAACATTTTTGCTGGCAGTAAAATAAAAGCGGTTTGGTAAAGTCATTTTTCGTCAAGCGCTTTAAGTGATTTTGAAAATAATGGGTCATTTCAGCAGGCAAAGCACCATAACCAACATTAGCCAACCAATGGCTCCCTTCAATATTCTCACGAACTTTTTCACGCCAAATCATCGTTTTAGGTAGGTTGGGTGGTTTGGGTATTTGAGGCATCACATCTATGAAAATTGTTTTGCCTTGAAGATAAATTTCTTTAGCTTTTTTACTGTTAACAACAATAGCCCCTTTCAAAGTACTGGGAACTGGCCCACGATATTTATTCATGCGGTAGCCATCTGGCTCAAGCGGAGGTTCATCAGGAAAACGCAGAGCATCTTCGCTTTCTTCTGCCGCCATCTCTTCTGCAACTGTATGATAAGTTGAAAGAATATTTCTTTTGGCAAAAGTGATGCGTTTATTAATGTCTGCTTTTGTAAAAAACACATCGTAAAAGGAAGATGCACCAGAAGCACCATGCGAAAAAGAGAGCAAAAAAAACACCAGGCAAACCAAGATGTACAGGGCTCTTCTGTGGGAGGAGTTTTTGCAAGGGTCTCTTCATAACTTAACTATAAGCACCACACCCCGTGCTTGATAATAAAAAAACATTAGCCCTTAAGAAGCTATGGTGATGAAGGAAAAAAGAACAAACATTACAAAGCATTAAGAGGGGATATCTTCTGTCTATGATGTGTTCTGCAATATGAAGTTGTTAGAATGAGAGGAAAAGTCCATGATTGTAAATATGATGGATCTTAAAACATTTCACATCGTATAAGACACACATCGTATAAGGCGCTCGATAATGAATAAGAAATCGTCTGCATTTTTTGTCTTAAGTCTTGTGATCATGATGCTGGTACTAACTATAGATAAGAAGAAGCATTCACAAAGCCCTGTGTTCTCAATTCATAAAACACATGCAAAAGAACCAATCCAATGTCCGCAAGAAAATGTTTCTAAAGTGAAGGTTGCTAAAGTAGCCGAGAATATCTATGTGCGCAAAGGCCTCAATGAAGTTTTTACTAAAAGCAATCTGGCAGCCATCGCAACAATCAGTTTTGTGGTTGGAGAAAAGTCGGTTGCGGTTATAGATACCGGTGGGAGCTATTGCGATGGAGCTCGTTTTTTCAAGGCCATAAGAAAGGTCACAAAGAAACCCATTAGTCATGTGATCAACACTCACACACACCCAGATCATATTTTCGGTAACGCTGCATTTAAAGACGAAAACCCCATTTTTGTAGGCCATAAAAATTTAAAAAGAGCCATGGCAGATAGAGGAAATATTTATTTAGAAAACCTCAAACGCATCATGGGTAAGGAACAATTGGTTGGCACAAAAATTATCCCTCCCCTCTTGTTAGTCGAAGACAAAGCAACGATTGACCTGGGCGGAAAAATACTAGAGTTGCAAGCCTTCGGCACAGCTCACACAGATCACGATTTAACAGTGTTTGACCCCGATGAAAAAATCATTTGGACAGGGGATTTATTGTTTGCAGAGCACACACCTGTAGTTGATGGCAGCCTCTTAGGTTGGCTTCAGCAATTGAAAAAGTTATCCAAAATCCCGGCGAAATTCGTGATCCCAGGTCATGGCGGTCCCCTTTTAAAATGGCCAGAAGCTATCGAACCTCAAAAGCAATATTTGGAAAAATTAACTGCTGATTTGCGTAAAATAATCGAAGAAGGAGGAACGATGCGAGAAGCACAAAACAAAGCTGCTAGATCTGAAAAAAACAAATGGAAACTCTTTGAAGAATTCAATCCAAGAAATGCTTCCACATCGTTCAAAGAGCTTGAGTGGGAATAAACTATTAAAACCAACAGGCTAGCAAGTCATAGTCAAATTGCATGAGCTGATTTGCAGGGACAAATGTCTATATATGCTCCATAATTGATATACTGACCAATAGGTAGAATCAAAGCCATGTAAATAATTTATGGCCTTGGCTCATAAACTATTCGATAGGGCAGTCTCAACTTATCAAAAACCGTTGCGACAATCACTTATATTAACATGTCACTTATATCTACATGTCAAAGACGCCCTATATGAAAGTGAGATACAAAATGAAAAAGCTTGGATTATTCGCATCCCTCATCACTCTGTTAGCGTTAAACATCGCGTTGATTAATGACCTTCGAGCAAAGGAACAAACAGAAGTAGATAGAAGCGTCTCCCAAGAAATGTGGGCAGATCTGAAGTTAGATTTGTATGACGAGAGAAAAATAAATAAAACACCCAACTGGCTAACCATGGAAGCCCCCTATAGAGCTCATGATGCCGCTCTTGTGCCAATTACGATAAAAGCAAATCTTCCAGGCAGTATTAGCAAAACAGATAAAAACAAATTCCTGAAAAGACTAACATTGGTCATAGATAATAACCCTGTCCCAGTTGCCGCCCAAATTGAACTCTCCCCCAAGCTCGGCCCCCTCAACATGGAAACAAGAATTAGAATAAACCAATATAGTCATGTTCGTGCCATTGTAGAGACCAATGAAGGTGAGCTTTTCATGGTTGCTAAATATGTCAAAGCGGCAGGAGGGTGCTCTGCCCCTGCCATGAAAGACATTGATGCAACACTAGCCTCAATAGGGAAAATGAAACTAAGGCAATTTACTCCAAAACCAGCAGCTGAATTGGCATCTAAGAAAAAAGTGATGGCCGCAAACACAAGAGAAATTCAAGTTATGGTCCGCCATCCAAATTATTCCGGCATGCAAATGAACCAGGTAACAGGATATTACATTCCAGCCCACTTTGTAGACGATATGGAAATCAAGCTGGATGATGATCCTTTAATTAAACTAAAAGGAGCAATTTCTCTCAGTGAAGACCCAATGCTAAGATTTCGCTTTCAGTCGAAAAACGACAAACCCACTGTTGAATTTCTGGTGAAAGACACAAAAGAGAAAACTTTCAAAAAACAATGGCAATTAAAATCCATAATGAAGGCTGGCTCATAACTTAAAAATCTTAAGCAACACGTGAGCTAATTAAAGCAGGATTGATTTTCGGTTTTTCAAGAGCTGTGGTCGAGAGTTTATTTTCGATGATATCACTCAGCGGTACAGGCTTACCAAAAAGATAGCCTTGCCCAAAATGGCAACCGGCAGCTTGAATAAGCAACAGCTGGTCATTTGTTTCAATACCTTCAGCCGTAATCATAATATCCAAAGCCCGACCAAGCCCAATAATCGTTGTGATGATAGCACGAGCACGTTCATCATTTTGAATAGAGGCTACAAAAGATCGATCGATTTTAATTTTATCAAATTCAAATTCAGAAATATAACTAAGACTTGAATACCCAGTACCAAAGTCATCCATAGCAATGTTAACGCCAAGCTTTTTCAAATCTTCAAGCATCACCAAAGCAGCATCAGTATCTGACATCAAAGTAGATTCTGTGATTTCAATTTCCAAACGTTCTGCAGGAAGACCAGTATCAGAAAGCGCTTTTGCAACCATACTTGGAACATCTTGATGTTCAAATTGAACTGTTGAAAGGTTCACTGCAACCTTTTCTTCATGCTTCCAAGTCAAAGCTTCCTTGCAGGCTCTGCGCAAAACATACTCGCCCACTTCAACAATCATTTTTGTTTCTTCAAGAACGGGAATAAAATCAGCTGGAGAGACCATTCCTTTCTCAGGGTGGTGCCAACGCAACAAAGCTTCATAGCCAATTATTTTTGCATTACCGAGTTCAACTTGAGGCTGGTAATAAAGTTCAAATTCTTCCTCTTTTAGGGCTTTTACCAGGCTCTTCTCAAGCTCTCTGCGTTTTTGTAGGGCTTGGTCCATATTCGGTTCAAAAAAGCGAAAACTATTACCACCTTCTCTTTTGGCTCTATGCAGTGCTAGTTTCGCATTTTTTAAAATTGTTTCCGCTTTTTGCTCATTGTCGTTACCAAACGCAATGCCAATACTACCAGTACAAGTAATTTCTTCTTGTTGATGAGGGAATGGCAAAGCAATTTGATCAAGAAACAAGCGCGCTAAATCCGAAGCTTCATCTGGAGTTGAGACGTCCGGTAAAATAACAGCAAATTCATCACCTGACATACGAGAAAGAGTGGCTTGGTTTGGCATTGAGCCTTGTAAACGTTCTGCAATCTCTATGAGATACTGATCCCCAGCCTCATGTCCAATGACCTCATTGATTTGATTGAAGTCATCTACATCTAAAGAAAAAACAGCAATGTTTTTCTTATCAGTCTCTGCCCGCAAATCAATCGTGTGCGTCAAAATATTATTAAAGGTCAGACGGTTGGGTAATTCTGTCAAATGATCATTAAGCGCAAGGAAGCTGATTTTTTCTTGTGCTTGCATTTTTTCTTTAAAGCGAAGCCAGCCTAAATACATAACGAGAAGAATAACCGGCAACCCCGCAAATGTCGTAAAGTAAACAGCACTTGAAACAGCGCTAGCAACTTTCGCTCCAGCTGTTGTCTGTTTTGCTTCTAGCAAAACCACTCCCAACACATTCCCATCTCTCTTGAGCGGAATGAAATGTTGCGTGTGCGTGCTTTTATCATTCTCTCTAAAAGCATAAATGCTTTGACTGTTCTTAAAAACAGTCCGAACAGAAGTTAAAGTGCGAGATGATTTTGTAAATTTTCTCAAATTAGCATTAGGCTTAAATGCTTTTTGGGGCAGAAAAACTGTACCATTGGGAAGATAAACGGCAAAACTTTCTAGCGCATTTAAATGATTATGATTACCAATGTGGTTTACTAAATAGTGCTTTAATTTAGGAGCGACGAGAAGAGGTTTAGCCTTAAATTCTTTTATAGTCTTCAGCGCACGTGCATTAGAAGCAGAGCGATTGCTAGCTTGTCTAAAACCTAACGTAAGTGAACGTGTTTTTCTCTTTGAAGTTTCTAGAATGTTATCAGGGAAAAATTCTCCACGAATTTTGTCCGCAACAGTCTTAGATAGAGAATGTGCATCTTGAATAATCAGGCGATCCACAAACACATTGTGTATGGATTTAATCGTAAACAACGTAATGATGAACACAGAAGCAACCACAGCAACCGTTGTTTTGTCCAATTGTTGATTAAATGTTTTTAACATTCTTGATATTCGCTCAAATAATAATCACCACCCATTTCTTTGGGCATACTTTGTTGTACAACAAGGGGATTAACAAAATGGTACTGGCGAGTGCTGAGTGTATTTATAGTTAAAAAAGCCCTAATATGGGCGGAAGGTGCCCTTGTCTCTGAAATAGGAAAGAAGCTAAATTATTCATATAAAACAGTGTTTTCCCCCATATTTTCCACAGATCAAAGCACCCCATAGCTATAAGCACATGAAAGAGATAAAGTGGGTTTTCATAAATTGAATAAGAAGAAAATTTTCCAGTGTTCAATTTAAGCAAGACACTGAAAAACCTAAAAATTTTAATGGAGTTGAAAAAAATTGCGTTTTCCGCCGCATTTTCTAGATGAAATAAGAGCCAGACTAAGCGTCAGTCAGGTGGTGTCACGCTCGGTTAAATTGCGCAGACAAGGCCGTGAATTCACAGGGCTCTCTCCATTCAAGCAAGAAAAAACACCTTCTTTCACTGTAAATGATCAAAAAGGTTTTTATCATTGTTTCGCCACCGGCGAACATGGAGATATTTTTACCTTTTTGATCAAAACGCAAGGGCTAAGCTTCCCTGAAGCTGTGGAACAATTGGCCAATGAAGCTGGTGTGCCAATGCCGGTTTCATCACCAGAAGCCGTTGTAAAAGCAGAGCAAAACGACAGATTAAGAGAAATAACAGAACTTTCAGCCAAATATTATCAAGAGGCCCTCAATGCCCCTGTTGCTGAACATGCGAGAAACTATTTGATAGATAGAGGGCTATCTAAAGAACTCGTTGCTAAATTTCGCTTAGGATATGCACCTAATTCAAAAAATGCGTTGAAACAACATCTTCAACAAGCCGGGTTTACCGAAAAAGAAATCATCCTTTCTGGCATGGCCATTGGTGGAAATGACATTCCGATCCCCTATGACCGTTTCCGTGATCGGATCATGTTTCCCATTGCCGACTTAAAACAAAGAGTAATCGCTTTTGGCGGCCGTGCTCTATCCCCTGATCAGCCAGCCAAATACCTTAATTCACCAGAAACTCCTCTGTTTCATAAAGGCCATCAGGTTTACAATGGCGCAAATGCCAGAAAAGCCGCTTATGACCTAAAATCAGTCATTGTTACAGAAGGTTATATGGATGTTATTGCTATGAGCAGCGCTGGGTTTGAAAACACAGTAGCTCCCTTGGGCACAGCTTTAACAATTGAGCAAATACAGCTCTTGTGGCGAATGGCCACTGAGCCTATTTTATGTTTCGATGGTGATCAGGCCGGTAAAAAAGCGGCATTTCGCGCTGTAGAAACCGTTTTACCGCAGTTAAAACCAGGATATTCCCTAAAATTCGCGTTCCTGCCAGATGGGTTAGACCCGGATGATTATATTAAAAATCAAGGCGCTAAAGAAATGCGAACAATCTTGGAAGGAGCAAAACCTCTCTCAGAAGTGCTCTGGCAAAAAGAGTTCTCATCAGGTGTTTGGGACACTCCAGAAAGAAGAGCAGCCTTAGAGCAAAATTTGATCTCCTTAATCAACGGAGTTGAAGATCAAACGGTAAAAAGCCATTATTTAAGGGAAATAAAGTCAAGGCTTTGGCGTGCGTTTCAAAAAAATGGCAATCAGCAGCAAAATAGCGAGAAAAATTGGCAAAAGGGGAGAAATCAATCCTCAAAACAATATTCTAAGAAAGCTCCTGGCAATTCTCGTCAACCAGCAACCAGCTCCTTATTATCCAGCCCACTGATGAAAGGGCCAGAGAAGCAAAATCTATCTTATGAAGCTGAAATAATAGATCTCATCATCAATCATCCTTGGTTGCTTGAAACTGAAGATGAGCTGTTTTCTAGCTTTAAATTTACAACAGAAGACGCAAAAACATTAAGAGATGCCCTGTTAGAACTCCAATTCATCCAAAATCCACAGAATTCTCTTGACAGGGCCGCCGTTCAGTCCCATTTAGAAAAGTTAGAACTACACTCACTGGCCGCCCAGATGCAACGCAAAGTCACCCAAACCGGGGCTAAATCTGCCGAACCAAATGCGAACTCAAATGAAGTTCTCAGAAAATGGCATGAACTAATGGTGCTACATCATAAGGCTGAGGAGCTAGAACGGGAACTTGATGCCGCTGAAAGCGCATACAGGCAAGAGGATAATCAGCAAAATTTTGAACGTCTTGAATCTCTTAGAAAAGCTTTAACACAAAGCATGAATGAGGTTCTGTAACTGACTTTTCAGGCACATTTTTTACTTTCATCAATAATTTAATTTACCAAAAGAGCTTGTTCGTTAATCTTTTCTAGCCGAATCATGCTTTAAATTATTCTAGATGTGGTGTAAGGCCTTAAATTTCATAGATAAATAGCAGCTTTAGAGAAAAAATAGAGCCAAGTTATAATATGAAATGAAGCAAGGGTGAAAATGCATGAATAAAACAGTGATGTTCAGTTGAAATTCCTCATATGCGCACCAGATATATATAATGACGAAATTTTCTCTCAAGATGACGAGAAAAACAGGGTTATTAGGCAGAGTTTTAGGTTTAAGTTCAGCTTAGCCTTTTTATATTGACTGTAATCTTAAAAGTTTGAGAGCAGTTAATAATAAAGAATAGATTGTAACAGGCCATATTCACTTAACATATGGCATCAATTGTGTTTCGGAGCACATACATGGCGACCAGAACAACAAAGACGACAACAAAAAAAGCAGCTCCTAAAAAGCCAGCAGCTGCTAAAAAAACAACCACTGCCGCAAAGCCAGCGACGAAAAAAGCCGCTGCAGCAAGCAAAAAAGCACCGGCAGCTAAAAAATCCACATCTGCAAAAACGACAACAGCACGAACAACGGCTAAAAAAACAGTGGCCCAGAAAAATGTTGCAAAGAAAACTGTAGCAAAGAAAACTGCAGCCAAAACAACTGCCTCAAAAACAGTAAAAAAAGCAGCAACCAGCAAGGCAAAAACACCTGCAGCTAAAAAAGCAACCGCTGCTAAAAAGACACCAGCCGCTAAATCTGCCGCAGCAACCAAAACGGCTGCGAAAAAAACAACTAAAACAGCTACCAAGCCGAAAACAACAGCAAGAAAAACCACAACGGCAAAGCCAGCAGCGGCCAAAAAATCGACTGCTAAAGCTGTGACAACTAAGACAGCGGCTAAAAAAACAGCCGCGAAACCCTCAGCTAAGCCTGCAGTTAAAACCCCAGTTAAACCTAAGACAACAAAACGGGCCGCTCCAAAAACAACAACAAAAACTGCCGCTGTTAAAGCTCAGCCAAAAGCAACGGCAACCAAAAAAGCTACCGCAGCAAAACCAGCCGCGAAAGCAAAATCATCAACCGCAAAAACAAAAGTGACAAAACCTAAAGTGGTAAAAGCAAGCGCAACTTCGACCCAAGCCGTCAAACGATCAGAACCTAAGAAAAAACCAGCTGCGAGTAAAAAAGCAGCAAGCAAAAAGTCAGATGATGCGAAGAGTGGCGATAGCCCAATCCTGGATTTAACAGACAGCTCTGTAAAACGCATGATTAAAACCGCGAAGCAACGTGGTTATGTAACTTATGATGAGCTGAACGAAGTGATGCCATCAGATGAAGTGTCTTCCGAGCAAATAGAAGACATCATGTCAATGTTATCTGATATGGGCATTAATGTCGTCGAAGAAGAAGAAGTTGAAGACGCAACAGAAGCAGCAACCCCAGCCGTTGTTGAGGGTAATAAGTCTGTTTTAAAAACCAGCACAAAAAGTGAGCCATCTGAGCGCACTGATGACCCTGTTCGTATGTATCTTCGTGAGATGGGTACGGTCGACCTTCTTTCAAGAGAAGGCGAGATTGCCATCGCCAAGCGCATTGAAGCAGGGCGCGAAGCAATGATCGCAGGGCTGTGTGAAAGCCCGCTAACCTTCCAGGCCATTATCATTTGGCATGATGAATTGATGGAAGGCAAAATCTTACTTCGAGACATCATCGACCTTGAAGCAACCTATGCCGGCCCAGAAGCTAAAGCTCCTGTAATCATGGGAGAAGAAGGTGAAACAGCCGAAGGTCAAGCTCCAGCGGCAGAAGGGGCACAAGCGTCACCAGATGCGGCAACCAATGCTGAAGGCGAAAATCTAGATGAAAACGGCCAACCAATTGAAAGTGATGAAGAAGATGATGACGATCTGGAAAATTCACTCTCACTAGCCGCCATGGAAGCTGAGCTAAAACCAAAAGTTCTAGAAACTTTTGAAAGCATCGCTGCCAACTATAAAAAGCTAAGAAAATTACAAGATTCAAAAGTTGAAAAATCTTTGGATGGCGAAAAAGTCACCAAGGCTCAAACCAATAAATTCGATAAATTAAGAGAAGACATCGTCAACGATGTAAAAAGTCTCTCATTAAATAACAACCGGATTGAAAGTTTGGTTGAGCAGCTTTATGCCATTAACAAAAAACTCATTGGCTTTGAAGGCCGCTTAATGCGCTTAGGTGATAGCTACGGCATCCCACGTATTGAATTTTTGGAAAGTGCCCAAGGGCGCGAGATGGATCCTAACTGGATCGATGATATGGCGAAATCTAAGAAAAAAGGCTGGGCTGCATTTGTTGAATCAGAGCGGCCAATCATTGAAGATATTCGCTCAGAAATTCAAATTCTCGCAACAGAAACAGGCCTTGATATTTCCGAATATCGCCGCATCGTTCGCCACGTGAAAAAAGGTGAGCGTGAAGCCCGCATCGCGAAAAAAGAAATGGTCGAAGCCAACCTTCGTCTTGTTATTTCAATCGCGAAAAAATACACAAATCGCGGTCTTCAATTTCTTGATCTTATTCAGGAAGGTAATATCGGCCTGATGAAGGCGGTTGATAAATTTGAATATCGCCGTGGTTATAAATTCTCAACTTATGCCACATGGTGGATCAGACAAGCAATCACGCGCTCAATCGCAGACCAGGCACGGACCATCCGTATCCCTGTGCATATGATTGAGACGATTAACAAGATCGTTCGCACATCTCGCCAGATGCTCCATGAAATTGGCCGCGAACCAACACCAGAAGAATTGGCCGCGAAACTAGCCATGCCTTTAGAAAAGGTGCGTAAAGTTCTTAAAATCGCAAAAGAGCCAATCTCTCTAGAAACCCCAATTGGTGACGAAGAAGACAGCCACCTCGGCGATTTCATTGAAGATAAGAACGCAGTTCTGCCAATTGACGCAGCGATCCAGTCAAACTTGCGCGAAACAACAACCCGCGTTCTAGCAAGTCTAACGCCGCGTGAAGAGCGCGTGCTACGTATGCGCTTCGGCATCGGCATGAATACAGATCATACCTTAGAAGAAGTCGGCCAGCAGTTCTCAGTAACAAGAGAGCGGATCAGACAAATCGAGGCTAAAGCTTTGCGCAAGCTAAAGCACCCATCAAGGTCTCGCAAACTACGCAGCTTCCTCGATAACTAGGAAGCTAAGCTTCTTGAATACTGAATTACAAAAAGCGCTGGGGTTACCTCGGCGCTTTTTTATTACCTGAAACAGGCAAACCGATACCCCGCGAGCCATAGAGGTTAGTCTCTAGATCAATTTAACCAATCAATTCAAGAAATTGTGACACCACATTCACGCCATCTTGTTATATGAGTGAATTATAAAGTTCAAAATAATATAGTCTTATATGAAATGAAATAAGCCTTGAGGTTGTTTGAATGTTTTTCTATCTCTCAAAAATAGTTTGGTTCTTTCTTCAGCCTTCCGCATTTTGCGCGTTTCTTATAATAGCGGGCATAATCCTGACAAAAACCAGATGGCAGCGCCTTGGTAAAATAGCGGTAAGAGTAGGCGCCATCGGCATTCTCCTTGTGGCTTTTAGCCCCTTTGGTCGCCAATTAATGATCCCGTTAGAAGATCGCTTCCCCCTCATCACTTTTGAAGATCAAAAGAAGCAAAAAGTTGATGGTATTGTCGTCCTTGGTGGCACAGTTCATATGTATGTATCAGATCAAAGAGGCGTGCCCTCAATCGTTAGTGGTGCAGAGCGGATTATTGAGGCCGTTAAGTTGGCCAACCACTTTAAAGAGGCAAAAATAGTACTCTCTGGCGGTCCAAACACTTTGGTAGATAACCCAACGGCAGACGCTGTTGTTGTGAAGCAATTAATGGTGGACATGGGCATTAATGCAGATCGGATCTTGGTTGAAGGAAAATCAAGAAACACATGGCAAAATGCTGTTTTTGCAAAAAAATTAGCAGAGCCCAAAAAAGGAGAAAACTGGCTTCTAATCACATCTGCCTATCATATGCCACGTGCAATGGGCACATTTAGGCAAGCAGGCTTTGATATTGCTTCCTATCCGGTTGATTATTACACTGGCGGAGAAAGTTCCAGATTTTCCCTGTTTTATTACGCTAT
Organism: Hyphomicrobiales bacterium; assembly: GCA_965230545.1. Classification (GTDB taxonomy): domain Bacteria; phylum Pseudomonadota; class Alphaproteobacteria; order Rhizobiales; family HXMU1428-3; genus HXMU1428-3. The sequence continues at coordinate 8,014 of CBDDLE010000005.1, read as the reverse complement.
GGATGGCGTTACAATCACCGATACAGCGGCAAAAGAGTGGCTAGGATTAATAGCTTACAAGCTCACTGGGCGCAGTAGCAGCTTTTTCCCAAGCCCCAAGAACAGCAAAGACAAGCCTTAAGCATTAAGCTCTAAGGTGCGTATTATTACGCAGTTGCAGCATTTTTTTAAATCGCACCTTGCTTTTTACCTAAAAAGCACCCATATATCAGTTTGAACGACGTGCAGATGCCAGTCCGGTTGCCAATTGGCAGCCTAAAGCGGCAACTACGCCCCGATTGCTTTAGGGCGGATGCTTTGTGGGCATCTGAAGCCCAGAAAAAGAGCCGGTTGCTTGTGGGCAAGCTAAAGGGGGCACTAAAAAGAGTGGGCATCTGAAGCACTGATAAAAAATTAAATTGCTTGAAATAAAATAAGGGACGTTTTTGATGCAATTAAATATGCTCAAAGCTAAACTTCACCGTGCAACAGTTACTTTTTGCGACCTGGATTATGAAGGCTCTATCGCCATTGATCAGGATTTGCTGGAAAGTGCCGGAATTTTACCATTTGAACAGGTTGATATCTATAATATCACCAATGGCGAACGGCTAACGACTTATGCAATCCCAGCTGAACGCGGTTCTAAAGAATTTGGCCTTAATGGCGCTGCAGCAAGAAAAGCAGCAAGAGGCGACGAAATTATCGTCTGTTCATATTGCTCAATGCCAGCGGAACAAGCTCGCAACTATCAGCCAAATGTTGTGCTTCTTGACGAAGATAACAATATTAAAAAGCCAGCAAACTAAGATTTTATAGTCTTGGCTATCTAAAACATTAAAACCAGAGATGATAAAAATCATCTCTGGTTTTTTATAAAGCGCAGTTGCTTGTGGGTAACCTGAAGCGCAACTAAGGAGCGCGGTTGCTTGTGGGCAACCTAAAGGGGCCACTAAAAAGAGTGGGCATCTAGAGCGCCAGTAAAACCCAGCTCTATATCTCTAATCCAGCTCCCAGCTAATTGTAACGCTAACGCCTAATTGCTGCTCACCACCAGAAATAGGCACGGAAGTGGCTTCAGCCTTAAGGCTACGTGCCATAGGAACCGGAGTGTTACCAGCATGGTGAGCGCTTTCACTTATGACCATGACTTTACCAAGCTCAACGCCGGCTGCTTCAGTGTAAAGCTCAGCCTTGCGTCTGGCTCGTTCAACCGCTTTTTTACGGGCCTTGTCTTTAATTTCATCAGCGTTGGAGACATAAAAGCGAATGCCATGGACCTGATTAGAGCCAGCCGAGACCACTTTATCGAGTAGGGGCCCAAGTTTTTTCACATCTTGAACCTGAACACGAACGGTATTAGAGACATTATATCCTCGAACTTGCGCTGGTCGGCCATCTTTAAAATGCTGATAATCCGCGTGAATTGAGAAGTTAGAGGTAAGAATATACTTCTCTTCAACGCCGTTTTCTTTCAATGTCGAGATGATTTGGTTCATGTTAACATTATTCAATGTTAGCGCATCTTTGGCTGTCTCTGCTTTACTGGAAACACCTAACGTGATTTCAACTCTATCAGGTGTTGCACCAATTGTTGCGCGGCCTGTCATGGTGATGGTTCGCGCTTTAGAGGCTTCGGCAAAGGCTTCGCTGTGCCCAACAATCGTTTGAGACATAAAAATCACTCCTAAAATCATTCCAGAAGCTAAAAATCTTTTTAAATTAGCGCTCATAAAAACCCTCATTAATAATTATGTCATTTAATATCACCAGATTATGGAGAAACTTAACTCTAATATTGCATGAAACTTCGCTATGAGCTATAGCTTCCATTCTCTAAGAATGAGCCGCACCAATGCGGCATGATTAGGGCCAGTAGCTCAGTTGGTTAGAGCCGGCCGCTCATAACGGTCTGGTCGTAGGTTCGAGTCCTACCTGGCCCACCATTTTTATAATAACTTCCTATTAAATTTTAGAGCTTCTAGCTAATTGCCCGGGAAGGCCTTAGGTGAATCAAAAAGATATTACGGTATTTTCGGCGTTGGAAAAAACATAGATCCAAACATCACTCATTAAAATTTCCCCATTTTAATGAAAATTTTTCAAGATATTTTCTCAAACGATCAGCATCATTCTTAGTGTTTTTGTTTTGGCGAGAAGCTGAAAAAAGTGTGCGCCCAGCAGAGCTGAGGGATTTGCTTTGTTGGCAGGTGCGAATAACAAGAGCCAATTGTACTTTATCAAAGGGATCAATTTTATCAGCATCTGAACCTAGAAATTGCCGGATAAGTCTGTCATCTTGATTATCTTCAGCGCTCGCCCATTGATATTGTAATGAGTTAATTTCATGCTCAACCATTGCTGAAGTGACGCGTCCCCGAGGGGCCAAGGTGCACAAGCGTTGAACAGAAGCACCAAGATCTCTGAAATTGCCAGGCCACAATGTAGCGGGGTCAGTTGCAAAACGAGTATATTTCTTGATTGCATCGGCGTTAAACCCCACCTTTATCCCTAAACTTTGTTCAGCTCTGTTTAATTCAAACTCAATGTTAGGTTCAATATCTTCGCGTCGATCTTGCAGCGCTGGGAGATTAAATGTCCATAAATTCAAACGAGCAAACAGGTCAGGCCTGAATAAACCTTTCGAGACGAGTTTTCCAAGATCACGGTTTGCGCCGGCAATGAGTTGAAATTTACTGGTTATTTCATGATCAGATCCTAGCGGGAAGAACTTACCAGTTTCTATAGCATGCAAGATCATCGCTTGTTCGTCTTGTCCCAATTCATCAACCTCATCAAGAAATAGAACACCACCATCAGCTTCACGTAATAATCCCCTTCGATCATTAGGCGCGCCAGAAAAGGCGCCGCGGCGATGACCAAAGAGATTAGACATAGCGCGCTCACCTCTTAAAGTTGAGCAATTCACATGAATAAACCGCCCCTTAACACGGCGTCGTTGAAGTTTCAGTTCGTAAATTCGCTCGGCAAGTTCAGATTTACCTGTCCCGGTTGCCCCAAGTAAGAGTAGAGGGGCATCTGTTGTTGTCGCAACCAGCTCTATTCTTTCTATAAGCTGGTTAAACTCTTTATTGCGGGTGTTTATCCCAGCTTTTAACAGGGCGTTATATTCATCTGAGATGAGATCAAAACGCTGTTGTAGCGCGTTATATTTAGAGAGGTCTAAATCAATAATATTGATCTGCCCCTCAGGTCCGTGCTCCTCTTTTCGAGGAGGGGCGGTCTGTAGTAACCGCGCCGGAATGTGACGAGACTCAGTTAATAAAAACCAGCAAATCTGGGCGACGTGCGTGCCTGTTGTGAGGTGAACATGATAGTTCTCACGTTCTTCATCAAATTCATAATTCCGAGCAAAATCAAACAAGGCGCCGTAAACTTCCTGGAAATCCCAAGGGTTATTTAAATCTATAAGCTGAAGGAGCACTTCTGTTTCAGGCGTCTCGGTTTCAATCTCTGTTTTGATTGAATGCGCTAGGTTTGAATGATGACGATCATAGATTAGCTCTAAACGCTCAACTGGAAACGCCTCGTGCTTGGTGAGCGAGGGAGAAGGGCGCCAACGTTTTTTCTTGCCGGCATCTAAATTCGTGCCGAGCAGGCCAATAACAACATTATTTTTCATAGTGTATCTATTTATATAAATTAATAGACAAAATTCTAGTTAAAAATCATTTATTTTTTGTTAGCGCATGAAAAATACATAAAAAACAGCGGGTTATAAGTTTTGCGTTTTTTCTTTTTTCTAGCCCGTTTTCGCAAGAAACTAGTCTCGTACAAAACAAGGAAGAGAAAAATGGCTAACAAATCTGTGTTTGCATCAGGGCGCGGTAGAATGATCCCGAAAACTGATGCTGTAAATAAAGAAGGGGCTCCGGCCTATGCATATGGTGACCAACATTTGTTGGCACAACTCGCAATGACGGGAACAATCAGCGATCTATATTACCAACAAGCAGATCTTGAGCTTGAGGCGATATTAGACGTAGCGAAAACCGTTTCACCTGAGTTTTTGGCAAAAGCGGCTATTTATGTTCGAGAAAAAGGACATATGAAAGATATGCCAGCTCTATTGTTAGCGATCTTGGCATCGAGGGATACACAGCTTTTTTCAAATGCCTTCCCTCGAGTTGTGACAAACGGAAAAATGTTGCGCAACTTTGTTCAAATCATGCGCTCTGGTCAAACGGGACGAAAGTCTTTGGGTACACGTCCAAAGGCCCTTGTTTCCGGTTGGTTGAAAAGAGCAACGGTTCGTCAGCTATTGCAAGCTAATGTTGGTAATGATCCATCATTGGCTGATGTGATCAAGATGGTGCACCCAAAACCGGATAAAAAAATGCGTGAAGCATTTTTTGCCTGGATAATTGGTAAACCATGCGATGTGTCGCAATTGCCGCAAGAAGTGCGTGAGTACATTGCCTATAAAGAAAATGAAGGCGGTCCATTACCAGATGTTCCGTTTCAGATGTTAACGCATTTGCCGTTGACTGCAAAAAAATGGGCAAAAATTGCGCGCGGCGGTAGCTGGCAAATGGTTCGCATGAACTTAAACACATTCCATCGCCAAGGTGCTTTTGGCATCAAAGGTGTAACAAAAGATGTTGCTGAAATTTTAAGAGATCCAACACGCATCAAAAAGGCACGGGTATTCCCGTATCAATTGATGACGGCCTATCAATCACTTTCTGTAGATATTCCTGCAGAAATCAGGGACGCCTTGCACGACGCAATGGAAATTGCAGTAGCAAACGTGCCTAAGATTAAAGGTCAGGTGGTAATCTGCCCGGACGTTTCCGGCTCAATGTTATCACCTGTAACAGGGTATCGAAAAGGAGCAACAACATCAACAAGGTTTGTTCATGTAGCAGCTCTTGTTTCAGCAGCATTTTTGCGCCGCAACCGCGGGGCAACAGTGTTACCGTTTGAGTTTAAAGTTTGTAAGACGCAGCTAGAAGCTCGAGATACAGTTTTAACAAACGCGAAGCGATTAACAGATCTTGCTGGCGGCGGAACAAATTGTTCAGCACCATTAGAATGGTTAATTGCCAGAAAACAAGCACCAGATTTGGTTATTTTTGTTTCAGATAATGAATCATGGGCGGATGCCAATCGTTATAAAAGAGGCACGATGATGATGCAAAATTGGGAAAAGCTTAAAAAGCGAAACCCAAAAGCCAAATTGGTTTGCATCGATATCGCACCTTACGGAACGACACAAGTGCCATCACGACCAGATGTTTTAAACATTGGTGGATTTTCTGATGCGGTCTTTGACCAAATTGCAGCTTTTGCTGAAGGTCGCCTTGGTCCAGATCATTGGGTCGGGCAAATTGAAGCAGTAAAACTGTAATAGAAAAAATGGAAGCGGGTAGGATACCCCACCCGCTTCCACTCAAAAGAGATTAGCGCCTAGTGAATGCGGATGGAACTACATCATTTTAGGTATGACAAAAACTGTTTCATCAAACCTTGTCACCAGGACAAATGAATAGAATTAACTTCTGGCGAATGCCAATGGAACTACATCGCGCCTGATAAGTGGTATTTTACGGGGTTCGACCCCCTGCAGGTATGTTTCATTACGTTTTGTCGCCAGAACTGAAAAAAGGATCAGACTTGACGAATGCACAAGGAACTACATTTTGCACCATGGGATGCTCCGAGAGGGTTCGACTCCCCTCCTTGCAGGCGCCTTCAGGCGGAGATGTTTACATCTCTGAGGCGGGACTCCCAGTTGTTTCTTCACCCTTTGTCGTCAAGGTTTAAATGAAACTTAAAAAGTTAAGGGCGAATGCTTGCAGAACTACATCGACTCTTAATCGCCAGGTCGCGGGTTCGAATCCCGCCGCTGCAACCATTTATGGCAGCGTAGCTCAGTGGTAGAGCAGGAACGTTTTGCATCAAACTTGTCGCCCGCTAAATAACTCAGGGATTAGCTCAGTCCGGTTAGAGTGCCGCACTTGGACTGCGGAGGCCGAAGGTTCAAATCCTTCATCCCTGACCATAGTTTTGTAAGGGTTCCGATTGGAATTGCACCTTGCAATAAATTAAGAAGATATAGGTTCTCGCATAATTATGAGAGCCAAGAAAGAAAAGTATGGTTTAGAGCGAATGCAGATGGAACTACATCGTTGTGGACGACCGGGTCGCGGGTTCGAATCCCGCCACTGCTACCACTTATGGCAGTGTAGCTCAGCGGTAGAGCAGGAGAAAAGTTTCATCATCACTTGTCGCTCGCATAGTTTGAGGGATGCCAGTAGGATTACAGGGAGACGCAATTTTTCTCATTGAGAAGAATGATTTTGAGGAAACTCATGCCATGCTGGTTCAAGTCCAGCTCGAAGAAATTCGGTGGCGGAAATATATATCTTACTAACAACTTGCCCTCATTTTAAAAAAGAAAAAGTCTAATCGACCGACTACGAACGAGATAAAAAATGATTGAAACTACAATTAAATTGACCAGTGAAAAACTTTCATCTTGGGGACATAGACCAGGCAAGGAATTTGGTGCGGCTTTACGTGATGGTAGTGCAGCGTTGAATGAAGGAAAAAGTCTTGATGAAGTTCGTGCGATGTTGGAAGCATACAAACCAGAGCCAACCATTCCTTTAAGAAATGAAGGTGAGTTGGAGTTTTCAATAAATATTGAAGCTTCAAATCCTGATGAAAAAGAAAATATTCTCAGAGTTTCGGAAACAATGACAGAACTTATGCGCACGCCAACAGTAGAAGCTGGTGCTGTGATGCCAGATGCGTGTCCGGCTGGACCTGTTGGTACAATTCCAGTGGGTGGTGTGGTGGCGACTAAAAATGCCATTCATCCAGGTATGCATAGCGCTGATATTTGCTGTTCAGTCATGATGACGAATTTGGGCAATTCTGATCCGAAAGCAGTTTTAGATGCTGTGAATGAGGTGACGCATTTTGGTTTCGGTGGTCGGCCAAATGGCAAACGGTTTACTGTGTCATTAGATCTTCTCGATCAATTTCGTGAGAATAGGTTTTTAAACAGTAAAAAGCTTTTACGCAGTGCGCAAGAACATATGGGCACGCAAGGAGATGGTAATCATTTTGCCTTTGTTGGAAAATCACGTAGCACAGGAAAAGCAGCGCTTGTTACCCATCATGGGTCACGTGGGCCAGGGGCTTTGCTTTATAAAGAAGGTATGAAAGTGGCGGAGCAATTTCGCAAAAAATTATCTCCTAAAACCTTGAAGCAAAATGCCTGGATCCCGGCCGATAGTGATGAAGGGCAAGAGTATTGGCAAGCTTTGCAATTGATTAGAAAGTGGACAAAGGCCAATCACAATGCATTGCATCAGGCAACATGTGATGTGCTTGAAGTTGAACATGAAGATCGGTTTTGGAACGAACATAATTTCGTCTTTAAGCGTGATGATTTGTTTTATCACGGTAAAGGGGCCACGCCTGCTTGGGATGATTTTGCGAGCGATGCAACAGGGTTGACGCTTATTCCGCTTAATATGGCAGAACCAATTTTGGTTGTTCGCGGCAAAGATGCCGGTCATGGGTTAGGGTTTAGTCCTCATGGGGCTGGGCGTAATTTTTCTCGGGCTGAACATCGCCGCCGTATGGGGAACATGACAGCTGAACAAATGCTAGCTTTGGAAACAGAAGGTTTGGATATTCGTTTTTTTGGAGGCAATATTGATCCTTCGGAATTACCATCTGGTTATAAAAATGCTGAAGCTGTTGTTCAGCAAATAGAGAAATATGAGCTTGCGGAAATCGAAGATTTTATCGATCCATACGGCTGCATCATGGCCGGCGACCAGCCAAAGCCATGGCTCAATAAAAAGAAGAAAAGACGATGATAGTAAAAAGGGGCCTCCTATATTTGCCCCTTTTTTAAGAGAGGGAAATTCTCATGAAAAAGATCGTACAGATGAAATACGCTTCGCACCTTTATTAAAAGGAGAGGGATTTGTTCAAGAAAATTGTCCTGCAAAATAAGTCTGTAGTAAATTAAAAAATCAAGAAAGAAAATAAA
>CBDDLE010000004.1:0-878128 GCA_965230545.1 Hyphomicrobiales bacterium | reverse complement strand
GGGTTTTTGCTTTTTCTAAAGCTTCTTTACCTGTTTTGGCTTGTGCGACGACTTCGATATGCGGGTATAGGTCCAGGCAAGACTGAATGCCATCCATAACCAGAGGATGGTCATCAGCAATTAGAACGCGAATTTTTAAATTTTCTTCCATCTTAACTTTCCCCAGTTAGACAGTTCTTCTTTTAGCACATTGGATTTAATTATGCGCTTAGGCTTGTCTTAGACTCTGTTTGTAATAGTTTTCTCGGCATTTTTGCTCTGATTGTTGTTCCTCTTGCTGAGGACAGGATTTTTAATTCTCCGTTATGATATTCTATTCTCTCTTGCATATTTCTTAAGCCTATTCCGGTTATATGGACTGCTTTTTGTTTTAGCCATATCACTCGCAAAACCATTGCCATCATCTGTGATTGACAGGGTGACTTCACCTTTTGGAGCAGAGAGTTTAATTTTCACGTGTTTGGCTTGAGCGTGGCGTTCTATATTCGTGAGTGCTTCTTGGGCTACACGGTACAGACGTTGTTTTTACTTCTTTAGGGAAGCAGGTTGTTAAATGCGACTGTGTTGATTGTTAGTTTTAAATCCGTTTCGTTCAGCAAATTCTTCGGCCAAACTTTTTAAAGCTGGTGAGAGACCTAAGTCATCAAGTGATCTTGGGCGCAAATCTCTTGAGATGCGTCTGACTTCTTTTAATGGCGGTGTGCAGTGCTTCATTGCTTTTTTCGAGTGAATTTTGCACGGTTGGATCTTTATTTCAGTAAGCTTAGTCAGAGATAATTCTTGCGCAAATTTAACCGAGACCAAAATTTGGCTGATGCTATCATGGAGTTCTCTTGCAACGCGGCCTCGTTCTTCTTCCTGAGTTTCAACGATGCGATGTGTTAATTGTTTTAGTTTCACATCAGCTAATCTTCGCTCATGTAAGTTTATAAGGACGCCTGTGATGAAGACTAGAACGAGTGAAACAAGAGTGATGATTAAGATGATAACCGTTGTCTGACTTATTCTTTCTGACACTTCAGTTTCAATGGCTTTGACTTGTTCAGTTGACGTTATCAATATAAAGGCCGGTTCCAAGCATCCATTTCCATTTTTTTAATGGGATCGCGTAGCTGATTTTTTCAGCAACATCTCCGGTTGATGGCTTTCTCCCAATAGTAACTGTGATAGCCACCACCTTCTTTTGCTTTTTGAATCAAATTTTGGATGACTTTATCACCCTTGCTATCAGTTAGGTGCCACCAATTATTGCCAACGCGATGAGGTTGTTTGGGATGGACCTATATTGATGCCGTTATAATCATAAACAAAGAAGTAGCCATCTGTTCCATAAGTTAGAGCGTTTAAAATATTTCTAACTTGTGATTGGGCAAAGGCGTCATTTGCGTCCAGCTGTTTCATATATGTGGCGAATGGAGGTTTGGGCAAGACGGAGGTAGTTGAGTAGTTCTGATTTTTTAGCGTCGAGCATATTTTTTCGAAAGAATGTTATTTCTTCTTTCGATAAAGTTTGGGCTTGATATGAGACAAGCAAGAGTGATCGCAGAAACCGATAAAATAAGTGGTACTGTTGCGAGGAGGAGAATTTTTTGTCTTAAATTCATTGTGCTTACTTGATTACTTCTCTAAATGATCCAAATTCTCAGTGTGCTGAAGACTATATCCTTCTCAAGCCCTTATTTCTCTAGGTATAATTTGGTATTTGATTTACCCAGTTAATGATACTCATGCAAATTATAGTTATTTTTCTACCTGAAGATACGAATTTTGCTTTATCATATAGATTGATAATACTAGGGCCTATGTCTTTAGTATAGTTTTTTTGATCACTTTTTCATTTTTAGGATTAAGAAAAATTTTTGATAAGATGAAACAATAACTCGCAGTTAAAAATTAATATCTGGGGAGATTATATATGAAACGTCGTGATTTTATTAAAAAGGCCGGCGCTGGTGTTGCTGCCGGTGCGGTTGGTCTTAGTGCCGCTGGAACTTTATCTACACCTGCTTTGGCTAAAGGGAAACGCAAATGGATTTGTGTTTCGGCATTTGGCAAAGCTGGCTTGCTTGGGCAAGCCCTTGCTCAATTTGCTAAATATGTAGATACGGCTTCTGATGGTCGATTGAAAATTAAAGTTTATCATGCTGGTGAGTTGGTAAAGCCATTTGAAGCTATGGACGCAGTTCAAGCTGGTACCGCTCAAATGGGCTATGGTGCTTCATATTATTGGGCTGGTAAATCTGACTCTATTTCTTTTGTTTCTGCCATGCCTTATGGCCTTACCGCACAAGAGCAAAATGCTTGGTGCTATTATGGTGGTGGTATCGAAATGGCTGATAAAGCCGCTTACAATCCACTTGGATTGAAATTCCTCCCACTTGGTAATACTGGCAACCAAATGGGTGGTTGGTATAAAAAAGATATCAACACACTTGCTGATCTTAAGGGTTTGAAGTTTCGTATGCCAGGTTTGGGCGGAGAAATTTTAAAAACTTTTGGTGTGAACGTTGTGCTTCTTCCTGGTTCTGAGGTGTTGCCTGCGCTTACTTCTGGTGCGATTGATGGGACTGAGTGGATTGGACCAGCTCCTGATCTTGGCAAAGGTCTTTATAAGGTGGTGAATAATTATTATTATCCTGGTTGGCACGAGCCAGCGACAATTCTTGATAGCTTTTTTGATCTGAAAGAATGGGAAGCTTTGGAGCCTGATTTAAAAGAGATTGTTACACGCGGTGCTGCTGCGACCAATCTTTGGATTCTTTCCAAGTTCCAGGCGATTAACAATACAGCGCTTCAAAAATTGGTAAAAGAACACAAAGTTAATTTGCGCCCATATAGTGATGAACTTGTAAAAGCAATTGGTGAGCGTGCCACAACTGTGTTACCTGAAGTTGCTGGTCGTTCTGCTGATGCGAAAAAATTATTTAATCACATTATTCAATTCCGCAGCACTATGACGGATTGGTCTGCTTATTCTGAAGGTGCTTTCTTGAAAGCACGTTTGGCTGCGAAATTTAAACCTATTTAATTTATTCAGCTTTATGTGATGACTTAAGTGGCTTTTTAAGAGCCGCTTAAGTTGCTTTGGAAGCTGATTGTTTTTGCAAAGATTTTATTCTTTTCTTCGCTCTTTGTTTTTTGGCTGCTTAGATTTGATTTAAGTGGCCAAATCAGCTTCCATATTTTTATAATTTCCTTCACAGTTAGAGTTTGTGAGACTTTTATATATATTTATGGGACTGCTATGTTTTTACTCAAAAAACTTGCTGATATTATCGACTGGATTAATAATTTTGTTGGTCAAATTGTTTCCTTCCTCGTTGTGATCATGGTGCTGAACGTTTTTACTGTTGTTGTTCTGCGCTACGTGTTTTCTCAGGGCTGGGTTTGGATGCAGGAACTTTATGTCTGGATGCATGCTACGATCTTTATGCTCGGTGCTGGCTACACCTTGTTGCATGATGGGCATGTACGGATTGACTTGATCTATCGGACTGCTAGCGCGCGCTATAAAGCGGTTGTGAATATTTTAGGCAGTCTCTTTTTGGCGCTTCCATTGCTCTATCTTTTGCTCGTTAGAAGTACGCCGATGGTTGAGCGCTCTTTTCAAAGTTTAGAAAAATCAGCTGAAGCTGGTGGGTTGCCGGGGCTTTATATTTTAAAGGCTGTGATCCCTGTCTTTTGCATCCTATTTGGTTTGCAATTTATTTCATTAATCATTCGAAGTTTAGAGACGCTTTTCAATCCTTCAAAAGATTCGTCTTTTCCTCAAGAACAACAAGAACAAAGTCGTTAAGGACCTATCATGACTGAAGAATTACTCGCTCTAATAATGTTTCTCGTCACGATTGTGGCGCTGTTGCTTGGGTTTCCTGTGGCACTAACACTTGGTGGCTCTGCTCTTTTGTTTGCCTTTATTGGTGAATATCTCGATTTGTTTAATATGGGCCTGCTTTCCGTTTATCCGCTGCGAATTTTGGGGGTTATGAAAGCGGAAACGCTTGTTGCTGTTCCTCTTTTTATTTTTATGGGTGTGATGCTTGATCGCTCTAATTTGGCTGGTGACTTGCTTGATGCGATGGGGCGGTTGTTTGGTAAGATGCGGGGCGGTCTTGGTGCATCTGTTTTATTGGTTGGTACATTGCTGGCGGCTTCCACAGGCATTGTTGGTGCGACCGTTGTGACTATGGGCTTGATGAGTTTTCCTGTGATGCTGAGGGCTGGCTATGATCCGAAATTGGCCGCGGGGTTGATATGCTCTTCTGGTACATTGGGGCAGATTATTCCGCCTTCGATTGTTTTGGTGTTGCTGGCTGATATTTTACAAGGGGCGAATGAGCAGGCTTCAGAGATGAAAGGGGTTTTGGTGCCGGAGCCGGTGACCGCTATTGATCTCTTTGCGGGGGCGCTTTTCCCGGGGTTGTTGCTTGTTGGACTTTATTTAACCTGGTTGATTATTCAAGCGATTACTAATCCGAGTAGTTGCCCGTCTATGCAGACTGAAGATAGTGGTGAGCGGGTTAAGCTGACTGAAGTTTTGCGTGTTATTTTCCCACCGCTTATTCTGATTGTGGTTGTGCTTGGCTCTATCTTAACCGGCATCGCGACACCGACGGAGAGTGCGGCTGTGGGTGCTGTTGGGGCGAGCTTGTTGGCCATTCAAGCTGGGAAATTTAACTTTTCTATTTTGAGAAGTGTTAGCCAGGAAACAGTGAAAATTAGTTCGATGGTGTTCATCATTCTTGTTGGTGCGTCGATGTTTTCACTGGTATTTCGCGGCCTTGGCGGTGATGAAGTGGTGGAAGAATTTTTGCAGAACTTACCGGGCGGTGCCTTTACAGCCATGTTGTTAGTGATGGTTGTGATTTTTTTTCTTGGCTTCTTTCTTGATTTTATTGAAATTATTTTCGTTGTTGTGCCGATTGTTGCACCAACTCTCATTGCGCTTGGTTATAGCCCCTTATGGCTTGGTATTATGATTGGTGTGAATTTACAAACAAGTTTCTTAACGCCGCCCTTTGGGTTTGCGCTTTTCTATTTGCGGGGGGTTGCACCTGAGGAAGTTAAAACTTCGACAATTTATGCAGGGGTTATTCCATTTATTTTCTTGCAAGTTTTAGCACTCGCCATCTTCTGGACGTTTCCTGAAATAGTCACTTGGTTGCCGAGCGTTTTATTTGATTAAAAATAGAGCGATGGAGCAGGCTTTGTTTAAAATTTTGCTCCATCGTTTTTTATAACCCTTGTTTTGTATTTCATGCGCTCTTACCGCTAGTTTTTTGCATTGCTTTTGCTTTCCAAAATTAATGGAACGCAGGTTTTTTTATCATCATGAATTGAAACACAATCAAGGCATTGGAAACATTCACTATAATCAATTTTTCCAGATGGTTTGATGGATTGATAATTACAACGCACATTACAAAGTTGGCAAGGAGTGCCGCATTCTTTACGGCGGGGTATCCAGTTTATTGTTCTTAAATACCCGCCTAATGAGAGGAAAGCGCCGAGAGGGCAGGCATAGCGACAGAAAGCTTTGAAGATGAACATTGATAAAATCAGCCAAAAGGCGGCGTAGAGCATGAAGGGCCAAGTGCGCCAAAAGTAAAGCGTGATGGCTGTTTTAAAAGGTTCAACTTCAGCGATGATTTCAGCGTAACTCGGGGCGAAGAATGCGGTTAAAAGAATGGCGAATAGGATAACGTGTTTTACGTATTTTAATTGGTCATCCAGTTTTTGTTTTATACGCACGGGTTTTACTTTTAAGAGTTCACCTAGTTTTAAGCTGTATTCTTGAAGGACGCCATAAGGGCAGAGCCAACCGCAAAATGTGCCGCGCCCCCAAATAAAAAAGCTAAAAATAACTGCGATCCAAATGACCGTTGATAGTGGGTCGTATAAAAGAAATGAAAAGCCAGGTGCTGTTTTGAATGTTTTGATAAGGGCGATGACTGTGACGATGGAGAGTTGTGCTTGCCCGTACCAGCCAATAAAAAACAGCGTGAACGCCAGGATGAGTGGGCGCAGAATTTTTAAGTTTGATTTTTGAGCTAGCCAGCTTTGGCGCCAGAATAAAATTGCATAAAGAGTGAGTAGAAACCCTAACAATATGATTAGGTTAGCGCTTTGGGCACGCCATGAGGCAACCCAGGGGCTTTCTGTTTCTGAGCGGATGTCAGCTTCTGGAAAATCAAAAAAGCGCTTTGGGAGTTCGTATGTTACTTTTAGGTCCTTCTCGATAATTTCAGGATGAAAAAAGCCTTTTTGGCGATAAACCCCCATGTGTAAATGCCAGGGGGAGGCGGGATCAAACCCGAAGCGGCGATCGAGAGCGAAAATATAGGCTTGAGAGTCTGGTGTCAGTTCAAGTGCTTTTGTGAGGCCATTTGCGTTGTTGAGTTGAACATCAATGTAGGTATCTCGCATATTGATGGCGAGATCATTTTGTTTGATGGTGATTTTTTCAGGCACAGATGCTGGGGTGAAATCTTTCTTTAATAATTGATGGCGACCGTTGGCGATAACTAGAACAGGAACTTTGGTTTTTCCTAAATGTTTGAAAGTTTCTTTGTATGTCTCTTTAGAGAGCAAATTTTTTGCAATTGTCGGGACGCTTAAATCTGCCAGGATGATTTCACTGAATAAAGCTTCTGGATCGTTTGCTGCGATGTCATCAACATCTGAAACCACAGTGTTTTTAAAAATTGTTTGAACATCTTGGTTTGAGAATTTGTGTATTTTGATGAGGTTTTCTTTTAAGAGGGGCTCTATTGTTTTCTTTTCGAAATAATTTGCTTTTGCAATTGCGGCTGGTTTTGTGTTGAGGCCTTTTAGCTTTTTGCGAGCGATTTTTAAAGAAGCGGCCAGGATGGTTTCGTTCATGATGCGAACAGACGCTGTGGCCATGGCAACACCGTCTATTTGGTTTTTGGCGCGCACCGCTTTTTGAGTGCTTAATTGTACTTTGATGTTTTGCGCGACAGACAGCCCTGGATATTGATTGATAAATTTATCAAGCGGTAAACTGCCATGCCCGTTTACAAAGACGGGTTCATTATGCTCGAGAACTTTAACGTCGATGAAATTGCCTTCAAAATCCATTTGTACGAGGAGGTTTACAGGCGCTCCGGAAAATCCAGGGATTTTGACTAAATCAATGGTTTGGAAAACATATCCGGTTTGTTTATCTGCAGAGTTTAGAAGTGCATAAACCGGTAGTTTGGGATCTTTCTCACCAAGAGAGAAGGGGGGGATGATGAGTTTTTTTAACTGATCTTCTGAGAACCTTGCTACAGCTGGCGTAATTAAGCCCCATGAAAAAATCACTATCGATAAAAAACTAATCAGATATTTTAAACATTCTCTCCTTTGCATTTTTCTCCCCATATTGGTTTTTATGATTTTTCATTTTTGTTCCAACTTATCATGGTGAGGGAGAGGTTGCTTTTTATAATTGTAAGAAATTTGTGAGAAGGGCTGGTTTTTCTTAGTAAAAGGTTTGAGATTTTACTCATTTTAAAAATGAAAATAAAACCCGACATCTTTTGAGACATCGGGCTTTAATTAGATGGTGGCCGTATCATCTGTACTTAATGCTCCTGGTTTACTAAGGATCACTGCCGTGAGTACGGCTGCTGCATTTGCCCAATAATACCAAGCATCAAGGCCTTGGAAGTTAAAAATGAAAGGGATGAACACGAAGCTTACACCAACCAGGAAATCAACAGCGACATGAGCCCAATAGGGAATGATGCGTATAAGGCCTAGTTTATGATCTGTGAAGATTGTTAAGATCAGCGCTGCGACACCAGCTGTAAAGCTAACCCAGATAGCTAATTTATTTGAGCTTCCTAGCTGTAGAATAAAGGGCATTGCCATTAAGCTAAAGGCAACAGGGTAATCGAGATAGGCGTGAATTGTTTTTGAAATGAAACGGATCGACATTTGTTTCTTTCCTTTTCTTTTAGGGTTTGAAAGGCCCCTTTGCTTTCTCTGTCGTTAGGAATACGGGGCATGTTTGGTGAGAAAGCAAAGGGGTTTTTAAGAAAACTTGGGGACTTAAATTTTATTTATTTTTTAAGCCAGGCCAGTTTGCTTCAGCTTTTTTCACTGCACCATCAACGTCTTTGTCGAATGCGGCTGCGATTTTCTTATCCAAGTTAAGGTATAGTTTGCCTTTATGGATTTTGAAGAAGCGTGGGTCACCATCAAACTTAGCGTTTACTGAAACGCCATAGGCACAGAAGCCACCATAAGCTGGTGCATATTTCGCTGGGTTAGATTTGAAAGTTTGTAAGTTTTCTTTTGAAGAAAAACGGTATGTTGCTTTGTTATAAACAGTTGCGTAATCAGCGACGCCTTGAACAGGCTTGTTTTGTTTGAAATAAGCAACTGGGTCATAACCGTGAATAGCAAGGCCTGGTGCTGGTTTGCCATCAACTAACACACCGCCTGGTGCTACATTGACTGATTTGCCAGCAAGAGCGGGGCTTGCAATTGCTGAAACAAGTCCAGCGATGGTAACGATAGATAGTAGAAATTTTCTCAACATGTTTAACTCCTTTTGATTGAGATTTGGCTCAATTGATAACCAAGAGCGATGAGAGGAAACATATTGTTTTGGGATGATTGGGCAATAGCTTCGGCTATTTTAGGGTTTTGAGGCAAAGTTACTGGGACGATCTGCAAAATTTTATTTATTTTTGGTGAGGGTTAAATATCTTTTTGTCGGAATTCTGAAGGAGGCGTTCCGAATTTATGAGCAAAGGCTCTGGTAAATGCAGAGGCTGATTGATAACCAACCTGATTTGCAATTTCCTGGATATTCGCATTTGGCTGAGAGAGAAGGGGCAGTGCTTGTTGGAGGCGCCAGTTGGTGAGATAGCTCATTGGCCCGTCACCTAAAAGATTAGAAAACCGCTCAGCAAAACGACTGCGAGACATGCCCACTTCTGAGGCCAGGGTTTCTACTGTCCAGGCGTGGTTGGTTTGTTGGTGAATGAGCTCTAATGAATGAGAGATGTTTTTATCTGTCATTGCTTCGAGTATGCGGGAGAGTTCTGGGTTATTGTTTATGCTGGCGCGGACAGTTTCTATGAAGAAGACTTCTGAAAGACGAGATATGGCTGCTGATGCACCAAGACTATGAGCAAAGACGCGGCGGACGACCAGTCTTAATGTTTCATCTAAAATGGGATTTTCAGCGCGGTCAGCTGGGGTCATGGTGATGAACTCAGGAAGGGCGCGAAGAAGGGGGTGGTCTGCTCCTTTGGTAAAGCCGAAATGTCCGCAGACCATTTGTGTGGCCGCGCTGGGGTTTCCTTGACCGATAACAAAAGTGCCGTTTCCATCATAACCGGATTGTTCGATGATGGTCTCTAGCGGTGCTGGGATGCGTCCTCTCTGATCTGAGAGAACATGTTGCTGGCCTCTTGGAATGAGAATTAAATCGCCGGGGCCAATTTCAGTTGTTTTGCCAGATGCGAGTTCAATATGACATCGCCCTTGAACCACTAAGTGGAAACGTGCGGCTTCTTGGTATTTTGGAACGGTGACCGCCCAAGGGGGGGAGTAATCTGTTCTGAAATAAAGTGTGGCTCGTAGCCGAATGGTTTCGAATATATCACTTAAAATATCGGCCATTACATATCGTCCTTTAGAATAGGATGATATGTATACTATTTTGTAGCTTTCTTTTCAAAGGTTTGGCTTGTCACTCATTTGCACATTTTTGTGAAGAGACTATGTGTGTGTATTTTGATTAACGGTAACGCCCCATTTTTTGTAACACTTCAATTTTGTAGCCATCTGGATCTTCTATAAAGAAGAATTTTGCCAGTGGTTTTCCTTCATGGTTGAAATTGACAATGTCTTTAGGTGAAAACCCAAGCGAGGCTAGTCTTTCATGCTCAGTTTCTAAATCATCAACCACAAAGGCTAAGTGTCCATAGGCTGTGCCATGATCATAAGGCTCTGTTTGAGATTTGTTGATTGTGAGCTCTAGCTCAAAACTTTGTTCTTCATTGCTCATATAGATGAGGGTGAAATCATCGAAGTCTAACCGTTCTGGCTATTTCTAAATTAAAAGCTGATTTATAAAAATTGACAGAGTTTTCTTCGTTTAGAACTCTGATCATTGTGTGGATCATTTTTGCAGGCATTTTAGAGGCACCTTATTTGAGAGTGTGTATGAAATGGTGGGCTGGGGTGAGTGAGTGTTAGCATATTATGATCTGACACTGCTATGGCTTTTCTTGGTTTTGGGGCTAACTATTGCTGAACCAAAGTGGGATTGTTAATGGCTTATTGGGGTGATGTTTCATTTTGAGGCGATCATAGAGAGACAAATTAATCTATTTAGGTTTGTAGACCTGTAATTGAGAAAGGGCGTTTTGTGCTAAGTTATTGTTTTTAAAGGTTTAAAATATTTGCTCTTTTATTTTTTGCAATTGGCATTTGGTTTGCTAAACTATTTAACAAAATCTGAAAATCTCTTCGAGTTCTTATTTATTGCCTCTGAACACGACAATATATGAACACTGAACTGAGTTTTATATATCTGAACAATATATAGCTGAACGATGAACCGCTGCTTTCTTTTATTAGAAAGCGGCGGTTTTTATTTTTAAGAAAGGGAATGCTTAGCTTTGTTTATTTATGGCTTATTTTTCCATAGATGATGTGCCAGGAAAGTTCTGCGTTATAATCTTCTTCAAGTTTTTTTATGGCTTGCTTTAATTTAGGTGAGGAAAGAGGGGTGTAGCCTGGTTTTGGGCTATGGGCTCCCGTTAATTTTAAGCCTTTTAAAAATTTTTTTCCGCTGCCATAGGGAACTGTGATTGTCTCTGTTTCTATAACTCCGGGTAAATCGGGGGGAATTCTTAAGCCATGTGAGACATTGAGTTCTTTTAATGTATTTCTCCATTCTATAAAACAATTTGAGCCTATAGTTGAGAAAAAGAATGTGCCTGTTGGAGTTAGAGCTGATTGAATTGAGTTTAAGGTGTTTAAGACATCTTCAAACCAGTGAATGGCCATGCTTGATATGATGAGATCATATTTTTCTTGGCCGATATTTTTCTCTGGATTGAGTAGTTTAAAACTGAACTGGGCTTTTTTTTCAGGAAATTGCGAGAGCAATTTTTGTTCGGCTGTTTCTAACATGTTGTTTGATATGTCAGTAAAAGTAAAATCAGCTTCGGGGTATTTTTTTACGATTTCTGATGATAGCAAGCCGGTGCCGCAGCCAATTTCCAAAATCTTTTTTGGGGCTTTTGAAGTGATTTGACTGTTTAAAGTTAATGCCACTCTGGTTTGTATATCAGCATAGTTATCGTAGGTTTTGGCTGATTTTCCAAAGCGACGTTTGATACCGGTTTCGTCGTTCAAAAGAGTTTGTCTTTCTGAAAAGTTTCTTAAATTAAAAAGGGGCTTTAGTTGTTTTATGGCTAAAGTTGTTGGGATATAGCAACTCTCCTTGAGCGAAGTAAAGGGAAAGAGTGAGAAAAATCAAAATTTCTTGACCCGTAGATTAACAGGCAAAATTTGAGATTGCTTTACTCTTTGGCTTGATTGGGTTTTAATGTTTTATTAACCATGTTTTTTAGAAGCGCTAAGATTACGTTTAATCTTTTATTGCTCTCATATGCATAGAGGGGTTGTATGGGTATGTTGTTGCGTTTGTCATCTCAGTTTAAGCTGAGTTTGAAGAGTTATGTGATTGCTTTGGCTCTTCTTTTTTCTTTTCCTTTTCTTTCATCTTCGAATGTTAACGCTGCGAGCCTTAGTTTTACTTATGATGAGGTGAACGATCTTGTAGGGGATGCTTTGCAGGGCCTTGAGATTAGGTTAAATAATTTGGGACGTTTTAATGGTCGCAATCATCACCGAAAAAATAGCTCATATGTGCGATTTAAAGGAAAGTCGATTTCTTCATTTAATGTAGAGCCTTACAATGTTTATAAATTTTTTGGACGGACACATAGCTATTATGTAACCGATATTAAATCTTCGGTTATCAATGTGACGGCGCAGGATAAAAGTTTTTATCTTTCTCTTGATTTTGAGCTTGATGGTGCTGAACTTGAGGGGCGCTGTGTGACGAAGGTTTCTCGCAAAAAATATGAAGAATGTAATAGTTTTCTTCCTAATGTTAATTTTACGCAAGCCAAGGTGGTGGCGAGATTACGCCCTATTGCTCACAAGGGCAGCTTATCTTTTTATATTAGCAGCGCGAAAATTGTTGGTGATGTGAATATTGAATATTGTAACAGTTGGTTTTTAGGTTTCTTTTGTACAGAGTTTGTACAAATTCCGGATAAAACAGAAAAATTGAAAAAACAGATCGCTAGCAAATTAAAGGTTTTTGTTAATTCAAGGCGTATGAGAGACCAGATTGCCAATAATATACGTGATAAAGTGCTTGGTAATTTAGCCACTGTGAGTTCCATCAAACTTACCGATGATGAAATCATTGTTAAAGGACGGTTGAAACGTCGCCGTCGTTGAGTTTTTTTATTTTATGATTTTTAGGACAAATAAAAAACCCATCCAAAATTTGGATGGGTTTTTTTTAATTCTTAAACTTTTTAAGCGAGATAAATAATTATTCGCCGGCCATTTCTGACATATGGTGATGATTATTTTGACCTGGTACTTCCAGTTTAGGAGCTGAGCCAATTGGATCATCTGCGCGACGAGATTTACCCTCGAAGAATGCGCCTTGCTCAATTGCAAGTGATTGGTGAGTTACATCACCATTAACTTGTGAGCTTGCTTGTAGTGTTACGCGAACGCCGTGGATTGAACCAGTAACTTGGCCGCGAACAACAACGTCTTCAGCAACAACAACACCATTAATTTCTGCTTTTTCACCAATAATTAAAGATGAACAATGTAAGTCGCCTTGGATTGAACCATCTACTTGGACTTCACCTTTCGAAATCACGTTACCGGTGATTGTCAGGTCTGCTCCGATAATTGAAGGAACCATTTTATTAGAACCCTTTAGCATAGTTTTTGTCCCTAAAGGATTTTGCGGCATTGCGCCTGCTGGTGGCAAGGCGGGTTGTTGACCCATTATGGGTTTTGGGGCAGGCACATTCATCCCATCATTCTCCGGTCTTTTTGTGAACATTGGCTTATGACCTCCAAACGCTCATGTTCTTACCCTATATTATAACTGTCTGACGAATTCTTTGAATAGAATCATTTCAACTCATTCGTAGTAGCTTTTTATGGCGACTTTCAGTTAGCAATATCAAACGCAAATTTATTGGGCATGCGTTGGTTATCAATCACTATGTAATAGGATTATGATAAAATCCACATAATAATGATTTTCTTGATGAGTTTTCAAAGTTTCTTTCGAATTTTTAGAGTTAAATTAACTCCGAAGTGTCTTTACGAAACAAAAAAACTTACCAACTAACGAATAACTTTATATTTTCCCAAAAATTCAAACATCTTCAACCGCTTGAGAGATATCGTCAAAATTGTAGTTTTTTATGACAATAACAGCTCAAATAAAGGCTTAAGTTCAACGTTTGCTTTAGTCACTCTATGGCTCATCTTATGCATGTTTGTATGTTGAGCGTCAAGAATGCTTAAGAGTGATGATAATATTTTTGTGTTTGTTTGAGTGAGTTTGGTGTTTTTCAGCTGTTTGTTTTTTTATTTTTAATGGGCGGTTTGGCTGCTTGATTGTTTGTTTTCTTAAAAACCTATTCCCGCTTAAGGTTATAACTTATTGTAATTTATTGTTTTATTTGCCCAGCTCGTTTAATGTTTCTTCTATGTGTTTGGCAACTTTTACTTTTCTCCAAATGGCCTTAACAGTGCCAGCCCTATCCACAAGAAATGTTGATCTCTCAACGCCCATAAAGGTTCGTCCGTACATTTTTTTCTCTTTCCATACCCCATATGATTCTATGGCTTGTTTTTCTTCATCCGCCAAAAGAATAAGATTGAGATTATGTTTTTTGGTGAATTTTTCATGTGAGGCTGAGCTATCTGGTGAGATACCAATTACGATAGTATCTCTTTTAGCGAATTCTTCAGCATGCTCAGTGAATGCAATGGCTTGTTTTGTGCACCCTGGTGTTAGGTCTTTGGGATAAAAATAGATGAGGACGTTTTGGCCTTTAAAATCTTCGAGTGAAACAAGTTTACCATCTTTGTCGTGTAATTTAAATTTGGGGGCTTTATTTCCGATTTCTAGCATTTTATTTCCTAATCGCTTTATGTTCACAAAAGGTCATGGTTTGGTCTTGATTGTTTGTTATTTTTTTAGACTTATGGGTCCATTGGGTTTGTTTTGTAGATTTAGTTTATTTTCCTTTGAAATCCAAAATCAATTTAAGAGAATTTAACCATGATTTAATCATGAGATATGGCGCTTTTTATAAAGGAAGGCATGTTTCAGTCTTGAGAAAAGTTACATTGTAACAAGTGTTTTGGTTGTTTGGTCGCTTGCTTAGTCACTTGTAATAAAATCTTCAGGTTTGGTCGTTTAATTCTCTTGTTTGGATATGAAATTACTATAGTGTTTTAAATTTTTGACGCTATTAATTTTTCAATTTTTGTCCTTTTCAAGTTAGGCATGATTAGAGTTATAAGATATTTATGAACGACGAAAATCATAATAATCCTCCTCAGTGGGTTCGCTCCATTCATTCTCAACCACATGATGGATCAAAGGGACAAACTGATGGACAATCATCTACAGCTCTAGATGAGAATGGTCGCCAGCAAGATCAAAATGGTGCTGCTCATTTGCAGCGGGATGCTTCTTTGCATCATTCTCAGTTCTCACAACAACAGACGCAAGAAACTTTTTCTCATCATGATGGGGCTGGTCATCATGGGGCTCACACACAAGGGCTTGAACAAGCTCATCCTCAAAATGTTAACCCGGGACAGGACAAGGGTTCACTTTTCTCACGTTTAAAGTCTAAAATTTTTAAATTCGGTGATGCTTGTCATTATTGGATTTCAATGATTGGGCATTGCGCTTTGGTTTGTGGGGATGCTTGTGCTGATCAATTATCTAAAAAACAAAAATCTCGTTCTCGGCGACTAACTTTTTTGAGTTTAACTGTTGTTTTGATCTCCGGCGTTTTGGCTTTTGGATTTTATTATGCGATGGGGTATCGCTCGTTACCTGTTAATTTTTTGAAAGCTTCAATTGAGACAACTTTATCGAATGCATTTGCTGGTGGGTCAGTACGTATCGACCAAGCGTTATTGCAAAGAGATGTTCAAAATGGCGGGCTTTTTGTTCGCTTGGTGAATTTGGACCTTCGTGATGAGGGGGGAAGTAAAATTGCTGCTACTCCTGAAATTGGTGTTGGTTTGAAATTTTTCCCACTTCTTTTAGGAGAAGTTGAGCCTAGTAGTATTAATATATTGTCGCCTGAAGTTCACTTTGTACGTAACGAAAAACGGGAATGGACCTTTTGGCGAGGGAAAGGTGTTTCTTCGAGCTCGCTCACTGAGGGAACGTCTTTAGAGGAGGGGAATTCAGATACAGATGCTCTTTCTCAAAATGGTATGCCTGTTGATTTTGCCCGTATTGGAGACTTGGCGAAAGAAGGGCTTGCAAAAGCACATAGTCAGTTAAAACTCAGTTTTCCTCTTTCACATATTGGTGTTCGTAATGCTCGGGTTGTTCTTCATGAGGGGACAGCTGATAAAGGAGATGTTTGGACGGTTCCCGCTTTTACTCTTCAATATGATCCGGCTGGAGAGAAAAAGATTATCGGTAATGGGACCATAGAACATACGACGTCTCCTGGAGCTGCGCTTTGGGTTTCATTTACCCATAGGGAAGGGGCAGAGTTTGTTGATTTAAAAACTCGATTGCAGAATGTAATTCCTTCAGAGCTTTCTTCTCTTGTGCCTGTCCTTTCTTCTCTTAAGGCAGTTCAGCTTGGTGTATCTGGAGATATGATTGCGCGAATTGATTTAAATGAAGGGCTGACTTCAGGGAATTTAAAAGTTGCACTGTCTGATGGTTATATAGGTTTACTTGGTGATGAGGGCCCGCGTTTTGCTATTACGCGTGGGGCGTTTGTTTTCGATATGGAGCCTGGTGCCAAGCATATTGTTTTAAGCCGTGGTGAATTGTTTTACCCCAATGGCAATATTTCTCTTAAAGGGGATGTATGGCGAGATAATCAAAAAGATGAATTACCTGATTGGCGTTTCCAGCTTTATTCAACATCAGGGCAAATAATTTCTGATTATGCCGATGTGAATGGCAATGCGATTGATGAATTTAATTTCTCGGGTCGTTTGTTTGGCTCACGGGCGCCAGTGGTCATTGATGAATTTAGAGCAAAGATTGGTAAAGGGCAGATTATCTTGGCGCATGATGGCTCGCTTGGGTATCCGGCAGTGCTGCGCGGGCGTGTTAGCAATGTGACAACCAATTTGCTTAAATCGATTTGGCCTGAAGGGTTTAATCAGGAAAGTCGGGATTGGGTTTTTAAGAATGTAAAAGAGGGGTTCATCACGACTGCTCGTTTGGCGTTACAAGTGCCTGATTTTGGGCAACGCGCTCCGTTAGCTGGAGAAAAACTATCTAAGCTTGAACTGCCATCTATGGAAGTCGATGTGAGAGATATAGCCTTTACCGTATTTGATGACCCTTTGATCATCAGATCAAAACAAGCGCATTTGCAAATAAAGGGAAAAACATTAGTTGCTAAAATGAAGCAAGGGAGCTCTTCGCTTGGGAAGGGAAGCCAGGTTGAGTTTAATAAGGGTAAGCTGACAATACCAGACTATGAGCCGAAAGGGCCTGATGGGATTATTGAGTTTAACTTTAAAACGAATGCTCAATTTGTCGACAAGTTTTTAAGGCGAGAACCTTTTTCTCAAAAAAGCACTTTGAGTGACCATGCTGATTATTTGAATGGTGAACTAACTGGAGCTTTAAAAATTAATTTACCTCTTGTGGAAGAGGTCGACCCAAAAGGTGTTGTTGTTAATGGAAATATGCAACTGAAGTCAATTCAGGCACAGTTTGGTAAGTTTAAACTTACCAACGGTTTGCTTAAATTCAATTTGGGTCGGAATTATATTGAGGCCAAGGGTGATGTTTTAATTAATGGGGTTGCTTCCAAGTTAAGTTGGGGGCGTAAGTTACATGGCGCTGAAGACCATAGTGATCAATTAAAACTTACTGGTGTTTTTGATGATGCAGACCGGAACCAATTAGGACTGCCGGTTAATTCGTTTGTTAATGGTGCTGTGCCAGTTGAGTTGCTTATAAATGAAAATAAATCGAACAAATTTGATATTCATGTGTTGGCTGATTTGCGCAAAGCGACATTGCGTTCAAAGCATTTAGGCTGGCAAAAAGATGCAGGTGTCCCGGCGACATTAAATCTTGATGTGGTTTCCAAGAAGAATGGTGATGTTTCTCTTTCTAACTTGAAGCTCGATGGTAGAGATTTGACTGTTCGTGGCCAAATTCAAATGGATAAAACGCATCAGGTAACATCGTTTTCGTTTCCTAATATTTCTTATAAAGTGCTTTCGAATATTCATGTTGAAGGTGAGTTAACAGAGAAGAAAATTTGGCAGATTAAAGCTGGTGGGAAAACGTTTGATGGCCGCGGCTTGTTAAAGTCATTATTGAGAACGGGAAAAGTTGGGGCTGGAGCCAAGACTAAGGAACTTTCAAAGGGCATCGATTTAACAGCTAATTTTGATACTGTTCTTGGCTGGAAACAATCTAAGCTGAGCCGTTTTAAAATTAATATGAGCCGCCGCGGTGATGTTATGACTGATTTTATGATCAAGGGAACATTGCTTAATGGGGGGAGTTTAACAGGTAATCTGGTTAGCCAGAGAAATGCTGATCCTGTTATTCGTTTGCGCAGCAGTGATACTGGTGAAGCGCTTAGATTTGTTGGTTTTTATCCTAATATGTTAGGTGGCCAAGGGCAGCTTAAGGTGCGCTATAATGTTGGCAAACGTCGATTGGCGGCGCAAACGGGTGAATTGATTATTTCTAGATTTTCAGTTGCATCTGATCCTGTTGTCAAAGAAGTTTTGTCAAATATTTCCAAGGGTAAAAGTGGTCGAGCTTCAAATGAACAAGATGTAGTTAAGTTCAATCGTCTTTATGCTCCTTTCTCCATAGGGCAAGGGCAATTTGTTTTGCATGATAGCCAGGTAAAGGGAGAATTGCTTGGAGCGACAATGCGGGGCAGTATTGATTTTGATAAAGAACGGTTGCGTTTAGGGGGGACTTATATTCCTCTTTATGGATTGAATGCTGCTGTGGGTGCTGTTCCTGTGCTTGGTGATATACTTGTTGGTCGCCGGGGTGAGGGTATGCTTGGGATTACTTTTGGTATTTATGGTAGCACGAAAAATCCTCAAGTGCTTGTGAACCCGATGTCGCTTGTGGCGCCTGGTGTGTTTCGTCAGATTTTTGAATTTGAGCAAGGTGGGCAGAATATTAAAGTGCGCCCGAATACCAAAACGGGTAAAGGCGTTAAGTTAGATTCGAGTGCTTCTCGGGTTATTCGGCGCAAAAAGAAGGGGGATGATTTGAATAAACTTTCTCCTGAAACCAGTGCATCAAGCGTAAGGCGGCGCAGTGAAAAGAATTAGATCATCTACTTGTCTTTAGCCGGCCTTGCTAGCTGATTTTGATTTCGTTTTTATCTTTGATATTTTTTTATTATCTGTTCAGCAATATCTATCATGCTATGGCCTTCAAAATCGGCTTTTTTATAAAGCGGGTTGTAGGGGATTTTGCCTCTTTTTACAAAGGCCGCTCTCATTCCTACTGTTAGTGCACCATGGGTGTCCCAGTCATGGCAGGCAACAAGGGTTAGGTTGCTGATTTCTTCGCTGAGTTTTACAGCTGCAAAATGATAAACCTGGTTGTGGGGTTTAAAAGTGCCAGTGCTTTCCACTGAGATGATTTCATCAAAATGGTTGTTCAGTCCTGCATTTTTAATTTGATTTTCGATTAAATTCGAAGAGGAATTACTGAAGGCTACTGTCTTAAACCCGTTTTCTTTTAACAGAGTTAGGGCAGGGATTATGTCTTCGTGGGCTTGAAGAGAGGATAATTGAGAGAGGGCTTCATTGATGAATTTTTGATTTTCTTCTTTGATTAGATTGCCGCGGAATTGGCGTCTCTCGACTTCTGGTTGGTCGCTTTGTGAGTGAATAACATTTGCTAAGGTGATTTTAGCTAAATCTGCAAATGTTGTTTCAACATCGGTTAGGGCGCAGATGGTTGAGCTGTGAAGCAAAGTGCTGAACCAATGTTCAACACTAATTGCTCCATTAAATTGGGTGTTAAAAATAGAGCGAAGCCCATCTAGGTTTAGGACAGTTTCATTAATATCAAATAAAATCGTTTTAATTGGACTTGCTCCTTCGCACTTCAGATGCCCACATGGCATCCGCAACGGCAACCGGCTTTTTCTTGGGCCTTTAGGTTGCCTACAAAGCAACCGGCCAGGTATCCCTTATAAGCTCGTGCTTTTGTTTACGTTATCTCGATAACCTTAATCAGAAAGGGTTAGCAAAATGTGTCTCTTTTTACCAAAAGAGAGCTTTGCTGCGCCTTCATTGTTAAAATTAGATGATGTGATTTTGAATTTATCGTCACTAATTTTTTCGTCATTTAATTTAATGGCATTGCCTTTTATGTGCCGTCTGGCTTCGCCATTAGAGCTTGCTAAGCCTGATTTGGTTATGGCATTTAAAATTGGAAGTCCTTCTTCGATTTCGTCTTTTGTGAGCTCGATTTGTGGTAGGTCTTCACTTAATTGGCCTTGCTCAAAAGTTGTTTTGGCTGTTTCTGCAGCTTTTTGTGCTTCAATTTCGCCATGCAGCATTTTGGTGGCTTCAAATGCTAAGATCTTCTTGGCTTCATTTATTTCAGCGCCTTCAAGTTTTTCTAACTTTTCGATTTCTTCTATAGAGAGAGTTGTGAAAAGTTTTAAGAAGCGCCCAACATCAGCGTCTTCTGTGTTTCGCCAGTATTGCCAATAGTCATATGGTGAAAGCATGTCAGGATTTAGCCAAACAGCACCATCAGCTGTTTTGCCCATTTTGGCACCGCTAGATGTGGTGAGGAGCGGGGCGGTTAGGCCGAATAATTCAGCACCATGAAGACGGCGACCTAGATCAATGCCGTTTACGATGTTGCCCCATTGATCTGAACCACCCATTTGCAGCACGCAGTTGCTGTTTTTGTAAAGCTCAGCGAAATCATATGCCTGGAATATCATGTAGTTGAATTCAAGAAATGATAAGGGTTGTTCGCGCTCCAGGCGTAATTTAACGCTGTCAAAACTGAGCATTCTATTGATTGAAAAATGCTTGCCGACATCCCTTAGGAAATTTACGTAATTTATGTCCATCAACCAATCGGCATTATCAGTCATAATGGCATCTTTTTCTCCCTCGCCAAAGGTGAGAAATTGATCAAAGACTTTTCTGATACCGGCTTTGTTTTCTTCAATGGTCTCCAGGGTGAGAAGCTGACGTGCCGCATCTTTGCCAGATGGGTCGCCAATTTGTGTGGTGCCCCCGCCCATGAGCACGACAGGTTTTGAGCCGGTTTGTTGAAGCCAATAGAGCATCATGATCGGCAGTAAGCTGCCAACATGTAGACTTTTTGCTGTGCAATCAAAGCCGATATAGGCGGTAATTGGGCCTTCGGTTAGTTTTTTGTCCAGCGCGGTTTCGTCGGAACACTGGTGTATAAAGCCACGGCTTGATAAAATATTTAAAAAGTCAGATTGGTATTTAGGCATGAGACTCACTGTTAACTCAATATTTTTGAGTTTTTATGTCGTTAGAATTGTGTAAAATTATTTATTGGTTGCTTGGGAAATTATCACACCTTTGTCAATGGTGTAAGCATGATATTAGGGGTTAAGACATGAATTTAGCGCCAAAAGTTGCAATTGGTTTAATGAGCGGAACATCTTGTGATGGGGTTGATGCCGCATTGATTGATACTGATGGAGAGATTGTTTTTAGTTCTGAAGCTTTTTGTTTTGTGCCTTATGAGCAGGCTGAACAAAAAAAACTAAAAGAAACAATGGCTAAAGTGGCTCAAGCTGCCTCTAATGAAGAGCGATCAGAATTAGCGCTGGGTGTTGAAGCCTTAGTTCGGGGGAAGCACCGTTTGGCAGTTGAAAAATTGCTAAAAGAGGCGGGGAAAACTGCTGAAGACATTGATGTAATAGGGTTTCATGGGCAAACGCTTTTTCATGATCCTGATGCTTCATATACGCTACAGGTTGGTGATGGCGCCGCGCTTTCGCGTGAGTTAGGCATTCCTGTTGTTTTTGATTTTCGCACGAAAGATATGCAGTTTGGTGGGCAAGGGGCGCCTATGGTTCCTGTTTACCATCAGGCGCTAGTTCAGGCTCAACTTCAGAGAAAAAAGCTTCAATTACCAATTGTTGTGGTGAATATTGGCGGGGTTGCGAATGTTACTTTTATCGGCATGAATGAAGAGGGGGCGGGAGAGGAACGTCATTTTCCTAATCTACTAGCTTTTGATACTGGGCCGGGGAATGCTTTGATTAATGATTGGGTTGAGGCGCATACGGGTGAGTTGATGGATTTGGGGGGGCGTTATGCTGCTTCTGGAGTTGTTGATGAAGATATTGTTCAAAAGTTTTTAGAGAACCATTATTTTCAAGTCGTTCCACCGAAGTCGCTTGATCGGGATGAGTTTAAATTTTCTCGGTTGGAGCATTTATCATTAGAAGATGGGGCAGCGACCCTCACTGAAATTACAGCTCGAACAATTGCTTTATCTGCTGAGTTTATGGATGAGTTGCCAAAGCAATGGGTGATTGTGGGAGGTGGTGCCATGAATGAAGAGCTTATGCGCCGCTTAACACTTGCTATTGGGCAAGATTTAACTTTGGCTCAAAGCTTTGGTTGGGAAAGTGAGAGAATAGAGGCAGAGGCTTTTGGCTTTCTTGCTGTTCGTCATTTGGCAGGCTTGCCTTATAGTTTTCCGCGTACAACGGGTGTTGAGAAGCCTTTGTGTGGGGGTGTTTTGGCAAGTGCTCAGTAAATTTATTTAGTGGTAGAATAGAACATCCTTTAAATTCAGGTCGCTTAAGATATTATATTTCTTATCATTTTCTATTTTTTCTAACAGGGTTTCTAAAGTTTCTTTTGTGATTTGAGGATTGGCTTTTGTGATACCTAAGGTGTCTAATTCTCGAGATAAATCAGCATAAAGTTTTTGGATGAATTCTGGTAATTGCTCTTTAGGGAATTCGTTATTTTTAACAAAAGCCGCAACAATTTTAGCCGTTATTTGTAGAATTGATTTCTCTAAATCTGAATGCATTCTCTAACCCTTTTATAAATCACTTGATTTGTAAGGACTTTGAATTTGTTTGGCGCCAATCACTGGATATTTAAAAATAAAACTAAAGTTTTATTTTTTTGCTGACTTGCGTAGAGAATGCTTTAAAGAGAAACTTTGTCGGCAGTTTGCTTTTTCTGCCATTTTTTCTTTAAATCTAGGTTTTGTTTGGGTTTTTATAAGGTTTAGAAGGGAATCTCTTCACAATTTGCACTTGAACAGTACAAGGTGTTATTTTAATTTTCAATTAATTTATTTAAAATTAAAATTTGCTTGTTGATTGTTTAGAGATTTCTTACGATTTTTTCGACAACGCCATAAATTCTAACATTGATACCATCTACGAAAATGACTTTATTGTTTATGGCTGGATCATTTGTGGCGGTAATGCAGGCTGTGACTGAGCCTGAGGGGACATATAAACGAAAAATGGTTTTGGCTGTGAAGTTTTCTTCATCTCTAAGAGATAAGCAAACGATGTCGTTTTCTTTTGGTCGTCTGTTGTGATCAACAAAGACTATGTCACCATGTTTAATGTGTAAATTTTCGAGGCCATTGCCTTCAATCACATGGTAATTTTTACTTTCAGGATTATCCGCAAATTGTGTTAAGCGATTATATTCTTCCTCACCCACGTCTGATGGGCTTAAGGGGTGGCTGCCTTCTTCACTAAATCCTGTTTCTGATGGTAAGCCTTCATAGCCATAACCAAAGAGGTCATGTGCTTCGGCAAGTGTTTTCATAAT
The DNA here is from genome assembly GCA_965230545.1 of Hyphomicrobiales bacterium. GTDB lineage: Bacteria > Pseudomonadota > Alphaproteobacteria > Rhizobiales > HXMU1428-3 > HXMU1428-3. The sequence goes on along the minus strand of CBDDLE010000004.1, from coordinate 855,004 downwards.
CCGGTCACTTGGAGGGGTGATAGCTTCTGGCGTTTTGAGGAATTTTGTCAAGGTAGCGGGAGCTACGCCAGCTTGTTCAGCAAAGGGTGAAGCTTTTAAGCCTGTTTCCAGGAGCGCTTGTTTGAGCCACTGTAATTTTTCCTGGCGCTCATCCACTATGTTTGCTTCCCCGTTTATTATTAATTTTGACTAGATCATGGGAGTGGTTTTGCTTATTAAAAGCTATAAATTTGTACTACTGCTTTCCAAGTTGTGCAAGCTTCAGTGGGCTGGTTTTTGTGTAATTTTTATAGGCTTTATAGTTGCTCGCTAGCGCATTTTGTTGAACTGGGGTAGCGAGCAACTTTTATATTTTTGAATTTATTGCTTAATCGTCTTTTTCGATTAGCATTTTGGGAGTAACGCCAAGCCTTAAATCTAGATAATTATCAATGCTTTCCATTAAATTATCCATTTTGCCTTCAAAGAAGTGGTTGGCATCTTCTAAAACATCGTGAGTTATAACGATGCCTTTTTGAGTTTTTAGCCTGCTGACCAAATCTGTAACTGATTGGGCTGGTGCCACTCTATCAGCTGAGCCGTTTACAATAAGGCCTGAAGAGGGGCAGGGGGCTAGGAAACTAAAATCGTAAAGGTTTGCGGGCGGTGCCACTGAGATAAAGCCGTCTATTTCGGGGCGTCTCATCAAGAGTTGCATAGAAATCCATGCGCCAAAAGAGGCGCCGGCGATCCAGCAGGTGCGTGCATCAGGGTTTTGGGTTTGCAACCAATCCAGGCAACTTGCTGCATCTGAGAGTTCGCCTGGGCCATTATCAAAGACACCTTGGCTGCGCCCTACAGACCTGAAGTTAAAGCGCAAGACAGAAAAGCCACGCTCTACATAGGTGTAGTATAAATTGTAAACAATTTGATTGTTCATAGTGCCGCCAAATTGCGGGTGTGGGTGCAATAGGATGGCGATTGGTGAATCACTGGCTTTGTTATGATGATAGCGGGCTTCAAGGCGCCCAGCTGGGCCATTTATGATAACTTCAGGCATATCTTAGCTTGATTTCGTCCTGTTTGATACTTCGTAACGTTTGTTACTAGCAAGTTTAAGCCGATAAAGCCAAAGAAAATATTATCACGCATAAAAAAATATGCCGAAATCTCTAAATAGAATACTTGACTTCAGAGGTCGGGAATTATATTTCTAGTTTAGAATGATTTCAAATTAGGCTGTTTTGAACTTTTTTTCCAGCTTTTTTTAACTTTCTTCCTCACTCCTTATTTTGGGGAGTGTTTATTGGCTGATTTTGGTTGGCAATTGAATTTCGCAAGAGACGTATTTTTAAGGATGAAGCGCTGACATGCAACTAAGCTCTAAAGGTCGCTATGCTGTTATGGCAATGGCTGATTTGGCAGATGAAGCTGCTCGCCTTGATGGACTGGAAGTGGGAGTGCAGCCAACGGCGCTTGCACTTATTGCTGAGCGTCAGGCGATTTCACAGGCCTTTTTAGAGCAGATTTTTATGAAATTGCGCCGCGCTGGGTTGGTGAAGAGTAGCCGAGGGCCTGGCGGTGGTTATGTTTTGGCGCGCCAAGCTGCTGAGATATCTATTTTTGAGGTTATGGAGGCTGTTGAAGAGCCTGTTCAGATGACACGTTGTTCTTTGAGTGACGTTGGGGGCTGTGTGACTGGGCAACGATGCCTGACGCATGGACTTTGGCAAGATTTAGGATTGCACATAAAATCTTTTTTAAAGAACACGAGCCTTGCAGATGTGGTTTCTTCCAATAGAGAGTTTGTTGAGACAATACAAGTTTTTGAGGCTACGTCTGATGATTTCTCGCCCCAAAAGGCCCCAGTTCCTTTAAAAGAGGAGCAGTTATGATGGAGCGGATTTACCTTGATTATAATGCTTCTGCTCCCCTGCTTGAACCTGTTAAAGCGGCTATGGTTGAGGCTTTTGATGTTTTTGGCAACGGGTCAAGTGTTCATAGCCAGGGGCGTCAAGTTCACAGTCGCATTGAGAATGCGCGTGAACAGTTAGCTAAGATGGTTGGGGCACGTGTGCCTGATGTTATTTTTACTTCTGGTGGGACGGAAGCGAACAATTTGGCCTTAACACCAAGTTTGTTTCCTAAAGATTTGCAGCAAGAAGCAAGGCTTTATGTCTCTGCGATTGAGCACCCCTCTGTTTTAAATGGGATGCGGTTTGCTAAAGAGCAAATTACCGTTATTCCAGTGACCCGAGAGGGTGTGGTAGATGTTGAGTGGCTACGCGAAGAGTTGTTGACCACTGAAGACTTACCAGAAGAGCCTAATAAAAATGAGCCGCATAAAAAAGAGATAAAGCCGATTTTGGTTTCTGTGATGGCGGCAAATAATGAAACTGGAATTATTCAACCTATCGCGGAGATTGCTGAGATTGTGCATGAAGCTGGTGGGCTGCTTCATTCTGATTGTGTGCAAGTTTTAGGAAAGATGCCTTTGTTACTCCCGATGACGAATGCTGATTTGATTAGTGTTTCGGCTCATAAAATTGGTGGGCCGCAGGGGGTTGGTGCACTGATTATGCGTGATGCTTCTGTTGTTTTGCGCGATCCGCTGGTTGCTGGTGGTGGTCAGGAGTTGAAGCGACGTGGTGGTACGGAGAACATGGCCGGCATTGTTGGTTTTGGTGCTGCAGCTGAGGTGGTGAGCGAAAATTTTGCAGCTGACCAAGCGCGGATTAAAGAATTGCGTGACCAACTTGAAGTTGGATTGTTGGAGATTTCGCCTGATGCTGTTGTGTTTGGCAAAGATGTAGAACGGCTTGGTAATGTTTGTTGCTTTGCTGTGCCGGGCTTTTCAGCTGAAACGCAAGTAATTCAATTGGATTTAATGAATATATCAATTAGCTCGGGTTCGGCTTGTTCTTCTGGCAAAGTTGATCACTCTCATGTTTTGAAAGCGATGGCAGTAAAAGATAATATCAGTCTTGCGGCTCTTCGGGTTTCTCTTGGATCTCAAAGTAGCTCGGATGACGTCAATGGTTTTTTAAAGGCGTGGGAGGGTATTTATTCTCGTGCCAAGAAACGGGGGCATGCAGCATAAAGACCGCATAAAGGAAGTGCTCTGGATTTTTATAATAAGAATTTAATAGTTAATTTTTGAAAGGCCTATTGGAGGCAATAATGGCAGCAGTAAAAGAAACAATCGATCAGGTTAAAGAGCTCGATTTAGACAAGTATAAATATGGCTTCACCACTGATATTGAAACAGTGAAAGCGCCTAAGGGGTTGAATGAAGATATTGTTAAATTCATCTCAGCCAAGAAGGATGAACCTGAATGGATGCTTGAATGGCGCATGGATGCGTATGAGCGCTGGCTCACTATGAAGGAGCCAGAGTGGGCGAAGGTTGAGTATGAAAAGCCTGACTTTCAAGATCTTTATTATTATGCTGCGCCGAAATCTTCTGAAGCGCCTAAGAGCCTTGATGAAGTTGATCCTGAATTATTGGCGACATATGAAAAGCTTGGCATTCCACTAAAAGAGCAGGAAGTTCTAGCTGGTGTTGAAGGCGCAAAAGTTGCGATGGATGTTGTTTTCGACAGTGTTTCTGTTGTGACAACATTTAAAGAAGAGCTGGCGAAAGCTGGTGTGATTTTTTGTTCGATTTCAGAAGCGATTAAAGAGCACCCTGAATTGGTACAGAAGTATCTTGGCTCTGTTGTGCCGAAGTCTGATAATTTTTATGCGACTTTGAACTCAGCTGTGTTTTCTGATGGTAGCTTTGTTTACATCCCGCCTGGGGTGCGTTGCCCGATGGAACTTTCTACTTACTTCCGGATTAACGAAGAAAATACAGGCCAATTTGAGCGTACGCTCATCATTGCGGATAAAGGTTCTTATGTGAGTTACTTGGAAGGCTGCACGGCGCCGATGCGGGATGAGAACCAACTTCACGCTGCTGTTGTTGAACTGGTCGCATTAGATGATGCCGAGATTAAATATTCAACGGTTCAAAACTGGTACCCTGGTGACAAAGATGGCAAGGGCGGTGTGTTTAACTTCGTGACCAAGCGCGGTGATTGTAGAGGGGCTAACTCTAAGATCTCTTGGACACAAGTTGAAACCGGTTCTGCGATTACCTGGAAATATCCTAGCTGTATTTTGCGCGGTGATAATTCTCAAGGTGAGTTCTATTCAATTGCGATCTCAAACGGATTGCAACAAGTGGATAGTGGCACAAAGATGGTTCATTTAGGTAAGAACACGTCAAGCCGGATTATTTCAAAAGGTATTTCAGCTGGTAAGTCATCAAACACTTATCGCGGGCTTGTCTCGGCTCATAAGAAAGCCTCTGGTGCGCGGAACTTTACACAGTGCGATAGCTTGCTCATTGGTGACCAATGTTCAGCTCATACAGTTCCTTATATTGAAGCGAAGAACTCAACGGCCACGTTTGAGCATGAAGCAACGACATCTAAAATTTCAGATGATCAGATGTTTTACGCGCAAGCTCGGGGCTTGAACGAAGAAGAAGCTGTGGCGTTGATTGTGAACGGTTTTGCGAGAGAAGTTATTCAGCAGCTACCGATGGAGTTTATGGCGGAGACGCAAAAGCTTATTGGCATTAGCTTAGAAGGCTCTGTTGGCTAAAGATTTAGATAACTAATTAGATTGAGATTAATTTTACTCCTGGTTCAGCTGGTGAAGTAAACAGATAAAAGACGGACATAGGTTTATGTTAGAGATTAAAAATTTACATGTTGAAGTTGAAGGTCAACCGATTTTGAACGGGATTGACCTGGTTATTCCTGATGGTGAAGTGCATGCTATTATGGGGCCGAATGGGTCTGGTAAGTCGACCCTCTCTTATGTGATTGCTGGTAAAGAAGAGTATGACATCACGGAAGGTGATATTCTTTACAATGGCGAGAGCATTTTGGAGATGGACCCGGCTGAGCGTGTGGCTGCTGGATTGTTCCTTGCGTTTCAATATCCGATCGAAATCCCTGGTGTTGCGACCATGACATTTTTGCGGACAGCAATTAACGCAGTTCGTAAAGAGCGTGAGCAGGACGAGCTTTCTATTCCAGACATGATGAAGCTTATTCAAGGCAAGGCGAAAGACCTTGGTGTGAAACCTGAGATGCTTAAACGCGGTCTGAATGTTGGGTTCTCTGGCGGCGAGAAGAAACGCATGGAAATTTTGCAAATGGCGTTACTTGACCCTGGTATGTGCATTTTAGATGAAACTGATAGTGGTCTTGATATTGATGCGCTTCGTATTGTTTCTGAAGGGGTGAACGCGCTTCGCTCTGAAAACCGCTCTATGCTTGTTATCACTCACTATCAGCGCCTCTTAAATTATATTGTGCCGGATAAAGTGCATGTGATGACAGATGGCAAGATTGTGCGCACTGGTGGTAAAGAATTAGCGCTTGAGCTGGAAGATGCTGGTTATGCTGAATATGACGAAGAATTGGCTTAAAGAGCATTTTAACAGGAGAGAGTTATATGGAACTTGTTAGAACAGAGGCTGAAACGGGCCTTATCTCTTTAAGCGAAAACGCAAGGCTAGATGGACCTGCTTGGCTTAAAGAGTTGCAAGAGACAGCACGTGCTGAATTTCAAGCAAAAGGTTTACCTAATCGCCGGGTTGAAGAATGGAAATATACTGACCTTAAAGCGGCAATGAAAGTGGCGTTTAAGCCGGTTGACCAGGGTGATGTTACTGAGGCTCAAATTAACGAACAGCTTGGTACTGAGTTAGCAGCGATTTCGACACACAAATTGGTGTTTGTTGACGGACAGCTGAATGAGCAGCTTTCTGATTGTTCATTGGGAGAGCTTTCAGAAGTTCTTTCTCTTAAAGCGGCTTTGGCTGATGATGTGAGCTGGGTTCAATCAATTGGAGCTGTGCAGCAAAATGAACGTGATGCAGTGCAAGCTTTAAACCTTGCTCTTATGCAAGGCGGAGCTGCCATTAAAATTGCTGATCGTCATGAATTGAACAAACCAATTCATTTGATTTTTGTCTCTACTGCTACGAGTGAGAGCTCTGTTGCTTCGCGCTTGTTTTTTGATATTGGTGCTGCAGCTAAAGTTGAGATCATTGAAAGCCATATTTCTTTAGAGGATAAACCTTCTCAAACGAATTTGGTTACCGAAGTTTTGGTTGGTGATTGGGCGAAAGTTCGTCATGTTAAATTTACCAATGATCATAAAGAGAGTGTACATCTCTCAAATGTGATTGGTAAACTTGGCAAAGAATCTGACTATGGTTTGTTTCAAGCAACATTAGATGGTGGCTTGACGCGAAACCAGGTTGAGATCCGTTATGATGGTGATGAAGCAAAAGCTGATATTTCTGGAGTGGCATTACTAAGTGGGAAATCACATGCGGATTTGACTTTGGTTATGGATCATGCGGCTTTGTCTTGTGAAAGCCGTGAGCTTTTTAAAACTGTGCTGGATGATGAAGGCCGTGCCGTATTCCAGGGGAAAGTGATTGTGCAACCGGGTGCTCAGAAGACCGATGGTGAAATGATGAGCAAGGCGCTTTTGCTTTCTGAGACGGCTGAGTTTGATTCAAAGCCAGAGCTTGAGATTTATGCTGATGATGTGCTTTGCGGACATGGTGCAACAACGGGGCAAATTGATGATGACCTTTTGTTTTATCTCAAGGCCAGAGGTGTGCCGGATGAAGAAGCTCGGTCATTGCTTATTCAAGCTTTTGTTGGTGAAGCCCTGGAGTTGATTGAAAATGATGATCTTCGTGATTATGTGATTAATCAAACTTTAGCCTGGTATGAAAAAGCATAAAAAAAAGACCAAGGCTTGATTGTCTTGAATGACTTGATTGTTTTTGGCCTAAAATTCTTGAAATTAAATTAGAGTGTTTGAACAGTGTTTGAATTATGGGGCTCTCTTAATTTTGTAAGGTGAACTGATTTGTTGGATACAACGAAAACAACGTTTGATGTTGAAGCGATAAGACAAGATTTCCCGATTTTGTCGAGGGAGGTTTATGGCAAACCTTTGGTCTATTTAGACAATGGGGCTTCAGCTCAAAAACCTGAATTGGTTTTAAAAGCGATTGAACAGGCTTATTCGGAGAATTATGCCAATGTTCATCGTGGCCTTCATTATTTGAGCAACACTGCAACAGAGCATTTTGAAGAAGCTCGCCGCAAGGTGCAGCAGTTTTTAAATGCTGGTTCTGAAGATGAAATCATTTTCACCAAGAATGCGACTGAAGCGATTAACTTAGTCGCGAACTCTCTTGGGCTTGATGAAATTGGTGAAGGGGATGAGATTGTTCTCTCTATCATGGAGCATCACTCTAATATTGTGCCATGGCATTTTTTACGTGAGCGAAAGGGAGCAGTTTTAAAATGGGCTCCTGTTGACGATCAAGGGAATTTTCTTCTTGATGAGTTTGAGGCATTGTTGACACCTAAAACAAAGCTGATTGCGATTACGCAGATGTCGAATGTGCTTGGCACTGTTGTACCCATTAAAGAAATCATCAAAATGGCGCATGAACGCGGCATAAAAGTTTTGGTTGATGGTAGTCAAGGGGTGGTTCATATGCCCGTTGATGTGGTTGACCTCGATGCCGATTTTTATGTGTTTACGGGCCATAAGCTTTATGGGCCTTCTGGCATTGGTGTTTTATATGGTAAAATGGAATTACTAGAGAAAATGTCTCCCTTTATGGGGGGTGGTGAAATGATTGATACAGTTTCGACTGAGGAAATCACTTATGGGCACCCGCCGCATCGTTTTGAGGCGGGAACACCGCCAATTGTGCAAGCGATTGGGTTGGGCGCTGCGATTGATTACATCCACTCTATTGGCCGTGATGCGATTAAGGCCCATGAAGATGAATTAACCGCTTATGCAGCTGGTGCGCTTGCTGATTTAGATTTCTTACGTGTGATTGGAACAGCTGATAATAAAGGCGGGATTTTTTCTTTTGAACTTCAGGGTGTTCATGCGCATGATGTAAGCACGCTTATTGATCGCTCTGGTATTGCTGTTCGAGCTGGTACTCATTGCGCGGAGCCTCTACTTGCTCGCTTTGAAGTGACTTCGACTTGCCGGGCATCGATCGGGCTTTATAATAATAGGCAAGATATTGATGCACTTGTTGCTGGGCTTAAAAAATGCGCTGAGTTTTTTGGATAAAGTTTATTGCTTGTAGAGTTTGTCTCTATATTGGTAATTTTTAAGGAATTAAAAAATGAGTGATGAAACTTCAAATCATGAATTAGATGAGATGAAGGAAGCTAACCAGGCTTTGAACAGTGCAGAAAATAGTACTGCACCAATTGAAGGTGGCCATATGGCTGAGGTGGAAGCGGCAGCTTCTTTAGAAGAATATCCTCCTATTCCTGAAGATGAATTAGAGCGCATAAAACGCGATATTGTTGCTGCGATTAAGACAGTTTATGACCCTGAGATCCCTGTTGATATTTATGAGTTAGGTCTTATCTATAAAGTAGATATTGAAAATGATCGCTCTGTTCATGTTGATATGACCTTGACGACGCCTGGGTGCCCTGTTGCTGGGGAAATGCCAGAATGGGTTGTTAATGCTGTTGTTGGTGTTGAGGGGATTAAAAAGGCCAAGGTTGAACTGACTTTTGATCCCCCTTGGGATATGAGCATGATGTCTGAAGAAGCACGTTTTGCTTTGAATATGTTTTAAGGGAGGGACTTGTCCCTCTTGTATTCGTTTTTTTGCAGTGCTTTTAAGAATTATTGACCACATTCATTGTTGGTTTGTTTTTTGGAAATAAAGGAATAAAGATGAGCCGTCCATTACCAAAAGTCATGACTGTGACGCAAGCTGCTGCGAGCCGTGTTCAGGAAATTATTGAAAATTCTGACAAAGTGATTGCTGGTTTGAAAATAGGTGTGAAGAATGGTGGCTGTGCGGGCATGGAATATACGCTTGATTATGCCGAGACCATTGATGATGGTGCGGATGTCATTGAGGATCGCGGGATTAAGATTGTGATTGACCCGAAAGCTATTTTATTTCTCCTTGGAACTGAGATGGATTATGAAGTCTCTAAGCTTTCTTCTGGGTTTGTCTTTAACAATCCTAACCAAACAAGTGCTTGTGGGTGCGGCGAATCTGTTGCAATTACACCTGTTACCCAAGAGATGGCAGATAAATTTGTGGCTGCGCAAAAGGTTGAATCTTAAACGAAATTGACAAAGAAAGCCGTTTTTAATTTAAGCGGCGTTATGATCTTTTTCTGCGATTGCTTCTAAGTTTAGTTCTGTTTGAACATTGTTACGACCGGCATCTTTTGCGGCGTAAAGACACTTATCTGCTCTTGCGATTATGTTTTCGATTGTATCTGTTTTTGTAAATTGAGCGATACCGAATGACATTGTAACTCGGCCGAGTTTTTTACCAGTTGATTTTTTGATGAGCTCTTTATTCATCACAGCCTTGCGAATTTGTTCTGCGACTGTGACGGCATCATCCAAGCAAGTTTGAGGGAGAATTACAGCAAATTCTTCTCCGCCATAACGAGCTGCCAAGTCTCTTCCCTTAACATTCGTTTTTAAGATATTTGCTACCAGTCTTAGGACTTGGTCACCAGTTTGGTGCCCGTGATTGTCATTAAAAGCTTTAAAGTGATCAATATCTGCTAGGACTAGACATAATGGTTCATCGCTGTCTAGAGCTAAAGAGATTTCTTTTTGTAGGGTGACGTCAAATTTTTTGCGGTTGGCAATAGATGTCAGAGCATCTGTCATCGACTCAGCTTTGATTGCTTCAATATCTTTATTGAGATTTAATATCTGTTTTTGAGAGTTGGCTAAGTTGCTCTCTAATTCTTTGGTGTTTTGCGCCATTTCAAAGGTTGCAGCTGCCATAGATGAAATCATCATACGAAGCGAACCTTCATCTTTGATGTCTTTAAGTTCACTGGTGAAAACCTCTAAGCTTTCACTATAACTTTCGGTGTTTTGAAGGGAGCTACCAACCATTTCCATCACTTCGCTCAATTCAAGAGCGACTTGTGAGCTGATTTCTTCCATACGATCATCAACTTCTGAAGCATTAAAGTGAGTTGAATAAAGTTCATCAAGTTGTTCTTGATTGATGCGGGGCTGCTCTGACAATAGGCTTTTTATTTGATTGTTAAGTTCTGGTTTTAGCCCACTTGCATAATTATACCATAATTCATACCCATCAGGACTGGCGGATGTTTGGTTATATTTAATATAACCAAGTGCCTTTTCGCCAAGGGAAATACTTCGATCATGCGAATTGTTTTTGTCTTGATTGTTAGTCACGGGCTACCCTAAATCTCACACCATAAGCAAGGTTTGTTTTGTAATCGGACCTATTATTGATTTCATACGGTTAAATTAGTCTAAAACTTTGTGAGTACTGCTATTAATATTTAGTTAATTTTTATGTTTAGCAGATTCTATCGGTAGCGCAATATAAACTAAAAGTTGTGTACTGGCCAGTATTGAGCGTTTTTTTTACTTAAGGTTTTGTTTTTTCTCTTTTTTTGAATTTGGTTTTAGTTAATTTTTGTTTTTAGAGACTGACCTTAACATAAATGCAGGGACATGATCCCCCATACCGAATACTGGTTCGTTTGTTTTCTTTTTAGGTTGATTGGAGGTGGATGATTTACCTTCGTTACCTTTAGAGTTTTGTTTTTGCTGGTTATTTTTCTTAGGCGCTGTTTTTTTGCGATTGTTTTGTTTTGCTTGATCCTGATTAGCGACTTCATTGTCGTTGTTATTGTTCGTTATTGTTTGATCAAGCTTTTCTTTTGATGATTTGTCTTTGTTATTGTTTCTTGAGTTTCTACTTGATTGCTTTTTATTGGCAGAATTTCTTCCTTTGCCACTTCTATTGCCACGACCTTTAGATTTAAAGTCTTCTTCGGTAGGTTCTTCGCCAATCCATACAGGGGTGTCTTTTGATAAATCGAGGATGGCATCCAGGTATTTTTTATCACTTGGTGAGATGAAAGAGGCGGCATAGCCTTTGCGCCCGGCCCGGCCTGTTCTGCCAATGCGGTGGATATAATCTTCTGCGTGAATTGGGATATCAAAGTTAAAAACGTGGCCGACATTTGGGATGTCTAGCCCGCGTGCGGCGACATCACTGGCAACGAGAAATGTGATTTCTCCGGCTCTGAATTTTTCTAGAGTGACCATGCGCTGGCGTTGGTCCATGTCGCCATGTAGGGCGCCAACACTATATTCGTGTTTTGACATGGATTTATATAGAATTTCTACATCGCGTTTTCGGTTGCAGAATATAATTGCGTTTTCAATGTCTTGCTCATCAATGGCTTTACGGAACTCAACTCTTTTTGTTTTCTCGTCCACATTGAGAAATTGGAAGCGCTGGGTGATTGTGCTTGCTGTGCTACTTTGGCGCTCAATCTCAACTTTAACAGGCGATTTTAGAAATTCTTGTGTGAATTTTTGTATTTCTGGTGGCATGGTGGCTGAAAAGAACATGGTTTGTCTTTTGGGTGGTAATAGGCCACAAATTTTCTTTATGTCGTCAATAAAGCCCATGTCTAACATGCGATCAGCTTCATCAATAACCAGAATTTCTACGCCAGTTAGCAAAACTTTGCCGCGGCTAAAATGATCCATGAGGCGGCCTGGTGTTGCGATGAGGACATCTGCCCCTCTATCGAGTTTTCTGAATTGTTCTTCAAAAGAAACGCCGCCAATGAGAAGTGCAATTGTTAGTTTGTGGTTTTTACCAAGTTGCTCGAACCCTTCAGCAACCTGGGCGGCCAGCTCACGGGTTGGGGCTAAAATGAGTGATCTTGGCATGCGCGCTCTGGCGCGGCCGCGCTCTAGTTTAGTGAGCATGGGAATTGTGAAAGAGGCTGTTTTTCCTGTACCGGTCTGTGCGATACCTAGGACGTCTTTTCCCTCAATGGCAGGTGGAATGGCCGCTTTTTGAATGGGAGTTGGGCTATCGTAACCAGCGCTTTCAATGGCTGATAATATATTTTCGCTTAAATTCAGCTCTTTAAATGTCATATGACAATTGACCCACCCTCTTGCAGGTGGTCTCTTTCGTTCCGTGTGCTCTATTCAATCTGTTGTTTGGATTGTAAATCTTTGAAATCTCAAAGTTGTTAGATATCCTACAATCGATGAGTTGAGCGTGTTGCACTTTAACGTTTTTGTTTTGAATTGCCTTCAGCCTTGTTTCAGCTAGCAACGAGACGAAAACGTTGTTTTTCTAAATTTGATTGTCTTTAACAGGTTTGCTCGCGATTTAACAGTCTTTGAACAGAAAATCGCTTTTTATTCATGGCTTTCTCCTTAATTTTAGAGTGTTTTGGCCTTTTTTTAAGAAAAATTCCGAATTTTTATGGATTTCAGGGGTGAGAATTTCTCAAAAAGGGCTCAAATTGCCGCTAGATTTTCTTATCAAACTTGTTTTGAGGATCATTTTTTGGAGATCTTATTGCATTTGAAGAGCTGTATTTGTGGTAGAAAAGGGAAATTTTTCCTTTTGAATTTGTAAATAATGGTTAGTTGCAGAATGGCCGCTCGCACAATTAAATCTATTTGTCGTAAAATAAAATGATTCGCATGAGAGGCGTTGGTCTGTTAATGCAGCCGTGAGAGACAGTTCTGTTTCTTTTGGGTGTCTTGGTAGATTTCATTCTCATTACTTCCATTAAATTGTCGTTTAAGAGACAAGTGATTGAGGGGCACTCTATGGCACGGGATTTGTTTGCACGACTTGAATCTGTTGTTAAATCAGTTACTAAGTCGTCCAAATCATCAGCTAAGGAAAGCAAAAAGAAGAGTGCTTCTTTAAAAGAAGTGCAGCCTGATTTATTGGATGAGGCTGAAATAAACACTGATAAAAAGCCAGAGCCTGCGAAGAATTTAGATTTGAAGAAAGTCGAGTTAGTGACTACTAAAACTGAAAAAAATACAAAAAAGAAAAAAGCCACCTCTAAAAAAGACAAGGCAGTTGCCGCTAATCGGGGAGAGGCTGACTACACCGCCGCTGATATTGAGGTTCTTGAAGGGCTTGAGCCAGTGCGCCGCCGGCCGGGTATGTATATTGGTGGTACGGATGAAAAAGCGCTGCATCATCTATTTGCCGAGATTATTGATAACTCTATGGACGAGGCTGTGGCTGGTCATGCGAACTGGATTGAAGTTCGCTTGGAAGCTGATGGCGCGCTTGTTGTTTCTGATAATGGCCGGGGAATTCCGGTTGATCCGCACCCTAAATTTAAAGATAAGTCCGCTTTGGAAGTGATTATGACAACACTTCATGCTGGCGGTAAGTTTGATAGCAAGGTTTATGCGACCTCTGGTGGTTTGCATGGTGTGGGTGTTTCGGTTGTAAATGCGCTTTCTGAAATTTTAGAAGTAGAAGTTGCGCGCGGGCAAAAGCTTTATAAGCAAACTTTTTCACGCGGGATTGCGCAAGGTAAGTTAGAGAAACTGGGGGCAATTAAAAATCGCCGCGGTACGAAAGTTCGTTTTATTCCGGATGAGGAAATTTTTGGTAAGGGAGCGAAATTTAAACCGGCTATCCTTTTTAAGATGGCGCGCTCGAAGGCTTATTTGTTTGGTGGAGTTGAGATCCGTTGGCATTGTGCGCCGGAATTATTAGGTGAGAAAGATGCAACGCCTAGTGAGGCGACGTTCCATTTCCCTGGTGGTTTGAAAGATTTTCTCTCTGTTCGTGTTGAAGGGGCAACATTGGTTGCTAGTACTCTTTTTGCAGGCAAGATTGAAACGAAGGAAGGGCATGGCTCGCTTGAGTGGGCTCTTTGTTGGATTGCTAACCGTGATGGATTTTTAAATTCATATTGTAACACCGTGCCAACACAAGAAGGCGGTACACACGAAAATGGTTTGCGAGCAGCACTTACCAAAGGCCTTCGGGCGCATGGTGAGCGAGTTGGTAATAAAAAGGCGGCTCAGATTACGGCGGATGATGTACTTGTGAGCATGGGGGCGATGCTATCTGTTTTTATTCGCGAGCCTGAATTTCAAGGTCAGACTAAAGACAAGCTTGCAACAGTGGAAGCTGCCAAGATTGTTGAGACCGCTGTTCGTGATGAATTTGATCATTGGCTCAGCACGCACACGGCAGAAAGCGCAAAGTTACTTGAATGGGTGATTGACCGAGCTGAAGAGCGGTTGCGCCGCAAGCGGGAAAAAGAGATTAACCGAAAATCTGCAACGCGGAAGTTGCGTTTGCCTGGTAAACTTGCGGATTGTTCGGCTAATTCACGGGTAGATACTGAAATCTTCATCGTGGAGGGTGATAGTGCGGGTGGTTCAGCCAAGCAAGCCCGCGACAGAAAATTACAAGCGGTGCTGCCATTGCGCGGTAAAATTTTGAACGTAGCGAATGCGAGTTCGGCCAAGCTAGCGCAAAACCAGCTTTTGTCTGACCTTGTACAGGCGCTTGGTTGTGGCATGGGGCGTGGGTTTAACTTGGAAGATTTGCGTTATGAGCGTGTGATTATCATGACGGATGCTGACGTTGACGGCGCGCACATTGCATCCTTGTTGATTACGTTTTTCTATCGGCAAATGCCTGACCTTGTGCGCAATGGTCATCTCTATTTGGCGATGCCACCGCTTTATAAAATTGCGCAAGGAGCGAAAACCCTTTATGCGCGTGATGATGAGCATAAAGATGAATTGCTTGAAAAAGAGTTTAAAGGGCGTGGCAAGATTGAGATTTCTCGCTTTAAGGGCCTTGGTGAAATGATGGCGAACCAGTTGAAAGAGACCACAATGAACCGGGAGAGCCGGATTTTATTGAGGGTTGAAATCACTGAAGATGAAGAGATTACTCTAGAAACCGTTGAGAAGTTGATGGGCTCTAAACCGGAAGCGCGGTTTGAGTTTATTTCTGAAAATGCTGAATATGCAACGGATTTGGATATTTAGTTTCTAAAAATACATCGCAGTTTCTAGGATTGGTGTTTTTTTAGTTAGGCAAAGCCTCGCATTTATTGCGGGGCTTTTTCTTTTTGTAATTGTGCGATCATATTCAGGTCGCAGGCTGTGCCATAGCCTAAAGTTTTCTTTATGCCAGGAAGTAGAGCGGCGCCATTGATGGCGAAACTAATTTCAATTAAACCTGCGTCGCCAAATTTTTCTTTGATGATCTCTCTTGCTTGTTGATCGCCGCTTTTTTCTATCAAAATTGCATCGGCCAGTTTTGCGATGGCTGCGATTTCTACAGGTAGGCTTTCATAGTCTTTGGTCAATATCTGTTTGATGTTTTCTGGGGCAAGCTTTGCTTTTTTTGCAAGATTGATTTCAGCTTCAACGCAGGTGCCGCAATCAGCAGTCATGGCACCTCTTAATCTGGCTGTGTGATAGGCAAGTGCGGGGGTTTTCTTATTTGGATTTAGGAAGGCAAAAATTTTATTATATCTGGTGAGAAGTGAGATATCTGTTTTCGCGATGTAATGGACATAATCTAAGGACACTCCGATTTGCTTTTCAGCGTTTTGGATCAAGTGTTTTGCGATTGATTTGATCATTTCATTCCTTTGAAAGGTGTGTTGTTTTTTTTTAAATCCAGCGGCGGACTTTGTTTTTATATTCAAGGTATTCATTGCCGAATTGAGAGGTGGCGGCTTCTTCTTCAAATGGGATGTACCAAAAATTGGCGGCCAGGAAGAAGATGATGGGCCCTATAAAAGTGCTAATGGCATTTAGATTGATGGCTGCACCGAGGAGAATGAGTAAAAAGCCGAGATAGATTGGATTGCGACTGAATTGAAACAGACCTGATGTGATTAATTTATTGGGCTTGTGAAATGTGTGGATGTTGGTTTCTACTTCTTTGAAATTATAAGCAGTTATGAATATGAAGCTTAGGCCAATGAGGATGAATGGGCTGCCGATGTAGATTGTAGAGTTATTTTGCAAGATTGTTGCAATTGGGAATGTGTTCCTTAGAGCTATCATTAGAAGGAGGCAAAGAGCCACGAGTACGGGAGGGATAAGCCATTTCATGAGATTGATCCTGTTTAATTTAAATAGGTCTTTTTAAGTTTTAGGCTTTATTGATACGTTTGGGTGGTGGTTTTTCCGTTGGTTTAATGATGGGGTTCTGTGACTATTTCACCAGAAAAATATTGCTGAGCTTGTTTGGTTTTTGGATTGTTGATGAGCTCTAATGTTTTGCCCTGTTCGCTTACCTGACCTCTCGTTAAAAATAAGATTTCCTCAGCTAGTCTTTTGGCTTGGCCAATATCGTGGGTGATGAGGATGATTTTTGTGCCTTCTTTATTTGCTTCTTTGATTAATTCTTCAATGACGAGAGTTGAATTTGGATCAAGGCTGGCTGTTGGTTCGTCTAAAAATAAAATGGATGGCTTGGTCATTAGAGCGCGAGCCATGGCTAGTTTTTGTTGCTCACCTCCAGAAAGAAGACGGGCTGGATTATTTGCGTGATCTTTTAGGCCTGCTCTGGTTAAGGCTTCTTCTATAAGAGTGGATTGTTCGGTTTTGTTGCTTATTTTTTTGACGTGTAAATTGTAACGCAGGTTTTCAATGACTGAACGGCGAAGTAGCACAGGTTTTTGAAACACCATGGCTTGAGCGTTTTGGATGATTTTTTGATTGGGTTGGTTGTTCCAATTGATTGAGCCGGATGTTTTATCAATAAGATTATGCAAAAGCCTAAGAGTTAAACTTTTGCCTGCACCATTTGGGCCCATGAGAGCTGTTATGCCATTTGCCTCAAGTTTGAAGCTCAAATTGTTGATGAGCTTTTTCCCATTCACTTCAAGCACTAAATTTTCCACTTTGAGTGGGAAGAGTTCTTCTTTACGTGTTTTGTTTGAGCTTGAGGATTGTTTAAGCATAAGCCTGGCGCTCCGCGGTAAGGTTGATTGCGTAGACTAGCCCGTTGACGATGAAGGACAGAATAATCAAAATTATGCCAAGACCGAGGGCAAGGCTTAAATTTCCTTTTGAGGTTTCCAGAGCGATGGCTGTGGTCATAATGCGTGTTAAGTGATTGATGTTACCGCCAACAATCATGACAGCGCCGACTTCTGCTAGTGCGCGGCCAAAGCCTGCGAGTACGACTGTTATCAATTGATAGCGGCCATCCCAAAGCAATGTTTTGGCCATGGCTAATTTGCTTACACCTAAAGATTTTAATTGTTCGTAATATTCATTGTGCATCACTTCCAGGGTTTGTCTTGTAAGGGCGGCGATGATGGGGGTGATTAAGATGGCCTGAGCGATGATCATGGCTGTTGGGGTGTAGAGCAGGCCGAGTATTCCTAAGGGGCCAGAGTTTGAGAGGAAAATATAAACAATTAAACCGACCACTACCGGGGGCAATCCCATAAGGGCGCTTAGTGTGATGAGGCAGATTGTTCTTCCTTTAAATTTATATACCGAAAGAAGAGCACCAATAGTGAGGCCGATGACACAGGAAATAAAGACGGCTATTAGATTCACCTTGAGTGAGAGCAGAATGATTTCTACCAAATTTTTATCTGCAGATATTATGAGATAAAAGGCATTTGCAAAGGCTTCTGAAATATCTGTCATATTGTGTGTCTTAATTTCTGGGGTATTTTACTTTAATCGCTTAAAGGCTTTCTTTAAGGCAAAGAAGAAATTTGAATAATTAGATTATTCATAGTTTGGCATATGGGGCTTTTTCAATAAAGAGGAATTGAAAAGATTTCTTAATTTGCACTTTTTTAGTTTGTTTTTGGAATTGAGAGCAAAAAAAAACCAGGTCATTTCTGACCTGGTATATAGGGTGCTTCTTATATCAGAAGCTGAATAGAAGGTATTCTGGGGAGGGAAGAAACCTTCAAGATCAACACAGTGAAAACTGTTTGTTAATCTCTATGCTTAGTAATATGCATGTTTTCTTAGCTGAGCGCAAGCAAAAATGCTGCAGAGCAGCTATGCGTATAACGCATGGCTATTTTTGGGGTTTTTGCCTCTAAATTAGGCATTTTTGAGGTTATTTTGATGTTTTTTAACTTCTGCGATGCGGCATTACGACGCTTGTTAGTAAGTTTTTTTATTATTGCTGCGCAACAAATGCCGCTTTGCAGCATTTGTTTTTGTTAACTTTTTTTATCCTCATAGCATTTGTGTTAAATTTGTACTTTAATGGTCAGGTATTGGTTTTCGTACCTTTTAATCAAGATAATGGAGAGTTTTATGTCTATTCGTTCGGGGATTAAATCTGGCGTTATTGCGCTTTCTTTGATTGTTGGCTCTGTTGGTGTTGCTCAGGCTGGTTGTGTTTCAAAATCTGCAAAAGCGACATCTTATTCTAAAGCTTCGGCACAATGGTTTGCTATGGAAACTATGGTTCAAGCTGTGAGCTGGGGCTTGTGGCCAGGCTGGGTTGCAACTGGTGTTGTTGATGGCTACAGCGTTAAAAACGAGAAATATAAATGTACTTCAGGTTCAGATGGTGTGACTTGCATTAGCTGGGCTAAATTTTGCAAAAAATAAAATCATTTAAACATATGAATTATCAAAATTTCATATGTTTCATTTGAGTTTGGATTTTTCAAACGAAAAGGCGCTCTTGTAGAAATAATCTCTTGAGCGCCTTTTTTAGTTTTCAGCTTTTATTGAGTGTTAGCCTCGTTTGTTGGTTTTTCAGCAGCTTCATCTTGCTTTTGAGGGGCTTGGTTTTCTTGCGGTGTTTTGTTTTGAGGTTTGGCTTTTTCTTCAGCTTTTGTTTTTTTGGGGGTTTTCTTTTTGTTTTTGTAATAGACCGTTGGTTTCCCGCTTTCCATTGCGCGGAATGATTGAATGAAAGTTGCGGTCATATCAAAACTAAGGGATGGTTTTTGCTTTTGTTTGAAGATGTTTTCAGAGGTGTCTGTATTGATTATCAAGTCAAATTTTAGGTGAGATTTTACGCCGCCTGTTGTTTTGAAAAAAGCCCCTGCGCGGTCAGCATAAAACATGATGACTTCTGATTTGCTGGAGCGACCGGCCATTGTGAGAGGGGTGAAGATGCGGCTGGTGTCTTTTGGGTCATTGCCAAAATATAGATTTTCAAACTTTTTACTCTCACCAGTTTCAGGATTGGTTACGGAAAGATCAATGGAGAGGATGGTACCGCGTTTGGCACCATCATTTGAAATGGTGAGGGGGATTGCAAGTATATCTCTGAAGTTTTTGCGATACATATGAACCAGAGCTGGAGCGTAGATTTTGAGTTTAGGCTCTTTTAGGACGGTTTCATAAAAACTATAGCCTGAGAATAGCAAAGCGATAGCTGAGACTAACGTTGTGATGATGCTGCCGAAGTTGCGGAAAAATGGTTTCTTTTTTTGCATATTCTGACCACGATTGCCATTTGAGTTTCTTTGGGATTGGTTCTGCAAATTGTTTGGGTTGTTTTCTTCTGATTGATGGAGGGGTTCTCCGTCAATTTGGGCGTGGTCAGCCCATTCCACAACACTGTGAAGCAGGTCATCTAATTTCTCGGTTGGGATGTGCCCTTTTGAACTACGCATTACTTTGGCTCTCTTGTCTTCTTTTCTTCTATTGATTTGAGTTTGATCTTGTAAAAGAAGGGGGTTGATTGTTTTATACCTGAGTTTTGGAGTTAACCTCCAGTTATCACATATAAATCTGGTTTCAAATACATGTCAAAGGAATGTGGCGAAGGTTTGAGAACTTAATTTTTACCTGTGATTTTCTCATCTCATATTTGAAAAGTTTTTAGTAAATTATTATTTCTTGGTTTTGGTTTCAGTTTTATGGTTTTGCCTTGAAAAGGTACTGGAAATCTTATCCTTGATTGGTTATATTGTCGTTTGAAGCAAATTTATGGAGAAATTTGAAATGGCTGTGAGCACTCATGGCAACATTTCAGGCGTATTATGTTCAAATGGAACTTTAAGTTCTTATGAAACATATGCAGCCTTTTCAGAGAAAAAATCACTTATGATTATTTCTCGTGGCTTTGCTGTGTCTAAATTCTTCTCTGGTGTGCTTACTAGTGCTTCTTTGTTGCTAAGCGTCACTTTAACGATGGCAGCTCAACTATTTTTAGTATCTAAAGACCTTCTTTTAGGGGTGAGTCTCATTCTTGGTCTTTCTCTTCTTCTACTTATCAGCCCTCTACTTATCTGCCCCTGGGCAAAACAGTCATAAATTACTGTGGCCTTAGGGGAGATGAATTGAGTGAAATCACGGTACACCCGTGATGTAAGAGAGATGAATTTTGAATGAGTGTTGTAAATCAAGCTAAAATGAGACCTAGCAATTTTTCAGTGATATTTTTTTCTGAAACTGTTCGTATGTCGCAATGCTTATTCACCAAGTTAATTTAGGACAAAACTAATGACGAATACCAATCAAGAAACACGCAGAAATTCGCAAGATAATATTGTGATTTTTGATACAACTTTGCGGGACGGTGAACAAAGCCCTGGGGCGTCTATGACATTAAGCGAGAAGCTTCAGGTTGCTGAAGTGCTTGATGAAATGGGTGTTGATGTAATTGAAGCAGGATTTCCGATTGCATCGAACGGTGATTTTGAAGCGGTTCAAGAAATTGCTAAATTGGTGAAAAATTCTGTTGTGTGTGGTTTATCTCGTGCGTCGAATAAAGATATTGATCGGGCAGGAGAGGCTTTAGCGCCAGCTAAACAATCACGTATTCATACCTTTATTTCAACCAGCCCGCTTCACATGAAATATAAGTTGCAAATGGAGCCTGAAGCTGTGCTTGAGGCGGTGACGCAATCTGTGACGCGTGCGCGCAAATATACTGACAATGTTGAATGGTCAGCTGAAGATGCGACGCGAACCGATCATGATTTTTTGTGTCAATGTGTTGAGGTTGCGATTAAAGCAGGGGCTACAACAATTAATATTCCTGACACTGTTGGATATACAGTGCCTGAGGAATATTATGCATTAATCAAAATGCTTGTTGATAAAGTGCCAGGTGCTGATGATGTGATTTTGTCGACCCATTGTCATAATGATTTGGGGTTGGCGGTTGCTAACTCTTTGGCAGGTGTTCGCGCTGGGGCGCGGCAAATTGAGTGCACCATTAATGGTATGGGTGAGCGGGCAGGTAATGCAGCTTTAGAAGAAGTTGTTATGGGTATGGACACTCGTTCTGACGTGTTGCCTTACTGGACGAATATTGACCCGGTTCATATAACGAAAGCGTCTCGTTTGGTTTCTGCTGTTTCTGGCTTTCCTGTTCAATATAATAAAGCGATTGTTGGGCAAAATGCATTTGCGCATGAATCCGGCATTCACCAAGATGGAATGCTTAAGAATAATCAGACTTATGAAATCATGACGCCTGAATCGGTTGGTTTGCGGGCGTCTTCTTTGGTGATGGGTAAGCATTCTGGTCGTCATGCGTTTAAAGAGAAGTTGAAAGATTTGGGCTATGAGCTTGGGGATAATGCGTTCCAGGAAGCCTTTCAACGATTTAAAGATTTGGCAGATAAGAAAAAGCAGGTTTTTGATGAAGACTTGATTGCGCTTGTCGATGATGAAGTCTCAAGTGAAAATGCGCCGATTAAGCTTGTTTCATTAACGGTTTATGCTGGCACTGGTGGGCCGCAAAAAGCGACGGTTACCTTGGATGTTGAAGGTGAAGAGAAGACGCGCGAATCTGGTGGTGATGGACCGGTTGATGCGATTTTCAATGCTATTCGTGACATTATTCCGCATGAAGCGCGTTTACCGCTTTATCAGGTGATGGCTGTGACCGAGGGAACGGATGCGCAAGCTGATGTGATGGTGCGGCTTGAGCAAGATGGATTTACATCTACTGGCCGCAGTGCTGACACTGACACAATGGTGGCGTCTGCCAGAGCTTATATTGGTGCATTGAATGGCATGATTGAGCGGCAAGGCAAAGGTGCCAGCTCTCAATTAGATGCGATTTAAAAGACTTTCTTTTTAACAGTCTGACCTATTTATAAACTACGTAAAACAACTATCTATTACAGGCGCTCACATCTTTTGGGGCGCCTGTTTTTATTTTGATAGGATTGTTTGGTAGAATGATGTGGTATTCATTTATAGGAGTGTGATCTCATTATTTTTATAGGCTAAAGACCTAAAAATGATTGGTGAACAGTTTGAAAAAGGACTGGCATAGCACAAACTTAAGCAATATTATGAGGCCATGATTGGTGTTTGTTTTATGTTTTGGGGCTGGAACTAGCTGGGAGTGCTGATATATGAACCGTTTGGTTTGCAAATTTGCGATGGTTTTGGGTGTATCTTTTTTGGGAATGCTTTTTAGCCTTCTTTCTTATTCTCCTTTACATGCTGAAGATAAGCAGTGCTTAGCTGAAGCTTTTTCTGCAACGGGCAAGCCTTCTTCTATTGGAGAGTTGGCGCGAGCGAATGCTTTTTTTACCTGGAAATCTGCTGTGAAAGAAAGACACGGTGCTGACTATATGGCGTGGTCAGCGGCGACTGAGCGTAAATTGGTCTGCATTGACCTTATGAGCGGTGAGAACAAGGGTAAGTGGGAATGCACGCGAACAGCCCGGCCTTGTAAATCTAAAAAGCCTGTTGTTGCGACCAAAGGGAGCTGCAAGGACGAAATTACCACTGGTTGGGGGGCGAGACGCGGCTCAGCTGCAAAAGCACGGAGTGAAGCTCAATCAGGTTGGAAATTGGTTGTTGAGGGGACTTTTGGTGCCGAATGGTCTGATTGGAGCTTGGCCAAAGAGACGAACATTAAGTGCGTGAGAAAAAATAAGTATCAGTTTCAATGCATTGCATCTGCCAAAGCTTGTCATTCTTAAAAATTAGAAATTTTTAAGGTTGCTTTCTCTTGCTGGCTATTCTTTCTAGTGGCGCTTTAGGTTGCCCACAAGCCACCCGCTCTATAACCGACTAAGTGTGCTGATTTGTACACTTTACTCTTTCTGGTTCTTTTGAGTATTCTTTACTTTCAGAATTTATTTGTATTGTTCGCATTGCCTGTTTGGGTTGTTTTGGAGGGAGCAACTTGAATGTCAGGGTGATGTGTTTGTTTTATATCTTATTGATTTTGCTGTTAATTGCTTGGCGCTGGCGTTTTGAATTTCAGTTATTTTTACAATTAAATTCCCTTCCATTAACTATCAGATCATTTGTTATTCTGATGCCTTATTATGGGGCGTTGGTGTGCTATAATTTTTGTTTACTGGTCTTGATTATTGGATCTGAAGCTTGGTTGGAGGTTAGGCATTATGGGTTTGGGGATGAAGGTGAATTATCCTGTTCGCACTGCTGTTGTGGACAAAAACCCGTTGGTTGTGCGTGGCCTGCGTTCCTTGTTTGATGAAGATGGTCGTTTTGATGTGGTTGCTTCAGCGCATGATGGTGCGCGCTTGCTTGATGGGCTTGAAGTTCTCTCTGTTGATATTGTTATTACGGGGTGGATTATGCCTTATTGCAATGGCAAGGAGTTATTAGAGGCTTTGTCAAAGCGTCCTGATAGTCCGAAAGTTGTTGTTTATACAGGTGACATTGGTGATGTTGTGCCGCGCGAGGCAATGGAACTTGGTGCTTATGCTTATTTTTCTAAAGCAGAGCCGCCTGAGCGTTTGCTCTCAGTTTTAGATAGTGTTGCGCGTGGGTCTATGGTGTTTCCGTTTATGGGGAAGCAGGAAGACCAGAGTTTGTTAAGCTCTTTGACGAGCAGAGAAAGTTTAATGCTTGAAAAACTAAGCCTTGGCATGACCAATCGAGAGTTGGCTGATGTGATGGCAATTTCTCAAAATACGGTCAAATTTCATCTCAAAAATGTATATTCAAAATTGAATGTTCGAAATCGCTCTGAAGCGGTTGCTCTTTACTATAGTGAAGGGTTGTCTGAGCCTTTAACTGGTCTTGTTTAGGCTTTTCCCATTAATTTTTAAAAAAACTTAAAAAAGATTTCAGTGTTGTGTGATCTCTTGGTTGTTGTTGGCTAAGTTGCTGATATTTAATTGATATTTCCATCTTTCTTTAGGGTTAAGCTCTTAATTTCCCCTCCCTTTTTTTTACAAAAATGTTAATAAAAAGCCAAAAACTACCCATAAGGGTAGGTCTTTCCTACCTGGAGGCATGTTTTGCACTTTGGTCAAAGATTATAGCTTTATCTCAATAAGAGACGAACACCGCTGAGGACCTCTAAAAACCTCAATTTTGGTCAACCTTTGCGTCAAAGCTGTTTCTGCGATGCTCATTAACGAACTTGAGTTAACTCCGCTTCTCGAAACAGCTTTTCCTAAATCTTGACTCAAAAGTTGAGATTTTTAGAGGTCCTCAGACAGATAAGAAAAGTTATAGGGATTTTCACTCGTTTTAAACAAGCAAAAAGAGTTGAAAGTTTGGGGAGACAGCAATGATGACACGCGCCGGACGCGCCAGACCAGAGCTTATTTATGGTTTGAGGAAAGTTACGGAAGATGCTGCGAAAGCTGCTTTTGACTGGATTGGTCGTGGTGACAAAGAGCGCGGTGATGGTGCAGCTGTTGATGCGATGCGCACAGCCTTACAACAGATTGAACTTGAAGGTTTGGTCGTTATTGGTGAGGGCGAAAAGGATGAAGCTCCTCAACTTTACAATGGTGAGATTGTAGGACAAGTGGGGGCTGAATTTAAAGCGGATATCGCTGTTGATCCTGTTGAAGGAACCAGCTATTTGGCGAAGGGTTTGACAAATGCTTTGGCAGTGATTGCCATTGCCCCGCGTGGCAGCATGATGGACCCAGGCCCCGCCTTTTACATGGAGAAATTTGCCGCTCCAGCTGAAGCAAAAGGTGAGATTGACCCGAATTGGTCAGTTGAAGAAAAAATTAAAACCTTGGCGAAATGCCTGAAAAAAGATGTGTCGGAAATTACGGTTTATGTTCTTGAAAAACCAAGACACCGTCAGATGATCCAAGAAATTCATGATGCAGGAGCGCGGGCTCTTTTGTACCCAGCTGGTGATGTTGCGGGTGCTTTGCTAGCGGCCATCCCTCAAAGCGGTGTTGACTGTTTGATGGGAACTGGTGGGACGCCGGAAGGGATTATGTCTGCTGTAGCGATTAGAGCCTTGGGCGGTGAATTTATGGGGCGGATTGACCCGCAATTACAGACCGAAGCTATTGCAGTTAGACAAGCGAATTTGGACACCACGAAATGGTACAAAATTGAAGAGCTGGTTTCTTCTGATGATCTTTTCTTTTGTGCGACGGGCATCACAACAGGTTTGATGCTGGATGGTGTTGAGAAATTTAATGGTGGGTTTCGTATGCAGACCTTGATGGTGATTGGTGAGACAAACGAACGCCAGGTGTTGACGACTTATACTTAGGCCTGACCGCCTAATTTTAATAAATGAGATGCGAGTTATGGTTTCTAACGCATTGTTTTAAAAATAATAAAATCAACTGGAAGCGCTGATTTTTCTAGCAAGCTTCCCGGAAACTGGGGACTGGAATTATGCCAAAGATATTGGATCGTCCGATTATATTGGGAGTTGTGGGAGATAGCGCAACTGGCAAAACAACGCTTTCGGCTGGTGTTGCTAAAATTTTAGGTGAGGATCGTTGTACCGTTATTTGTACAGATGATTATCATGCGTATGATCGGGTTGAGAGGGCAGGTAATGGCATTTCAGCGTTAGACCCTAAGGGCAATTATATTGACATTTTAGAACAGCATTTGCGTGCTCTTCGCAAAGGAGAGGCGATATTAAAACCCATCTATAATCATGATGGCGGGACACTTGATCGCCCAGAATATATTAAGCCTCGTGATTATATTATTATGGAAGGTTTGCTTGGGTACACAACACGGGCGATGCGTGATTGTTATGATGTGAAAATTTATCTCGACCCTGAAGAAGAGCTGCGTGTGAAATGGAAAGTTCATCGTGATACAACAAAGCGTGGATATACAGAAGAGCAAGTGCTTGCCTCTTTAGAAAAAAGAAAAGCTGATAGCCCTGCTTTTATTCGCCCGCAGCGAACATTTGCAGATATTGTTATTCGTTTTCAAACCCCAGAGAAGGGCGGTGATGATGCGCATTTGGATGTGCGCCATATACTGCGCCCAACATTGCCCCATCCGGATTTTTCACCGCTTTTTGAAAGCCCCAGCAATAACGGATTATTGCTTGAATTGGCGCGCGATGTTGATGGCAAGCCTGTTGATGTGCTTGAGATTGATGGGGCTATTTCAGATGAGCACGCAACGAAAATACAGAATTTATTATGGGATTTGATCCCGGAAGCGAGCCATTTACGCGATCAATTAGGGCAAGTTGACGGGTCTTCATCGGTGAGTAACCCCCTTGCTTTGACGCAGCTTCTGGTGGCGTTCCATATGGTGAAAGCAGCACTTGGTGTGCACGCAATTTAGTAAAACACTCCAAAACAGCTCTTTTTAGCTAAATAGTTGAGGTTAAGAGGGATTTTGGGGGGTGCATGAGGCCTCAGGGCATAGTATAGGATGCAAATTATTATCGTAGAGACATAAAAGGGACTAGCTAAGTTCAAAT
The DNA here is from genome assembly GCA_965230545.1 of Hyphomicrobiales bacterium. Classification (GTDB taxonomy): domain Bacteria; phylum Pseudomonadota; class Alphaproteobacteria; order Rhizobiales; family HXMU1428-3; genus HXMU1428-3. The sequence goes on along the minus strand of CBDDLE010000004.1, from coordinate 828,495 downwards.
CTACAATGTGAACAGGTGACCTTTTAGAGTTTTAAACGATGGAATTGAGTTTTTATAAGGAGGCCTTCTCATGGGAGAAGCGGTTGAAATGAACAAAGAGCTGGATATGGCTTTAAAGGCCAAAATGGCCAATGCAATCCGCGCTTTATCTATGGATGCGGTTCAGAAAGCTAAATCTGGACACCCTGGCGCACCAATGGGCTTAGCTGATGTTGCGACGGTTTTATTTACTGATCATATGAAATTTGATGCAAGTAATCCTGATTGGCATGACCGTGATCGATTTATTATGTCTGCTGGCCATGGGTCTATGCTTGTTTATTCTTTGCTCTATTTGGCTGGGTATCCTGGAATTGATATAGAGACCATTAAAAATTTCCGCCAGATTGGTAGTCCGGCTGCTGGACACCCTGAATATGGTCACTTGCCAGGAATTGAGACAACCACTGGTCCCTTAGGACAAGGTATTACAACAGCTGTTGGCATGGCTTTGGCTGAGCGCTTACAGAATGATAAATATGGTGACTATATTATCGATCACTATACCTATGTGATTGCTGGTGATGGCTGCTTGATGGAAGGTATTTCTCAAGAAGCGATTTCAATGGCTGGCCATCTTGGCCTATCAAAACTGATTGTTCTTTGGGACGATAACAACATTTCCATTGATGGAACTTTGGATGTTGCTTGTTCTGATGACCAGCGCAAAAGATTTGAAGCTTCTGGTTGGAATACAATTGCTGTTGATGGGCATGATATGGCTGCCGTTTCAGCCGCGATTGCTGAAGCGAAAACCAGTGACAAGCCAACATTAATCGCTTGTAAAACAATTATTGGTTTTGGTGCTCCAAACAAGCAAGGTACTGCCGCTACACATGGTGCACCGCTTGGTGATGATGAGATTGCTGAGACAAGAAAGCAGCTTGGTTGGGATCATGCGCCTTTTGAAGTTCCGCAAGATGTTTTGGATGCATGGCGTGCTGTTGGCCGCAAGGGCGGCGAGACACGTAATGCGTGGCTTTCCGCTTACAATGGTTTAACACCTGCTGGACAAGCCGAGCTTGTGAAGCCAATGAGTGAGCCGGTTAAGAAAAGCCTTCGTCATGCGGTTATGAATGTGAAGCAAAAATTTGTTGCTGGCGGTGAAGCTTTGGCAACACGGGTTTCTTCAAAGCAAGTTTTGGATGAAATTTTACCGGTTATTCCTGGCATGATTGGTGGTTCTGCTGACCTTACTGGGTCGAATGGAACGAAAACAAATCAATATAAGCCGGTTAATCGAGGCCAGTTTGATGGCAATTACATACATTATGGTGTTCGCGAACATGGCATGGGCGCTGTGATGAATGGTCTCTCCTTGCATGGTGGTTTCTTACCCTACTCAGGTACGTTCCTTGTTTTCTCTGACTATGCACGGGGAGCCATTCGACTTTCAGCTCTTATGGAACAGCCTGTTGGCTATGTGATGACACATGATTCAATTGGTCTTGGTGAAGATGGACCAACGCACCAGCCGGTAGAGCATTTAGCTTCACTTAGAGCAATGCCGAACATTAATGTGTTCCGCCCGGCCGATAGTGTGGAATGCGCTGAATGCTGGGAAGCGTTTGTGCTGCAAGATAAAACGCCTGCGATCATGTCTCTTACCCGTCAAGGTTTGCCACTGCTTCGTACTGAAGTGACAGAGGAAAATAAATCCGCCAAGGGTGGTTATGTTTTGAAAGAAGCTGACGGCGAGCGTGATGTGACGTTAATTGGCACAGGCTCTGAAGTTTCTATAGCGATGGATGCTGCTAAAATTCTTGAAGAAGATGGCTTGAAAGTGGCGGTTGTTTCGCTTCCTTGTTGGGAATTGTTTGAGGCTCAATCATCTGACTATCAATGGGATGTGCTTGGAGATGCACCACGTGTTGGTGTGGAAGCTGCCGTTGAGCAAGGTTGGAGCAAATGGCTTGGCTCTAATGGTCAATTTATTGGCATGAGTGGGTTTGGTGCTTCTGGTCCTTGGAATGCCCTTTATGAACATTTTGGAATTACGGCTTCAAAAGTTGCTGATGCGGCGCGCCGTGTTACGGGCAATGCATAGGGGGATATGAGAGATGACTGAAATGGCATTAGATAAATTAAAAACAATTGATGATGCAGATGTCGTTGGAAAACGTGTTTTGGTGCGGGCAGACCTTAATGTGCCAATGCAAAATGGCGTGATTTCTGACGCGACAAGAATTGAGCGTTTTTTGCCAACAGTGCGTGAGCTTACAAAACGTGGTGCACGGGTTGTTATTATGACTCACTTTGGTCGCCCGGGTGGCCAGGTTGATCCCTCCCTTTCGCTTGCGCCTGTTGCAGCGAAGGTTGCTGAATTGCTTCCAGATACAAAAGTGAGTTTTGCTCCTGATTGTATTGGTGAGCAGGCAGAGACTGTTGTAGCCGCTCTTTCGAATGGTGATGTTTGTGTGCTGGAAAATTTACGTTTCCATAAAGGTGAGACGGATAATGACCCAGCCTTTGTTGCCGAGTTGGTGGCATTGGGTGACCTCTATGTGAGTGATGCGTTTTCAACATCGCACCGTGCACATGCTTCAACTGAAGGTATTGCTCGGCATCTGCCAGCATTTGCCGGCCCGTTGATGATGCTTGAAGTGAACGCTCTTAAGGCTGCACTTGAAGCGCCGAAACGCCCGGTGGCGGCTGTCGTTGGCGGAGCGAAAGTTTCAACCAAAATTCAACTGCTGACCAACCTTGTTAACAAAGTTGATATGGTCATTGTTGGTGGTGGAATGGCGAATACCTTCTTGTTTGCGCAAGGGGTTCAAGTTGGGAAGTCTCTTTGCGAGCCTGACTATATTGACACGGTTGAAAACATCTTAGGCCGTGCGGCTGAGAGTGGTTGCAAGATTGTTTTGCCAACAGATGTTGTTGTGGCAAGCGAATTTGCTGAAGGAGCTGCGAATGAAGTGGTCGATGTTAATGCTGTTCCTGAAGATAAGATGATTTTAGATGCTGGTCCGCAATCTGTTGCTGGCTTGGTTGAAAAATTATCTGGCTGCAAAACATTGGTTTGGAATGGCCCGCTTGGAGCTTTTGAGATTTCACCGTTTGGTGAGGGAACGTTTGCTCTCGCTAGGGCTGCTGCTCAAGCTACAATTGAAGGACAATTGACCACTATTGCAGGTGGTGGAGACACGGTTGCTGCTTTGAACGCAGCTAATGTGACTTCTGATTTTACTTATGTCTCAACAGCTGGAGGAGCGTTCCTTGAGTGGCTTGAGGGTCGGGCGTTGCCAGGAGTGGTTGCACTGACAAAAGATTAAAAAATGAAACTAGAAACTAAAGATTAAAAGCGCCCATATAGGCGATAATTTTGAACGAAAGAGAAAAAGATCATTGTGATTGATTAAATAGCTACGAGTTTTTAAGGGCATTAGGTTGCTCAATTTACATTAGAGATGTATGCAAACTCAGTGTTTTAAACAGCATGATCTAAACGTTTAAAGTTAGAGCCACATTAAAAATAAAAGATTTAGGAGTTAAATTGAAATGGCTAGAATTACATTAAGACAATTACTTGACTATGCCGCCGAGCAAGATTTTGGCGTACCTGCGTTTAACATTAATAATATGGAGCAGGGTCAAGCAATTATGGATGCTGCTCAAAAATGTGATGCGCCTGTGATTATTCAAGCTAGCCGTGGTGCGCGTGGTTATGCGCATGACGTTATGTTGGCTTCAATGATTGAAGCTTTGGAAAAAATCTATCCTGATGTTCCTCTTTGTATGCACCAGGACCATGGTAACAATGCTGCAACTTGTTTGTCTGCTATTCAGCATGGCTTTACCTCAGTGATGATGGATGGCTCTTTAAAAGAAGATGCGTCTACTCCAGCTGATTATGATTACAATGCCGGTGTTACTAAAACCGTTTCTGAGCTTGCGCACATGGTTGGTGCATCAGTTGAAGGTGAGCTTGGTTGCCTTGGTTCATTAGAGACAGGTAAAGGTGAAGCTGAAGATGGTCACGGGTTTGAAGGTGAGCTTGATAAAGACCAACTTTTAACTGACCCGGATGAAGCCGTTCAATTTGTTACAGAGACCAAAGTTGATGCTCTTGCTGTGGCGATTGGTACATCGCACGGTGCTTACAAATTCACACGTCCACCTACAGGTGACATTCTTTCAATTGATACAATTGCTGAAATTCACAAACGTTTACCGAACACACACATCGTTATGCATGGCTCATCTTCAGTGCCACAAGATTTGCAAGATATTATCAATGAGTTTGGTGGTGAGATGCCTCAAACATATGGTGTGCCAGTTGAAGAGATTGTTAAAGGCATCAAATTTGGTGTTCGCAAAGTGAATATTGATACTGACCTTCGTATGGCTGCAACTGGTGCGATGCGCAAAGTTGCAACAACTAAAAAGGCAGAATTTGATCCTCGTAAATTCTTACTGCCGGCTCGTGAAGCTATGCAAAAAGTTTGTGAGGATCGTTTTGAGGCATTTGGTACCTCCGGCCATGCCTCTAAAATCAAAGTGATCCCTATGGCTGATATGGCGAAACGCTATGCCTCGGGTGATCTTGATCCGGTAACAGCATCTTAATTGGTGGATTGGCCTAGCAGCGCTTTTTAGGTGCTAGGCCCCCTTTAAGGGGTTCACCATTTCGTAGGTGCCAAACAGAGATCTTAATGTCACGTTTGTTTTAGGCCTCATTTGGGTGTGGGACAAACTTTAAAAACTGAAAGGAAAAGACATGGATAAAGGTGCAGAGACTGTAACCGGTAAAGACCGTTACAAGTCAGGCGTTATGGAATACCGCAAGATGGGGTATTGGGAACCAGATTATGAGCCCAAAGATACCGACATTATTGCACTGTTTCGTATTAGCCCACAAGATGGTGTGGACCCAGTGGAAGCTGCAGCTGCGGTGGCTGGTGAAAGTTCGACAGCGACATGGACAGTTGTTTGGACTGACCGTTTGACAGCTTCGGAAAAGTACCGTGCGAAAGCTTATCGCGTGGACCCTGTTCCGAACTCTAAAGATCAATATTTTGCATATATTGCTTATGATCTTGATTTGTTTGAGCCAGGTTCTATTGCGAACTTAACGGCTTCTATTATTGGTAACGTATTTGGATTTAAGCCACTGAAAGCGCTGCGTTTGGAAGACATGCGGTTTCCAGTGGCTTATGTCAAGACTTTCGACGGACCGGCGACTGGCATCGTAGTGGAACGTGAGCGTCTTGATAAATTTGGTCGCCCCTTGCTTGGTGCAACCGTGAAACCTAAATTGGGCCTCTCTGGCCGAAATTATGGCCGTGTTGTTTATGAAGCCCTTAAAGGTGGTCTGGACTTTACCAAAGATGACGAAAATATCAACTCCCAACCCTTTATGCATTGGCGTGATCGCTTCCTTTATTGCATGGAAGCTGTGAATAAAGCTGAAGCTGCGACAGGTGAGCTCAAAGGTACGTACCTTAATGTGACCGCCGGTACTATGGAAGAAATGTACAAACGGGCGGAGTTTGCCAAGGAACTTGGCTCTTGTATCATCATGATTGACCTTGTGATTGGTTACACAGCTATTCAATCTATGGCGAAATGGGCACGTGATAACGACATGATCCTTCACTTGCACAGGGCTGGCCACGGCACATATACCCGCCAGAAAACGCACGGTATTTCTTTCCGTGTGATTGCAAAATGGATGCGCCTTGCTGGTGTTGACCATCTTCACGGTGGTACCGTTGTTGGTAAACTTGAAGGTGACCCAGCGATGACACGTGGTTGGTATGACTATATGCGTGAAGAGTATTGCCCAACAAATTATGAAAATGGTGTGTTCTTTGACCAGGATTGGGCGTCTCTTAATAAGGTTATGCCTGTTGCCTCGGGTGGTATTCATGCTGGTCAAATGCATCAGTTGATCCAACACCTTGGTGAAGATGTTGTTCTTCAGTTTGGTGGTGGTACGATTGGTCACCCTGATGGCATTGAAGCTGGTGCGGTTGCGAACCGTGTGGCGCTTGAATGTATGATTCAAGCAAGAAATGAAGGACGTGATTATGTGAATGAAGGTCCTGAAATTCTTAACGCTGCTGCGAAATGGTGTTCACCATTGAAGGCTGCATTGTCTACTTGGAAAGATGTGACATTTGATTATGCATCAACTGATACATCAGACTTTGCACCAACAGCTACACCAAGCAACTAATCAATCTAGTTTTAAGGAGACTAATATTATGGCTATGCCTAATCCTGCTAAACGGGTTACTCAGGGACAATTTTCATTCCTGCCAGACCTAACAGATGAGCAAATTTTAGCTCAAATTAAATATGCCCTTAAAAATGACTGGGCTGTAAATGTTGAATATACCGATGATCCTCATCCTCGTAACACTTATTGGGAGATGTTTGGCTTGCCGATGTTTGACCTAAAAGATCCTGCTGGGATTTTGATGGAAATTAATGAATGTCGGAAAACTTTTCCTGAGATGTATATTCGGGTTACTGCGTTTGATAACTCGCATGGCTGGGAAGCGCCGCGTATGTCGTACATTGTGAACCGTCCTTCATCAGAGCCTGGTTTTAGACTTCATCGTCAGAACCGAGAAGGCCGCAATATTGGGTATTCTATTGACTCATATGCTGCCGATAAACCTGAAGGGGAGCGACCATAAAGGTTTGCTCAATGATAGTAGGTGGCAGGTGATTTCCTGCCACCATACCTTTCCCCGGAATTTTAAGTTTTAGATTGTGATGATGATATGAGTGACACTGAGACGACAGAAAACGAAGTTGATATAGAAAAATTACCTGATGATGCAGCTGTGGATTTGCAGGCTGAATTTGAAAAATCTCAGGTTCAAGAAGTGCTTGATAAGCTTGATAATGAGCTGGTTGGTCTTGTGCCTGTGAAGACGCGGATTAAAGAAATTGCAGCGCTTTTGTTGGTTGACCGTTTGCGTCGGCGGTTTAGTTTGACTTCCGAGACGCCTACTTTGCATATGAATTTTACAGGAAATCCTGGTACGGGTAAAACCACCGTTGCCTTGCGCATGGCAGAGATTTTACACCGTCTTGGATATGTTCGTGAAGGGCATCTTGTTTCTGTGACGCGTGATGATTTGGTGGGGCAATATATTGGTCATACTGCTCCTAAAACCAAAGCAATCATAAAGAAGGCTATGGGTGGTGTCTTATTTATTGATGAAGCTTACTATCTCTATAAGCCGGAGAATGAGCGGGATTATGGTGGTGAATCCATTGAGATTTTATTGCAAGTGATGGAAAATCACCGTGATGACCTGGTTGTTATTTTGGCTGGTTATAAGGATAAAATGGATAAGTTTTTTGAAAGTAATCCGGGTATGCGCTCTAGGATTGCGCACCATCTAGACTTTCCTGATTACTCTGCAGATGAGTTGGAGCAAATTGCTGACCTGATGCTTGCTGAACAAAGCTATCAACTTAGTGATTGCGCTCGCCAAGCTTTGAGTGAATATATACCTATTCGTATGCAACTTTCGCATTTTGCGAATGCGCGTTCTATCCGTAATGCTCTTGATCGGGCGCGATTAAGGCAAGCGAACCGCTTGTTTGCCTCTCGTGACAAAGCGTTGAAAAAAGAAGATCTCATTACTTTAACTGAAGCGGATTTCAGAGCAAGTCGGGTTTTTCTTGATGGTAAGCTTGATGGGGATCCTGCGGATGGGATTATGAATGATATGAACTTTAATGAAAATTAATAAGCTTTAAAAAGAGACTATTGCCCATGCCAGATAATATGTCAGATAACATGTCACACAACGATATTTTGATTGCTCCTTCTATTCTTTCTGCTGATTTTGCTCGCCTTGGTGAAGAGGTGAAAGCGATTGATGAAGCGGGGTGTGACTGGGTACATGTTGACGTGATGGATGGTCATTTTGTTCCGAACTTAACGTTTGGACCATGTATTGTTGAAGCTATTCGCCCTTATACAAAAAAGGTAATGGATGTGCATCTTATGATTGCACCTGCTGACCCTTACTTGGAAGCCTTTGTTAAAGCTGGGTCTGATATTGTGACGGTTCATGCAGAAGCTGGACCGCACCTTGATCGATCGCTTCAGTATATTCGCTCTCTTGGTGCGAAGGCTGGTGTCTCTCTTAACCCATCGACCCCTGAGAGCGTGATTGAATATGTGCTTGATAAGGTTGACCTTATTTTGGTGATGACTGTGAACCCTGGGTTTGGTGGGCAGAGTTTTATTGAGAGCCAATGCCAGAAAATTCGCAATATCCGCAAAATGATTGGTGATCGTCCTATTCATTTGGAAGTGGATGGTGGGGTTAATCCATCGACCGTTCATATGGTTGCAGAAGCTGGAGCAAATGCTTTGGTGGCTGGATCTGGTGTTTTCAATGGTGGGAAATATAAAGAAAATATTGAAGCCATTCGTGCTGGAGCACTGGCCGCTCGGTAAGGTGCCTAGTGGACCCAAGAGGGCCCAAATGGACGTTTAAGGCACCACTTTTAGTTATCAGTGAAATAATAGCCCGTAATAAATGATTGCTTATTACGGACGTGAGACTTCATGGGGAAAATAACAAAGATGAGTGAAAGATTATCTCAAAAAGACTGGCCTAAGGCCGTTATTATGGATCTTGATGGCACTTTAATTGATAGTGCCCCGGATATTGCGCGGGCGTTAAATTGTGCTTTTGAGGATGAGGGGTTGCCTGCATTTACTCTTGATGAAGTGCGTTTCATGATTGGTGGCGGTGTTCCTAAATTGGTTGAGCGTGCTTTTGATGCGCGGAACATGCCACATGATGACAAAGAACAGGTCATCATTGATGGGGTATTAAAGCATTACACTGAAGCACCGGTTGATAACACGGTGATTTATGACGGTGTTGAGCATGTGCTTAGCACTTTGCGTGCACGTGGGATAAAGGTTGGGCTTTGCACTAACAAACCACAAGGAATTACCGAAGTGGCGCTCGATCAGTTGAATATGACCGCTTATTTTGATGCGATCGTTGGCGGGACGGCAGATACCAAACGCAAACCTGACCCGGAAACGTTGCAACTTTGTGCCGATAAACTCAGTATTGATACAGATGATTGTTTGCTCGTTGGTGATAGTGGTGCTGATCGCGGTGCTGCTGAAGCGTTGGAGATGACGGTTTTTCTTGTTGAATATGGCTATTGCAAAACACCGGTTGCTACGCTTTCCCCTGATGGTGTTTTAGAGAAAATGTCTGATTTGCTCAAAATTCTCTTTCCACTTGATGAAATTGTGAGGGGGTAACGCTATGCTTGAAGCTTTGCTTTTTGATGTTGATGGAACATTGGCGGAGACTGAAGAAGTGCACAGAGCTGCATTTAATGAAGCGTTTGTGCAAGCTGGTTTGGATTGGCATTGGGATCAGCCACTTTATCATGAATTATTGAGTGTAACTGGTGGTAAAGAACGCATTCTTTATCATGTGCAGCGAACTGGTTTAGAGACGGCTTTTTTTACGCAGAATTATATTGCAAAACTACATGCTCAAAAAACTGAGAATTATGTGGCGATGATGGATGAGGGAAAGATTGAACTTCGCCCTGGTATTCAAAGCCTGCTTGAAGATGCGAGAAAAGCTGGTGTTCGCCTTGCGATTACCACCACCACGAGCCATGTGAATGTTGAGCGGTTGTTAAAGGCAACAATTGGACCACAAGCGCTTTCTTGGTTTGAAGTCTATGCAACAGGTGATCGTGTGCCACGTAAAAAGCCTGATCCTGCGATTTATCAGCTTGCTTTGGATGAGTTGAATTTGCCGGCTTCTTCTTGTTTGGCGATTGAGGATGCTGCTCAAGGCTTGGCTTCTTCTAAAGGGGCGGGCATTGCTACCATAATCACTGAGAGCTCTTATTCGAAGGGGCAAGATTTTACAGGTGCTTTGAAGATTTATACTGAAGCAGATGCGGCACCGACTTTGGCAGATTTGCAAGGTTTGTTTGAGACGGTTTAAATATATTTCTAAATAATCTTTTTTGAAATCTATTGGGTGAATTTTTCTATTCACTCAATGGTTCAATTTTTCCTATCTTTTCGTTCTTTCAACTGTTTAAGCTATTATCTGCTCACTTTTCATCACGTTAGGGAGAGAGTGGCTAATTCTGCTTGATCAGCCTTATTTGTCGTGCTTTCCTATTATATATGCGGGTTTTTGAATTTATATAACTATGTTTATATGGATTGAAAGATTTTATGCTGCCCATTCATTCAAAGAGATGCTAAATCTAGCTCTTTTGATGATTGATTGTTTAGGTATTGGATGACGTATTTAATTGCAGAAAAATCTAACTTGTTGGGTCTCTTTTTAAGAGGTTGGTTTTCTGTGTGTTTTAGAACAAGTGCGTTTATTGGGGCAGCTGTGTTTTTAGCTGTAGCTTTACTTTGTGCGACTGATGTGAGGGCTGCGGAAAAAACAACAAAAAAAGAAGGAAAACAAAGTTCTAAACTAGTTGAATATGAAGTTTTTAATCTAATTCAATCGAAAACAATTCAGAAATCCTTAACTGGAAAAGCAGGGAGCCCAAAGCGCGGTGAGGCTCTTATTATTGATAAAGCGAAGGGAAATTGTCTGCAATGCCATGTTATTGATAAGTTTCATGAATTGGCTAAGAAAAACCCTGATACCTATGGGAACATGGGGGAAATTGGACCAACTTTAGATGGGGTTGCGACGCGTTATAATGAAGGGCAATTACGATTGATATTGGTAAACGCGAAACTGGTATTCCCTGAGACGATTATGCCGGCTTATTATCGAATTGATGGTTTTACCAGAGTGGCTGATGAGTTTGTTGATCAACCGATTATGAGTGCTCAAGATATTGAAGATATTTTGAGCTTTTTGAAGAATTTAAAATAGGGCGGTTTCGTTGATTGTTTCTTTTCACCATAATCAAGCTCAGCTCTTTAGGGGGCATCTCTTTGCCCGATTGTTTATTCTATTGATTTTGGGAGTGGTTGCTTCTTTCATTTCAACTGAAACTTTCGCGGGGAATGGACGTGATAAATCTATTGTGCCTGCCGAAAAGGGGCATCCGCTATCTAATCTGTGGTCTGGATATTATTATTCCAACAAAGACATTCAGGCTTTGCAAGATAATGAAAAGGATAATCCTGGGCTAAAATATGTTACTGAAGGCGCCACTTTGTGGGGGCAAAAGGCAGGTAAGGCGGGGAAAACATGTGCTCAGTGCCATGGAACGCCTTCTCTTTCTATGGGGGAAGTTGGGGCTCGTTATCCGCAATATTATGCACCTTTGAAACGGCTTATTAATTTGGAACAACGAATTAACTTATGCCGAAAAGACTATCAAAAAGCTGAGCGTTTTGAATATGAGAGTAGAGAGCTTTTAGCATTAACCGCTTTTGTTCGATCGCAAGCAAAGGGGCTGCCTGTTCGCGTTAAAATTGATGGGTTTGCTAAGTCTTTTTATGAAAAAGGAAAGGCGTTTTATTTTAAAAGACGGGGGCAGCTTGATATGTCTTGTGCTCATTGTCATGAAAATAATTATGGTAAGCAATTGCGCTCAACTCTTTTGAGCCAGGGGCAAGCGAATGGATTTCCGGCTTATCGTGTTGCTTGGCAAAAGGTTGGTTCGTTGCATCGACGGTTTCGTAGTTGTAACAAACTTGTTCGGGCTAAGCCTTATGCATTTGGGGCAGACGCTTATGTGAATTTGGAACTTTATTTAAATTGGCGCGGCAATGGACTTGAGGTGGAAACGCCTGGCGTGCGTGATTAGAAGTTACATCTGTTTTTTGAAGGTTATTTTTTAGAAGGTCTTATTAAAAAGACATTTCTTAGGAGCATTTAATGGCTGATATTATTTTGTATTTTTCTATTGGGTTAGCAGGGTTGATTAGCTTTCTCTCGCCTTGTGTGTTGCCATTGGTGCCGCCATATCTTTGTTATTTGGGGGGGGTGACTTTTGATGAGCTTTCTGGTTCTGAAGAAAGCATTACTCCTGCTATGCATGCGCGGATCATTCTTTCTGCTGTGTTTTTTGTGCTTGGCTTTACCACTATTTTTGTAGCTCTTGGGGCTGGGGCTTCAGCTTTTGGCCAATTGTTACATGGGCATAAAATTTTGCTCACTCAAATTGCAGGTGGTGTGATCATATTGTTTGGCTTGCATTTTTTGGGAGTTTTTAAAATAGGGCTTTTATATCGGGATACGCGGTTTCAAACTAATTCTACCAGTGTGAGTGTTGTTGGCGCTTATATTATGGGCTTGGCATTTGCGTTTGGCTGGACGCCTTGTATTGGGCCGATTTTATCTCCGATTATGTCTGTTGCAGCTGATAGTGGGCAGATAGGGCGTGGTGTTTCGATGTTGTTTGCTTATTCTATTGGGTTAGGGGTGCCCTTTATGTTGGCGGCGATCGCTATTCGGCCGTTTTTGAGATTTTTGAAGAAATTTCAGCGTCACTTGGGCACGATTGAAAAGATCATGGGACTTATGTTAATTTTCGTAGGTTTCCTCTTTATCAATTCAACTCTTGATTGGTGGGGAAGCTGGATTTCTTTAAACGGATTTGCAACCTGGTTACTTGAGAATTTTGAAAGCTTGCAATCTCTTGAAGGTTTGTTTGTTTCAGATGAATTGCCAGGGCAGATTTTGAAACAATAGGTTTTTTAAGTGAAATGACAGATGCTAAAGCCCCTTTTGTTGCTTTGACCATTGCTGGTTCTGATAGTTCAGGGGGGGCTGGCATTCAAGCTGATTTAAAAGCATTTGCATCTTTTGGGGTGCATTGTGCATCTGTCATTACAGCTGTGACTGCTCAAAACACTGTTTCAGTTGATGATATTCATTTACCTCCCCTCTCTTCTATTGAAGCTCAACTTGAGGCTGTTTTTAGTGATTTGCCAATTCGGGCGGTTAAGATTGGGATGATTGGATCTGTGCCGATTGCTTCTTTGGTCCGCCGTTTTATTGAGCAAGCTGGTGATATTATTGTTGTGGTTGATACACCTTTGATGTCTGGTACTGGGGCTGCTCTTGGGGATGAGTTGGTGAGAGGTGCTTTGGTGGAACAGTTATTTCCCTTAGCTGATGTGATTACACCGAATTTGAATGAAGCAGCTTTGTTGTTGGGGCAATGTCCTCTAAATTTTCAGAATGTTGTTTCTGAAGAAGAGGCAATTGATCAATTTAAAGATCAAGCCGCAGGTTTATTGAGGCTTGGTTCACAAGCTGTTTTGTTAAAAGGGGGGCATTTTTATGATTTTAAAGATGATGAGGCCTTCCCAACTGAAGACCATTTGAAAGGTTTAGGAGCTAATAAAAAGGCCATTGATGTGTTTCTAGATGCAAAAGGGGCCAATGCTTTTGTTTCAAATTGGGTTGATGTGGTACATAATCATGGGACAGGCTGTGCTTTAGCCTCTGCTCTTACAGCTAATTTGATTTATGGTAAAGAAAGCGGAAAACCGGATGAATGGGCGGTTGAGCGAGCTCGGAACTGGTTGAGAGATTGTTTGTTGGCCTCAAAGCATATGGCCCTTGGAAAGGGGCCTGGGCCGTTAAATATTGCCAATTTACGACAAATTGATCTATAAGTGAGCCTGGTTACACAGAATTAACTTTACAGAAGGTGTTCTGTAAACCATAAATCGCGCAAATTGACACGAAGTTGTATTTTACCGTTATTACATAAAATGTTTTAGCGGAAATAAAATATTTGGCTTGATTCCTGCTTTTTAAACGAAATTTAAAAGTTTTGGTGGGATGAACGGCGGATTGTTTTTCTAAGACACTATTAGACTTGTTATCAGATTTGAAACAAGTTCAATTTATGAACACAGTTCAATAGTTTAGTGTTTTGAAATTTATGAAGGTTCATTCGTTTGAACATATTCGTTTTGATATTGTAGTTGCGGCTTTTCAATCCTCATTTTGAGGGCAATATTAGAACCATTTGTATAAGAGTATTGAGTGTACGTATGAAGTCACTTGGATTTGGGTTTGAAAAAATAGGTTTATTACCACTGCGATCACCATATATAGCCCTGGTCGCTTTGGCGGTATTTTCAGCATTTTGTGCCACTGGCATCTTGAAGTTGGAAACCGATGATGCTTTGAGTGATTTATTTCGCTCGAAGTCAGCGGTTTTTGCTGATTATAAGGTCATGAGTGATTTATTTCCTTCTAGTGAACGTGATGTTTTGGTCATGATTGAAGGAAAGGACCTTTTAAGCCCTAAAGGTCTTGAATCTATTCGTAATGTTCACCAAGAGCTTGAGTTTGTTGATAGTGTTGATGGTGCACTTTCAATGTTTTCTATGCGAGGCCCTCCTAATAAGGATGGTTATGCGCCACCAATTATCCCACATGACATTCCCAAAGATGGGGAAGGTTTTTCTGTTGTTAAGCAGATTATTCAGGAGCACCCGCTTGTTTATGGTAAGATGATGTCTAAGCCGGATAGCTCTGGCACTCAAATTGCGCTTGTTGTTCTCTCGATAAAAAATGAAATTCGCTCAAGTAAAGACATGTCTGCAGCTATGACAGATGTGCGCCAAACTGCTGAGCTGGCTTTGGAAGATTACCCAGGGTTTAGCATTGAAGTGGCGGGCATTCCTGTGATGAGGCAGGAGATTAAATCTGCGATTAAGCGAGATCGCCTGATTTTTAATACGATTGGCTTTATTGTAGGTTTTTCAATTAGTTTAGCATTTTTCCGTCGTCCGACCCTTGTGTTTATTGCTTCTGTTTGTCCAGCGCTTTCTGTTTTGTGGTCTCTTGGGCTGCTTGGGCATATGGGCTTTCAGTTAAATACATTTATTAATGTTATTCCTCCTCTTGTGATGGTGATTGCGCTTTCTGATGCGATGCACATGGTTTATTCGATACGGCGAAATATCACCAAGGGGTTAGATCGTTTTCAGGCGACGAAAGAAGCTGTGTTGAATGTTGGCCCGGCTTGTGTGCTGACGTCTTTAACGACATCGCTTGCGATGGCTTCTCTAGCTCTAACTGATAGTGGTCTTATCCGCCAGTTTGGCTTAGCTGCAGCGCTTGCTACTTTGATGGCATTTGCGGCTGTTATTCTGGTTGTGCCGACTTTGACTTGTTTGCTACTTGGCAATGAAGATAAGTTCAGAGAGGAAGAGGAAAAACACAATAAAGCTCTTAAATGGATGGAAGAGTTTTCTGGCAAGATTTCAAAATTTGTAAAGCCACGTCATTTGGCGATGACCATCATTGGTATTTCCATGGCCATTCTCTTTACAATTATGCATAGCCAATTACAGGCGCAGTATCGCCTTTCTGACCAAGTGCCAGCTGGCAAGCAATCTGTTGAGACATCGAGCCGGATTGATCAGTTCCTTGAGGGGGCGACGCCGCTTCATATTTTGATTGAATGGCCTGCGAGCAAATCTCTTCGGGATGATGTTGAAGTTCTGGATGCGATTGAAGAAGCGCACCGGATTATGGAAGAACAAGCTGGTGTGGCTAATGTTTGGTCTGTAGCGGCGCTACGTCGGTGGCTGCGTGAAAACCAGGGGGAGAAAAGTGCTGAACCTAAGTTTGTGGGGGCTTACTTAGATAAGATGCCTGTTCATTTGCTTCATCGATTTGTGAATGAAAAGAACAATGCTGCTATTATTACTGGCCGTGTTCCAGATATTGATGCGAAAGACACTTTGCCTATTTTAAAAGGCATTGAAGATGAATTGCATAAGAAATTGCCTGAAGGCCACAAGATGAATATTCGTGTCACAGGACTTTCTTCTGTGTCTGCTATTCAAAGTTCGACGATGATTAATCAACTCAATCGTGGTTTGGCAGCTGCTGTTATTATGGTGATTTTCTTAATTGGATTTGCTTTCCGCTCTAGAGAAGTGGCGCTTTTATCTATTGTGCCGAACTTGCTTCCTATTGCTGCGGCTGGAGCGATGCTATTTATCAGTAATCTAGGTCTTGAATATGCGAGTGTGATTGGTTTGACAGTTGCGTTTGGTTTGGCTGTTGATGATAGTATTCATTTCTTAAACCGCTTGCATCTGGAGCGCCAGCGCACAGAGAGCCAGGAACAGGCTGTTTATAACACCTTGGTGCATATTGGCCCCGTATTGATGCTTACCACTATGGTTTTGGTTTGTGGACTAGCAGTGACAATTTTAAGTGAATTGCCCTCAATGAGGCAATTTGGTAGTTTAGCTATGACGACGTTGATTGCAGCGGTTTTGGCAGATTTGTTTATTTTGCCAGCTATCATTCTTTCAACTTGCCGTGAAAAGCTTGCAAAACCAAAGAGCCAATCATAAAATATTTATAGTAATTAAGGATTTAGTTTTATGAAATTTATGCAAAGAGATTTAAATGCGAAGAAACACACTTCTTCTCTTATGGGGATAGTGGCTGCATTTTTACTCGTTATTGCTTTTACTTTTACTAGCAGCGTTTCAGCAAGTGCTGCTAACCCATTTAAGAAGGTGGCTGGTAGCTGGAGAAGTGCCGGCGCTGTTGCGACAATTTCAGGTAATCGTGAACGCGTTAAATGCCGCGCGCGTTACAAAGTGCCGGGCAAAAAGGTTGCCTTTACTCTTAAGTGTTCAGGTCCTGGGTATTTCATCAATGTGCGAGTGAATGCTCGTGTGAACGGTGGCAGTGTTTCTGGGTCTTGGAGTGAGAGCAAGTATGCAAAAAGCGGTTCTCTCAATGGTCAAGCTACAAAGTTCCGCTCGAACCTCTCATTTTGGGGTGGCGGAGTTAGCGGTAGCATGAGCATTTCTTTAAAGAGTTCTCGTCGTCATACTATGGTTATTCATGCTGCAGGGAATAAAATAGTTATTCCTTTGAGACGATAGTTTGTTGGTTTTATTGTCACACGGTTGGAAAACTTGTGACATAGCCGCAACAATTCTATATTCAATTTTAAGGGCTGCTTCTTCAAGCGGCCCTTTTTCTTTTGTTATGAAACTTTGAAGCTCAATAAATAAGTTATTGTATTCTTTGTGCTATTTATTGAGGTGCTGTCATTTGCACAGGCCTTTTGAAGTCATCTTTTTTATTTCATTCTTAGGTTGTGATCAAAAATACCGCCTGCTTCTGATTGCGCAACTTTTCTCTCTTGGTTAGAGTTTACGAAATTCGGTGTCATAAATTTGTCATGGCGCGTGTCAGTTATATGTAAATTATAGTGTTGAGTGGGAGGGTTTGTATGGTGTTCCTTCGTAGTGGTTTTATCAGGCGCTTGTGTAAAACAAAGGCTGCTTCACTATTTTGTTCATGTTCTTTTTGTCTTTTTCTTTCTAGTTTTTTTTCCGCAAATTATTTTATAAATGATGCCAATGCTGGCGGTTTTGCCATTAGGGAACAATCGACTTTGGGGCTTGGGGCTGCGTTTGCAGGGATAGCAGCTGGCGATGAGCTGAACTCAATATATTGGAATTCAGCGGCTGTTGCTTCTGCTGGTAAAGGGCTTACAACTGAAAGTCATTATTCAGTTATTATTCCAAGTGTTACAATTGATCCTGATGAAGGGCTTTTTGGTGGGGTATTATCTACGAGTGCTACTGATATTGGTAAAACTGCTCTTGTGCCTGCAAGTTATGGTTCTTGGCGGTTAAATGATAAGTGGGTTCTTGGTTATGGAGTTAATGCTCCTTTTGGATTGAGCACAGAACCGGATGATCGCGGTTATGCTGGGCAATTTGACTCTCGAAAGGCTGCTTTAAAGACATTAAATTTTAATCCTGTTGTTGGTTACCAATTAACTCCGGAATTGAATATTGGGGTTGGGTTGCAAGTGATGTATTCAGAATTAAAATTAAAGCAGGCAACCACGCTTTCTGGCATGCTTACTCCTTCTTCAACAAACCCAACATCTAACCTTAAGGGTGATGATTGGAGTTATGGATTTACAGCTGGTTTATTATGGAAACCAGCCAAAGGAACAAGCCTTGGTATTGGTTATCGTTCTCGTATGGAGACGACCCTCGAGGGGGATTTAAATGTTGATGGGTTACCGGCCTTAAGTCGAGGTATTAAAGCTGAAGGGTTTGACTTACCCGACATGGTGACTGTTAGCTTTCGTCAGGATTTATCGCCTGATTTGAGATTGCTTGGAACTTTTGAGTGGAGTAACTGGAGTGTGCTTCAGGTGGTCACTGTAACTGATAGCACAACGGGTGCTTTTGTAACTTCATTTAGCCCTAAATGGGATGATGGTTATTTCTTTTCTGCCGGACTGGAATATGACTATAACAGTGATTTGACTTTGCGGACCGGTGTTGCTTATGAGCAATCACCAATACAAGAAGCTTCACAAAGATTGCTCTCTATTCCTGATACTGACCGTGTTTGGTTGAGTGTTGGAGCGACCTATAAATGGTCTGAGCACACTTCTTTTGACATTGCTTACACTCATATATTTGGAGACACGTCTCCGATTTCTAGTGAATCCAGTTTTACTGGCGAGGTTGAAGCGGATGTCGATATTATTGGTGTTAGCATGAAGACGAAATGGGGGGCGGATGGTCCTCTGGGGTTACTAAAAGGATTATCCAGATAATTTCATCTTAACTAGATTGCTAACCCAAGAAAACCAGCCTGAATGGGGACTCAGGCTGGTTTTTTTGTTTTTCATAGCTGTTTCTCTTGTGTTCACTTCGTTGAATAGTGATATTTTTTTGCTCAAAAAATAAAAATATTGATTTTTTTAGTTCAAAACAATGAATGAGAAGGTTAGAAGTGTGAAAAATACTGATGAGTAATGATTTATTGTCACAATAGAAGCGTAATACATATTTTTGTCATAGAACGTTTCATCTTTTTTCAGATAAAGAAACACTTTTTGAGCAAAAATATGAATTTGAGGCACCTTGAGGGGTGTTTTTATGGGAGTTATCCATCATGGTTGACTGTGAGAGAAAATACAGAACCCTTTTTATTTCAGACCTACATCTTGGATTAGGAGCGTGTCAGGCAGACTTATTTCTGGATTTTTTTAAAACAGTTGAGGCTGATAAGATTTATTTGGTTGGTGATATTATTGATTTTTGGCGGATTAGACGGCGGCCACAATGGTATCAATCTCATAATGATGTGATTCAAAAATTACTGCGAAGAGTTCGTAAGGGAACTGAAATGATCTATGTTCCTGGCAATCATGATGAGATTATGCGCGCTTATTGTAAAATGGAAATAGGTGGCATCAAGCTAAGGCGTAATGATATTCATGAAACTGCTGATGGGCGCAAAGTTCTTGTTATTCATGGTGATGAATTTGATATTGTTGTGAAACACGCAAAATGGTTAGCCTTACTTGGTGATTGGGCTTACAATTTTGCTTTATGGGCAAACACTCATTTCAATTGGGTTCGTCGCAAAGCAGGGTTGGAATATTGGTCGCTTTCAGCTTATTTAAAACAACGGGTTAAAAAGGCCGTTAATTTCATTGGAGAGTTTGAGAATGCTCTTGTTAATGAAGCTGAGAACCGAGAGGTTGATGGAGTGATCTGTGGGCATATTCATCAAGTTGCTATGAAGCAAATAGGTGAGGTGCTTTATTTAAACACAGGTGACTGGGTGGAAAGTTGTACGGCTATTGGTGAAACGATGGATGGTAAATTTGAAATCATCCGTTGGGTGAAAGGTGAGGCTATCATTGAACCGGAAGATCAAAAACAAGTTATGCCTCGCCCTATGAATATTGAAGATGCCGCTTGAATGAGGATTTTGATTGCTACAGATGCCTGGGTTCCACAAGTAAATGGGGTGGTTCGGACTTATCAACGTTTAGAAGAAGAGTTGATCAAGTTGGGGCATGAAGTTTATTTTGTGACCCCTTCTGATTTTTATACTGTTCCTTGTCCGACTTACCCTGAAATTAGATTGTCTTTTGTTCGGCGTAAAACTATCTCAAGATTAATAAAAGAGTTTCAACCTGATGCTATTCATATAGCAACCGAAGGTCCAATTGGTTGGGCAGCTAGAGCCTATTGTTTAAAATATGGGCTTCCCTTTACAACTTCATATCATACGCGGTTTCCTGAATATGTTAATGAGCGGATACCGGTTCCTTTGTCGTGGCTTTATAGATTAGTACGTTCTTTTCATAATGCTGGTGATGGTATTATGGTGGCGACTAAAAGCTTGCAGAAGGAATTACGCTTGCGTGGATTTAGGTCTCTTCGTTCTTGGACGAGGGGAGTTAATACGGACTTGTTTCGTCCTCGTGATTGCCGTCTTTTTGGAGAGAAAAAGGTGGCTATTTATGTTGGGAGGGTGGCGCCTGAGAAAAACCTTGAGGCTTTTTTAAAACTTGATTTGGATGTCACTAAGGTTGTTGTTGGGGATGGGCCCTATTTAAAACACTTAAAACAAACATATGAAGATGTTATTTTTCCGGGTGCGAAGGAAGGGGAAGAGTTAGCGCAATGTTATAGCTCTGGGGATGTGTTTGTTTTTCCAAGTTTAACAGATACGTTTGGTATTGTTTTACTTGAGGCGATGGCAAGTGGTGTTCCGGTGGCGGCTTTTCCTGTAACTGGGCCGATTGATGTTGTTGAAAATGGTGTAACGGGTTGCTTGGCTGAAGATTTAGAGATTGCTATTCGGGGCGCTTTAGCATTAGACCGAGAGGTGTGCCGGGCTAAGGCTCTTGAGTTTAGTTGGCAGCGCTGTGCTGATGTTTTTCTCGAAAATTTAAAAGCTTTTGATGAAAAGACAGAAAAAGACGATTTTTCAGAACGGGCGGTGGGATAATGATTGGAAGATGAATAGTGGAAAATAAAATTATTTATCGCACTCACTTCAGACGCCGGCCTCGTATTTTAGCGCTTTCTAGAGCTTTGATCGCTTTTTCTTTCTGCTTTGTATTTTTCTATCTCTTTTTCAAACATGGATCTTATTTGGGTTTGATAGCTGGTGTGCCCACATTCTTGGTGGGACTGTTTTTGTTAATATCGCTTATACCTAGATATCCTTTTTATATTACGGACACACATTTTCATTTTGGTCTTGGGGGAAAATTACCTGCGGAGATATTTTATGGTGTTGGGCAACACCCTGTGAAGGATTGTCCTTGTCTTCTCTATGTTGATCCTAAAACAAATGAGAAGGGGCATTTTATTTTACCATGGACTTTTATCAGAGAACCACATGAGCAGGTATTAGTTGACCTTGTAACTTATTTCGCAAATCAGCGACGAGATCAATGATCGGAGCAAGGTAGCCCTGAGCTAGAATTTTTTTAAGATTAATCTGTTACCAAAAGTTGTTCTTGGATTTCAGATAGGTTTTCGACATCCAACTCTTCAATTTTATTTAGTTGGTCTTGTGAAGTAACCGGCTCTTCTTTTGTTTCCTTAACAGGATTAACAAGATCAGTAATTTCAATATCTCCCAAGTCCATTTCAACTTCTTGTGCTTCTGGTGAAGAGCTATCTAAAGCAGCTTCAACAACATAATCGTCCATAGCCATTGGGTTTAATGGTGGGGTATCTTCAGCTTGGTTTTCAACTGTTGTTGAGGCTAAGCTGGTTTCAAATTCTGACATATCAAGATCATCCAGATCATGATTTTCTTGAAGCAGAGGGTTAATCTCTAAACTTTCGGGCTCTTCTTGAGAAGGTGCTTCTTCTATGGAGATGCTTTCTTCTAGTTCGGCTTCTTCTAGTGGGTTGGCAACTGGAGTGACTAGTTCAGTTGCTAGTGCTTCTTCTGGTTCCTCAGCTGTAAAATTTTCGTCATCAGTAATTATTAAATCATCTTCAACAGTTGGAGCATCTTGATCAAGAGGGGGAGTGGGGTCACTTACCTCAGCTTGTGTATCTTCAGTTTCAAATGAAAAATTTTCGATCTCTTCTGAAAGTTCTGGAGCCGTTTCTTCTAACTCTTCTGAAGGCTCTTCAATGGTTGAAAAATCAACCGCTTCCAGGCTTGTTTCTTCAACAGCGTCCATTTCAAAGCTGTTTTCTTCGTTAGACATCTCAGGTGATTCAAATTCTGCGATTTCTAGCTCGGTCGTTTCTAAAGTACCGGTTTCTAATTCATTTTCTGGGCTTGCATCTGTTGCCACATCAATCGCATCAAAGCTCATGGCATCAACATCTTCTGTTGCCATGTGCTCTGTGTTTGGAACGGCTTCTGATTGCTCATTGATTGAGTCAAAAGACATTTCATCAACCATGCTTTGATCTGATGTTGCTGATGCATCTGAAGTGTCATGGTTCTCTGTGAGCATTGAATCAATACAACCTTGCCCAAGACCGCTTCCTTTAAGGGCGGGGCCATTTAGCAAGTGGCTATCTGGGCGTTGATCTGTGTTTTCTTTTATTGGTCCCTTGTTACTTTGACCTGTTTCACCTTGTAAGTCCCAAATGTCGATCATCGCATTGACGCGATTTTCAATGTAGCACAAGGCTTGAACAACTTTAGTTGTGCGCTGGCCTGTAATATCCTGGAAGGAGCAGGCTGTGTAGATGTCTGTGGTTTTTTCGTCAATTTTGTCGCAAGGGCTGTCAGAAGCACCTTCTTCGCGCAAAGACCAGGCGGCTTCTTGAATTTCTTCAGCTGCTTCTAGAATTGTATTTGTCGCATTTTCAGTTGATTCAACAATAGCGCTGAGTTCTTCTGTTGCAGTGATGATTTGGTTGTCTTGCTCATCATTTGGTTTAATGGAGGCAATTTCTTCGCGTGTTTTTGCGATTGCCTTCGACATTTCAATGATGCTCATGCGAATTGGATCCATCTCTTGACTGGCAGGAGATTCTTGTTTTTCGCTTAGGGTATTTTCAATGCGTTGGATGGCAGAGAGTAGTTTTTGCGTGTCTTCCGGGCGATTTCGCTGTATGTATTCTTCTAGAAACCAGCGACCACGCGGATTTTGCATCAATGCGCCTTCAATGAGTTTGTAATCTTCCTCACTGCTGACATTCGTTTCCGTTACTTCATTTTCAGTTGCCGAATTTGAGCTTACTTGGGTCATGTGCGCATATCATTGTTTGTGGGTTTGTTGCTACTCTAAGTGATTCGCAATTTGTTTTATTCGTCTAATTTTTGACTTTACACCTATATCATTCACTGAAATCTCTAATAAATCGTTGAGCTCATGAAAAACACTGACTCTCAGATAACTGATAGCGCCTTTCAACTTAAACTTTCACTGTTTTATGTGGTGCTCTTTTTAAGTGTTGGGTGTTATTTGCCGTATTTCTCGATTTGGTTGAAAAATCAGGGGCTGAATGGGGATCAGAGCAGTATTATTTTGGCCGCTCCGATGATTATTCGCATTATTTTCACGCCAATAGTTAGTATTTGGGCCGATTATGAGGGTAATTACCGCAAGATTTTAATCATTTTAGCGCTGGGATCGCTGCTTTCTCTTTGTTTTATGAGCCAAGTTAATGGGTTTTGGGCGATTTTTATTCTAGCGTCGATTAATGCTGTTTTTGGAAGTTCGCTTATTCCCTTAACGGAAACAATGGCTGTTATTGGGGTGAAAATCAATCAATTGCGCTATGGACGGGCGCGATCCTGGGGGTCGGCTGCCTTTATAGCTGGGAGTTTGTTAACGGGGGTTTTGGTCGACATTTATGGGCCTGAAAGTATTTTACCCTTTTTGATCTTTGCGGCCGTTGCGATTGTTTGTGCGGCACTTTATCTGCCTCCGCCTCAGGGGAAAGGGCGACTTCGAGATGCGGTTTCGGGGGGTAAAATATCTTGGGAGGGGATCTTTGGTTTGCTCCGTCACCCAGTGTTTTGGGTGTTTTTAATCGGCACTGGATTGGGGCAGGCTTGTCATGCTTTTTATTATGGGTTTTCTTCGCGGCTTTGGCAGGATTTTGGGTATTCTGGTTGGTTGATTGGTGTTTTGTGGACCATTGGGGTCGTTTCTGAAATTTTGCTTTTTATCTATCTTGGAGATTTTCTTCGTCGTTTTAATCCGGTTTATTTGCTCATTGTTGGTGCGTTTGCTGCTTTTATTCGCTGGACGCTCATGGGGATTGAACCTGATTTATGGGTGATCGTTTTTTTGCAAATTTTACATGCTTTTTCTTTTGGTTTGGCGCATTTGGGTGCCATGTATTTTATTGGTATGGCTGTGCCCGATCGATTATCTGCCACCGCGCAAGGGGTTTATTCAACCATGAGTATGGGCGTTTTTATGGGGATTGCCGTTTTAATTTCCGGGCCTTTATATGATGAAGTCGGGTCGTCTGGCTATTTTGTGATGGCGGTGATTGCAGGATTGAGCTTTCTTATTGGTATTTATCTTCTTGCTCTGTGGGATAAAAGACAAGTCGTCGAAGACGGTTTTAGTTCTTGATATTTGTTTGAGTGGTTTTCTATCCCCAGAGAGATCTATCTGGTGGGGTAAGGATGCCGTTATGTTCTTTCAGGCCGTTCTCTCTGTCATTCAGCAATAGGAGAGGGCCGTCAAGGTCAACCCAATCGGCTCCTTTGGTGAGAACAAAGGCAGGGGCCATAGCGAGAGATGTGCCAACCATGCATCCAACCATGATTTTTAGATTGGCATTTCGAGCAGCCATAAGTGTTGCAAGCCCATGAGTGAGGCCGCCGGTTTTATCTGTTTTGATATTTATCGCCTGGTATTTTTTGGCAACGTCTTCGATATCATCAATGGTGTGAAAGCTCTCATCTGCACATAAGGGGACTGGGGATGTGATGTTATATAAAATATTATCAAGATTGGTTGGTAGGGGTTGCTCGACCAATTCTATTTTACATTCGTAAGCTATATCTAATAGCGGAAAGAGGGTTTGTGCTGTCCAGCCTTCATTTGCGTCTACAACAAGGCGGTGTTGCGGAAGAGCTTTTCTCACCGCGCGCATAGTGGCCGCGTCTTTTTCATAACCGCCGCCTAGTTTTAATTTTAACAAGGGGTGGTATTGCGCGCGAAGCGCATTTTCAGCCATTTTTTCAGGCGCGTCGAGTGAGATTGTATAGCATGATAAGACGGGTGTGAGCTCGCCCATATTTAACATGACTGAGGGGGGCTGATTGTAATATTTGGCTTCTAGATCCCAGAGGGCTGCGTCGATTGCGTTTCGCGCGGCACCGGCTGGCATGGCATTTAAGAGCTGCATGCGGGTGATGCCTTCTTCGACTTGTTTTTTCACATCTTTGATTTGTTTCATGACGGATTTGCAGGTTTCACCATACCGTCCATAAGGAACCGCTTCGCCACAGCCCTTCATTTCACCTTGCTTTATTTCAACGTAAATAACTTCCGCATGGAGCTTTGCACCACGATAGATGCGAAAACTCCCATTAATTGGCCATTTTTGGCGGGTAACCGTTAAAGTGCAACGCGGCATTATTTTTTCGATCGTTTATTTCTTATTTAGGTTTGATTTGAAATGATGATTTACAACTTTTGGCTGTATTATTTCATTATCAACTAGATTAGAGTTAATTTATGATTATTGAGTAAAACATGTGTCATTACTTATCGGGTCATTTGTATTTTTTCATTTGCCCTTTGGAATGTCCTAAGAGACCTAGACTGAATTTAAATGCAAGTATTGTGCAAATTTTATAGTCGTCACTATTGATTTGTTATGTTTAGAGTTTTTATCTTAACTATGATCAATATGAAAATATAATTTTCTGAGTTAAGAATTTGATGTGTTCCTGACTTTAATTATTTGAAAGTTTTGTTTATGGCGTCTTATGACCAAACTGAAGATAGACAAAGAGGAAGTTCTTTTCTGCTCTCTAAAGGAGAAGTGGCAGCTCGCCCAGCTCTTGATTGGAGCCAGGGGGGGGATGGCTATGTTTTGCGAATTTTTGGAGACTGGGAAGTTTCTCATGTGCGCCGTATTGCAAAAGAAATAAAAAAACTAAAATGCGGGACTGCTGGTACAGGGCCCAAAGATCTCACTATAGATATGGCTGGTTTATCTGGCTTGGATACAGCTGGTGCCATGCTCATTCTTGATATGAATGAGCTTTTGAAATCAAAAGGATTTGCGCCGCGTATTATTAATGTGCGTGAAGCTGATCAGATTTTGTTTGATCTCATTTCTCGCCATCCGCGTGAAAAAGCTGGCGATGAAGTTAAAAGCAGCATGGTTTTGGACCTTGTGCGTGATTTAGGAGCGACGGTTGTTTCCATAGGGCGAGATTTTATTGAAATCACAGCTATGATTGGGCAGGTGACGCAATCTCTTTTAGGCTTACTTATTCGTCCCTGGCGCCTTCGATTTACCTCGCTTGTTCACCATATGGAGCATGCTGGTTTAAAGGCTGTTTCTATTATTTCACTGATTTGTTTTTTAATTGGTGCGGTGATTATGCAGCAAAGTGTTGAGCAATTACGGGCCTATTCGGCTGAATATTTCTCGATTGATATGCTTGGCATTTTGGCACTGCGTGAAGTGGGTGTTTTGCTTACATCGATTATGATTGCCGGGCGGTCTGGCGCGGCTTTTACGGCTGAAATAGGCTCTATGAAAATGCGTGAAGAAGTTGACGCAATGCGCGCGCTTGGTATTTCACCGGTTGAGACGTTGATTGTGCCGCGGGTGCTGGCGTTGGTGATTGCGTTGCCGCTGTTGACCTTTATTGGTAATATTATGTGCTTGGCTGGTGGTGCTTTGATTGCCTACTCGACCATGAATATTGACCTGCAATCTTTTGTTGAGCGATTAAATGACGGGGTTGATATTCGTCATTTCTATGTTGGTTTGATTAAAACTCCCTTTGTTGCCTTAATTATAGGCATTGTAGGTACATTGGAAGGCATGCGGGTGAAGGGTAGTGCTGAGTCGCTTGGAACTCATGTGCGGGCTTCAGTGGTGAAATCTATCTTCCTTGTGATTATTTTAGACGCCGCGTTTGCTATGGCTCTTACTGCGATAGGAATTTAATATGGTAGCTTTAGAGACATCGCGTTTGAACCCCATTATTGAAGTTCGGCATTTGCATAAGCAATTTGGCACACAAGTTGTTTTTGAGGACCTGAATTTAGATGTGTATGAGGGGGAAGTTCTTGGCATTGTTGGGCAATCTGGTGGCGGTAAATCTGTTTTACTTCGGTGCCTAAACGGTCTTGAGCGATATTCGGCTGGAACCATTAGTTTTTTTGGGCAAGATACAGCGCAAATGAGCGGGAAGGATTTACGCCATGTTGAGGCGCGGTCTGGTTTGCTTTTCCAAGACGGGGCTTTGTTTTCAGCACTTACTGTGTTGCAGAATATTCAGGTGCCGATGCGAGAGCATATTTCGCTGCCGAAAAATATTATGGATGAGTTGGCTTATTTGAAACTGGCGTTGGTTGGTTTGCCTGCAAATGCGGCGCATAAATACCCGTCTGAACTTTCAGGGGGAATGCGCAAACGCGCTGGGTTAGCCAGGGCTTTGGCTTTGGACCCTAAAATTGTTTTTCTTGATGAGCCGACAGCAGGACTTGATCCGATTGGCGCGAATGAATTTGATATGCTTATTCGGGATTTGCAACGGACATTAGGATTGACCGTTTTTATGGTGACGCATGATTTAGATAGTATATTTGCTATATGTGACCGGGTGGCTGTTTTGGCAGATCGGAGAATTGTTCGAAATGGAACGCCTAGTGAATTAACTAAAGACCCTGGGCATCCGTGGATTAAATCTTACTTTTGCGGCGAACGTGGGCGCAAAGCGCAGGGAACGGCCCAAAGAGATTAAACGAACTATCGACTTTAGGATCGACTTTTAGGAATATTGTTTTTCTAACGTCATAGTTTTTAAATGCTGAACTGTTTTTAGAAAGCTATTGTAGCTTGAAATTGAAGGATTGAGAAAATGGAAACGCGCGCAAATCATTTATTGATTGGTGGTTTTGTAATTGCTCTTGTTATTGCTGTGATCAATTTCACTTTTTGGATGCAAAAGGGCGGTGTTGAAAACCAAACGCGCGATTATTCTATTTACTTTAATGGAGCTGTGACTGGCCTTAGCCGGGCTAGTCAAGTGTTGTTTAATGGTATTCGTATTGGCCGGGTGCACTCAATTGGCATTGATGAGAAAGATGCCCGCCGGGTGTTGGTGGTTGTTCGCCTGCAAAGGGGCATCCCTATTCGTAAAAATTCGCAAGCCCAGCTGGTTTCTCAGGCGCTTACAGGGGTTGCGGCTGTGCAAATTACACCTGGTACAGCTGATGAGCCTTTGCTTATAGCCTTGGCAAAAGAGGGGGAGCGGCCTGAAATTAAGGCGTCTCCTGTTGTCTCTGGGTCTCTCACAGATGCGGTGCCTGAGATTATGGGTAATGCTAATCTTTTATTAAAACGCTTAAATACCATGCTTTCTGATAATGAAGCTTCAATTAGAGCAACTGTGAAGAATGTTGAACTATTTTCAGAGACTTTAGCAACTAAAAGGGAAGATGTTGCTTCAATTATTGCTGATGTTAAGAGTTTATCTAGTTCCTTAAAAGCAACAGCTCAAAAAATTGATAAAACGGTTGATCAAGTTTCGGGTTTTTTTGGCGGGGAAGGATCTTCTGTTTTAGATGATGCTCGGGCTGCTGCTAAATCTATTAAGTCTATGGCTGAGAATTTGGAAAAATCGCTTGGAAATGGCCCGCAAGAGGTTATGACGGCTGCTAAGCGCAGTTTGAGGGAGTTTGAGCTTTTTGCCAGAGATGGTCGCAAAGCGGCGCAAAGCCTTGATCGCGTGCTTGAAAAAATGGATAGTAACCCGCAAAGTTTCATTTTTGGGGGCGGGAATGTGCCAAAATACAATCCTAGCAATTAATTTATAAATCCATTATGTTTGTGGGGTTTTTATATAAAATTAACCGTCGCTCTCTAGATTCAGTGGGTGATGGCTGATTTAAGTAATTAAGTACGGTCAGATATGGGGGCCGATGTATTTGTATGTGTGGTAATCAATTACATAAACTTATAAAAGCACTCGGGGTGAAATCTTCACTTTTCACCGGTCTGATGGGGATTTTGGCCCTGTTGACTTTGGGTGGCTGTTCCCTTTCTGGCGCCGTTAAAGGTGCTTTATCCGATGGTACTCCTTCTCAAACATTTGATCTTGTTTTAGAGCGTGATCTCATTAAGCGTTCTCGCCGGTTGGGTACGCAAATTGTTGTGCAGATCCCTGCGGCTGTAAAGGCGCTTTCTGGTGACAATATTTTGGTAAAACCATCTCCTACACAAGTGACTTATTATGGCGATGCGGTGTGGAGTGATCGGTTACCTAAGCTATTACAAGCCCGCTTGGTTGAGGCTTTGCAAGTGACGGGGCGGTTTAGAGCTGTTAGCGATGGCAGTGATCGCATTAGCGGTGATATTACTCTTTCTACAACGATTGAAGCGTTTCAAGTAGATGTTGAAGGAGAGCGAGCGACAGCGAATATTATGATTTTTGCAAAGCTTATTCATGTGGCGAGTGGGAAAGTTTATGCTAGTCGTAGTTTTAAAGTTTCACTTCCTTCTAAAAGCCGTGTTGTTGGGGACGGGGTGGATGCTTTGAATGATGGCATGAACCAAGTGCTTCAGTCTTTATCGCGTTGGGTTGTACGCCGCGGGCAACTTCGTATGGGCTCTTAGAGCTGCTTTTTACTTTCTTCTTTTCTTATGGACCTTCGTTTAGCAACATCTACAGACCTTAAAGAGCTTTCTGGGCTTTGTTATCGTTCCAAAGCGTCTTGGGGGTATGATGAGATGTTTATGGCGTCTTGTCTTGATGAGTTGACGTTTAAAGAAGATGATTTGAGCCAAGGTTTAATTGCTGTGGCGATTGAGAATGGTCAATTATTAGGTGTTGCTCACTTAGTCGAGATAGAAACCCCTTGTGGAGGGGCGCTATTGAAGCAGGTTGAATTGGTTAAGTTATTTATTGAGCCTTCAGCATTTAAAATGGGAGTTGGGGAGGCCTTATTTAAATGGGGTGTTTCTAGCGCCCAACTTTTGAATGCCTCTGACTTGTTTATAATTTCTGACCCTTTTGCGCGTAAGTTTTATGAAAAAATGGGTGCGTTTCATGCAGGGCACATTCAATCTGAAACAATGGCTGGGCGCTGGTTGCCCTTCTTTATGTATCCTTTGAAAAAGACTTTCCTGAAATAAATTGCATTTTACAGCAAATGAGCCTTGTGCAATGGCTTTTGTGGGGCTATAAGCGCCCAATCTAGTAAAATAAATAAGGGGTCGTTATGGCTGTTGAGAGAACACTTTCTATTATTAAACCAGATGCAACTGCACGCAATATCACTGGTAAGGTGATTGCTAAGCTTGAAGAAGCTGGTTTACGCATTGTTGCACAAAAGCGCGTTCACTGGAGTGAAGCGCAAGCACAGAAGTTTTATGAAGTGCATAAAGAGCGCCCTTTTTATGGTGAGTTGGTTTCTTTCATGACTTCAGGGCCGATTGTTGTTCAAGTGCTTGAAGGTGAAGATGCGATTGCTAAAAACCGTGAAGTGATGGGTGCAACGAACCCAGAAGAAGCTGCTCCTGGTACAATTCGTAAGGAATTTGCTGAAAATATTGAGCGCAATACAGCGCATGGTTCGGACAGTGCTGAAAATGCTGCAATTGAAATTGCTTTGAACTTTACTGAAGAAGAAATCGTTGGGTAATTGGTCCCCTTCTTTTTTAGACGAAATTATAAAAAGAGCTGCAAATTTGCAGCTCTTTTTTTTATTCTGCGTCTTGTTCCGCTTCTTGGCTTGCGATGCTGGTTGTGGTTTTGAAGGCGTTTATACCGGCTTTTTGCCATGTTGCTAATGTGATTGGCTGGAAGCCGAGCTTTTCATAATCTATAGCGTAATGACCATCGCCCATATGAATAACGAACTGTTTGAATTTTTCATTTTGAGCTAGGTCATGAGCGAGAAAGCCGACATAGATCGTTGGCTCTGATTTATATTGAAAACTGTAAATATTCAGCCCGTTTTCCAATGTGAGCAGCTTGTTGAACTTATGTTTTATGTTTTCTTCATAGTCTCTAATCTTAGAAATATTCTCATTGTTTTCTAAAGTATCGCTTACTCTTAAAGTGTCGTTCTTAGCTTGGCTGTTTGTATCAAAAAAGCCTAGAAGACTTAATGATAAAGCGATCATTATAATGATGAATATTGATTTAAGAATTCGTACTGATACGGAGATGAAATTCATAGAGGAATAGCTGTTTTGCATTTTTAATACTCTATATTACTTACTACTGGGGATGGTTCGTTTATGTAACAGCAAGTTCGTGTATTTTGTGTGTCAATATTAGGGTAATAATATTTTGTGGATAAAATAAAAAAAACACACTGTTGTAATGCAGTGTGTTTTTTTATTTGAGTTGTATTTGATTTAAATCCAGTTTGTTTTTTAACGTTCTGTAATCTTAAAGGGTAGGCCACCTTTTGGTGTAAGTGTTACAGTTGCATTTAGCTGGATTGGGTCGCCGATATATTCGGGCTTAAACCGTTTTAGAAGGATTGGGAGTGCAATGGCAATTTCCAGGAATGAGAATTGTGAGCCAATGCATGAGCGCTTTCCTGCTCCAAAAGGTAGATAGCTAAATTTAGCACGTCTTTTCATGCGCTCTGGTGAGAAACGGTCTGGATCGAACTTCTCAGGATTGTTCCAATATTTAGTGCTGTGATGAGCGGCGTAGGTACACATGACCATTTTATCGCCTGCTTTGATTTCATGCCCTTCGATGACATCATCTTCTTTTGCCACACGGATGAGGGCCCAAATTGGTGGGAACATACGAAGCGTTTCTTGCGCTACATTTTTGGTGTAGGTCAGTTTTTGTACATCTTCAAATGTTGGGTCTCTATCGCCGTAGACTTCTTCTGCTTCAGCCAAGATCTTCTCGCGTACTTCTTCATGTTGTGAAGCGATGTAGAAAGTCCATGCCAGAGTTAGTGCTGTGGTTTCTGTTCCTGCCCAGAGATATTGCTTGAGCTCATCGATGACTTGTTTCTCATCAAATTCAGGGATGTTTTCATCTTCTTTGGCTTTGGTTAGAAGAGCCATTAATGTTTTTTCTCTGTTTGTTAGAGGGTCTTCACCCAGCACCATGCCTGGTACAGAAAGCCATGTGTCTACCGCTTTAGCTGGATCAACTTCTGAAACGTCTTTTAGTTCACCTGACTGGCGACCAAGGCGAATTGATTTGTGGCTAGAGACGTCTGTGTATGTTTTAACAGCTTTAAAAACGAAATGCGGGTTAAATGGCATTTTACGATCAAAGAGGGCGCGGCACACCATGTCAGCGGCGAGGGTCCAGGTTTCTTCAACCATTTCAATTGTTTCGCCAGATTTGGCGAGTTCTGAGAAGCGGTCACATTTGGTGTTAATCGCTTCAACCAGAAATGGGAAATATTCTTTGAATGCTTTTGGGTGGAATGCTGGCTGTTGCGGAACGCGGATGTTTTGCCAGAGTTTACCATCTACCGTAATCAT
Source organism: Hyphomicrobiales bacterium (assembly GCA_965230545.1). Classification (GTDB taxonomy): domain Bacteria; phylum Pseudomonadota; class Alphaproteobacteria; order Rhizobiales; family HXMU1428-3; genus HXMU1428-3. The sequence goes on along the minus strand of CBDDLE010000004.1, from coordinate 796,064 downwards.
TGAATCACCAAAGATTGGTTTGATGCCATCGAAATATTTGGTGTAATTATCAGTGTTGGTAACGAGTACGCGGCGGAAATGTTCAACATCGCTCATGAACCAAAGTTTTTGGTCTTTGAGGTTAATTGGAATAACGCCCCCGTATTTTTCGCACATGTGCATAACCACTTGCATAGGGTTTGACCCTTTTAGAAGTGGGGTCAATTTAAACCAAATGCTTTGTTCTTCGCCTAAGTCGTGTGACTGTTGTGTTTGCACGTCAGCTACGGACATGAGTACCTCTTACGCTTTTACAGTTCAATTTTTGAACAGATATAGACCTTTTTGATGCAGATTTAGGATAATGCAGATTTTAGACCAATTTCATGTTCAATTTGGGCTTTTCTCTTGTGATTGAATAGGGGGTTAATGAGTGAACTGGTTCTAATAATCGAGTTGGTTTCATTAACTTCTAAATTTTAAGGTCACAATTTAAGTATCACGGAGTGAAAGCCTTATATCTTGTGGCAATAAATTAGGGCATTAATTGCATGTCCTAACTATTTTCATCAAGTTTTATCGTCAATTACATATTATCTCAAGGACCTAACATTACTCTGAAGGATCTGTCTAGAGTAAAGCCTTATACATAGTTACTGAAAGAGGTCTTGATATAGCTCAAACCTATAAGTTTTTTATAAGATTTATGGTTAATAGGCTATTTTTGAGTGAAAAACAGGCTGGTTAGGCTCTTTTTTGGATTTTGTGCGAGCTATTGCTTTATTGATCACTTTTTATTGCAGGAGCGTAAAGAGGAGGTTGTTCCTGGCAATGTGATTTATCTACCAACCGTTCTCCTACGACTTTAACCAGGCCGCTTGCTACCTTTTTTAACGCTTCCGGGTATATTTGGTGCTCTGCTTCTAATACTCTTGCGCCAAGGGTATCGGGGGTGTCGTCTTGTAAAACAGGAACGGCGGCTTGAGCGATGATGGGGCCTTCATCCATTTCAAAACGTACAAAATGGACTGTACAGCCAGCTATTTTTACATCTGTTTCCAGGGCGCGCTCATGGGTGTTTAACCCCTTAAATGCTGGTAAAAGCGAGGGGTGAATGTTCAGTTGTTTGTTGCGCCATTTTTCAACAAAGTCTTTGCCGAGCAATCTTTTAAAGCCGGCGTTGCAGACTAAGTCTATGTTTGCCGCTTTAAGAGCCTGGTGGAGCTCATGATCAAATTCATCTCGGGTATCGAATGATTTGTGATCTATGATTAGCGTTGGAATGTTGTTTTCTTTAGCAAACTCAATGCCTTTGGCTTTTGGGCGGTTTGAAATGACTAAAACTATTTCAGCGGGGAAGTCTGTTGCTTTAGCTGCCTCAATGAGGGCTTGCATGTTGGAGCCTCTGCCTGAGATTAAGATGCCCACGCGTGCTTTTTCACCGTTTGTTGTGTTTGTCATTATTAGAAAACCAACTTATTTATAGTGCTAAATGGTTCACTTTCATCAGTTGCTGGTTTTACATCACCGATGAGAGTTGCTGTTTCTCCGCATTCATTTAAGAGGTTTGTAATCTCTTCAGCCTTTTCAGCTTTTACAATAATCACCATGCCAACACCGCAATTAAAGGTGCGGATCATCTCAGTTTCACTGACGTTTCCTGCTTGTTTTAGCCAGCCAAAAACTGCTGGTGGGGTTATTTTAGAAAGATCAATTTCTGCAGTTAGCCCTTTTGAGAGAATGCGCGGGATGTTTTCAATGAGGCCGCCACCAGTGATATGTGCGAGTGCATGAATGTGGCCGATTTCTTTTAAAGCTTTTAAAATTGGTTTCACATAAATTCTTGTTGGGGTAAGGAGAGCTTCTCCCACAGTTTTTTCGGCATCAAAGGGGGCTTTGTCATTCCAGGTTAGGCCAGCATGTTCAACGATTTTTCGAACAAGTGAGAAGCCATTTGAGTGAACGCCATTTGAAGCGAGGCCAATGATTTTATCGCCAGCGCTTAGATTTGGGTTTGGCAGCAGCTCATTGCGTTCAACTGCACCGACTGAGAAACCCGCAAGATCATACTCACCTTCTGCGTACATGCCAGGCATTTCAGCAGTTTCACCACCGATGAGGGCGCAACCAGCTTGATTACAGCCTTCAGCTATGCCTTTGATTACATTTTCTGCGACACCGTTTTCTAATTTACCGCAGGCAAAATAATCTAAAAAGAAGAGAGGCTCTGCGCCTTGTACAATAAGGTCGTTGACGCACATGGCTGTGAGGTCAATGCCGACCGTATCATGAATGCCTGTTTCGATGGCGAGTTTTAATTTTGTGCCCACGCCATCGTTTGCTGCAACGAGCAAAGGATCTTTTAAACCGGTTGCTTTTAAGTCAAACAATCCGCCAAAGCCGCCGATATTACCTACAACACCAGAACGATGGGTGGATTTGATAAAAGGTTTGATGGCATCTACGAGTTGATTGCCAGCATCGATATCTACACCGGCATCAGCATATGTTAGGCCGGTTTCATTTTGGTTTTCAGCAGATGCAGATGTTTTTGGTTGGTCTGACATGCGGTCTTATAGCTTTCTTTAATCCTGTTGTCTCTGGAGCAGAGGCAGTTAAGGCTCTGGTATTAGCGTTTTTTCATAGTGCTAATCAAGTCTTCTTACCGGAGGATTTTGGTAAAATGAATGGTAATTTGTAAATAAAGGGGGTGTTTTGCCTGATTTTCTGATGTTTGGATGCAATTTTGGGGAAGAGTGGTGAAATTAAGTGATTTTCTATGGGGTCTCTTACAAAAAAATGCCAAAAAAGGACACTAGGTCTAAATGACTGGCATTTTAATCGTATAGATTTGTGTAATCGTGAGATTTGATCATTTTATTGGTTTTTAGGAAATTTGATTTGTTGAAGCGCTCTATTTTTCAAACTCATTTTAAAACTCAGGCGGGATAGTTTTTATGCGGCACTCATTTGGAATGAAGTTTAAACATATTTTTCTTGTTTTGTTAGTTGGTCTCTTGAGTTCCAGCGTGGTTTTTATTGCCGATTTGAGCGCGCAAGGAAATAATCGCACAGCTAATCCTGTTTATACAGTTTCTAACTTTGAGGTTTGGGCAGAGGCGAAAGATGCTGTTGCCGCAAAGAGGGCTGCGCTTTCTGATGGGCGTTCTGTTGCATTGTCATTGCTCTTAAAACGGCTGACACTTTTTGCTTCTTATGATCGTTTGCCAACGCTTGATGACAAGGCCTTGTCTAAAATCATTACGTCGCTTTCTGTGCAGAATGAGAAAAATTCGTCGACAGAATATCTGGCCACTATGGATTTCAAATTTTCGGCGAAGGGTGTGAAGACGCTTTTGCGCAAAAATCATATTCCTTATTGGGATAAGCAAGCTGAAGAAGTGCTGATTATTCCTGTTGTTGCTGCTGGTTTACTTGAAGTGCCATCTGGGCAGAGTAAACCGGTTTTGAGCCAGGAAGAATGGGTTTCAAGTTGGAATACGCTCGACTTAACTCATGCGTTGGTACCTTTAAAGGTTGGTGAGCGGTTGGCACTCATTGATGATGCTGTCTTAAGTGCGCTCATTCGTGGTGACAAGGCAGCAAAACAGGGGTTAAAAAAAGCGTATCAAGGCAAACCTGTTGTGATTGCTTTGCTTTCAGCGGCTCAATCTAAAAATAAATTAAGGCTTAGCCTTGTTGGTTTTGATGGGGTGGGTGAGATTATCTACAAAAGTGACCATTTAAAACCTGAGGGGAGTGCAATTGGTGCGGCTGATATTGCGGCTGAAGTTGCGCTCGGGCTTTTTGAGCAGCGGTTAAAATTGCTGCGGATTAAACCGCAATTGGTAAGACGCCCTCCGGTTGACGTTGAGCCACCAGAGGTTTTGCCATGGCAAACAAAGACCCAAGAAGATGCCCCATTAGCAGGTTGGCAAGGAGATGTGGGTGGTGCACGGATTATTATGCATGTTAAGTTTAGTGGTTTGCGTCATTGGCAGGCTATTCGCAAACGCCTTCTTAATATTGATGGGGTTGAAGAGCTGAATATTGAAAAGCTTTCTGCTCGTGGTGCTGATGTGAGCTGTCTTTTTCCTGGAGGGGCTGAAGCTTTCGCACAGCAGGTTGCTGGTGCTGGGATGAGTTTACAGCCGAATGGCGATAAATGGATTTTACTGGCGAATTAAGCCGGTTCTGATCTTAAATCTACTCATTATAGGGAAATTCCATTTTTTTAAAGAATTTCAACTGTGATTTTTTGTTTGTTTGGGAAGTCTATTAAGACTTTGATCGTCACTTACGTTTTGCACGTTTTCCCAAACTCTCCCCATGTCATTTTTGGTTTTTTGAAAAAGTGGTTCATAATGAGTTTAATAATCTATATTCAGTTTGAAATTAGAGACAACAAATGAAGTAGGGTGGGCATGACAGTTCGGGAAAAAGCTTTTATATTTTGGGGCGTTGTAGGCATTTTATTGATTGCAGGGTTGATTTGGCTGAGACCAATTTTATTACCTTTTGTTGCTGGTGCTGCCATTGCTTATTTTTTAAACCCTATTGCTGACAGGCTTTCTAATTTAGGTATGTCTCGCTTTTTAGCGACTTTGCTTATTCTTTTTATTTTCTCATTGATCATCATTTTGTTTTTAATCACCGTCTTGCCGTTTTTGGTGCGTGAGGCAAGAGATTTAGCGATTGCGCTTCCTGGGCATATGGAAAGTTTGCGGGGGATTATTGCTCATTATTCTCAAACGTTTTTTGGCAAAGAGCTTGATACGATTGAGTTTGGATTTGAGGAAGCGGTACGACAATTTGCTGATAGTTCATCTTTGAAACTTGGTGCGTTTTTAAAGCATGTTTGGGATGGAAGTTTGGCGCTTGTTAATATGGTTTCGCTTTTTGTTATCACGCCGGTTGTTGCTTTTTATCTCTTACTCGATTGGAACATGTTGATTAAACGGGTTGACCGCACTTTGCCGCGTAACCATTTGGAGACATTGCGCGAGTTGGCTCGCAAAGTTGACCGGACATTAAACGGATTTATGCGGGGGCAGGTGACTGTTTGCTTGATCTTAGCTGCTATTTATTCAATAGGATTGATGCTTGTTGGTTTAAAGCATGGGTTTTTAATTGGCGTGATCGCAGGGGTTTTAAGCTTTATGCCTTACATCGGCTCTGCCATAGGCTTGGTGCTTTCTGTTGGGTTTGCTCTTGGGCAATTTTGGCCTGATTGGATTTCTATTTTGATGGTGTTTGGTGTGTTTTTAACAGGCCAGTTGATTGAGGGTAATTTTTTACAACCTAAAATCGTTGGGGATCAGGTAAACTTGCACCCTGTTTGGCTGATCTTTGCCTTATTTGTGTTTGGATATTTGATGGGCTTTGTGGGCATGCTTGTGGCAGTTCCGCTTGCGGCGATTATTGGTGTTCTGGTTCGCTTTGCGCTTGAGCGTTATATGGATAGCGAGCTTTATCATGGTAAAAGTAATTAATAGTAGGTAGTTGTTTCGTATATGACGAATAAAAATGAGGCTGAAGTGAAGGGTGTCCATAGGGAGGCCCTTTCTTCTCCGCAATTAACATTAGACTTTCAACACCGCCCAGCTCATGGGCTAGAAAACTTCTTTGTTTCAAATTCCAACCGAGCGGCGATTGAGTTGATTGATCAATGGCCGAATTGGCCAGCGCCTGCTATGTTTTTACAAGGGCCGGTTGGCTCAGGTAAAAGTCATTTGGCGCATGTTTGGCAAATGGCATCTAATGCGAAACTTGTGAAAGCTTCTGATTTTACACGCTCTGATATTGTTGAGAGTGAAGATGAAATTTCTTCAATGGTGATTGAAGATTTGGATGAAGGTATTCATGATGAGCAAGCGCTTTTTCATTTGATTAACCTGGCTAAAGAAAAGGGCTTTCATTTATTGTTCACGGCTGTTTCTGGGCCTGGGCAAATTCACATTGATTTGCCCGATTTGCGCTCTCGTATTCGAGCGCTTGCCGTTGTTCGAATAGAGACACCAGATGATATGCTTTTGCGTTTTATGCTCTTAAAGCAATTTGAAGACAGGCAGCTGGAAGTCACCCCGCAATTGATTGAGTATATTTTGCCCCGCATGGAGCGCTCTTTTGAAGGGGTTGGGCTTGCGGTTGAGCGAATTGATAAAGCCGCTCTTGCCAGCGGGCGTAAATTAACTCGGCAATTTGTTGGTGAAATTTTGCGGGCAAATGATTGACGCGATATTTTTTCTTTGAACTGGAAAAATTAACAAACAATCCGTTTTCTTAGCTATTAATCTTACTCTGAGGTTCTAACTGTCATATTAGCTATGATATATTATGATAGTTTTATCTCAATTTTAGAGTGATTCCCCTTATTTTGCCGAATTTAAGTGCGGTTTTTTCCTCTTAAGTCAATTTTGATTTTAGATATTTTATTATGAGCGCATTTATGGAACAAGCTGCCCCGAAAAATCTAACTGGCCCTGAACGTTTTTTTAATCGTGAACTTTCTTGGTTAGAGTTTAATCAACGTGTGTTGGAAGAAGCAGGGAACCTCTCTCACCCTATCTTAGAGCGTTTAAGGTTTTTATCCATTTCAGCGTCGAACTTAGATGAATTTTATATGGTTCGGGTTGCCGGTTTACGTGGGCAGATGCTGGCGGGGATTGATACACCAAGCCAAGATGGATTAACACCTAAGGAACAGCTGGATCAAATTAACGAAGCAGTTGCAGAGTTGAGTGAAGATCAGCAGCTCATTTGGACAAGTTTATCAAAAGATTTGGGCAAAGAAAAAATCCATGTGATTATGGGAGATGAGCTCACATCTCAAGAAGCTGACTGGCTTGATGATTATTTTATGTCTCAAGTGTTTCCGATTTTGACACCAATTGCTGTTGATCCGGCTCATCCATTTCCTTTTATTCCGAATTTAGGACTTGCCATTGCGTTGAGTTTAAAGCAAGGCAACGATAGCCCTATGCGCGCGTTAGTTCCTTTGCCGCCTCAGTCTGATCGATTTGTTAGATTGCCAACCGCTAAAGGGCGGGCAAAAGTTAAATCCATTCGTTTTATCCGAATGGAGACAGTTGTTTCTCATTTTGCATCGCGCTTATTTCCTGGTATGGAGATTTTGGCGCAAGGTGCGTTTCGATTGTTACGCGATAGCGATATTGAGATTGAAGAAGAAGCGGAAGACCTTGTTCGCTTATTTGAAACTGCTTTAAAACGTCGCCGTCGTGGTTCGGTTATTCGTCTTGAAATTGATGCGTCGATGCCTGTTGATTTGCGGCAATTTGTTATCAACGAGCTTGAAGTTCAAGATAATGAGGTGTTTATTCAAGAGGGGTTGCTTGGGCTGAACGATACATCTGAATTGATTGTTGATGAACGGCGTGATCTTGTTTTTCCCTCCTTTACCAAGAGATTTCCTGAGCGCATTGTGCGCCAGCATAATGGAGATTGTTTTTCTGCCATTAAGGAGAAGGACTTTGTGGTTCACCATCCATATGAGTCCTTCGATGTAGTTCTCCAGTTTTTGAAACAAGCGGCTAATGACCCGGATGTTGTTTCTCTTAAGTGGACCCTTTACAGGACCAGTAAAAATTCACCTATCATTCAAGCGCTGAAGGAAGCGGCTGAGGCGGGTAAATCAGTGACAGCGGTTGTTGAACTGAAAGCACGGTTTGATGAAGCGGCCAACATTCGCTGGGCGCGTGACCTTGAAAGCGCTGGGGTGCATGTGGTTTACGGTTTTTTTGAATTGAAAACTCATGCAAAGCTCTGTCAAATTATACGCCGTGAAAATGGAGAGCTTAAAACTTATTGTCACCTTGGTACTGGCAATTATCACCCGCAAACGGCGAAGGTTTATACAGATCTATCTTATTTTACGACTGACCCCGCCATTGGTCGAGATGTGACGCGGATTTTCAATTTTATTACTGGTTATGCAGAGCCAGCTGAATTGGAGCGTATGGCTGCATCTCCCTTTGGTTTGCGCGACCGAATTTTAGAGCATATTGAAGAAGAAATTTCACATGCCAAAGCAGGACGGCCAGCTGCAATTTGGATGAAAATGAACTCTCTTGTTGATGATACGGTGATTGACAAGCTTTATGAGGCGAGTTCCAAGGGCGTGCCTATTGATTTGGTGGTTCGTGGTATTTGTTGTTTACGTCCTGGGGTGCCGGGATTATCTGAGAATATTCGTGTGAAGTCTATTGTTGGGCGTTTTTTAGAGCACGCCAGGATTTATTGTTTTGGGGCGGGTAAGGGGTTACCTTCTCCTGAGGCGATTGTTTATATTAGTTCAGCTGATATGATGCAGAGAAATTTAAATCGCAGGGTTGAATCTATTATTCCTATTAAGCCGGGAACTGTGCATGATCAAATTTTAAGCCAGATAATGGTTGCAAATTTGAAAGATAATCAGCAAAGTTGGATGGTAAAAAGTGATGGATCATCCATTCGCGTTGCTGTATCTGAGGGAGAAGAGCCATTTAGTGCTCAGGACTATTTTATGAATAATCCTTCATTATCTGGCCGAGGTAAGGCCTTGAAAAAGAATTTCCCGCCGCAAATAATAGAATTAATGAATGGCGATAACGACATTGAGACTAACGAATGAAATAGGTGGCGTTTTACCGAATACCAAACCGGTTGCTGTGATTGATATTGGGTCTAATTCTGTCAGGCTTGTTGTTTTTGAAGGGGTTACTTTAACCCCTATTCCTTTATTTAATGAAAAATGTTTGTGTGGTCTTGGCCGTGAGGTTGCCTCGAGTGGCAAGCTTGGGGAAGATGCGGTTGAGCGGGCGTTAATGGCGCTTCGGCGGTTTAAATCTGTTGTTGACCAGATTGGAGTGTCCGAATTTCGCGTTATTGCCACGGCTGCAGCAAGAGAGGCTAGTAATGGGCCTAAATTTATTCAAGATGCAGAGGCAATTTGTGGGCGCCCCATTGAAGTTATTTCAGGGGTGGTTGAGGCTGAGCTTGCTGCGGCTGGTGTTTTAGCCGGAGACCACAAGGCTGATGGTTTAGCCGGTGACATGGGCGGTGGTTCACTTGAATTGATTGATATTAGCAATAGGTCCCTTTCAAAGGGGGAGACACTTCCTCTTGGAGGATTGAGGCTCATTGATGTTGCTAATGATGATTTGAAAGTTGCACGCAAATACATTGATGAGGCCTTGGAGAAGGTTTCTTGGATAAAAAAGGGCAAGGGGCGTTCTTTTTATTTGGTTGGTGGGACTTGGCGCGCTTTTATTAAATTACACATGGAAGCGCATTCTTACCCGCTTCGCGTGCTTCATGGTTATAAAATTACGCCTGAAAGTGCGCTTGAATTTGCTTCTCATTTGCTTAAGCAAGCTGATCTCAAAGACATTCAGGGTATAAATAGAATTTCAAAACAGCGTCGCCCTGTTGTGCCATATGGGGCGCTTGTGCTTGAGCGAATTATTAAAAGATGCGAGCCTTCTGAGATCATTACTTCCAATTATGGGGTGCGAGAAGGCTTGCTTTACAGCATGCTGAGCGAACAAGACCTTTTAGAAGACCCGCTTTTGTCTGCTTGTGAAAATTTAGCGTTTCTACGCTCTCGCTCGTTGGCGCATGCTTTTGAGCTTGGTGAGTGGACAGATTCTATTTTTGAGACTGATGATTTAAAAGAAACAGCTGAAGATACCCGTTTGCGCAAGGCGGCTTGTCTTGTTTCTGACATTGGGTGGAGAATGCACCCTTCTTTTAGAGCAGAGCGGACGATGGGAGCGATTGCTTATAGTATTTATTCGAGTATCGATCATCCGGGGCGTGCTTTTTTGGCACTTTCAAATTACTTCCGTCATAATGGGCCAAATTCGAACGGTTTTGATACAAATTTTTCTGATTTACTCAGCGAGGATATGCTTTACCGGGCTCGGATTGTTGGTGGTGCTATTCGCACTGCTCACATGATTTCTGCTGGAGTACGGGGAATTATCCCTAAAACACCAATATTTCATGATGAAGGACGATTGGTGATTGAATTACCGCACCCTTTTGATGCTTTAGACGGTGAACGGTTGGAAAAGCGCTTACGTTCGCTTGGCAAGCTCTTAAACATTGAAACAGAACTACGAGTGAATTCTGATAGCCGTTTTTTCAGTTTTCTCAATTTCTAATTCCTGCCTTTTTTTTAGTTTAGCTCTATAGTTTAGTGCACTGATTTTATTAACCAATTAACCTTAGTGGCGGAGGTCTTTGGGTTAATGGGGCCATATGTGGTACTTTGGCATGAGACTTGCCTCCTTTGGGTGAGTTAGAGTTAAATTTAGTACTTGAGTATGGAGTGGTTTGCCTTGAGCGAGCTTTATCAAATTTTGCGAATTGATGTGACGGCGACTAGCCAAGAGGTGCGCCGCGCGTATCATAAGCTGGCTTTGCTCTATCATCCTGATCGTAATTTGGGGGATAAAATAGCAGAAGCTAAGTTCAAGGATGTTGTGGCAGCTTTTGAAATTCTTGGTGATCCGAAAACACGGGTTCAATATGACATGGGGCGGATTGACCATCGGGGGAAGCCATTACCGCGCCGTTCTTATGATCGAGCACGAGAGAAGCAGGAAAGTCCTGTTAAAGAGACAACGGGGCGAGAATATACAAAAAAAGATCACTCTAGCTCAAGTGATGCAACCAGAGCCTATATTGATGAAGATAGCGCTTCAGCTCATGGGAGTGCGCGGCGGCGCGAGAAGCAATATCGTTTAAGCATTGATTTTATCGAAGCTTGTGTTGGGACAACCAAACATGTGCGCTTGCCGAATAAGACAGAATTTAAAATCAATATTCCAGCTGGTGTGAAATCTGGCCAAAGATTACGGGTGAAAAGCCCAGGGGAAAATGGGGAACCGTTTGTGGTGAAGGTTCGTGTAGAGCCACATTCTTTGTTTGTGCGTGAGGGAGAAGATATTTATATGGATGTGCCTATCACACCTTATGAATGTTTTTTTGGTATTGAACTTGATGTGCCGACGATCCATGGGCCAGCTAAAGTGACAATTCCGCGTGATGCTCGCGATGGTGATGAGATTGTGATGAAGCAAATGGGGCTGCGCCGGGGGTTTGAGGGCCACGGTAATCAGATTATTTGTGTTCGAGTAGTTTTACCGAATGTGTGGTCTGATGAAGCCAAAGCTGCAATGGCCAATTGGCGCAAGCACGCGCCTTATAATCCGCGGGGGAAGATTATGAGATTGTTGGCGGGGTAGGGGTTTTAGTGGAGCTTTAGATGCCCACAAAGCATCCGCTCTATTTTCTCTCACGGGCTATTCTGCCGCTGAAGCGGCAGGCCCTCCGAGGGGCGGCGCAACGCGCCGGGCTGCGCTCTCGCTTCGCCATGTCCTGACGCCTTTCTAGGACTTCAGTTGCCCATTACACAACCGTCTAGGCGTCACTCCTTCTTCGTGATTTTACACCTTGTTGGTGGCTGTTTCTTATCCCATGAGGAATATTGTTTTCAGAGTACTAATAGATTTGTGTTGGACCGTCTGTTAAACTTGCGATTGTGCGGTTTCTGGGCATTCTATTGTTTGGACGCGTTGATTTTTCACAGTTAGCAATAATTCGCCTCGTTTGATGCGCAGTGCAGGCAAACCAAAGAGTTCATAGCGCCAGCCCTTTAGCGCTGGGATGTCCGCATTATCATTAAGAGCGAGTTTTTCCAAATCATTTGTAGATGCAATCATCTTAGGAGCGACGCCATTACTGGCGGCTATGGCTTTTAAAAGCACGCGTAGTAGCTCGCAAATGGCCATGGCTTCTGCGTCAAGTGGTGTTCCCTTTTTTAAAGGAGGGATGCTCTCAGGATCTTTTGCTTTGCCGCGCTCTACGGCGCTTAAGACTTGTTTGCCTTTGTCTGATCTTGCAAAGCCTTCAGAGACAGCGCGCAATTGTCCTAGGTCTTTTACATTTTTAGGGGCCTGGTTGGCGATGTCGAACAAGGCATCGTCTTTTAAAACTCTTCCCCTTGGGATGTTTGCACTTTGGGCAAGTCTTTCACGCCATTCAGCCAATTCCATTAGGATGCCAAGGGCTTTTCTTGATTTGACGCGCATTTTCATGCGTTTCCAGGCGTCAACCGGTTTGATGTCATAGGTTTCTTGGCTGGTGAGAAGTTTCATTTCTTCATCTAACCAGGAGCTGCGTTTGCTTTTTTCTAAGTCTTTTTTGAGCCGTTTATATATATCTCTTAAATGGGTCACATCGCCCATTGCATATTTGAGCTGTTTGTCACTCAAAGGGCGTTTGGCCCAATCAGTAAAGCGTGATGATTTATCAAGTTCTGCTTTGGTGATTTTTTGAACGAGCATTGAATAGCTGATTTGCTCGCCAAAGCCGCAAACCATAGCAGCGACTTGTGTGTCAAAAATTGGCGTTGGCACTTTGCCTGACAAATTAAAGAAAATTTCAATATCCTGGCGCGCTGCATGGAAGACTTTCACGACCGATGTGTCTGCCATGAGCTCATAAAGAGCTGACATATCCAGGCCGTTACTTAACGGGTCGATGATGGCTTCTTCTTCTTCAGAGGCGATTTGGATGAGGCATAAATCTGGCCAATAGGTGCTTTCGCGCATGAATTCCGTGTCTACGGTTACAAATTCATGAGAAATTAATCTGGAACAAAGGTCGTTTAGGTCGGCAGTTTTGGTAATGATTTGCATCTTGCGCTTTGATTTCTTTTGATTTTTGGTCTATCAATTTTTATCTTTAACAAATTTCTTCTTTATCAATAGCGCAAGCAACTTGACAAACAAAGCCCCTCATGCGTTTTTCCCTCATAATCAAGTTTGATTTTACGGAAATTATGCGGTTCTGGGCAGGTTTTGTCTGTATTTTGTTCAGTCAGCCGCTATAAGAGGCAAAAGCTTTAAAAACTAACCTTTGGGTGAGAGAATATAATGAATTCGACAGTCGATACATCTGCTAGCGAGCAATTGCATGCATTTAGAAGCCATACATGTGGAGCGTTGCGTGAAGCCCAGGTAGGGGAAACAGTGCGCCTTTCTGGCTGGGTTCACCGCGTGCGTGACCATGGCGGGGTGCTCTTTATTGATTTGCGTGATCATTATGGGGTGACGCAATGTGTTTGTGACCCTGATAGCCCTGTTTTTTCCGAGATTGAAAAGGTGCGTGCTGAGTGGGTTATTCGCATTGATGGTGAAGTGAAAGCGCGTGATGATGAGAGCCGCAATGAGGCGCTCCCAACTGGTGCGGTTGAAATTTACATTCGCGATATGGAAGTTTTGGGTGCATCTCAAGAATTGCCGCTGCCTGTTTTTGGTGAGCCTGAATACCCTGAAGATATTCGCCTTAAATATCGTTTTCTCGATCTTCGCCGGGAGACTTTGCACAACAACATTATGAAGCGAGCTGAGATTATCTCTTCTATGCGGCGCCGGATGATTGAAAATGGGTTCTTTGAATTCCAAACACCTATTCTAACGGCCTCTAGCCCTGAAGGTGCTAGAGACTTTTTGGTGCCAAGCCGGATGCATCCTGGTCAATTTTATGCCCTGCCGCAGGCACCACAGCAATTTAAGCAATTGATTATGATGGCGGGCTTTGATCGCTATTTCCAAATCGCGCCATGTTTTAGAGATGAAGATGCGCGCGCTGACAGAAGCCCAGGTGAGTTCTACCAACTCGATATTGAAATGAGCTTTGTAACGCAAGAAGATGTGTTCCAGGCGGTTGAGCCTGTGCTGCGTGATTTGTTTGTAGAATTCGCTGATGGCCAGGAAGTAACCGAAACATTCCCTCGCATTCCTTACAAAACATCTATGGAAAAATACGGTAATGACAAGCCTGACCTTCGTAACCCGATTGAGATGGAAAATGTTACCGAACATTTTGCTGGCTCTGGCTTTAAAATCTTTGCGGGTATGATTGAGAAGGATGAAGAAGTTCGCGTTTGGGCTATTCCGGCACCAACGGGTGGCTCTCGTGCTTTTTGTGACCGGATGAATAGCTGGGCGCAAGACCAAGGGCAGCCTGGGCTTGGTTATATCTTCTTTAAAGATGGGGCTGGTTCTGGCCCTGTTGCGAAGAATATTGGTGAAGAGCGCACTAAGGCCATTTCTGAGCAATTGAACCTGAAAGATGGTGATGCTGTATTTTTTGTTTGCGGTAAGCCGAAGGCGTTTCTTGATTTTGCTGGCCAGGCGCGTGTGCGTGTTGGTGATGAGCTTGGCTTATCTGAAACGGAAGGCTTTAAGTTCTGCTGGATTGTTGATTTCCCTATGTTTGAGTGGAATGAAGATGAAAAGCGTGTGGACTTCTCGCACAATCCGTTTTCTATGCCGCAAGGTGGAATAGAAGCGCTTGAAAATCAAGACCCGCTGACAATCAATGCTTATCAATATGATATTGTTTGTAATGGTGTTGAGCTTTCATCTGGTGCTATTCGGAACCATAAGCCTGAGATCATGGAAAAGGCATTTGATATTGCTGGTTATGATCGCCAAGTGCTTGAAGATAAGTTTGGTGGCATGTTGCGAGCCCTTCAATATGGTGCGCCGCCTCACGGTGGTATCGCGCCTGGTGTTGATCGGATTGTGATGCTTCTATGCGGTGAGCCGAACATTCGTGAAGTAACGATGTTCCCGATGAACCAGCAAGCGCAAGATCTACTTATGTCTGCGCCATCTGATGTGTCAGCGGCTCAACTTCGTGAGTTGCACATTAGACTGAATTTGCCGAAGGATGAGTAGGTAGAAGTAAAATCTGATTGTTCCGCGATCAAGATGAGTGAATTTTAATTAAGCCCTTCCTCTTTTGAAAGAGGAAGGGCTTTCTTATTTGACAATTGGTTTGCTGGGGCGTCTAAATAAGTCTTACTGGCTTATTCTTTACACTTCTCTTTGCTCTTGGGAGTTCTTGTGTTTGAAATTCTGCTCATCATTGCTCCTGTCTTTATTATTATCTTAGCGGGCTATATTGCTTGTACTCTTCGCTATATAGGGCCCGAGACGTCTGACGTTATTAATGCACTGAGCATTAAATTTACTTTGCCTGTTCTATTGTTTCAGGCCATGTATCATCTTGATTTTAGCACGGCGCTGAATGGGCCGATGTTGTTTGGCTTTTATAGTGGTGCAATTGCGAGTTTTATAGCGGCGGGGTTATTAGGCCGGTTACTTTGGAAGAGACGGCCTGGTGAAGCTGTGGCTGTTGGGTTTTGTGCGTTCTTTACCAATGGGGTTTTGCTTGGGCTTCCTATAACAGAGCGCGCCTTTGGTGCTGAGGCTTTGAATTTGGCCTATGGGATTATCTCTATTCATACGCCGATTGTTTATTCCATTGGCATGATCTCTATGGAGTTGGCGCGAAGAGATGGCGCGCCATTGGGCGAGACTGTTCGCAAAACGCTTACCTCAATTTTTTCCAACCCGCTGATGATTGGTTTGTTGCTTGGTATTTTTAGTAATCAAGTTGGTCTTGATATACCCAAACCTTTGATGGTGGCGATTGATATGATTGCGGAAGGGGCGTTGCCCATTGCGATTTTTGGGGTGGGTGTTGCGCTTACGCGTTACACTTTAAAAGCTGAGATTTTTGAAAGCCTGATTATATCTGGGATCGCTTTGATTTTTTACCCGGCGCTTGTTTTTTTCATAACGCACGTCTTGTTTGATTTGCCAAAACTTTTTGTTCAATCGGCTGTGTTGGTTGCTGCCATGCCAGCTGGATTTAATATTTATATTTTTGCAAGTCTCTATAACCGGGCTATGGTTTTGGCGGCTTCTGTTTTGCTATTAAGCACAATGCTTTCAGTTCTCACAATCTCACTTTGGTTGCAGCTTTTGCAAAGTTTGTGATTTGCTGCTTATTACTCATAAAATGATGGGTTGGTTAATCAACAAAAGAAGATGAATTGATAGGCCAACGATTAATAAGCTTAAAAGGATTGATATCCAATTTGGGGGGCGTAAAGATGCGTTCATGACAAACCTCCTTATCATTGAACAAGAGTTCTTTGCTGGTGGTTCATCTTGATTATACAAATGAAGGGCTAACAGAGGTTTTCTATTAGCCCATTTATTTGATTAAAATTTTAACGAATTATTTTTAAGCCAAATAGATTTGGTTCGGCTTTCTTAGAGATTTAGTTCAGCTCTCATTTAGTCAAAATACCGATTAAAACGGATGTAGCCCGGACCAAATGGATTACTCTGATATTCCCAAAAATCTAAATATTCTTTTTGCACTGTCCAGCGGCAGTTTTTTGCGCAATTGATCCAGTGGCCATTTGGCAGGCGGACTTCAGTGTCCCCATAGCGATTTTTGCGAATGGGGGCGATGATATATTTGTTAGGGCTAAAGCGGCTTTCAATGCGGATGGTGTTTGAGTAACCACGCTTATATTTCTTTGCTTCGGCATCTGTTGAAGAAAGACCGGTGAAGGAAAGTGCCAGAACTATAGAAAGGCTTGCCGTTAGCATGATGGATAGAAGTTTTTTCATCATTTTTGCTGTTGGATTTAAAGGGGTAGCAAGCATTGTTATCACTCCGTTGTGAAATTAAAGGCACTTATTGCGATTATTACTTCAATTTATAACTGATTTTTAGATTTAAATCTTCATCTTGTTGATCATATGGCGTGATTGATGTTTCTGAAAGTCACAGTTGGTTGAAGAAATGGGGTAAAAATAAAGAAAAAAGCGCCTAAACCCTTTCTATTAGAAAGAGCAATAAAAAAATTGTCATTTTTCTTAAATCTAGGCTTGCACCTTTAGCCTGTTGAGGGTACACAGTTTTCTTTCCATCCTTTAATCTTTTTAGAAGATTAATCAGGCCATTTAAGCGGGCGTGGTGGAATTGGTAGACACAAGGGACTTAAAATCCCTCGATCATTACGATCGTGCCGGTTCAAGTCCGGCCGCCCGCACCATTTTACAATTTGAGCCAAATTTATCATCTAACATGTTGAAAGGTAAGGACGTTTTAGCGGTTCTATAGCCTTCATTTCGTGCATAGGCTAGTGGTTCAGAAAATACCAGTCTGAGCACCATTTTCTGTAGGTGAATATCTCCCAATTCCCATATTTTACAAGGGTTTGATAAAAATTTCATACATGGTTCAATGAGTAAATCGGTGTTAGGAGTTTTTAAGCCCAAATTTTGTAATTTTTCTTGAGCTGAGATCTTTTCAATTTGCAATTTCTCGATCTTTTGATCGTAGGTTTTAGCTGTAAGGGGGCTAGAAGCTTCTGCCATGTAATCAAGCAGTGAGTTAATCTTCTTCTCAGTCGTAGTGATTTGCTTTTTTAGAGCATGTTTGATGGTCTTTATTTGCTCTGTCCTTTGTTTTGCTGCGTCAAGAACCATTGCTTTGATAAGCTCGAAGAGTGGCTGAGTTGGTCTTAGTTTTCTAAGTAGTTTGATAAACTCCCCCTCTATATCTGCTCGTCTTATTGACTTGCCATAGCTTATGCAGCCTTTAGTTTGGCAATTATAATAAGGGTGGCGCTTGCCTGAGCGGCTTTTAGACCAACCCGCGCGTAATGGTTTACCGCAATCGCTACATGTGACAAATCCGCGTAGTGGAAAATCAAGATTAATATCTTTTCGAGCTGGGGCTAATTTTTTTGTTTTCATGCGGTTCTGAACTTTTTCGTATATTGCCCAAGAAACGAGAGGCTTATGTTTTCCCTCCTGTAGGGGAACTCCCAAAATCTTACAATGGACGTATCCGGCATAGACAGGTCTTTTGAACATCTCTGTTATACGTTGATGCCTTATTCTAAGGGAACAAATGCTCATGTAACTGCAAATGCTCGCCGGGCTATGGGGCAAGAGGTTCATATCATTGACCCCTTTGGTATTGTTACAAAAGAAAGTGCGCGTTTTGATCCGCTTGCTAGCATCAAAGAGGGGGATGTGCGAGTACGTGAACGTATAGCCACTGTAGCGGATGCATTAGTCATTCCTGATGATAATGCTAAAGACCCTCATTGGGACGATGGCGCTAAAACTATTATCTCCGGTTTGATCTCTCAAATTATCTCAGAAGAAAATACGAAAAAACCCCTCTATGAAATCAGAGATCTTATCTCTCAATTACCGGAAGAGCAGGATGAGCTTTGGGCAACAATGGGATTGAATGAAGGAGCTGGGAAATACGCCAAAGATGCAGCCATGCGCTATATACGTGGATCACAGACAAATGAAATGCTCAGCATCATGTCGAGTGCCGATAAACATACTGAATGGCTTTCAAGCCCGATCATGCGTGAGATTATTTCTAACCCCACTTTTGAAATCAGTGACATCAAGAAATGTCCAACAACCATCTATCTTGTAATCCCTCCGCTTCAACTTGAGCGGCAAAATCGTCTTCTCTGGCTTTTCATCAACCTTGTCATCGATGCCATGGAAGATGGAGGGCGATCAAAGATCCCTGTGCTGATGTTTATGGATGAGTTTTTAGCGCTTGGAAAAATGCCGGAGATTTCAAACGCCTTTGCGACTATGGCGTCTTACAATCTTATTCTCTGGCCGTTTGTTCAAGAACTTGAAAAGCTCCAATCTATTTATGGAGGGAGTTTCAATTCCTTCATTGGAAACTCCAGAGCCATTCAAGTGTTCTCGGTGAGTGATCCGAAAACCAAAGATTATATTTCAGAGCGTTTAGGAAACCGTCCCATTGGTGGACTTGGAGACATTGCAAAATCAAATGATAACCTGCCTCTTCGTGCATCAAATGATGTGGAACTAGATCTAGCCGCATCAGAGTACCGTCAATACATCATTGAGGCCGGAAAGCCTGCAATGCTTCTTGAAAAAGTACCTTATTATAAAAGCCGTCCAATCAGTTGGCTGAAAAATAAAAGAGGGTGTTTTGAAGGAAAATACGATCCTGATCCAGATTTTCCAGAAACGCCTAAAATTCAAGTCGAGCAGGATATTGTTCAAGACAGGTGGCTGTTGAGAAAATTTAAGAGATCACGAGAAACAAGAAAATTAAACCGTAAGGTTAGAAAGACCTTTATTAAATTAAAAGCTTACATTTATTCGTGCATATACTGATGTTTTTAGAAAAAACTTATCCCCGCCATCCTTAGGTGAGTTATTTTAATATCAATTGCTTATTACTCAAAAGGATTAAATACATGCCTAGACTTGAAGAAAGAGATTACCTTGAGGCTATAAATGAAATTTTAGAACAAGACCCTAATTTGCACCTGCCAGTTGGAGTTCAATTAATCGAATTGGGTTTCTATTGGTTAAGAGTTCATAGTGGAGACAAGTTTCTTAGAGAATACATTGAGGCATCATTGTTCCATGAAGCCGAAGTAAGCTTTATGGAACATTAAACGCTATAGCCATTGAATTTAGTTAAAAAATATTTTTTATCTGTTTTAGTTGTATGATCTTAGTTCAAAAGTGAATGTATAATGCTGGTGAAATTTTCTTTTTCTTCCCAAAAAGGGAAATGTGAAACCTTTGCCATTACTTTTTTGTTTTCTAAATGTGGTGTGAGGTCGTCAGTTAAATCTTCAGTGATAAAATCTTTGGAACCTATAATTGCTGAAAGTGGTGGCAATTGTTTCAATACTGATCTGTAGTCAAAACTTTTTAATTGATTGTCTATACTAAAATATGTTTTTTTATCTAAGGGAAAATGTTCAGTAGGTAGGGAAACTTTATTGACCACATAATAAGGTAAAAGAATTTTCATGGCTTTCGCCCCGTCAGATTCAAAGGAGCTGAGCCAAATCAATTTGACCTTATCAATCCAATTCATTCGGCTTAATAACTCTTTAGAACATTGAGCATATTTTTCCCAACATACTGGAACCGGATTAATTAATATTCCTTCATTAAATTTAGCACAAGGTTCTCCAATAAGCTTTTCATCTAGCAATGCACCAATGAAGACTAGTGAACCCCATGAATGTGTAATGACACCTATTGTTTCCTCTTTAGCGATTTCTTTAGATAGCCAACGGAAATGAGAAAATATGTCCAAAGGTGAAAGTTGATTATTTGCTGAGACTTGGTTGACTTTAGGCTGATCATAAAAGATCAATGTGCGTTTTTCTGCAAATGAACTTAATCCTGATATTAAATAACGATGATCACAACCAGGACCTCCATGTATAACAAACATCTTCGGCCCAGTTCCCATTATTTTTAGATGTGTGGTACCAAAGGGTGAATTGATTTCTTTATCTATTAAATTAGAAAACATAATAAAATTACCGCCCAAAAGGTTTAAACGTAAAATAATCATCATTCATATTAATATTGGCCTCTTCAGGTGCAAGGTCCACAAGATCATTAGGATGGATAAATTCTTCTTGAAACCAAGGATAAACCTGCGGATCGAAAATTGATTTGATATAGTCAATCACAATGGCTTTGCGTGGTGTTTTTTTGATGCTGGGATGATAAGTCAACCAAATATCAAGCCTGTTTTGAATGCCCATATCAATAGGGATTACATTTGCTTTCAGAGCAATGGCATAAGTTGCTAAGACACCAATGCCAGCTCCCCTCTCTACCGCATAGAAAAGGCCAACATTTGAATTAGTTCTGATTCCAACAATATCATCCATGCTTTGCAATCCAAGTTTTTGTGCCCAGATTTGTTCTTCCTCTAATATAGGTGCCATCTGGTAAACAAATTTGTGATTTTTGGCTTCATTGATATTCTTTGGGTGTCCATATATATCAAGATATTTTTTTGCGGCAAAAGGATAAGCATGGAGATAACCAAGTCTCGCAATAATCAGCTCTGGATTTGTTGGGCGCTCAAACTGAATGGCGATGTCTGCTTCAAGCCGCAACACATCAGCACTTTGCGTTGCACATTGTACATTCAGAATTAAATTTGGGAATTGTTTTTGAAAGTCTACAAGCTGAGGCAATAGCCAATAAATGCCCAGTCCTTCCGTGATAGAAATACTCACCGGCCCTCTGACTGCATCATCAGCCTGCATCCTGTGGTGCACCAGTTCAAACAGCGACTTTTCCATATTTACTGCGCTGTCTTTAATTGCCCAGGCTTCAGGAGTTAACTCAGCTCCTTCCGGTAAGCGGTTGAACAAGCGCACCCCTAGAGCCTCTTCTAATTGATCAATCCGTCGCACAACTGTGGAGGAGCTAATATGAAGTTTCTCAGCTGCCTGGCGAAAGCTAGATTCTTTAGCACATGCCAAAAACACCCGAATATCATCCCACGATAGATGATTAAGGTTTGGAGCCGAACTTAGGTGCTCTGTTTTTGCAACAGTCCGTTGCGGTATTTTACGCATTCAACACTCCCACTAACTGATAGAAACAATAACTCTGATTAATTGTTTGTTGCAAGACTAAGTGGAGAATTAAGATGAAAAAAAATGAATCACTTATGGCCATTAAAACTGCAAAACACGAATTTGATCTATTATCTCCATTGAAAAATGGCGAACTAGAAGTCAGTCAAGCAGTATCAAACGATGCAAAACAGCTTAGCCAATTTTGCAAAAATGCCATTCCAAACAGTGTCTCATGTCCTTTATTGATTAAAAGGGTGATTAGCCATAATGCTGAAAATGTCTTCGTTTTCAAGAATAATGATCAAATTGCAGGTGTATATGCAATGTTGATGTTGCGGGCTTTGGGGTTGGAACAGCTGTTATTAGGAAAATTTAATGGAAAAAACCCCAATTTTATGTATTTGGCAAAAAATGGAGAAATCCCTGCGGCCATATATGTATGGAGCTATGTCGCTCCTGGGGCAGCCGCGAATGGCATTCGATATGTTAGCCAGCTTTTGCAACAACCAAAATATAGAAATGTTAATTTTTTTGCACGGCCAGTGACAAAAGCAGGTATTCGGATAACGAAAAATTTAGGGTATGAGCCACTCGAGAGTATTGCGGATGGATTGTATAGATATGTAAGGCTTGTCAATCGTGAGCCAAAATTACAACACGCAGCCTAGAGGATTGATGCACAATGAACAAGAATACACTGATTTATAACAGCTATAAAGCTTGCCAATCTCAGAATTTGCAATCCCAAAAAGACAAATATAGTTTTAAGGTCGCCGATAGTTTGAACGATATGATGAAGATCATTGCCATACGTTCTGCTGTGTTTGTGGGAGAGCAAGAATGTCCCTATGAAGAGGAGTTTGAAGGCAATGATTTTTGTGCACTACATATCATTGGCTTTGTAGGAAGGGAGCCTGCTGCTTGTCTTAGGTTGCGATTTTTTGCTGATTTTGCAAAATTTGAGCGATTGGCTGTACGACATGAATATCGCGGTTCAACCTTATCTTTCAGGCTTGCTCGTGCTGGAATTGAGCTGGCCCGCAAAAAGGGTTATGAAAAAATTTACGGTCAGGTACAAGACAAAGTGGTAAATTTTTGGTCACGCTTTAATGCCAAACCCCTTGAGAATAGAAAAGAACTAATATTCTCAGATTATTCATACACAGAAATGCTCATTACTGTTAAGCCTCATCCTGAAGCTATCAATTTAGAAAGTGATCCTTATACCCTCATTCGAGTTGAGGGTGCTTGGGACGAACCAGGCATACTGGAAAAATCTGCAGAAAGAAAAGTAACCTCCCCCTTACGCAATTTAAAGGCAGCATAAGTTATGGTAGCTAATAATCGGTCCCTTATTCAATTTCCCCGCCAGGGGGTCTATCTGAACAACACAATTTTTATATTTGTAGATTGGCAGATGGAGTATTTATCCTCAGGTCGTGCTTACGCACTTGGAAACATTGAGGTAGCGATCAACAATAGTTTAAAACTCCTCCAGTTGGCCAGAGACAAAGGCATGACAATCGCACATTTTCGCAGATTAATGGATGGTACCTTTTTCAATAAAGAAACCAAATTTTCAAACTGGATTGAAGAGTTTCAACCTCGTGTAAATGAGTTGGTGTTTGAAAGAAATCAGCCATCAATTCATGAGAACAAGGCTTTTACCGCATTTCTTGAGTCAATTTATATGCCTGAATTGATCGTTTCTGGACTAACCGGTGAAAAAAGCTGCCTTTCTACCGCCATTGAAAGTTCACACAGAAATCACAAGCTAACCTTTATCAAAGACGCTTCGGCTAGTAGTGAAGTTGGCAACTTGTCGGAGCAAAAAAGTCACGAGTTAGTTTGCGATATTATCAATCTCTATGCAGATGTAATTACGACGAGAGAGATGGTTGCAACTATGACAGATAGTAGGACCATAGAGCGAGGCTCGAATGAAGTACGATATAAATGAAATTAGATGTCTACAACGACTTCTAATTTATACCCAAGAAGAATCTGAGACTTGTGGAAATACAGAAGTCACCAAATTGCTGTCCTTAATTTCAGAAAAAATTGATGAATTAATCTTACAAATTTGTATTCAGTCGGAACCTAATGAAGAGAAAAATATCGTGAAAAACTTTATGCAAATAAAAAAGGAGTAAACTATGTCGATCCAAGCTAAAGTTAAAAAAACTACTATCTTAGATACCTCAACTGCAGAAACAACTAATAATTGGCACCAGTTACTTGATTTGCAAACAAAGATGTTCCTTCCTTATGAGGTGA
This sequence comes from Hyphomicrobiales bacterium, assembly GCA_965230545.1. Taxonomy (GTDB): domain Bacteria; phylum Pseudomonadota; class Alphaproteobacteria; order Rhizobiales; family HXMU1428-3; genus HXMU1428-3. Next base: position 772,504 of record CBDDLE010000004.1, on the reverse strand, counting down.
GTTTTTACTTAAACTCAAATATTTGGAAGAAAGCAAAATCAATTTTAGATGTTGGCTGTGGTAATGGCTCATATGTTTCAAGAATTTCAAAGTTTTTTCCAGAAAAGTCATATACAGCAATTGATATATCATCTGAGCTCATTTCAATTGCAAAAAATAAATTCTCAGCAAGCAACATCCGATTTCAACAAGACGCCCTAGAAACATTTAACAAACATAAATCATTCGATGTTGTGATTATGCGCCTAGTCGTTCAGCATCTTAAAGATTTCCCATCTATACTTCAGCAGGTTTCTTGTCTTTTAAAGCCCGGAGGTACTCTGTTAATTATTGAACCAGATCTTGAAAAATTCCAAAATTGGCCAAGTACACCTAAATTTGACAATCTAAAGCAACATGTTGAAATTTATAATACAAAAATGGAGACTAATAGATGCCACCTTCCTACATTAGGTGAGATTGCTAATAAAAGTAAAAATTGGTCTGTCGCTGAAGATATGGTAAAAATCTCTCCTTATGCTGGACCGTTTGTTGGTTCCAACTTGTTGCGGTTATACCAATTATGGATTGATATATTAGAACAATCTAAAATCTTACCTATACATTTTGATGCTGTGCGTGATGAATTGATAGACTGGGGTAAACAACCATCAGTTTATTCCCAGATAGGTATTCGTTTCTTACATTTAAAATTCAATGATTTTCATCATTGAATTTTAAAGTCATAATTTATCCTTATCCATTAAGATTTTTTCTTGCTTTCTTATGCTCCCATTACTCAGCATAATGAGCAGTTTTTCCTTCAAAAAATATAAATATAAGTCTATAGAAATTGAATTGATTTTTATCAACACTCATTCATATTAAATATGTGAGTGTCACAATATGTGTTTTAGTGACAATGCTTTAGTTAAGTGTGTTAATGAATTATATTGGTTGACTTTAGTAGTATCATTCTAGTTAGTATGTTGAGGCATTATGCCATTTAAAAATTTAGATCAATTAATTGGTATAAGGCTCAAGTTTTTCAGAGAGCTTAAAGACGTTTCGCAAGACCAATTAGCTGCTTTTTTGGAAATAAGTGTTGACCAAGTTAGTCAATATGAAAGTGGAAACGATCGGATACCTGCCAAAACATTATTTACCTTATCAAATTATTTTGAAATTCCGCTAAAGAGTTTTTTTTATGAAACTGATGGCGATGGTTGTGCTGTGACTAGCTATCAGGATTTAACAAATGATGATGTTATTCTCTATGAACAAATGTTGAAACTGATCCGAGCATTTATGACTGTTGATGATCGTGAAACTAGGGATCTAATAGTTTCGCTAGCTGAAAAACTTATGAAATAAATTTTGATTTTTTCTTATTTAAAAGATATTTTTATTCACGTTTTTATTTCTCAGACTATTTTTCTAACATTCTGGTGATTTCTTTCCAATGAAGGAAGCAAATTTAAAATTTCATTCCTATACTTATCACAGTAAGGTCGCCTTCGCCTTTATTTACCGCATCGAATTCATGAAGCCATTTAGCTGACGCATAGTATTTTTGTTGTCCGATATTTTTATGCCAGACAATAGCTGGACCAACAGAATAAGAGCGCCCTTTAAAAGCCCCTAAAGAAGGATCTCTTCCTTTGTCTGCTGTAAGTTGTTTGTAGTAAGATCCATGTAAACCCACAACCAGTTCATTACTCAGATGCAAATTAAACATTGCATCCATATGAAACTCAACGCCGCTCTGATAGTTGGTGTCAGGATTTTCAGTATTGTAAATTAATCCGGGGGCTACGGAGATTTCTATTCCTGATTTTGGATCTATCCAAGTGGCTGATAACACTGTATCAAAAGCCCAATGATTCAATCCAGTGTTTGTAAAACTGTTACGGGTGTATTGAGTTACTGGTATGCTTATAACTTCATATAGATTGAGATGAATGTCGCCTATTTTCCAGAAAAGCGAGAGGGGCATAAGTGCAAGATCGCCGAAATCTCTATTGTTCTCTTCAATATGAGCGGTTCCAGATGGTGTTTGGAGATCTGCCGAGACATCAATATCAAACGCGGCAACTCGGAAACCCATCATCATCGTTGCCCCTAAAAAAGTTTCATCCGGAACCCAGAAACCACGTATTAATTCCGCCGTTGTCTTGGCTTCTATTTTTTCATCAATGTTGTTAGGAAGGAGAGAATTAGCGGCTTCGCTTTTGTAATGAATTGTGGTTGATAATAAATAGTGGCCCGGAGGTGGTGCCACAGCAATAGCAATATCACCGTAAAGTCCGGGGACATAGAAACTAATTCCTCCTTCTGTTGAATGAACTTCTTTAGTCTGAAAGGTTATAAATATAAGAGACCAAAAGGCTACGGCCATCAATGATAATTTAGATAATCCAATAATACGCATGGGATACATTCAATACTTTGTTAAATCTTCATATAAGAAATATGCTCTTATGTTAGTTTATAAGATTTTTTATCGCAGCAATAATTTAGTATAAGGATACATTGAAAATAGAAATAAATTAAGTTAACATATTACCCATGTAACTAAAGTAATTTGATAAGCTGGATGGGGGGCATCACTTTTGAAACTTCTATAGCCTCCTATATTTGTATTCAGACACCTTGTTTAACAAGGTTCTTAAGGAATTTCAAAAAAATTGCAAAGTTTGAATGATCAAGTTCTTTCTTACTTCTAAAACAAACCATTTTCACTGAACTTCACCGTAAAACTCAAAATTATTTGGTTGAAAGAGGGTAGTATTGATTTGTAGGAAAAAGAGATTTGCAATTCTTCTGAAACGAAGCAAAAATTTATTTCAAAAATATTCAATAATAAATCTTGCTTATAAAAAAACTTGTAGACTGTTTTTCTCCAGATAGAACTAGAATTTATTTTTGGATAGATTAATTAATTTATATATCTCGTTCATTACTATTTTCCCTTTGTTTATTAAGATAATCTAATATTAATTGTTTTCTTCCTTCTCTATCTTGCTCAGGTGCTTCGATGCCTTTTTTTCTTTTCTTAGCAGACTTCCCTTCCTGCTCTTAGCAGACTTCCCTTCCTGCTCTATCGCCATCTGTTTATGCTGGGTGCGTGATAGAGTATTGACCATTGTCTCATGCGAAGAAAATTCCTCGTTATTCGTATAAAGCTTTGTCTCTTGCTTGTGCCGGGTCATGGCAACATAGGTGAGATGCCTATCCATTGTTTGTGAAGCAAGCACGTAGGATTTATCGACCGTAGCGCCTTGACTCTTATGGATTGTCGTTGAATAGCCATGTTCAATGTCTTGATAGTCTTTGATTGAGATAGTCATCTCATTCGATTGATCGTGTTCATCTTTATCATCAAGAGCAATGGTTAGGCGGTGTTGGTCGATTTTAGTTACAGTGCCTAACATGCCGTTTTTCACACCTGTTTCACGATCATTGCGGGTAAAGAGCAATCTGTCGCCGGAAGCAAACTCGCGCTTTCCATGCGTGGTTTGGTAAGTTATCCCGTCTTAAAGCTCTCCGGCTTCCTTGCGTGCGTCTCGTATTGTTTCATTGATGGCTTTCACATCTGTCTTGCGATGGGCGAGCGAGATTTGGGAGGCGCGCCCCTCACAAGACCAGAAATCATTCAAATAATCACTAACCAGTCCTTGAATGGTTCATCCTGAGTTTCGCTGTTATCAATCCTGCCATGGTCTTGATAGGCTTTCAGAGCATCTTGTGTTTTACCCAATGCAAAATCCTGTGACGCTTGTTTTTGCCAATCATCTTTTTGACGATGCACATCATGCAGAGTGGCGGGCTTATGGTCATTCGTAATGCATCTAAAGGGTGCTCCGGCTTCTATAGGCTGTAATTGTTCGGCATCACCAACCAATACCAATTTTGCACCTTTGTCTTTCACCTTCGTTATAAACCGCGCCATTTGTTTTGAACCGATCATCCCGGCTTCATCAATGACAAAGACATCACCCTTTTGCAGTTGGTTGCGCTCATGTTCCCACGCAAGCTCATAAGAGGCGAGGGTTTTTGATCCGATACCCGATGATTGCTCAAGTCCTTTGGCGGCTTTTCCAGCTAGCGCTGCTCCATAGACCCGGCGGCCTTCTGCTTCCCATGCATCACGCGCAGCAGCAAGAATTGTACTTTTACCCGCTCCGGCAACACCAATGACAGAGGATAGCTGTTTATCATCCGTAACGTGGCGTATAGCTTGTCTTTGCTCTTCACTTAAAGATACGCCCTCATTGTGTAGGGCTTTGTTAGCTGTGTTGATGGCAATCTCTTTATTGCGGGCTGAAACTTTAAACCCGCCGGTTTGTGCCATGTCCTTTGCGTTACTCATGAGAGTGGTTTCTAGATCGATCATCTCCCGTGTGGAATAACGGGTTTTGAGTTTGGGATTATCGGTTTTAGGCGTAAGCTGAACAAGAGCATCAGACGCCATAACTTTTTGATAGGCTGCTTGATAGTCTTGCGGATCATCAATGTAGCTATTGAGCGCCTTGGCTATGGAGTGGCGGGTAAAGCTGGCTTCTTTTTCCGTTAAAAGAGATAAAACATGCTCCGGGTTTTGTTTAACCTTCCGAGCAACTGGTGAAGCTTCATAGGTTCTCTGAGGCACCGGGCAATCACGCTGCGCAATTTCCCGCGCTTCTTCCACGCTGGGAAGACTGTCAATCCCGCCAAACCTCGCTTGTACATCCTTGGTGTAAAGGTTTAGAGCGCGTGGAAGCGAATAAACTTCACCATAAAAATCAACGGCAACAAATCTGCCGCGATCCCCGCAAGCCAATACATAACCTTGCTCTTTTATCGCAGTTGTAAAAGTCTGTCTTGTATCAGAAGCCGCCCACGCATCTTGAAACACTCGTTTGATGTCGTCAGCGTATTTGTCTCTGCGGCGGGCTTGCTGATGCTGCGCATGGGTATAGGTCAGCGGATCACGATCAGCACGGTTCTCATAGCCTTTGGGTAAGTCCCAGCCATTTTCAAGAAAGAGTTCTCGGCTAAAGGCATTCAGTTTAGCATGGTCATAGGAGATATGGATGGCTTTCCCATTCTCCGCATCAATCCGGCACCAAACCGCATGGGCATGTTTGCGGAACTTACCATCACGTCCGCGTTTTTCATGAAAGACGATAACGCGCGGTTGGTCGATAAGACCCAGACGTTTTTCAGCACGGTCAATAGCATCTTCAAATCTCTCAGTTGAAACCTCAGCACCTTTCGACGGGTTAAAGCTGAGAGAATACATATGTTTTGAGCATTTTGTTGCACGGCTCACCGCATAAGATTCTTGTAAAGCTGTATGGAGACTTTCCCCCATAAAGACCTTGATCTCATGGATTATCACTTGCTCATTTTCATCCTTGAGCAAGTGATCTGCCATCTCTTTGTAGTTTTCGCGCTGATTGCCAACTAAGATCACTTATGCTCAGCCTCCAGCCCCATGGCTTCAATTAAATCCCGGCGCAGGTTGCAGCAATCCGTATAGGCTTGACGTAGTTGCATCTCTTCATCATTGGGAAGTTGTAAGCGCTGTTCTTCAATGGCTTCAATCTGAGAGAGCAAATAACCTATAAGACCTGCCTGCGATAATTGCCGCAAAGCACGGGCAATGGCTTTATCTTTTTGAGTGGGTTCCTTGCGCCTGCGTTTCGGTTTTTTAGGGTCGTCAAAAAGCTTGGAGATCACATAGGCATTCAAAGACATGTCCACAGCATCACGTTCCAATTGCCTGCGCTGTTCTTTAGACAATCGCACCGATAAGGGAGCCATGCGTTTTGGTTTAGGGGTATGAGCTGATTTGAAATCTGATTGAATGTGAGGAGGCATTATTCATCCTCCCCATCATTCAGAGTCTCTTGATATTTTTTATCAATTTCTTCAAAATCCACAAATCTGAGGTGGTCTTGCCAGTCTTGGAAAACGTCGAATAAGGTGTTCAAAGTTTCTTCTGATGATCGCACCATTTCTTTTATCTCGCGGCTATTCTTCGCATTGCTCAGGCCTCCGATGGGGCGGCGCAACACGCCGGCGACCACTTGGTCGCTGTGGTTCTTTGAGTTCTAAGTTTATTCTAATGACTGCTCTACTGACTAGTCAGCGGCTAGTTTGATCAATCCATTCTTTTCATTTTGGTACCCCATAAATTCTTCATGCACAGCTGGGTAAAACTCCGTCTTGCTATTTTTAAATGCGTTTGTTAAGTTCCCTCAACTTGGTGCCTTGATCTTTGATGGATCGGGCTAAAAGGGAACCCGGTACGCTTTTTAACAACTATCAAGCCATTCCGGGGCTGTCCTCGCAACTGTATACGGTTGGCCTGCTCAAATGGACCACTGGCTAAATCTAGCTGGGAAGGTGAGCAATTGGCCGAGAACCGTGAGCCAGAAGACCTGCCAAGTCCTATTAATTTTTATCACGAGGGGCGGGTGAACCCCTTGAAGGAGTGATATATGCCTTTAGCAAACGGTTTTACACGAAATTCTAATCATCGCAGTGACCTCACTACAATAAGTGTGCTTCATAGCCTTTTTCTCGTTGGTTTAATTATTGCCGGGATTTGGTCACTTATTGCTGTGACGATTTCAGGTGTTTAATTTTGAAACCGTTCGTTTTGCACCTTTCTTGGTGTTTGTGCCGATAAACTCCCGAATTTAGGATTTGCTATGTTACTTGAAGCTTCAGAGCTCGCGCTGGGTTATGCGGGTGAGCCGCTTGTTAATTCTGTTTCATTTCAGGTTGAGCCTGGAGATGTTTTGGCTGTTGTTGGGCACAATGGTTCAGGAAAATCGACTTTGGCCAAAACGCTATTGGGTGTTATTCCGCCAATTGGGGGGGCATTGAATTGGCCGAAAAAAAGACCAAAAACAATTGCTTATCTTGGGCAACGCACTGAATTTGATGGGCGGTTTCCGCTTCGTGTTCGGGATTTGGCGGCCATGGGGGCGTGGCATGGGCTTGGTCTGTTTGGGCGGCTTAAAGTTGGGTCTCATGATCCGGTGGAAGAGGCGCTGAAGCGCACGAATATTGCTCACATCGCCAATCAACCGTTGCATGTTTTATCTGCCGGGCAATTGCAGAGAGCTTTGTTCGCCAGAACGATGGTGCAAGATGCACCTTTGATTTTGCTGGATGAGCCTTTTACGGCGATTGACCAAACAACAGAAGCGCAACTTCTGGATTTAATTGATGATTGGGCGGCAGAGAACAGGGCCGTTATTCTTGTTCTGCATGATCTTTCTGCAGTTCTTCAACATTGTAATAAAGCGCTTTTGCTTGGGAATGGGCGTGCGCTTTATGGATCACCTCGTGATGTATTAACGCCTTCCAACCTGGTTGGTCATGGGTATCTTTCTGCCAGTCAGGCGACTTGGATGGAGGGCATGTATTCAGGCAAAGCTGATGAGACGGTGAGAAGCACTAAGGTGAAGGATTTGTCTCATGTTTGATTGGCTTGATTATGATTTTATGAGGCGGGCTCTTGTGGCGACGTCTATCTTGAGTTTCTCGGTGGCACCGGTTGGGGCGTTTCTAGTGTTGCGGCGTTTATCTCTTGCTGGAGAGGCTATGGCTCATGCGATTGTGCCCGGGATTGTTATTGCTTTTGTGATTGCTGGTCTTTCTGTTTATTCGATGATTGTTGGTGGTTTAATCGCCGGGGTGAGTGTTGCGCTTCTTACCAGTTTTTTAGCTCGAAAGACGATTATTAGAGAAGATGCGAGCCTTGCGTCTTTATATCTTGTGGCGTTGGCACTTGGTATATTCATCCTTTCTGCTGCGGGATCTGCAGTGCCGCTTAAAAGTTTTCTTTTTGGCTCTATTCTTGGGATTGATGATGAAACTTTGATATTAATTGGTGCGACGGCAACAATCACTTTGATTTCGTTTGCGCTTATTTTGCGCCCCTTAATTGTTTCGACGATTGATCCGGTTTTTTATGAAAGTCAGACGCGTAACCCAGGTGTTATTGGGCAGTGGTTTATGTTTCTGGTTGTTTTAAATTTAATCGGTGCCTTTAAAGCGCTTGGTACATTGATGGCGGTTGGGCTGATGATCTTACCGGCGACTGCTGCGCGTTATTGGGTTTCGACAATTACCTCTTATCTATTGCTAACATTTTTCCTAGCGCTATTAAGTTCATGGGCGGGGCTTATCATTTCGTTTTACGCACCTGAGGTTCCCTCGGGGCCGGCCATTGTGCTTGTGGCAGGAGCTATTTTTGTTTTCAGCCTGTTGTTTGGGCCGCAAGGCCTCAGGCTGACTTTTAAGGGTCGCAATTCATCTTCTAAAGCTGTGACCAATTCCCCAGAGAGGGCCGATTAGGGCCTAACCATTCAGAAAGGATTTTATCTATGAAACGTTTGTTTGCTCATTTAGCGGCATCTGCTGTTGTGATGGCTGGTCTTATGACACCGGCGTATGCGGAGAAGTTAAAGGTTGTTGCGAGTTTTTCTATTCTTGGTGACATGGTTCAGCAAGTGACGGGTGATAAAGCGACAGTGACAACCATTGTTGGGCCTAATGCTGATGCTCATGTTTATACGCCTAATGTAAATGATGCGAAAGCGGTGACAGAAGCTAACGTGATTTTTGTTAATGGTCTTGGATTTGAAACCTGGTCAAAATCTTTGATAAAAACTTCAGGTACGAAAGCTAAGGTTTTTGTGGCAACGGACAGTGTGGAACCACTTAAGGTTGATGGAGAGATTGACCCGCATGCGTGGAACTCACTGACTAACGGTGTTATTTACGTTCGTAATATTGCTAAAGCTTTGTCTGAAGTTGATGCGAAAAATGCAAAAACCTATGAAGCCAATGCAGCAGCTTATATTACTAAATTAGAGGCTTTGCATAAAACCACCATTACTGATTTAGCAGCTTTACCAAAGAACCGCCGTACTGTTGTGACAGCACATGATGCGTTTGGTTATTTAGCGAATTCATATGGTTTGAAGTTTTTGGCGCCGGTTGGCATTGATACGGAAGCTGAACCTTCAGCAAAAGAATTGGCTAAATTGATTGACCAACTTAAAAAAGAAGAAGTTGCAGGGCTTTTTGTTGAGAATATCACAAGCCCGGCATTGGTTGAGCAAATTTCAAAGGAAACCGGCCTCAAGATTGGTGGGCGTTTATTTTCTGATGCTTTATCAGTTAAAGGCGGGCCAGCAACGAGTTACTTGGCTATGTTCAAACATAATCTTGATGTTATTCTGACAGCGCTTAAAGGTCAGAGCTAAGATTAAGTTTCAATTATTGAGAAAATGGCAATCAGAGGTTATCTGGTTGCCATTTTTTATGTTCTTATTCACTTTTTTTGCCAGAGACGTCGCTTAAGTTCCCTTGACGTGCCTATTCCTTTTTATTTTTATCATGCAAACTTCACGCTTAACTCAACTATTGTATATTTTTTATTCAGCTTTAGTACTATATCGGTAGTTGAGTAAGTCTTTGTTTACCTTGCTGAAGTTCTATACGGAATTATTACATTTCTAATTTTGAATAGAATTCAAGTGATGGATAAAAATAATGGATAATTCGCTTTCTTTTTTTGCAAATCTTAAGAGAGGTTCTCTTTCTTTCAAGATCAATTTAATTGTGTTTTTAGCTATGCTTGGTGTTTGCAGTCTTTTGATTGTGGCGTTGAATAATAGCTATAAGGACCTTTTGAATACGAAAAAAGGAGAGCTTAAACACCTTGTTTCCGTTGCTGTGAGCACGGTTGCTTCGTATCAGAAGAGAGAGCAAGCAGGGGAATTTTCAAAAGAAGAAGCACAAGCGCGGGCGAAATTTGCTTTATCCAAATTTAGATATCAAGGGGCGAACTATTTTTGGGTAACGGATAAACACCCAAAAATGATTATGCACCCAATCAAGCCTCATTTGGATGGGAAAGATTTAACTGGTGTTAAAGATCCTAATGGAAAGCAGTTGTTTGTGGCGTTTGTTGATGCGACCAGAAAAACAGGGTCTGGCTTTGTTGATTATATGTGGCCAAAGCCTGGTTTTGAAGAACCACTTGCTAAACTTGCTTTTGTAGAGAACTTCAAAGAGTGGGGCTGGGTGATTGGTACAGGGTCTTATATTGACGACATTGAAGCGCTTTATTGGTCAAATGTTAAGTCTTTGCTACTTGTTTCCTTGGCTATTTTTGTCATTGTTTTAGCCGGATCATTGCTATTGGCTCGCTCAATTGTGCGGCCGATGAAAGATATGACATCTGCGATGCTGAAACTTTCTGAGGGAGATGTGAACCTTTCTATTTCTTCAGATGATCGCCAAGATGAAATTGGACAAATGAGCCGTGCTTTGAAGGTGTTTCAAGAGAATGCTGTTGAGCGGATAAGGCTTGCTGATGAACAAGAAGAACAGAAATTAGTATCTAGAAATGAACGCCGCGCTGCGTTGATGAAAATGGCTGATCAGTTTGATAAGGAAGTGCGCTCTATTGTGACCAGTGTTAGTAATTCGGCACTAAATTTGAAATCAATGTCACAAGATGTTTCTGCTGGTACGGAAGAAAATGTGAATAGCGCTGCAGCTATTGCAACTGCTATGGACACGACCAGTCAAAATGTTGAAACGGTGGCGCGAGCTTCTCAGGAGATGTCTGCATCTATCACTGAGATTTCTGGGCAAATGGTTCAATCTAATGAGGTTTCTCAGGTTGCTGTTTCGGAAGTTAAAAAAGCAAATGAAGTGATTGAAGGGCTTTCTGAATCGTCACAAGCGATTGGTAGTATTGTTCAGCTCATTCAAGAGATTGCCGAGCAGACAAACCTACTTGCGCTCAATGCGACCATTGAAGCGGCGCGAGCAGGTGATGCTGGTAAAGGCTTTGCGGTTGTTGCTTCTGAAGTGAAAGAATTAGCAACGCAAACAGGCAAGGCTACAGAAGATATTTCAGGGCAGGTGGATCAAATCCAAGGATCTATTTCTAAGGCAGTTGTTGCTATTGATCATGTGAATAATACAATTGAGAAGTTAAACTCTATCTCGAACTCGATTGCAGCTGCTGTTGAAGAGCAGGGCTATGCCTCTGGGGAGATTAGTAGCAATATTGTTGAAACGTCTAACTTAACAAAGACTGTTAATCAAAACACTGTTGAACTAAATGGAATTGCTGAAAAGAATGGTCAATCTGCGAATGGGATGATTAATGCTGTTACAGATTTAAACCAAGAAGTGCTTAATCTGCAAACGCATGTTGATGATTTTGTAGGATCTATTCGCGCGCAAAACGGGTAATGCAACACGTTAATTTTTTAGATGTTTTTTTCTAAAGAGACGTCATGATTCAATCATGACGTCTCTTTGTTTTTAGTTAAATTGATTTCTCCCACACTGTCATTTGGGACAAGGTATGTTGGTACTTCCTAGCGGTTTCTCTGATGACAAAGGGAATGTCTTTTGGTTTTTGAATTTTCTTGAATTCTGGGGTGAGGTGATCGGTCAAGCCTTCAAGGGTAGTGTAATTTTCACCTGTGTCAGCTTTGTAGCCCCCGATCCAATTTTCTTTCGGGGTGAACTCTTCGAGCCATGTGTAAGGTGAGGCGAGGACCAGCAAGCCGCCAGGGCGAATGCGTGATTTGATTAATTTCAAGAATTTGGCTGGATCGTACAACCTGTCAATGAGGTTGCCAGCAAAGACAAGATCATAGTCATTGAATTTTTCTACCAAATTGCAAGCATCGCCTTGCATGAAGTAGATTCTGTTTTTCAGATCTTCATAGCCTTCAAAATTTTCGATTTTGATTTCTTTGTAAGAAACGAGGTCACCTTGATCTTGGATGACATAGCGCTGGGAGCCTTTGTTTTGCAGGTTGGTTGGGGGCTCGATGAGGCGCACTGAGAAATCAACTGCGTCGACATGATCAAAGAGTTTTGCAAGCTCAAATGAAGAGCGGCCTGTGGCGCAACCAAGATCCAGGGCGCGTTCTCTCTTATAATTTGAATTTTGCTCAAGGACGGTTTTTACTTCTTCAATGCAGGCAACAGGGAAGTTTGGTACATCAAAATATGTATCGCCATAATGGAACTCGATATATTGAGACACCATGTTATCTGTTTCATAGATGTTCATGGTTTGCGGGCGGAGCTCTTCGCCTTCAATATATCTTAAACCGGCATGTTGGAAGAAATGTCTGCGGAATGCATAGCGGCTGTCTTTTATCGCGTAATTGCCGGTAGAGGCCCAACAGCCACCTTTGAGGAGGTTGTGCTTGCCATCAAAGGTTGGTGTTGAGAAATCATCATAAGCGGGGTGAACTTTAAAGCCATCAAACCCGTCAATAGGTGTTTCGCTCCATTGCCAGGCATTACCGATGATGTCGAAGAAGCCACTTTGATGTTCGTGCTTGTTTACCGGGCAAGAGGACATGTAACCTTCAAGATTGATATTGCCGGGCGCTTCTTCCCATGTGGTGAGGTCCCTATGCTCAAGCTCTCTTAGTTTGTACCACTCGGCTTCCGTTGGCATTCTGATGATTTTGCCGGTTTGCTCTGACTTCCAATTACAAAAGGCTTTGGCTTCTAGGTAGTTAATATCTGCTGGCCAATCCCAGGGCATGGGTATGACTTCTAGCATGGTGCGGTATTGATATGTATCGCCATTTTTGAGCCAGTAAACGGGATGTTCCGCTTTTTTATAATCGACCCAGCCCCAGCCTTCTTCATCCCAGTAGGCTTTGTTTTGATAACCGCCCGCTTCAATGAATTCTAGGAACTCTTTATTTGAGACGAGATATTTGGAGGCTTTAAACGAGTTTAGATCATGATGTTGAATGCCATATTCATTATCCCATCCATAAAGTGTGTTGCACTGGCCTTTGCCTAAAGTGATTTTTCCACCTTCAACGGGGAGAAGTTCATTTGCTGGGGCTTTGCCTGTTTCTTTGCAAATGTTGCCCCAATAGTCATGGGCTTTTACAAGGCTTAAAGGTAGTTCGCGGATGAGCACTGAGGTTGTCTCGAGGTGAATGCGTTCATGTTCTATACCCATCATGATGATCCACATGGGGCTGTCCCAGGTGATGGGGAGCGTGAAGTCGACCGTTTTAATAAAGCGATCGACGATCTCTCTTGTTTTGTCGCGATGGCTTTTGACTTCGGCTGGAGTTGGCCACTCATAATTGGCTTCGTTTAAATCATCCCATGACATTTCATCTACACCGACAGCTAGCATAGATTCCAGCTTTGGATCTGCGCGCTCTGAAATAAAGCCAGCGACATTGAGTTTGTTTATGAAGAAAACAGATGTGTGCCCATAATAAAAGATGAGAGGGTGGCGCAGAGTGTTGGCTTTTGTATAAAAGGCTTCGTCGCCATTGAGGCATTCGAAGATGCTTTCATAGAGGGAAAAACTAGTGTGAAAATAGTCTAGAATTTCTTGTCGTTTTGCTTCGACGTCACCACTATCTAGTGTAACTGTTTTAAGATTGATGGGCTTTTTGGTTGGCTCATTACTAGGTGGGGTGGACGCTTCTCTAAGCATTTGAGACATCTCCGCTGAATTTGTTATGATTATTATTCAATATAATTTTATGAAACGGTATGACCACTCTGGTTGGATCACAATTATGTTACATTGATTTCTCCCCGCTTCTTTGAGACTTTACTATAACAAGTGACTTTCTTTTTTCTAGTGCTTTTTTCTAGGAGGATTGGTTGTTTTTTCTGAACTAGTCAGGGATGTATGATTGTGTGTCTTTTACGCAGCTGAGGGCAAACATGGAGCGGGTTTCTCTGATGCTTTCAATTTTGTAGAGTTTTTCCATGAGAAATTTTTGATATTCATCTGTTCCGTTTACGGCAATTTTTAAAAAATAATCATATTTTCCAGATGTTAGAAATGCTTCGAGGACTTCTGGCATTTCCTTAATTGCTTTTGCGAACTCTTCAATGGCACCTTCTATTTGTTTGTCTAGAGTGATTTCTAGCAGGATAATTTCAGCGGCCCCCAGTTTCTTATTATCTAAAACTGTTGTGTAGCCTTTAATAATCCCTTCTTTTTCTAACCTTTTCACGCGCTGCCAACAGGGGCTAGCGGAGAGGCCTGCTATTTCGGCGAGTTGATTGCTGGTTAAACGGGCGTCCTCTGAGAGGGCTTTTAAGAGTTTCTTGTCTATTTGATCGAGTGGTTTTGGCATAAATCATCTCTGGTTTGATGAATGTTGTTTTAGTAAAATTATTTGATTTAATGCGATTAGTCAAAATAATTGTTTGCATTTTGTTAATTATGGGCATCAAAAAAGATGCTAATTTTGCTTTTTTCGGGTTAAAATGTTGGTGAACTAATATTGGCCTTTCGATCTAGATAATCAATAGTTTTAGATTTGAGATCAGAGAAACAAGCGGAGGAAAATTATGGCGGACGTGGTGTCTTCTTATCCTGAAATTTCCCCACTGAAACTTCATGTACCTGAGCCTGGGTGCCGGCCTGGGGAGGTGCCAGATTTTTCCGATTTTGAAATTCCTCGTGCTGGTGCTGTTTCGAAACCTTCTTTAGATGCTAGCGCTGATGATATGCTTGATTTAGCCTTTTCAATTATTCGGGTTTTGAACAAGGATGGTGAAGCGGTTGGTCCTTGGGTTGATGATTTGTCTCCCGATGATTTGAAGCTGGGACTTCGCCATATGATGCTGCTTCGTGCTTATGATACACGGATGATGACAGCTCAACGGCAAGGTAAGACCAGTTTTTATATGCAACACCGTGGTGAAGAGGCTGTTTCTTGTGCGTTTCAAGTGGCTTTGAAAAAAGGTGACATGAATTTCCCGACTTACCGTCAAGCAGGATTGTTAATTGCCGGTGGGTACCCGATGGAAAAGATGATGAACCAAATCTATTCCAACGAGGCAGACCCGTTACATGGCCGTCAGATGCCTGTTTTATTTTCTGCTAAAGATTATGGTTTTTTTTCAATTTCAGGAAATTTGGGAACGCAATATATCCAAGCGGTTGGTTGGGCGATGGCATCTGCGATTTGTCATGATAACAAGATTGCTGCGGCTTGGGTTGGCGATGGAGCGACTTCTGAGGGGGATATCCATTCAGCGATGGTTTTTGCCTCGACTTATAAGGCACCGATCGTGATGAACATTGTGAATAATCAATGGGCGATTTCTACATTTCAAGGGATTGCTCGAGGCGGGGCTGGAACTTTTGCTTCACGTGGGCATGGGTTTGGTATTCCTGCTGTACGGGTTGATGGTAATGATTATTTAGCTGTTTATGCCGTTGCTAAATGGGCAGCTTTGCGAGCACGCAAAGGTTATGGGCCGACGATTATTGAATATGTGACCTATCGTGCTGGTGGGCATTCTAGTTCGGATGATCCGTCAGCTTATCGGGCAAGTGCTGAAGGGGCGGCGTGGCCACTTGGTGACCCGATTGAGCGATTGAAACAACATCTCATAACTTTGGGAGTGTGGACTGAGGAGCGGCATGTTCAGTCAGAAGCTGAGGTTATGGATGATGTGATGACCGTTCAAAAACGCGCTGAGGCAATTGGAACGCTGACATCTGGCCACCCTCCATCGGCGCGAGATATGTTTGAGGGGGTATATGAGACCATGCCACCGCATTTGGTGCGCCAGCGTAGAGAGGCGGGGTATTGATCATGGCGCAGATGACGATGATCTCTGCTATTCAAAATGCTCATGACCTGGCCATGGAAAAAGATGACCGGGTGGTTGTTTTTGGTGAAGATGTTGGTTTTTTCGGTGGTGTGTTTCGCTGTACTGCTGGTTTGCAGGAAAAATACGGAAAAAACCGCTGCTTTGATGCGCCGATTAGTGAGAGCGGGATTGTTGGAAGCGCCATTGGCATGGCGGCTTATGGTTTGAAACCAGTGATTGAAATTCAATTTGCTGATTATATGTACCCTGCTTACGATCAGATTGTTAGTGAGGCGGCGCGCATTCGTCACCGCTCGAACGCTGACTTTACTTGCCCTATGGTTATCCGCATGCCGTGTGGAGGTGGTATTTTTGGTGGGCAAACTCATAGCCAAAGCCCTGAGGCTTTATTCACTCATGTTGCCGGGTTGAAAACAGTGATGCCCTCTAACCCTATTGATGCAAAGGGGTTGCTTTTAGCTGCTATTGAAGACCCGGACCCTGTTGTGTTTCTCGAACCCAAGCGACTTTATAATGGGCCGTTTGATGGGCACCATGAAAAACCGATTGTTTCCTGGAGGAAGCATGAACTTGGTGCGGTTGAGGATGATTATTACATCACACCGCTTGGCAAAGCTGCGATTAGGCGGGGTGGTGAGGCGGTTACAATTCTTAGTTATGGGACTATGGTTTATGTGGCTGAAGCAGCTGTTGAGGAAACGGGTGTAGACGCTGAAATAATTGATTTGCGCACTCTTGTTCCGCTTGATTTAGAGACGATTGAAAGTTCCATTCAAAAAACAGGGCGCTGTGTGATTGTGCATGAAGCTACGAAAACTTCTGGGTTTGGTGCGGAATTAGCAGCGTTGGTGCAAGAGGATTTGTTTTATCATTTAGAAGCTCCCGTTGCGCGGGTGACAGGGTGGGACACCCCTTACCCGCATGCGCAAGAGTGGGACTATTTTCCAAGCCCACAAAGGTTAGGCCGAAAAATCATTGAGACTTTGGAGGGCTGATGAGATGAGTTTGCAAACGATAGTGTTACCTGATGTTGGTGAAGGCATTGCTGAGGCGGAGCTGGTTGAATGGTCTGTTGCTGTTGGTGATGAAGTTGCTGAAGATGATGTGCTTGCAATTGTGATGACTGATAAGGCGGCGATTGAAGTGCCATCGAGTGTGGCTGGTAAAGTGGTTTCTCTTGGTGGTGAGGTGGGGGAGGTGATTGCTATTGGCGCTCCTTTGGTTGAGATAGAAATTGATGGGGGTGATGAAGTTGAAAATTTTGATAGCGATGTTCTTGATGAAGATGCTGCAAGTGAAGAAGTTGCTGAAGGCGTAGATGCTGGTGTTGAGGGGGACATGAATGGTTATGCAACTTTGATAAAAAAGAAAGAGGAAGTTAATAACCGGTCAGCTCTTCATGAGGCAAAGTTGTTTGAAGCAACTGATTTGGGAAAAAGTGATGATGTAAAAGAGCGGGCAGTTGCTTCAAATCTTGATGATAAAGTTTTGGCGTCTCCTGCTGTTCGTGCGCGGGCGAAGCGGCTTGATATTGATTTGAGTGTTGTTCCTGGGTTTGGACCAGCTGGGCGCATTCGGCATCAGGACTTGGATGATTCTTTGCTTGGCCGTAAAGACGTTCAAAGTAGGCCTCAAATTTCAGAACGGTCATTAGAGGGAGATGGAGATGTTAGGGAGGTAAAAGTGATTGGCATGCGCCGCAAGATTGCAGAGCGAATGGCGCTTTCAAAATCGAAAATTCCTCATATCACTTTGGTTGAGGAAATTGATGTTACCCCGTTAGAAGAATTCCGTGCCGCACTAAATGAGAAATATGCTGATATTCGTCCCAAGTTAACTTTGCTGCCGTTTCTCATGAAGGCAATGGTTGAAGCTATAGTTCAACACCCAAATTTTAATGGATATTATGATGATGAAAAAGGTGTTGTTCGCCAGCACTCGATTATTTCAATCGGTTTGGCGGTGCAAACCGAGCATGGGCTTGTGGTGCCTGTTGTAAAAGATGTGGCCAGTCGTTCGCTTTGGGATTGTGCTGAGGAAATTGCTCGGCTTTCTTCGCTGGCACGGGCGGGGAAAATTAGCCGAGATGATTTAGGGGGAGGAACAATTACGGTTTCTTCACTTGGCCCACTTGGAGGAATAGTCTCAACGCCAATTATTAATTATCCGGAAGTGGCTATTGTTGGGGTGAATAAAATTGCAACAAGGCCACTTTGGGATGGAGACGGGTTTCAACCTCGCAAGATGATGAATTTATCTTCTGGGTTTGATCATCGGATTATTGACGGGTTTGATGCGGCTCAATTTGTTCAGACAATCAAAGCAACTTTAGAAGCGCCATATTCTCTTGTTGATTAAGAGATTTTTTTAAACGCTCATGAATGTGTCGATACGGCTTGAGACTTTCTCATAGTCTGAATAGCCAGATGCGACAAGAGAAGCGCTTTCATCTTTTATGAGTAATAGGGTTGGGAAGCCTTGCACGCCAATTTGTTGTACGGTTCCAAACTCATGAAAGATTTTTTGTTTGGCATTATCTGAGGTAAATTCTTTCATGAAGCTTTCTGTTTTAATACCAAAAATATCAGCTTGTTTTTTGATGACATTGTCAGTTGTGATGATGTTGCCCTCAGCATAATAAGCTTTTTGTAAATGGTTGAAAAAGTGCAGGGCTTTGGCGCTTCCCTCCAATTCTCTTACAGTTGCGACCGCACGGCATGCGGGTTCCGTGTTATAAATCCAACCAAGTTGATCGAGAATGGAATGGTCGAACTTTTGACCTGACCTTTTGTTGACTTCCGTCCAATGATGGAGGAGGAAATCTTTCATATTCTCATCAACTTTAACTTCATTTGTAGGCCGTAAGCCGCCAAGAAGAATTTCAAAATCTAATTTATCTTGATAATTTTCCAATAGTTCAGCAATGGCATTTGCAAAGCCCCAGCACCAAGAGCACATTGGGTCTCCGACATAGAGTAATTTAGCTTTTGTCATGTTTGAACTTTCAGGTGAAGGGGATTGCTTTGTCTCATTACATTATCAGAGACTATAGATATTTAAAATGTCTGTTCACAAAGAAGTTAAATCATTTATATAGTTTAGTTTGTTGTTTGATTTGTTTTTTAAGGGATCTCAAAATCGACAAATAGCATAGTTAGTTAAACAGCAAATATCGTTTTTATTAAACGTCTCTATTAACCTTCATTATAGGATTGAATTTATGGTTTCTTTGTTTGGCATTGGGGGGCAGCCAAAGCTGCGTCCATTTAAAGTGACTGATATGATGCAGGTGCTTGATATTATTGAGCAGCATGATGAGGATGATGCAGAAGAAGCTTATCAAAATTTTCAAGATAGCCATGAAGGGATGTTTGTCCTCACTAAAGGTGGGAAAATAATTGGAGTGACCGGTGCTGATGCTGATGATCATGTGGATGGCATTTGTTGGCTTTCCTGGACTTATGTGCATGAGGATTATCAGGGGCAAGGTTTTGGTCGGCTGATGTTCGATCAGTTGCGCGGTATGCTAGAGGATGGTGGTGTGCGCCGCCTATTTATCTCGACCAGTGACTATATGGAAGATGGAGTTGATTTATACGCTAAGGCTAAGGCTTTTTATCAGGCCATGGGGGCGCAACTTGAGCTGAAAATTAATGATTATCATGACAAAGGAGAGACCCGGTTTATCTATGGTCTTGATGTGCCGGTTTTAGATTTTGAAGGTACTCCTCCTGAAGCTGCCTCGAATAATGATAATGCGGGACGTATTTATTTTACTGGAATGGATTCATTGCCCGAAAGCAAGGGTGGTTTTGGCTTGAATTGGGTTGAAGATGTTGAGGGTGAGGCTGGAGATGAAAAAGTGCCTCTTGAAACTTTGAAAACGGCAGCTGTTCAACAGGGAGCAAGATTTTTAGTGGCAGCGCCGCCTTCAGTTTTTGAAGCAAGTATTGAGCAAAATTTGAAGGAGAATGGATTTCAAAAGGTTGGCAAGCTTAAAGATTATTATGAAAAGTCGATTGATCAAGTCTATTGGGTTTGTTTTTTATAAAGCTTAGAATTTAGAGTTTGGGGGTGATTTTTTAAGCTCTGTGATTATAAGTGAGATATGTAGTATAGCGGTAATCTTATATTATTGAATTTAACAAATTTTTGTCTAATTTCAGTGATTATTAACTTTTTTATTGGCTTAAGTTTGAGTATAGACTTAACTAAAGTTGATTTTAACGGGTTGGAAATTTTTATCATTCGGGGGAAAAATATGCGTCCTTTTGTTACGCTTGTTGCCGTATTGTCTTTGGTTGTTAATCTAGCTGCTTGTGGGTCTAGCACTCCTGGCCCAGATCTTTCACAAGTTCTTAAGAGAACTGTTGCGGCGATGTCTGCTATGGAAAAGAAGCTTAAAGAAGATAATATTGACAAAATTGAACCACAACATATGACACTGCTTACATCGTTTATGCAGCATGTCATGAACCTTCAACCAGCTTTCTATAAATCTAAAATCGCTGTTAATTTAGAAAAAGATGCATCTTATTCAGGCTATAGCGACACAAATGCTAATGGCAAGGTTGATGATGGTGAAAAGAAGATTTTTAAAGTTGAGATTGATCAGGTGAATAACCGTATTCTTGCAACTGATACTTCTGGCACAACAACATCTCACAGTTTTTCAGGGACGGGTCTTTTGGCTGGTTTGTTGATTGGTAGTTTACTTAACCGCCAACGTGCTGCTGGTGTTAATCCTAATTCTTTCAATAACCGTAAAGTTACACCGGCTTCTAAATATTCAAGCTCTCGCTCGAAAGCGCGCTCTGGTGGTGTTTTCCGTGGCAAGTAAGATTATTGGAAGTAAAATTAGTTGATCTGATTTTTTAATTTTATAGCCCCCTTTTTCTTAAAAAGGGGGCTATATTTTTGAGTGCTAAAATTACCTGACAAAAAAAGAGAAAAAAATGAACCCCACAAAAGCTGAGTATGAGGATGAAGGATTGTATCGGGATTTGCCGCCGGCTAAAGCGTTTATCCTTTTACTTTCGATTTCTATTGTTGCCCTCTGCGGTATTGTTTATGAGCTGATCATCGGTACAGTTTCCAGCTACCTTTTAGGGAATAGTGTTTATCAATTTTCACTCACCATTGGTTTCTTTATGTTTGCCATGGGTGTGGGGTCTTATTTAAGTAAGTTCATTCGCTCGAATTTAATTGAGAATTTTATTTATGTTGAAATTGTATTGGCCTTGATTGGCGGGGTTTGTTCGCTTTCTCTTTTTATGACATTTCCGTTTGCGCCTTTTCTCTATAAGTTTGTGATGTTCTTTTTCATATTCACGATAGGTATGTTGGTGGGGCTGGAAATTCCGCTTTTAACACGGGTGTTGTCGCAAGTTAGCGGAACGCGGCGATCGATTGCGAATGTGATGTCGCTTGATTATATCGGCGCACTTATTGGCTCTGTTGCTTTTCCATTGATGTTATTGCCTAGCCTGGGGCTTATTCGAGCGTCTTTTGCGATTGGCTTGATTAATGTTTTTGTGGCGCTTTTGAATATTCTTTATCTGAAAGATTATTTGAGAAACTTTAAGTGGTTCCTTTTTCTAGCTGGGTCTATTTTTGTAACGTTACTGATTTTTGTTTTGCTTGGCTCTCGTATTACCAGTTTTGCGCAGCATCACCTTTATTTTGATGAAGTGATTTGGCGCAAACAAACGCCTTACCAAAATTTGGTTGTAACAAGAGATTGGCAAAAAAAGGATTTGCGACTTTTCATTGATGGGCACATTCAATTTTCTGGCACTGATGAGCATCGCTATCATGAAGCTCTTATTCATCCTGTGATGAGTTATAAGGAGCCGGCTAAATCTGTTCTTGTAATGGGGGGCGGTGATGGTCTGGCGGTGCGTGAATTGCTTAAGCATCCTTCAGTTGAGCATATCGATTTGGTTGATATTGACCCTGATATGACAAAGCTTGGGAAATCTTTTGCGCCATTAAAACGATTAAATGAAGATAGTTTGGCTGATAAGCGCGTGCATATTCATAATGTGGATGGGTTTGTTTTTATTAAAAAGAAGGGCCGGCTTTATGACCGGGTCATTCTTGATTTTCCGGACCCGCATAATGAGGCCATATCGAAGCTTTATTCTGTTGAGTTTTACACCATGGTGAAGCGGCGGATGGCTGAAGGGGGTGTACTTGTTTCTCAATCATCATCTCCCTTTTTTGCGCGAAAAACTTTTTGGTCTGTTGGAGACACGTTAGATGCCGTTTTTGCTGAGCGGGTGAGTTATAATATTGCGATCCCGGCTTTTGGCATTTGGGGCTTTCATATGGCTGAAAAAGATGCAGCTTCTGAGCCTGGAGCCATTGTTTCTGATACGAGATATATAACTGATGATGTGTTTCGTGCGGCGCAAGTATTTGGCAAAGATATTTCTTCCCTGAAGTTGGGAAAGGTGAATTCAATTTTTGAGCCGGTGCTTTACCAACTTTATTTAGAAGATCTAAATGGTCAATTAGCGGTTGAAGCACCTAAATTATGATGTTTTTCTTCGCTTAATATTATTTGTTTTTTCATTCGATTTTTGTCGCGTTCTTTTCTCGATCCTTCCTTAGTTTCTTTCTTTCAATTGTTCATTTTTTTAGCCTCTGTTGATTTTTACAGATATTAACAGGGCTAAAACTTTGCTTGCTTAATGTATATATTTTGTATATACATTGGCTACCCAAAGTATAGCAGATGTAAGGCAGGTAAGTTCATGTCAGAAAAAAAAGTGCGAAAGAAAAAAAATCCTAAAGATAGCCAACTGGTTATTCGGGTTAATAGCGCTGACAGGGATGAATTTGTTGAGCTGTGCGAGGATTTGGAAAGTAGTGCAGCTAGAGAAATTAGAAAATTTATGAAACGCTTTGTTGCGGAGCATAAGAAAAAATCTAAGTAAGTTCTTTCACAGCTGCTTTTCAAAAATTTGTATTAAATCTTTAAATTAAGGGAGTCATTTTCAATGGCATCTAAAAAAGTAAAATCTATCAAAAAAGAAATCAAAGCGGTTAAGAAAAAAATCGTTAAGCAAGAAACAAAATTGAAAAAAGCTAAAAAAGCACTTAAAAAAGCTGCTTAATTATTTTCAAAAAAAGCCAGCATTCTGACGAGACTGCTGGCTTTTTTGTGTTTTTACTTAGGTTTTTCATGTCTTTTGAGTTTTCCCCTTAAAATTCTATGCTTTCATCTCTCTTGGTTGACAGATATGCATAATACGTTTTGAATTGGAGCCAACTTCTGGAGGTTGGTGAGATGAAAACAAGATTTAATTTCAATGTGAAAGGTGTGGCTTTTGCTATCACTAGCGGGCTTATTACATTTGGTCTTGCGTCTTGTTCTTCTAATAACCTTGCTGATCAGTTGGTGACGGGTTCTATCAGCCAATTGCCAAAGGGGTATGATTGCCCGATTAATTCTAATGATTTGTATCCTGTTGGTGCTGTTTATCGCCGTGACAAACAAGGTGTTTATTATAGTGTGAAGGATTTAAGCGCTCATTCTATTGTGAAAGATCATTTGCGAAGAGATATTAAAATTTCTGATTATGAAATTTCTGACACCCAAAAGACGAATGCGGCGGCTTCAGCGGCTTTGCTTAAAAAGGCGGTTCCTAATTTAAATCTTTCTGGTTCGGCTAAAAAGAAGAAGACTTTATCTGTTAATGTCACTGTGAAGGATATTCGCGCAGATGATATTGATGATGAGGTTGAGGCAAATGTCGTTAAATGGATTAAATCCAATGTAGGTATTAAGCCAGGGAATAAATATTTTCTTGTTCGCCAAGCTGTGAAAGCTAGTGCGGTTTCATATGTTATTAAGAAGCAAGATTTGGCTGAACTTGGTGCTAAGGGTGATTTGAGTGAGGTTGCCAAGGCTTCGGCTAACCTGACCATTCGGGATAATGATGGCAGCTTGAAGCTTTCTCAAACTTTTGAGCCACGCATTACTGTTTGTACCAAATCTGCTGAGATCACAGCTTTGATGCCTAAGTAAGAAAAGCCACGCTTAAGCTTTTTTGTTTTACAGGTTTTTATTTCAACTGATTTAAGCCATTTTTTAAGTCTGCTTTTAAGTCGTCCATATTTTCATTGCCAACATGGAATCGGATGGCTTGCCCTTTGTAATCCCATGTTGTTGCAGAGCGATAAGAGCTTGGATTAAAGGGAAGGGCAAGGCTTTCAAACCCACCCCATGACCAGCCCATTGCAAAGAGTTCCAGGCCATTCATCATGGTTTCCACTTTTGAAGCTTCTGCAGGTTTGAGGATGGCTGTAAAGAGGCCGGTGCTTCCTTTAAAATCTCGTTTGAAAAGTTCATGATCTGGATGAGATGGGAGCGCTGGGTGAAGGACGCACTCAAATTCAGGTTGTTCTTCTAACCATGATGCGAGTTCTATCGCTGCTTTTTGATGATGTTCTAATCTCACGCCGAGTGAGCGCAGCCCTCTTAGAGCAAGCTGCACATCATCTGGACCGGCACAAAGGCCGAGAGAGTATGCCATTTGGCGGATTTTTTCTGCCGTTTCACCTTTTGAGCTTACTGTTCCTATCATCGCGTCGGCATGGCCAATAAAATATTTGGTGCCAGAATGGATAGATACATCAACTCCTAGATTGAGTGGCTGCAGGAATAATGGAGTTGCCCAGGTATTATCAATGAGAGTGAGGATATTGGCTTGCTTTGCCTTCTCTACAATTGCCGGGATGTCTTGAATTTCGAAAGACTGAGAGCCGGGGCTTTCTAGGAATATGATTTTGGTATTGGGTTGGATTAGTGTTTCAATGTTTGAACCGATGCGTGGATCATAATATGTTACGTCAATGCCAAGGGCTTTTAGGGTTGTGTTGCAAAAATTGCGCGTGGGTTGATAGACACTATCTGTTACCAAAAGGTGGTCTCCGGTTTTAAGGAGCGCGAGCAGAGCTGTTGTGATGGCAGAAAGGCCTGATGGGGTGAGAATTGTATCTTCTGCAGCTTCTAGTTCGTTTAATGAATTTTCTAATGTTTCGTATGTGGGGCTGCCTTTTCGGCCATACCAATAACCATAGCCGCCTTCGCTCAGTGATTTTACCGTGGGAAACAGAACTGTAGAGCCTTTATAGAGCGGTGGGTTTACGAAGCCTTTTGAGGCTTTTGTGTCTCGCCCGATGTGAACCAATTTTGTGTTTGTTTGATGATTTGGATTGATTGGATCTTTGCTCATTTTTGTTCCAGGTTTGAGGGCTAGGTTTTTATGGTATGATCTTTGATTGCAGCACTATACTTAAATGATTTTTAATCGCCTATTATTTTTTTATATTTCTTATTGGATTCATAAAAACTGCCCCTTCACTCAATGAGTAAAGGGGCAGTGAAATGAAGGTTTAAAGATTTGATCTAAGAGCCGGATTTAGGCAGCGCAATCTATCCATTTTATGTCTTTGATAGGTTCTTTAAACTGAACACCGTATCCGCTTTCATTTTTGCGAACAACTGTGGCGATGATGGATCGGCCATCGGAGAGGAGGAATGAGAATTCATCTCCAATGTTCATTGTGTGTGTGCCTGAGATAAATGCGCCGGTTTCACTGGCATTCTCAATGGTGAAGTTATACTTCGTGCCCTTCAAATCAATCATTGAGACTTTATTGACTTTTCCTCTGAGGTTGTTTCTTCTATTTTGAACATCTTTGCTGACGTCATCCAAGAAATTGTCAACAGCTTTAGAAAGGACTTGTGTGACTTGGCCTAATGCAGTTGCTACCTCTTGCACTTTATCCGCTTGGATTGTTGTGTCATCAACAGACTGGTTCACAAGCTCAACATTATTTGCTAGTTCGTTGGTTTGTTCAGAAGCGGCTTGTATTGAATTTGCTATTGATGATGTTGCGGCTTGTTGCTCTTCGACAGCTGAGGCGATTGTCACTGTGACATCATTAATTTCCTGAACTTGTGATAGAATGTTTTTGATGGCACCAACAGTGCCATGAGAAGACGTTTGAACGGCTGAGATGTGTGATGCGATTTCATCTGTTGCTTGTGCGGTTTGTTCTGAGAGTTGTTTCACTTCAGCGGCAACAACGGCAAAGCCTTTGCCTGCGTCTCCTGCCCTTGCGGCTTCGATGGTCGCGTTAAGGGCTAGCAAGTTGGTTTGTTCTGCAATTTCTCTAATGAGACCAACCACATCACCAATTTTATCTGCGGCATCTGATAGTGAGAGCACATCTTTGTTTGTTGTTTTTGTTGTATCTGAAGTTTTCTTGACGATGTCATCTGCTTTTTGAACTTGCAAGGCAATTTCTTGCATTGAGGTAGATAATTGAGAGGTAGCGGTAGCTACCATTTCAACATTTTCAGAAGCAATGCTAGATGATGATCTCATGACGTCTGAACTGTTCGAGGCTGATTGGGCCGCGCTGTGCAATGTATCTGCTGAGGTGCGCATTGAGTTGGTTTGCTCTTCCAGAGCTGCTCGGATTTCATTTTCTTGTTTTTCGAAACTCTCTAATATTTTACTAATATAAGTCTGTTTTTGAGCTTCGCGTTCATTTTCATTTATGGCTTCTTTTTCCAGACGTGTGCGCTCGATGGCATTTGTTTTAAAGACTGTTAATGCCTTTGCCATTTCACCTAGATTGTCTTTTCTGTCTTCCATTGGAATGCGAATGTTGATGTTGGAATGAGCTAGTTCCTTCATTGTCTCGGTTAGTCTATTAAACTGGGAGCTAATGGTTTTTGAGATCACATAGGCTAGAACCATTGAGATTGAGATTAATCCAATGAGAGCTATAGCATAAGTCCAAAAGAGTGTTGTGGAATGATTTGAATGGGCAATTGTGATGTCCATCAAATGTTTGGTGATTTTATCTTCCATCACCTTGATGTCATTAATTCTTTTGGTTGAGAGTTTGAACCACTTTTTTGCGGTTATATGTGAAATGCTACCACCGAATGCGCTGGATAGAACTGTTTTGCGAATGTTTTTAATTTCTTTGCTTTCATCGCTGTTTAATATTTTCTCTAATTTTATTCTCTTTTCGTTATTTACTTGATTTATATAAGTTTCAAAGCTGTTTTTTTGATTAGCGTTATAACCGATAAACTTTTCAAGAATTTTGGGATCAAATGCACCTTTGCCAAAACCGGCTGCCCCCATTGTTCTTTCGAGTCCTGCATATTCCTTTGCTCTGAGTAAAACTGTGTAGCTGTTTAGCTCTCTAATAATATCTGCATCATTGATTGCTTTTTCAAACCCTTCCGTAAGAGTGAGTAGATTGTTGATTAGTGGGCTGTAAAAATCTGACATTTCACTAACTGATACTGATAGGCTATCTATTTGCTTTCGTTTCGTACTTAGCTTTTTGGTTAGTTCTTTTATGTTCTCAAGAGGTTTTTTGAAATGATCGTAGGTTAGCTTTTGCTCAGCATAACGCAGTTTTTCCAAGAATGCTTTTAACTGAGTATCCGTTTCTTTGCGGATATTGAAAATTTGAAACGCGAATAATTGTTTTTTTGAACCGATATAACCTGCAGAACGGTCTCTTTCCACTTGTAGTCTATGAACTAAATTTGCACTAACAGGAGCGAGTTCTATTGCATGAACGATATTTTTGGCAGAAATTTTTGCTTTCCACATTTTGTGGAGTTCTTCAACACTAACCACAGTCAAACCTAAGATTGGAATAAGGCTTAGAATTAAAATTCTACTTGTAATTGTAAGTTTTGATATAAAGCTCATTTGTTTTTCCTTAACAAACAATCTGTGTGGTAATGTTCGGTACAGAGATTAAATTGATTGTGGTAAATAAGGAATTAATGAGAGAGGTGTATTTCTGATTTTAATTGTATGTTTTTTGTGAGTTTCAAGGAGGCAGCAAGTCAGTTTATGCTTGCCGCCTCTGCTAAATGCTTTGTTTTTTGCTGTAAATTTGGGTTTAGCCAAACGCTTTGCCATCTTTTTTTCGAACAGCGATCACCGCTGAACGGGGCACTAAATTGCCGCCATCTGGGAAGTGACTGCCGCCGCGTTCGCCTGGATGTTGGATGCCAACGAACAAAGTGGCTTTATCTTTTGACCAGCAAATACCTGTGACTTCACACTCTTTTGGGCCCACTAAAAAGCGGCGGATTTCGCCGGTTTTGGTGTTTCCGACTAGCATTTGGTTGTTGCCCATGCCTTCAAAGTCACCTTTGTTGGAGTATTTTCCATCTGTTTGGATCCAAAGCATGCCTTTGCTGTCAAAGGCAAGGCCATCTGGTGAGTTGAACATGTTGCCAGCATTGATATTTGGAGACCCCGCTTTTAGTTTTTCTTGTCTTTCATCTGCATTGGCATCATGAACAGCTGGGTTGCCTGCTAATGCGAAAAGAGACCATGAGAAGTTGGTTGATGTGTGGTCTTCTTTTTCTGGTATCCATTTAAGGATTTGGCCATAAACGTTTTTCTTGCGTGGGTTTGGCCCATCAATTGGGGTGTCATCTCCCCCTTTGTTTAGTTTGATCCCTCTGTTTTTATTATTTGTTAATGCGCAAAAGCATTCAACTTTTGTGGGATTGGCTGCCACCCATTCTGGGCGGTCCATTGTAGTTGCCCCCACTTTTGAGGCGGCTAATCGTGTGTGAATGCAAATTTCTGCTAATGACATGCCGGTTGTTTCTGGGTTTAGTGGCAACCAGGAGCCTTTTAAGTCATCATAGAATTTTGCGACATAAAGTGTGCCTTTATTTAAGAGCTGAGATGTTGATTTACCTTCTTCATAAATACCGTCTGAGACGAATTTATAGAGGAATTCACCGCGCTCATCGTCTCCCATATAGACAACGACTTTGCCATTTTTTGCTATGACGACCTCGGCGTTTTCGTGTTTAAAGCGGCCAAGGGCTGTTCTCTTTTTAATGGGTTTTGCTGGATCTTTGGGATCGACTTCGACAATGTAGCCATGGCGGTTTGGCTCGTTTGGTTCTTTTGAAATGTCGAAGCGATCGTCAATGCTCTCCCATTTGTAACCGCGCCCTTTTTTAGAGATGCCGTATCGTTTTAAAGGTGCACTGATTTCAAAATCGTCATCAGATGATGTGAAGTAACCGTTGAAATTTTCTTCACAGCTTAGATATGTGCCCCATGGGGTTTTGCCATTGCCGCAATTGTTCCATGTGCCAAGGGCAGTGAGACCGGCTTGATCAGCTGTGGTTTTTAAAAGATCATGTCCGGCGGCTGGTCCTGTAATTTCGATTTCTGTTGTGGCTGTGATGCGGCGGTTAAACGGGCTGTCTTTAAGGAGCTGCCATTGACCTTCAATTTGGTTGACTTCAAAAATTGAGATGCCATGAGCGGCCATGTTTCTAGCTATGTCATCATCCGTTTCTGGTTTGCCGCTTTCTCTATTGCTGTAAAACCATTTTTTGTTTGTATATTCATTGTTTACAGCCAGAAGTGTGTGGTTCTCATGGGTGAAGAAAGACATGCCGTCGTTATTTTCACCGAAGGAGCGGGCTTGGGATTTTGAATTGCCAAGTGTTTTATGATCGAATTCAGCTGTGTCTGACCAAAGAGGGTCTCCCCATTTCACTAGGGTTTTCCATTCAAACCCTTCTGGGACTGTAACTGTGTCTTTTGTGTTGGTGGGGATTTGGGTGAAGCCGAAGAGATCTTCGGTGCTTTGATCCTCTGGAGTTTTGGCTGAAAGAGATGTTGAGCTAAGAAGAAAGCTGCTTAGGCCAAATGTAATGACACCGCCCAAAATGTCTCGGCGGGTGAGGGCTTTTTCAATGATGTTTTCAAAGTCTGTCTCAGCGGGTGGGGGAGATATGGTTTCGTCAAATTCATCAAATGAAAGTTCTTCTAAATTTTCTACCCGTTTATTTTCCATGAGTCTTTTTTAATCTCCAATGATATCAGCAGACTATAATTTTTATCTTTAATAGCTTTTGCTTCGTATCATTATAACTTTAAAGCGCAACAATTAGGTGACAGGTAAGGTGAGAAAAAGAGGAGGTTATAAGCCAAGAGTTTTGTTTGTAACTTGAGAATGGTTAGGATCCATGCTCACCAAAATTTAGGATCATCCAGTGCTTTGCAACATTTCACTTTTGAACTCATTGGTTCAAGTTTTTTATTGCTAAGGTTTATTATCATCCAGGCATCTTCATGTGATTTTGGAATGGGGTGTGCTGGGAAAATTTCATATGTTTTGGCTGGTTTAAAACCAAATCTGGAATAATAAATAGGGTCTCCATATACAAAGACTATATCTACGCCTTCATCTTTTAAATGGTTGCAACCTTTCTTGATAAGAGTGCTACCTATGCCGCTTTTCATGACTTTAGGTAGCACTGCCAGAGGAGCAAGAATTCGGCATTTCAAAGTTTGCTTGTTATTCTCGATTTCTATATTTGTAAATAAGATATGGCCGAGTAATTCTGCTCTTTCTTCTGCAACGAGCGAAAGCATAGGGGCGGCTGTTTTGTCATTTAAAATGTCTTCTGTGAGTTTCGAGACAATTGCACCTTCATATTCACCAAATGCTTTTAGGTGGATGTTTTTAATCTCTTTGATCTCATGATCGTGAGATCGTCTTATTTTCACTGTAATATTCCTTAAGCTTTAATGTATTTATTCAGTTTATATTCACCATGGATCTATTATAACAAAACTTTAATTTGTTTTTTTGAATTGATTGAATAACAGTATGTTATGTATTTAAGCTTGTTCCTCAGATGACGCAAAATTTTTTAATTTTGAGTTTGGGCTAAGTTTTAGATTTTTGAAGGATAGTGAGATGAGAGATAAGTTACTTAAAGGGGTGATGGTTGCGCTATTAACTTTCGCTCTTCTACCACTTTCGGCTGGTATGCAATCAGCTCAGGCAAAAAATAAGGGTAAAAAGATACTCGGTATTGCTATTGGTGTTGCGGCTGGTGCGATTATTTTAAACGAAGTTTCTAAGGCGAATAAGAAAAAGAAGAAGAAAAAAGCCCTTAAAAAGAAAAGGACTTACAAGAAAAAAGCTTACAAAAAGAAATATAAGAAAAAATACAAAACCAAAAAGGTTCGTAAGGTGCACTGCCATACCGGTGGTAAGAACCACTATCATAAAGAATTTAAAGGTAAGTTCTGGCATGCGCATGAAAAAGAAGAAGGCTGTGCTTCTTACCGGTTAGATCCGAAATATGATGATGGGCCAGGAACTGGCGCTTACAAGCCACAAAATGCAAATAGTAAGAAGAAGCCGGTAGGTGACCCATGGGAGCGTTGTGAAGCTGACTTTGCTACATTTTCAGATGATGGTACATATCAGCCAAATGGTGGTGGGCCTCGCAGATTATGCCCTTATTTATAATCTCTAGGGTATGAGCCACGTTCTTTTATTAAAAGCCGGTCCTTTTGGGCCGGTTTTTTTATTACTCACGAATTGAACGGAGTTTAAAATTAAATAAGGGTTAAGATATTTTGATTGGTAGGTGTTTTTTGAGTTTTTCCTGAGTTTCTCCGTCCCCTGATAATTAATCATTAATCTATTGGTAGGTAGTATTTCACCTCGGGGGGGGCTTTTAATTTATTTTCTAATCAAATTTTTTAATTTGGTTTTAGGGGGCTGCTGTGAAAAATTATTTTAATAATTTAAAAATATCTACTTCGATTGCTTTGGTTTCAACAGGGTTAATGGTTGGTGCATTAAGCTTAGTTGGACTAATTATTTATTCCATTCTTTCTTCTCATATTGCTGATACGGCAACAAACCAACAAAATACGAGTTTACGAACAGCGGCGATTATTGCTGAAAAGCAAGTGCCAGGTATGACTGTGACATGGGATAAAGATAATAATGTAAGTGAGGTCATTCTAAAGGAACAGCCGACCTTTTCTAATCATAAGATGATTGATGAGGTTGGGCGCGCTACTGGTGAGACGGCGACTATATTTTTATGGGATGATAAATCTGCCGATTTTTGGAGAAAAACCACCAATATTGTTAAACCAAATGGCAAGCGTGCAATTGGAACGCCATTGGGCAAAAAGGGTGCTGTTTACCCGATTGTAACTAAGGGCAAAACCTTTAGAGGTGAAGCTGTTATTCTTGGTTTATCATACTACACCATCTACAAACCGATTTTTTCACAGCAAGGAAAGGTTGTCGGTATTCTCTATGCTGGTGTTAAAAAAGATAAAATTAATGCCATTCTTTCTGAAATTGGTTCTAAATTTGGCATAACCTTTTTAGTTGTTCTTGGAATTTCAATTGGTTTGATGGTGTTTATTTCAAAGAAAATGATGGCACCAATTTCAAAACTTGCAGACATTACCCGGAGTATTGCTTCGGATGATTTGACGGTTGATGTACCTTATGCGAAGCGGTCTAACGAAATTGGCCTCTTAGCTCAATCAGTTGAAGTTTTAAAGAAGCGTAGTCAAGAAAGACTTGCGCTCACTGCTGAACAAGATGAGCGAAATCAAAGTCGTGATGAGCGGCAAAAAAGATTTAAGATGCTTGCTGATGGGTTTAGACAGACCGTATTGGGGCTTATTGAAGCTGTTTCAGATAAAGCTCGTACGATGGAGAACACGGCGCACTCTCTTTCTGAAGTGACCATTGAAAGCTCTGATAAAGCAAATGAGACAACAGAAGCGAGCCAAAGAGCGACAGAAAATGTCGAATCTGTTGCTGGAGCAGCTGAAGAATTATCCTCTTCAATTGCAAATATTCGCGATCAGGTTGTTGAAACTGCTAATGTTGTTAGTGTGGCCAGTGAAGGGGCAAATACAGCCAGTGATAAGGTTGGCTCATTAGCAGACGCTGTGAGTAAGATTGGTGAGGTGATCGGCCTTATTCAAGAGATTGCTGAGCAAACGAACTTATTGGCTTTGAATGCAACAATTGAGGCTGCACGTGCTGGTGAGATGGGGAAAGGTTTCTCTGTTGTAGCGGCTGAGGTTAAAGAATTATCGACACAGACGTCTAAGGCGACAGATGAAATTCGGACGCATATTACTGCAATTCAAGAGACAACTTCTGAAGCTGTGAATTCAATTGAATCAATTACCAGAACTATGGGTGAGGTGAATAGCTTTACCTCTGCGATTGAAAACTCGGTTGGAGAGCAGGGTATGGCAACGAATGAGATTTCTCAAAGTGTGCTGAAAGCGGCTGAGGGAACAGGGACTGTGACTGGGAATATGAATGACCTGGCTCAAACTGTTGCTGTGACTAAAAATTCAGCCAGCGAAGTGCTTAGTGCGGCTAAGGGAGTTGCTGAAAATACGGATGAACTCTTACAAGAGATCAATAGTTTTTTGGAAGATGTTGAAGCTGCTTAGTTTAGACAAATTTGATGAAAAAGGCCTCTATTCATTTAGGGGCCTTTTTTTATGGCTGTGTTTAGAAGTTAATATTTTGAATGATATAGCCGCCGCCGAAGGCTGCTAGCCCTGCAATGACAATAAAGGGTAATACGCTAACAAAGGCGCTTAGTAATGTAACAAAGGCTTTAAAGACATCTTCTGTTGCAGTCCAGATTTGCCGGGCTGCGGTGTAAAGATAATAAGAGATGACACCAATTGTGAGGGCAAGGATAATTATTTTCCAAACGGGTAGCGCTTGCCAATTTGATTGGAAAATATCGATGATTTGTCCGAATGACCATGTCCAGACCATCTGAAGAAATTTAAGGGTTATGGCAATGCCTTCGGCTAGAAAAGTGACAATTTCTTTGATGATCTTTTCCATTTTTAGTTCCCCTTCTTTATGTCTCACTTCTTGAGAAAAGAAAATTACTCAGACGTTTTGGTGCTTGAACGGATTAAAGAGGTCTAGTTGAACCTAATTATAATTTCTTTTTTGTCTTAGTGTTGGTTGATTATATTTTTTGTTTAAAGCAACACGCGCTTTTATTGCTATAAACCATCTGGCTGATATTTAAAAATTTAAAACCTATAAATAGGCCAGATGGTTTGTTTATTTAATCATGCAATTTTATCACTTTTTCTAC
Organism: Hyphomicrobiales bacterium; assembly: GCA_965230545.1. Classification (GTDB taxonomy): domain Bacteria; phylum Pseudomonadota; class Alphaproteobacteria; order Rhizobiales; family HXMU1428-3; genus HXMU1428-3. The sequence continues at coordinate 738,846 of CBDDLE010000004.1, read as the reverse complement.
AGAAGCTCTTTGGTTCATGAGGTTGCGATGATCTAAGATTTTTGGATAGGCTTCAATTGCGACACCATCCTCAATAAGCCATCTAGAGACAAGGTAGAGATAAGGATCACAAATTGAGAAGTTTTCTCCAAGTACGTAGGGTGACTTTAAGTAATGAGTTTCAATCATTCTGGCGCACTCAGCCATATTTTCAGTCACCTTAGCTTTCATGCTTTCATGAGCTGTTGTGTCATCAGCCCAGCGTGAGCCGCGTTTGCCATGGGCATGCATGACATGAACAGTTGAATTAACATAGTCATTAAATGATTGGGCCAGAGCAAATTCATATGGATCTGTTGGGGCTAAAGAAAGGCCCGTATTTGTGTTGGCTAGGTAACTTAGGATGGTTGGAGTTTCTGTTAAGATCCCTCTTGGTGTAATGAGTGCTGGGACACGTCCCTTTGGATTGAGTTTTAGAAACTCAGGGCTTGATTGTTCAGACTTTGTAAAGTCAACAAAGGTCGCTTCATAGTCTTGGCCTATTTCTTCTAGAATAATATGAGGTGCTAGGGCTGCTGTCCCTTTAGCGTAATAGAGATTTAACATGGCTTTGCCTTATATGAATAATTCACTTGCATAACAAATTGGGTGAAAGAGTTATGTTTTTTATGAAGCTCACAATTAGCATGGTGGTGAACTGTTTGGTGAAAATATTAAAGCCTCAATCATGTTTATGATTGAGGCTTTATTTTATTCGTTGTTTTTTTGATTTTAGCAAATGGTTGCTACATTCTCGAAAAGGTATTTATCTGCAGGTTTTGAAGATTTATTAAGTGAAACCTTTCTTATGCATAGAATAAATGATTGTTTTTAGGGGGGAGGAAAAGTGGTGCCGGCTGAGAGATTCGAACTCCCGACCTACTGATTACAAATCAGCCGCTCTACCAACTGAGCTAAGCCGGCCCATGAATGAAATAGTGTGTTTATTTCAAAAGGAGACAGGATTAATTTTTTGCGTTAATCACTGTTGAAGACAGCCTTCTAACCTAAAAAAATAATTCAATCTACCCCTAAAATGATTTTTTTTCACATTAATTTAAAATTGCCCTTTTTTTATTTAAATTAATGTTTTGGCATAATAAATGCTTTTAATATTTCCATAGTAATTAAATGATACAGAATCAATTTTATTGTAAAAAAACTAACGATCTAATTTTTGGAGTTAACCATGCGTGTTTTCGCTATTCTTTTTCCGGTCTTATTCGTCGCCTTTTCTTTCATAACTGTTTCAGATGCTGAAGCTCGTAAAAAAGCACGTGGGGCACTTTATTGCCAGGGAGATCATTTGCATTATGGTTCTAGTGGTTATTTTAAGACAAGAAAACAAGCTATGAGGGATGCCATAGAGTCTTGGGCAGGGTTTACTGTTTTTGAATATGGCGCTGCGTGGGGGCACTGGCGCTTATCAATTAATAAGAAGGTTGATTGTAAGAAAGGCTCTGAAGGGTGGAAATGTAGTATTGAATCAACCCCGTGCCGGAAAGCAAAACGCGGTGAAAAGGGTAAATATCGTTAAAAAAAGCTTTTAATAGTTGGTTTTGAACCTCGCAAATGAAAATTTGCGGGGTTTTTTCGTTAAAATCTATCTTAAAGACCTTGTTCAGGTTGCATTCAGCTTTGAAACGATAGTGTGTTTTTATTGGATCAAGCCCCTTTGAAGGTTTTCTCAATTGGGTTGTTTGAGGAAAAAAATTAGACAAGTCAGTTCTTTTTAAAAGACTTAGATGAGAAACTCGGGAGGTTTCTATGACAGATTTAACGAAAAAGTTTGCAACTTTAGCTGCAACATTGATGTTGGCCTTAGGGGTGACGACTGTGCAGGTTAATCAAGCGCAAGCTGGTAAAGGTGGTCGTATCGTAGCGGGTGCTATTTTAGGTGCAGCAGCATTGGCCATTATTGCTAGCGAAGGTCGCCGCGCTCATGCGCATGGCCATTATTATAAACATCGTTCTTATGGTAAACCATGGCGTCGCTATCGCATTTGCTATGATCGTTGGGGCGATCCTTATCGTTGCTATAAAAAACGTAAATATCGTCGTCATTGGCGCCGCCATCACCGTCATCACCGCCGTCACCATAACCATTGGTAAGGTACTTAATTATCTGCTGATTTCCCCGTCCCCCTTCACTTTATAAATCAGCAGGTAATTTTTCTTATTTCCCTATTGAAGAGCTGCACGAAATATTCGTGCAGCTTTTTTTGTTTGTGCTTTTTATTTCTCACGGCTATTCCTCGCGCTACGCTCGGGCCTCCGAGGGGCGGCGCTTGCGCCGGACTACGCTCGCGCTTCGTCATGTCCTTCAGTCCGAAAAGGACTGAACTCCTTCATCGAATGGGAATTGCCTTTTAATTTCTTTCACAGCTAGTCTACCGTTTTCGCTGTGGGTCTGAATTTTACGTGCTTCAGTTGCTCACGATGCATCCGGCCTGAGCAACCGAGGTTTTTGTATGTACTTCAGCTTGCCTACCAGCAACCGTATTAAGGCCTGTTGATAAGTGTTTATTATTTTGTCTTAAGGGATATTACAGCTCTTTATCCTGGTTATTTGAGCGTTTCTTGCCTTTTTCTTACAAATTAGCGTTGTATTATAAGCATAATGAATTGTCTGTTATTGACTTTCAATTTTATAGTCACTAGGAATTGATTAACATAAATTAACCATTTGTGGCATGATGGGTTTGTTAATCAGACGAATAGCCAGTTTTGGCTATGAAGGAGTGATGCATATGATTGTATTTTTAACTCGAGTACGCATGAAGCTTATTGCTTTTATTTCAGTATTGGCTCTAAGTATTTTTGGCTTGATCGGTTCTGCAAGTGCTGGCGGTTTGGCTTCTAGCCCTAAAACAATTGATCATAGAGCAACGGTTGCTGACAAAGCGCCGGTTGCTAAGGTTGGGTATCGTTATCGCCGCGGTTACAGACGTGGCCATCGTCGGTTCCGTATTCGTTTTGGGCGGCATTATGGGTATCGTCATTACCGCTATAGACCTTACCGTTATCGCTATTATCGCCATCACGGTTACTACCGTCCTTATTATAAACGTCGCCATTATCGTTTGAAGCGTTTTTATCGTAACAGACATCTTCGTCGTCATTTTAGACGTCACTTCAGACGCCATTTAAGACATTGGTAATATTGGCTTTAGGTCTTTGAATTATTTGAAAAGAGGCTCAATAGATTTTATTGAGCCTCTTTTTTTGTGCGTGATTAAGAGTTGCTTGTTTGAAAATGATGAAAGGCAATGGCTGCGGCATTTGATACATTAAGGCTGGCAAAGGCGCCTGAAGCATTTATTTTACAGATTTTGTCGCAATGTTCTTTTGTGAGGCGGCGCATTCCTTTTTCTTCAGCGCCAAGTATGAGGGCAACCGCTTCTCCTTCTTTTCTTTTTTCTTGCTCCATGGTTGTCTCTCCCTGCCCATCAAACCCGATGCGCATATAGCCAAGGTCACCGACTTTTTGCAGGGCTTGTGAGAGATTGCTAACGAGAATGATGTTGACGTTTTCAAGGCCACCGCAGGCGGTTTTGGCCAGAGTACCTGAAAGCGGGGGGCTGTTTCTTGCGGTCATGATTAAGCTTGAGACATTGAATGCAGCCGCGGAGCGCAGAATAGCTCCTACATTATGAGGGTCTGTCACCTGATCCAGGATTGCAATGCAATCATTGCCTTTAAGGTCGGTTAAGCTCACATCTTCTAGAGGAGAGGCGATTAATAACGCGCCTTGATGGACGGGGTCTTGCCCAACGATTTTGGTTATGTCTTTGGGGGAAGCCTCTTCATAGTGTGGCAACGGGGCATTTAGGCTTTCTTCTATGCGCTGGGCTGCATTTGGAGTGAGGAGTAATTTTAAAATTTTGCGTTTTGGATTTTTTAGAGCGGCCGTTACCGCATGGATGCCCCAGATCTCTGCTTCAGTAAGAGAGTTCTTTGTTTTTGCTCTCGTGTTTTTACCTGAATTGTTTTTTCTCGTGCTTGGTTTTTGGCTCAAGCTTTTAGAGTGTTTGTTAGGTGGCCGTTTTTTAGGGCTCATGATTAAATTTTAACTTTCTCTTTTATCTGCAATTGTTTTTATTTTAGACATTTGTGAATGGTCGTTTTTTGCTCAGGGTTTTTGAGGCCGCTCTCTGTTTTTATAAAAATAGAAAATATGTGGTAAAAACGGGTGCAAAATCTACTTTGTTTTGAAAAATACTGTGATCATTTGAATTTTGCTATCGGAAAAATGCAAAACGTGCAAATTTCAGGTTGACAGGTGCGCCGATAATTTCCATATACAAACGCTATCGCTTATTGACGATGTTTCGTTAGTGATGAGCGGAGGGGTGGCCGAGTGGTTAAAGGCGTCAGACTGTAAATCTGATCTCTTCGGAGTACGTTGGTTCGAATCCATCCCCCTCCACCACACACTAGTGTGTTTTATATTTTTAGGTCATAATTCTGGCGCTGTTGACATTGTTCTATATAAGAGCAAAGCTTTCTGGGCTTCTGGGAGCATAAAAGCACGGCGCAGTGCGGTTGCTGGTGGCAACTGAAGCACATCAAGAATTTAGGGCGGCAGCTTTGCTGCCTTTGCCCGTGAGACAAAAAAGCGGGTGTAGCTCAATGGTAGAGCAACAGCCTTCCAAGCTGAAGATGAGGGTTCGATTCCCTTCACCCGCTCCATAATTTTCCCCAGATATCGCTTTCTTTGATTTTACGCGTGTTTTTTAAGTAATTGAGGGTGGTAACGGGCTTTGAGTGGTGATTTTTGTGGAAACTTATATATTGGCCACTTGTGTTTTTTGATTGAGTTGAAAAAAGATTAAAAAAACTGTCTTTTTTTATTGAACTTGTCAATAATATGTCGTACTAATCTTCATTTCCAGGAATATAGGCTGCATTGATCGTGTTAAAACGGTTGGTGGGGTCTCTTTGTTTATGCTCAGTTTTGTTTGGTCTTTTGGCTTTAGGGGATTGGGTGTTTTGATGTTACTCACAATTTTAAGAGTAGCTAAGGTTTAGGAGTGTAGCTCAATTGGCTAGAGCACCGGTCTCCAAAACCGGGGGTTGTGGGTTCGAGTCCCTCCACTCCTGCCATTTTAAATGATGTTTGTTGTTTGGGGTGGCTTTGTATTTCTGGGAAGGCAGGGTGTATTAAGCGGCAGGCTGTTTGTTACAGAGATATAAGAATGTGATGCCTTTAGTGATGGTGTCATGAGGAATTTTGATTAATGGCAAACCCATTTGAGTTTATTCAGGAAGTTCGCGCTGAGGTGTCTAAGGTCACTTGGCCGACGCAAAAGGAAACTGTGGTAACGACTATCATGGTTTTGATTTTGGTTGTTTTAGCGGCGATCTTTTTCTTTGCAGCGGACCAGGTTTTGAATGTGCTGGTGCAGTTATTGATCGGCTCAGGCCAGTCATAGTTTTTGATGTAACTTTGGCGTAATTTTGGTTTGATTTTCAGGGGTTGGTGACGTTCATGGCGAAGAGATGGTATATCGTTCACGCATATTCTAATTTTGAGAAAAAAGTAGCTGAGGCTATTCGCGAGCGTTCTGTGAGTGAAGGGCTTGAAGATCAGTTTGATGAGATTCTGGTGCCGACTGAAGAGGTTATAGAAGTGCGCCGTGGCCGTAAGGTTGCTTCTGAGCGCAAATTTTTTCCAGGTTATGTGTTGGTGAAGATGGATATGACTGATGAGGCGTATCATCTGATTAAGGACACGCCGAAGGTTACAGGGTTTTTAGGGTCTGAGAGCAAGCCTATTCCGATTTCGGAAAAGGAAGCTCAGTCTATTCTTCATCAGGTTAAAGAAGGTGTTGAACGGCCTCGTTCGACTATTATTTATGAGGTTGGTGAGGTTGTAACTGTTCTTGATGGTCCGTTTGAGGGCTTTAGTGGGCAGATTGAAGAAGTTGATGACGAGCGCCAGCGTATGAAGGCTGCTGTTGAGATTTTTGGCCGGGCAACCCCGGTTGAGTTGGAATTCAATCAGGTGAAGAAAAAGGTCGACGCTTGATTGTTAAATGATGTGGGAGAATTGGCTAACTTTGCCGGTTAGTTAGGTTTGTACCACGTCACCTTAAAGATGGTGCTTTTGCTTGTTTGGGCAAGGTGCTGTTTCAATTTTAGATGGGCTCTTTATTTGTGAGCTTTGATTAAGGGAAGTAAAATGGCAAAAAAGATTGAAGGCTATTTAAAGCTGCAAGTGCCTGCTGGTCAGGCTAATCCTTCACCGCCTATTGGTCCTGCTTTGGGTCAACGTGGTATTAATATTATGGAATTTTGTAAGGCGTTTAACGCAGCGTCTGGCGATGCTGAGCCTGGTTCTCCGATTCCAGTGAATATTACCGTTTATAATGATAAGTCTTTTACATTTGAGATGAAAACGCCTCCTGCGTCATTCTTCTTGAAAAAGGCTGCGAAGTTGAAAAAAGGTGGTGGTGAGCCTGGGCGTGCTGTTGCTGGTTCAGTGACTATGGATCAGGTTCGCGAGATTGCAGAAAAGAAAATGGCTGACCTGAATGCGAATGATATTGATCAGGCTGCTAAGATTATTGCGGGTTCTGCTCGTTCTATGGGCTTGGAAGTGAAGGGTTAATAGTATGGCGCACGGTAAGAAATATAAAGAAAGTGCAGCGAAGATTGATCGCACAAAGCACTATAGCCTTGAAGAAGCTGTGAAGCTTTTGAAGGAAACGGCTACAGCTAAGTTTGATGAAACTGTTGAGATTGCTCTAAACCTTGGTGTTGACCCTCGCCATGCGGACCAGATGGTTCGCGGCGTTTGTGAATTGCCGAAAGGTTCTGGCCGGACAGTGCGTGTTGGTGTTTTTGCTCGCGATGCTAAGGCTGATGAAGCAAAAGCTGCTGGTGCTGATGTTGTTGGTGCTGAAGACCTTCTTGAAGAAGTTTTAAAAGGTAATATCGATTTTGATCGTTGTATTGCAACACCAGACATGATGCCGCTTGTTGGTCGCCTTGGTAAGGTGCTCGGGCCCCGTGGCATGATGCCAAACCCGAAGGTTGGAACAGTGACGCCGAATGTTGGTGAAGCTGTTAAGAGCGCTAAGGGCGGTGCTGTTGAATTCCGCGTTGAAAAAGCTGGTGTTGTTCATGCTGGTATTGGTAAAGCAAGCTTCAATGAAGCTGACATTGTTGAAAATGTTCGTGCTTTTGTTGGTTCTGTCTTAAAGGCAAAGCCTTCTGGCGCTAAGGGAACATTTTTAAAACAGATCGCCATTTCATCTACGATGGGCCCTGGCGTGAAAGTTGAGGTTTCTTCAGCTTCCTCATCTTAAGGGGAGCTGATTTGAGTTTCTTTTCATTAACAGATTGTTTTTGAAAAGATGAACTATGAAAGATTTGTTGTTTTGATAAGTCTTTCATAGGGAGAAGGCCTAAGGAGAATTTTTTCTTCTTTGGTTTTGTCCTGTCCAAGACTGCAGGTGTTTGTGGTTGGGTTGATTGGGATTGTGCCATGAAATCTGATTTGCAAATTTAAGCATATGGCCTGCATAGACGGGAGTTGAACGGATTAATAAATTTGGTGCTTGTTGCCATTTTTAATCGGTTTGGACTTCTACTAGGTGTTCATTTGATTTTCAAATGGATGCTGGGCAGGCAAGTGAGCGTCGTTGTTTTGTTTTCGAGCGCACATGCTTGAGATGAGGCAGCGGCAAATGGTAAGCCGCAAAGAAGTTCGTCGCTCATGATTGAGAGGCAAGTCTTTGCAAATATGGAGTGAGCTGGTGGAAAGAGCACAAAAAGAAGAGCTCGTAGCTGCACTGAACGAGAAGTTGGATAATACCGGCGTGATCGTTGTGGCCCACTATGCAGGTCTCACTGTTGCCGATATGACTGCGTTACGTAGTCAACTTCGGGAAGTTGGTGGGTCTATGCAAGTGGCAAAGAACCGGCTCGTTAAGCTCGCGCTTAAAGATACAGACGCACAAGATTTATCTGATTTGTTCAGTGGTCCTACATGTATTATGACCTCTGACGACCCGGTAAGTGCGCCAAAAGTTGCAGCCAAGTTTGCTAAGGAAAACGACAAGCTCGTTCTTCTTGGTGGTGCTATGGGTTCAACTATTCTGGATGAAGCAGGCGTGAATTCTCTGGCATCCTTGCCTTCACTTGATGAACTTAGAGGTAAACTTGTTGGCTTGTTCCAAGCACCAGCCGGCAATGTTGCACGAGTTCTCAACGCACCAGGTGGACAACTGGCGCGGGTGATGGGCGCGAAAGCTGCAAGCGAATAGAGCTTTACGAGTTCCAAGCAAATTAAACAAATCGATTATTATAGGAAAATAAAATGGCTGATTTAGATAAACTAGTTGAAGAGCTTTCAAGCCTTACAGTAATGGAAGCTGCTGATCTTGCAAAACGTCTTGAAGAAGAGTGGGGCGTTTCTGCTGCTGCTCCTGTTGCAGTTGCTGCAGCTGCTGGTGGTGACGCTGGCGGTGCTGCTGCTGAGAAAGACGAATTTGATGTGATCCTAGCTTCTGCAGGTGACAAGAAAATTAACGTGATTAAAGAAGTACGTGCAATTACAGGTCTTGGCTTGAAAGAAGCTAAAGAGCTTGTTGAAGGTGCTCCTAAAGCTGTTAAAGAAGGCGCGTCTAAAGACGAAGCTAACGAACTTAAAGAAAAACTTGAAGCAGCTGGTGCTTCAGTTGAACTTAAGTAATTTATTAAATGGGGGAGCTTATTGCTCCCTCATTTTCTTGTCTTTTTGACTGGTTGAATAAACTGGCGAATAGGCTTAAAGGACCTCTTATTTAATAGGTTTTGATAAAACATATTTGATAAGCGGTTCAAAAATAAACGAAATTATAAAATTTCGACGCTTTACATAAATGACAAATTGAAATGAGCATCTCCTTATTTTGAGGCAGAGGCTTTTTCAATATATAAGCACCAGAGGAGCTGATATGGCTAAGACGTTCACCGGTCGCAAGCGCATAAGAAAGAAATTTGGGTCTATCGCTGAAGTAGCGGAAATGCCCAATCTCATCGAAGTTCAAAAAAGATCATATGATGAATTTCTAATGGTGGATGTGCCAGAAGGTGGTCGGGCTGATGAGGGCCTGCAATCTGTTTTCACATCAGTGTTCCCAATTACGGATTTTTCTGAGCGTGCAACTTTAGAATTTGTTTCGTTCGAATTTGAAAAACCAAAATATGACGTTGAAGAATGTCAACAACGTGACATGACTTATGCAGCGCCTTTGAAAGTGACGCTGCGTTTGATCGTTTTTGATGTGAACGAAGAAACAGGTGCAAAATCTGTTAAAGACATTAAAGAACAAGATGTCTATATGGGTGACATTCCGTTTATGACTGATAACGCAACGTTTGTTGTAAACGGTACAGAGCGGGTTATTGTTAGTCAGATGCACCGCTCTCCAGGTGTGTTTTTTGATCATGATCGTGGTAAAACGCACTCTTCAGGTAAGCTGCTTTTTGCTGCTCGCATTATTCCTTATCGTGGTTCATGGCTTGATTTTGAATTTGACGCTAAAGACATTGTGCATGTGCGGATTGACCGCCGCCGCAAATTGCCGGCAACTGCTTTGCTTTATGCGCTTGGTCATGATGACGAAGAAATTCTTGAGCTGTTTTATGATAAAATCATCTATAAAATGGAAAAAGAAGGCTGGAGCACAGAGTTTGTTCCAGAGCGCTTTAAAGGTGTGAAGCCGCAGGCTGATTTGATCAATGCTAAAACTGGTGAAGTTGCCATTGAAGCAGGTAAAAAAGTTTCTGCTCGCCAGGCTAAGAAATTACAAGAAGCTGGTTTAGATCGTCTTTTATATACAGATGAGGAGTTGTTTACTCATTATCTGGCTGAAGAAGTCGTGAATATGGAAACTGGTGAAATTATCGCTGAAGCTGGTGCTGAGCTTGATGCGGAACTTCTCGAAAAACTCAAAGAATTTGGCCTTACTGAATTGCCAATTCTTGATATTGACCATGTGAACACTGGTGCGTTTATGCGCAACACATTGATGGTTGATAAAGCGAATAACCGTGAAGAAGCGCTGATCGATATTTACCGTGTTATGCGCCCAGGTGAGCCACCAACTGTTGAAGCAGCTGAAGCTGTGTTCAATGGTTTGTTCTTTGATGCGGAACGTTATGATCTTTCAGCTGTTGGCCGCGTGAAGATGAACATTCGCTTGCAGCTTGAATGTGAAGACACTGTTCGCACGCTTCGCAAAGAAGATATCATTGGCGTGATGAAGACATTGGTTGATCTTCGTGATGGCAAAGGCGAAATTGATGATATTGACCATCTTGGCAACCGTCGTGTTCGCTCTGTTGGTGAATTGATGGAAAATCAATATCGTGTTGGTTTGCTTCGTATGGAGCGTGCTATTAAAGAGCGTATGAGCTCTGTTGATATTGACACTGTGATGCCGCAAGATTTGATTAATGCGAAGCCGGCTGCAGCTGCTGTTCGTGAATTCTTTGGCTCTAGCCAATTGTCTCAATTTATGGACCAAACGAACCCGCTTTCTGAAATTACTCACAAGCGCCGTTTATCTGCGCTTGGACCAGGTGGTTTGACACGTGAGCGTGCGGGCTTTGAAGTTCGTGACGTGCACCCAACTCACTATGGCCGTATTTGCCCGATTGAAACGCCTGAGGGACCAAACATTGGTTTGATCAACTCTTTGGCGACTTATGCGCGGGTGAATAAATATGGCTTTATTGAAAGCCCTTATAGAAAAGTGATTGATGGTAAGGTTTCTGATGAGGTTGTTTACCTTTCAGCTATGGAAGAAACACGCCACTATGTAGCGCAAGCTTCTGTTCCAGTTACAGATGAAGGCAAGTTTGCTGAAGAAATGATCAACTGTCGTCATGGTGGTGATGCGTTGATGGTTCCTGCTGAAAAAGTGGACTTTGTTGACGTTTCTCCAAAACAGCTTGTGTCTGTTGCGGCGGCGCTTATTCCGTTCCTTGAAAATGATGACGCGAACCGCGCGCTTATGGGTTCAAACATGCAACGCCAGGCGGTGCCTCTTTTGAAACCAGAAGCACCGTTTGTTGGAACGGGCATGGAAGAAGTTGTGGCACGTGATAGTGGCGCGGCCATTGCAGCTCGCCGGACAGGTGTTGTTGACCAGATTGATGGCACGCGGATTGTTATTCGTGCAACTGAAGAACAAGACCCGTCAAAGCCAGGTGTTGATATTTACAATATGCGTAAATTCCAACGCTCAAACCAAAACACTTGTATTAACCAACGCCCGCTGGTGAAGGTTGGTGACAGAGTGCAAGGTGGTGACATCATTGCTGATGGTCCATCGACAGATCTTGGTGATTTGGCTTTGGGTAAAAACGTGCTTGTGGCGTTTATGCCGTGGAATGGTTACAACTTTGAAGATAGTATTCTGATTTCTGAGCGCATCAAGCGCGATGACGTGTTCACATCTATTCATATTGAAGAATTTGAAGTGATGGCACGTGATACGAAGCTTGGGCCAGAAGAGATTACACGTGATATTCCAAATATCTCAGAAGAAGCTCTTAAAAATCTCGATGAAGCCGGCATTGTTTATATTGGTGCTGAAGTGAAGCCGGGTGATATTCTTGTTGGTAAGATTACGCCTAAAGGTGAGAGCCCAATGACACCTGAAGAAAAACTTCTCCGGGCGATCTTTGGTGAGAAAGCTTCTGATGTTCGTGATACTTCTTTGAAACTATCACCTGGTGTTGTTGGTACTGTTGTTGAAGTTCGCGTTTTCAACCGTCATGGTATTGAAAAAGACGAGCGGGCAATGGCGATTGAGCGTGAAGAAATTGAACGCTTGGCGAAAGACCGCGATGACGAAATGCAAATTCTTGACCGGAACGTTTATGGTCGCTTGAGAGATGCTCTTATGGGCAAAGAAGTGATCCAGGGTGTTCAAGATTTACGCAAAGGCTCTAAAGTTTCTGAAGAAGCGCTTGATGGTATTCCACGTTCGCAATGGTGGGAAATCGCTTTAAAGAACGAAAAAGCTATGGCTGAAGTTGAAGCCATTCAGAAGCAATATGAAGAAGCTAAAAAACTTCTTGAGCAACGTTTTGTTGACAAGGTTGATAAGCTACAGCGTGGTGATGAACTTCCACCTGGTGTGATGAAGATGGTGAAAGTCTTTGTTGCTGTTAAACGGAAGCTTCAACCTGGTGATAAAATGGCTGGTCGCCATGGTAACAAGGGTGTGATTTCACAAATCGTTCCGCAAGAAGATATGCCATATCTTGAAGATGGAACGCCAGTTGATATCGTTTTGAACCCACTTGGTGTGCCATCTCGTATGAATGTTGGTCAGATCCTTGAGACCCATATGGGTTGGGCTTGCCGCGGTCTTGGTCGGGTGATTGATGATGCGATGGAAGCTTATCGTATCGAGAAAGATATCACGCCAGTTAAAGAGGCCGTTGAGAAGGTTTATGGCGATGGTGACATCGTTGATGATTACACTGAAGATGATCTCTATGAACTAGGTTACAATCTTCGTAATGGTGTGCCAATTGCAACGCCTGTGTTTGACGGTGCGCATGAGCCGGATATTGTTCAACTGCTTGAACGCGCTGGTCTTGATGCCTCTGGTCAGGTGACATTGCATGATGGCCGGACAGGTGAGCCGTTCGATCGAAAAGTTACTGTTGGTTACAAGTATCTCTTGAAACTACACCACTTGGTGGATGACAAAATTCACGCTCGTTCAATCGGCCCTTACAGCCTTGTTACGCAGCAACCATTGGGTGGTAAAGCTCAATTTGGTGGTCAGCGTTTTGGTGAGATGGAAGTGTGGGCTTTGGAAGCTTATGGTGCTGCTTATACGTTGCAGGAAATGCTTACTGTTAAGTCTGACGACGTTGCTGGACGGACGAAGGTTTATGAAGCGATTGTTCGAGGGGACGATGCCTTTGAAGCTGGTATTCCAGAGAGCTTTAACGTGCTGATTAAAGAGATGCGTGCGCTTGGCCTTAATGTTGAGCTTGAACAGTTCAAAGATATTGAGCCTGAAGTTGACGTTACCTTTGATCAGTTGCCTGAGCAAAAAGAGCAATTAGCAAAGCCTGAAGCTGATGCGGATATAGATGCAGCAGAATAATGCTGCATCTTTAAAGACTGCTTTGAGAAAATAATTAATTAATGCGTCACTATAATAATTTAGCGATGCAAGACTGAAAGAGACAACTCTTTCTAAATGGAGAACCGGGATGAACCACGACGCCGTCAATCTCTTTAATCCTCAGACGCCTCAATCTACATTCGATCAAATTCGAATTTCGATTGCGAGCCCTGAAGAAATTCATTCTTGGTCTTTTGGTGAGATTAAAAAACCAGAGACCATTAACTACAGAACCTTTAAGCCTGAGCGCGATGGTCTTTTCTGCGCACGGATTTTTGGTCCTGTGAAAGATTATGAATGTCTTTGCGGCAAATATAAGCGGATGAAATATAAAGGTGTCATCTGTGAGAAGTGCGGCGTTGAAGTGACATTGACCAAAGTGCGCCGTGAGCGCATGGGCCATATTGAACTGGCGGCTCCCGTTGCTCACATTTGGTTCTTGAAATCACTTCCGTCTCGCATTGGTCAGCTTTTAGACATGACATTGAAGGATCTTGAGCGGGTTCTTTATTTTGAAAGTTATATCGTTATTGAGGCCGGTATTACTCCATTCCAAGAAGGCCAGTTGCTTTCTGAAGAAGAGTATATGGATGCTCAAGAAGAATATGGTGATGATGCTTTCACTGCGGGCATTGGTGCGGAAGCTATTCGTGAAATTTTGATGGGGCTTGACCTGCCTGCCATTCGCGATCAATTGCGCCAGGAAATTGCTGAAGCAACAACAGAATTGAAGCCGAAAAAGCTTGCTAAACGCTTGAAAGTGGTTGAAGCGTTTATTGCTTCTGGCAACCGTCCTGAGTGGATGATCCTGACTGTTGTGCCTGTGATCCCACCAGAGCTTCGTCCGCTTGTGCCACTTGATGGTGGCCGCTTTGCGACATCTGATTTGAACGATCTTTATCGCCGTGTGATCAACCGGAATAATCGTCTTAAGCGTCTTATTGAGCTGAGAGCGCCTGATATTATCATTCGTAATGAAAAGCGGATGCTGCAAGAATCTGTTGATGCGCTGTTTGATAATGGTCGTCGTGGCCGGGTTATTACAGGTGCGAACAAGCGTCCGCTTAAGTCACTTTCAGATATGCTTAAGGGTAAGCAAGGTCGCTTCCGTCAGAACTTGCTTGGTAAACGTGTTGATTATTCAGGCCGTTCAGTGATTGTGGTTGGCCCTGAAATGAAGTTGCATCAATGTGGTCTTCCTAAGAAGATGGCTCTGGAGCTCTTCAAGCCATTTATCTATTCGCGGCTTGATGCGAAGGGCTATGCGTCCACTGTGAAGCAAGCCAAGAAGCTTGTTGAGAAGCAAAAGCCTGAAGTTTGGGATATTTTGGACGAGGTTATTCGAGAACATCCTGTGATGCTCAACCGTGCGCCAACATTGCACCGTCTTGGTATTCAGGCGTTTGAGCCTGTTTTGGTTGAAGGTAAAGCCATTCAGCTGCACCCGCTTGTTTGTGCGGCGTTTAACGCTGACTTTGACGGTGACCAAATGGCGGTACACGTGCCGCTATCCCTTGAAGCGCAACTTGAAGCGCGTGTGTTGATGATGTCTACCAATAACGTGCTGCACCCTGCTAATGGTGCGCCGATTATTGTGCCGTCTCAAGATATTGTTCTTGGTCTTTATTATCTTTCGCTTATTTATGATAATGAGCCTGGTGAAGGCATGATGTTTGGCTCTGTCGCTGAAATTCGTCATGCGCTTGATAATAATGTTGTGACACTTCATACGAAGATTAAAGGTCGTTATAAATCTATTGATGACTCTGGTGAAGAGATCAGCACTGTTTATGACACTACACCTGGTCGTATGATTTTGGGTGAATTGTTGCCGAAAAAACCTGGTGTTTCTTTTGAAATCATCAACCGTATGCTTACGAAGAAAGAAATTTCTGCGATGATTGATGCGGTTTATCGGAATTGTGGACAGAAAGAATCTGTTATTTTCTGTGATCGTATTATGCAGACCGGATTTAAGCATGCGTGTTTGGCTGGTATTTCGTTTGGTAAGGATGACATGGTTATTCCTGATACCAAAGCGAAGATTGTTGATGATACATCTGACTTGGCTCGTGAATATGAGCAGCAGTATAATGATGGTTTGATTACGCGCGGTGAGAAATACAACAAAGTTGTTGATGCCTGGGCGAAATGTACTGACAAAGTTGCGGCTGAAATGATGGATCGTATTTCTGCGGTTCATGTGGATGACGAAACAGGTCGGACAATTCCAACCAACTCAGTTTACATGATGGCTCACTCTGGTGCGCGTGGTTCACCCCAACAGATGAAACAGTTGGCTGGTATGCGCGGCCTTATGGCGAAACCTTCCGGTGATATTATCGAAACGCCGATTACATCGAACTTTAAAGAAGGTTTGACCGTTCTTGAGTACTTTAACTCCACCCACGGTGCGCGGAAAGGTCTTGCTGATACGGCTTTGAAAACTGCGAACTCTGGTTACTTGACACGCCGTTTGGTTGACGTGGCGCAAGATAGCATCATCAATGAGATTGATTGCGGAACGGATAAATCTATTGCTGTTTCTGCTGCGGTTGATTCTGGTGAAGTGATTGTATCTCTTGGCACCCGTGCACTTGGTCGGACAGCAGCTGAAACTGTGACAGACCCTGAATCTGGCCGTGTAATTATTGAAGAAGGCAAGCTGATTGATGAAGCAGACGCAATTGCGCTTGATAATTCTTCAGTTCAAGAAATTCAGATTAGATCTGTTTTGACTTGTGAAACCAGAAATGGTTGCTGTAGCAAGTGTTATGGTCGTGACCTTGCACGAGGCACACCGGTGAACCTTGGTGAAGCTGTTGGTGTTATCGCGGCGCAATCTATTGGTGAGCCTGGTACACAGCTTACAATGCGGACGTTCCACATTGGTGGTACAGCGCAGGTTGTTGACAGTTCATTCGTTGAAGCAAGCTATGATGGTATTGTTGACTTTAAGAACAAGAATATCGCGAAAGATAGCCAGGGTCGTTTGGTAGCCATGAGCCGTAACTTGGTTCTTGTTATCAAAGACGCTGAGGGTAAAGAGCTTGCAACTCATAAAATCTTGCAAGGTGCACACCTGAAGGTTGATGCCGGTGATAAGGTGAAACGCGGTATGCGGATTGCTGAATGGGATCCTTATACGCGCCCAATCCTTTGTGAGGTTGATGGTACTGCAACATTTGAAGACCTTACTGATGGTATTTCTGTTGACGAACAGTTTGACGAGGCAACAGGTATTGCGAACCGTGTGATTATTGACTGGCGTTCAAGCCCGCGTGGTGAGAATTTGAAGCCTGCGATTGCGATCACAGATGATAAAGGCGAAGTGTTAGAGACCCAGCGTGGTGGTGAAGCTCGCTCTATTCTTTCTGTTGAAGCGGTTCTTTCGGTTGATCCGGGTGCTAAGGTGAAAGCTGGTGACGTTCTTGCACGTATTCCACTTGAAAGTGCGAAAACGAAAGACATTACTGGTGGTCTACCTCGTGTTGCTGAATTGTTTGAAGCACGTCGTCCGAAAGATCATGCGATTATTGCTGAAATTTCAGGTACGGTTGAATTTGGCCGTGATTATAAGAATAAGCGCCGTATTGCTATTGTTCCTGATGCTGAAGATGAAGATCCAGTAGAATATCTTATTCAAAAGGGTAAGCACCTTTCTGTACAAGAAGGTGACCGCATTGAAAAAGGTGAATATCTCTTAGATGGTCACCCAGCTCCGCATGACATCTTGGCAATTAAAGGTGTTGAAGAGCTTGCGACTTACCTGGTGAATGAAATTCAAGATGTGTATCGCTTACAAGGTGTGCCGATTAATGATAAGCACATTGAAGTGATTGTTCGTCAGATGCTTCAGAAGGTTGAAGTTGAGCATCCTGGTGAGACATCAATGCTGAAGGGTGAGCAAGTTGATCGTTTTGATTTCCTTGATCAAAATGAAGCTGCTGAGAGAGATGGCCGCCAGCCTGCGAAAGGTAGTCCTGTTCTTCTTGGCATTACCAAAGCTAGCTTGCAAACAAAGAGCTTTATTTCAGCTGCGTCATTCCAGGAAACAACACGCGTTCTAACTGAAGCTGCTGTTGCTGGTAAATCTGATACGCTTGAAGGTTTGAAAGAAAACGTGATTGTTGGACGTCTTATTCCAGCAGGTACGGGGGCTATGCTTAGCAAGCTTCGCAAAGTTTCAACCATGCGTGATGAACTTATTTTGAAAGAGCGCAATTCGGGAATGGATGTGGAAAGCCCGATCATTGATGAGGCTGCACAAGCTGAAGATGTGATCGTTCCAGATGCGCCTACGGGCGACCCGACAGCTGCTGAATAAGCTCTTGATCAAATAAATTTAAAAAGCCGCTTCTTTTTGAGGCGGCTTTTTTTTGTCATCATAGACGGATAAGATTGAGGGTGTGCGTATCAATAGATGTGTTTACTCAATGAGCTAGTGAAATAAAGAGCTAATAGACAGGCTTATTTGTTTTAAAGGAGAGGTTTTGTGGCATCTCACTCACCCCCACAAACAGGGACTGCTGATCATAATTCCTCTTATAATTGGCTTTCTCGGCAATTTCATTGGTTTATTGCGGTTTTGATCTTTGCAGCTTTTGCCCTTGGGGTGACGATGGAGCCTTTAGCGCTTTCAAAAGAGAAGTTGAATTTTTATGCCTGGCATAAGTGGCTTGGTCTTTTTATTTTAGCACTTGTTATTTTGCGTCTTAGTTGGCGCTTAATGACGAAAGCCCCTGCGCATTCCTCTCCTCAGGTTCCGCAAATTTTTCATTTTGGTGCGAAAGTTGGGCACTTTTTACTTTATGCAGTTTTGCTTTTATTGCCATTGATTGGTTGGCTACGTAGTTCGAGTGCTGGCTTTGAGATTGTGATTTTTGAAGTTCTGCCTGTTCCTGATTTGATTGGTAAGAATGAAGCGCTTACAAACCTATTGGCAAAGGCACATTTTTTTCTAGCTTTGTTTTTGGCACTCTTAGTTGTTGGGCATGTCGCTGCTGTTGTTATCCATCATCTCTTTTTCAAAGACCCTGTTTTGAAAAAGATGAAACCACATTTGTTACATAAGGCTTTGATTGCTTTTGCTCTCTTAGGTGGTGTGGGGTTTTATGTTTATTACACTCAAACTTTGGGAGTTACTGATCATCTGGGAGTAAAGAAACCTCTATCTGAGACAACAGAAAAAGACGTTTCTTCAACAAATGCGAAAAAAGTTACGAAGGAGTTGGCCCAGCCTGATGCATCATCTCAGTGGGGTATTGATGAAAAGATAAGTTTTTTAGAATTTACGGCCACTCAAAAGGGAGCGAAGACCACCGGCGTTTTTAAAAAATATCAATTAGAACAATTGGTGTTTAACGTGAATGAATTAGACAAAGCGATTGTTCAGCTGGAAATTGATGTTTCTTCTATTTCTTTAAGTAATGTTTTGGTTGAGCAAACTTTAGCAAGTTCGAGCTGGTTTGATGCCGGTGAGTTTCCCAAAGCATTTTTTAAGTCAAAGTCATTTAAATCTCTTGGAGGGGATGTTTATGAAATTTTGGGTGAATTAAAGATCAAAGATATTGTAAAGCCTAATGTTATAAGGCTAACGATTAAACGTGATGATAGCCCTGAAGATGGCAGTGTTATTGAGGCCAAAGGGGAAACGATTATTAGTCGGTTGGCGTATGAGATTGGTCAGGGAGAGTGGGCCTCGACCGATGATTTGGCGGATGAGGTTCAATTAAAGATCCATATTCGCGCCTTAAATAAACGATAGAGCATAATGCAAGACCTTGTTGAATGTTCTAGATGTTTAAAAAAGGGGGTGTGATATTTGCCTCTACTGTTTGTTTGGCTTGAATTGAGTTTGAGCATTATTATTAAATCTAGATTTTTAAAGTTATATGGAGAAAAAAATGAAAAAACTACTCGCACTTGCCACAATACTCCTAGGTTTTTCAGTACAGCCTGTTTTGGCCGAAAGCCAGACTTATAAATTTGATAAGAAACACACGGAAGTTATTTTCTCATATCGTCATTTAGGTTTATCTCGGGCTTATGCTGGATTTAATAAAGTTGATGGTGAGTTGAAGATTGACCGCAAAGCACCTGAGAAAAGCTCTATTAATGTTGTTATTGATGTTAAAAGCCTGGACACCGGACTGGATGGTTTTAATAAACACTTACAAGATAAAGACTTTTTCCATAGCGCTAAATATCCAAAAGCAACTTTTGTGAGCACAAAGGTACAAAAAAGCTCTAATGATACTTTCAAAGTCACTGGTAATTTGACCATTAAAGGTAAAACCAAGCCGGTTAATCTTGATTTGAAACTGAACGCAGATAAAGAACACCCTTTAGCTAAGTTCAACCCTAAGATGAAGGGTGTTTATGTTGTGGCGTTTTCTGGCAAAACAACTATTAAACGTAGTGATTTTGGAATGGGGCTTTATGTGCCAGCGACCAGTGATGAGGTTGAAATCATCATCGAAACAGAGATGTTACGTAACTAACTCTATAAACAGTTTTGTTTAATTTAGATCCAGGTTGAATTATTCAACCTGGATTTTTTGTTTTATGGGTTGGTTTAAAGCGGTTTCTATGTAGGGGGTTAGGTTTTGAAAAGCATCTTCCTGGTTCAGTTTCAGTGCAATGCGGTTTGAGTTGTTTTTATATTCTGTTGATGTGTTCAACTGTTTGAGGGCGTTACTCAGATTATCAATTGATAGGTCTTTTAATTTAATTGGCTGTGGGCCAAGGCCTCTGTCAAATATGATTTTACCCCAAAAGGGTTGATCAAACCCAAAAGGGCAGATGAGTGTTGGGCAGCCGGCTCTTAAGCCTGCCGCGGTGGTACCTGCGCCACCATGATGAACAACTGCTTTACAATAGGGGAATAAACGATGATGCGGCGTTGGACCAATTGGGAGTATGTTTTCAGATTTAGAAGCGGGAGTTAGCTCAGCCCAGCCTTTTGAAATGAGAGCTCGGACATTTGCCTTTTCAACAGCTTTGCAAATGGTGTTGGTGAGTTCTTTTTCGTCTCTTGGGATCATGCTGCCAAAACCAATATATATTGGCGGCGGTCCATTTTCTAAAAAGTTGACTAATTCTTGTGGGGGCTGCCAATTCATTGCTTCATGATCATTAAATGAAAATCCGATGATTTGAGCATTTTCTGGCCAATCTTTTGGGCGAGAATGTAGGTGTTTGCTATATATGTGAAGAAGGGGAACTGGGGTGCCAGCTTTTTGAAACGCTTCTGTGAAGATGGAATTTTTCGGTAAGTTTAGTTTTTTTCTCAATTCTTTATAAACACCGGTATAAAAGAGGCGAGAGAATCGCGTTGGTAAATGGGTGAGTTGATTATAGAATCGCCCTCTAAATGGTTCGAAATTTTCAGGCATAATTATGCTTGGTCGCTCTTTTGATGGGGCGAGTGGAACTGTTGACACAAAAATTAACGGCACGTCTTTGGCTTCTGCTAATTCAGAGCTTGCTGGTAAGGCCACATGAGAGATGATGAGATCAGTTCCATCTGCAACATGTGGCAGGGTGGTTATGAGTACGTCTCGAATATGCTGCTTGAAAAAGTTAATAACTTTTCTGATTTTGAAGATATTAAAATTTAGTAAATCTTCTTTTTGAGTGGCTTCTAATAGAGTTTTGATAGGTTTTAAGCCTATTTGAGCATATTCCAGCTCTAACGAGAGGATCCATTCTTCAAAGTCAGGAGGGGCGGCCACACGGATGGTGTGCCCCATTTTTTTGAGGGATAATGCAAAGTTAATAAAAGGTTCAACATCACCTCTCGTGCCGGTTGTGATAAAGGTTATATGGCTCATTTACTCATTGATCCTGATAAATTAATCATAAATTTCGATGTTTTTTAGCGAGAGATGGCGCTGATTTTGAGTTGTGGAAACAGTGAAATTAAAAAAAATGACATTTCCGTGTCGTTTGGTGTTGACGTCTGGCTCAAGCCTATATATGTTGCGGCCAACTCACAACAGGTCGTAAGTGAATAAATGTCGCCAGCGGATCAACATAAATCCGCACCTATTTATTAAATAGTTGGAGACTTAAACGCTTAAACACTGATGTTTGAAACCAAGAACTACATGAGAGACCCAAGATCCTTATCGGTCAGTTTTGACTTTTATTGATCCTCTGATGTTTTGATGTTGAGCCTTTTGGTATTCCGCATAGGCGCGGATATTGCCAATGAGGGCTCAGCTCCATTTTGGTGTTTAAGGATCATAAATTGCCTTAAATGAGCGCGCTTGAATAGGTTGAGCGAGTTTGATAAGGGCCTAAACTTTGGATGTAGCAAATGCCTACAATACAACAGCTTGTTAGAAAACCGCGCAAGCCGCAGGTTAAAAGAAATAAAGTGCCAGCGATGGAGGCGTGTCCTCAAAAGCGCGGCGTATGTACTCGTGTTTATACAACGACCCCTAAAAAGCCAAACTCAGCGATGCGGAAAGTTGCTCGTGTGCGTTTGTCAAATGGCTTTGAGGTGACAAGCTATATTCCTGGTGTTGGACATAACCTTCAAGAGCACTCAGTTGTTCTTATTCGTGGTGGCCGTGTGAAAGACTTACCAGGTGTTCGTTATCACATCTTGCGTGGTGTGCTTGATACTCAGGGTGTTGCTGACAGAAAGCAACGTCGTTCGAAATATGGTGCGAAACGTCCTAAGTAAGCCGGTTGGTTTCTTGTTCGTATCGAAGATTTATTAAAGTTATTGGTTGGGAGAGCGCAGAATGTCACGCCGCCACAGAGCAGAAAAAAGAGATATCATTCCTGATCCGAAATTCGGTGATGTTGTTTTAACGAAGTTTATGAACAGCATTATGAGGGATGGTAAAAAGTCAGCTGCAGAGCGCATTGTTTATGGTGCGCTAGATCGTGTTGAAGATAAAGCTAAGACTGATCCTGTTGAGTTGTTTCATCAGGCTTTAGAAAATGTCAGTCCAGCTATTGAGGTTCGCTCACGCCGTGTTGGTGGTGCAACCTATCAGGTGCCTGTTGAGGTTCGTGCTGAGCGCAAGAAAGCTCTTGCTATTCGCTGGTTGATTGCAGCTGCACGTGGTCGCAATGAGAACACTATGGTTGAGCGTCTTTCTGGTGAATTGATGGACGCTGCGAATAATCGTGGTTCTGCTGTTAAGAAGCGTGAAGATACGCACCGGATGGCTGAAGCTAACCGTGCTTTCTCGCACTATCGTTGGTAGAACTAATAAATTTATTTTTGAAAGATTTCTTTTCAATATTGAGGAACCGGTCTAATGGCCCGCGAATACGACATTAAAGACTATCGTAACTTCGGTATCATGGCTCACATTGATGCTGGTAAGACAACTACAACAGAGCGTGTTCTGTACTACACAGGAAAAAGCCATAAAATTGGTGAAGTTCATGATGGTGCAGCAACGATGGACTGGATGGAGCAAGAGCAAGAGCGTGGTATTACAATTACCTCAGCTGCGACAACTTGTTTCTGGAATGACAAGCGCCTGAACATCATTGACACACCTGGTCACGTGGATTTCACGATTGAAGTTGAGCGTTCATTGCGTGTGCTTGACGGTGCTGTAGCTTTGCTTGATGCGAACGCTGGTGTTGAGCCGCAAACTGAAACTGTTTGGCGTCAAGCTGAGCGTTATGAAGTTCCTCGCATGATCTTTGTTAACAAGATGGATAAGCTTGGTGCTGATTTTTACAACTCAGTTGAAATGGTAAAAGAGCGCCTTGGTGCTGTTGCTCTTCCTATTCAATTGCCAATCGGTGCTGAGAGTGAATTTGAAGGTGTTATCGATCTTGTTCGTATGAACTCAATCATTTGGGAAGAAGAATCACTCGGTGCTAAGTTCCGCATTGATGAGATCCCAGCTGATTTGGCTGATAAGGCCGCTGAGTACCGCGAAGCGATGATTGAAACTCTTGTTGAGTTGGATGAAGACGCTATGGAAGCTTACCTTGAAGGTAATGAGCCTAGCGAAGAGAAAATCATTGAATTGATCCGTAAGGGTACAATTAACATTGATTTCCACCCAATTCTTTGTGGTACAGCGTTTAAGAACAAAGGTGTTCAGCCTTTGCTTGATGCGGTTGTTGATTATCTTCCATCACCTGTTGATATTCCTGCTATTAAAGGTATCGACGTTAAGACGGAAGAAGAAACAGTTCGCAAAGCTTCTGACGATGAGCCGCTTTCAATGCTTGCCTTTAAGATTATGAACGACCCATTTGTTGGCTCACTAACATTTGCTCGTATCTATTCTGGTAAAGTTGAATCAGGCATGACATTGCTGAATTCAGTAAAAGATAAAAAAGAGCGTATTGGCCGTATGTTGCTTATGCACTCAAACGATCGTGAAGATATCAAGGAAGCTTATGCTGGTGATATTGTTGCGATTGCTGGTCTTAAAGATGTGACAACTGGTGATACTCTTTGTGTGACTACATCTCCTGTTATTCTGGAGCGCATGGAATTCCCTGATCCGGTTATTGAGATTGCTGTTGAGCCTAAATCTAAGGGTGACCAAGAAAAGCTTGGTATCGCACTAAACCGTTTGGCTCAAGAAGACCCATCTTTCCGTGTTTCATCAGATGAAGAATCTGGTCAAACAATTCTGAAAGGTATGGGCGAGTTGCACCTCGACATTCTTGTTGACCGTATGAAGCGTGAATTTAACGTTGAAGCGAATATTGGCCAACCTCAAGTGGCTTATCGCGAAACAATCACGCAATCATCTGATGTTGATTACACTCACAAGAAGCAATCTGGTGGTTCTGGTCAGTTTGCTCGCGTGAAGATGACAATTGAACCTGGTGAACCAAATTCAGGTTTTGAATTTGAAAGCAAGGTTGTTGGCGGTAACGTGCCAAAAGAATATATCCCTGGTGTTGAAAAGGGTATTCAGTCAGTTATGGATGGCGGCATTTTAGCTGGTTTCCCACTCCTTGATGTGAAGGTAACTTTGACTGATGGTGCTTATCACGATGTTGATAGTTCTGTGATGGCATTTGAAATCGCTGGTCGTGCTGGTTTCCGTGAAGGTGCTAAACAAGCTGGCCCTAAATTACTTGAGCCTGTTATGAAGGTTGAAGTTGTGTCTCCTGAGGAATATGTAGGTGGCATTATGGGTGACTTGAATAGTCGTCGCGGACAAGTGCAAGGCCAGGAACAACGTGGTAACGCGTTGGTTGTGAATGCAATGGTTCCACTTGCCAACATGTTTGGTTATGTGAACACACTTCGTTCACAAAGCCAGGGTCGTGCTCAGTTCACGATGCAATTTGATCATTATGCACAAGTGCCTCAAGCGGTGGCTGAAGAAGTTCAAGCCAAGTTTGCTTAAGTTAAGTGTGTGTAACGAAATTAGTTTTTGATTTTTGAAGTTTGGTTAAATCGTGTTTTAAAAACACATTTTAAAAACACTATAGACTGAAAGATGGAGAGCCAAGATGGCCAAGGAAAAATTTGAGCGTAATAAACCTCACGTGAATATCGGAACCATCGGTCACGTTGACCATGGTAAAACAACACTTACAGCTGCGATTACTATGATACTTGCTGAAGCTCAAGGTGGCGAAGCTAAAAGCTACGCAGATATTGATAATGCTCCTGAAGAGCGTGAACGTGGTATTACAATTTCTACAGCTCACGTTGAGTATGAAACTGACACACGTCACTATGCTCACGTTGACTGCCCAGGCCACGCTGACTATGTGAAAAACATGATCACTGGTGCTGCTCAGATGGATGGTGGCATCCTGGTTGTGAACGCTGCTGACGGACCTATGCCTCAAACTCGTGAGCACATTCTTCTTGCTCGCCAAGTTGGTGTACCTGCGCTTGTTGTTTTCATGAACAAAGTTGACCAAGTTGACGACGAAGAGCTTCTTGAGCTTGTTGAAATGGAAATTCGTGAGCTTCTTACCGAGTATGGTTTTGATGGCGACGATATTCCAATCGTTAAAGGTTCAGCTCTTGCTGCGATTGAAGGTAAAGACGAAAAAATTGGTAAAGAAGCTATTCTTGAGCTGATGGCAGCTGTTGATGAGCATATCCCAACACCAGATCGTCCAAAAGATCAGCCTTTCCTAATGCCAATTGAAGACGTGTTCTCAATTTCAGGTCGTGGTACTGTTGTAACTGGCCGTGTTGAACGTGGTATCATCCATGTTGGTGACGAAATTGAAATTATGGGCATTAAAGAAACACAAACAACAACATGTACTGGTGTTGAAATGTTCCGTAAGCTTCTTGATCAAGGTGAAGCTGGCGATAACGTTGGTGTTCTACTTCGTGGTACGAAGCGTGAAGAAGTTGAACGTGGCCAAGTACTTTGTGCTCCAGGTTCAATCACACCACATACTAAATTTAAGGCAGAAGCTTACATCTTGACAAAAGATGAAGGTGGCCGCCACACACCATTCTTTACAAACTATCGTCCTCAGTTCTACTTCCGTACAACTGACGTGACTGGTGTTGTGACATTACCAGAAGGCACTGAAATGGTGATGCCTGGTGATAATGTTGAAATTAACGTTGAGCTAATTGTGCCAATCGCCATGGAAGAGAAACTACGTTTCGCTATCCGTGAAGGTGGCCGTACAGTTGGTTCAGGCGTTGTAGCTTCAATCATTGAATAACGTTTAATTGTAATTTCGGCGTCTTCGCACTTTAGTGAGGAGACGCCGCTTTCATTCTTTAAGGTGTGCTTCGATGCAAAGCCAAAATATTAGAATACGTCTCAAGGCTTTCGATCATCGTATCCTCGATGTGTCGACCAAGGAGATCGTGAACACTGCAAAGCGCACAGGCGCTGATGTTCGTGGACCGATACCGTTGCCGACACGAATTGAGAAATACACGGTCAATCGTTCGCCGCACGTTAATAAGAAATCTCGCGAGCAGTTTGAGATGCGGACACATAAGCGTTTGATCGATATTGTTGATCCTACGCCACAAACAGTGGATGCATTGATGAAGCTAGATCTAGCTGCTGGTGTTGATGTTGAAATTAAGCTTTAGCGCGTGTTCTTCAGAAAGCTTTTTGCTTTCTGTATAAGAGAATTCGCAAAAGAAAGCGTATTCCATAAAAGTTATTACTTTTGGATTTGAATACGCAAAAAATGTAGATTTAGAACTTAAGGACGGGACCAATGCGGTCAGGTGTCATAGCGCAAAAGGTCGGAATGACCAGGGTTTTTACAGAAGCAGGTGATCATATTCCTGTGACTGTTTTAAAACTTGATAGTTGTCAAGTTGTTGCCCAGCGAACTGAAGAAAAAAACGGATATTGTGCACTACAACTTGGTAGCGGCAAAGCTAAGGTGAAAAACACCTCTCAAGCTCAGCGTGGCCATTTTGCAGTTGCTAAGGTTGAACCTAAACATCGTTTGGTTGAATTTCGGGTGAGCCCAGAAAACCTAATTGAAGTTGGTAGTGAATTAACAGCAGATCACTTTTTAGCTGATCAGTATGTTGATATTACTGGTACTTCTATTGGTAAAGGTTTTGCTGGTGGTATGAAACGTCACGGATTTGGTGGTCTTCGGGCTTCTCACGGTGTGTCGATTTCTCACAGATCTCACGGTTCAACTGGTCAGTGTCAGGATCCAGGTAAGGTTTTCAAGGGTAAGAAAATGGCTGGTCATATGGGTGCTACTCAGGTGACTACTCAGAACCTTAAAATCGTTAAAGTTGATTCTGAACGTGGGCTTTTGATGGTTAAAGGCGCGGTACCTGGCTCTAAGGGCGGATGGGTTCTTGTTAATGATGCTGTGAAGAAAGCTCTTCCTGAAGGTGTTCCAACTCCTGGTGCTTTTAAAGCCCCTGTTGGTGGTGCCGCTAAGGATGCTCCAGCTGAAGAAGCTGTCGCTTCAGAAGAGAAGGAAGCGTAAGTCATGAAACTTGATGTTAAAACTCTTGATGACAAGTCTGTTGGCTCTGTTGATTTAGATGAAAATATTTTTGGTCTAGATCCACGTGCAGACATCTTGCACCGTTGTGTTCGTTATCAATTGGCAAAACGCCAAGCTGGTACACATGCAACGTTAGGTCGTTCTGATGTTCGTGGTACGACAAAGAAATTTGTGAAACAAAAAGGCTCTGGCGGTGCACGTCACGGCAATAAAAAAGTTAATATCTTTCGCGGTGGTGCGAAATCTTTCGGTCCAACACCACGTAGTCATGCGCATGACTTAACTAAGAAGTTTAGAGCTCTTGGTCTTCGTCATGCATTATCAGCAAAAGCAAAAGCAGATGAGCTTATTGTAATTGAAGATACAAAAGCGGCTGACGGTAAAACAAAAAGCTTGCTTGCTCAATTTGCTAAACTTGGTTTGAGCAAAGCATTGGTAATTGATGGCGCTGAAGTTAATGAAAGCTTTGGTCGTGCTGCTAGCAACATTCCTGAAGTTGATGTGCTGCCAGTTCAAGGCATCAATGTATATGACATTCTTCGCCGGGATAAGCTTGTTTTGACTAAAGCGGCTGTAGAAGCTTTGGAGGCTCGTTTTAAATGAAGCAAGCAGAATTATATGACGTAATCGTCGCTCCAGTGATCACTGAAAAATCAACAGGTGCTAGTGAGCACAATCAGGTGGTTTTCAAGGTTGCTGATACAGCTACTAAACCGGCGATTAAAGAGGCCATTGAAGGCTTGTTTAAGGTGAAAGTTAAGGCTGTGAATACATTAAACCGCAAAGGCAAGGTCAAGCGTTTTAAAGGTATTAAAGGCAAACAAAACGACAGAAAAATAGCAGTCGTAACATTAGAAGAAGGTCACACAATTGATGTGGCAACAGGACTTTAAGTCGATTTAAGACTTATAAGTTGAAGGGCTTTAAGAGGACACGAGATGGCACTTAAAACGTATAAGCCAATCACTCCAGGGCAGCGTAGTCTAGTTTTAGTAGACCGCTCAGACCTTTGGAAAGGCAAGCCAGTTAAAACTCTGACCGAGGGTTTGACAAAAAATGGTGGCCGTAACAATGCTGGCCGTGTCACTGCGCGTCGTCGTGGTGGTGGGCACAAGCGTAGCTATCGCATGGTTGATTTCAAACGTCTGAAGCGTGATATGCAAGCTGAAGTTCAACGGATTGAATATGATCCAAATAGAACTGCTTATATTGCATTGATCAAATATGAAGACGGGGAACTTGCTTATATTTTGGCGCCGCAAAGATTGGCTGAAGGCGACAAAGTTATTGCAGGTGACAAGGTTGACGTGAAGCCTGGTAACGCTATGCCTCTTCGCAATATGCCGATTGGTACCATTGTTCATAATGTTGAGATGAAAATTGGCAAAGGCGGACAGATCGCTCGCTCAGCTGGTACTTATGCTCAGCTAGCTGGTCGCGATAGTGGTTATGCCATTATGAAATTATCATCTGGTGAAACTCGGATGATCCATGCGGATTGTATGGCAACTGTAGGTGCTGTTTCAAACCCAGACAATTCTAACACCAAGCTTGGTAAAGCTGGTCGTAAACGTTGGATTGGTAAACGCCCACAGGTTCGTGGTGTTGCTATGAACCCAGTTGATCACCCACATGGTGGTGGTGAAGGCCGGACTTCTGGTGGTCGTCATCCTGTATCACCTTGGGGTAAGCCAACGAAGGGTAAACGTACTCGTTCTAACGCTTCTACGGATAAGTTTATTGTTCGTAGCCGCCATATGAAGAAGAAAAGATAGGAGAGCTTGATGGCACGTTCATCTTGGAAAGGCCCATTTGTCGATCGTTACCTCCTGAAGAAGGCGGAAGCAGCTCAAGGGTCCACTCGTAAGGATGTGATTAAAATCTGGTCACGTCGTTCAACAATTTTACCACAGTTCGTGGGATTAACTTTTGGTGTTTATAACGGCAAAAAACATATCCCTGTGCTTGTAAGCGAAGACATGGTTGGTCACAAATTTGGTGAGTTTTCACCAACACGTACTTACTACGGTCACACTGCGGATAAGAAAGCTAAGAGGAAGTAACACAAATGGGTAAGGCAAAACAAGAACGCCGTCTAGCCGATAATGAGGCCCAGGCTGTTACACGGAATATTCGTATCAGTCCTCAAAAGCTGAATTTGGTTGCGACGTCTATTCGCGGAAAAAAAGTAGAAAAAGCTTTGGCTGATCTTACTTTTTCTAGAAAACGCATTGCAAAAGACGTGAAGAAAACTCTTGAATCAGCTATTGCAAACGCTGAAAACAATCATGGTCTAGATGTTGATAGTCTTGTTGTTTCAGAAGCTTATGTTGGTAAGGGCCTTGTGCTTAAGCGCTGGCAACCAAGAGCACGTGGCCGTGTTGGTAAAATTCTAAAACCTTTTTCACGTCTGACCGTTGTGGTCCGCGAAGTTGAGGAGACCGCATAATGGGTCAGAAGATTAATCCAGTAGGCATGCGCCTTGGTATCAATAGAACTTGGGATAGCCGCTGGTACGCTACAAAAGCTGAGTATGGTGATCTTCTTCTGGAAGATTTTAAAATTCGGGAACATATTTTAAAATATCGCCGTCAAGCTGGTATTTCAAAAGTTGTTATCGAGCGCCCACATAAGAAATGCCGTGTGACAGTACATAGTGCACGTCCTGGTATTTTGATTGGTAAAAAAGGCTCAGACATTGAGAAGCTGAAAAGTGCTTTGAAAAAACACACTGACAGCGAAGTTCATTTGAACATTGTTGAAGTCAGAAAGCCTGAAATTGATGCTAACTTGGTTGCTGAAGGTATTGCGCAACAGTTAGAGCGCCGTGTGGCTTTCCGCCGTGCAATGAAGCGTTCTGTTCAATCTGCTATGCGTCTTGGTGCTGAGGGTATTCGTATTAACTGTGCTGGTCGTCTTGGTGGTGCTGAGATTGCGCGTATGGAATGGTATCGTGAAGGCCGTGTGCCGCTACATACTCTTCGCGCTAATATCGATTATGGTACAGCTAAAGGTGTTACAGCTTACGGTATCATTGGTATTAAAGTTTGGATCTTTAAGGGCGAGATCATGGAACATGATCCGATGGCTCAAGAGCGGATTTCGATTGAAGCTCAAGAAGGTGGCCGTCCTAGAAATAATGGACCTAAATCTGGTCCAAAGCGCCAAGCGAATTAAGGGAACAAGATTATGTTGCAACCAAAACGGACAAAATTCCGCAAAGCTCATAAGGGTAAGATTAAGGGCGTCGCAAAAGGTGGCACTGCTTTGAATTTTGGTTCTTATGGCTTGAAGGCTTTGGAAGCTGAGCGTGTTACTGCTCGTCAAATTGAAGCAGCTCGCCGTGCTATGACCCGTCAAATGAAACGTGCTGGTCGTGTTTGGATTAGAATTTTTCCTGATTTGCCTGTTTCTAAGAAACCTACTGAGGTTCGTATGGGTAAAGGTAAAGGTTCTGTTGAATATTGGGCTGCTCGTGTTGCACCTGGTCGTATCATGTTTGAGATCGATGGTGTTGATGATGAAACTGCCCGTGAAGCTCTTTCTCTAGCAGCTGCAAAGCTTCCGATTAAGACGCGCATTGTTAAGCGTCTTGGTAGCTAGGGCTTAGAGAAGAAGCAATTAATGTTAGGATTTGAAGGGTTTTTGGCCATGAAGGCGAGTGATCTTAGAGATAAAACACCAGACCAACTTGATGATGAGCTGGTGAAGTTGAAAAAAGAGCAATTCAATCTGCGCTTCCAGGCTGCTACTGGCCAAATGGAAAACACAGCTCGTGTTCGTCATGTGCGCCGCGAAATTGCAAGAATTAAAACCGTATTACGGGAAAAGCAAGCCGCTGGTGCTTAAAGCATTAAGACGCTTGAGTTTAAGGATTTAGACTATGCCGAAACGAATATTACAAGGGGAAGTGGTGAGCGACAAAACTGATAAAACAGTTGTTGTTAAAGTTGAACGCCGGTTCACTCACCCTCTTTATAAAAAGGTTGTGCGTCGCTCTAAGAAGTATCATGCGCATGACGAAGCTAATAAGTTTAAAACAGGAGATACGGTTCGTATTGAAGAATGTGTTCCGATTTCCAAAAATAAGCGTTGGGTTGTTCTTAACGCTGAATAATTCGGTAGAGAATTAAAAGATTTGATTGATTGAGCTTTTTGAAGCTTTTCGAAATAAGTCAAAATAAACGGTCAGAATTGGTTGTTGCGAATTCTACAGAGGCCGAAAAAGGATAATTAAAATGATACAGATGCAATCTAATTTGGATGTGGCGGATAATTCTGGCGCCCGCCGTGTTCAGTGCATCAAAGTGCTTGGTGGCTCTAAGCGCAAATATGCATCAATCGGTGACATCATTGTTGTCAGTGTTAAGGAAGCTATTCCACGTGGCCGTGTTAAAAAAGGTCAAGTGATGAAAGCTGTTATTGTTCGCACAGCTAAAGGTGTTCGCCGCCAAGATGGTAGCCTTATTCGTTTTGACCGTAACGCTGCGGTATTAATCAATCAATCTGGTGAGCCTGTTGGCACACGTATTTTTGGTCCTGTTACTCGTGAACTTCGCGCTAAGAACCAAATGAAGATTGTTTCGCTCGCGCCTGAAGTGCTTTAAGAAAAGGGTCCTTTTAAAATGGCTAAATTGAAGATAAAAAAGGGCGATCGTGTTGTTGTTCTTGCTGGTAAAGATAAAGGCAAGAAAGGCGAAGTGCTCAAGGTTATTCCGAAAGATGAACGTGTTATTGTGAATGGCGTTAATATGATTAAACGTCATCAGAAACAAACTGCATCTAACGAAGGTGGCATTATTTCAAAAGAAGCGCCTATTCATGTTTCTAACCTATCTTTAGAAGACCCTAAAGATGGTAGCCCAACTCGTGTTGGTTACAAAACATTGGAAGATGGCCGCAAAGTTCGCTTTGCAAAGCGTTCAGGAGAAGTTATCGATGGCTGAGGCTAGTGAATATGAGCCACGCTTAAAGGCTCACTACAATAAAGTTGTTCGTGACGACTTATTGAAAAAATTTGAATATAAGAACCAGATGCAAATTCCTAAAATTGAGAAGGTTGTTCTCAATATGGGCGTTGGTGAAGCGGTTAATGATCGTAAAAAAGTGCAATCAGCTTATGATGATTTGACTTTGATTGCTGGTCAGAAGCCTGTTTTTACAAAAGCACGCAAGTCGATTGCTGGTTTTAAAGTTCGTGAAGAAATGGCCCTTGGTGCCAAAGTTACTTTGCGTAGTGCTCGTATGTATGAATTTCTTGATCGTCTCATCACAATCGCTTTGCCGCGCGTGAAAGACTTTAGAGGCTTGAACCCAAAGAGTTTTGACGGTCGTGGTAACTATGCGATGGGCATCAAAGAACATATTATTTTCCCTGAGATTGACTATGATAAGGTTGATCAAATTTGGGGCATGGATGTGATTGTCTGCACCTCAGCACCAACTGATGATGAGGCTCGGGCGCTGTTAAGAGGTTTTAATTTCCCGTTCCCAGAGGACAAATAATCTCAACTTCTTAGAGACTAACTGTTCTTAATTTATGAGGAACAAACGGAGGAATAAATGGCAAAAAGATCAATGATCGAGCGTGATGTAAAGCGCAAACGCCTTGTAAAGGCAAATGCTTCTAAGCGTGCTCGTTTGAAAGCAATTGCTAGAGATAAAAGTTTACCAGCTGAAGAGCGTTTTAAAGCGCAATTGAAGCTGGCTGAGTTGCCGCGCAATTCTAGTCCAAACCGGATGCGCAACCGTTGTCAATTAACTGGCCGCCCACGCGGCTTTTATAGAAAGCTTAAACTATCGCGCATTGCGCTACGGGAATTGACCAATCAAGGTCTTATTCCTGGAATGGTAAAGTCAAGCTGGTAAGGAGAGACCTGTTCATGACAATGACAGATCCACTCGGGGATATGTTAACCCGAATTAGAAATGCTCAAATGCGCAATAAAAGTAAAGTTGCTACACCAGCTTCTAAACTTCGTGCGCGGGTTCTTGATGTTCTTCAAAAAGAAGGATTTATCCGCGGTTACGCGCAAATCGATTATGACAATGGAAAGTCAGAAATTGAGATTGAACTGAAATATCACAATGGTGATCCTGTGATCCGCTCTATTAGTCGGGTATCTACTCCAGGTCGCCGTGTTTATTCAGCGGTTAAGAATGTTCCGATGGTTGCTAACGGTCTTGGCGTCGCTATTCTTTCAACACCTAAGGGTGTTATGTCTGATGCGGATGCTCGTGAAGCAAATGTTGGCGGTGAAATTTTGTGCAACGTATTTTAATTGCGTTGTTGAAGAAGGAAGGGAAAGCCCATGTCTAGAATCGGGAAAAAACCTGTTACGGTCCCGTCTGGTGTGGAAGTCAAGATTGACGGCCAAACAGTCAAAGCAAAAGGCTCCAAGGGTGAGCTTTCAGTTACTTTGGTTGACGATGTAACCGTTGAAATGACTGATGATGGTGTTGTGGTTTCACCTGTTGGTGAAACGAAACGCGCTCGCTCTATGTGGGGTATGTCTCGCACGTTGGTGCAGAACATTTTCATTGGTGTTTCTGAAGGCTACAAAAAAGAACTCGAAATCAATGGTGTTGGTTACAGAGCTGCTATTAAGGGAAAAAATCTTTCTCTGCAGCTTGGCTTAAGCCATGATGTTGATTATCCCCTTCCTGAAGGGATAAAAATTGAATGCCCAAGCCAAACGGAAATTGTTGTTTCTGGTATTGAAAAGCAAACAGTTGGTCAAGTAGCAGCGGAAATTCGCAGCTATCGCCCGCCAGAGCCATATAAAGGCAAAGGCATCAAATATAAAGATGAATATATCTTCCGTAAAGAAGGTAAGAAGAAGTAAGAGATAAGCTCATGAGCTCTGCAAAATCTACATTTGAACGTCGTAAAGCAAGAGTGCGCCGCACTTTAGCACGTGTTTCGAACGGGCGGCCTAGACTATCAGTTCATCGCTCTTCGCAACATATTTATGCGCAAATTATTTGCGATAAATCAGGTAAAACCCTTGTTTCTGCATCAAGCATTGAAAAGGGTCTTCGCGATAAAATTAAAAAAGGCGGCAATATTGAAGCTGCTGAAGAAATTGGAAGCATTATTGCTGAGCGCGGCAAAGAAGCTGGTATCGAAGAAGTTGTTTTCGATCGCGGTGGCTATATCTATCATGGTCGAGTTAAGGCCCTGGCAGAAGCTGCGCGTGAAAAAGGCTTGAAGTTTTAATTTTAAAAACAAGGCTTTGTTACTATTTATTTTAAAGCCTTTGGTTTTTGTTTTTTGAGAGGACTTAACACGTGGCACGTAACCCAAAAGACCGGGAAGAAAAAGACAGTGAGTTTGTTGACAAGCTCGTTCACATCAATCGCGTCGCTAAAGTTGTAAAAGGCGGTCGTCGTTTTGGTTTTGCAGCACTTGTTGTTGTTGGAGACCAGAAGGGGCGTGTTGGTTTTGGTCACGGTAAGGCTCGTGAAGTACCGGAAGCGATCCGTAAAGCGACAGAGCAAGCTAAGCGCCAGCTGATTAAAGTTCCACTACGTGAAGGTAGAACACTTCACCACGATGTTAAGGGACGTCATGGTGCGGGTAAAGTTTTACTTCGTGCAGCGCCTCCAGGTACTGGTATCATTGCTGGTGGTCCGATGCGTGCGGTTTTTGAAACGCTTGGTGTGCAGGACGTTGTTGCTAAATCACAAGGTAGTTCAAACCCATACAACATGGTGCGTGCGACCTTTGATGCATTGAAAGCTGAAGACAGCCCACGCGGTGTTGCAGCACGCCGGGGTAAGAAGGTGAGTGATATTGTTGCTCGTCGCCGGGATGGTGCTGGTGATAATCAATTGCAAGCTGACGTTTAATTTAGGAATTTGTTTAAATGGCTAAATCTGGAAAAACAATTACGGTTGAACAAATTGGAAGCCGTATTCGCCAAAATGAAAAGCAGCGTGCAACATTAACAGGTCTTGGCCTTACAAAGATGCACCAGAAGCGCACTTTGGAAGACACACCTTCTGTTCGTGGGATGATTAACAGTGTTTCTCATCTTGTTCGTGTGGTTGAAGACTAACATGCTAGCATGTCTGTAAATGCTGACTTTCTACATTTTAGACGTTAGCAGAAATAATTTTGAACGCACTGGATGCTTTTGCATCAAACAAGTGCATGACAATCAGCGGTGGTTTCTACTTGGAAACTGAAGCCGCATTCAATTAACAGCGGTTTCTGGTTGGAAACTGAAGCGAAATTAAGAAAGTTATCTTTTATGCGCTTAAATGAATTAAGAGACAATCCAGGTGCTACGAAAGAACGCAAGCGCGTTGGTCGTGGTATTGGTTCTGGTAAGGGTAAAACCGGTGGGCGTGGTGTAAAGGGTCAAAAATCACGTTCAGGTGTTGCGATTAAGGGTTTTGAAGGTGGTCAACAGCCAATTCACCGCCGCTTACCTAAGCGTGGCTTCAATAACATTTTTGCTAAAAACTTCAATGAAGTGAACATTGGACGTTTGCAAAAAGCGATTGATGAGAAAAAGCTTAAAGACGGTGACACAGTCACTGTGGAATCTTTGGTTGAAGCTGGCATTGTTCGCCGCGTTTTAGATGGTGTTCGCATTCTTGGAAATGGTGAGCTTAAAGCTAAGCTTCAAGTTAAAGCTGCTGGTGCTTCTAAATCTGCTGTTGAAGCGATTGAAAAAGCTGGTGGTTCAATTGAAATTCTTGAAGCTAAACCTGCTTCAGATGAGAAAAAATAAGTTAGATTTGAATTAAGATCATACGTTAATTTGTCTTTGACTGTTTTGCCAAATGAAGTTTTCTTAGTTTGGTCTTTATAAAATGAAATAAAGACCCATATTGGTTTATTGCACTTAGTAGATAAATTGACTTACAGGGATTAAAATAATGGTTTCAGCTGCCGAACAGTTAGCCGCTAATTTAAATTTTTCTGCCATTGGTAAAGCGGAAGAACTTAAGAAACGGATTTGGTTTACTTTAGGCGCTTTGTTGGTTTATCGCCTTGGAACCTATATTCCTATTCCTGGTATTGATCTTGATCAATTGCGTAATGTTTTCCAAGGAAGTGGTTCAACTGGCGGGACTATTCTTGACCAATTGAACTTATTTGCTGGTGGTGCGATTTCGCGGATGGCGATTTTTGCGCTGAACATCATGCCTTATATCTCTGCTTCTATTATTATTCAGCTTCTTACAACCGTTTCGCCGCATCTTGAGCAACTCAAGAAAGAAGGCGAGCAGGGTAGGAAGCAAATCAACCAATATACACGCTATGGTACGGTTATTTTAGCAACTATTCAGGCTTACGGTATTGCTGTTGGTTTGGAAGGCTCTACCAATAATGTTGTGTTAGACCCGGGATTATTCTTTAGAGCGTCTACAGTGATTACGCTTGTTGGTGGTACTGTATTCTTGATGTGGCTGGGTGAGCAAATTACAGCACGCGGGATTGGTAATGGTATTTCACTAATTATCTTTGCGGGTATTGTTGCGGAATTGCCTGGTGCTTTAGCGAGTGCGTTTGAGCTTTCTCGTCGTGGCACTCTTTCTGTTCCAATTTTGATTGCTCTTCTTGTTGGTATTGTTGCTATCATCGCTGTGATCGTATTCATGGAACGTGCTCAACGCCGCCTGTTGGTGCAGTATCCAAAACGCCAAATGGGCAACCGGATGGCGCAAGGAGACAACTCTCACCTACCTTTAAAATTGAATACTGCTGGTGTTATTCCTCCGATTTTTGCATCTAGCTTGCTTCTATTACCTGCAACTTTTGCCGCCTTTGGGACAAGTGGAAGCTCTGAATGGTTTTCTCAGATCACAGCTATGCTTGGTCGTGGGCAGCCGCTTTATCTAGCGATTTATGTCGGCTTGATTATTTTCTTTGCATTTTTCTATACAGCGATTGTTTTTAATCCTGAAGAAACAGCTGATAATTTGAAGAAATATGGTGGTTTCATTCCTGGAATTCGCCCTGGTACAAAAACAGCTGAATATATTGATTATGTTTTAACTCGAATTACTGTCGTTGGTGCAATTTACTTGGCCCTTGTTTGTGTGCTACCTGAATATCTTCAGTCTTACACTGCGGTATCATTTGCACTGGGTGGCACTTCACTTCTCATCGTGGTAAGTGTGACTATGGATACAGTCTCGCAAGTGCAAAGTCATCTTTTAGCGCATCAATATGAAGGACTGATCAAGAAGTCTAAATTGAGGGGGAGTCGAAGAAGGTGAATATAATATTATTAGGCCCACCAGGTGCTGGTAAGGGTACGCAAGCTCGTTTGATTGAAAAAGCACGTGGTCTTGTTCAATTATCTACTGGAGATATGTTACGTGCAGCTGTTGCAGCTGGAACTGAAGTCGGCCTTCGCGCTAAAGAAGTGATGGAAGCTGGTGGCTTGGTTTCTGATGAGATTGTGATTGGGATTATCTCTGACCGGATTGATGAGCCTGACTGCCAAAATGGCTTTATTCTTGATGGATTTCCACGGACATTACCACAAGCAGCAGCTTTGGAAGAATTGTTGGCCTCTAAAGGCAAAACGCTAAACGCTGTTATTGAAATGCGCGTTGATGATGAAAAGCTTGTAGAGCGTATTACAGGTCGTTTCACATGTGGTGACTGTGGTGAAGGTTATCATGATAGTTTCCGCAAGCCTAAGGTTGAAGGTACATGTGATAATTGTGGCAGCTCTAATTTTAAGCGCCGCGCTGATGATAATGAAGAAACACTTCGGGCTAGATTGTTATCTTATTATAAAGAAACATCGCCGTTGATTGGTTTCTATTTTGCCAAAGAAAATCTGGACTCAATTGATGGCACTGCTGAAATGTCTGAAGTTACAAACCAGATTGAAGGAGTTTTAGCTACAGCATAGTTCTTCAAACTGAATTGATTGACTGCTCTAGTTTTGGTTTTTGTGCACATTTTTCGGTGTTTCGATAAGATCCATCGGATTGTGCTTCTTACAAATCGTCTTAACGGTTTGTTATGTTTTTTTGCTTGAAAGAGCGTAAGGGCTTGACGAAAACAAGTTAAACCCTTACAAAAACTCTTTTTCACGCAGAAATTAGTGATTCTATCAGAAAGTGCCCTTTTGTACTTTCTGTTTGCCGGTTTTTACAATGCTCGATGAGGCATTGATAGTAACTGGAACATTGGTTTTAAGTCGTTGATTTTTAGTCGTTGGATTTAAATCATTGGATTATGCCAATATCCTTAAATTGCCTGTTTTGGATGGGCATGAGGATACAAATGGAAGGTTTTGTTGGGCCGCTTAATGGATGTTTCGTTGATAATACAGCGAATAATATTTGAGCAAATCTGATAAAATGATGTTTAAAGTGAAACTTTAAGGGGGCTGAAGTGATTTCAGACCTCTATTCAAGGAGAATACTGTGGCTCGTATCGCAGGTGTCAATATACCGACTAATAAGCGCGTTGTGATTGCGCTAACATATATCCATGGAATTGGTGATAAATTCGCTCGTGAAATTTGTAAAGAAGTGAACATTCCGATGGAACGCCGCGTTAATGAATTATCTGACGCGGAAGTAATTCAAATTCGTGAAACGATTGACCGTGATTACATGGTTGAAGGTGATTTGCGCCGTGAAGTTTCTATGAACATTAAACGCCTTATGGATCTTGGTAGCTATCGTGGAT
Organism: Hyphomicrobiales bacterium; assembly: GCA_965230545.1. GTDB lineage: Bacteria > Pseudomonadota > Alphaproteobacteria > Rhizobiales > HXMU1428-3 > HXMU1428-3. Next base: position 700,080 of record CBDDLE010000004.1, on the reverse strand, counting down.
TGCGTCATCGTCGTGGTTTGCCTGTTCGTGGTCAACGGACACATACCAACGCACGCACACGTAAGGGGCCAGCTAAGGCGATTGCTGGTAAGAAGAAGTAATTTTAGGATTTTACATAATTCATTCATTGGCCTTTTTAAGTTTTATGCTTTTGGCAATGATTGTTTATGATTTTTGAAAGACGAAGTAAATGGCACAAGAGAGAGCACGTGTTCGCAAGCGCGAGAAGAAAAACATCACATCTGGTGTTGCCCATGTGAGCGCAAGTTTTAATAACACGAAAATTACAATTACTGATGCCCAAGGAAATGCAATTTCTTGGAGTTCAGCTGGTATGATGGGCTTTAAAGGGTCTCGTAAATCGACACCTTATGCTGCTCAATTGGCCGCTGAAGATGCTGGTAAGAAAGCTCAAGTGCATGGCATGAAAACTCTTGAGGTTGAAGTTACTGGTCCAGGTTCTGGGCGGGAATCTGCACTTCGTGCGCTTCAATCAATTGGTTTTCAGGTTACGACAATTCGTGATGTAACTCCAATTCCTCATAATGGTTGTCGCCCTCGTAAGCGTCGCCGCGTATAATTATAAGTTGCGGGATTGAACTTTCACTTTGATGTTGGTGATTTAACCAATGGTCAGTGGAACTAATCGTTTAAGCAGGTCGTTGTGATTGTTGTTTAATCGATCTTAAAATAACTGAGGGTGTCCTTTTAAAAAGGATAAACGCATTTAACAGCATAGACTGTTTTGCAAGTACCCGTTTTGCGAATAAAGGTGACGAAACGTGATCCAGAAAAATTGGCAAGAACTTATTAAACCAGGTAAGTTAGACATTCAGGGTGGCCGTGATCCAAAGCGACACGCAACTGCAATTGCTGAGCCGCTAGAGCGCGGTTTTGGTATGACACTTGGCAACGCTATTCGCCGGGTTTTACTTTCATCTCTTCGTGGTGCTGCGATTACTTCAGTTCATATCGATAGTGTTTTGCATGAGTTTTCATCAATCACTGGTGTGCGTGAAGATGTGACGAACATTGTTTTGAACATTAAAGAGATCGCTCTTAAGGCGCATTCTGAAGGCACCAAGCGGATGGTGCTTCAAAAAACTGGCCCGGGTGTCGTGCGTGCTGGCGATATTGAAACAGGTTCTGAGATTGAAGTTTTGAACCCTGAACATGTTATTTGTAACCTTGACGATGGCGCGTCTATTCATATGGAATTCACCGCTGACACTGGTAAAGGTTATGTGCCTGCTGATCGTAACCGCCCTGAAGATGCACCAATTGGTCTTATTCCTGTTGATGCGCTTTACAGCCCGGTTCGTAAAGTTTCTTATCGTGTTGAGAATACACGTGAAGGTCAAATTCTTGACTATGATAAATTGATTTTAGACATCCATACGGATGGTTCTATTGTTCCTGAAGATGCAATTGCACTTGCAGCGCGCATTCTTCAAGATCAACTAAGTATTTTTGTGAACTTTGAAGAGCCGCAAAAAGAAGTTGTTGAAGAGAAGCAACCTGAACTTGAGTTCAATGCCGCTCTTCTGAAGAAGGTTGATGAGCTTGAGCTTTCTGTTCGCTCTGCAAATTGCCTTAAGAACGATAACATTGTTTATATTGGTGATCTTATTCAGAAAACCGAAGCTGAGATGTTACGTACACCGAACTTTGGACGGAAGTCCTTGAACGAAATTAAAGAAGTTTTAGCTGGTATGGGGCTGCATTTGGGCATGGAAGTGCCGAATTGGCCACCAGAGAATATTGAAGAACTCGCTAAACGCTTTGAAGATCATTATTAAGTTTAAGTCGCCATTATCATTGATGATAATTGGTTAGGTTAGGAGAAAACCCATGCGCCATGGTATGAAGGGGCGGAAGTTAAATAAGACCTCTAGTCATAAGAAAGCAATGTTTGCCAATATGGCTTCAGCGCTTATTAAGCACGAGCAAATTATTACAACATTGCCAAAGGCTAAAGAGTTGAAGCGTGTTATGGATCGCCTTGTTACACTTGGTAAAAGAGGTAATCTTCACTCTCGCCGTTTAGCTGCTGCTCGTCTACGTGATGAAGCTATGGCTAAGAAGCTTTTTGATGTTTTGGCTGAGCGTTATAAAGATCGCAATGGTGGTTATACACGCGTTCTTAAAGCTGGTTACCGCTATGGTGACAGTGCACCAGTTGCAGTGATTGAGCTTGTTGATCGTGATGAAAGTGCACGTGGTCAGGATTCAGGGCCAACAGCTGATTTCACAAAAGATGATGATTCAGAAGTTGCAGCATAAAGCTTGAGTTAAAAATTTTATAAATTAAAAAAGCCAGCTTAATATTTTAAGCTGGCTTTTTTGTTTGAAAATTTCTTTTATGAGAAATTGTTTGATTTAACAGATACGAAATTCTTCAAGTAAATATGACATAGCCGGTGTTTGATAGAGGCTGATGATAGCGCTTGCAAGGATGAGCGCTAAAATCAACAAAGCCACTTTGATCGGGAGTGATTGTGTCATATTGCTGCTCGTTTTTCTCGCTCTGCCACTGGTGTTTCAGTAATTGGCCAGTTTAATAGGGCTGAAAGCAGGCTAAAGCCAATGGCCATATACCAAACTATATCATAATTTCCGGTTTTGTCATAAACCCAGCCGCCTAACCAGCCCCCAATGAATGAACCAAGCTGGTGCCAGAAGAACACCACGCCGCCGAGCATAGACATGTGTTTTACGCCCCAAACAGAGGCCACGGTGCCGTTTGTTAGCGGCACTGTAGAGAGCCAGAATAAGCCCATAAGTAGACCGAAGGCGTATGCGGTATATGGTGAGATGGGTAAGAAAATGAAAGCTGCGATGACCAAGCCTCTTAAGAGATATAACCAGGAGAGCAGCATTGGTTTGCGCTTCCTGCCGCCCCAGAGGCCAGCATAGTAGGTGCCTATAATGTTTATGAGACCAATGAGAGCAAGGACAGTTGTGGCGACAGATGCGTCTAGATTTCTGTCTGATAAATAAAGCGGTAAATGGACACTAATGAAAACAACCTGAAAGCCACAAGCAAAAAAACCGAGTGAAAGTAACCAGAAGTCTCGCATGGATAAGGCTTCTTTGATGGCTTCAAGCGGGCTAACATCGATGGTTCTTGGATCTGTAGTTTTTAAATTTGGCTCTTTAAGACCAAAGGCGAGGGGGAACATAACCAGAGCCATTAAAGAAAGGGCGATGAGGGCGCCATGCCAATCTAACCAGGTGAGAAGACCAAGGCTGACGGGGAGCATGATAAACTGGCCGAAAGACCCGACTGACATGGCAATGCCCATAGCTAGTGATCTTTGCTCAGGTTTTACAAGGCGGCTGATTGTGCCGAAGATCACTGGAAATGTGGTTCCTGAGAGGCCCAAACCAATGAACAATCCGGCGCCTAAAATGAAACAGGTTTGGGCAATTTCATCAAAATTTGCATTTATTACATCTGGGCTGAAGCCTAAGAATGACGCCAATTGGATGATGTAAGTGGTGATGTTTGTAATGTCTGCCATGACCCAAAGACCGGCTGCATAGAGTATGGCACCGGTTGTGACGATGATGGGAGAGCCATACCTATCTGATAAAAGACCAGTGAAAGGCTGTGTGATGCCCCAGATTAGGTTTTGAAGAGCGATGGCAAAAGCAAAGACCTCTACTGGCCATTGCATTTCTGCGCTTACTGGTTTTAAGAACAGGCCAAAACCATGGCGGATGCCGAGAGAGAATAGAATGATTACTGAGCCACAGACGAGGGCAATGAGGGCGGCTCCCCACTTTGATGAGTATTGATTGTTTGGCGTTGATAACTGACTAGGCGAGTTATTCACGGTCTTTTCCTTTAAAGTTCGTGTTGAAATAAGCCGTATTTATTTCGATTGATCTTTAGTTAGTTTATTAAATTCAGTGAGTTGGTTGAGACGCTTTTCCGTCTCTTCATCTAAGATTTCTCTTATTTGCTTTTGTGTTTGTTCCCAATAAGGGGTTGCGGTTTCAATGGCGTCTTCAGCCTTTTTTGTTAGATGAATGATTTTGGATCTTTCATCTTTTCCACTCTTGAGGGTTACGAAGCCGTCTCGTTCCAATACTTTTAGGTTTCGCCCCAAGGTGCTTCTATCTAAGTTTACGATGGGTGCGAACTCGCTAATGGTTGATGGGCCGGCATTTTGTAACCGCCTAAGGAGCCGAAACATTGTTATTTTGAGGCCAGAAGGGGCTATGGCCCGGTTATACATTTCTGTTAATGCGAGCGCTGCTTCACGTAAGGATGTACAAAGACAGGGTTTTACTACCATGTTATAGGTATATACCCGTAAAATGGATTGTCAAGTATGAATATAAAAAGCCCTTCTCAAAATGATTATTGAGAAGGGCTTTAAATATAAATTTTGTTAAAGAACGAAGGTTCTTTATTTTCAAAAAGGGAAGATTATTTTCCTAGATCTTTTGAAAGAGCATCAAAGCCTGCTTGGTAGATGCCTGCAATAATATCTGCTGCTTCTTTATCTGTTTTACCTTTTGCATCAAACTTGCTTGACCATGTGAATTTTGTTTTTTCACCTTCTGGTGCGATTTCAATGGTTGCGGCATAATTCGCGATGGGAAGAGGGCTTTTTTCAATTGTGTATGAATAGCTTGTGTCAGTTCTCTTTGTGAACTTTTCTACAATGAGAGCGCCATTGCCTAAGGTCAGGTTACGAATGAGGTCATCACCTTGTTTTACTTCTTCACATTTAGCAACTGCTGGGTGCCAATCTGCGATGGCGCACCATCCACCGATTTTTTTCCATGTGGTGGCTGTGTCAGCGCCAAGAATAACTTCTTTTTTTACTTCAACGGCTAATGCTGCTGTGCTTGTTAGTGCGCAAAACGCGCCGATGATTGCTGTTTTTGTTATGGTTTTTAACATTTATACTCTCCCTAAAGTTTCAGTTGTAAGCATTATTGTTTCATTGCTTAATAGCAATGCGCCTTTAGTAAGAAATATGTAATGAAAGGTCATGAATTATGACATTCTTCTGAGAGAAACATAAATTGGATTTAATAGTCTGTTTTAATTATAAAGTTAGTCAACAAAAGCTGTTTATATTTTGATTTGAGAAGTTTGGAGAGGTTGGATGTTTCGTAGATTAAGGCATGTTGCCCTATTTGTGAGTTTGTTTTCATTAAGTTTAGAGGGGGTGTTTAGTGGAGCGGCAATTGCTCGTGTTCCTGAGACTGAGGCTGAGATTAAACTCTCTTATGCTCCGATTGTGAAAGATGCTGCGCCAGCTGTTGTGAATGTTTATGTGCGCCATAAGGCGGTGCAAAAAAAATTTCGCTCCCCACTTCTTCGTGACCCATTTTTTAGGCATTTCTTTGGAGACAAGCTTAATCGCCAGCGACGAAATAGAATGAAAAATTCTCTTGGCTCAGGTGTTATTTTGCGGCCCAATGGCATTGTTGTGACGAATTATCACGTGATTAAAGGCGGGGAGAATGGCGAGATTAAAGTTGCGCTACAAGACAAGCGCGAATTTGTGGCACATATCATTTTGAAAGATGAAGAAACAGATTTGGCTGTTTTGAAAATTGATAATAAGTCCGGTGAAAAATTTCCATTTTTAAGGTTTGAAGATTCTGACAAGCTTGAAGTTGGTGATTTGGTTTTGGCGATTGGTAACCCTTTTGGTGTGGGGCAAACTGTGACTAGCGGAATTGTTTCTGCTTTGGCGCGTACTCGTGTGGGCGCTGCTGATTTTCAATCTTTCATTCAAACGGATGCTGCGATTAATCCGGGTAATTCTGGGGGTGCTTTGGTTGACATGCACGGCCGGTTAATTGGGATTAACACTGCGATTTATTCAAAGTCTGGTGGGTCTAACGGCATTGGTTTCGCTATTCCTTCTAATATGGTCAAGTTGGTTGTTAATTCAGCACTGAAGGGCAAAAAGGTTACTCGCCCTTGGTTTGGAGCTAAGTTACAAAGAGTTACGCCCGATATTGCGCGTTCTTTAGGGCTTGATAGACCAGCGGGTGCGCTTATCACTCAGGTTTATGAGGCCAGTCCAGCGCAATTTGCGGGGTTAAAAATTGGTGATGTTGTTTTAGATGTTGGAAAGCATTCCATTGATAACCCTCGGAGTTTTCATTTCCGTTTTGCAACGATGGAAATTGGTGGCCGAGCTAAAGTGACCATCCATCGGCGTGGTAAGAAACTTAGAAAAGATATTGCGTTAATTGAAGCTCCTTTTACGCCAGCGCCAAACAAAAAAGTGCTTCGTGGTAATCACCCCTTTAGTGGTGCGCATGTGGCGAACCTTTCTCCTGGGTTAGCAGAAGAGGTTGATTTGGATGATATTGATGGTGTGGTGATTACTGATGTTGTGCGTCGCAGTTTTGCGTCTTCAGTTGGTTTTCGGAAAAATGATATTATCGTGAGTTTGAATAACAATCCGATTTTATCAGTGAAGCAACTACGAAAGGCAGTTCGAAATAATTTTCGAGTGTGGCGAATAGAAATTAAACGTGGCAAACGCATTTTGCGCCTTGTTTTACCTGGCGGAAATTAGAGCCCGCAATTTGATATGAACTAGAGATGTGAGATGCGCTTTGCTTTGCATCTCTCTATTGAGATTGGCCTTACTTTATTTTGTACTATCATTTTTATAGTGGACTTTTAAATGGAAGATTTATTTGATGCAGCTGGAGTGAGTGATGATGTTCCCCGTCCATTGGCTGATCGATTGCGTCCAAAAACACTAAAAGATATTACAGGGCAATCTCATCTTCTTGGTGAAGGTGGGTTGCTCACCCGCATGGTTGCACAAGGGCGGATTACGAACCTTATTTTATGGGGACCGCCGGGGACGGGGAAAACCACATTAGCGCAAGCCCTTGCTAATGAAACCGATTTGCATTTTGAGCAACTTTCGGCAATTTTTTCTGGCGTTAAAGATTTAAAGGCTGCGTTTGAACAAGCCCGCATGCGGCGAAGGGAAGGGCGAGGGACGTTACTCTTTGTTGATGAGATCCATCGTTTTAATAAAGCACAGCAAGATAGTTTTTTACCTGTGATGGAAGATGGCACGATCATTCTCATTGGGGCGACAACGGAGAACCCTTCTTTTGAATTGAACAATGCGCTTTTGTCTCGTAGCCAAGTGCTCCCCTTTGAGCGACATAGCGCGAAGGATTTGGAAACCCTTTTGCAACGAGCTGAAGTTGAAATTGGCAGGCCGCTCCCAATTGACGCCGAAGCGCGGCAGCATCTTTTGGCGCTGGCTGATGGTGATGGCCGGATGATCATCAATATGGCAGAGGAGTTGTTTCTTGATTTGGGGGAAGAAAAAATCCTCAAAAAAGAAGATTTGGGACGGGTGTTATTTCGGCGGCGGCCAACTTATGACAAAGCTGGAGATGGGCATTACAACTTAATTTCTGCGTTGCATAAATCTGTTCGCGGGTCTGACCCGGATGCAGCGCTTTATTGGTTTGCGCGGATGTTAGAGGGGGGAGAAGACCCGATTTATATAGCAAGGCGTTTGGTGAGAATGGCAGTTGAAGATATTGGTCTTGCTGACCCGAATGCGCTGGTTCAGGCGAATGCATCTAAAGATGCGTTTCATTTTCTTGGGAGCCCTGAAGGGGAGTTGGCTTTGGCGCAAACGGTGCTGTATTTAGCAACGGCTCCTAAATCTAACGCCACTTATGTTGCTTACAAAGCCTCTCGAATAGCAGCTAAGGAAAGTGGGGCACTACTCCCTCCTAAAATTGCTTTAAATGCCCCAACAAGTTTGATGGCAGAGCAAGGCTATGGGGACGGGTATATCTATGATCATGACACGCCCAATTGTTTTTCTGGCCAAGATTATTTTCCTGATGAATTTGGTGAGCGGCCTCAGCTTTATCAACCGGTACCCCGAGGCTTTGAGAGAGAACTTGGCAAACGCATGAGTTATTGGGAAAGCTTGAGGGACGGGGAGAGTGATAGTGAAAAGAAGAAAAAAGATGATTTTAATCAGGGTTAGACTTATTTGCCTTCGTTAAGCAAAAAGGTTGAGTTCTTTGATTTAAGCTTTGGTTAACTCTTTTTAGCTGCTAGGGTCTAGACCCATAAAAGATTTTGACTAAAAGTTTTGTGCTTCTTTTTTAAAATCAAGTGTAAAGACTTTAGAGTTTGTTTGATTATTGAGATTACTTGATTGTGTGTTTTGGGTAAGGGTTGCGTTATATGATTAAATTTAAGGACTTGTGGGATAACCATCCGCTGAATAAAAGTGAGCGATTTCCGTGTCGTTCATTAGGGTTTCCAACTTATAGAAACCAGTGTGCCATTCGCATGGGGGTTGCGCTTAAAGCGGCTGGGGTGACGCATGATATGTTGCCAAGAGGTATTGTGACTTGTTCTGTGCACCCTAGAAGTGAAATGCATTATTTACGTGCTGAAGAGCTTGCTAAGGGGCTTACTATGGCGCGTATTCCAGGGATTGGGAAAGTGGAAATTTTGCGCAATCCTAAAAATTATTACCGGGATTTATTTGGCCGTACGGGCATTATGCTCATTCGTAATTATTGGTTTAGAACAGGTGAGGCACGGGAGCCTTCTGGTGATCATATTGATGTTTGGAATGGACAACGAACAGCTTCAGCCTGGTTGATTAACTGGTTTTTTTGGGCGGGCTATTATGGTGGCTATGATAAGGCAACTGAAATTTGGTTTTGGGAGGTGAAATGAGACTCTTATTCGGTTTTTTAGGTGCTGTCGCTGGTGCTCTTGCAGCTGTGTTTTATGTAGGCTCTTTGGCAAGTGATACATATTTGGCCAACAAAACATTTGAAAGCCCTGAAGATGCGATGATTTATCATAGCTTTATATATCTTGGGGCGATTGCTGTTTGTTTGATTATTGGGCTTATAATTGGGCGGATTATTGGCCGTGTATTAGATTGGATTTTTGGGTGAGTTAGATTTGCATTTGTAGCAAATCATTTATGTCTCACTTGGTTTGAAATCTTGCTCTAATAAAGTGTGCCTTAATATATAGAAAGACAGTTTCATGAAATTCATTGCCTATGCAGCGCTGGGGGGAGCTATTGGCGCCAGTGGGCGTTATTTGGTTGGGCTTTTGGCTGTTCGCCTTTTTGGGCTTGGTTTTCCTTATGGCACGTTTATTGTCAATATAATTGGTGCGCTTTTGATGGGTGTTTTGATTGAAGCTTTGGCGCTTCGTTTTCAAGGGTCTTCAGAATTACGCACGCTTTTGGCAACGGGTGTGCTTGGTGGCTTTACGACCTTTTCAGCCTTTTCTCTTGAAGTTGCGAATATGATTGAGCGGGATCAATGGTATGCCGCTCTGTTTTATGCTTGCGCATCAGTGATTTTTAGTGTTGCTGCTTTGTTTGCCGGGTTGTATCTCGGGCGGTATTTATGGGGAGCGAGTGTGTGAGCAAAGTTGCGAATGTTACAATAACTGAAAAAGATGATGGCCTCAGGCTTGATCGCTGGTTTAAAGAAAATTATCCGCACATTAGTTTTGGTCAATTGCAAAAATTATTGCGAACAGGCCAGGTGCGCCTTGATGGCAAACGCGTGAAGACAAATGCGCGGATTGAAGAGGGGCAAGTGGTTCGTGTGCCGCCAATTGGGCAAGAGGTGGTTGCCGCTCCTGCGAAAAGGCGCAAAAAAGTCAATAAAGGTGATTGGGATTATATTCGCTCGCTTATCATTCATGAAGATGATGATTTGATGGTTTTGAACAAGCCGTCTGGTCTTGCAGTGCAGGGGGGCACGAAAACAGCGCATCATGTGGATGGTATGCTTGGTGCTCTTGGTGAAGGGGATGAGCGCCCTAAACTAGTACATCGATTAGATCGAGATACGTCTGGTTGTTTGTTGGTTGCGAAAACCCGCCAGGCGGCCTCTAAATTAGGGGCTGTGTTTCGCACAAGATCTGCTCGAAAAATATATTGGGCATTGACTTATGGTGTGCCGCGCCCGCATCAGGGTGAGATTTCATGTTTTATTGCCAAAGGGGATGGACCAACTCCGGGTAATGTTGGTGAGATTGTTCAAGTTGTGAAGCCGGGGACGCCTGGGGCGCAGCATTCTCATTCCTACTATTCGGTGATTGAGCAAGCAGGTCAGAAACTTGCGTGGGTATCGCTGAAACCTGTGACAGGACGGACCCATCAATTGCGGGTACATATGGCTGAACTTGGCACGCCGATATTGGGTGACCCGAAATATTTTAATTTGCCGGATTTTGAGCCTATTGAAGGTTTGACGGACCGGCTTCATTTGCATGCGCGGCGTTTGGTTATTCCTCACCCTAAAGGTGGTACACTTGATATCACAGCGCCTTTGCCAGCCCATATGCAAAAGAGCTGGGCTAGCCTTGATTTTGACGCACAGCGTTATGATGTGGAACAAGAAGTGGATTGATCAGCCCGAGCGGAGCATAGCGAGTACGGATAAGCTGATCAAACAAACCTTTCAGCCCGAGCGGAGTAGCGCGGTTGCTAGTGGGCAACCTGAAGCGCCATAAAAAAGCAAGCACGGACAAGCTGATCATTTCGTATTCTCCATTATCTAGATACCCAATCTGATGGTGGTTCTTGTTCTAGCCATTCTCTGGATGGTTTGCCGCGAACGAGCAGGACTTCTCTTTTAACGCCGCGGCCAACACCATAAATTGCGCCATCACTTATATTGAGAACAACAGAGTGATCGTTTACCGGTGCGCCTGGTGAAGCAGACCAGATTTGTTCTGTTGTGAGAGAGGGAAATAAATTTTTATTGATGCTTGATTTGTTACAGGAAAGCTTTAGCAGAATCTGAAGTTCTTCAATTTTTGGAAGGCGCCAATCTTCTTTTGACTGGAAGCTATGATTGTTTGCGTGAGCGTCTGCCTCTAGCCAGCTTAATGATGTTGCTTTTCCCTTGCATCCATTTTTCGTGAGGGTTTGACCTTCTAAACATTGTTTGAATTCTATCTTAGACAGAGTGTGGGTTATTGTTTTCTCTTTGATTATAAAGTTTTTATCAATGGACTGAATTTCGTTATTTGGTGAACAGGTCTTTGCATTTAACGAGATTGGATATAAACAACATGAGCCAAGAGCGATGAGTTTAATTAAGGTTTTCATTGATTGTTTGCCCCTATTTTTACTAAGTTAGCACTTTCGCCAATCTAACGGTAGGTAGGTTTGTGAGGCAATTCACAACATGTCAGAGATTGTCAATAAAATGTAAGCTTGTGGTTTATCCTCTCAAGGAGTTGGTAATCACTCTATTAAAAGTGCTTTTGATCACCGGATTTGATTGAAAATAAACGAATGGAAATTTTAAATGTATTGCATTTTGTTTGATGTTGATGGGACGATTGTTGATAGCGAAGCTTTGATTGTTAGGGCCATGCAAAATGCGTTTGAAGCCCAATCTCTAGATGCTCCTGGGGCAAAAGAAATTCAGCAGATTATTGGTCTTTCACTTCATGTGGCAGTTGAGGTGCTTTGCATGCCTCTTAAAGGTGTTGAAGTGGATGACAATTTAATTGAGAAGATTGGCGAGGGATATAAAACATCTTATCAACATTTAAGAGATGAGCTTGGCCATCCTGAACCCTTGTTTGAAGGAACGCTTGAGTTGCTCGATCGGTTAAGGGGGCAAGATGAGGTGTTGCTTGGGTTAGCGACCGGAAAATCCATGAAAGGGGTTCGAAGCTTAATTGAGCGCTTTGACCTTAAAGGGTATTTTCAAACTATACAGACTTCATGTAATGCCCCTTCAAAACCGCACCCAGCGATGATTGAGCAAGCCCTTCGTGAAACGGGTGTTGATGCTCATCGCGCTGTTATGATTGGTGATACAACTTTTGATATGGAAATGGCGCAAAATGCTGGTGTCCCTTCGATTGGGGTTACATGGGGGCATCATGAAAGAGACGAGTTGCTTTCTTTTGCGCCTAAGGTGATTGTTGATGAGTTTTCTGACCTATTATCTGCTATACAAGAAACCCTCTCAATTGATATAGTTAATTGAAAAATTTGATTTTTAACGACAGACTTTAAAAAGTAATTTCATGAATAAAGATAATTCTACGCCTGAGGGTGGTGCATTGCCATCTGGTCCTAAATATATGTCTAAAGCGGATGATGTGCGCCCTAAGCCGAAGCGGTTTTACAAAGAGGTGACATTAGAGACTGATGAGAATGGGCTAAAAATTCTTCTTGATGGGCGCGTGATTAAAACGCCAATGAAGGCGACGTTAGCTGTGAAAACTGAACCGCTGGCAAAAGCTATTCAGGAAGAATGGGCCACGCAGGGGGAAGAGATTGATAGTGAGACTATGATTTTGACCAAGCTTGCTAACACAGCGATTGACCGTGTGGCACCGCGGCGACCTGACATTTTGGCTGAGCTGGTGAGTTATGGGGGGAATGATCTTTTGTGTTATCGGGCGACTGAGCCGAATAGTTTGGTTGAGTTAGAGCAAAAGGTTTGGGACCCTGTTTTAAATTGGTTTTCAGTGCAGCATAATTTACGCATGCATCTGGCAGCTGGTGTTATTCACGTTGCGCAAGAACAAGAAGAGCTTGAAAAACTTGCTGACCTTTATGATCAATTTGATGAATTTGACCTGACCTCATTGCATAATATGACTACAATGCTTGGGTCTGCTCTTTTGCCTTTGGCGCTTATTCTTGGGGAATGGGACCAGGAAGAGATTTGGGCGGCTGCGCATTTGGAAGAAGATTTTCAGATTGAGCGCTGGGGAGAAGATGAGCAAGCCAAAAATCGCCGAGAAATGAGACATGGTGAGTTTTTAGAGACTTATAAGTTTTACCAATTGAGCCGTAAGTCTTAAAAAAGTCCTGAAAACACAGTTTGACGCATGAATTCTCTGTGATAAAAGAAATGTCAAAAATAGTAAGACTGATGGAGAGATTATGAACGAGATTATCGCAGAGCTTGAGAAACGCCGTGAAAATGCGCGTCTTGGTGGTGGGCAGAAACGGATTGATGCTCAACATCAGCGGGGGAAGCTGACAGCCCGTGAGCGTATTGAGCTTTTGCTTGATGAAAATTCGTTTGAAGAGCTCGACATGTATGTTGAGCACCGTTGTACAGACTTTGGCATGGAAAAGAACAAAATCTCTGGCGATGGCGTTGTGACCGGCTGGGGAACAGTTAACGGCCGTGTGATTTATGTTTTTGCGAAAGACTTTACTGTGTTTGGTGGCTCTCTTTCAGAAGAACATGCGAAAAAAATCACGAAAATTCAAGATATGGCGCTTCGTAACCGTGCACCGATTATTGGTTTGTTTGATGCTGGTGGTGCTCGTATTCAAGAAGGTGTGGCTGCGCTTGGTGGATATGGTGAAGTTTTCCAACGCAATGTACTCTCTAGTGGTGTTATTCCGCAAATCTCAGTTATTATGGGGCCATGCGCTGGTGGTGACGTTTATTCTCCAGCGATGACTGACTTTATCTTCATGGTGAAAGACACATCTTATATGTTCGTAACCGGACCTGATGTTGTGAAAACTGTGACAAATGAAGAAGTGACAGCTGAAGAACTTGGCGGGGCCAGTGTGCATACTGTTAAATCTTCGATTGCTGATAAGGGCTATGAAAATGATGTTGAAGCGATGCTGCAAATGCGCCGCTTGATGGACTTTTTACCAGGCAATAATATGTCTGACGTGCCTGTGCTTCCAACCAAAGATTGCCCAGACCGGGTTGAGACCAGCCTTGATAGCTTGGTGCCTGAGAACCCGAACCAACCTTATGACATGCATGAATTAATCACGAAAGTGGTTGATGAAGGTGATTTCTTTGAAATTCAGGAAAAATTTGCAAGCAATATCATTTGCGGGTTTGGCCGGGTTGAAGGGCAAACGGTTGGTGTTGTTGCTAATCAACCTATGGTGCTTGCTGGTGTTTTAGATAGTGATGCTTCTCGAAAAGCTGGACGTTTCGTTCGTTTTTGTGATTGCTTTAACATTCCGCTGGTTACTTTTGTTGATGTGCCAGGCTTTTTGCCAGGTACGGCGCAAGAGTATGGTGGCTTGATTAAGCATGGTGCTAAACTCTTATTTGCCTATGCTGAAGCGACGGTTCCGAAAATCACAGTGATTACACGCAAAGCTTATGGCGGTGCGTATGATGTGATGAGCTCGAAGCATATTCGCGGTGATATGAACTATGCATGGCCAACAGCTGAAATTGCTGTGATGGGTGCGAAGGGTGCTGTTGAGATTATTCATCGTAAAGACCTGGATGATCCGGAAAAAATTGCTGAACATACGAAGAATTACGAAGATCGTTTCTGCTCACCATTTGTGGCTGCGGAGCGGGGATATATTGATGAGGTTATTTTACCACGCAATACACGCCGCAGAGTGAGCCGGGCGCTTAACATGCTTAAAAATAAGCAAGTTGAGAACCCATGGAAAAAACATGACAACATTCCGCTATAGTTGAAGACTAACCTTTTTTAGCTATTATAAGAATTAGTATTAAAGCCGTGAATTCAATTTTGAGTTTGCGGCTTTATTGTAAGGTCTGTTAGTTTATTTGATTGTTACATATTAAGTTTAGAGGGTTGCATGACGTTTGTTGGTATTGATTTAGGGACGACGAATTCTTTGGTGTCTTACTGGAGTGAAGACGGCCCCAAACTCATTCCTAATGCTCTTGGCTCGTTTTTGACGCCATCTGTTGTTGGTGTGGATGATCAGGGTGACATCTTGATTGGGGAAGCTGCAAGAGAGCGGCTTATCACGCACCCTCATTTGACTGTTGCTGATTTTAAACGGACCATGGGTAGTGATAAACAGGTGACTTTGGGCGATGGGACACATTCGTATCAATTTCGGCCTGAGGAGCTCTCAGCTTTTGTTCTTAGAGCTTTAAAAGCTGATGCAGAGCAACACCTTGGTGAAGAGGTGACAGAGGCGATCATTTCTGTGCCGGCTTATTTCAATGACATTCAGCGAAAAGCTACTATCGATGCGGGCAAACTAGCGGGGCTCAAGGTCGAGAGCCTTATTAACGAACCAACTGCGGCAGCTCTTGCTTATGGCTTAAATGAAGTGGAAGAGAGCCAATTTCTCATCTTTGATCTTGGAGGGGGGACTTTTGATGTTTCTATCCTTGATAAGTATGACAATGTAATGGAAGTGCGCGCGACAGCGGGTGATAATTTTCTTGGTGGTAATGATTTTAGAGATTTGTTGGTTGAGACTTTAGCGACGGATCATAAATTTGAAGTGGCGGAGCTTAATCCGGGGGATAAAAACAAGGTTTTGCGCCTTGCTGAATTGGTCAAGAAAGATCTATCTGCCAGAGAAGAGGCAACTTATTCAGCGCACATTGGTGAGATGAAATTAGAAGGTTCGTTTCACCGTGATCGCTTTGAAGAATTAGCTAGTTCACTTCGCCGCCGGCTGCGGGTACCAATGGAGCGGGCAATTAATGATGCGACTTTGCGGCCTGAGAATATTGACAATGTAGTGATGGTTGGAGGGGCGTCCCGGATGCCAATGATCCGCCGGATGGTTGGGCGCTTGTTTCAAAAGCTGCCTCTCTCTCACTTAAACCCGGATGAAATTGTGGCGCTGGGGGCTGCCGTTCAAACAGGCCTTAAAACGCGCAATGAAGCGCTTGAAGATGTGGTGATGACGGATGTTTGCCCTTATACATTGGGGACATCAGCTGTAGTTGATGACAATTATGATAACTTGGTGATTGTACCGATTATTGAGCGCAATGCCGTTGTTCCTATTAGTGAAAGCCAGCAATTTTTCACCATTCGAGACAAGCAAACACAGATTAATTTGGATATTTATCAAGGTGAGAATATGCGCCCTGAAGATAATATTTTGCTTGGGTGTTTGAAGGTTGAGGTGCCAGCAGCGGCGGCTGGGAAAGAAGGTGTTGATGTTCGTTTTACTTATGACATTAATGGGGCGCTGGAAGTTGAAGTGAAGGCGCTTTCTACTGAAAAAGTGGTTCGAAAAATATTTAAAAATCAGGCCAACCTTTCGGATGAAGAGCTTGAAAAAAGGTTTAAAGCGTTAAGCGGGATTAAACTCCACCCAAGAGAACATGCTGAAAATGCTGTGTTAATTGCGAAAGCTGAGCGAATTTATGCTGAAAGCTTGAAGGTGCAGCGTGATTATGTGCGCTCGTTAATTCTTGATTTTGAGCAAGCGATAACTGATCAATCTAACCGCGAGATTGATAAGGTTAGAGAGCAGTTTGCTCAAAGCTTAGAGGCCTTAGAGAATAACATGTTTGATATGGATTGATGTTTGATGGACGTTTGGGAACAGTTGGGCATTGAAAAGACGACTGATGAGCGTGCGATTAAACGGGCGTATGCTAAAAAGCTAAAAACAATCCGGCCAGATGAAGACCCCAAACATTTTCAAGATCTTAGAGAAGCGCGTGATGAGGCTATTTATTTAGCGAAATATGATTTTGATTATGAGTATGATTGGGACGATGAAGACGACAATAGCAATCCACCTTTAGACGAGACTGATGATAGTGATGAAGATCGTTTTCTTCAACCATCTGATATTCAAAGTGATAATTTAAGTGCTGACAAAAGCGCTAATGATACTCCTCTAAATGCTCCCCCTTTAAATGAAGCTCTTGAGCGTGCTCTTCAAAATAGCGAGCCTCGTTCTGATGAGACTTATGTTTTGACATTAGATGAGACGGTTTCTAATCGTTCGAACATTACTCACCAGTCGGCTGAATTATTAAAAGATAATGATGCAACTGAGATGCAGGATGGGTCTGTTGTTTCTAATGAGCTATTGATTGTTGATGACTTAGAAAGAGTTGCAAGCGAGACTGAAGTTGAAGCAGAGCGAAGAGATACAAAAACTGGCTTTTATGACGCTGATATTGATGAAGTGACTTATGAGCAGATTGATGACGAGGTGGAGAATCTAATGGGGCCATGGTCCCTTTGGGATGCCAATGAGTGGAAGTGTTTTATTAATCGTGTTCGAGACGCGTCTTTTGATATTTCAAATTATGCTGAATATGAGATTTTAAGAGCAATTGGTGAAAATCTAACGGAAGCAAAAATTGAAAGCGCGTATAAGCGAGATGCGCGGTTACATATTCTTTATTATCTGGATGAGGAATATGGCTGGACGCAAAATGATCGCCGGGTGTATGGGATTTTGGCTCATGAGCAATATGAAATTTTAATGGATTATTTGCGTCATGGTGAAAGTGGAATTTCTCCAAATGTGTCAGAGCCATATTATGATGCGTTTGGGTTTCCGTTGCTGACAGCTGATCATTTCAAAGAGTATTTGGGTAAGAATGAGAGTGTTTATGAAAAATATTATCAAAAAAGCCGTGAAGAGGGGCGGGAGTTGAGGCCATCTTGGAGTTGGCCTGGGTTTTTATTTTCGCCTCTTTGGTTGGCGCATCGGTGTAATGATGGGTTAGAAGCGCTTGCTGGAATGTTTTATCTACTTGCTCTTATTATTCTTCATTATGGTTTAACGGCTCCAAGCATTATTGCTACTTTTTTAGCTAGTTTAATCATTCTTTCTTTGCATGTTCTTGTTGGGCTTTATGGACGGAAACTGGTTGTGACAACTTTAGCGAACACACTGGAAGATTTGCACAATGGAGAGGCATTAACAAAAGAGGAAAGAGATAAAAAGTTAGCATCAATTGGCAGGGGCGGGTTTAAGGCTTTGTTTGATTTTATTGTTGGTATGGCTGGCATTGGCTTGATTGCCACTTTGGTTTATCGATTGATAATTTAGACCTTAAGAACAAAGAATGATTGATGAAAATTCTATAAAAACCTTCTGTTACCCCAGTTTTTCTCATTCTTTATAAGAAAATTTAATCAGAGAGCTTGTTCCTCTTACAAACAATGTTTAAAAGAGACACGATAAAGTGATAATTAATATGGATCGTATGAAAATTTGCTGAGCGTTAAATGCCTATTTTTAACGCAGCTTCAGCTGGTAGTTAAGTTATCTACCAGTTTTCCGCAAAAAACTTAGATAAAGAAAAAGTCGAAATATGTTCAAAAAAATTCTTATAGCCAACCGTGGTGAAATTGCTTGCCGAGTGATTAAATCAGCCAAAAAAATGGGCATAGCAACTGTTGCTGTTTATTCCGATGCTGATAAAAATGCGCTTCATGTTGAAATGGCTGATGAAGCTGTTCATGTTGGTGCTGCGGCTGCGGCTGAGAGTTATTTGGTAATTGAGAAAATTATTGCAGCTGCCGTCGAGACTGGCGCTGAGGCTATTCACCCTGGTTATGGCTTTTTATCTGAGAATGCTGATTTTGCGAAAGCTTTGAAAGATGCTGGCATTGCTTTTATTGGGCCGAATGTTAAAGCCATCGAAGTGATGGGCGACAAGATTGAATCTAAGAAATTTGCGAATGACGCGAAGGTAAATACTGTCCCTGGTTATATGGGTGAAATTGATACGCCTGAAGAGGCGATTAAGATTGCGAATGACATTGGTTATCCGGTGATGATTAAAGCGTCAGCTGGTGGTGGCGGTAAGGGCATGAGGATTGCCCATTCTGAAGGAGAAGTTGAAGAAGGCTTTAATGCGTCTAAATCTGAAGCGATGTCCAGCTTTGGTGATGATAGAATTTTTATTGAGAAATTTATTGTTGAGCCGCGCCATATTGAAATTCAGGTCATGGCTGATAAGCATGGCAATGTGATTTATCTTAATGAGCGTGAATGTTCTATTCAGCGACGGAACCAGAAAGTTCTAGAAGAAGCGCCAAGCTCTTTTCTAGATGAAGCGACCCGTAAGGAAATGGGTGAGCAATCAGTTGCTTTGGCTAAAGCTGTTGATTATGAAAGCGCTGGTACTGTTGAATTTATCGTTGATAAAGACCGCAATTTCTATTTCCTTGAAATGAACACCCGCTTGCAAGTGGAGCACCCTGTAACTGAGCTTATCACAGGTGTCGACCTTGTTGAGCAGATGATCAAAGTGGCTGCTGGTGAAAAGCTTGAAATTGCTCAATCAGATATAAAAATTAATGGTTGGTCGATTGAAAGCCGTATTTATGCGGAAGACCCTTATCGTAATTTCTTGCCATCTATTGGTCGTTTGGTTCGCTATCAACCGCCTGTTGAGAGCACAGAAAACGGCTTAACCATTAGAAATGACACCGGTGTTTATGAAGGCGGTGAGATTTCAATGTTTTATGACCCGATGATTGCTAAGCTAATCACTCATGCGCCAACGCGGGCAGAAGCTATTGAGCATATGGCTGGTGCTTTGGACCGTTTTTACATTGATGGTATTCAGCATAATGTTCCTTTCTTAAGTGCGATTATGCAGCATGAGCGCTGGGTAACTGGCAATATTTCAACGAGCTTCATTGCGGATGAATATCCTGATGGGTTTGAGCCGCGCGCTGTTGAAGGTGAAGAGTTGAAGGTGCTTTCTTGTGTGGCGGCTGCTATTGACTATCTTGGCAATACACGGCGTCGTCATATCTCTGATCAAATGGAAGGGCGCCCTGTTGTTTTTGCTGAGGATAGAGTTGTTCTCATTTCTGATGTGCGCCAGGAGCTTCGTGTTGAGCAAGTTTCTCCTGAAGCAGATGATTTGACTATTCATTTTGAAGGTGAGGGCGCTGTTTCTGTTTCATCAAATTGGTGGTTTGGCGAGCCTTTATGGGTTGGAACTGTTGATGGCAAAGAGGTTGCCGTTCAAGTGCGTCCAATTGATAATGGTTTTGAACTTTCTTATTCTGGTGTGACTTCGCCTGCTTATGTTTATACAAAGCGGGAAGCTGAGCTTTCATCACTTATGCCTGTGAAAGAAGCGCCTGATACTTCTAGACTTCTTCTTTGTCCTATGCCTGGTTTGGTTGTGAATATTATGGTTGAAGAAGGTGAAGAAGTGAAAGCAGGGCAATCACTTTGTATTGTTGAAGCCATGAAGATGGAGAATATCCTCAAGGCTGAAAGAGATACTGTGGTGACCAAA
This sequence comes from Hyphomicrobiales bacterium, assembly GCA_965230545.1. GTDB lineage: Bacteria > Pseudomonadota > Alphaproteobacteria > Rhizobiales > HXMU1428-3 > HXMU1428-3. The sequence continues at coordinate 680,070 of CBDDLE010000004.1, read as the reverse complement.
ATCAATGCAGCTCCAGGTGATAGTTTGGCTGTGGATGCGGTTATTATGGAATTCGAATAAGCTTCTTTTTATTGAAGAATTTTGCGTGATTTGACATAGAAACGGAACTAATGCCATCATGAGCGGGGTTTTGACCCAAGGGAGTGAGACTTTAATTTATTAAAGGAGACTGCTTCTCATGAAATTGAAAAGAACTTTTGTTCTGTTTTTATGTCTGTCCTTTTTAAGTATCCCTGCAGTATTTTCACAAGTGAAAAAAGGACAAGTGCCGCCAACAGCGGCGCATAAATATTTAGATAGCCGCTGCACAGACTATTATAGTCGTCCGGTTCTTCATGTTCGAAATGATAGTTTAAGTGATGTTGCATTTTCAGATTTGATGCGTCATCGCGGTGTGCCTATGGGGCCAATGACGATTTTGAATATTCGTCGTTTAACCAAACTAACCAAAGCATCACAATTGTTTTTTATTGCACATGAATGTGGGCACCACGTTCTTGGGCATCTCTATTTTCGCCAATCGGGGCAATTTGCTGAACAAGAAGCAGATTGTTATGCCATTCGCTCACTTATTCGTAGTGGTGTTTTTACATTAAATGATGTGGCTGATGTACAAAGTGATATGCGTAAATATGCGCAGCGTTCTCTTATGCATGTTGCTGGTGAGGAGCGGGCTTTGGCTTTGATTGATTGTATGGAATAGCTATTATTTTTAAGCTTTGAAATGAGTTTCAAAATGAGTTTTGAAAGCTTTTTGAATTTGCTCTTCTGTATAGGGGATGTTTAGTTTTTCAAAACTCGTTATTCCGTGTTCTTTAATGCCACACGGGACAATGCCTGTGAAATGCTCAAGATTTGGCGCGAGGTTTAAGCTAAGGCCATGGAAGCTTATCCATTTGCGTAAGCGAATGCCTATGGCTGCTATTTTGTTATCGATGTTTGGCCCTCTTTGTGGTTGAGGGACCCAAAGGCCGACGCGTCCTTCTCTTCTGGTGCAATCAATGTTGAATTCGGTGCAAATATCAATGATCCAGCCTTCTATTTCATGAATAAACCAGCGGACATCTTTTTTTCGTTTATTTAAATCTAGCATGATGTAGGCAATTTTTTGGCCTGGACCATGGTAAGTATATTCACCACCTCTACCTGTTTTATAAACAGGGAAGCGATTTGGGGTGAGTAGGTCTTTTTCTTCGGCGCTGGTACCTGCTGTATAAAGTGGGGGGTGTTCGAGGAGCCAAATACATTCAGGTTTTTCGCCTTTGTGGATTTGTTCTACTCTTTTTTCCATAAATGTAAGAGCTTCGGGGTACGAAATGGGAGAATTACTAATTTTCCAGTGAACATCACTTTCAAAATCTGTTTTGTTTACCATTCGGTAACTAAGCTCCAACACAATTAGGGTACTGACTCGGAATATAGAACTATGGCCGTTTCGTCAAACTTGATAGAGGTAATTTATATCATTATATGAGTTGAAACAGTGATAAAACCGCTTAAACTTGTGGTTTATTGGTGTTTGATGAGATTTTTGGTTCTTAATTTTGAATTGATTTGCTTGAGGAATTTTATTTATGGCTCCCATTTCTGGTGTGGAAATTGAGTTAAGCGTTGTGATTGGCCGGCGGACAATGCCGATCAACCATCTATTGCGCATGGGCCGGGGGGCAGTGATTGAGCTTGAAGCCAGTGTTACCGATGAAGTTGAGATTTTAGCAAATATGGTGCCGATTGGCAGGGGTGAGGTTATTGTTGAGGGCGATCGTATTACGGTTGAAATTACTCAAAAATATAATTTGAGCGATATGGCGGCTTAAGTTTTCTTTTAAATGGTGCTCTAGGTGTCATTTTTTTGTTTCAGATGAGCATTTCATCTCTGAAATTATACGCCTTAGTAAAATTCACAATCTGACAAAAATCCCAATTTTGTTGTTCTTTTCAAAAGAAAAAGCTCTTGCCTTCAGTGGGGAGGTTTGTTAAATGTCTCTCTCTTAGTAAGGGCGTTTACGGGACTTGCCGTAAACCTACCAGACCTTACTTTTATGTGCGGTCGTGGCGGAACTGGTAGACGCGCAGCGTTGAGGTCGCTGTCCGGTAACACGGGTGGAAGTTCGAGTCTTCTCGACCGCACCATTTTTGTTTGCGCTTTGCCGCCCGCCAACCCAAAGCACGGATTTCGGTTCGAGGTTGCTCCTCTTACCTGCACCATTTCTTCTTTTTCTCTAAAAAATTATTAAGAATGCTAAGGGCTTGTTGCGCTTATGAAGTCGTATCTTTTTCTGCTTTTGAGGGGGATGGGATAGTTCATAAAGTTTATCCCGGTTTTCCATCTGCTCTTGGGTTGATTAGGATTGGGAAATAGACTTTTAAAAATAGCGCAAATGCTAAAAGCCAAAGTGTAATTGAAGCTATCATTGCGCTTGTCTGAATTGATGGAAAAATGGGGGCGGCTACTCGTATGACAGCCGAGATCAGTAGCATCACATATGACAGTGTGATTACGCCTGTGACTTTAAGTGGTCGCCCTGTATGGCCGAGTGAGGCTCGTGACATAATGGCTAGCATAAATAACCCAATAGAGCCTACGGTGAAGCAGTGTAGGTATAAGTTGTATGGGATCTCAAAAAAACCTTCAATTGCTTTGAGGAATAATGAGATGATCATCATTAAATAAGCCAGATGCAAAACCCAGATTATTGGGTTCTCTATGACTTTGTGTCCACCCCAGCGACTAAAGCGAATTGAATGGGCTGCACATGCAAGCAGTGCGATGATGTAGGTCACAATGGAATGGGGCATCACTAGATCTAACGCAGCCATTAAGACTAATAAGTAAAGAGCAGGTTTTTCGATTAGTGGGAACTTGCCGATTTGGTATGTGCTATTTTTAGTTGTTAAATAATTGCGAGTGAAATTAGGAATAATTCTGCCACCTACAACTGAGAGGGTGATCATAATGAGATTGGTTGCCAATAGGGCTCCTGATCCAGAAGAAAAAAGACTTAGGCCATTTAGATCAAGTATGCTGACAAAGTTCGAAAGAGCCAGGCATAAGAGGATGGCGATAAAAATATAATTTCGGCTATTTTTTGCTTCTATGAGCACTTGGCTGACATGTTTTAGCAGAACCAAATTTAAGAACAAATCTATGAATAATAAATAGCCGATTATTGGGTTATCAAAAAATAAATAGAGCCAAAAAACTATGCGCCCAGCTAGCCAGAGGCTAAATAGAACCTTTAAATCTTTGCCTGTTATTGGTGATGTGTTTGTCCAGTTTGGAATTGCGGATAATAAGAAACCGGCTATGCCTGCTGTGACAAAGCCGAACAACATTTCATGAGCATGCCAAACTTGCATGGGGATTGTTGGCTCAATTTTATCCATTAAAAAAAGCAGCCAAGGGACGATTGGCAAAATAGCATAGGTTCCTGCGGCTAGAAAAAATGGTCTGAAACCGTATGAAAAAATGGAGAATTTTGAGGGTGTTTCAGTTGTGCTAATGGTCATTAGTTCACCTAAACTCTTAAGATATATCTATGCAGTGAGGTGTTAGTGGGTAGACATCAACAACTTCGCCTACATCTAATGCATAATCATCTTTTTTAAAAACGGCCCAGCAATTTGCTTTTATTAAGGGGTGTGTTTTAAAGGATTCTTGTCCTTCAAGAACATCTACAACTAATTCTGCTTCTGGTGTAACAGTTATTTTTGATTTTGCAAAAAAATGAAAATCATGGTTTTTGGTGACGCGCTTGTTTAAACGTGCTTTCAAAGGTGCCTCAATTGGCATTGATTGGAGATGGCGCAAGAAGGGTAGCACGAAGAAACGAAAACCGACGGCTGCTGAAATTGGATTGCCTGGTAAACCAAAATAATGTTTACCGTTAGAAAAGCTGGCATAAAGGATTGGTTTCCCTGGTCTTATAACCACTTTGTGGAATTCGATTTCAGCACCTAAATCTCTTAGTGCGTCAGGTATGAAATCATGTCGTCCTGCTGAAACGCCACCTGTTGAAATGAAAACATCTGTTTCATCAAATGAGTTGAGTATTGTTGTTTTGAATTGCTCAATATCATCTGATAGAATGCCAGCGAACTTTGTTTTTGCTAATCCACTTTCAGTTAAAGCTGATTTTAAGTAGGGGCCATTGGCATCTCTGATTTGCCCTGATTGTAAATCTAGATGACCATTTGAGATCACTTCATTGCCGCTGCTAAAGAGGGTAACTCTTGGTTTTATGACAACTTCTATTGATGTTTGCCCAACCGCTGAAAGGCCCATTATGGATGCGGAAGTTATTTTCTGCCCCTTTTTAACAATGAGGTTTTCTGGTTTATAATCTTCCCCTGGCATTCTTATGTTTGTTTGGCCATTTAGAGGGGCTTGAAAAGAAACACGAGATGGAAATTGATCTTCATTAAGGTTTAATATTTCGACTTTCTCAACAGGGACAACTGCGTCATACCCTTTTGGCACACAGGCTCCTGTCATGATTTCCCAAGTGTTGCCAGTGTTGTTTTCATCAGGGTTTTGTTTTTCTTCAACACAGGGATCGCCAGCCATTGTCCGACCAGCGACTTCTAAAATAATTTTATTATCACTACTGGCTTCACTTAAATCAGAAGAGCGGACGGCAAATCCATCAACGGCTGAATTTACAAATGAGGGGACAAATACGTTGGAATAAATATTCTCACCAGCGATATGTCCTGCGCATTCATCAATTGGCAGTTTCGTTTTTGTAAGCTGTGTTTGTTTTAAAAGAATGTTTTGTGCGTCTTTAAAGGAAATCATTGTCCGCTTAATCTCTTTCTTCGACCTAAGTGTTGTGCAATTGATAGTCTTGCCATGTGCTGAAGCGCTTAATAGCAAAACAGCTTGTATCAATTACAGCATGATTGAACTTTGGAGCATTTGATTGAGGTCAATTGGGAGAGAACTGGTGCGTTAAATTTTTAAATAGAGAGGGGGGGGGCTTTTATGGTCAGATTGGTGCTGGCTAAAATAATTGTAGATTAGCTTTGCGCCTAAGCAATCTTGATGTCTTCTTCGCCGAGAGGTTGGGGGTTGGGGCACTCATCTGTGTTGTGACGGGGGCAGGTTTCAGCAAGACTATGATCGCAAAATTCACACAGAGCTTTTTCATTGGGCAAGATGATTAAGTCATTCTCTATTATGAAGCCTTTTTGTTTTAAACGCTTTAAAGCGCGTGAGAAAGTTTCTCGCTTCATGTTTAAATAGGAAGCAATTGTTGTTTTGTCGTATGGGAGTTGCAAATATTTTGAACTGATTTTCTGATCTAAGGCGACTTTTAACAAGAACCAGCCTATTCTCTCATCTACAGTTTTTAAACGGGCTATTTCTATTTGCCGAATTAAATTCTGAGAACGATAACACATACTGGAAAGCAGGTTGACTGCTAGAATATTGTTTTGCTTTACCTGTTCTCGTATGACGGGGGCTGGTAATGATAGAATTGTGGCATCTTCTGAAACCTGGGCGCTGACGGGAAATTTTAAGTTAAGATACACAGCTGTTTCCATGATGGTGTCACCTGAGCTGAGCATTTGTAAAATTGCTTCATCTCCGCCGCTGGTTCCTTTGAAAATTTTAATCCAGCCTTTGAGAATAATATAAAGACGGTTGGCTTGCTCACCTTCTAGAAATAAGAGTTTGCCTTTATTAAATTCGCGCACTTGAGCATGTTGAAAAAGAGATTGAAGAGATGAGCCGGAAAGGCCTGAGAAAATTTGCAGGGAATCTATTAAGAGTGCGTGTTTTGTAAAAATATTGTTAGAATATGATAATGCTGTTTCTATAGATTTCTTATTTTCTTGTTCTTTTCTGTTTGCAGAAATGCTGCTTTCTTTTTTTGGTAACTCACTTGTTTTCTCTTGAGGGATTTCCCCGTCTAGAGTGTCTATGAGCTCGTTCAAAATTGTTTGTAAGGCATTTATTTTTTCAGATATTAAATCGAACCATTCTTCTGGTGATAATTCATTTAAAGATGGAGAATTATGGGGGTGCTTTAAATCTTCATGGAGGTGATCAAGCCTCTGACAGGCTTTTGTTTCTAAAACTTCAAGAATGATGTTTTTTTGTTTTTCATTGGCAACGGCCAGAAAGGTGTTTTGATAATTATTTTGTTCTGAAAGTAAGAACTGCAAGCGTTCAACAAATTCAATATTTTGAAAGTTATGAGCTGTGAAGCCTTTCACCCCGATGGCTCGTTCTAAACCAATACGCTCTTTCCATTGGAGAAATGCATTTAACGCACTAACGAATGCTGGTTTTACATTTTCTATGTTTAAAGCAATTTCAATAGAGCTGTTTAACAAAGGGCATATGAGTTGGTGGGTATAGAAATTTAAGGATGAGGAAACGTTAAATTTTTGATTTTGAATGTTTTCTCGCGCTGCGATTAGTTCTTCGCTTTTGTTTAAAATCAAATTTAGTTTTTTCAAATTTGAATTTTTTAATGTGCCTTGTTTTGACCAACGCTCTACGCTTTCAGAAAAAACTTTAAAAATTTGATCTGTTTTTAAAAACTGCGTTTCTATTCGTTTGGAAAATAATTTCCCCTCACTACAAAGAAGCATGGCACTACAGCCTCGCTCCCTTTGTAAATGATGTATTAGATCCCCTATGATATACAGCGCTTCTTTCATAAAAGACCTTTTCTTATATATTTTAAAGCGTAATTTCAGGTCTAAAGAAAAAACAATTCCTTTTAGTATACGTTACTTGGGAGATCGATACAATATGGAGAAATATTCTCTTTATTTTTAAGCAATTCATTAAACTGCTTGCGAAAATGAGAACTGATTTTCAGCTAAATAAGCATCAAATTTTGAAGCAACTTTTCTAAATTTATGATGTTCTTTTTTATTCATTATCAAAACGCCATCCTCATATTTTACGACGCCTTGTTGGATAAGGTCTGATAAGTTTTCCAGTTCGGTTGCATATTCTGTTGAACTTACCTTTGTCTTTAAACCGCACATGATTGACATGATTATTTCACGTCTTTTTATATCGTCGTGATTTAGCTCAATACCTCTGGCGACAGGTAATCTCTCATTTTCTATTGAAGTGACATATTCTCTATAATCTGAGGTGTTTTGCAAATAAGCTGAGGGTAAGGTTGATATTGATGATACGCCAAAGCCTAGAAGTGCCTCAGCTTTATCTATTGTATAGCCTTGAAAGTTGCGTTGTAATTTTTCTTCTCTTTGGGCAATGGCTAAACTGTCATCAGGTTTTACGAAATGATCGAGGCCGATTGAGACGTAGCCATTGCTGGTTAGATAGTCACAAGCAAAATCAAACATTTCCATTCTTAATTCGGGATTAGGCAAACTTTCAGTTGGAATGAGATTTTGGTGTTTTTTCATCCAGGGAACATGGGCATACCCGAATAGTGAGATGCGATTTGGATCTAGTTTAATCGTGTTATCAATCGTCTTTTTAATGGTTTCCAGGGTTTGGAATGGAAGCCCGTAAATTAAATCAAGATTAATTTCGTTTATGTTTACTTCACGTAATTTTTCAACGACATTTTTGACCAGCTCAAAAGACTGATGACGGTTAATCGCTCTTTGGACCTTTTCGTCGAAATCTTGAACGCCTAAGCTTGCTCTGTTGATACCACTAGAAGCATAGGCTGATATTTTTTCTTTATTGACTGACCTTGGGTCTATTTCAATGGCTATTTCGGCATCATCCAAGATATCAAAATTAGATTGAACTATTTTCATGAAATTTGTGAATTCGGCTGGTTCAATCACAGTGGGTGAGCCGCCCCCAAAATGCATATATTTAACAGTGTTGGCTCTAGAATAGCTTGATTGTAATTTTACTTCTTGTTGCAAGAAATCCATATATTGTTCAATGGGTTTATATCCATTGACGATTTTTGTATGGCATCCACAAAACCAGCATAGCTGACGACAAAAGGGGATGTGAAAATATAAAGATAAAATATCTTTTTCTTCTAATTTTCCGATTAAATTTTTTGATAATTCACCATCAACCCCTTTGTGAAAATTAGGGGCGGTTGGGTAACTTGTATATCTTGGAATTTGTTCCATAAATTCACTCTCTTAATTGCCTTTCCATTCTATAGCAGCATTTTTTTTCTTCATATTTGACCTAAATCACATTCATTCGCTCAGATCCTGAAATGCTTAATCTGCAGAAGTGCACCGGGCGGTGTTGGTGTCTTGGCAACAAAGACCATAACCCAACATGAGTGTTTAAAGGCTCAAAATACCAAGCCCCTTCGCATTTTCTGTTTGTTTTGCCGTTTGAACCATTTTCTCAATTATTGGCATCAGAAAGAATGAAAGGTAGGGACATGGAGCTTAATAACAAAGCAACGAGATTGTGGAGTGAGTTTTTCAGAGTTGATAAAATACAAATCAGGACATTCCATGTCACTTGGTTTGCTTTTTTCTTATGCTTTTTTGCCTGGTTTGGCATTGCTCCTTTGATGGCTGTTGTTCGTGATGAATTAGGCCTGACTAAAGAACAAATTGGTTGGAGTATTATCGGTGCGGTATCAGCAACCGTTTTTGCTCGCATATTGATCGGATGGCTTTGTGATCATTATGGACCAAGACGGACCTATTCATGTTTGCTTATCTTAGGGTCTTTGCCTGTTATGGGCATCGCCTTCGCTGAGGATTTTACGACATTCCTCATCTTCCGCGTTTTAATTGGTATTATTGGTGCCTCATTCGTTATTACTCAGTACCACACAACAAATATGTTTGCCTCTAATGTTGTGGGGCAGGCCAATGCGACCAGTGCTGGTTGGGGTAATTTAGGCGGCGGTGTAACACAGTTTGCCATGCCTGTTATTTTCTCAATATTTGTCGTTGGTTTTGGTTTTAGTGAGGCCGTTGGTTGGCGCGCATCTATGGTTGTGGCCGGTGCGGTTATAATGGTCACAGGTGTTGTTTATTATGTTTTTACCCGCGATGCTCCTGAGGGAGATTATAAAGAGCTAAGAGCTCAAGGCAAAATACCTGACCGCAAATACTCTATTGGTAATTTCTTTAGCGCACTGAAGGATTATCGCGTCTGGTTATTGTTTTTCATTTACGCGGCTTGTTTTGGCATTGAGTTGACCATTAACGGCACAGCAGCACTCTACTTCTTTGATTATTTCGGCCTTAACCTTGTAACTGCTGGCATTGTGGCCGCAGCGTTTGGTTTGATGAATATTTTTGCAAGAACTCTAGGCGGCGTTTTTGGTGACAACTTTGCTTCGCTTTGGGGATTGAAAGGCCGCGCTGTTTGGCTCTTTATTGTTTTATTCCTTGAAGGGCTAGCGCTTATGCTCTTCTCTCAAATGAATGTTTTGTGGTTGGCAATTCCGACACTCATTATCTTCTCTTTGTTTACACAAATGGCAGAAGGCGCCACATTTTCTGTGGTTCCCTTTATTTTCAAAAAATCGCTAGGTGCCGTTGCTGGTGTGGTCGGTGCTGGCGGTAACGTCGGTGCGGTTGCTGCTGGTTTTCTTTTCAAGGGTGAGATGGATTGGCACACCGCTTATTTCATTTTGGGCATCTTTGTAACTATGACTTCATTCATGGCGCTTGGCATTCGCTTTTCGAAAAGCCAAGAGGAGGAATCTCGCACAGATTTCTCAGTGGCCAGTATCGACGTTTCTCGTGAGCAGGCCCGCAAACATCTTGAAGCTCTAGGGATCGACCCTTCATCAATTGAAAATGTTCGCTTTTACGATAGTCGCCAAGCACACGCATTAAGGCGCCTGGAGAGTCTGGGAGCAGATATAGACACAGTCAAACCTTTAATTAAGGAAAAGGGAGAGAAATAATGGCAAAAGATCTACAAAACTGGAATCCGGAGGATGAACAGCAATGGTCCTCCTATGGCAAAGGGGTTGCCAATCGAAATTTATGGATTTCGATTCCAAGTCTTTTGTGTGGTTTTGCTGTGTGGCTCTATTGGGGCATCATTACAGTGCAAATGCTAAATCTCGGTTTTCCATTTGCAAAGTCAGAACTCTTTACTCTGATGGCGATTGCTGGCCTAACAGGTGCGACCCTTCGTATTCCGAGTACCTTCTTCATTCGTTTGGCTGGTGGTCGTAACACCATCTTTTTCACAACAGCTTTGTTGATGATCCCAGCTGTTGGCGCCGGTTTTGCCCTGCAAGATATTAATACTCCACTCTGGCAATTCCAGATCCTTGCGTTCTTGTCCGGCATTGGTGGGGGTAACTTTGCCTCTTCTATGTCAAACATCAGCTTCTTTTTTCCTAAAAAAGTACAAGGCTATTCTTTGGGTATGAATGCTGGGCTTGGTAATTTTGGTGTTACCACCATGCAAATTTTAGTGCCGCTATTTATGACATTTGGCATTTTTGGTGGCGACGCAATGATCTTGAAAAACACCAGCGGCACCTTAATTGGTAAAATTCCAGCAGGAACTGAAACTTACATCCACAATGCTGGTTTCTTGTGGTTGCTGTTCCTTGTACCACTTGCCATTGCCGGTTGGTTTGGCATGAACAACATTCGTGATGAACATGTTTCTCCTAATATTGGCAATCCAATTTCTGCATTCTCACTGATTACTATGATGCTCGTTGCTGGCTTCTTTACCGCAGCTTGTGGCTTGTGGTTGATGTTACCAGAAAGCGCGAATGGCGGTGGGTTGATGCTTAGTAAGTGGATCGTTCTGCCAATCGTTATCGCTCTTACCGTTCTTGTTCTTAAGCTACTTCCTATTGGGGGTGGATATAAGGAGACACTTAAGCGTCAATATAAAATCTTTAATAACAAACATACATGGGCGATGACTATTATTTACACCATGACCTTTGGATCTTTCATTGGTTTTGCTGCTGCTTTTGGTTTGGCTATTAAAGTTATTTTTGGTTTTCAGCATATTGAAGTTGCGGGTGTGTTAACACATGACACCGTAAATCCGAATGGACCTTCTGCTTTGATGTATGCCTGGACTGGTCCTTTTATTGGCGCTTTGATCCGCCCACTAGGTGGTATGATTTCTGATAAAATTGGTGGCGCGAAAGTTACTCAAATTATCTCTATCATTATGGTCGCTAGTGCTTTGGGTGTTGCTTACTATATGAAGCAAGCTTATGCATCTGCCACACCTGAGGAATTTTTTGTTCCGTTCTTAATCTTGTTCCTCATTTTATTTGCTGCAACAGGCATTGGTAATGGCTCTACCTTCAGAACCATTGCACAGGTTTTTGATAAAGAACAAGCCGGACCTGTTTTGGGTTGGACATCTGCTGTTGCTGCCTATGGTGCTTTCATAATTCCCAAAGTTTTTGGTGAGCAGATCAAACTGGCTACACCTGAATATGCGCTCTACGGTTTTGCAATTTTCTATACCGTTTGCATCATCATTAATTGGTGGTTCTACCTGCGGCCTAATGCCTATGTCAAAAACCCATAAGAATAGAGAGAAAAATCATGAGCCATATTTTAGATAAATTGACTTTCTTTACACAAAAGGCACCTGAAACCTTCTCTGAAGGGCATGGTGTTACAACAGATGAAAATAGAGAATGGGAGCGCGCTTACAGAAACCGTTGGTCCCATGACAAAGTGGTACGCTCGACCCATGGTGTGAATTGCACCGGGTCTTGTAGTTGGAAGATTTACGTTAAAAGCGGGTTGGTAACCTGGGAAACTCAACAGACTGATTACCCTCGTACCCGGCCAGATTTACCCAATCATGAACCGAGAGGTTGCGCGAGAGGGGCGAGCTTTAGTTGGTATCTCTATAGTTCTGCACGTTTAAAATATCCAATGATACGCTCTAAACTCTTAAAAAGTTGGCGAGCAACGAAGCTTATCCATAAAGACCCTGTAGATGCCTGGGCGTCTTTGATGTCGGATACGGAGTTGACTAAAGAGTATAAACAAGCACGCGGCCTTGGCGGTATGGTTAGAGTAAGTTGGGATGAGGTCAACGAAATAATCGCCGCGTCTAATGTTTATACAGCCAAGACTTATGGGCCAGATCGTATCATTGGTTTTTCTCCTATTCCGGCGATGTCGATGATTTCATATGCTGCGGGTAGTCGGTACCTATCGTTGATTGGCGGCACATGCATGAGCTTTTATGATTGGTATTGTGATTTGCCTCCAAGTTCACCTCAAACATGGGGTGAGCAAACGGATGTTCCTGAAAGTGCGGATTGGTATAACTCCTCATATATAATTGCCTGGGGTTCTAATGTGCCGCAGACGAGAACGCCTGATGCGCATTTCTTTACTGAGGCGCGCTATAACGGCACAAAAACAGTGGCCGTTACGCCTGACTATAGTGAGGTTGCAAAGCTTTCAGATAGCTGGATGCCTGTGCGCCAAGGCACTGATAGTGCCATGGCTATGGCCATGGGGCATGTCATTTTAAAAGAATTTCACTTGGCCGGAAAAAGTGAATATTTTGATGATTATTGCCGCATGTACACTGACATGCCATTCCTGGTTATGCTTGAGGAAAAGGATGGGAGTTATGTTCCTAGCCGGACTTTGAGGGCTTCTGATTTTGACAATAATTTAGGAGAAGAAAAAAACACTGACTGGAAACCAGTTATCTATGATGCCAATACGAATAAAGTTGTTGTGCCAAATGGTACGGTTGGCTCGCGCTGGGATGAAAGCGGCAAATGGAATATGGAAGCCAAGAATGTGGCTGATGGTTCAGAGATTTGGCCTGAAGTTTCATTGATCAACACAAAGGATGAAGTTGTCTCTGCTGGTTTTCCTTATTTTGGTAATCTTGAAAATGATCAACCGATTTTTGCTCATACAGACCATGAGAGTGTTCAACAGCGCAACATACCAGCACGGCGGATTAGTTTAGGTGGGGACAAGGAAGTTCTTGTTGCAACTGTATTTGACCTGCTCATTGCTAATTACGGAATTGATAGAGGTTTGGGCGGTGAAAATGTGGCTACATCTCTTGAAGATGATGTTCCTTATACACCGGCCTGGCAGGAAAAAATCACAGGGGTACCTGCTGAACAGGTTACACGCATAGCCCGCGAATTTGCTGATAATGCAGATAAAACGCGCGGTCGTTCTATGGTGATTTTGGGAGCTGCGATCAATCACTGGTATCATATGGATATGATTTATCGTGGGATCATTAACCTGCTGATGATGTGTGGTTGTATTGGTAAATCTGGTGGGGGGTGGTCTCACTATGTGGGTCAAGAAAAACTACGTCCTCAAACCGGTTGGCAGCCTTTAGCTTTTGCGCTTGATTGGCATCGTCCACCGCGTCACATGAACTCAACTAGTTTTTTCTATAACCACTCTAACCAATGGCGTTATGAAAAGTTGGAAGTTGATGAAATACTCTCTCCGCTTGCAGATAAAAAAAAATGGAAAGATTACTCGCTTATTGATTGCAATGTACGTTCAGAGCGTATGGGGTGGCTTCCATCGGCACCGCAATTGCAAGACAACCCATTAGAGTTATCTAAGGAGGCTAAAAAAGCTGGTATAGATCCGAAAGAATATATTACGGGTAAATTAAAGGATGGCTCCTTGCGCATGTCATGTGAGGATCCTGATAATCCTAAAAATTTCCCACGTAATCTATTCATATGGCGGTCTAATATTTTAGGCTCTTCAGGTAAGGGGCATGAATATATGCTCAAACACCTTCTTGGTACAAATAATGGTGTGCTTGGAAAAGACCTTGGTGAGCTTGGTGGGCCAAAGCCAAAAGAAGTTGAGTGGCATGAAGAGGCGCCTGAAGGTAAGTTAGACCTTGTGGTCACGCTCGATTTTAGAATGTCGACCACATGTATGTACTCTGACATCGTTCTTCCATCTGCCACTTGGTATGAAAAGAATGATCTTAACACCTCTGACATGCACCCCTTCATTCACCCGCTTTCAAGAGCTGTTGACCCTGCTTGGGAATCGCGCAGTGATTGGCGGATTTATAAAGGGATTGCTGAGAAATTCTCTGAGCTTTGTGTTGGTCATTTAGGAACAGAGACCGATGTGGTTGCTCTTCCAATATTACATGACACTCCGGCTGAACTTGCGCAAGGGATTGATGTGAAGGAATGGAAGTCAGGTGATTGTGAGGCCATTCCTGGTAAAACAATGCCGAATTACATTCCGGTTGAGAGGGATTATCCTAACACCTATAAAAAGTTCACTGCGCTTGGTCCGCTTATGACTAAAATTGGCAATGGTGGCAAAGGCATTAGCTGGAACACTGAGAATGAAGTCGAGTTTTTAGGGCAACTTAACCAGACGGTTTCAGAGGAAGGTGTCTCGAATGGTTTGCCGCGTATTGAAACCGATATTGATGCGGCTGAGGTTGTTCTCTCATTGGCGCCTGAAACCAACGGGCAAGTTGCGGTGAAAGCCTGGCAAGCTCTTGGTAATTTTACAGGCCGTGATCATACGCATTTGGCCAAGCCAAAAGAAGAAGAGAAAATTCGCTTTAGAGATATTCAGGCTCAACCTAGAAAAATCATTTCTTCCCCAACATGGAGTGGACTTGAGGATGAGCATGTGAGCTACAATGCGGGTTACACAAATGTGCATGAGCTCATTCCGTGGCGCACGTTAACAGGCCGGCAACAATTCTACCAAGACCATGAATGGATGAGAGATTTTGGTGAATCGCTTTGTGTTTATAAGCCGCCTATTAACACTAAAACCATTACCCCAGTTATAGATGAGTTAGGAAAAGGGCGTAAGCAAGTTGTTCTTAACTGGATTACCCCGCACCAAAAATGGGGCATTCACAGTACCTATTCTGAAAACCTATTGATGCTAACTCTTAGCCGTGGTGGTCCTGTGATTTGGATTAGTGAAGTTGACGCTCAGAAAATTGATGTGAAGGACAATGATTGGATTGAGCTTTACAACACTAATGGTGCCATATCAGCTCGAGCCATTGTGTCACAACGTGTTCCTGAGGGAATGAGCATGATGTATCACGCTCAAGAAAAAATAATCAATACTCCAGGAGCTGAGACCACAGGTAACAGGGGTGGCATACATAATTCGGTGACACGTGCTGTGGTGAAACCGACCCATATGATTGGTGGCTATGCCCAACTTTCATACGGCTTTAACTATTACGGAACTGTAGGCTCAAACCGAGATGAGTTCGTGATTGTTAGAAAAATACAAAAAGTAGATTGGTTAGAAAACCC
Source organism: Hyphomicrobiales bacterium (assembly GCA_965230545.1). GTDB lineage: Bacteria > Pseudomonadota > Alphaproteobacteria > Rhizobiales > HXMU1428-3 > HXMU1428-3. The sequence continues at coordinate 664,861 of CBDDLE010000004.1, read as the reverse complement.
AGAAGAGAATCTTGACCATGAGGAGATGGCTTAATGAAAATACGTGCTCAAATTGGAAAGGTCCTTAACCTGGATAAATGCATTGGCTGTCACACGTGTTCTGTCACTTGCAAAAATGTTTGGACTTCTCGTGAAGGTGTTGAATATGCCTGGTTTAACAATGTTGAATCAAAACCTGGCGTTGGATATCCGAGAAAATGGGAAGATCAAAAAGTGTGGAATGGCGGTTGGGCGCGCAAGTCTAACGGCAGCCTAATTCCTAAAATGGGTGGTAAATTCAGGCTTTTAGCTAAAATATTTGCAAATCCAGATTTACCTGAAATTGATGATTATTATGAACCCTTTACTTTCGAGTATGAGCGTTTGCAGAAAGCGCCATCTTCGAAAGCTATGCCAACGGCGCGGGCTCATTCTGTTATTACAGGCAAGAAAATGGAAAAGCCAGAATGGGGACCAAACTGGGAAGAAATTCTAGGTGGTGAATTTTCTGAACGTAGTGAAGACTATAATTTTGAAACCATTCAAAAGGAACTTTATGGTGAATTTGAAAATACATTTATGATGTATCTTCCGCGCCTTTGTGAACATTGCCTTAACCCGACCTGCGTTGCGTCTTGCCCAAGTGGTGCGATTTATAAACGTGAAGAAGATGGCATTGTTTTAATTGATCAAGACAAGTGCCGTGGATGGCGCATGTGTGTATCTGGGTGTCCATATAAGAAGATCTATTATAACTGGCAATCTGGTAAATCGGAAAAATGTACGTTTTGTTATCCTCGTATTGAGGCTGGTGACCCAACGGTTTGTTCTGAAACTTGTGTTGGTCGCATTCGTTATTTAGGTGTCATGCTTTATGATGCTGATAAAATTAAAGAAGCAGCCAGTATTGAAGACCCTGAAGAACTTTATCAAGCGCAGTTAGAAATTTTCCTTGACCCTCATGACCCTGAGGTGATTGCTCAGGCCAGAAAAGATGGTGTTCCTGAAAGCTGGATTGAAGGCGCGCAGAATTCACCGGTTTATAAAATGGCGATGGATTGGAAGGTTGCTTTTCCACTTCACCCTGAATATCGGACGCTTCCAATGGTCTGGTATATCCCGCCATTGTCACCTATTCAAAATGCTGCTGAAAAAGGCCAGATTGAAATGGCTGGGGTTATTCCTGATGTTCATAAATTGCGCATACCGGTGAAATATCTGGCTAACCTTTTAACTGCAGGTAAAGAGGAGCCGGTTGTTCATGCGCTTGAGCGAATGATTGCCATGCGAGAGTTTAAGCGAGGGCAAAATGTTGATGGTGAAAGTAATACTGAGTTGCTTTCACAAGTTGGCCTTGATGAAAACACTGTCGAAGAAATGTACCGTGTTATGGCATTGGCCAGTTATGAAGATCGTTTCAATATTCCAACAAATCATAGGGAATATGCTGGCGAAACTCCTTTCGATAATGAGATTTCGTTTAACTCGCGTTCTGCTTGTGGGTTTAGTTTTGGTAATGGGTGTTCTGGTGGAACAAGTAAGCAAAACCTGTTTGGGGCTAAAACTCATAAAAACACAATGAGTGGAAGAATACATGAACCTGGTTCAAAAGGAGGTCGCTTATGAAAACCTTTAAAGTTTTAGGATTATTACTAACCTACCCGGAAGGGTCTGTTTTAAAAGCTCATGGTGAATTGCTGAATGTCATCAAAGATGAAGCGATTTTACCTGCTGGTGCGATTAAAAAGATTGAAAATTTTTTCAAGGTTCAAAATGATCTCGAATTATTAGATATTCAAGAAGATTATGTTGATCTCTTTGATAGGGGGCGCGCTCATTGCCTTCATCTCTTTGAACATATTCATGGAGAATCTCGAGATCGTGGACAGGCCATGGTTGACCTTATCGATACTTATAAATCCAAGGGTATCTATATCGATAATAATGAGCTTCCTGATTACCTACCTTTATTTCTTGAATATCTTTCACATTGCTCATTTGATGAAGCGAGTGAGCTTCTTGGAGATGCAATTGATGTCATTGGAATGATTGGTAAAAAGCTAGAAAAACGCGGCTCAATTTACGCCAATGTTTTTTCAGCTATTGAAGCTCTTTCAGCTGTGAAGCCGGATAAAAATAAAATAGCCCAGGCTATCGCTGAAGCACCTAAAGATCCGGAAACTCTAGATGAACTTGATGAAGAGTGGAAAGAAGCTGAAGCGTTCAGTGGTGACCCAGTTGCTGATTGTAATGGTTGCAATGCGTTTCCAAATGCGACTGAGGCCTTAGACAAACAATTGGGAGGTGCTTAAAATGGTGTTAGATTATATTCATCAATTTTTATTCGGATATTATCCTTATATTTGCCTGGCAGTTTTTCTTATTGGTAGTGCTTTGCGTTACGATCGCGAGCAATATTCATGGAAGGCTGATTCCAGTCAACTTTTGCGAAAAAAAGGAATGGGACTTGGAAGTAATTTATTCCATGTTGGGATTATCCTTTTGTTTTTTGGGCACTTAGTGGGGCTGTTGATGCCGCACTCAATTTATCATCATTTTATGACTTCTGAGGCCAAGCAATTAATGGCCATGGTTGCTGGTGGTATTTTTGGTAGCATTTGTTTTGTTGGAATGACGATCCTTTTAAAACGCCGGTTGTTTGATGAAAGAATTCGCGCAACTAGTAAACCATCTGATATTATGGTTTTGCTGCTCATTTATGTTCAATTGATATTAGGCTTAATCACCATTCCTTTTTCAGCTCAGCACCCTGATGGCAGCTCAATGATTGCTCTAGCTAATTGGGCGCAATATATTGTGACTTTCCGTTCTGGAGCGGCTGATTTTATTGTGAATGAAGCTCTTGTTTTCAAACTTCATTTGGTTTTAGGAACAACCATCTTCTTAATTTTTCCGTTCACTCGGTTGGTGCATATTTTCAGTGGTGTTTCCGCACCTTTGAAATATCTGTTCCGCTCGGGCTATCAAATTGTTCGTAAAAGAGGGTAGGGCCATGCCAATAATAATAAATAACACCGAAATATCGGATGATGAAGTTCATGCTGAGATGCAACATCATCCGGCTGGTGGTGTTGATGAGGCAAGGCACCGTGCTGCACGTGCATTGGTGATAAGAAAGTTGCTCTTGTTAGAAGCTGTTGAAGCTAATTTAATTAAGACGGCTGAAAATTGCACACCACAAGAAGAGGAAGAAGCGATCGATGCTTTGTTGCAAGAACATGTTACAGCGCCAATTGCTGATGAGACGTCTTGCTTAAGATATTACGAACAAAATAAGGAACGTTTTATGGATAAGAAATCCGATAAGATTCTGCCTTTTGATTTGGTTCGTGAATTTATTCATGATTATCTACAAACTAGATCGCTACAAACTGGGATTAATCAATATATAAAAATCTTAGCGGGCAAAGCAGACATAGTTGGCTTTGACCTGGATGGAGCGGATGGTCCGCTGGTGCAATAAATTCTTTGAAGAAAAGAAGTGAATATTGAGTTCGTTAAGATGGCCCTTTTACCTTTTTATAAACAAAAGGATCCGCTTTTTTTTGGGGGGATTTGAGAGGGGCCATCTTAATCTGAATTTTGTATTATGGTCAGGTGAATTAAATCACCTGACGAACTTCTGATAAGAATTTAGAAACTTCTGTTCGCATGACTTCACCATTTCTAGCTAATTCATCTGAGGCTACAGAGACTTGTTTTGCAGAGTCATTTGTGTCACTTACAGCTTGAGAAATATCGCCGATGTTTGTGTTGACTTCTTGTGCGCCCATTGAAGCTTGATTAATGTTTCTAGCAATTTCTTGCGTTGCTGCGCTTTGTTGCTCTACGGCTGAGGCAATTGTAGAAGAAATATGATCAACTTTTGTGATTGTTTCTCCAATTGTATTAATTGATTTAACAGCCTGGTTACTTGCTAATTGAATTTCGCCCATTTGTGCTTCAATTTCGTCAGTGGCTTTGCTTGTTTGACTGGCTAGCTCTTTAACTTCTGAGGCTACGACAGCAAAGCCTTTGCCTTGCTCTCCAGCTCTTGCTGCTTCAATTGTTGCGTTTAAAGCAAGCAGGTTTGTTTGGTCTGCAATTTCTTTAATTAAGGAAACAATAGTGCCAATTTTTTCGGACGCTTTGGAAAGCGCTGCAATATCATTGCTGCTTACTTCGACTTCATTGACAGCGTTTGCTGTGATTTGTGAAGAATGATTTACTTGTTCATTGATTTCATTTACCGAATGGCTCATTTCTTCTGTTGCGGCTGCAACGTTTGCAACATTTGAATTGGCTTGCTCTGAAGAGGCTGCGACTGAGACAGCTTGTTGATTTACTGATGATGTTGTTTCTTCCATGTTTTTTGCTGATGCATTCAGTTCAACAGCGGCTGAGGAAACGGTCTCTACGATTTCATTCATTTGGCCTTCAAACTGTTGGACAACTGTTGTGAAATTCATAATTCTATTTTCAATCGCTTCCATAGCATTGTTGCAACTGCGGCTTGCTAGTTGGAAAGAGCCTGACATTCCTTGTTCTGAAATGCGTCTGAAATATTTATTTTGTTCTACATATTCTAAAGATGCTTTTGATTCTCTTACATATGCATCTGAACGATCTATGAGCCGGTTGATTGCATGAAGTAATCTGGCTGCATCCCCTTTTTCAGTAATGTTTATTATTCGAGCTTCAAAGTCACCATCAGCGGCGGCTTCACAAACTTCCACGGCCTTCAGAACTGCGCTTTTATAGTCATTTGAAAACATAATTGTGCTCTTTATTATTTGCGTGTTTACTATTTAGATTTTGAAAATTTTTGGTGTTTTTGGGGTAAGCTATTTACAGTTTTGCTATAAACTCATCATATTGAACGTTTTTCTGTTCTAAGATTTTTGTGATCATATTTGAAGAGTGTTCCAAGCCCATTTTTCTATTGGTGTGGCGTTGTTCTTCTCTGAGTAGATCTGTGTATAAGGGCTTGATGATTTCTTTGAGGATGCGTTGGTTGGGTACTCTTCTATTTGAGTGATAACCAATTATTTTACCGGTTTGATCTGTGCTTGGTGTTACGTGGGCGTTAACCCAATAATGATCCCCATTTTTGCAACGGTTGACGACGTAAGCAAAAATTTCTTTGCCATCTTGAAGTGTTTCCCATAATAGACCGAAAATACATCTTGGCATGTGCGGGTGGCGAATCATGCTATGGGGTTGGCCGAGGCATTCTTGTTCTGTATAGCCGGAGATGTTTAAAAACATATCATTACAATATGTTATGCGACCTTTCAGGTCTGTTTTGCTCACAATAATTTCGCTATCTTTGAAAGTTTTTTCAATGCCTGTTAGGGATAAATCTTTTGGCACTTAGACCTCGCAGTGACAGTGGGGAATACTGTCTTAATATTTAAATATTGAATGAGAAGCTATTGAATCAATTGTTATTTCTACAATTATACTTGCCACAAAAGGATTAACTTTTGATTTACTTTTGACTTGATACTGATGATTACGTCCCCTTGATTTCATGAGGCATTTATGAGAAGTATAGTTAATATTAGACATTATGAATTTACGATATTTATTCAAAAATGATTTTGTACAATGATTTAAAAAAAATAATTATTTTAATATGATGGAAAACAACCAACTCAACCAATCAGTATTCATCATGCTGGATGATAATATTGATGAAATTTTCATTACGAGACGGATTGCCAGGCAAGTTGGTTTGATTAATCGTTTTGTGAGTGAGCGGAATTCTGAGAAGTTAATTGAGACTTTGGATAAAGAAGTTCAGCTGGGAACCCTTAAAGAAAGCTTTATTCTTTTACTCGACATCAACATGCCGCGGCTGGATGGTTTTGAGGTGTTAAAACTTATCAGGTCTCATCCAATATATTCAAATATCCCTGTGTTTATGTTGTCCGCTTCAGATGATTGTGAAGACAGAGAAAAGGCTGAAGAGTTGGGTAGTGATGGGTATCTTGTTAAACCTTTTGACCAAGAACAATTGTTTATTGTTTTAAAAAATGTGCCCCGGATCAAACAGCAATTAATGCAATAGTTTTATTGCTGATTTATAGAACTTTTAGAATTTTGTGGAATTGAATATTTGAAGATTTTTCGGTCAAATAAAGATGATGAAAACAGTTCCTCTGAAAAGTTAAATTTATGTGGTTGGTCCTTTCTAGAATCGCACAGTTCTTCGCTGGCGTGGATTATTTTATTTACCTCAATTCTTATTACTATTGTTGCCTATATAATCTCAAACGAATGGGTGCATGAGGCTTCTAAAACCCGGTTTGATTCTAAAACTGAAGATATATATTCAGCCATTCAAACAAGAATGCGTAGCCAAGAAGCTGCCCTTTGGGGGGGAGTTGGTTTATTTAATACCAAAGGCAAAGTCACTCGGTATGATTGGAAAGACTACGTAAAAAGTTTACATCTCTCCAAATATCTTCCTGGTTTGCAAGGGTATGGATATGCTGAACATATTTGGCATCAAGATAAGACCTATCATATTAACCGAATACGTGCTGAAGGATTTCCTGACTTTAAAATATACCCGCCAGGTAAACGTGAGACTTATAGTGCAATCATTTATCTTGAACCTTTTAAAGACAGAAATTTACGAGCCTTTGGTTATGATATGTTTTCAGAGCCTACTCGGCGTGAAACAATGGAGAGGGCGAGGGACACAGGCAAAGCTGCTGTCTCTGGAAAAGTAACTCTTGTTCAAGAAACTGAGAATGATGTACAGCTTGGTTTTTTGATGTATTTGCCTGTTTATTATAATTTTATGCCAATCAATACAGTTGAGGAAAAGAGGGTTGCTTTAAAAGGTTTTGTCTATAGCCCTTTTCGAATTAAGGATTTGATGCATGGTATATTGGGTAAGGGTGATAGTGAAATTGATTTTCGCATCTATGATAGTAAATCTAGAGAAGGGTTGCTTTATGATAGTGCGAGTAATTATTCTGAGCATCTGGCCTTTGATGATAATCAGTTTGTATCTTCCCTTCATTTCCCGATAGGTGGTAGGACTTGGTTATTAGAGTTTCGTTCTAAGCCAGGCTTTATCTCTCCTAGTGAGCAAAACCAACCGCTACTTGTGGCAGTTGGCGGTATACTCATAGACATATTGCTTTTCCTAACAATTTCCTCGCTTTCATCTCAGAGACATCAAGCAAATAAAATTGCTAAGCAAATGACAGAAGAATTGCGGGCCGCTAAAGATTTTGCTGAACAAGGTAAAATCAATGAGATGGCGCTTCGTAAACAAGAACAACAAACGAATAAGAAACTCATTCGAGCCAATGAAGGGCTTATGAATTTTAATCGTATTGTTGCGCATGACTTAAGGGCGCCTTTAAAAAGAGTTGAGGCTTTTGTTGATATTCTCAATCAAGATTACAAGAATGTTTTAAATGTTGAGGGAGAGGATGTTTTATTCAGGATTGATCGCTCTGCTAGAAAAATGAGAACCATGCTAGACTCTTTGCTTGAATATTCGAAATATAGTGAGGTGGTCAAAAATACTGAAAAAGTTTCAGTTGGAAAAATTGTAAATAGTGCTATTGAAACTCTAAATATAGACAAGGATATAGTAAAAATAAATTTTCATAACGAAGAAAATAAGGGTGTTTTTGTACAAGGCAATAGAGATTTGCTTGTTTTAGTTATGCAAAATTTATTGAGTAATTCAATTAAGTTTAAGGGGCATGAGGACTTAGCAATTTTTGTCACTAGCAGGTATGTGTTTGAAAAGATGTTCGAGATTGCTGTTGAAGATAATGGTATTGGGATTGCGCCTCAATATGCTGAGAGAGTTTTTAAAATTTTTGCCCGCCTGCATAATGAAGAAGAGTATGCAGGAACTGGGTTAGGCCTTGCGGTTTGTAAAAGAATTATCTCCGACCATAACGGTTCCATTTTTGTTGACACAAATTTTGATAATGGGACACGTGTTGTCATTAGGTTGCCTTTAGCTGCAGAAGAAATGGCTTCAGAAGTTAGCAGATGAATATCGTTGCTTGACCAAGAAAAGGAATAGAGTTTTGAATTTTATTCAAACTCTATTCCGGGTTCGTTCTCTAGTTTTTAAAAGACTTTGTTACATGCTCTTGATGGGCAGAGATATGTTGTGCCATGGCCGATTGCACCACCAGCGCCGACGCTACCGATACCTATGCCGACAGAGACACCTTTGATAAGGAGTGTTCTTTTGTCATACCAGAGAACAACACCAACACCAGAGCCAACATCAAAGTTACCAATGGCTGCGTATAAGGCACGCCAACATTGTTTGGATTGTCAGTAAAGGCTGACATTACAAGGTCATTACCAACACCAAGAATGACACCGCCAAAGTAAGTTTTTGAAACATAGAGCGGTGCGTGGCCTCTGCCACTTACGGGTAAAGCAAGGCCTGTTTCGCGGCCGTAACCACCGGCAACAGCAACTGAAGATTGGATGCCAACGGAAAGTGTTCTAAAACCAGCTTTTTGTAAAGCCACTCGAACGGCCCTTGTTTGCATGTCTTGAATGACGTTTCTAATTCTCACTGGGTCTTTCGATTTGAGGGCCGCGTTTAAACGGCGGATCATTTGTTTATTGCCCACTTTTCTAAGTGTATTTGCAATTGTGTTGATCATTGGCTTGAAGCGCTGGGCACGAATTTTTGCGTCTCTTAGTAATTTCTTTTTCACTGATTGTTTTGGCTTAACACATTTGCCAAGTTTCCATTTGAGGCCTCGTTTACAAGCTTTGCCTTTTTTAGTGATGGGGCATGCTCTTTGATTCTGCCCACCACAAGGGCGGCAAACGCCTCTTACATTTGTGAGCCAGTTTCGGCACATACTACCTTTTTTAAAAATGGGGCAGGCTTTTTGATTATAACCGCCGCAGGCAGCTTGCGCTGGGGTGATGTTTGTGAGTGATGTGGCTAAGCAAATCACAAGAAGTGTGATTTGAGCTTTAATAATTTTTGATAGATTGTTCATAGTTTTAGTCCCTGAGTTAGTCCCTTAAAATGCGTATAGGAAAAAACTAGGGCTGGTCCCATGAATGGAAAATGAATGTTTGGCTTTAAGGGGCTAACATGAATTATTCTTAATGATATGGTTCTGTAATGTTCTCTTTTTGAAGAATTATTCACAATAATTCATGTGGTTAGCGGGTTATTTTTAGTTAAGCCTCTTAACAGCTTTGCTCTTCTTTCATTTGTTATTCGTATTTAGGCCAAAAATAAAACTCAAGGTTTTCTGGTTGTAGACAAATTTTATCACTGCAGGCTTGAAGGTTTAAACTGAGTTTGTGTGGTGTTTGTTTTTTTACCTTTGGTAGTTTTAGTTTAATGCTCAAATCTCCTTCATAGAGAGAGAGTTTTGCTTTGTTAAAGGCAAGTGCTTTTACTTTGGCTTCAGGATAGTGTTGTTGCTCAAGGTCTTTACTATCAAGTTTGATTTGTGTTGGGATGAGGTATTCTTCTAAAGGGGAATTTGAATTGATATGCCAGCCTGGTTTAATTTTTATTGTCAGTATGGCTTGGTTGGTTGCTCTGTTTAATTTCAGAGCGACTTTTACATTCCCTTTTGCTGTGTTTCTTACAAAGCTTGTATTTCCGTTATTTGCTGCATTGACGGCATTGACTAAAACACCTCTCATTTGAGGGTTGCTTAATGCATGCCCAGAAAGGGTTGAGGCAAGCAAAAGGCTTTGCTTTTGTCTTGAGGGAACACCATTAATCTGAACTAATTTGTTTAGTAATTTTAAAGCAAAGGCATTGCCTGAAGGAACGGGATTATCATCAAGAGGAGGATAAGCTCCGAGCCCATCTTCAATTTCTGTTATGCGGAGAGGGGCTGGTTTATTTGACCATGGTTTGCCAAATCGCTGTTGCAGTTCATCGGCAATTTTTTTACTCAACTCAATGTTAGCTTTGTTTTCTCTGCCGTGAGGGGCGTAAGTTTCTAGGGCGAGAAGGGCTAGACCAAAACCTGCGTAATCTCCTAATTGAGCTTTAATGCCGATGTTACCGTTATAACTTGCGCGATAAAGACCTTCTTTTTTGAGCATGTTTTGTTTTATGTAGTTAGCAGCTTTTTGTGCTGCTATGAAATAATCTTCTCGCTCTAAAATATAGGAAGCATGTGCGAGTGCTTCTATCATAACCGCATTCCAAGAGACGATAATTTTGATGTCCTTATGGGGACGCTTTCTTTTATCCCTTGCTTTTCTTAATTGTTCGAGGCCTTTATTGAGTTGTTCATAATAGTCAGAAATATTCATCCCAAGTGTTTTTGCAATATCTTGGGGGAGTTCTTGCATGTGGAGAATGTTTTTCCCCTCGAAGTCTCCATTATCAGTTAGAGGGAATGTTTTGTAGAGAACAGAATTTTTTGGGAGTGCTGCTTTATTAATTTCTTCTTTTGACCAAATGAAAAAGGCGCCTTCTTTTTTCTTTCCTTCTTCATTATATGACTCTGCATCTTCAGCGGAATAAAAACCACCATTTTCATCTTGCATATCTCTTAAGACGTAATCAAATAAACGAATGGCGGTTTGTTTGTATCTTTCTTTGCCGGTTAAGGCATATGTTTTGACTAGAAGTTTTCCGATGCGAGCTTGGTTATAAAGCATTTTTTCAAAATGCGGAACGAGCCAGCGTTCGTCTACGCTATATCGATGAAAGCCTCCGCCGACATGATCGTGAATGCCCCCCTTTATCATACCGTCTAATGCGGCCATAGAGATGTTTAAAGAGGTGTTATCACCACGGGCGGCTTGATCTAGTAAGAATGAGAGAGCTCCTTCTTGGGGGAACTTGGGTGCAACTCCAAAGCCACCATTAAATTCATCTTTGCTTTTGGTTGTCATCTGAAGCGCTTCAGCAATCACTTCTGGTGTGATGTTTCTGGCTGCTTCAGTTCTGTTCATGTAGCGGTTGATGCCATCGGCTACTTGTTCCCCTTGCTCATTAAGTGTTGTTTGTTCTGTTTGCCAGAGTTTGACGATGTGTTTGAGGGTGCTCATCAATTGATCTGGTGGGAGGTAAGTTGAGGCATGAAAAGGTTTTGCGTTGGCTGTTAAAAAAACTGAATTTGGCCAACCGCCCGCCCCGGTCATTGCTTCAGTTACAAGCATGAATTGGTTATCAAGGTCTGGGCGTTGTTCTCTGTCTATTTTGATCGAGATGAAATGTTTGTTTAAATAATTTCCGATTTCGGTATTTTCAAAACTTTCTCTCGCCATGACATGGCACCAGTGACAAGTTGAATAGCCAACAGAGATAAAAATGGGTTTGTTTTCTTTCTTTGCTTTTTCTAAAGCTTCGTTTCCCCAAGGGTACCAATCGACAGCATTATAGAGATGCTGAAGAAGGTAAGGTGATTGAGCACCGCGCAAATGATTGGCTTGGCGTTTTTCTGATATTTGTTGTTTTGTCTCTGACTTTTCAGCTTTTGTGATTGCTGAATTAAAAAGAAGAAAAAAACAACTTAGAAAAATTTGAAAGGCTAATTTCATTGCACCCTCACACTGCAGAAATTTATTTTTAATTTTTATTGCATGCTAATAGATGAATTCATTTGGCTACAATCAAATTATCGCGAGGGAATAGTTATTGTTAACTGTGGCTGTTTTAAAATTTGAATTATATGCAAAATGAAAGCTTTAGAATTATAAGCGCTGTTGGTGCTTACATTGTAATCCTTTTAGAAGCCCTTCAGTAGGGTTTGTTTCAAGTTTCTGGATTAAGTTTAATCAGCTGTGATACAGGCGTTAAATATATATAGAATGATTTCTTTAACCATCGATGATCTCTTCTAAACGTTCATATTCATTGTCTCTATACCTCTCTATAAGAGTTGAGATTTCGTCTGTGCTGACATCTAGGGATGAGAGGATAATACTGCCAAGTTGAAGGCTTGATTCGGCCGCTTCAGATACAATGGCTGTTGCTCCAACTGTTTCCAAATGTTGAATGTGCTTTCGGTCTCTTGCCCTTACATAGATGGGGAGGTCTTGATATTGTGCTCTTAAAGCTGCGACTGTTTTGCTTGCCACTGCCTCGTTATCGAGAGTGATGACAACGCTGGTTGCTTTGGAAATTCCAGCTGCTTCGAGAACTTTTATTTGACTGGCATCACCATAATAAACTTGCATTGTTTTGCTGCGGCATTTTTTAACTCTCTTCTGATCCAGATCGAGGGCCACGTAAGAATAGCCAGCGTCTGAGACAACTTTTGCAACTGTTTGACCTACACGGCCAAAACCTGCGATCAGAATGTGATTGTTCAGATTTTGAATTTCATGATCGATGGTGTCTGGTTCGTCTTTTGTTTTATGGTCAATAATATTTGAAAGTTTATGGCCTATGAAAAACATTAACGGGGTTAGAAGCATTGTTATGGCTATAACGGCGAGCAAGATTTGGGTAATGTGTGGTGAAATGATTTTGAGAGCCATAGCAGCACCAAACAAGACAAAGCCAAATTCGCCGCCTTGGGAAAGAGCAAAGCCAGTTCGAATGGATGTACTAAGAGGAATTTGAAAAACTCTACAAAGGAAAGTGATGATGATAGTTTTTCCCAAGAGAAGGCTTAAGACGATTAAGCTTATTGTTCCAATATTTTCGAGGATGAAGAAAACATCTATTAACATGCCGATGGTCATGAAAAAGAGGCCGAGGAGAATGCCTCTGAAGGGTTTAATATCGGCTTCGATTTGATGTTTGAATTCAGTTTCTGCCAGGAGCACCCCAGCTAAAAGAGCGCCGAGCTCCATTGAGAGACCAGCTTGTGACATTGCCCAGCCCATGCCAAGTACGATCAGTAGGGTTGTGGAGACGAAGAGTTCTGAATTTCTTGTGCCTGCAATGACATGAAAAATAGGCCTTAAAAAGAAACGCCCAAAAATGATAATGAGTATGAGGGCGGCACCGCCTTTTAAGGCAGACATACTAAAGGCTTCAATGAAGGATGTTTCATTTGACCCCAGTAATGTTACGAGGAGTAGCAGCGGGACGACAGCTAAATCCTGTAAAAGCAGAATAGAAAAGGTTGTTAAGCCATAAGGGGTGGCTCTATCACTGCGCTCGGTTAAGAGTTGTAAGACAAAAGCTGTTGAAGAGAGGGCTAATCCCCCGCCGATGATTGTTGCTGCGTTTAAATTAACTCCTAAGCTCCATGCTGTAGCTCCTATTAATAAGCCGGTGATCAGAACTTGTGATGAGCCGAGGCCAAAGACTTTCCAGCCTAAGGTTTTTAAGCGATCGATAGAAAGTTCAAGGCCGATCATAAAAAGGAGAAAAACAACACCAAATTCAGCAAATTTGTGCGAGGCTTCAGTGTCCTCAATGAGGCCAAGGCTATGAGGGCCGATGATAAGGCCTGCTGTTAGGTAGCCAAGGATTGGGCTTAAGTTGAGTTTACGAAAAATAGGGACTGCTATGACAGCGGCTGACAAGAAAATGAGAACTTGAAAAAGATCATTTGAATGATGCACGCTTTGCTCTCCAATTCTTATTGCCGTTTTTTTGAATAAAATCCTCTATCGTTATTTTATTATTTTTATCTTGATGTAAATCAAGTGGATTTATGAAGAATTTTTCTCTTTTGAAATGGAGATATTTTTAATCTGCATTTTGAACCGATAATATATTTTGATGCTTACGCATGGCGTTTTGGGCATCTTTTAAAGTTATGATGCCTTGTGCTTTTAAAATAGGAAGAAGATGTAGAAACACATCTGCTGTTGCTATGGCATCTCCCAGAGCTGTGTGTCTTTCTTTTTCTTCAATGGTGATATTTAACCGATCAGCTAAGGCATCTAATGTGTGAGGAACACTTTGGCCATAAACAGCAGCTGATAATAAAACGGTGTCTAATACGGGGTGATGAAATTCGCATCCGGTTTGTGTTTCTTCTCTTTTGAAGAAAGCAAGGTCGAAGGGGGCGTTATGGGCGACGAGAATGGCATTGTTACTAAAGGCGTGAAATTTCTTTGCCGCTCTTGTAAAGTTTGGTGCTTCTTTGACCATGTCGTCATTTATGTGATGAATTTTTGTTGAAGCTGGTGGGATGGGGCGACCAGGGTCCACGTAGCTATTAAAGACCTCACCATTTATTCGTTGTCCGTTTAAAAGCCTTACGGCTCCTATTTGTATGACATCATCCTCTTTGGTTGAAAGGCCTGTGGTTTCTGTATCAAAGACAACAAAACAAAGATCATCCAGATTGGTTGAAGCTTGTTGTTTGTTTGCCAGGTGCTCTGAAATATCAAAATCAAAAACAAGTGGGCGGGGGGCCAAACCATGATCTCTTGCGCTTAGGACAATAACAAAACCAAGGTTGTCTTCTAAAAGCCTTACGCTTGCTTCAAAATCGATGGATCTATCAGAGCTTGGTAAACGGAGGTCTTGAATGGTGCCGGATTTTTGCTGTGTTAATAGCTCTTTTACTTCTTCTAATTTTTCTTTGCAGAAATAATCTGTGATGGGCTGACCAAGAGCGAGGGGGTGGTAATCTTCAAAAGCGCTGGCGGATTGTCCATCATAGAGCGTGATTTGTTCATTTTCACCAACCATAATGACGCCCAATGGAATTTCAGAAAGAACTTTGGTGAGGTGTTGTTTTTCTATTTCTAGCTGAGCTGTTTTACGGGCGATTTCTTCGGCATTTTCATATTTTGCTTCTGATAATCGTTTTGAAACGGCTGCGGCGGCGGGGGTTAAATCTCCTAAATAACGTCCGGCTTTAATATCAACTTCTTCTGTCATATCTGTGTGAGCGCGGACACGTAAATTTGCTGCGATATGCTCGATGGCTTTGGCGACGTTTTCATCAAAGAGAAGCCATATAAAAACGGAAAGTCCTAAAATTCCAAAGCCGGCAATTAGGCCGACATTTAAAAAGGCTGAAAAAAGTTCAGGGGAGGCTAAGCGCTGATAACTAATCCAAAGGGCAAGCGATATTATTAAAATTGAGCCGAGTGCCAAAATGGCAAAAAATAGTAAAATTCTAAATCTTAAACTTAAATGTTTTATCATTATCCCCCCTCACATGCTTTTTTTGTGACAGGATTTTTAAACCCTGTTTTATGCCATGTTGTTCCTTCAAGGCTGCCATCTTCTTTAAAGCGGACACCGTCTGTGAGGTCTGCCCGCTTGCCATATTCACAATCAAAAACTGACCGAATGCGATTTGCTCTTGTCCATCGCCCATAAATAATGAGGTCCATAATGCGTTGATTAGGGAATTTATCATTGGTTCTAAGAGATAGTTTGTCGATGGCGATAAAGCGATCTACGTAAGGCCAGAGATATGTCCAGGGGCGATAGGCCATTTGTTGTTCGACCTTGTGCGCAACGTGAATGCCTTTGGGGAGAGCATTTACCGTGCGTTGATACCAGGTGTATTCGTTGAAAATTGTAAAACTGATCATAGCGCCGCCCGCCATTACTGGAATGATCCAGCGGGGTAAGCGTTTGCCTGATAGGAAATTAATCAGCAGTGCAATACCGGCGCCGGCGAAACCAATGGCGAAAGTTGCGATGAGTTCTAAAAACATACAGCATGTCCTTTATTTGCTTTGTTTGTTAACGGGCGCTGTGTCCTGTTATTGTTTTAAATAGAGTTTTATTTTTCTGTTCTTTAATATTGTTAAAGGACGCCACGTCCTTGTGTTGCTGCAGCTTGCATGGTGCGAACCACGACGAAGGCGTCTCTTAAATGACTTCTTTCAAATTCGGAAAGAATGGTTGGGCGCATGAAATTATCTGGCTTTTCGCCTCTTTTAATTTGCTCGGCCTGGTGTTTTAAGCGGGTTTCAGCAATCAGGTCGTAGGCGTCTAGAAGGTCATGACCGCCTGAGGTGCTTATTGTTCCAGCTTCTTTTGCTGCTATTAGACGCGCTCTTGTGTTAACCGGTTGTATCTTTTGTTGAAGTGCGTAGATGCGGCCAAGGTCAACAATTGGGACAACGCCATTTAGTTTTAAGTCTATGTGATTTTTATGCTCACCTGATTTTAATGTGGCAAAGCCGCGTAACAGCCCAAGAGGTGGCGTGTGGGTGATTGAGTTCGCTACCATGTGGGCGGTAAAGATGCTATTTGCTGAGGCCTTTTCAAGGGTTTCTTTTTGTAAGTCATGATAAAGCGTTTCTGTGCCGCCAATGGGGCGCAGGTCGAACATGACAGAAGCGAGCATTTGAGCTTCTTTATTGGGGTTTGTAATCCAACCTTCGAAATAAGAGCGCCAAACAGATTGTGTTTGTCTCCATCTATCGTTGGTGGCCATCATATCTCCTGGGCAATAGACATAACCACATTCATTTAAACCATCACAAACGAAATGAGCGAGCTTTTTGAAATAGTCTTTATCATTTTCTGTGACGCTGTCATCTAGTATAAGGCAATTATCTTGATCTGATACGCCGGTTTGTTCTTGTCGCCCTTGTGAGCCGCAGGCCAACCACAAGAAAGGGGCAGGCGCTGGGCCTAATTTCTCTTGCGCTAGTTTTAATAATCTACGTGTGGCAGCATCAGCTATGTCGGTTATGAGGCGGGTTATTATGTCGTGTCTGTTGCCGGCACCAACCAAGTTTGCAAGTAGTTGAGGAATGCGCGCGGTGGCTGCCCTTAGCTCTTCGTTTGTATTGCTCTTTGTTATTTCATGAACCAGGTTGGCGGAGCTATCTGCTTGAAATTTTGTTAAGTCAGTTTTTGTGACGATGCCCAGGAGGTTGCCATTTGCAGCGATTGGGATATGACCAATTCTTTTCTCTATCATTAAATGCAGAATATCTGAGCCAATTGCATTTGGGTCTAGGGTTAGTGGGTTTTTGGTCATGATATCGCTAATGACCCCGTCAGACGGTTTTCCTTCTGCAACAATTTTCTTGGAGATATCACTCAGAGTGACAATGCCTTCTAGATTGTTTCCGTCAAGGATAACCAGAGATGAAATTCCCTTGTCGCGCATCATACGGGCTGCCTCGATTATTGTTGTGTTAGGAGGGCAGGTTTGTAGAGCGGGGGTCATCAGGTCTTCGGCTTGGGTGTTGGCAAGCGCGCTGGGTGTGTGGAGTTTTAGCTTTGCACGATTGCGTGTGAAAAAGCTTTTAAATGGTTGGTGTATTTCAAAAAGATGATTGAATTGCTCTTTTGGGAGGAGGAGAAGAGTTGTTTGCGTGATTGTTATGGCTGTTGTTACGGCTATGCCATCACGTACAAGACCGCGTTCACCAAAACTATTTTTTTCTCTAAGAGTTGAGATGTGTTCGCCTGTTTCAAGGGAGATTTCAACAGAGCCGTTGACGATGATATAGAGGCCATCGAGTGGTTGGCCTTGTTTATAAATTATTTCACCTTTTTCAAAATTCATTGTTTGAATTTTGGGACAAAGTGTTTCTAGAGTTTCTTTTGTAAGAGTGTCATAAGGGTGGATTGCGGCTAAAAAAGAGTTTGTGTTCAGGGTAATGGGTGTCATGGATCTTGCTCCCCGAATTTTATGAAGTGGTGTTCTTTAAAACGAAAATAATGGTTTTAAGAAGAAGAAAGGCGGGTCTTTGGAAGACCCGCCTTTCTTTTATATTTTAGTGATCAGCTGTTGCGGCGGCAGCACCTTTAGGGATGCGGACACTTTCAACAAGCTCTTTAATTTCGTCTGGTGTATCCTCTGTGATAGAAGATACAAAATACGCTGCGACAAAGTTCAGGATGGCACCAACTGCACCGATTGCAGTTGACTTGATGCCAAAGAGTGAACCGGCGATTGTATCTGGGAACGAAGCTGTTCCTGGAATGAATAACCAGCCTTTGTGCAAGAAGATGTAGACAAGTGTAAAGAGCAAGCCTGTTAGCATGCCGGCAACCGCCCCTTTGTTATTGATGCGTTTTGAGAAAATACCCATCATTAAGGCAGGGAAAATTGACGCGGCAGCAATACCAAAGGCGAGGGCCACAGTTTGGGCGGCGAAACCTGGAGGATTAAGTCCGAGGTATGTCGCAACACCAATTGCAACAGCCATTGATATTCGAGCGGCTAGCAGTTCGCCTTTTTCACTGATGTTGGGGTTTATGGACCCTTTAATCAGATCGTGACTAACGGCAGATGAAATGGCCAAGAGAAGACCAGCAGCGGTTGAGAGCGCGGCGGCAAGACCACCAGCGGCAACAAGCGCGATAACCCACCCTGGTAGAGAGGCAATTTCAGGGTTAGCAAGAACGAGGATGTCTCTGTTCACTTTTAACTCTGAACCTTTCCAGCCACGTTCTTCAGCGGTTGCAGCAAAGCTCTTTGACTTGTCATTGTACATCTGAATAAGGCCGTCACCGTTTTTATCTTCAAATTTAAGAAGACCTGTGACTTCCCAGTTTTTCATCCAATCCGGGCGGGCTTCATAAGCAAGTGATTGCTCAGATGTGCCTTTAGGATAGATGGTGTCAATGATATTTAGACGGGCCATAGCACCAACAGCTGGAGCTGTTAGGTATAGCAACGCGATGAAGACAAGCGCCCAACCAGCTGACCAACGAGCATCAGATACTTTTGGTACTGTGAAGAAGCGGATGATCACGTGTGGTAGACCAGCTGTACCGATCATGAGTGAGAATGTGAACAAGACCATGTTAATAACAGAAGATGGGGTTCCATCTTGAGCTGTATATTCTTTAAAGCCAAGTTCTGTGACCACTTGATCAAGACGTGTTAGCAAGGCTTGGCCTGATTCAACATGATCGCCGAATAACCCAAGAGCTGGAATTGGATTGCCTGTTAGCTGTAGTGAGATGAAGATTGCTGGAATTGTGTATGCTGTGATGAGAACACAATATTGAGCAACCTGGGTGTAGGTCACGCCTTTCATACCACCGAGCACTGCGTAGAAGAACACAACGCCTGCGCCGATCATGAGGCCGAGTGTATTGTTCACCTCAAGGAAACGAGAGAAGGCAACACCAACACCTGTCATTTGGCCAATCACGTAAGTAACCGATGCAACGATGAGGCAGATAACAGCGATGATACGAGCTGTTGGGCTATAGAAACGATCACCGATGAACTCTGGCACTGTAAACTTACCAAATTTACGCAAGTAAGGTGCGAGTAGCAGGGCGAGTAGCACGTAGCCACCAGTCCAGCCCATGAGGAAGGATGAATTGATATAACCACCAAAGGCGATGAGGCCAGCCATTGAGATAAATGAGGCGGCTGACATCCAGTCAGCGGCGGTTGCCATACCATTTGTTACAGGGTGAACACCGCGACCAGCAGCGTAAAATTCTGAAGTAGAACCCGCACGGGCCCATACAGCGATGCCGATATAAAGTGCAAAGGTTGCACCTACAAACAGCAGATTAAGGGTATATTGATCCATTATTAGCTCCTATTCTTCGTCAACGCCGTGTTCACGGTCGAGTTTATTCATACGCCAGGCGTAGAAAAAGATTAGAAATAGAAAAACAAGGATTGAACCTTGTTGAGCGAACCAAAAACCTAGATCAGTTCCGCCGACTTTTATGTCAGCTAGCATTGGACGTAGCAAAATACCAAAGCCAAATGAAACGAGAGCCCATATGATAAGTGAAACCACAATCATACGAACATTTGCTGACCAGTAGGCGCTGTTTTTATCGCCACCGCCTCCGGTCGTATTGGGTGAGTTAGTATCAGTCATTTCTTCCCCTTTAAGTTTTTTTGATCTGATGGTCAGTATGATTTGAACTGACGTTAGACCTTTATTTATTACTTAAAATTGTCTGCTTACTTGAATTTAGCAGACAGTCCCCCGGTCTTTTGACCTTAGATGATTAACTTCACCTCAGGTGTTTGAGGGGTTCGAGCGCAGTGAGCATAGGTAATTGTTCCGCTGCGGATCATCTTGTTTTTAGAGCCATTTAATTTTTTGCGATCGGTATAAATCCTATTTATTTGATCGCTAAATTGGCTCTAAGGTAGGATGACTTGAGACATGATTACCGTTTTATAAGTTGTTGTTACCGGCAAAAGTCCTGAAATCTCCTACGTAAGTTGTAGGATAAGCATAGGGGCATCGCAAGAATAAATCTATAAAAATGAATATGTGATATGGTTAAAAATCGAATTTTGTGGGAATTTTACCTACGAAATGGGGAGATAGATTTTTCTATAGTAAATAGATTTGGTTAACTCAAGGTAGTATGATATGTTTGTCGGCAGTATGCTACCGGTGGTTGTTTCTATACAAATTAGTCTATTTGTATTTTGCTTGTCCTGAGTTTTTTTAAGTTACTTCTTTTGGCTTTTTTCTCTAGCCGCTTTTTCTTTGATGATAGTGTTGGTTTGGTTTTTATGCGTGGCTTCTGTTTTATTGCCTTTGTTCTTAGGAAATTGAACAATCGTTCACGGGCGTCACGGCGATTTTGCTCTTGGGTTCTATGACGACTTGCGAAGATGATTATGACGCCCTCTTTGGTGAGACGGCTATCTTTGATGGATAAAAGTTTTTTGCGGATATAATCTGGAATATTGGGTGAGTTTTTAACATCAAAGCGAAGCTGAACTGCTGTTGCAACTTTATTTACATTTTGCCCACCAGCGCCACTTGAGCGTACAAATCGTTCAAGCAATTCATTTTCATCAATAAATATTGAATTGGTGATCTTGATTTTCATTATTTTCAGTCACTTAAAGCAGGCTTTGTTGCACGTCTTTCGTCCAGCCAACATGAATTGTTTTGCCAGCTTCTATAACGGGGCGTTTGATCAAAGTTGGATTGTTAATAAGAGTGAGTTCAGTTTCGTTATTAAGTGCTGCTTCTTGATCGGCTTTTGATAATGTGCGCCATGTGGTTGATCTTTTATTGAGTAATTTTTCTATTCCTGCAGATTTTAGCCATGCTGGAACTTTGTTTTTGAGGTCTGCTTCAGCTCTAATGTCGATGAATTCAAGTGAGACATTTTTTTGCTCTAGAGACTTCATCGCTTTTTTACATGTGTCGCAGTTTTTTAAACCGTAGAGTTTTAGCTTAGACATTTTCTTTTATCCGACTTGTTGATCTTTATGTTTTTGTTATTTAGGTGGAGAGTTTGTTTGTTGCAAAACTAATCCAATAATTCATCGGCTCGCACTTTTTCTCTTTCAGCTTTTTCATGAGCTTCTAGTGCGCGGCCAAAGAGTTGTTTGGTGCGCTCGACCCCGCCGATGACGCCAGGTTCTAAGGTGTAAGCGAAAATAGCTGTGTGGCGTTGTTCATCTCCCTTTACAGGGCTGACCTGATGTAGAGAATATCTACCTTTAAAGAGTTGTAGGTCACCAACTTCAAGAGATAAATCAGTGACTTGTTGGTGTGGATTGTCGCCATTTAAGAGAATGTTTTTCACTTCACTTAAATTTTCATTTCCAGGAGTGCGGATGCCAGGGCTATAACGGAAATTACCGCCTGCTTTTGGTTTTTTTGTGAGCAAGCTTACGGTGAATTCATTGATGTCGTAATGCCAAGGATGGGAGCATCCAGGATTGAGGACATTGACACAAAGGCCGGCAAGGGGATCTGCCAATTGATAGAGTTTTTCGTAATTAAAACAGTCAGCTAAAAAGCGAGAAAAATGCTCGTCATTATAAAGTTTGTGGATGATGTTCGTTTCTGGAATGAGATCTTTGGCAACAAAGGCGTTTTCACGTTGCATTGTTATTTTTGCCGGGTGGTCTTCTGGCAGAGGTGCATCTAGTGGCACATTGTAGGCATTGACTGTTTCTTGTTTGTAATAGGCAAGTGGTGCAACAAGCTCACCTTCTTTTTCAATTTGGGAATGCCAGTTTGGTTTGATAAAACCTTTTAAAACCGCGCAACCATTTTTATTTAATTCACTTTGGAGATTCTCAATGAGGTCTTTATAGGTAATACTGTTTGGATTTGTAAGAGGGTAAGTTGAACTGTTAGTAAATTGTTCTAGGAATAAAGGATCGTTTTCTTTCATACTTGCCTCATTTAAGGTAAAAACAGTCAAACTAATCTGTGTATCTAGCAGTCTTAGGTTTATAACTTAATTTATCAATAGGGGAGATGAATGAGTAATTCAACAGTTAGCACAGCAGGTGAGAGACAAGAGGGCACTTTTTCTTACGAAGAGACTTTGCCAAAAGTTCCACTGCCAGATCTCAACATTACAAAAGAAAAATTTATTGAATGGTGTAGCCCGCTCTTAAGTGAAGATGAACTAAATGAGACAAAAAAAGCACTTGAGAATTTTGCGAAAAATGGTGGGTTGGGTGAAAAACTTCATAAAGCTTTAGAAGAATTTGATGGGCATGGAGACACAAAAAGCTGGTTGGATGTTTTTTGGCCATCGCGTTATTTAGGCCGCCGAGATCCAATTGCATTGAATGCGAATTTTTTCTTCCTTTTTCGACATGAAGAGCTAAATCAAGTGCAAAGAGCTGCGAAGATTGCGGCGTCTGCATTGAATTACAAGTTGTTGTTAGATAAAGAAGAAATTCCTGTTGCTAAAATAAAAGATAATCCTTTGTCGATGGATCAAGTGAAATATCTATTTTCTGCAACACGTATACCTGGTGATCCTCAAGATACGCTGCGTAGTTTTTATAGTGAAGCACAACCTGGGCCATCGACGGCGCGGCATATTCTTGTTTTCTCTAGAGCTAAAATTTATGTGCTTGATGTGGTGAACGGCAATGGCACGCCGCATAGTTATGCTGATATTGAAGCTGGAATGACCGCTATTTTAGAGGCTAGCGCTGGGGCACGTGATGAGAAATCAGTTGGTCATCTGACTACGATGCGCAGGGCTGAATGGGCTAAGGCACGCCAGATTTTAAAGTCTGCATCTTCTCAAAACAAAGAAAATCTAGATTTGATTGAAACGGCTTTGTTTTCGATTAATTTAGATGATGTGACACCAGGAAGTGACTTGGAGGCTTGTGATAATCTTTTGCATGGAGGGCCAGGCAATCGTTGGTATGACACGGCATTGCAATTAATCGTTTTTGAAAATGGCATGGCTGGGATTAATATTGAGCATTGCGGGTTGGATGGGACTACCATTCTTAATTTTGTTGATGCGATTTTAGAGTGTGACCTTGGTGGTTTAGATGCTCAATTGGGGGCAGAGACACAAGGAACGCCGCACTTTAAACAGCTTGAATTTTCACTTAGTTCAGAGCTTGAGGCTATAGTCTCTCAGGCGGCTGAAGACTTTAAAAATTTAAGGCAGACAACAATTACGCGCACCTATGATCAGCCGGAATGGGGAGGGGCGCATATTAAATCTTTAGGGATGTCTCCTGATGCCTTTGCACAATGTGCGATGCAGTTGGCGCACTATCGCACGAAAGGGTTTATAGGGGCGACGTATGAATCTATTGCGACGCGGCAATATTGCAGAGGTCGGACAGAGGCGATGCGGACTGTGACACCTGAGGTGTTTCGGTTTGTTGAAACTGTTGAAAGCTCTGATGCCAGCGCAGATGAAAAGATTGCGGCCTTTAGAGAGGCCGCGAATAAACATGTTGAGCGGGCGAAACAATGCCAGCAAGGCCAAGCACCTGAACAGCATTTGTGGGAGTTGCAAAATATTTATAACCGTAATCCTGAATTGTTTTCTGGTGGATTTATGGGGAAAATACTTGGTGGAAAGCTCTCTAAAGATGATTGTGAAAATGCGCTGAAGCTTTTTGAAAGCCCTGGGTGGATTAAGATGCGGCAGGATAGTTTGAGCACGAGTTCTGCCCCGTCTCCGACGATCCTTTATTTTGGTTTTGGCTCGACGGGCCCTGGGTGTATTGGTGTTGGGTACTTGGTTCGTTCTGACGTGATCAATTGTTATTTGAGTACCGCGCAAGGAGAAGAAGAAGCGCTTGAAAGTTTTATCAAAAATTATGATACGGCTTTAACCGAACTTTCAAATTTACTTCAAAGTGAAACTTCTTAAAGCTTGAATTCTAGCTTTTTAAAAATATGACAAAATATCTTCAGGGAGAGATGAAAATTCGATCTCTGAAGGTATTGAAAGATAAAGGTGGGCATAGTAACTGCCTTTATCTTCAAGACCTTTTGGATCTATCGACATTTCTTTTAAGCGTTCTAATGTGCTTTCTTTCTCTTCTTTGGATGCGAAACCGCGTTGGCGAAAGGGGAGTTTGGATTTGACCGTTTTGTAGCCAACTCTATCAAGCTCTTGTTCGATGTTGTTATAGCAAATTGTTCGCAATACAAAGTGAGCCATTAACGGGGCTTTTGGTGAAAGAGATGATAAAAACTCACCGATTGTCTTATGACTAACATAGCCAATGCATCCAGTAGATATGATCAGGTCTACATCTTGAATGATTTTTGTTTCGTCTTCAGTGAGCGATCTTTCTTCGAAATTACCGCAGAGTTTATTGTTGATTAGGTTGGTTTTTAACGCATAGTTCAAGGCAGGTTCTGAGACATCTGCACCGATTATGTTGATGGATTTTTTATTTGCATCAAGCCAGATTTTATCTTTCTCAATCAGTTCTTGTGAAGACGATTTTTTGAGCTCAGCTGCTTCATAGCGGCAGAGTAGATCAGCGAGTGTTTTTGGTGATTTTAACAGGGCCCCGTTTACGCCATATGAACAACCTAGATCTATGAGTTTTATAATTTCTTTTGATCTTTGCGTTTTTATAAATGAAATTATTTTTTCAAATATTGGGTTTGCTTGATGAGGTATGGAATAGTCTAAATGAGAAAGGGCGTTGTAGAAATGGAGTGGTGTTTCTTGATCATAAATATGATCTAAAACAACTTTGCCAGTGGCATCTAGTTTTGTGGTGTCAAAATTCATTAGACTTAAATACTGAGCCTTTTGGGGTCATTCTTGTTGGTTGGGGGCAGGTTAGTTTATAGGGGTTCTAAGGTCTAGTTTTATTTTTCCATTGTTGATGTGTTTTCTTAAAAACGAAAAAAATAATTGTGTTTATAGTTTCCATTGTTCGTATTATTTTTTGTTATTGTTTAGAGTTCAGTCTCTTGGCGGGGGCTATTTGTAAGGATTGTTTTTATGTCCGATTATTATTGTGCTGTGGCTTTTCCCTTTCTTGCTTTAAAAGATGTCTCAACTGCTAGGGCGACTATAACTAATCACTTGATTGATCAGGAGATTATAAGTTCTCATTTGACGAATTGTGTGCTTGCTGAAAAAGAAGAAGGCTATGCTCCTGGTAAGCAATTTATAAAAGCCACAATTTATGATGAGGAACAGTTTGACTGCATTAATGGTTCTTATGCTTCTTTTTCAACCGGACTTGCCGTTAATGGTTTGCAGATTTTGGTTGATCATCAGACAGTTGGGAATGCAGCTGGTGAGTGGCTTGGCGCTAAGTGTCCGAATTGTGGGGAGTTTAGCGTTTATTCTAAAGAGTTATCTGCTGCAATTGAAGAGTGGCTGGCCAATGCTGGTGAAGGGGAATGGGCTTGCGAGCATTGTGAGTTTAGGGCGCCGATAGTTTATTGGGATTTTCAGAATGATATGGTGTTGGGGAATTTAATTTTAAATTTCTGGAATTGGCCTGAGATTTCACTCGACTTTATCGATGAACTTTCATTGCTTGTTGGCTCAAAGGCCAGGATGATTATTTGTCGGCTTTGATTGCATTAAGCGCTGATTGAAAGAGCCTCAGATGGTTCTTCTGAGTTTTCCATTTGCTCTAATTGGGTTAATTCCAAAATATTAACAGGCTGAGGTTTTGAGAAGTAGAACCCTTGGATTTCATTGCAGCCAGCTGCTTCAAGTTTTTCTAATTGCTCTTTGGTTTCAACCCCTTCAGCGAGAATGTTGAGGTTCAGATTGTTTCCTATTGCTATGATTGCTGAAACAATTGCCATGCTTTCTTCGCTTGTGGTGATGTCTCTTGTGAATGATCTGTCGATTTTAATTGTATCAACAGGGAAGCATTTTAAATAATTAAGAGATGAATGTGCGACGCCAAAATCATCGATTGAGAGATGGAAGCCTAGTTCATGTAATTGAGTTAAAACCTTTGCCGATTTGTCTGGGTCTTCGATTAACCAGCTTTCAGTGATTTCAAGCTCAAAATTTTGAGGATTTGTTTTTGTTTCGTAGGTGAGTTCTTTCATCCACTCAACAAAATTAGCATCTGAGAGTTGCCGTCCTGAGATGTTAATAGCGATACGCCCAAAGTTAAGGCCTTTATGTTTCCAGGTTTTGGCTTGATTAAAGACTTCTTTGATAACCCATTTGCCAATTTCTGTGATCATTCCTGAGTCTTCAGCAACAGGTATGAATTGGCCAGGACTTACTAAAACTCCATCATCGAGTTTCCATCTGATGAGAGCTTCATAGCCTACGACTTCATGTGATTTGGCATTGTTTTTTGTTTGATAATGAATTTCAAATTGATTTTTAACTAATGCTTTGCGAAGCAAGTTTGTTAATGCAAATTGATTTTCAACGTTGCTACTATATTCGGACTTGTAATATTCAAAACAATTTTTCCCATTTTTCTTTGCAACGTAGAGGGCTTGGTCTGAGTTTTGAATTAGACTTTGAGCGTCATTACTTTCATCTGAGAAAATGGCGATGCCGATACTTGCGGTGATTACAGTTTCTTCACCATCTAACATATAAGGATGGCTAACCAAGTCTATAATTTCTGAGGCTCTATCGTTCAATATGGTTTCTAAGTTGTTTTGTTTTTCTTCGAAACTAAAGAGAAGAGTGAATTCATCACCGCCAATACGAGCGCTGAATATTTCATTTGATGGTAAATATTGTAATCTTTCACCCATTAATTTTAACAAGCGATCGCCTGTATGATGCCCGCGCATGTCATTGATTAGCTTGAAACCATCTAGATCTAATGTCATGAGAGCAAGACCTGAATTTTGTTTGCGAGCTACTGAGATGCTTTCGTTTAGTTTTTCGTTGAAATAATTTCTATTGGGTAAATCTGTGATTTGATCGTATCGTGCTAAACGGTTGATGCGTTGTTCAGCATATTTTTGTTCTGATATATCAACTGACATGCTGATATAATGAATAACTTCTTTTGTTTTAGGGTCTCTAACTGCTGAGATTGTGCGTTTTTCAGGATAGATTCCGCCACTCTTTTGATGAGACCAAATTTCACTTTCCCAGTGATCTTGTTCTTCTAATCGTTTTGATATTTCGCTAATTGAGAAATCAGTTTGATCTTTGGTTGCAAGCTTAGTGACAGGAAGCCCAATGATTTCGTGTTCTTCCCAGCCGGAAATATTCACGAATGCTTTATTTGCTTTACGGATTTTCCATTCCGTATCGAGAAGCATGATGCCTTCACGGCTATTTTCAAAAACGCTTGCTGCTAATCTTAGATCTTTTTGGCGATTGATACGCTCTAATTCTAAAGAGATGCGGTCTGCAAAAAGAGCGAATATTGGGTACATCCATTCGTCTTTTGGCATTGGTTTCGTATCTAAAATAACAACCAGACCTAATTCTTGACCATATGAATCGAGGATGGAGCTGCCGAAATAACTTTGCAATTCCATATCGGTCAACATTTCATCTTCAGGATATTTTTCTGCTACATCTTCCTGGATTAAAACCTGTTGTTGGTTTAGGCAATCTTCGCAAGGTGTGCCCTTAAGATCGTATGAAATGTTTTCAGTGATTGTTAAATCTGTTGAGACAGCAAGTGAGCGTATGGTTGATTTTGTTTCATCTTCAAAAACACCGATAAACGCATATTTAACATCAAATGCTTTGGATAGATTTTTAACGCATTCATGGAAGAAATCATCTGTTTCAGAGACAGGTGATGAGGATGAGGCGAGAGCGGAAACAGCTGAATGAATGCGCTTACTAACGTGGTGTTCTTTGGCTGAATTAGGAGACGTCTCAAATTTTGCAATTTGAGGAGCTTTGTTTGTTTGGCTCATCGTTTTTTCTACTGCTACTCTTACTCATTACACTACATGCATTTGTTGAAAAACTTGGCACTCTGTTTTCATTTCAGTTGTGAATTTCAATAAAATTGAGCCAAATCATTTCCCAATATGGTTCTTTTTAACAAAAATTCATTAAAATTAGCTTTATTCAGCATTCACCTGACTTTTAACCATATGTAAAACTTTTGAACTTGACATAACTTCATCCTTATATAACTATCTTGTTATGGAACAGGTTGGTTATGCAAATTCGCCCACACGATTAGATGCAGTTTTTTCTGCATTGGCTGACCCTACAAGGAGAGAAATTTTATCTCGTCTTGCTGGAGGGGAGCTTTCTGTTAATGAAATTGCTCGTCCATTTGAAATTAGCCAACCGGCTATTTCCAGGCATTTAAAAGTTTTGGAAAAAGCTGGTTTGATTGAGCGTGACATTGCCCAACAACAAAGGCCCGCTCGATTAAAGGCTGAAACATTGGTTATTGCCGTTGATTGGTTGACAGAATTTAAAGAATTTTGGGGAGCTAGTTTTGATCAACTTGATCATGTCCTTAATGCACTTAAAGAGACGAAGGAGTTAAAAAACAATGACTGAGCTAAACAAGTATCGCATTGATCGTGTTTTTGCGGCTCCTTTAGATTTGGTTTGGCGGGCATGGACTGAACCTGAACTTCTAGCTAAATGGTATGGCCCGGGTGTTGAGACGATTATTCATAAATTTGATTTGCGCGCTGGGGGGGAATGGCTGAATGAAATGAAGTGGGGAGACACTTCTGATTTAAGCAAGATGGTGTTTCAGGAAGTTGAGCGCGAAAAAAAGTTGGTTTGGAAGCATTATTCGACGGATGCTGAGTGGAATGTTATCGCTAATCCAATGATGGAAAACTGGCCTAAAGAAATTTTGACAATTGTTGAATTTGAGGCGGATGGGGACAAGACTAATGTGAGTTTAATATTAGAAGCTACGAACTGCACAGAAGCTGAACTGGCTTGTTTTGCTGAGAAAGCTGCTGGGCTTGAAAAAGGTTGGGGGAGTGGCTTTAAGCTTATTGATGAGATTTTAGCGTCATTAATAGATAGTTAAATGAATAATTGATCTTCATGATATTTTTTTAATCTAATTTATAGCCAGGTAATATTTTGCCTGGTTTTTTTTGAACCTTTTTTCTGCTCTCGCGACCAATGGGAATAGGTATCTATTTTCATGTTGTTTTAATTTATTAGGGGGAGAAAAATGAAGAAAAATAGATGGTCGTTTACTGGGGGATTATCTTTAAAGGTTTTTGATTTGATTGCTTCTGTTGCTGCGTTGGTTGCTGTTTATGCATATTTTTCTGAGGCCCCAGACCGGCAATTAAATCGATTAGCAACGAATGCTTTAGCAAAAGAAATGCTTTTTGTGCGTTTGGATCGAAATAGAAATCAGGGAAATTCTAAAATTGAAGTTGCTGAAACGTTTCATACATTAAGGCAATTAGGTGTTCAGACAAGTTCTATCGATCTTAGTGATTTATCGTTTTATAAATTGATAGTCCGCCCCTTTGATACATTGAGAGGCGAGAATGTGAAAATTTATCAGTGTAAATATCAAGAAAACGCAGGTGGGGTTCTTGGGTCAATTTATTTGCATCTTAAAATGGGGGAACTACTTAATTGCGAACTTGATGGTGCGCATATTTTTGTAGGTGATAATAGAAAAGATGTTGAACAAAAGAAGCAATTTAGGTTTGCTTTTGGGGTGATTGCGAATTCACGAATAACATGCGGCTATGACAGCAAGTTGCGATTTGAGAATGTTATTTTTTCCAATGTTAAGTTTCAGAATTGTCAAAAGAACCAAATTTTTATTAAGGGGGCTTCATTAAGCGGTGTTGATCTAAGCGCTTTTAAAGGCTTAAACATTTCTCATTCCTGTATTAGTCAGTCGGTTTCATTATCAGCTAATATGGAGGCTAAGCGTTGCGATGATAAAATATTCACCCGTATTTTAGAAGCGATAAAATAAAGCATCGAAGGATGCTTTATTTCAAAATGAAATCAAATTAAATGCGGCTAGGTAATTCGTTTTTTTATAGCCTCTATTATATCTGCGTTTTGACTTTTTACGTTTTACTTTTTTGCCTAAGTTATATTTTTTATATTTAGATTTTTTATAGCTGGCATATTTTTTCTTGTGTCTCTTTTTATATTTTTTAGCGCGTTTGTATTTTGATTTTTTCTTAAGGCTCAGATTATCTGATTTAATAGCTTTCAGTGGTTCACTGATCTGAACTGTTGTTTTACTATCTATGCTTGCTGTGAAGATAGGTTCTTGATTGTTTTTTGTTTCATCTTCAGTGGAGATAAAGTCGATTGGGGGGAGGTAAGATGGTCTTACTTTGATTTCGACTTTAGGGAGCTTTAAAGGGATTTGACCAATTGAAGCCAGGTAGATTATGGGTTGGTCATTGTGTTTTTTATTGAAATTAGCGCTTAAGAATTTTGAATATTTTTCAGCATCAGTTTCTTCTTTTTTTTGATAGAGTGCGCTGAAAGTTTTGTTTTCAGAGAAGATGCTTTCTTCTTCGGCGTGGATGGATTTTTCGGGAAGCGAGCTTTTTGTCTCTGTCGAGTTGATGGCTTGAAAGGTCAGTAGTGTGACACTCATAGTGGCTATACTGAGAAACCGTATTAACATTGACACCTCCCGAGATATCTAAATTGTTAAAACCAATTTGCTCGTGTAGAAAAAAACCAATTAAAACTATGATTGTTTTGAATATTGAAAAGCTCAGTTTTTAAAACAAGTACCTTAACTGTTATTTTCTTGTTTTATGACTTTTTACTTTTCGGTTTTTTCAATTTTCAGCTCTGATGTATAAGTTGTCAGTTCTGAGTGAAACACCATCCAATCATGTTTGTTAACATTCGTTTTTTAATGCACTTCCTTGATCCTATCATAGTTTTTTGTTTGGCTGAAGGGGCTCTGTGGATATTATTGAAAAAAATGTATGAAATTTCTGTAACTTAGGTGATTAATGTTTGGGCAATTAAGAAAGATTTTCCCAATCTTTTAAATTTTTACTGCAGGTGGTTAGGTTTTCTTTTTTGTTTTGGGTTTTATCAGCTGGATGGCTTCGGTCATTTTAATTTTTTTATTTAAGAGAGTTTCAATGAGTGCCACGATTTTGAAGGTTAACCTAGAGCGAATTAAAGAGAATTATCTTCAGTTTGTTAAGAGCACTCAAATAGCAAATTCATCAGTGGAAGTTGCAGGTGTTGTTAAGGCAGATGCTTATGGGCTTGGGATTGGGCCTGTAGCTAAAGCTCTTTCAAAGGCTGGGTGTGAAACATTTTTTGTGGCGCATGGGTTTGAGGGAGTTGAGCTTCGATCTGTTTTACCCAAAGCAAAGATTTATGTTTTTCATGGTGTGCTAGCTGGTGAAGAAGAACTCTTTCTTGAAAAACGTCTCATTCCAGTTGTGCATTCTTTTAGTGGTCTTGAGCGTTGGCGAAACTTTGCAAAGCGAAGTGGTTATGGTGATTTAGCTTTACAAGTTGATACCGGGATGAACCGACTTGGGTTTCGACCTGATGAATTTATGCGTTTATGCGATGATGATCATTTGTTTGATGGTTTAACACCTCATTTAATTATGTCTCATTTGGCTTGTGGTGATGAAGTTGAGAATAAAAAGAATAAAACACAACTTGAATTATTTCAAAAGCTGATGGAGAAAAGATCAAAATCTCTTATGAATGCTTCTTTGTCCCTCGCAAATTCGGCTGGAACGCTGCTTGGGCCTGAGTATCAATTTGATGTGTGCCGTGTTGGGATTGGCCTTTATGGCGGTAATCCATTTTCGGGTGAGATAAATCCTTGTTCGCCGGTTGTAACTGTTGAAACTCCCATCTTACAAATCTCAGAAATTGAAGCGGGGGAAAGCGTGAGTTATGGGGGCTGCTGGACGGCTTCCAGGAAAAGCCGTATTGCGACGATTGGAGTTGGTTATGCGGATGGTTATTTGCGCTCATTAGGTGGGAAAGCGTCAGTTTCTATTGAGGGGCATTTAGCGCCTATTGTTGGCCGTGTGACTATGGACCTTATTATGGTTGATGTAACTGAATTGCCTGTAGAGTTGGTTGATGTTGGCGCTCTCGTTGAGGTGATGGGGGAGACGGTTTTGATTGATGACATTGCCGAAAGGGCTGGAACGATCGGTTATGAAATTCTCACGTCTCTTGGTCATCGCTATAAGCGAGAGTATATTTATTAAAGCTCAAAAAAGCGGAGTGCCTGACAGTTTATTCAGCTGGTTGGCGTTGTTTGGTGAATTTTCTATAGAGAAATTCTTTTGGCGGGAGTTTTGATTCTCGCTCAGCAATTTCTAGTAGCTCTTTATGATAAGATGATTTTGAGCAGGCTGGGTCTGTGTTTGTAGCGTCTCCAGTGAACATAAAGGCCTGACAACGGCAACCGCCAAAATCAACCTCTTTAAACTCACACGATTTGCAGGGCTCTGGTAGATAATCTGTGCCGCGATATTTATTAAATGATGATGAATGTAACCAGATGTCTCGCAAGTGACGGTCTTTGACATTTTCAAATTCCAAGCCTTTTATGGAGGCTGCTGCATGACATGGAAGGACTTTTCCTGTTGGGGAGATTGTCATGAATGAGCTGCCCCAACCGCCCATGCATGGTTTTGGTCTCACTGCATAATAATCTGGCACCACAAAGTCGATGGACATAATACCTTTTAAGCGCTCGCGCGCTTCATCGACGATATCGGCATTTCTATAGACCTGGTCTTTTGTGGGGATGAGGGTGTGGCGATTTTCAAAGGCCCAGCCATAATATTGAATGTGGGCAACCTCTAGGCGCTCAGCGCCAAGTTTTAAGGCGAACTCAATGATTTCTTCCAGATATTCAACATTGTGTCGATGCATTGGTGAATTCACTGTTAAAGGTAAGTCAAGTTCTTTGACCCATTTTGCGAGTTCGAGCTTTTTAGAATAGCCACCTTTGAAACCTGCAATTTTATCAGCTAGTTTTGCGTCAACATGCTGAACAGATAGTTGCACGTGATCAAGACCAAGATCTTTAAGACCGGCTAACCGTTCTCTAGAGAGAAGAACACCTGCGGTGATGAGGTTTGTGTAGATGCCAGCATCAACTGCTGACTTTAAAATTTCCTCTAAATCTTTTCTGACTGTTGGCTCACCACCTGAGAGGTGAGTTTGTAAAATGCCGAGTTCACCGGCTTCTTTGAAAACTCGTGCCCATTCTTCAGTTGAAAGTTCACCACTGGATCGTTCTAACTCTGTTGGGTTGGAACAATAAGGGCATTGAAGCGGACAGCGATGAGTGAGTTCCGCTAATAACCCCATTGGGGCAACTGCACAAAGATCTGCACTATTGTTATCGCCAGCTTCAATCATGATGTTAAAAATCCTTTATCCGCTAAGTCCTGCAACATTGTCTTGATGTCTTTTTCAATAACCTCTGCTGGAGCGTTATAAATTTCAGATAAATGAGTAGAAATTTCTCCAACAGTTTTTTCACCATCACAAAGGTTAAGAACTTCAACTGCAATCGGATCAGGGGTTAATATCCGCTCTGGTGCTAACATGATCCAGCGGTCGCGCCCTTTATCATGACGCAGTTTGACAAACCTAGGCAGAGCCGGGGTTGTGTTTGTTTCAACGATTAAGCGTTCTCTTGTCATTGTTAGTTTGTCGCTTTGTTTAAGTTTTTGTTCTCAGCACTATTATAGCATTAATTTGCGTCTTCTTCTCTAAATGCTCCTGGTGGAATGAGTGCTGGAGAATAGTAGGCTAAGTAAAGTGCGTCGAGTTGAGACCAGAGCACATTACATTTAAATGTGAGTGCATCGAGTGCATCTTTTTGCAATGCGGCTGTTGTTGCATGTTCTAGCACATATTTAAGTGCAAAATTAGCATCTCTTGGTGCTTGTGTCAGGCGCCTTCTGAAATATTTCATTACGCTTTCATCTATGAAGTCATAATTTTCCAGCATGCCGGAGATGCGTTCTTCATGAATTTTGGGAGCGAACAGTTCTGTTAGTGAGGATGCTACAGCTCGGACCATTGTTCCTTTTTGGACATATTCAACATATGCTTCAACCGCAAACCTGGTGGCTGGTAGGGCTTTTTCAGTAGAGATGACCATGTCTTGATCTAAGCCCAGGCCAGTGGTTAGTGCTAGCCAGCGCTCAATACCGCCTTCTTCTTCAACGCCATCTCCATCATGATCATCGATGCGATGGATCCATTCACGGCGTAGGTCTCTATCTACACATCTTGCCATAAAGGCTGCGTCTTTACGAGGAATGGCTGCCTGGTAGCAATATCTATTTAATGCCCAGGCTTGAACTTGAAATTTATTAAGCTCGCCACCGTGAAGCAATTTATGAAATGGGTGCAGGCTGTGATAGCGTTCTGCGCCAATTTTTCTCAAGGCTGCTTCTAATTCATCTTTTGATAGAACTTTAGTCTGTTCGCTCATAGTGTTACCTCCATTCCATCGTAAGAAACTTCCCAGCCTTTGCTCTCAACAATATTTCTTTCTTCAGAATTATCTCTCAGGACCGGGTTTGAATTGTTTATGTGAATATAAATTTTTCGCTCGATATTCATATCT
Organism: Hyphomicrobiales bacterium; assembly: GCA_965230545.1. Taxonomy (GTDB): domain Bacteria; phylum Pseudomonadota; class Alphaproteobacteria; order Rhizobiales; family HXMU1428-3; genus HXMU1428-3. Next base: position 630,314 of record CBDDLE010000004.1, on the reverse strand, counting down.
TCGAAGACTTTAAGGGTTCCATTATCACCAGACATGTTCATATGTCCCATGCGGTCACCTGTTTTGGGAAGTAGACCTTGGTCTAGCATCTCATTATTGGTAAAGAGGGTGCCGTCAAAAAAGATCATCTCGGCGCCTGTAATCCGCTCTCTTAGTGGGGCATCAACTTCAGCGCAGCCGGGGATGTAATAGAAGCCTTTGCCAGAGCTTAACTCTTTTACATAAAGGCCTATGGTATCGCCTTCTTCAGTGCCGAAGGTGCCATCATCTTTTTTCTCTTCCAAATAGAGGGCAATTTTACCGGGCACATTAAAGGGGGTGATTTCAATCCCGCTGGAGCCTGTTGGTGTCATGACTTCAAAGGGGGAGTTAAGTTGAGTTTCAATGCGGTTTACTTTTTCTGGGTTTAAAACATTGAAAATGGTGTTGGCGTTTATTGTGCCAAGTACGCGATTTGATGCATATAGATTAAAGGCGTGTCCTTCGCGTAAACATAAGAGACCTGTGACATGGTCAACATCTCCATTTGTTAGAACGACCGCTTGAATGGGGCTGTTTCTAATGGGGCCATCTTCATGAGGGTGAAGCTCTTTATTGTCAAAGATTTGCTGGCGGATATCTGGTGAGGCGTTAAGGAGAACCCAATCTTTTTCATTTGAAGAGACTGCGATTGAAGACTGACTTCTTGGTTTTACAAATTCGTGGCCGTTTCTAGCGTCTTTGGAATTAACAGCGTTGCAATTCCATTGCGGTAACCCGCCACCTGCGCCTGAACCCAGTACTTTTATTTTCATATTTAGAAACCTCACCCTTATATTCGCTTTAGGTTGCCTTGTTTTTGCTTCAGATGCTCATTAGGCATCCGCACTAAACAACCACGTTTTTTATTCGTTTTAAGTTGCCTGCATTTTGGAGGTGGCTTTAGGTTTCCTATCAGAAACCGCCACAAGCAACCCGTATTTTTTTGACGCCTATTTAGTTCTTACCACCAACTGGCGCTGTAAGTGGCAAACCTAGAATTGTTACATTTTTTGTTTGAAACATTTTAGGCGTTTTTATCATTTTAATTATATGTAAGGTGACTTAATCAAGTGTACTATTCAATGAGAAAAATCAATCTTTGAGAAGAAAAACGGTGATGAAATATTCTCCACCACCGCTCTTAAGTACAGTTAAAACTGCTGGTTTAGATCCACTTAAGCGCGGTCTAGTTCAGCTGGCATATAACTTGTTACTTCCATGCCTGTTTCTGTTTCAGACACTGATGGAGTTGTCCATTCTTTCATTATTTAGCTCCTTCTTTTTTAAGTTATGGTTTTTATAAAGCGATGCTCAGCACCATGACTTTACATTATTATAATACCTTTTGTAGAAAACGCTCACCAATCATAAAAGCAAATCATTCAGTAAGATTCTTGTAAAAATAGGCTGTTTTGAGGAGGTTTATGAGAGTGAAATTAGAGAAAAGACTAGATTAACATCTTTGTTTGTTAAAGAGGCCGCCTTGTGTGTTTTTGACTAGGAAATAAAATATTCATTTTTTAAGCATGATTCGGGAGGTTTAAAAGATCCGAGTTTGAATGATGTGAGTGAACAATAAAGGAATTTAAAACAACAAAAAACCGACAGGTGGTTTCTCATCCTGTCGGTTTAAAACCCATGATCGAAAAGTTTTCTAACTTATGCGCGATCTAGTTCAGCTGGCATATAGCTAGTAACTTCCATGCCTGTTTCAGTTTCAGATACTGAAGGTGTTGTCCATTCTTTCATTTGTTCTCTCTCCCAAGGTTTGAACCTTAACAATTATAGAAATATTTATTAATTCATCATAGTTATAGTAGCTGGTATTTTCAGACATTAGAAATGGAAAAAAGTCTAAATTTTTCGATTTTTTAGACTAAATAGGGACATTTCAGCTTGTTTCTGAGAATTTTCTAATAAAACTCTAAGTTTTGAAATCTCGTAGGTGTGAATCAAATTTTCTTTATATTTTAATTTTAGGCCATCCTACAGCACTCTACCCACCGGCAACAGGAGGCCAAATTGCGAGGGTATCTCCATCAGTTAATGAAGTTTGGGCTGCGCTCATGAGTGGTGTGTAGTTGCCGTTTACGAGGATTAGGTGGCAGCTTTCTTTTGGAACGTTATATTTATCTATCAGGTCCATTATTGTGGTGTTTTCAGGCACAGATAATGTGATTTGGTTCTTTTTAGCTTCTGCTGGCAATGATGTGGCCAAGGTCGCGTAGAGTTTGAATGTAATGTTCATTTGGGTCGACACCTCATTGGTTCTGATTTTTGTTTACAATAATGGGTATCCTCCAAGAACTCAATTATCCATATGCATAAATAGGGCGTTGAGTGATAATTCTTCGTATTTTTTGTTGCCCTTTCAGTTACCCACTCTTTTGAAGTCTCTTTTGGTTACCTACAAGTAACCGGGGCAGCAACCGTGCTATTACAACGCTTGAGTTTCTTTTTAAGCGTGCTTCCCATTGTTCAAGATATTAGCGTTGTGAATTTTGAATTAAAAAAGCGCTGTGAAATATTCACAGCGCTTTTTTGTTTGTTCTTTTTAAATAATATCTACAATGTAATTGTAGGATCTAGAGATTTAAAAATCGAGTTCAAGCCCCCATTTGAAGGTCACATCAGCTGTGTCATCGTTTGTTCCGAATAGAACACCAAATTGAGCTTCTAGTTCCATGCCTTCTTCTTCATCTTCGTCATCATCATCGTTATTTTTAAAGGATGCTTTTTCATGACGAGGTTCTAATTCTGTTGAATAATAAAAAACAGGACCGACCATATGTTCATTTAGATTTTCTTCATCTTCATCTTCGAAGTCTTTGTGTGTACCATAACCTTCAACGCCGAATCCAAAGCTATTCGTCATTTGGTACCTTACTTGGTAAGCATACTGTACACCGTCAAACTGTTCATCTTCTTCGTTTTTAAGGTCGCCAATGTAGTAGAGGTTTCCTCGAACAAGCCATTTATCGAAAGATTGTTCAGCAATTACACCGATAGCAAACTCTTTTTCGTCTTTTTCATCATCTTCGGTTGAAAATTCTCTCGATATTCCACCAAATAAAGCTAAACCAAATCCATTTTTTTCAGGATCTATTAATTCAATTTGAACTTCAGCTTCTAATTCAGAAAGTTCGAAATTTCTCTCGCCTTCCTCTTCTTCAAAACCAATACCGACTGTTAATAAGAGCCAATTAGTTATGCCTAATTGAGCTTCTATTTCTTCTTCGTGTTCATATGCACCTTCACCGTTATCGTCAGTGTAAGTTGCTTCATATTGTATTTCAACTTCACCTTTTTCAACGCCAGCTTCTTCAAGGCTCAATGCATTGGCAGGCAATGTCCAAATAAGAAGAAGGGCAACAGATGCAGCAATTTTTAATTTATTAATCATTATATCCCCCTGATTAGGGCAATTTACTTGCCTTATTTTTAACAGTTTCTTTGATACCCAAATTTCAAATGGATTGAAATAGAGAAAAAGGCTTTTAATGGAGATGTGATGTGAATGAATGTGGTTGGTTGTTTAAACGTCACAGAAAATGAGAGGCTTCTAAGAAACCTCTGAGAAAACATAAGTAAAATTAATGATTTAACAAAAAAGCCACCTTGTTTTCTTACAAGGTGGCTTTTGTTTTTAAGTGTCTTTGTATTGGTTATCTAACTTGAATTATTAGACAATCCCTTGGGCGACAGCGACATATGCTTCTGGCAAGCGCTGGGGTTCTTTCATTAACTTGTCTTTCCATGGGCCCAGGTCTAGTTCAGTTTGAATGAGACCGCGCAGGATGCCGACATGTTCGGTTAGGCCAACGGCTTGTCCACCGACGAGTTTGTTACCATCAAATTCGAGGCGGAGATATCTGTTGTTTGGAAGGTCGACCATTTTTGCGCTGTCTCCTCCTTCAACGCCCATCCATAAACCGAATGAAGCTGTGATGAGGCCCATTGATTCAAGGACGTTCATGTTGAGACTGCCTTCATGCGGGGTGGCTTTGCCTGTCATGTTTTGGGCAGCAATACGACCATGTTCTACAGCGACGGGTTGAATGGCCAGCATCTCAGCTTTTTGTGTTGAAAAGTCAATTGCCTGGCAAACATCGCCAGCAGCGTAGACATCTGGAACACTTGTGCGCATATATTGATCAACCAAAATGCCATGTTCGATTTTAACACCGCTTGAAGCTAAGAAAGAGATGTTTGGTTGCACACCAGCTGCGACTACGAGTAATTTTGCGTCAATGCTTTCGCCGCCTTTTGTATGGATTGTTAATCCTTCAGGACCATCGCCAATTTCAGAAATCATTGTGCTGGTCAGAACGCGGACACCCTTTGACTCGCACCATTTTTGCAGCATGACGCCTGCTGTTTCATCAAGCATACGAGGGACCATACGGTCTCCCATTTCTACCACTGTGAGGTTCACTCCTTTGAGTGCTAAAGATTCAAGGATGATTGAGCCGATGAAACCTGCGCCCATAAGCACAACTGGCTCTCCTTTTTGTGCAAGCCGTGCGATATGGCGAGCGTCTTCAAGTGTCCAACAATTATAGATGCCATCTTTATCGAGGCCTGGAATTGGAGGGGTTATTGGACTTGCGCCAGTGCAGATCAGCAATTTATCAAATTGAATTTCTGAACCGTCTTCAAGTTTTAATCTTTTCGATTTACCGTGCAAGGCAACGGCTTTGCCGTGGACATAATCGATGTTTAGATTTTCATAATGATTATCTTGCTGGCGAAGATAAGTTCCCTCTTCTCCGACTTTTTCTATGAGGTAGTAGGGAATTGCCATGCGGGAATATGGAGGCTCTGGTTCGCCGCCTAAGAGTGTGATTTTTGCTGTTTTGTCATGTTTGCGGAGTGTTTCTGCAGCTGTGACGCCAGCAGGGCCCGCGCCGAGTACAAGATAGTGCATGGCAGTATCCCTCTATCTGTTTGCCTTCAATTCATGCTTCTTTGTTTTCAATAAATTATTCACCGACAGGGAGTTTAACTGTCTTTGCCTTTTACATATTAAAGGGTGAATGTTTATTTTGTTATTGTGCTCATTTTAGCAGTAATTCAGATAAAAACCATCCATCATTTTTATATGAAAACTTCTTCTTTGGCCTTAGAAAATGGATTAGATCTTTGTTTTTTATAGAATTCATGGGGTGTTTACCATAATGAATTCTTTTTTATGGGTCGTTTAAAAACGAAAAAATAGGCCTCTAATTTGAGTTAGAGGCCTATTCAAAGTTTAACCTTTGATCATTATAGACCTAGGCGTGATAATGTTTCACCTGTTGGTGTGCCATCTTGTGACCAGCCGCGAAGCTCGTAATATTCTGGCAACATTTTATCTAGTCCTGCTACCAGACCTTGAGCAGGGCCTGCTTTTGAAGCTTCTTTCATGACACGCTGTGGAAGAGTGTCTTGATCTCCAGCGATGCCGGCTGCCATGTTGTATTTGCGTTCCATATTCCAAACACGTTCACCAACTTCCATTAGCTTGTCAACGCTCCAACCGCCTTCACAGGCAGTGTCTACTTGAGGAGCGATGTCTTCTAATGTCCAGGCGAAGGTTGTGAAAACGCAAATGCCAGCACTATCAACAGCAGCTGTTGCATCTTGGAATGCTTTCACGAGACCAGCTTTACCTTCTGTTGCAAGTGGATCTGTTTTTTCTGGGATACCCAAAATTTCAGAAGCCACTGTGTAAGAACGAAGGTGACAACCGCCACGATTTGACGTTGCATAAGTTAGGCCCATGCCTTGAATGCCGCGAGGGTCATAAGCTGGGAACTCTTGGCCCTTAACAGTCATTGAAAGTTCTGGGCGACCATATTTTTCACATAGGCGTTTTGAGCCCATGCCAAGTTCAGCGCCAAAGCCTTCAGCAATGCCAACAAGTTCACACACCTTTACCAAAGCTTCAGCATTTCCGAATTTTAGCTCAATACCACCTGTTGTGTTGTGGTTGATCACGCCTTCTTCGTAAAGGTCCATTGCTGCAGCAATGGTAGATCCAAGAGAAATTGGATCCAGACCATGTTCGTTACATAGGAACTGAGCATATGTTAGTGCGTCTAGATCATTCACGCCAGTTGCTGAACCAAGGGCCCAGGCTGCTTCATATTCCAGACCGCCAGATGCGTGTTTGTAACGCTCTTTATCTTCGCCTTGAAGGGTGAAGTGAGTTGGGTCAATTGTTGAAACGCGGCCGCAAGCAATCGTACAACCAAAACAACCTTGGTTTGTTGAAAGGTTTGCTTTGCCATCTGAGCGGCGAGGTTCAGCCATTGCTTCAGCTGAAATGTCGTGCGCACCTTCAAAAACTGTGTCACGGCAGTTACGGGTTGGCATAGCGCCAGATTCGTTAATCACGTTCATGAGAACTTGCGTGCCGAAAGCTGGGAGGCCTTCACCGGTTACTGCGTTTTCAGCCAATACTTTTTTACCGGCATCAGTTGCAGCAAAGAACCCTTGAGGGTCTCTTACCTGAACACCGTTTGAACCACGAGCTACAATTGCTTTTAAGTTCTTAGAGCCCATTACGGCACCAACACCTGAGCGGCCAGCCGCGCGGTGCATGTTGTTCACGATGCAAGAATAAAGAACGCCTTTTTCACCAGAGACACCGATTGTTGCCACGTGAGCAAGTGGGTCTTGCACTTCGGCTTTAATCATGCCGTCTGCTTCCCAAACGGTTTTACCCCAAAGATGGCTCGCATCTCTTAATTGGACTTTGTCATTGAAAATAGACAAATAAACAGGGGTTGGTGATTTGCCTTCAAGGATTACCATATCGTAACCTGAGAACTTTAACTCTGGGCCAAAATAACCACCTGAGTTAGAGCAAGCGATTGCGCCGGTAAGTGGGCCTTTGGTGATTACTGAGTAACGACCGCCGGTTGAAGCACATGTACCTGTAAGAGGTCCTGTTGCAAAGATTAGTTTATTCTCAGGAGAAAGCGGATCTACATTTGGATCTGTTTCTTCCGTGAAATATTTTGTCGCTAGGCCACGTTGACCTAGATATTCTTGAGCCCATTCCATATTTAGGGGCTCTTTAGTGATCTCACCAGTTGTGAGATTGATACGTAAGATTGTTTTTGTCCAAGCCATTAGGACATCTCCCTTGACCTAAAATTAAGTTTGAGCTGCTGAGTCAGTTTTTGCTGCCCAGGCCTTCATTTTATCAAAACCAGATTGTTCAACATCTGCATAGGTGATGGCATCTGTTGGGCAGGCTTTCGCACAAGCGGGGTCGCCGCCACATAGATCACATTTGATGACTTTGCCTGTGTCAGCGTTGTAGTTAATTGTGCCAAACGGGCAAGCAATCGTACAAACTTTACAACCAACACATAGGTTATCGTGGACAAGTTTTACGCCTGAGGCTTGATCTGTTGTGATTGCGTTAACAGGACAAGCCGATTGACACCAAGCTTCATCACATTGCGTACATGTGTAAGGTACAAAACGACCTTCCTCATGGAAATCGAAAATGCGAATTCGTGATTTAGCCGGGTTGAAGGTTTGTTCATTTTCATATGCACAAGCCATTTCACATTGCTTGCATGAAGTGCATTTACCGGGATCAATTACCAGCGCGAGCTGCATGGGCCCCTCCTCATATTTGTTTTTTAAGCAGTCGTTTAATTTACAAAGCAGTTTAAATTTATAGTTTTGTTGCTGAGAGGTTTTACAAAAAATGAGGTGAATTTGTGATTGAAATTACACTTTAGGTTGTGTTTTTTTTTCTTTAATTACAATCAGTAAATCTCTTGTTATTTTCTATAAAATCAGCAGAATTTTATCTTTGGGTGCTTTTTTATTGTTTTAAAAGCTAACCAAATTTTTGTTTATTATTCTAATAAACCAAACGATTTTTAGAATATTTACAAACAAGACTATCACATATTTTTTTCTCTCGCGAGATGTCATGAGACAGTTTTATTCGAAGGTATAGTGTTTTGATAATGCCTGTTAGCTGTTTTGCTAAAAATGCATAAAAAAACATAATTTTGCAGTTAAAATTTTGTTGTTTTGATGGGTTGTGACGTATTGTTACTCCTTATTTGCCGAGTTTTACCCATGTATTATTGAATGATAAGTTTTGGAAATCTATGTTTTCCTTCAGCACCTTCCGTGAGATCATCGCCGCCGATTGGCCTGCCATATTCTTTTTCTGGAGGGGAAGCGAGCTCATTCATGTCTGTTTCCCATACAGACCCTGTAATGGCGCCATTTTCTTCTCTTTTGAGGCGATAATAAACGCCATTCCAGAAATTAATGCCGTATTCTTTTTCGTTTTTATGAATAAAAAGCAGTGCATATTCTAAATCTTGCAAATCAGATTTAGAAATTCGGTTTTTTGTTTTGTAAGGATAGCCAAGATGACAAAATGTTTGAGGACCATCAATACATTTAAACGGGCGCATAGATAGGAAATGTTCTGAGAATTTACTGTCATCCCATTTGATTTCAAATGATTGTTTATTATCTTCCTCATTAGAGAAAATTATTTTTGCGACTTCTAGTTTGCTGCCGTCTTTTCCTATCAACGTGATGGTTTTTTCTTGATTGTTTGCTTGGGCGTGATTTGCAAAAAGACTGAATGTTAGTGCGATTATTGTTGCTATAGATTTTTTAAATCTTGCGCTATTGAGCAATGATTGTTTCATGTTTTCTCCCCTATGCTTTTTTAATTAGGCCTTAGATTTTTGTTTTTTTGAGGACCTACTTATTGGTAGAGAGTTTAAGAGTCTTCTTAATAAGCGTCTATATCAATAAGGGGAATATGAGGGAATTTAGATATAAAGTTTAATGAATATACAATGTTCTCACGTTATTGTGATCTGGAGAGGGGGGAGGCTCTTTATTCGTGTGAAATAATTACCGATTTTTAGTCTTAAATTTGAATCTCATTAATTTTGCATCTCGTTAATCTTCGATCTCTAGGGGGACGGGAATAGAATTTTCTACTTTGTGACCAGCGTCTATCCATTCTTCGGTTCCTTCTGGGAACCATAGAAGGTTAGTGTATCCCCATTTAGATGCTCTTCTCACTGCATTCCAGGCCATCCAACAATCTGCTGTGCAGTACATTATAATGGCTTTTGATGTATCGCCATTAGTGAGTTTTTTTAAATTTTCTTGATAGTACTTTCTCATTTCAGGTGTGAGTGAGCCTGTTCCCACATCGGCGAGCCAGATGCTTCCTGGGATGTTTTGCCTTGGTTTTGCGATACGCCATTTTCCATCGAGTGGGTCTGGCCCGGTTCCTGTATGTGCCATGACATCTAGAAAAATAGCGGACTTATTTTTAAAATGGGAATGGACTTCTTTAACGTTAATTCGTTTGCCGCCTGGGACTGAGCTTGGGAGGGCTGCTCTGTAGTAATCTGTTCTTAAGCCGGTTTTTTTGTCGATGTGTTTGTATCTTTTTTGGATGGCTTCAAGCTCAAGTTTTTGGTTTTGAAGAGTTGGGTGATCACTTGCTTGGGTGAGTGAGGTAAAGCTAATTGAAAAAAATATAGCCATAAGAATAGGAAATAAGAAATTCGCCTTTTTTCTCATAATATTCTCACTCTTCTCAGGTTATTCTTATAAATTGGTAACTTAGGTGATTTTATCAGAATATGGTTTGAAGCCTAGCCACAAAATTGTGAACTTGCTTGTATGTTTGTATGATTTTTATCTCTCAAATGGAAATGGACGTTTTGTTTAATGAATAATTTAATGTCTCTTCGGTCGATTTTTGTTTTCTCTTTATTCTTTGGTTTTAGCAGTTTGCTTTTTTCTTTTGCGGGGGCAAATGCTGTTTCTGCAAAAGAGATTAGAGTTGCTGCCTTAAAGTTTGGTACTGTGAATTGGGTTTTGGATGTAATTAAAAATTACAAACTTGATGAAAAACACTCTTTTCAAATGACGGTTGTTCCTCTTGCTAGCACGAATGGAGCGAAGATTGCACTGCAGGGTGGTTCTGCTGAGATTGCTATAACTGATTGGATTTGGGTGTCTCGTCGTCGGGCTGAGGGGGCTGATTTTTCTATTGTTCCTTACAGCTCTGCGGTTGGTCATGTGATGGTGTCTTCGTCATCTGAAATAAAAACACTTAAAGATTTGCGTGGTAAAAAGATTGCTGTTGCGGGTGGGCCTTTGGATAAAAGTTGGTTGTTTTTAAATGCTTATTATAAGATGAAGCATGGAGAAGATTTGTCCAAAATCGTAACGCCCGTTTTTGGATCTGCTCCGTTATTAACGCAAAAAATGATACGCGGTGAATTTGATGCTGTTTTAAATTTTTGGCATTTTAGTGCCCGATTAAAAGCTAAGGGATTTCGTTCACTTATTTCTATTGGGGATGTTATGGTTCGCTTGGGAGCTTCTGGACCGACGACTTCTATTGGATTTGCTTTTTCTGAAAAGTGGGCTAAAAAAAACGAAAAAGCACTTAATGGTTTTCTCTCTGCCGCTCGCGAAGCTGTTGCCATTTTAGATAAAAAAGATGATGTTTGGAGAGACATTCGCCCGCGAATGAAAGTTAAGGATGAGGTCACTTTTTTGGCGATGCGTAATGCTTATCGAGATGGTATTTTGCGTCGTCCTTTGATCGTTGAGCAGGCGGATGTGCAGCGACTTTATTCGGTTCTTGCTAAAGTTGGGGGAAGGAAGCTTGTTGGCAAATCCAAGACAATGAGCCCAGGTACTTTCTGGCTATTAGGGGATATTTCTCAACCGGTTGATGTTGAAGTACAAGAAGCGGAAAAGGTGAATTAAGTGATACCGCGTTTCTATCCTCTTATATCCATTTTGGGTTTCCTTTTTTTTTGGATTGTCGTCGCTTACTTTGTAAATGATGATTTGTTTCCTAGTCCTTTGAATGTATTTGGGGCCTTGTTAAAGGAAACTGAAGGCTGCCGCCTTTTTCAATTGAGCCCTTTTGCTATTAATATTCAAAGTTGTAGTTTGCTCGATCATCTTGCCATAACACTTTGGCGTGTTGTTGCGAGCTTCATTATGGCGATGGTTATTGGCATTGGTATTGGCTTGGCTATGGGCCGTAGCCATGTGGTTAATGGGTTATTTGACCCCTGGCTGGTGTTCTTCTTGAATATACCTGCTCTTGTCGTGATTTTCCTGTGTTATATTTGGGGTGGGTTAACTGAGGCTGCTGCTATTATTGCTGTGGTTATTAATAAAGTGCCTAATGTTGCAGTTACACTCAGAGAAGGGGCGCGCTCTTTAAACCATGAGCTTGAAGAAATGGCGCAGAGTTTTCGCTATACCTCCTGGCAGAGATTTCAGCATATTATTTTGCCGCAATTGCAACCTTTTATTGTAGCGGCTGGTCGCTCTGGCCTTTCATTGATTTGGAAGATTGTTTTGGTGGTTGAGTTTATTGGTAGATCTGATGGTGTTGGGTTTCAACTTCATACCTATTTCCAGCTGTTTGATGTGGCTGGCATTTTTGCTTATTCACTGGCCTTTATTGCGGTGATGCTTTTGATAGAAATTTTAATTGTTCAACCTTGGGAGCGTTATGCAACACGTTGGCGTGCAGAGCCTGCTTAAGGTTCATATAAAAAATAAAACATATCTTGGAGCAAATGGGGTTGAAACTCAGGCTTTGAAAGATGCTGACCTGACGTTGACCGAGAACAGCTTTACTGTTTTCTTTGGGCCCTCTGGTTGTGGCAAGTCGACATTGCTTCGAATTCTCGCTGGTTTGGATGATGATTATGAGGGGCGTGTTGATTGGGAGCACCCCCCAAAGGTTGGGATGGTGTTTCAAGAGCCACGTCTTTTGCCGTGGCGAACTGTTAAAGAAAATATATTGCTGAGTGCAGACCCAACTTTTAGTGAGCAGGAATTTGAGCAACTCATTGATGTTATGGGACTGGGGGAGATGGTTTCTCATTTTCCAGGTGAATTATCGCTTGGCTTATCTCGCCGGGTTGGGATTGCGCGTGCATTTGCTTCGAAGCCGAACTTGTTGCTTCTTGATGAGCCGTTTGTTTCGTTAGATGCACCGACTGCCGCCAGGTTGCGCCATTTGGTTCGAAAGCTTTGGGTTGATAACCCTATTACTGCTGTGATGGTAACGCATGATATGAGAGAGGCGGTGGAGCTTGGTGAGGAGGTTTTGCTTTTTACACCAAGGCCGGGCTCTATTCATGATCGATTGACTATTTTGCCAACAGACAGAACTGACGAGGCGGCTATAGAGGCTAAGAGAAATGAGGTGAAGTCACTTTATCCTCATTTGTTTGAAGAATGATTCTAAAAAAACTAGTCTAAATCCTTTTTTTAAATGACATGAAGCTGTTGTGCTCACACCTACCTAGGGTTGTGTGTGCGGGGGCTTGTATTTAATTTGTTGAGAAATGGTAAGTTTCCTTTCAATACTTTAGTATAATATTTTGCGATTTTATGAATTATGTACCAAGGTAGGGCAACTGGTAATTTACTGTTAACGAATAAGCCTGATTATGAACACCGTAATAATCTTAAATAGATTACGTTTTGTGGTGAGGGAAATCTGTCATGGTCAATGGTGTTGAAAAAAAAATAAGCGATGTTGAGGAGCATGCTGCCAGCGATAATGTAGAAAAAGACCAAATCGACAATCTTTTTGAAGCGATTGAGACGGATCTAAGAGATCTATTAAATGAAGTTGCTCAAAGCTCTAAAGAAATTTCTTCTTCTATATCTCATGCTCAAACTTCAATTGATACAATTCGTTCAAAAAGTGAGGCTTTAAGCACAAAGGCTCAAGAAAGTTCTGAAGTCTCTTCTATGCTGACCTCGACCACTGAGCAATTAAGTGAGGCGACCTCTGAGATTGGTGAACAAATAAATAATTCGGTTAAATTGGTTCACAATGCAGCTACTTCAGCGGAGCAGACCAAAGAGCGGACAATTCTTTTAGAAGATAGCAGCCAAGCCATTGGTAATGTTATTGGTGTTATTGCTCAAATTGCTAAACAAACAAATCTATTAGCGCTTAATGCAACTATTGAAGCTTCTCGTGCCGGTGAAGCTGGGCTTGGTTTTGCGGTGGTTGCGAAAGAAGTTAAAGATCTTTCAGAGCAGACTAGAAATGCGACTGACTCAATCAGCCAGGAAATTGAAAAGTTACAGTCTGATACAAAAGCAAGTATTAATGCTATTGAAGAGGTTGTCAGGTCGGTTGAAGATATTCACCCGGTTTTTACTGCGGTTGCTGCTGCTGTGGAACAACAACAAGCTTCGTTTTCTGAGCTTGTAAGAACATCTCAAATCTCAACGACATTCATTGAAAATGTAACTGATAGTGCTGTTGAAATTGATGAACAGGCTCGTGAAGCTGCGGTGGTTAATTCTGCTGCCGATCTGTCTGGTAAGGCAATTGATAAGTTGCTTACGCGTGCTCTTGTTGTTTTACGCCAAAATGAAATTGCGAATAGACGCAGGCATGAGCGTATTCCTCATGTTTTGAAAATTAAAATTGATGGTAGATCAAACTTACGTGAAAGAGAAACGGTAGATTTTGGGTTAGGTGGGCTTTTATTCTTACCAAAAAAGGATGATTATTTTGAAATGGATGATTTGCTGAACATGGATATTGAAGGCTGTGGTAAAGCAACTGGTATTGTTAGGGCAATTAGTGAATTAGGTATTCATGTCGAGTTTCAAAACCTGCCTGAAAGTGTTGATGAAAACATTATGAATTTAATTTAATTCGTAACTGTTGAGGATAGTTTTAAAATTGAGATTGCTAAAAAAGGCGCAGATGCAATTTCAAAGAAAATGGAAGCTCTATTAAGTTCTGGTGAGCTTACTCATGAGCAGTTATTTGATCGAGATTATCAAGAAATTCCGGATACTAACCCTGTGCAGGTTTCAACGGCTTCTCTCAAAATATTGGAGCAAATTTTGCCGCCAATACAAGAACCATTGTTAGAAAAAGAAAGTTCCATGGTTTTTTGTGCGGCTGTTGACCGTAACGGTTATTTGCCTGTTCATAATAAACAATACTCACAACCTCAAAGGCTTGATGACCCCGAGTGGAATGTCTCTAATTGTCGTAATCGGTTGATTTTTGATGACCGTGCGGGGCTTTCAGCAGCACGAAACTTGTTGCCTCATTTGGTTCAAGCTTATCCTCGTGAATTAGGAAATAACGAGACAGTTATGATGAAAGAAGTTGATGTGCCAATTATGGTAAAGGGGCATCATTGGGGCGCTTTTCGAACTGCTTATAAAATCTAACGTGTATTTTATGCTCTTGCTCCCCTTTGTATAAAGGGGAGGGGAAGCTGCAGTTAGTTATTTTGACTTACTCAATTTTGCGCAGCCGGCTGTTGCATCAATTCCTGCTTCTACAAAACAAGCTGAGATTTTGTCTTTAGATAAAATACGGCCATGGTTATAGCCTCTGCTACCTGAAGAGACCCATGTGATGGATTTGTTATCCGGGTAGATGACGCCAAAGAAATTAACGCTTCCACCTGAGTATGTGAAATGCCCTTTGAATCTGCGATCTTTTTGCTCGGTAATAGTGATCGTCTTATTCCAGCTTTTGTACCCCTTTTTGTCAGAGATTGTTTTGTTCTCACCGCTCCATGTGCCGATTAGGTTTGGGATGGTTTCTTCTGCATTTGCCTGTTTGAGAGGTAAGAGTGCGCAAACTAAAGCAAGTGCCATAATTAGATGGATGGGGCTAAAGGAGTTCTTGAGTGTCTTTTTGCTCATGTTTTCATCCTTGTTGTTTCTCTCTTTTTAATTTTCTTCAGCTAATCAGAGTAGCTGACTTGCTGACTTTTCAGAAGATTTTTTTGTTTGCAGGAGAGGTGTGGGTTTCATTTGTTTTATTTCTAGCCTCTACAATAGAGCTGCTTGTCTACCGGAGCTTTGATATATAACAATTTTTACAACAAGGATTTGTAATGATTTTTTAATCAGTGGAAGAGGTTGTGAGTTTTGGAAAAAGGGGGAGAATGGCTCCTCAGGCCGGGCTCGAACCAGCGACCCAACGATTAACAGTCGTTTGCTCTACCAACTGAGCTACTGAGGAACAATTTCAACATTCTCGCTTTAAAATAAGAGATATTTTAAAACTATTTACACCTGCTTTCAACCAGTGAAAGCAACGTGTGAAGCGCTCCTTTTACAAAGCTTTTTTCGATTTGCCAAGACCGAATTTGAAAAAAATCACTTATTTTTTAGTTTTCCAACCTTTTTTCTTTAAAATCAAACTTTTATGCTCTTTTTCTCTCTCGCGGGCTATTCTGCTGCTAAAGGCAGCAGGCCCTCCGAGGGGTAGGGCTCGCCCCGGGCTACTTTTTTATCTGCGCTTCAGGTTTCCCACTATGTAACCGCGCTGGCGCTTCGCCATGTCCTTCAGTCTTTTTTTGTCCTTCAGTTGCCCACTCGCAACCGGATCAAGGCTGAACTCTTTCTTCGTCTGGGGTGTATGGTGCGCTTTAGATTGCCCACGAGCAACCGCGCTTTTTTGTTTGCGCTTTAGGTTACCCACTTCTTAGAGGCCCCTTTAGCTTGCCCATTTTAAACCGGTGCGGCATCCATAGTTTTTTTATTTGCACTTCAGATGCCCATAAAGCCATCCGTGCTGTATTATGGCAGGCCGCCTTGGAAGGCCTCAATGAGGTGTTCTTGGTTGATTTCTATACGCAAAGATCCATTGCAGCCCCATTTTTTACATTTCATGGTTCGCTCTATTTCAGATGGGTAGGTTTGTTTGTCGTAGTATATGAGTAGATCTTTTACGGTTTGTGCATAATAAAGCCCGCACTTTTGGCAGGTGAATCCTACGGTTTTATTTTCTTCTAAATCTAGAAGCTGATATTCATTTTTCCAGTTCATTTTAGTGCTCCTTCGGTTGCCTCTTTATTGCGGGCCTTCAGGTTTCCCACCAGAAACCGGCCCTAAAGTAACCGTTGCTTTTCTTAGTTGCGCTTCAGGTTACCCACTATGTAACCGCGCTGGCGCTGCGCCATGTCCTACTGCCCTGAAATAGGGCAGTACTCCTTCTTCGTATGGGGCGTTTGGTGCGGCTTCAGTTACCTCTTTATTGCGGGCTTTCAGGTTGCCCACCAGGCATCCGCAAGAAGCAACCGCGCTTATTAGTTGCGCTTCAGGTTGCCCCCTCTTTAAGGGTGCCTTCAGATGCCTACTACGCATCCGGCACTAGCAACCGCGGTTTACCAAAAATCTTCAGCGCCGGGGACTCTGACGTATGAAATCTTGCCGCCGGCATAGCCGCCTGCAGGTGGTTGCCAGGGGCCGATGCTGACGATGGTTTTGCTGTATTTTGAATTGAGTGTATCAATGGCTGAATTTACTTTCTCCCATTTTTGTCGGGCTTGATCTTCATTGTAGAAGAGGTCGAGCTGCCTGCTATTTGCTGTTTCTAATTGATAAAGCGCGACGCCAACCTTCAAGATGCGTGCTTCTTTTGGCAGGTGAGGTGTTGTTGCCTCCCAGAGTTGATGAAAGGCTTTGAGAATGGCTTGATCATCTTGACAAGGGGGGAAGCTGAGGTCACTGCCATAGCTTCTGCGTGGTTTTTCTTGATTATATCTCTTTGGGAATTTTAGAGAAAAGTGCAGCCATAATTTACTGGCATAATAATTTTCGCGGCGCATGCGTCTGGCGGCTTTTACAAGCAATAGCCGGGCGCAGGCTTTGGCTTCTTTTTGTGAGCGGTTTTCTGGTGGTAGAACGCGGCTGTGGCCAAACATGCCGCGCCTGCTTGGCTCGGCTTTGACATCAAATCCATGGAGGGCATACCAAATGCGTTCGCCAGTGACGTTGCGCCAGAGCGCGCGCATTTGTTTGGGGCTTGTTTTTAAAAGTGATTTTGTGTTGAAAATGCCCGCTTGATAGAGGCGCTTTCGCATGCGCCCGCCAATGCCTGGGATATCTTCCAGGGGGATGTTTTCAAGGTGGCTCAGTGTATCTTTAGGGTGCCAAATGGTGGTGCCGTTTGGTTTGTCTAGCTTACAGGCGATTTTTGCCAATTGTCTGTTGGCGGCAATGCCGATTGAGCAAGTGATGTGAGGGCCGATATGGTCGTGAATGCGTTTTTTGATATTGGTGGCAATCAGTTTTGGTCTTTGGCGGTTATATTTATCTAGTTTGCAGGTGAGTTCATCGATGGATTTTATGGCTTCAATTGGGGTGACTGCCATGATTTCATTGATGAGTGCGTTATGGGCACGCCTGTAGAGGTCTGGTTTTTGAGGAACGAGAATGAGATCGTTGCAGCGTTTTTTAGCTTCCTTGATGGGCATCACATTTTGAACGCCGCGTTTTTTTGCTTCTTTCGAGCAGGCGATGACGCAGGTGTAATCTGTTGTGTCAAAAGGAATGACACCTACAGGCTTGCCTTGCAGTTTTGGATTAGCTTGTTGCTCAACAGAGGCAAAAAAGCCGTCAAAATCTAAATATAATTGTTCGGGAGAGTCTGGTTTTCTTATGCTCATAACCTTTAGAACATAACGTGAACACTTGTTTTGGTCAAGTAGAGATAAAGAGTGCGGTCAATTTTATGGTTACTCAAAATTAACCTTGGGGTAAATCGCTTTTTAGGTTGGTGATTGCATGATGGGGGCAGTTTAAATTTGGATATGGAGAAACCCCATGAAGAAAATTATTGCTTTTACAATTGTTGCGTTTTCACTTTTAGGTGTGTCGGTATCTGCTCAGGCTGCTCCGCATCAGATGGGCCCAATTGGTATTGATTACCCTACATTTGACGATAAATAAAAGTGCGATAAATAAAATGCTTAAATAGCGTTTTTATCTAAACAAAGAAAAAGAAATTTGGCCTCGTTTTACGGGGCCAAATTTTTTTATCTAATGATTGAACCTTGTTCTTTTTCTTGGCGACAGAGTTATTGAGTGCGCATTGATAGCGCAAGAAAAAGTAAAAGGAGATGTTTGTTATGAAAAATACTTTTCAATTGGTGGCTGTTGGGTTGTTGGCTGGTTTTGTTTTTGTTGGGGCTTCTGGCCCGGCAGAAGCCAAGGGAAAGTGGTGTATGTATAAGGCATGGGACAATGCGGGCCATGAGGTTGATGCAGCTGCTACACGTAAGAAGAAAAGCAAGGCTTGTAAGGTTGCTAAGCGGCGTTGTGAGCGCCGGTTAAAGCGCAAGCAACGGAAAGGCAAATTTGGCCGATCAATAGGATGCCGGGAAGTGACTGAGGCTTAAGGTTCAGATAAAGCTGGTGGTTTTGATTGTTACGTCAAGGCTGCCAGTTTTTTTGCTGAAACCTGGATCGCGTTTCATAGATTTACCCTTTGTTTTTTCATTCATGAATTAACCGAAGCTTCTTTGCCTTCACGCAAATGCGAGGAAAGGTGTTGTTTTTGCTCTCATTTTCGCGAGTGAGCTTCACGTGGGCGTGAGAATTGATCACGAAACACATAGTTTTTCTTCTCCATTATCAAACGATTTCACGGGGCTGTGAGGTGCTCTTTTTTTTCTCATTTCCATGCGCCATGTTGTTTTCAACACAAGCCACACAGCACAATGCACAGTGGCTGAAAATTAAAATCGGAGATTATGTTATGAAAAAATTATTCGCTTTATCAGTTGTTCTATTTTCACTTGTTGGTGGGTCTGTTTCAGCATTTGCTGATAATCTAGCTAGTGCTGGTTTTGATGAAAGTGTTGTTTCAAGTGAAATCGAAAACACTTTTGGCATTCAGTATCCTGAAACTTTCGACAATGCTCATGGCATTAACTACCCTGAGCTTCCATAAGGAGAGAGTTGAGTAAAGGAGAGTTGGTAGATTTTCTATCCCCTTATCAAGCCCCCTCATCTTGAGATTTGCCAAGCTCTCCGATCGAAAACGTCAGACCTTGTAGGATTGAGTTCCGATCTAGGTTTGGCGTTTTTGTATTTGAAATTTGATAATTTAGAAAATTGCGAGGGATAGAAATCTTATTTCACAAAAGTCAGAAAAAGTTTTCAAATTAATATTTTTTGCAATAAATGGTACTAAAATACCGTTCATAAGCAGTGTTTGCTGTCTTTCATTTTCTTTGATTATGGTTTAATTTTCCCTCTTTATCAGTATGCGCATTAACGGGGCCAACTGAAAAAGGAGAAAAAAGATGTTTGAACTGGTGTTTCTTGCATGTTTGAGCACAAATCCATCTCATTGTAAGGATTTTCAACTTACATATATGGGCAACCCGCCATTACCAACGCAATGTATGAGGTTTGGTCAACCAGAACTCGCAAAGTGGAATGCGGGTAATCCAAACTGGCACATTAAAAAATTTAAATGTGGTCGGGTGAAGCGGGATAAAAAAGCGATCTAAATTGTGGCGCTAAAAATATAAATTTCCAATATTTGTTCAGAAGAATTTTAAGGTTACAAAAATGTTACCTAATCGCAAATTTGAGGTAATCAAATTTGGCGAATAATGAATTTATTCTTTTGTTATGAAATGGAGATTACCTGATGAAAAAGATAATCGTCCCCTCTTTTATCAACTTCAACTTTGACGGTGATCTTGTTGATGTTTTTGATGGAATTTCAAGTTCTGAGTATTCATCGACATCATAACAATTAGAATATTCTACCCGAACAGTTGTCTAGCGCTCCAACCTCACTTCCTAAGCTAAGTTGCTAGACATCTGAATTACGCCAGGACGCCAAATCTTGTGAGACTATTGTCATAGTAAGATTTGGCGTTTTTTTGTTGGTGGGATGGAGTTTTTGACTGACTAAATTATTAAATACAATATATTGTTTAATATGTTTTATGTAATATTTTGAAATCTACTGGTTTTACCTAGTCGTTATCGAGGTTTTTATTTGGCTTTAATTAGATTTTTGCTTGGTTTGTTGCTGGGGCCATTGTTGACCTTTTTCATGCTAATAATTTTAGTGGTGACTGTAGGGGCAAACCCTGCGGTGCCATTTTTGCTCATGTACCCTTTGGTAGGGTGGGTCCCTATTTATGCCACTGTTGCTTTTCTCTATTCGATTAGGTCATTAGTGGCTTTAATTACTCTTACGAATTCTTTGCCATTAACTATCTATGGGTACAATTGTTTAAAGAATGGTTGTTTGCATCATTTTGATGGGTGGGATGGTGAGTATTTGAGTATGGTCCTGCTTTGCTTCATTTTTTCATTCTGGGCATTTGTACTTTGGTTATTTGTTCGAGAGAGACGCTCAATTAACGATAGTGATAGCTGATCCTGAAGTGATCCGGCCTTGTGTTCTATTTAAGTTCTTTTAAAGGGTATGTTCTTTTTGGGTGTTTAAGATTAAAACACTGAAATATAAGGAAAAAGCTTGGAGGCCACACCCGGAATCGAACCGGGGTACACGGATTTGCAATCCGCTGCGTCACCACTCCGCCATGTGGCCTCTCTCCTAGTGCTCCTTCAGATGCCCACATGGCATCCGTCGCGTGCAGTTTGGGAGTTCTGAGTAAATTATGATATTTTTAAAAATTCTCAATAATATACTCTATCGATATGAGTGGCTATTGGTTGGCCGTCCATATCTGTATTCAACAAGTTATTGAATGAACCGGCTTTGATTATGGTGTGGCAATTCTCAGCATAGGCTGTTCGGTGCCTCAAAGTCGAAAGCTCACATAATCCTTTTGAGGGGGGATTTGTCAATAGGTTTTGGCTTTATTTGCAAAGAAAATAATAAAAAAAATTTTTACGCGGTTAAATGACACCTTCATTTGCCAGCCGAGATGATTTAATTTAATGGGTAGTTAATCGATTCTAGGCTCGGTTTCTTTTAGAAGTGAGGACATCTTCTCTTAAAGTGAGGACACTATGACAAATTTTTCTGATTTAAGGCGTAATATGGTTGATTGTCAGCTGCGTCCCAATGATATAACCAGTTTGCGGATTTTGGAGGCTATGGATCAGGTGCCACGTGAACGTTTTGTTCCAGAGGCTTTGCAATCTACTTCTTATTTGGATCGTGAAATTCAATTGGTGAGCCGAGATGAAAGCCGCGGGCCGCGTTCAATGCTTACGCCAATGGCATTGGCCTCTCTTATAGAAATTGCTGATATTGAGCCAACGGATTATATCTTAGATGTTGGTTGCCTTACGGGCTATTCATCTGCGGTGCTCGCGCATTTAGCTGAATCTGTGGTCGCGGTGGAGGCTGTACCTGAAATGGTGAAGAAAGCCACCGATATCCTTAGTGATTTGGAAATCGTTAATGTGGCTGTTGTTGAGGGGAGTTTAACTCAGGGGCAAGCCAATCAAGGGCCTTATGATGTGATTTTGGTTAATGGGGCTGTTGAGCAAGTGCCAAGTGCGCTGACAGACCAACTAAAAGATGGTGGCCGACTTGTGACTGTGGTGATGGAAAATGGCTTTGGGCGTGCTGAACGATTTGTGCGCACGGGCGGTGTTGTTTCTTCTGTAAGTTTGAGAGATTTAGCGGCGCCGGTTCTGGCGGACTTTTCTTTGGTTCCTGAATTTTCGCTTTAAAGCGCTTTATTGAAAAAAATTTAAACATCGTTTTATTCATTCTTTAGCCCTTAAATTGTTGTGGGTTACCTGTTGGAAGTGAAATTTAAGCCTCTCTGATGAGAGGCTTTTTTTATGAACCATGTTCATAAACGACTGAAACGTAACGCTTTGTTAGGGAAGCGATTCGTTTGTTGTAAAATAGATACTCTTAGCTATTGATTTCACAAAAAAGCGATTGGTTTAGTGATCTTTACTCGTAAATATAGTTAATATCGAATGTGATTCGTTTGCGTTTGCTGTCTGGAAGCAAATCCAAAACTTGTGTTTTGCACAAAAATTTAAGTCTCTCCGATTTGGGCGGACTTCGTTTGTGTTTTGTGAGGTTTGGCGGGGTTCCAGAGGGGAACAGTAGGCAAGGGCGGATTTATTGTTTCTCTTTAGAAATGACTACTGTGAGGTTTTCTTGCTGAGCCTTGCGCTTTTGATGTGAAAGCTATTTTTCTATGATTGTTTTTTTGCATAAAGCTCTCAAGGGACGTGCGCGTGCAGCGTCTTCTCACTTTTCTTTGGGCTCTTCCTTTTTTGTTTTTGCTGGTTTTGCGGTTGTTGCTCTCTTGGGGCAAGGGGCTTTTAGCGAGTTAAGGGCTGAAACAATAAATAAAGCGCTTGGATCTGCTTATGAATATAACCCAACGCTGCGAGCTGAGCGGGCGCGTTTAAGAGCAACAGATGAAGGTGTAGCGCAAGCAAGATCCGGTTATCGCCCTAATGTGTTTCTTGATGGGCAAATTGGTACGCAAGATACGACAACTCGGCCTCGTTCTCTTACAGATGGTCGTGTCTCTCCTTATGGTTATTCTGTGACTTTGTCTCAACCTCTTTTTAGGGGTGGGCGTACGGTGAACGGTATTCGTCAGGCTAAATCTAATGTTCTGGCGGGGCGGGCGAATTTAAGAAATGTAGAGCAAACAGTTCTCCTTGATGCTGTTGCTGCTTTTATGAATGTTGTGCGTGAGGTTGCGGTTTTACGCTTGCGTCAGAACAACTTAGCGGTTTTAACGCGCCAGCTTAAAGCGACGCAGGATCGGTTTTCTGTTGGTGAGGTGACAACTACAGATGTGGCGCAGGCGCGCGCGCGGCGCAGTGCTGCTGTTTCAGCTGTTAATTTAGCGCGAGCGAATTTAAAAACGGCAAGGGCAGAATATCAGCGACTTATTGGGCATCGTCCGGGGCGTTTGGGACGTCCTGGAAGTATTCGTAAGTATTTACCACGCACGCAAACTGAGGCCATTGGTTGGGGCTTGGCTGAAAACCCGGTGATTGAATCTGCGGTGTTTCTTGAAAAGGCAGCTCGGCAAAATGTGAGGGTGGTTGAAGGTGAGCGTTTGCCTGAAGTTAGCCTTGATGCGCAATATTCGCAGAACTTTGATAGCTCTCCCTTTACTGATGAGCGCAATGTGGGGTCCATTACAGCAAGAGCCAGGGTGCCGCTTTATCAAGGCGGTGCGGTTTATTCGCGTATTCGGCAAGCCAAGCAGGTTGTCTTGCAGCGCCGGGCTGAGTTGACACAAGCGCGGGTGCAGGTTCGCTCAAGCGTTATATCTGCCTATGGGCAGCTAGAGGCGGCGCGGGCTCAAATTGAAGCGAATAAAGTGGCAGTACGAGCGAACAGAACGGCACTTTCTGGGGTGCGGGAAGAGGAAAAGGTTGGTCAACGGACCGTTCTTGATGTTTTGGATGCGGAGCAGGATTTTCTGGATGCTCAAGTGAATTTGGTAACGTCTCAACGAGATGTTGTTGTTGCTGAGTATAACTTGCTGGTGGCAACTGGGCGTCTTTCGGTTGCTACATTGCCTGTATCAACAGTTATTTACGACCCTGTGGAGAACTTCTCTCGTGTTGATAGGAAGTGGCGCGGGGCGGATATTAACGACCCTGAGCTTGATCAAAGAACCATTTTCTTGACTGAAGGTGTGTTTGATCGCCGTCCTTCATTAAAATAACAGTTTCATGAATTGACATCAGGTTATATATATAACCAGTTACGTGTAAATGTAATGAATTGTGTGTAATTGAATCAATTTGTTCGATTTGCTTGAGGGCTTGTGTCATATAGTTAAAGAACTATGTGTTCACGATTAGCATGTCTGAACAAGAAAGATTTTTTGAGGTAACATAGGATGAGCAGTAGCGGCCAAGCTCCCAATGTATCAATGGATGACCTTTTGGCATCTATTAAGAGTATGATTGAGGGGGAGAGCAGTGGTGAGGCCAACTCTCAAGTTGGGGCTAATCTTGAATCTGCGCCAGGGATGACTCCGCAAGGGGCAGATGCTCCGAATAGTGCGCTTGATGATGGGATTATGGACCTGACGCAAGTCGTTTCTGCGCCTCAACAGCAAGCTCAACCACCACAATCTCAATCTCAGCAACATCAACCACAGCAACAAGGTGGTTTAGATCCTGCAGCTGCACCTCCAAATCCAGTTTCTAACCCGGCTCAAGATTTAGGCGGGATTAATCCATTATTACAAGGGCAAGAACAGCAGGGACAACCTGCAGAAATGAATGCTGGTCCTTTAAATGCTGGCCAAATGGGCGCTCAAGAACAGGTTGCTGATATGTCGGCGGGGCAATCTGCGCAAGATGCTGCCGCTAAACTTGACGATATTTTCAGTGGAATGGACGGGGATGCCGGGCTCAATAATATGGGCGGTGATATAGGATTGCCTGCGTCTCAGATGCCGGATAGCTCTGCAGCTCTTTCACAGGCTGATCCACTTAATTCCAATCAAATGGCACGTGGTTTGGGTGAAGCAGGTGAAACGCCTGCTCAAGCTCAGATGCAAAATGATTTACAAGCTGGTGCTCCACAAGGAAATCCGCTTCAAGATCAGGCGTCTTTGGCTGATCAATTAGCTGGTGTTACCGAGGGGGTAGCTAGTGAAGGTATGGATGTTTCTGCTGGTGCGGAACAGCCTGTTGTGCCACTTGATCAAGGTGAGCCGCAATTTAATGGTGCTCTTGAAGGTAAATCACCGCCTCAGTCTGGTGTTCCGCATCCTGGCTTTGCGGCCGAGCCTGAAACACCTGGCCTTGATACGCCTAGTATGAACCCAGCATTGATGAACGCAGCACAGGGGCAACAAGCAGCTGGTGAGCAGCCTCAAGCTGATTTAAATCCGCAAATGGGTGGTGTTCAACCATTGGCAGGCTCTAATTCTGGTGAGCCGCAAAGAACTGAATTGATGGGCGGTCATGACCCTCGTTTGGAGCATGATATTGCTTTGGGGCAAGCGTTAAGCCAAGCAGATGCAAGTTTGAATTTGTCTAATGTTCAGGGTGTTGATGACACTGCAAATCAGAAAATGCAACAGCAGTCTGAAAATAATCAGGCAAATCCGCAGCAGATGCCTCAACAGGCGCAAATGCGTGGCTTGCCACAAGCGGGACAGATGCCAGCTCATGCACAAATGGGTGGGCAACTAGGTCAAGCGCCAGTTCCGCAGGGGATGCAAGCTCAACAAAACCAAGTGCAACAAGGCCAAATGCAACAAAACCAAGCCCTACAGGGGCAAGCTGGACACCAAGGACATTTGGTTCAGCAAGGTAATGCCCCTCAAGGTCATATGGCGCCACAAGCTCAAATGGGGCAGCAGCCTGGCCAGATGGTGCCACAAGGCTATATGGGGGCGCCGCAGCAAATGGGCATGCCTCAAATGGGTGGTCCGCAAGTTGGAAGTCCGCAAGGTGGTGCTGATATGCTTCCTGTGCCATCTGGCTTTAGACCGGTGCTACCGGCCGTTCATGGGCAGGGTGATGCGCTTATTCCTGGTGCGATGGGTGATCAACTACCAGTTGAGATGAAGAACAATTTGGAAGAGATTGTGAAACAACTCTTGAAGCCGTTACTGCGTGATTGGCTTGAGCGCAACTTGCCAGAGCTTTTAAAAGGTGTGGTTGACGAAGAAACTGGCAAGATTGACCCGAATAAGTGGTAGGTCTTTAGATCGTTTCTGGCTTAATGAATATAGATGTTTAAATTTAAAAAGGGCTGTTCTTTTGAGCAGCCTTTTTTGTTTGGTGGTGAAAGGTTGACATCAGCGCATGAGGAGCGTACCACCGATAAATTATTCCATAAATAATCGTATTAATGGGCTTTTGAGGCCTTAAACGGGATTTCAGTTAGACAGATGCTTGAAAAAACATATCAACCGCAAGACATTGAAGAGCGGATTTATTCATCTTGGGAAGACAGTGGTGCGTTTGCTGCCGGTGCTGATGAGAATAAGAAAGATAAGGAAGACAATTTTTGTATTGTCATTCCGCCGCCTAATGTCACGGGCTCGCTGCATATGGGGCATGCGCTGAATAATTCTTTGCAAGATGTGCTTATTCGTTTTGAGCGGATGCGGGGCAAGAATGTTTTATGGCAAGCAGGAACGGACCATGCGGGCATCGCAACGCAGATGGTGGTTGAGCGCCAATTAGCTGAAAAAGGCTTGCCCGGGCGACGTGATATGGGGCGTGAGAAATTCCTTGAAAAAGTGTGGGAATGGAAAGAGGAATCTGGTGGCACGATTGTTAATCAGTTGCGCCGGCTTGGGGCATCTTGTGATTGGTCGCGCGAGCGCTTTACGATGGATGGGGGATTGTCTAAGGCTGTGCTCAAGGTGTTTGTGGATCTTTATAACCAGGGGCTGATTTATAAAGACAAGCGTCTTGTGAACTGGGACCCGAAACTCTTGACCGCGATTTCTGATCTTGAAGTTGAAGCGCGCGAAACCAACGGCCACATGTGGCACTTTAGATACCCGATTGAAGGGACTGACCAGTTCATCGTGGTGGCGACAACGCGGCCAGAGACGATGCTTGGTGACACGGGCGTTGCGGTGCATCCTGATGATGAGCGTTATAAAGATTTGGTTGGCAAGCAAGTGCGTTTGCCAATTGCTGATCGGCTTATTCCGATTGTGGCGGATGAATATCCTGATCCTGAGCAGGGCTCTGGTGCAGTGAAGATGACACCGGCGCATGACTTTAATGACTTTGAAGTTGGTAAAAGACAAAATCTTGAGATGATCAATATTTTTGATCAAACCGCGCACCTTAATGAAAATGTGCCAGAAGAGTACCAGGGGATGGAGCGGTTTGCAGCGCGCAAAAAAGTTGTCGCTGAGATGGAAGCGCTGGGCCTCTTGGAAAAGATCGAAGACCATGAACTGACTGTTCCTTATGGTGATCGCTCTGAAGTTGTGATTGAGCCTTGGCTGACTGATCAGTGGTATGTGAATGCGGAAGTTCTGGCGAAGCCTGCGATTGAGGCGGTGAAGTCTGGTAAGACAAAGTTTGTACCGGCCAATTGGGACAAGACTTATTATGAGTGGATGAATAATATTCAGCCATGGTGTATTTCTCGCCAATTATGGTGGGGGCATCAGATCCCTGCGTGGTATGGCCCAGATGGAGAAGTGTTTGTTGCGCAATCTGAGGCAGAAGCTCAAGCTTTGGCGGATAAGCATTATGGTGAAGCAAAAGAACTAAAACGTGATGAAGATGTGCTTGATACGTGGTTTTCGTCAGCACTTTGGCCGTTTTCAACATTGGGCTGGCCCGAGAAAACGCCAGAGCTTGCGCGTTATTATCCGACAGCAACTTTATCGACCGCGTTTGATATCATCTTCTTCTGGGTGGCGCGGATGATGATGATGGGCATTCACTTTATGGATGAAGTGCCATTTGACACGGTTTATATTCACGCGCTTGTTCGCGATGAGCATGGCAAGAAGATGTCCAAGTCTAAGGGGAATGTAATTGATCCATTACCGCTAGTTGATAAATATGGCGCTGATGCGCTGCGCTTTACTATGGCGGCGATGGCAGCGCCGGGCCGTGATGTGGCGATGTCTATTCCTCGGGTTGAGGGCTATCGGAATTTTGCAACGAAGCTTTGGAATGCAGCGCGCTTTGCTGAGATGAATGAGTGCGTGGGTGAGCGCCCTGTTGATGTTAAGTCTCTTAACCTCACGATCAATCGCTGGATTGTTGGAGAGGCTGAATTGGCGTCGAAGGAAATCACAACAGCGATTGAGAATTACCGCTTTAATGATGCCGCATCGAGTATTTATCAATTTATCTGGAACACTTATTGTGATTGGTATGTTGAGCTTTCAAAACCAATTTTCTCAGCAGGCACTGAAGCTGAGATTGAAGAGACACGAGCTGTTACGGCCTGGGTTTTGGATGAGATGATGAAATTGTTGCATCCGTTCATGCCATTTATGACAGAAGAACTTTGGCAGCGCCTTGGCGAACAAGGACGGACACGCTCAACTATGCTGATTAATGCGGAGTGGCCGACTTATGACGGGTTGGTTGATGAGGCCGCCAGTAATGAAATGAATTGGTTGATTAAGCTCATTTCTGATATTCGCTCAGCTCGTTCTGAAATGAATGTGCCGGCTGGTGCGAAGATGCCACTTGTTATGGTTTCTGCTAATGAACAAAGCACTGAGTGGGTAAACAGACATGAAAACACCATTAAACATATGGCTCGGTTAGAGGACATTAGTTTTAGTGATGAAGTGCCGGAAGGTTCTGTTCAAGTGGTGATGGGTGAGGCTATTGCTGCGCTTTCTCTTAAAGGTGTGATTGATGTAGACGCGGAAGTTGCGCGCTTGAACAAAGAACTTGGCAAAGTGAGCGGAGAGATTAAGAAGCTTTCGGGTAAACTTTCAAATGAGCAGTTTTTATCTAAAGCACCGGAAGATGTGATTGTTGAGCAAAAGCGTCGCTTGGCTGAAGAAACTGAGACGAAGGACCAGCTTGAAGCTGCGCTTGAGCGCATGAAAGAGCTTGGGTGAAGCTAAAAGACTTTATTTTCAAGTTTCATTAGATATGAGATAGTAAAGGGACGGCTTAAAGGGCTGTCCCTTTTTTTGTTTGGGTTGGCTCGATTTGTTAAGTTTTTGGGTGAGGGCGAAATGGTTCAGGAACATGTTGAAGACAAGGCGGGGCGCATGGTTCTCGTGCTTGGGGCTTATGGCTTGATTGGCAGTGAGGTTTGCCGTCAACTCATTAAAGCTGGTCACACTGTTACGGGGTTGGGCCGTGATGAAGCAACAGCTAAGTCTGTTTTGCCAGATATTCCATGGATCATTCGAGATTTATCTGACCTTTGTGAAGCCCAAGCGTGGCTCGATTTCTTAAGCCGTTTTGATGTCGTGGTTAATTGTGCAGGAGCTTTGCAGGAAAGTTACCGTGATGATCTTGAGGTTGTGCATACAAAAGCGATTGGCGCGTTAGTAAGGGCATGTAAAACGCTTAATGTGAGTGTGGTGCAGATTTCATCAGTTGGATCTTCATTGGATGCGAGTACGCCTTTTTTGCGAACGAAGGCTGAAGGGGATGAGCTCATAAGAATGAGTGGAGTTTGTTATTGTATCTTTCGGCCGGGCCTAGTGATTGCGCCTTCAGCTTATGGGGGGACGGCGCTTTTGAGGATGCTGGCGAGTTTTCCTCTTATTCAACCCATTGCTTATGCTAAGGGAAAAGTGCAGACCGTATTTGTTGAAGATTTGGCTCTTGCTGTTGCCTCGTTTGTGGATGGTGATGTGCCTAATGGAACTGAATGTGATTTGGTTGAAGAGCGGGTTCATAGTTTGAAAGAGTTGATCGTCGCTCATCGGGAGTGGCTTGGGTTTCAGCCTCCTCGTTCATTTGTTCATTTTCCAGATTGGTTCGTGGGTTTTACAAGTTCTGTTGCTAATTTATTAGGACGGTTTGGGTGGCGCTCTCCGCTTCGTAGTTCTGCTATGAAGGTTATGAAAGAGGGAGTGGTTGGAGATGCTAGGCAGTGGAGAAACTTAACAGGCGCTCATGTTCGCTCATTAGATGAGACGTTTAAGAGTATGTCAGCGCATGTTGAAGACAGGCTCTTTGCGCGGATGGCTTTGTTGATGCCGGTTATGATTGCGGTGCTCTCTATATTTTGGTTTCTCTCTGGGGTGATTGGTTTTTATAGCATTGAGAGTGCAGCAAAGGTTCTTGTTGATGTGGGCTGGGCGAAAGAGTTTGCATGGATGAGTGTGGCTTTTTGGGCGGTTATTGATTTGATTTTGGCTGGTGCCATTTTAATTCGAAGATATGCGAAACTTGCTTGCTGGGGGATGATTGGGGTGAGTTTGTTTTATTTACTGGCTTCGACTTTGATTGTGCCGTCTCTTTGGTTAGACCCGCTTGGGCCTATGGTGAAGGTGCTGCCAAGTTTGGGGTTGGCGCTTGTTGTTCGGGTGTTGTTAGAGAGCCGCTGAGTTTGTTTTGATGATGTATTTTAATCAAGATCAAAAATGATGAAAAAACTGGATGATTTTTAATTATCAGATTGTTGGGTAAAAATTAGAGGTTCAGTTTTTTCTTTGATAATTTCAATGAGCTCTGGGTCCATATATTGATATTCATCAGGGATATCTAAAACATAGATTTCTTTATATTGAATTTCATCACGAAAATCGGCTCTCATTCTTGATTTGTGTTTTTCTTCCATGACAAAGATCAGATCTGCCCAACGGATATCTTTTACTGAGAGACGTTTTCTTGCTTTGCGGCTTGTTCCGGCTGAACGTACCGAAATACCCTCAGTTTTGTGCCAGACTTTTTCAGCAGTCGGGCTTCGCCATTGATTCTGGCTGCATATGAAGAGGATGTTTAGTGGTGTCATTTGCTAGAGGCTTTGTCTTTTTTCTTTTCTTTTTTCTTTTCTTTTTTTGGGCCACAAATGTTTTTCAAGGCTTGCCATTCCAATGGTGTTAAAATTTCAGGAGTAGTGGTTAGCTTGGATTGATTGAAAAACTTAATCCGATCTGAGGTTGCTGGGTGGGTGCTGATCCATTGCATTATTGATCTGCTGTCGTTTTCATCATTGGTTGATTGAACCGACGTTTTCTCATTCTCATTTTTTTGAGTCGATTTTTTATCTTTTTCGGATTTGCTTTTTTCAAGTTTGATTTTTCTTTGTTTGATGATGCGCTCAAAAAATCCGGCTAATGGGCGGGTATCAATGTTTGACTTGGTTAAGGTTTTTGCGGCGAATTCATCTGCCTCGGTTTCAGCTTGGCGGCTATAGCCTGATTGAACGAGGAAAAAGGCCAGCTCACCAAAGGCGCCACTTTCGCCGGCTGTGAATAGCTGCAAGGCTGCTAAGATGCCAAGAGCTCTCACTATGTTTGTTTCTGGATGAAGTTTGACGGCGTGCCCCATTTCATGAGCAAGGACACCTGCGACTTCATCAGCCGAGTTTGCATTGCGGATTAATTTGCCGGACATGACGATTTGATCGCCTGGGGCAGCAAATGCGTTTTCATAACTAAGGTCAATAATTTTTATATTGAAATTTTGGTTTTTGCCAAGACCTTGATTGAGCCTGGCAATGAGTTTTTCAAATGCTTTTGACCCTTCAGGTGATGTGCAAACTTTCTTTTTTCTTTGAATGGTTTTTACAACACCTTGGCCGAGAGATACCCTTGTATTTTCTGGCAGCATGTTTGCGATATATTGCGCGGGGCTAATCACATTGAAATAGGTGAGTGCCCAGAAGATGACTAAAGAGGCAGCCATGCCTAGTGGCCATTTTAAAAGTGCCCAAGTGTGTTTGCCGGATGTGATATTGGGCGCGAAATCAAGAATGCGTTTGGCAAAATCTGGATGATCTACAAATAGTCTTTGGCCTTCTTTCTTTTCATAGGTGAGAAGGACATGATCTGAGCTTGGTTTTATGGGCGTTGGGCTGTGAATTTGATCATAGCGCCAAAATTCGGGCATGGTTTGTGAAGAGGATGAGGGGCTTTTTAAGTCAAAACGCAAGCTATCTTCTTGAAGCACTATTTCGACTTCATGAGAGTTGGCTGTTTTGCCATCATTCCAGCGACCATTCCATTTTTGCCGAATGCTCATTATGAGTGCTCCTTTGATATCTCTCGCTTTATTGTGCTTTAGATGCCCACACAGCATCCGCATATGTTAGTTGTGCTTCAGATGCTCACGTTGCATCCGCACTTTGTTTTCTCTCACGGCTATTTCAAACGCTATCGCGTTTGAGCCTCCGAGGGGCGGCGTTTGCGCCGGGCTACGCTGGCGCTTCGCCATGTCCCTCAGCCTTGGTCCGGTTGCAGGAGGCAACTGAAGGACAAAAAAGGCTGAGCTCCCTCTTCGTATAACTATTTTCCTTTAGATAGACTTTATGGTTTTAAGTGGAACCCTTAGTTATTCAGGACAGCTAGATGTTCTTTATAAATATAATAATGGCCTGGATTAGTTTTAATCCAGGCCATTATTTTTGTCATATTAATTTATGTTTAGAAAGTGCTTACGTCAAAGCCTTCGGCCAGGCCTTCGCCGGTTTTGCTTAATGGTTGTTGGCTTTGCTCAATGGCGGCTAGGTCAACATTGCCATTGAAAGAAAGGTTGCCAACGATATAACCGAAAAAGCGAGCTGTTGCGACAGGAGCTAAGATGCCGAGTGAAAGGGCAACAATAAAGAAGTTGCTAATCACAAGCCACATGATGCCTGGACCAGTTGTTTTTAACTCAAATGAGCCGTTTGAGAATTGAGTTTTCTCAGCGACGTAATTGTAGAACTTGGATTGGTACCACGCATAGATGACAGACATCACAAGAATGAAACCGATGTAATATCCTAGCATTTTGAATTGAATGACCAAAAGTTTTGTTGGGTCAACTGGAGCACCGCTTAACTGAAGTGCCATTAGTTGGGTAAAAAGAGGTTGAATCATCAAATAAAGAACGCCTAGGCCAGCAAGGAAAGCAACCCATGGAACGATATAATATTTGAAGATATCACTTGTTTTGCCGTGAAAGCTCATAGGGGTTTCACCGAAGTGAGTGTCGTCTGTTAGGATTTTTTGCAATTTGATGCTTTGCCATGGGACGGCAAGGCCAAGTGAGAAGACCACAAGAACGGTCGTCCAGGCCATTGTCCAACCATATTTCCATTTAGAGCCATTAAGTGAACCGCGAATTCCGCGCCATTGAGTGCGAGAAAGACGATATTTGTGGGCACTATAAATGGCAACTCCTAGGAGTGGCAGCAAGATGATATAAAGGCAAAAAATAGCAATAATATATTCTTTGCTATCAGGCCCGAAATAAGCTGCAATGCCCATTAAAAACAATGTAATTGGAGTGAATACGAGCAATAAGACCATTAAAAACCCCAAGAACATTTCCATGCCAGTGCCGGTATATTCAAGAGGTTCGTTGTTTAGGCGGATATGGTTCCATAATTTTTTACGGACTTCGGTTTTTCCCCAAAAATGATAAATGAAGAGGGTTATGATTTTTAGAAAAAAAACTTTAAAGCCGAGACCGATATAATTTGTGCCTTTACCTGCCCAATCTATGTCAAGTGGCTGGCCCAAAGGACTGCTTGGTTGTTCATTCATTTGATTTTCTCCCGTTAAATGGCGCTTAATGCCAAGATTGCGAAATATAAGTTAAAAAAACAAAGAGTTGAACTGCATACTTTGCAATCAGGTTCTTTTGTTATTTGAAACTTAGTTGTTTTTACTTTGTTTCTGGCCTGTGTATATGTCGCTTCAAGAGCTTAAAAAGTTCATTTTGTATCTATACTTATCTTTTTTATTATAGTTTTTTTGTGTCAGAACTTTTGCGCGCGCTCTCTGTTTAGTGACTTAATTGTCACGCTGTGTGAGTTAATTGCCGCGTTTGTGCCACAATGAGGTTCCATATTTTTTATCTGTAGTGGAAGAAAAGTTCAGGATTTGTTATTAGGGATTAATTCCCTAACATAGATGGATTTTTTATAGCTTTTTAGCGCATAGTTAGTTGTTTATAAGCGTGCTTACAGATGGGACTTTTAGGGTCTTTGCTTGAGCGGGCTTTTTAGACTTTGAAATTAGCTTTTTAGGTATTAAAACACCCTATAATAAAGAACTTAAACACCACCACTTAGAAGAATTTGAGAGATTAATGGACGCGAAACCTTTTGATAAAAATAAATTACCCAGTCGTCATGTGACTGAGGGCCCTGATCGTGCACCGCACCGGTCTTATTATTATGCTATGGGTTTAACTGAGGAAGAAATTCACCGTCCATTTGTTGGTGTTGCTTCTTGTTGGAATGAAGCAGCTCCTTGTAATATTTCTCTTATGCGTCAAGCACAAGCTGCTAAAACAGGTGTGCATGAAGCAAAAGGTACGCCGCGTGAATTTTGCACCATCACCGTGACAGATGGTATTGCTATGGGCCACCAGGGGATGAAATCTTCTTTGGTTTCTCGTGAGGTGATTGCCGACTCTATTGAACTCACCATGCGGGGCCATTGTTATGACGCTTTGGTTGGTCTAGCTGGCTGTGATAAATCTTTGCCAGGTATGATGATGGCTATGGTTCGTCTTAATGTGCCGAGCGTCTTTATGTATGGTGGTTCGATTTTGCCGGGCCGCTTTAAAGGCAAAGATGTGACTGTGGTAGATGTGTTTGAAGGGGTTGGCCAGCATTCTTCAGGGAAAATGAGCGCTGAAGATTTGCATGATCTTGAATGTGTGGCTTGTCCGAGTGCTGGGTCTTGTGGTGGTCAGTTTACAGCGAATACGATGGCCTGCGTTTCTGAGGCCATGGGGCTTGCACTTCCTAGTTCTTCTGGTGCGCCGGCGCCTTATGAAAGCCGTGATCAATATGCTGAGGCTTCTGGCCGGCAGGTTATGGAGCTTATTCAACTTGGAATTCGCCCAAGGGATATTGTGACAAGAAAATCTCTAGAGAATGCTGCAACGGTTGTAGCGGCCACTGGTGGCTCTACCAATGGGGCGCTGCACCTACCTGCTATTGCTCATGAAGCTGGCATTGATTTTGATTTATTTGATGTGGCCGAAATTTTCAAAAAAACGCCTTATATTGCTGATCTAAAGCCAGGTGGAAAATATGTGGCTAAAGATATGTATGATGCTGGCGGCGTTCCGATGCTTATGAGAACTTTGTTTGATGGTGGCTTTATTCATGGTGATTGTATCACTGTGACAGGTAAAACCATTGAAGAGAACCTTGAAGGTGTCACTTTTGATGAAAGCCAAAAGGTTATGTATCCGGTTACTAATCCAATTACACCAACGGGCGGTGTTGTTGGTTTGAAAGGCAATTTGGCGCCAGATGGCGGCATTGTGAAAGTGGCTGGTATGGATATGTTGAAATTTACTGGCCCAGCTCGTTGTTTTGATAGTGAAGAAGAAGCCTTTGAGGCGGTTTCTAACAAAGAATATGAAGAAGGCGATGTGATTGTTATTCGCTATGAAGGGCCAAAAGGTGGGCCTGGCATGCGCGAAATGCTTTCAACCACTGCTGCTCTTTATGGTCAGGGTATGGGTGAGAAAGTTGCCCTTATCACAGATGGTCGCTTTTCTGGTGGGACACGTGGTTTTTGTATTGGTCATGTGGGGCCAGAAGCCGCTGAAGGTGGCCCGATAGGGTTGCTTGAAAATGGAGATATGATCACCATTGATGCAGTCGATGGCACGTTAGATGTTGATCTTTCTGATGAAGAATTAAAGGCGCGCCGTGAAAAATGGCAGCCTCGCACGACTGATTATCAGTCTGGCACATTGTGGAAATTTGCTCAGCAGGTTGGTCCTGCTCGTAAAGGGGCGGTAACGCACCCTGGAGGTAAAGCTGAAGTTGTTTGTTACGCAGACATTTAAGTTGGTTACTCATAGAGTGAAACAACTGGTTGATTTGGTACTCTTTAAGTTAGAGAGGCAGCTGCATTCTGTTGCTTGTTCGCTTAAGGAGCTGGGTGCCGGGCTGTCTTTTGTTCGGTTACTGGTTGTTTCTTTTCTCTGTGTTGGTTTTTCGCCAGCTGTTTCTGCTGAAGAGCGTGATGTTTTTGAGCATCGTCAATTTTATCAAAACGAGATTGTTCGTGATGATGGAACGACTTTGATTGAAGAGAAGGCCATTATTATTGAGCCGCTTCCTCAAGATATTGATAAACCTCATTTGGTTAAGCCTGCTCCGCTTTTAGAAGGTAAGAAGGGACGTACTTTATCTAATTCATCAGATAAAGAAATAGTGTCTCCTAAAGCAAAGATGTCCAGTCCGCTTCGTCAGGCTTTGAGAGATTATCGGGCGCAGCGTATTAAAAAGGCGATTTCAGGCTTGGAACTGGCTGCTACGCGGAACTCTTTTTTAGCGCGTTACTTACTTGCTCACATTTACCGCACGGGTAAAGGCGGTGCGGTTGATCATCGCAAGGCTTATGAATATTACCGACAGATTACGACAGAATTTTCAAATGGTGGTGGACTTTACCTTTCTAGGAAAGCACCTTATATCGCTCATGCTTTTGTGCAGTTAGCGCGATATATGGAAGATGGTGTTACTGAATTGGATATTAAAGCTGATCCGCTTATGGCTCGGGTGCTGTTTGAAAAAGCGGCGCATTTTGGCGATATTGAAGGGCAGTATCAATTGGGTCGTTTTCTAATTGAAAGCGGTAAAATGCGTAATGTGAAACTTGGCCAACGCTGGTTGACACGCGCTGCCATGAAAAATAACCCGAAAGCACAGGCCTATCTTGGGGCGTTATATTGGCAGGGTGATTTGGTTTCCAGAAAGAAAAGCCTGGCTCTTGCCTGGATTGAATTTGCACGGCGTAACGCTACAGGCTCTGTGAAAAACCAGGTTGAACGTTTGTATCGTGCGGTTCGTTATGACACCACTGAGGATGTTCATAATCGGGCTGAGTTTTATATTGGGCGTTTGCGCACCAAGTATAATGTTTTATGGCGTGAAGAGCCTATGCGCGAAAACGAGAATGATATTCTTGATGGCATCATCTTGGCTGAGCCCCCTAAAGATTTGGATCAAGATCAGTTAGAGACAAAACGCCAGAAAAACCAAATGCCTGATGCAATGGTGAGTGGGCCTGAGAGTTTTATGGATGGTGGACCATCTATGGGGTTTGGTTTCCAGATGTATGATTATGGCGGTGCCGCTGGGCGGTAGGAAATTTTGATAATTATAGGAATTATGTACACCCCACTAATTTTTTAATTAGTGGGGTGTTTTTTTATTAAACATCTAGCTCAATCCAAATGGGGACATGGTCTGATGGTTTTTCCCAGCCTCTTGTGTAGCGGTCTATTTCGCAATGATTGAGTTTGTCTGTTGCTTGGGGTGACAAGAGCAGATGGTCAATTCGGATGCCATTATCTTTATTCCACGCACCGGCTTGGTAATCCCAAAATGTATATTTATGTGCCCGATTAATTATGGCTTCAAAAGCGCTTGTGAGCCCCAGGTTTAGAATGGCATGGTAAGCTGCTCTTGATTGAGGAAGATAGAGGGCGTCGTCTAACCATTTGGATGCGTCATAAACGTCTTTTTCTGTTGGTATGATGTTATAATCGCCCGCTAAAACAAGTGGTTCTTCGTAATTTAATAAAGTTTCCGCGTGGTTTTTGAGATGCTCCATCCAGTCCAATTTATATGGATATTTTGGACTATCCACTGGGTTACCGTTGGGCAAGTAAATGGAGGCAACGCGAATGGCGCCAGTATCGGTTGAAATGACAGCTTCTAGATATCTGGCTTGTTCATCTTCTTCATTGCCAGGGAGGCCTTTTATGACTTCATCAAAGGGACGTTTTGAAAGGATGGCCACGCCATTGAAGCTTTTTTGGCCATGAACAGCAACGTTATAGCCCATGGCTTCAAACACTTCGGAAGGGAAATTTTCTGAGATTGATTTGATTTCTTGCAGGCAAGCGACGTCTGGGTTTGCTTCTTGCAGCCATTTTTCAAGATTTGGTAATCTGGCTTTGATGCCGTTGATGTTCCAGGTTGCAATTTTCATAAGTTGTTTTGTCTTTCTTAGTTGCGCTTTAGGTTGGCTTTTCTGTGCTTCAGATGCCCACAAGCATCCGTGCTAGCGCTTGGGCCTACGAGGTGCGGCGCTAGGCGCCGGGCTACGCTCTCGCTTCGCCATGTCCCTCAGCCCGAAAAGTGCTGAGCTCCTTCTTTGGGCAATTGATTTTGTATTTTTCTTGTCCGTGTAACAATTGCGAATTGCAAACGCTGTGGCAGTAGAAAAGCAATCATAGTATTTAGCGCTTTAATATTTCACTGAAAACAGAGTTATCTATTTGGTAGAGAGTGCTAGGGGGGCTGTCAATATTGGGATTGAATTTGCTGTTAGTGGATTGACATCTTTTCATGTCACGATAGGTTGTTTTAAAGTCATGGGACTATTTGAGGGGAGTTTTATGGAGAGTTTGGACCGCTCTGGTTTGAGTATCATTCAAGATAAAGCGGGCAGCATAGGACTAGGGATCTTAAGCTGGAAAGATCGTTTGTCTCTCGAAAATGCTTTAAAAAGCTATCAAGATGAGAATTTTTTCTCCCTCTTTGATCAGACACATGTGTTTTTTGCTGAGCAATCTTCTGAAGATCATGCTTTGGCCGCTCAATTTGGCGTGTCTTCTTCTGGTGATGATGAGAATTTGGGGATTTTGGGTGGGTTTGAAGCGCTGGGTCAAGCGATGAAAACGGATTATATCGTTTTGGTTGAGAATGACTGCCCGTTGATAGAAAATTTTGAGGAAGCTAAAAAACAAATAGAAGCGTCTCTTCGTTTGCTAAAAAGTGGTGATGTAGAAGTTGTTCGTTTAAGAAGTCTTCGTGAGCCGGGTGAGCTTTTCAACACGGTTGATAAATATAAACGCATGCATGGGAGCACGTTCCCCTCATTTTTAAAGCGTTTGTTTCGCCCCATGAAAGCACAGGCTTTAGCTGGAATTGCACCTTATGTAGAAAAGCGGCCGAATGAGAAGTTTCCATCGCAGGTGTTAAAGACGAATGAGGCCTCTAATTTAGGCCCAATTTATAAAGTTGATACGCGTTATTTAAAATGGACCAATCAATCGATTATGATGAGACGAGAGTTTTTTCTCAATCAAGTGATTGATTATGCGAAAACGGCGAAGACGACGCGGCGCGTTAATGGATTTCGTAATTTAGAGATTGAGATGAACTCGTCTCATTGGCGGAATAATGATTGGTATGTTGGTATGCCGCAGGGGATATTTACTCACCGGCGCGTTGGCAATCGTGGGTATTAAGCGAAGTTAATTTGACCTTTCTTATTCTCGCTATAATTTAGGTTTTATAGTTTTGATATTAATTTATCAGTGTTTAATTTTTTAGTTTCATTGGGCTGAGCTGACTTATGGGTACTCTTCGCTTTCTAATTTGTTTCTTCTTCTTTGTTTTTTCTACTTCTAGCGTTTTGGCTGAAACAAGAGTGGCACTTGTGATTGGCAATGGGGATTATCAAAGTGGGTCTAAGCTTGATAACCCGGTGAATGATGCTGATCTTATGACCAAAACTCTAAGGGGTGCTGGTTTTGATGTGACGAGAGTTGTTAATGCGAACCGTTTTGAGATGCGCAAAGCGATGCTGGATTATAGCCGCCGTTTGACGAACTCAAATACAATTGGGGTTTTTTATTATGCTGGGCATGGCATTCAAGTTGAGGGGCAGAATTATCTTCTTCCGATTGATGCATCGCCTGCACGCAAGGACGAGCTTTCTTTACATGGTGTGGCATTAGGCGAATTTCTTCGAACGCTAAATTCTGTTAGTGGCTCTGAGGGGCGTTTGAATGTTGTGATTTTAGATGCGTGCCGGAATAATCCTTTTGCTAGAGGGTGGCGCTCAGTGAACCGGGGGCTTGCCACGGTTGATGCGCCAAGCGGGACATTAATTGCCTTTGCAACAGCTCCTGGGGATGTGGCGGCTGATGGGGATGGGGTGAATAGTCCTTATACATTAGCTCTTTCTCAGATGATCAAAAAGCCTGGACTTGCTATTGAGCAAACATTTAAGGGCGCGCGGAATTTGGTTTGGGAATGGACGAAACAATCTGGCAAAGCGCAGATCCCCTGGGAGAGTACATCTTTGCGAGGGGATTTTTATTTCACACCGGGTGGAGTGGAGCCTGAGAAAAAGAAGAACAAAACGGTTGTTAAAAATAATCAAATCGACAAGCAGAGGCAGGCTGCGCTTGCAAAGCCTATTCCTCAGGTTAAACGAGTGCAAATGAAGAGTGGGTGCACACCGGTTGGTGATGCAATAAGCGGTGTTGTGCCAATTGTTCCGGGGCGGGTTATTTGCTCGTTAGATAAAAAGAATAAAGCTGTAATAAAATCCATTCGTAGAAGAGCGATAGTTTTTTCGGTTAATGGTGAGAAAAATGTTGTCTGTTCAATCAAAGACCTTTGCCAGTTTAATTGGCAAGGAGCGCCTTTGTTTGGAGTTGAAATAGAGCCTGTAAGTAAAGGCGAGAATGTTGGTTTTAAATATAGAGGTGTGCTTCGGGCACCACGTTAGTTTGATTTGTTATTTAAAAAAGGGCTGTTGAAATGATTTATAAATTACGTGTTTGTTTATTGAGCTTGCTTGTATTTGTCGTTGCTTCAACAAGTGCAAGCGCGGTTACAGTGGCCAAGCAAGACAAGGCGACGTTAATTCCCCTTAAGAATGCGATGCTTCATAAGGTGGCTGAGGCTTTGTTGCACCGTGTTGAGGAGGGCGTGTTTCAGGTGCAGGCTGGGAAATCTATGGACATGACAGAGCGGAAGATTTTACTAACTTTCCGAGGGCTTTATGGGCATAAGAGAAATAAGGAAGAAAAGAAAATTCTTATCACCATTAATGGTGATACTGAAATTGTAATGCCTGGTAAGCGAATTGATTTATTGAAGCATAAAGTTGCGAGTAAATCTTTGGAAGGTTATTCGGAATGTTTTGTTGATTATGTTGGTTTAATTACGCCCAAGGGGGTTCCGGCTAAAGCAACGTTTCGGTTGCATTGTGAATAGTGTTTTCAGAGTGAATAATATTAAGGGGTGAATAAACTTTTAGAGCGCATAATGTTTTTTAGAAAGAAAAAGGGAGCACGTAGCTCCCTTTTTCTTTGATAAAGAGTTTTCGCTTGTCGCTAAACAGAAAAGCTGGTGCCGCAGCCGCAGCTAGCTGTGGCGTTTGGGTTGTTGATTTGAAATGAGGCACCGATAAGGGCGTCGACATAATCTATTTCTGAGCCGCCGAGAAAGTTGAGTGAAAGCTCATCGATGAGGACAGTGGCGCCATCGCGCTCAAGCACGAGATCATCATTGTTTTTCTCTTGAACCAGATCAAATTTATAGGAAAAGCCAGAGCAGCCGCCGCCTTCAACACTGACGCGTAGCATTGTGCCTGCTGGCTCATCTTTGATAATTTTATTGATACGATTTGCAGCATTCTGTGTGAGGATGACTGGTTGTTCAATTGTATCGGTTGTCATGATGCTCTCTTGGCTTGGTTTTTATTTAATGGCTAGCTTTGGTTTTGGGCCATTTTTTAAGTCTTATCTTTTAAGTCTATGGTAACTTAGGGTAGTTTATCACATTTTGTATTTTAGTGCTGTCTATATAGACGTCAAAATAGCACTATTTCAAATGAAATAGACTAGTGTTATTTAAATATAAGATAGATCTGTTCATTTGAATGTCAAGGGATTGAATTGAAGTGGGGAAGACAGAAATGACAGGGACTGATGATTGCCTTTCTAAGTCCAAACAGCACTTAGACCCTAACTTAGAGCCTTGGCAATATAAGGCGCATTATGCCCCTTATGCAGCTAATCAGGGGCCTAGTGAGGGGCGATTGTTTGATGAAGGAGAATGCCCTATGCGCTCTCCTTTTCAAAGAGACAGGGACCGGATTATTCATTCGACAGCCTTTCGCCGTCTCACTCATAAAACGCAAGTTTTCATCTATCATGAAGGTGATCATTACCGGAGCCGACTTACCCATACTTTAGAAGTGGCGCAAATTGCCCGTTCAATTGCCCGAATGCTGAACTTAGATGAAGATTTAACTGAAGCGATTGCATTGGCTCATGATCTTGGACATTCGCCATTTGGCCATGCTGGAGAGCGAGCATTAAACCGCGTTATGGCTGAGTTTGGTGGGTTTGATCATAATGCTCAGAGTTTGAAACATGTGACATTGCTTGAGCATAAATACCCACAATTTGATGGTTTGAATTTGAGCTATGAATGTTTGGAAGGAATTGTCAAACATAACGGTCCTCTTGTTGGGGAATTTGCTAAAGGAGAGGCGGCTCTTGAAGGGGTTCATAGCTTTATTCAGGAAATCAATAAAGATTGTGATTTAAGGCTAGATAAATTTGCTTTTTTAGAGGCGCAAGTAGCAGCTTTAGCGGATGATATTGCTTATTGTAATCATGATATTGATGATGGTTTGCGCGCTGGGCTGATTGAGCTGGATGATTTGAAATCTGTTGCGCTTACTTCTCGGATTTTAGAGGAGATAAAAGACGATTTTTCAGGGCAATATGAGAATCTGGATAAAGGGCGCTTGATATATGAATTGAACCGCCGGTTGATTACTGAAATGGTGGCTGATGTCACAAGTGAAGCTCAAAAATTGATTTCTGCCTCTAATGTGGGTAATAGAGATGATATTCGTAATGCGAAACAAAGTTATATACAGTTTTCTTCCTCGTTGTTTTTAGCTCTAAAAGAGCTTCGAGAGTTTCTTTTTGCGACTGTTTACCGCGATAAGTGGGTTATGCAGGTGATGGGACATGCTGAAGAAATTGTTATTGATTTATTTCAGACCTATTCATCAAGGGCCGAATCATTGCCTTCTGATTGGCAAGCTTTGTTGCAAACGAATGATCTGCAAGACCGCGCCATTCATATTTGTGATTTTGTAGCCGGGATGACAGATCGGTATGCTCTTCAAGAACACAAACGTTTGTTTGATGTAACGCCGGAGCTGCGATAAGCCCGAAATGTTTTAAGAAGTTTATATTTCCTAATGCTTTTCAATCAGATAGAATGGTGCTTCGTCTTGTATATAATAGTGACTTCTTTGCCCCGTTTCTTGTAAATTATTTTAGTAATTTTTAGACGCGCTTTGATCTAGTCGTTAGCCGTCATCGTAATGGATGTTTATATTATCTGTAGTTTAGACTGAAAATTATTTGGTGCCATTAGTTAAATCTGAGCTATTATTGAGTATGCCCATAGGAGGGGTAAATGGATCTTTTTGTATTGTTTAAAGATCATGTGCAGAATATTATTACAGATCTCATCAAAGAAGAGGTCTTACCTGCTGACGTGAACTTTAATGCGGTTAATGTTGAGCCGCCTCGTGATCCAGCTCATGGTGATTTGTCGACGAATGCAGCTATGGTTTTGGCGAAGCCTGCCAAGATGAACCCTAGAGCTCTTGCTGAGCAAATCTCGAAACGTTTGGCTGAAATTGATATTGTTAATTCTGCTGATGTGGCGGGGCCTGGTTTTATTAATCTACGTCTGGAAGATAGCTATTGGCCGCAGGTTGTAAGAGATATTTTGAACAACCCTGAAACTTATGGCCAAAGTGATATTGGTAAAGATGAAAATGATGTTCCTCAAAAACTCAACATTGAATATGTTTCGGCTAATCCGACGGGGCCGATGCACGTTGGGCACTGCCGGGGAGCGGTTTTTGGGGATGCTTTAGCTCGTCTCCTTGAATTTGCAGGCTATGATGTAAGCCGGGAATATTACATTAACGATGCTGGTGCTCAGGTGGATGTTTTGGCGCGCTCTGCTTTGCTGCGGTATCGTGAGGCTTTGGGGGAAGATATTGGTGAGATCCCTGAAGGGCTCTATCCGGGTGATTATCTGGTGCCTCTTGGAGAGACCTTAAAAGAGATTTATGGTGATGCGCTTCTTTCTATGGAAGAGGACGAATGGCTGCCTTTAGTGAAGCAAGAAGCAATTGAAGGCATGATGGGGCTGATCAGAGAAGATTTGGCTGCTTTGAACATTCATCACGATGTTTTCTTCTCTGAAAAGACCTTGCATGAAGATAATGGGGCGAAAATTAAAGCAGCGATTGAATTTTTGCGCGAACAAGGGCATATTTATCGTGGACGGCTTGATCCTCCCAAGGGTAAATTACCGGATGATTGGGAAGATAGAGAGCAAACTTTATTTAGAGCCACAGATTTCGGGGACGATGTTGACCGCGCTTTAGAGAAATCTGATGGCAGTTACACCTATTTTGCAGCTGATATTGCGTATCATAAAGACAAGTATGATCGGGGCTTTTCTCATCAGATTGATGTTTTAGGGGCTGATCATGGTGGGTATATCAAACGATTAAAAGCCGCTTTAAAGGCGATTTCTGCCGGAGAAGCTGAGCTAGATGTGCGGATTTGCCAGCTGGTGAAGCTTTTGCGGGATGGTGCAGAAGTTAAAATGTCAAAACGAGCTGGCACTTTTGTTACATTACGGGACGTGGTGGATGAAGTGGGTGTCGATCCGGTACGGTTTATGATGCTGATGCGCAAGAATGATGCGCCGCTGGATTTTGATTTTGCAAAAGTAACTGAGCAATCTAAGGATAATCCTGTGTTTTACGTGCAATATGGGCATGCACGGGTGCATTCGATCTTTAGACAGGCGCAGGAAGTTATGCCTGGCATAGATCCTGCTTCTGAAAAACTGAAAACTGCGTCTTTAAATAATTTATTAGATGAGGGTGAATTAGGCTTAATGCGTCGATTAGCTCAATATCCAAGAGTGATTGCCAGTGCGGCAAGTGCGCATGAGCCTCATCGGATTGCCTTTTATCTTTATGAATTGGCGAGTGATTTGCATGGCTTTTGGGCCAGAGGCAAAGTTGCGCCACATTTAAGGATTAT
This sequence comes from Hyphomicrobiales bacterium, assembly GCA_965230545.1. Taxonomy (GTDB): domain Bacteria; phylum Pseudomonadota; class Alphaproteobacteria; order Rhizobiales; family HXMU1428-3; genus HXMU1428-3. Next base: position 586,013 of record CBDDLE010000004.1, on the reverse strand, counting down.
TCAAGAAGATGACTGGGAACTTACAATAAATAGGATTGCGCTGATTTCTGCTATTGGTGCTATACTAAAATCTGGACTATCGATTCTAGGCGTTTCGGCGCCGCAAGAGATGCGGTAAACTAGATGTACTTTGTGATTCGAACTTGAATGTAAGTGATTCGGGCTTAAACTGAGCGGGTTAAGGAATATACAATATGTCGGATAAGCTGACCGCATACAGAGGTGAAATGTTTTCCTCTCAACAAGATGGTGAAGCACCCCAGCAAAATTATGGGATTGACCCGAATACGGGCCTTCCTATTCAGTCTGGATATGCTCAACAACCAGGCCAACAATTTGACCAACAGGGAATGGCGCAAGGCAACCTTGGTGGTGCCGCTGATGGGCAAACTGCTGATCAGACTTATTATCAGCAGCAAGATGCTTACCAGCAACAAGACCATTATCAGGGACAAGATCCATATCAGGGACAACAAGGTGGATTTCAGCAGCAAGGTCAATATTCGCAAGCAGATTATAATCAGGCTCAATATGGGCAGCAGCAATATAGCCAAGATCAATATGGTTTAAGTCAGCAGGAACAAGCGCCATATTCTCAAACTGATCAAGGTTTACAAAATTATCAAGACCCTTACCAAACAGCGCAGCAGGGTGCCGCTCAAGGGCAATATGGTCAATTAGATCAATCTAGTGCTGGTTTTCAAACGGATTATGCTCAACAAAATCAGGGATTTGTTGAAGAAACAGACCCTTATATGGCGGCGCATCAAAATGCGACACTGCCTTATGATGCCTCTAATGATGCACTTGGTCAGGCCGGGCATTCTTATGGTGTTGGCCATGATCAACATGGTTTGCCTCAACAATATCAAGACCCGAATGCTGGTTATGGAGATTATCAGCAAGGTTCTGTTAATGGGCTACCGGCGCCAGATGGCTTAGGTGGGGCTCATCAGCAATATCAAGACCCAAGCTTGGGAGCTGATTATGCAGGGCAATATAATGCTCAAGGGGTTCAACCTCTGCAAAATAACATGCAACCAGGCATGATTGGTGGCGCTGGTTATGGACAACCGGGTATGGACGCTGCTATTGCGGCTAACCAGGCTGATGCGAGCTATGATGCTGATGTACAGTCTTCTGGGCGCAAGTCGTTTCTTGTTGGCACAATGATTCTTGGATCTGTTATCATTGGTGGTGGAGTTGCATTTGCTTACAAATATTCTGGTGATAGCACATCAGATAATGCCCCAGTTATTACATCAGAAGATTCAGGTATTAAATCTAAGCCTGATAACCCTGGTGGTCGTGAATTTGCTCATCAGAAAAAACAAATTTTTGCTCGCCTTGGAGATCCGGGAGCTAAAACTGAAGAAGGTATTGTTGCGACACGTGAACCTGAAGTGGTTGAAAGCTTGCGCGGTGAAGTGAAGGACGCTGCTGGTCAGGCACAAAAGGTACGTGGTGCCGCTGATAATAATGGTGGCCCAAGACGTGTTCGTACATATCGTATTGATAGAAATGGCAATCAGATTCTTGATGGTGCGGCCAATAGAGCTCAATTAGCTGGTCAAGATGTGAAAGATATGGCTGGAGTGACAGCAGATACTGGCCAACCAGCTCGTACTGTTCGGACATTAAAAGCCAATGGTGCAAAGAAAGTTCAGGATAAATCTATTCAAATTGCACGTGCTCAGGCCAAAGCACCACCTGTTAGGCGGGTTGCTTCGAATGATGGGAATTATGTTGTTCAAATCTCTGCGCGGCGAACCCAAACAGATGCGTTAGCAGCGTTTTCTGGGTTGCAATCTAAGTATGGTTCTATTCTTGGTAGCTATCGTCCGCTTATTCAACGAGCTGACCTTGGGAGCCGTGGTATTTGGTTTAGATTGCGCGTTGGACCTATGCAGACACGTGAAGATGCAGCGAGTGTTTGTGCCAAGCTTAAGAGCAAAGGCATGAAAAATTGTCTGGTTGCCTCGCGTTAACTTATTGATCAAGAAGTGAATGTTTGATTTGCGATCTCTTGATTTTTTTAACTGGATAAGATTTAAAAGCCCCACATTGTATGATGGGGCTTTTTTTACGGCTTAGATAATGAAATGTTGGATGCCAGCTTTAAACAAATCGGGATGTGGTTTGGTGCTGGTTAATGTTTGAGGAACGTGTTTTATGAAAAGAGCTGCGTTTATTTCAGGAGTTGAGGGGCTTTCATTGCTTGAGCATGAAAGAGAGTTTTTTGCTTCTACTTGTCCGCTTGGGTTTATTTTATTTGCGCGCAATATTGAAAGTGATACGCAAATCAAGCGTCTTATTGGGGATGTTCGGGATGCTGTAGGTGCTGATGATTTTTGGGTTTTGATAGACCAGGAAGGCGGGCGTGTGCAGCGGTTGCGTCCACCATTATTTCCTGAGTTGCCTGCGGCGCGGCGTTATACGGAGCTTTTTGAGAAAGACCCTACCAAGGCGGAATTGGCGGCTTTTCAAATTGGTAAATTTATGGGTAAGCGTTTATTGGATCTTGGGATAAATATGAATTGTGCGCCTTGTTTGGATGCGGCGCAATTAGATGCCCATGACATTATTGGAGATCGCAGTTTTGGGCTTGATGTTGAGACCATAGTTAAATTAGGGCGTTTTCAAGCTGAAGGCCATTTAGCTGCTGGGTCTATTCCTGTGATTAAACACATACCTGGTCATGGACGCGCGAATGCTGATAGTCATTTGTCACTTCCTCTTATTGATGCCTCTCATGAAGAGCTCAGCGCGGTAGATTTTGAACCTTTTAAGCAACTGAATAGCTTGCCTGTGGCAATGACGGCTCATGTTGTTTATTCGGAAATTGATAATGCAAGCCCTGTTAGTACTTCACCGCACTCTATTGAAGAGATTATTCGCAATGAAATTGGCTTTGATGGGTTTTTGATGTGTGATGACGTATCTATGGAAGCGCTGGATGGCACAATTGCAGAGCGGACGAGTGCTGTGATTGCGGCTGGCTGTGATGGTGCTTTGCATTGCAATGGCAAGTTTGATGAGATGGAGCAGGTTGCAGCGAATTGCCCGACTTTAGAGGGGCGCGCTTTGGAGCGTTTTAAGGCATCATTTGATTTTATTGCTCAGCCTGAACAGATTGATGAAGCCATGGCTCTTGAATTTTTAGCCGAAGATTGGTGTGCTTGCGCTTAAAATAGGTGTCTCTCAAAAAAGGATTAAATAGGAGTTTTCTTTGTCTAACCAGTTACCAGCAACATTTGATGATCAATGGAGCCAAGAGATATCATCTCAAAAAGATGATATGCGGGGTGATGATCGCTTGCTGGTTGAGTTGGATGGGTTTGAGGGGCCGCTGGATTTGTTGCTTGCCCTTGCGCGTGAAAAGAAGCTCGATATCTCGCAGATTTCTATTGCCGATCTGGCCACTCAATATATTGACTATATAAATGATTTAAAAAAACATCGTTTGGAGATTGCGGCTGACTATTTGGTTATGGCAGCTTGGCTGGTGTTTTTAAAATCTAAGTTGATTTTACCAAGTGAGGAAGAAGAGGCGGATGCACCGAGTGGTGATCAGTTAGCTGCGCAGCTTGCTTTTCGTTTAAAGCGTTTGGAAGCTATGCGAGCTAAAGGCAATGAATTGATGGCACGGCCGCAATTGGGGCAAGAGTTTTTTGCAGCTGGTTCTCCTTTGGGGCGCGATACGGTTTCTAAGGTTGAATATAAAGCTGATTTGTTTGATTTGTTGAAGGCTTATACTGCGCAACGACAGCGACAGGCTGTACAGGGCTATAAAGTGAAAAAGCGGCAGGTGTGGTCGATTAAAAAGGCGAGAAATCGCCTTAGTTCTTTGCTTGGTATGTCGATTGAGTGGGCACCTATTAATGAATTGATAGCTTCTTTTATGGGAACTGAGACCGCTCAAAAAACAACCGTTGCCAGTACATTTGGAGCTACGTTGGAAATGGCTCGCGATGGTGTGATTGAGATTAAGCAATCTGGGCCGTTTCAACCTCTATATGTTAAAACCGCTTCTGTTGTTGAGGAGGTAAATGATGAGTGAGGAGAAGTTACCTCCGTATTATGAGACTTCTAATTCTGAGCTTTCTCACGATTTTGAGAGACTTGATGATTTACGGATTTTGGAAGCTTTGATTTTTGCTTCTCCTGAACCTTTGAGTGAGCAAACATTAAGTGAAGAGCTTGATGAGGGCGTTGATGTTTCAGTTTTGTTAAAAGAGTTGGCAGAGCAGTACTCTAATCGAGGGATAAACCTCATCTCACTTGATGGGAAATGGACGTTTCGAACAGCTAATGATTTGGCACCGTTTTTGACCAAATATAAAATCGTGAAAAAGAAGCTTTCTAGAGTTGCTCAAGAGACTTTGGCTATTATTGCTTATCATCAACCTGTGACTAGAGCTGAGATTGAAGATGTTCGGGGTGTGCAGACTTCTAGTGGGACGCTGGATGTTTTGCTGGAAACTGGCTGGATTAAGATGCGGGGGCGCAGGCGCGCACCAGGGCGGCCTATCACTTATGGCACCACAGATTTATTTCTTGATCAATTTGGTTTAAGCGCAATTGATGATTTGCCTGGTTTGAATGAGTTAAAAGGGGCGGGTTTGCTTGATGGCACTTTGCCGGCTGATTTTGAAGTGCCTTCTAAGCAGAAGCTTGAAGTTTTAGCGGATGATGAATTGCCTTTAGAAGACGAAGAAGAGAGTGATCATTAGACTGATTGTAGATTGTGGGGCTGTTTATTTCTAAGATTGGGCATTTTATCAGTAACCAGTTTCTCTAGTTGCATCTATACAGATGGTGTTACATTTGTCATAAGTGGTTGATTGCATTATTTCATGGCTATGAACTAGCTTCACGGCCTCGAGATTAAGGGAAGAAATTTTTGAGTTTAGCATCACCAGGTTGGGGGCGACGTGGCTCAGCTGCAGCGACCATTGCGGCACGTTTAACATTTGAGGATTTAACACGATCTTTTGATGGAAAAGGTGCTCTAAAGGGCGTTAGCCTTGATATTGAACCAGCTGAAACCGTTTGTTTATTGGGGCCATCTGGTTGTGGGAAAACGACGCTTTTGCGCATTGCTGCTGGTATTGAACGGCCAGATACAGGGCGTGTTTTATTTAATAAAATGGAAGTTGTTGGCCCGACAACCTTCACGCCGCCTGAGCAACGTGGTGTTGGCTTGATGTTTCAAGATTTTGCTCTTTTTCCTCATCTTACTATTTTACAAAATGTAATGTTTGGTCTTAGAAATTTACAGACCAAAGATGCTGAACGTGTTGCTTTAGCAACGCTTGAGCGTGTTGGTTTGGCTCATTATGCGAAAGACTTTCCGCATATTCTTTCTGGTGGGCAACAGCAGCGGGTCGCTTTGGCGCGTGCGATTGCTCCAAGACCAAGCATAATATTAATGGATGAACCTTTTTCTGGTCTGGACCCTCGCTTGCGAGACCGTATTAGAGAGGAAACTCTTGCTATTTTGCGTGAAATGCGGGCGACTTCAGTGATTGTTACACACCAGGCTGAAGAAGCGATGCGGATGGGAGACCGGATTGCAGTGATGCGGGGCGGCAAAATTGTACAGATTGATACTAGTGAAGAGATTTATAATCACCCAAGTTCTCTTTTTGTTGCGCGAATTTTTGATGAAATGAATGAAATTCCATGTGTTGTTAAAAATGGTGAAGTTGATACGGTTTTTGGTCGTTTTCCAGCTGAAGGCCTGGAAGAAGGGCAAGACGCTGTTTTTGGAGCACGTTTTCTTGGTTTGGGGGTTTCTAAAGAGGGAAAAGGGGTTCCAGGGAGAGTTCTTGGGCGTGTTATTGATCGTAAGTTTTTAGGTGGGTCTGCGTTACTTGAAATTGCGGTTGAAGAGCTTGATTTGCCACTGCAAATTCGCTTGAGGGAGAATTCTGCACCTAATGTTGGTGATGAAACCTATGTTTTTGTGGATACAGACAGGCCGTTGGTGTTGGCAAAAGACGATTAAGCCCTTTTTCTTTGATAAGTTTAACCTTATATAGTGTGCAGTGGTTGCGCTAATGATTAGTTTTTGTAATATTGGAATAAAGAACAATAAATGCGCATGTTGCGTGATACGCTAAAGCGTTAGGAGAAAATAAGTATGGGTTACCCAGGTATTTGGCAGATTTTAATTGTTTTACTTCTTGTCGTGCTTTTATTCGGCCGTGGTAAAATTTCAGATTTGATGGGCGACGTTGCCAAAGGCATCACAAGCTTTAAAAAAGGTCTGAAAGACGAGAATGAAGACACTGCCTCTAATGTTCATTCAATTGAGCAAGGTGGTGATGCAGACAAGTCTGGCTCATTAAATAAAGAAAAAGCTGATTTATCTTAGATTTCTCATTTCAATGTCATTTTTTCGTGCCGTGAGCATTCAAGCGGAGTGGAAGTAAAAATATAAAAATTGTGGTTTTGCGGGTATTGGGAGTGAGCCATGTTTTTTAAGTTTTACTTCTTTATTTAGCTTAGAAAATTGAATTTTTATCGGTTTGATTGATGGCATTCTTTTTGAGTTTTATAGTGTTTTGCGGTTGATATATTTTAAATGAAGCTGTTTAGGGTTTTATTTAATCTTTGTTTGTTCCGTTTTTCTCACTAATGATATGTCAGAAAAAACGTTCAGTTCTTTTACTGATCGCAGATGGAGTGTGTTTCCATGTTTGATATTGGCTGGAGTGAATTACTAGTCGTTGGGCTTGTTGCACTTATTGTTGTTGGGCCGAAAGAGTTGCCTGGCATGATGAAGCGCATTGGGCAAATGATCCGCAAAGCGAAACACACTGCGAGTAATTTTCAACGCCAATTTGAAGATGCGATGGATGAAGGTGAACTTGGTGAATTAAAATCAAGTGTTAAAGGCATTCGTGACGATTTGGACCCTAATAAGATTATGGGGGACATGGTTGACGATGAGCCTATGGATGATTTTGATATTGATAAGTGGAATGAGCAAATTCTTGAAGACGAGAAAAAGCGCAAAGAAAACCCCATTCGCACTAAAGAAGAGATGGAAGCAACTATAGGCGAAGCAGATGCTATTGGTGCTTCACATGATGAAGAGTTGAGTGTTGAGGCTGATACCATTCATGAAACTCAAGACATTCATGAAGCTAAAGATATGGCTCAGGAGAAACAAGTTTCATGAGTGTTGATAGTGTTGAGGAAAGCAAAGCTCCTCTGATTGCTCATTTGATTGAGTTGAGAACGCGGCTCCTTTGGTCACTTGTGGCGATGGCTGTTGCTTTTGTCTTTTGTTTTTATTTTGCTTCTAACATTTATAATTTTTTACTTGGTCCCTATGAAAGAGCTGTAGGGCCGGACCAAGTTATTGACATGCAATTCACGGCTCCGCATGAATTTTTCTTCACTCAGCTGAAGATGTCATTATTTGGGGCTTTTGTAATTTCATTTCCGCTTATAGCTTTGCAGATTTATAGATTTATCGCGCCTGGATTGTATGCGAATGAGCGCCATGCGTTTTTGCCTTATTTGATTGCAACGCCTATCTTGTTTTTAATTGGGGCGGCGATTGTTTATTACATTGTGATGCCATTGGCTTTAGGCTTTTTCCTCTCGACACAGCAAGCTGGAGACACAGGTGTGCAGATTAAGCTTGTGGCCAGGGTGAGTGAATATTTCTCTTTTATTATGGCATTGATCATGGCTTTTGGGCTTTGTTTCCAATTGCCTGTGGTTTTAACTTTGCTTGGGAAAGCGGGACTGGTTTCTTCTGATTGGTTAAAATCGAAGCGGCGTTATGCTGTTGTGGCCGTATTTGCGGCAGCCGCTTTGCTTACCCCGCCTGATCCAATGAGCCAACTTGGTTTGGCGTTACCAACTTATCTTCTTTATGAATTTTCCATATGGATGGTCATGCTTGTTGAGAAGAAACGTGAAGAAAAAGAAGAAGAGCTTGGTTAGGCTGATTAACTGAAGTTTTTCTGTTTCTTTTTTTAGATTGCTCATTGGTTGGTGTTTTTCTCAACTTTTCTATTTGTTTTCCTTGTGATAGGTAGTGAATTGTTTGATTTGCGCTTTCGCGTTATCAATTGAGTGTTATTTTTCTTTATTCTTTTCAATGAAGTTTGAAGGCGTGCGTCGTCATTTTATAGGGGTGAATTATGTTTGATCTAAAATGGATCCGTGAGAATAGTGAAGCTTTTGATGCGGGGCTAGCTAAGCGTGGGGCTGCACCTCTTTCTTCTGAGATTTTAAAAATAGATGAAGAGCGCCGCGATCATTTGAAGGCATTGCAAGATGCGCAAGCTCAAAGAAATGCTGCTTCTAAAGAGATTGGCAAAGCGAAAGCTTCTGGTGATGAAGCTGCAGCAGCGGCGGCCATTGAAGAAGTGGCTAAAATAAAAGACTTTATTCAAAATGGTGAAGAGACTGAGCGCGAAATTAATGAGCGCTTGAATGCGCTTTTATCTTCTATTCCGAATTTGCCACATGATGATGTGCCTCAAGGGGCTGATGAAGAAGACAATGAGCTTGTTCGTGAGGAGGGTGAGAGACCTTCTTTTGATTTTGAGCCGAAAGAACATTTTGATATTGGCGAAAGCTTAGGCTTGATGGATTTTGAAACGGCAGCGAAAATGTCTGGTAGCCGGTTTGTTTTGCTCTCTGGTGCTCTGGCCCGCTTAGAGCGGGCTCTTGCACAATTTATGCTTGATTTGCAAACCGGTGAGCATGGCTATACGGAAGTTTCGCCGCCGACTTTAGTGAAAGATAATGCGCTTTATGGAACGGGGCAGTTGCCAAAGTTTGAAGAAGACCTCTTTAAAACAACTGGTGATCATTATCTTATTCCAACTTCTGAAGTGCCGTTAACGAACATAGTGGCCGAGAGTATTATTGATGAAGATTATTTACCGCGCCGCTTTACAGCGTTTACACCATGCTATCGTTCTGAGGCGGGCTCTGCTGGACGTGATACGCGGGGGATGATCCGCCAGCATCAATTCATGAAAGTTGAGATGGTCTCGATTACGAAGCCGGAAGACTCTGATGCCGAACTTGAGCGCATGACTGGTTGTGCTGAAGAAGTGTTGAAACGCCTTGGGCTTTCATATCGGGTTATGAAACTTTGTACGGGGGACATGGGCTTTGGTGCGCGCCGTACTTATGATTTGGAAGTTTGGTTGCCGGGTCAGAATATGTACCGTGAGATTTCAAGCTGTTCTGTTTGTGGTGATTTTCAAGCAAGACGGATGAATGCACGTTATCGTGTTGAAGGGGAAAAAGGCGGCCGTTTTGTGCACACGCTTAATGGCTCTGGTCTTGCTGTTGGCCGGACGATGGTTGCTGTGTTGGAGAATTATCAACAAGCGGATGGCAGTGTGATTGTGCCGGAGGCTTTGAAACCCTATATGGGTGGTATTGACGTGATTAAGGCGAATTAACTTGCTAGCAAGTTTTGTTAATTTTTTTGAGCAATTTTAATTGTACTAAATGGAGTGCTTTCTTTCATGAGAATTCTTGTAACAAATGATGATGGTATTGATGCTACAGGGATTAAAGTTTTAGAAGGCATTGCGCGGGAACTTTCTGATGATGTGTGGGTGGTTGCGCCAGCACTCGACAATAGCGGGGTTTCTCATTCACTGACTTTGCACGAACCTTTGCGCCATGTTCAACATGATGAGAAGGTGTTTTCCATTCAAGGGACGCCGACTGATTGTGTGATTATGGGGGTTCGTAAATTTTTAGGAGACACACCACCTGATCTTGTTTTGTCTGGCATTAATCACGGGCAAAATATTGCTGATGATGTGACATATTCCGGCACAATTGCAGGGGCTTTTGAGGGGGCGTTACTTGGTATTCCTTCTATCGCTCTTAGTTTGACGACAGGAATAAAATCACCTCAATCAGCCCAGTGGGAGACGCCTCAAACTCATGCGGTCTCGTTAATTTCTACCCTTATTGAGGGGGGAATTAATGCTGATATTCCTTTGAATATTAACTTTCCTGATTGTGCGCCCGATGAAGTTAAAGGCAACCTTATAACAGTTCAGGGAAAGAGAGATCAGGGGTTGTTGAAAATTGATAGCCGGCAAGATCCTCGTGGGCGAGATTATTTCTGGTTTGATTTTGAAAGAAAGCTCTCCACACCTGCTAAGGGGACTGATCTTTGGGCGGTATATAATGATTATGTTTCCATTACGCCATTACATCTAAACTTAACCCATCATGAAACTTGTCATGAACTTGAGCAAAAGTTCAATGATATCTGATGGTTAAATTACACTGTTGAATTTCTTCTTCTTCTGCCGCTTTTATATCACATTCATGGTTAAACTCATGATTTGATGCTGTTTTGTTTTGCCTTTTGGGATGGGCGGATGAAATGGGGTGATTGTGCAAATTCTTTGGGGTTTATTTTAATCTTGAGGGTTTGTTGGTGGGCAGGCTGATTGTTATTCAATTGGTTTCAATTGCTGAATTATGCATCTTTGTAGGTTTTTAAGGCCGCTGTGTTAAGGAAAATTTAACCATAACAATTGAGGTTAATAGCTCAAATTGTAACTATTAAGGTTTTGTTAATCTTTCGCGGGCTTAAATTTAACTATGTTAGAAGTGGGCAGTTCCACTTTTGTTTAGTATGCGTGATAGAGGCCTGTTGTGAGTATAGTAACGCGTTTAACAGTGATTATGGCTATGTGTGTGGGCTTACCTGCATGTAGTTCAAATATGACCCGATTTGATCCCCCTAGTTTGGGCATGAAGCAAAGCGGGATTTCTGAAGATACACCGATTAATGGTAACCGAGCACAGCGTGATTCAGTTCGGCGTGATTATGCTCAGCAAGATCAATATTCTGATCGCTCATATGCTAAGCCTGATTATCGCCAATCTCAGTATAACCGAGATTTCAAGCAATCTGATTATCAAAACTCAACCAATCGTTACAATTCTAACCGTGACCAGGTGAATAAGGCTGGCCGCTATAATTATGATGATTATCGTAAGCAATATTCTCAAAAGCAGTATGCTGAAAATCAATATAGTCAGAACAGATTTAATAATAATCGTGATGGCTATCAGCCTAAGAAGATTTATAAAGATTATTCTGATCGGGATGTTTACGACACGAAAAGCACGCCTGATAGCCGCAGAGCTTATGATAACCGTTTCCAAAATAGAGATGGTTATGGGCAAAACTCTTACCAACGTGAGCAATTGCCTGAGCTTCAGCAATCAACGCGCCGTGATGAAAGACGTGATCAGCCAACTCGCAAAGTAACCACTTATCGTTATGTACCGCAAAATGCGCGTAAGGAAAGTGATTATAAGCAACCACGCCGTCAGCAACAAGCCACTCAGAAGTTTGTTGAGCACCGGGTTGTGCAGGGTGATACGCTTTATAACATTTCAAAACGCTATAATGTGAACCAGGCAGATATTCGCCGTGAGAACAATATTGATGGCTCTGGCATTAAACTTGGGCAGCGGTTGCGTATTCCTGGAGCTAGCAAGCAGAATGTTGAGCAATATTCTCAAAAAACAATTGAGAAGAAAGCAGTGGTTGTAGCTCTTAAACCAGGTGATAGTTACCGCGTGAAGAGTGGTGACACAGTTTATAATATTGCACGCCGGGCTGGGGTTTCCCCTCAAGAGCTAGCTGATGCAAATGGGCTTGATAATGCTGGGCAAGTGAAACTTGGCCAAGAGTTGGTTATTCCAGGTAAGCAATCAAAGAAGAGACCTGTTCGTGTGGCTTCTATTGATCGCAAGGCTGGACTTAGCAATTTAGATAAGAAATCTGCGAAAGCGCCAGTTCCTGTTCGCAAGAAAGTTGTCGCTAAAAACAAGATTAAATCTGTTGATGCTGGTGTTTCGAAACGGCTTTCAGGGCCGCATCGGTTTATGTGGCCAGTTGGAGGGCGGATTGTTTCCAAATTTGGCCGCCAGAAAAGTGGGACGATTAATGATGGTGTGAACCTTTCTGTGCCCGTTGGAACGAAAGTGAAAGCTGCCGAGGGCGGTACTGTTGCCTATGCAGGTAGTGAGCTGAAGGGCTACGGCAATTTGATTTTGGTGCGCCATAAAAATAATTGGGTGAGCGCTTATGCTCATAATAGCAAATTACTTGTAAAACGCGGTGACAAGGTTTCACGTGGTCAAGTGATTGCAAAATCGGGGAAGTCTGGCACTGTTACTCAACCGCAATTGCACTTTGAATTGCGCAAAGGTTCTAAACCTGTGAACCCAATGAAATATTTGGCAATGAGATAAAAGCTATAACTCTTTGCTATTTTAGTGATGTAAAGCGTTTATAGGTCTTTCAATTTCTCGATAGTTTTATTTGCTGGGGTTTTTCTTTTTTGATTATTTTTAATTTTTGCTTGCCTCGTGGTGGTAGCTAAGTAATAATTCCAGAATGATAGAAAAAAACATGACAGACCAAAAAAGCCTTAAACGCCGCATTATGGATATTCCTGAATTGAGGCGTATTGACGTTAGCACTGGTTTTGAGTGCCTTATGCTTGGTTTGCGTGATTTTAGAGAAGCGCCAATTTATGGCCTGTTTTTTGGTGGGGTTTATGCCCTTAGTGGTTGGCTTCTTATTTGGCTGCTTTTTGTTGTTTCTATGCCTTATATTGCTTACCCGGCTGCGCTTGGATTTGCGTTTATTGCTCCTTTTGTAGCTACAGGAGTTTATGAGGTTAGTCGCCGGATTGAGAAGGAACAGCCACTTTCTTGGAGCGCTATTCTTGGCACTGTTTGGCGGCAGCAAGATCGTGATATGGGGTGGATGGCTCTTGTGACTGGTTTTGCATTTTTCATCTGGGTTAATTATGCGGCCATTGTTTATTTGCTTTTCTTTGGCTTAAGAGAGTTGCAGGTTGAAAATTTTATAAGTTCGTTGACCACAACAAAGGGCTTATATTTCTTATTGCTCGGTAATTTTGTTGGAGCTGTTTTAGCAGCGATTGTCTTTTCTGTTGGTGTTATTTCATTTCCATTATTATTAGATCGTGAAATAGATTTTGTGACAGCTATGACGACAAGTGTGAAAGCGGTTGCTCTCAACCCGATGGCAATGATTGTTTGGGCTGTTATTATCGCGCTATTTATGCTTGTTTCTATGATTAGTGTTTTTATCACTCTTCCGGTTATTTTGCCCGTGATTGGTCATGCGAGTTGGCATATGTACCGTAAGGTTGTGGTTAATGCCTCTCAAGAAGAAGCGCCTTCGCTCTAATTGCTTTTAGAGTTTGATGAATTTCCATAAATTTTTTTTAGATGATCGCTGATTTTTCTTAGTGAACTGTCTTGAGGGAGTTGACTTGGATGTGAGACAAGCGATGCTCAATTAAACTTCCTTTATTTCATTTGATGGCAGATTTATTTGGTTCTATTAATTTGATGTAATTCAAGCACTTGCTTGTAAACCTTTTCAGCAACAATGGATGGTATTAGGAATTTTTCTGGAGTAGACTTATTTTTATAATTTTGGATGTACTCACTATTTTAAATTTTTCTGTTTTTGTTCAATAAGAAAATATGAAATTTGTTCATCTCATTGCAGTTGGGAGATAAATTTGAAACTTTCAAATTATACCTTCTGTTTTCGTTTTAAAGTAAAGTCAGTGGACCAAAGCGCAGCATGACCAAGCAGGACAAAAAAGTAGAAAATAAAGAATTTACACCTGCTGAATTGGGGGCCTTGGCTCATCTTTATCGTGGGGAAATCTACCGCTCAACTACTTGGCGAACCAGATTAGATAACACGACAAATTGGGCGGTTGTTACAACGGGCATTGCTTTTTCAATTACATTTAGTACCCCTAATTCTTCCTCTCTGCCGCTGCTTCTAGTTGGGTTTTTGGTTATTGTTTTCTTGGTTTTTGAGGCCAGGCGCTATCGTTATTTTAATGTCTGGCGCGCGAGGGCAAGGCATATGGAAACGGAGCTTTATGCGCCGATGCTGTTGGGGACAAAATATGAAAAAAATGGCGAGTGGAATAAGGTGCTTGCTAATGATTATATTTATCCGCGCCATCATATTAGTTTAATTCGGGCTTGTGGGCGCAGATTGCGGCGGAGTTATGCGTGGATTTTAGGCATTCAGTTTATAGCTTATTACGGGAAAATTGCTATTCATCCGGTCCCCTTAGATAATTTATCTGAGTTATATGATCGAACTGCCATAGGCCCTGTTGAAGGGCAATATGTGTTATTGGTCCATGCATTGTTTCACTTGTCTTGGATTGTTATTGCAATTGCGACGCTTTACCATGATAAGGTTTCTCGGCTTAAAAGCCGCCGATATAAAGGCATATCATAGTTTGTGAGGTTTTGATTATCGATTGTGAGCTTCGCTTAAAATTCTATCTATAATTTCATTTCCAATTCTCCCAACAAATGCTCGATGAATTGTATTGCTACGCGGCCAGAGCGGTTGCCGCGCTCGATTGTCCAGAGGTGTGCTCTTTTTAGAAGTTCGTCAGTTTCCATTTTTATTTCAAAGTCTTTGGCGTAGGTTTTGACGATTTCGTCATAGTTAGCTTTGTCGCAATTATAAAAGCCTAGCCATAAGCCAAAGCGATCTGAGAGTGAGATTTTCTCGTTTGAAAGGTCATTATTGTGGATGTAATCTTTTTGGTCATATTCACTTTGATCGCGCGCCAATAGGTGGCGTTGGTTTGAAGTGGCATAGAAAATGACGTTTGAAGGCCTGCCGGAAATGCCGCCTTCGAGCATGGCTTTTAATGATTTGTAAGAGGCGTCATTTGGCTCAAATGAGAGGTCATCGCAAAAAAGAATAAATTGTGCGTCTTGTTTTTTTAATAGTCTCAAACATTCATTAAGGGTGGCAATATCTTCTCTTAAGATTTCGATGAGAATAAGCGGTGCTTTGTTTTCGTCTTTATCTTTTGAGACTTCATTATGAATAGATTTGATGAGGGAGCTTTTGCCCATGCCTCTTGCGCCCCACAGAAGCGCGTTGTTTGCTGGTAGGCCTTTGGCGAAGCTTCTTGTGTTATTCAGTAGTTTTTGTTTCTGATCATCTATGCCAATGAGCAAATTTAACTCGGTATAGTTAATTTCCCTCACCTTTGTGAATGACTTTGTGTCACCTTCCCATAAATATCCTTTTGCCTCGCTGTTTTTATATGAAAAGTCGGGAATTTGGGCTGGTTTTGGGCTTAAACGCTCTAATGCATCAGCTATGCGGGCGAGGTCCTCAGCTATATTTTTTTGTTTTGTCATAGCGTTTTGCTCATCTTATGGACTAATTACTCACTTAATTGGATCAGTATTCATCATATAGAGTATTTTTTTGAGATTTTTCATTGATTTCGCAGTATAGAACTCTAGGCTCAGAACCTATTAATTTCATACATTCTGCGCTTGTCAATTTTTTAGGTAACCATTATTGAAATGCATCTGCAAATCGAAATCAAAATTTGTAACGCCTTGAAAAGGTTAGTTGGAGAGCAAAAATAACGTCGTCAAACAAGCTTGAAAGTGGATAAACACTTCGCTGTGCTTGTTTTTCTAGTTCTTTTTGCTCTCCAACTAACAGAATTGTATGAAATTAATAGGTTCTGAGCCTAGGCTTCCCTTGCAATGGAAGCTCAAGAGGTTATATTCAGTTTTTGCTGACTGGGGCTCTGTAATATTAGGCTTTTGGTTGGTTTTAAGTTCATCGAAGAAATAATAAAGGGAATGGAATTTTATGCTGATAACTCCTGCATTCGCACAGTCAGCCACGAATGGCGGTGGTGCCGGTGATATTTTAGGGACGGTTATGCTGTTTTTACCGCTAATCGCAATTTGGTATTTCCTTATTATCAGACCGCAACAAACTCAGATGAAAAAACACCGTGAGATGATCGATAGTTTGCGTCGCGGCGACAATATTGTGACTAATGGTGGCTTGATTGGCAAAATTACCAAGGTTGGTGATGATGAATTGCAAGTTGAGATTGCTGATGGTGTTAAGGTGAGAGTTGCTCGCGGGTCAGTTGCGAAACTTCGCGAGAAGACTGAACCGGTTAAAGATAAGTAAGATAGATTTTGCGCGAGGGATTTTATGCATCTCTTAGTGCTCTTTGGTGTGAAAGGCATTTTCCATGCTGCATTTTTCTAGATGGAAAACTTTGGTTATTTGGGGCTTTGCCCTTTTGGGTGTGTTTTGTGCGGCCCCAAACCTAATTCCTGAAAAAGATTTGGCTAGCTATCCGCAATTTGTTCAGAATTTAAGATTGAATCTTGGTTTGGATTTGCGTGGTGGTTCTCATTTGCTTCTTAAGATGGACAAGGACCTTCTTATTGAAAAGCAAATTAAAGTTTTGCGCGGTAATGTGCGAACTGTTCTACGCGGCAAGCGTGATGGTGCGACACGTACTGGGGCTATTCGCTATCGTGATTTAAGTGCGAAGAAAGATCGGGTTGAATTTAAACCTTCTGACCCGGCTGATTTGGAAAAAGCTTATCAAGCTGTGCGCACGCTCATTCAACCACTACCGTCTACCTCTTTTGGCACAACACCTGGGAATAATCTAGAAGTAGAGAAGACAGATGATGGTCGTATTGTTGTGAAGCCATCTGAGCCAGCGATTACGGCTAAAATTTCGTCTTCTATTGACTCTGCGATTGAAGTTGTTCGTCGCCGGGTTGACGCGCTTGGCACTACTGAGCCTTCTATTCAACGCCAGGGTGAAGCACGGATTTTGCTACAGGTTCCAGGATTTGATGACCCGGAAAAATTAAAAGCAGTTGTAAAACAAGCGGCGGTGCTTTCTTTTCACCTGGTTGTACGCCCTGCAACAGCTGAGGAAGCTGCCGACGGGCTAACTGAGCCAGGTACAACAATTTACCCTTCAAAAGATCAGTATTCTACCCATTATATTTTGGAAGATGAGCCGCTTATTACTGGCGCTGATTTGGCGAATGCGCGGCAAGAAATAAGCCCGCAAACAAGCCGGCCGGTTGTGTCATTCCGTTTGAACTCACGCGGTGCTGTGCGCTTTGGTGATGTGACAGCAGCGAATGTTGGCCGTCCATTTGCGATTGTTCTTGATGGTGAAGTGATTTCAGCTCCTACTATTCAGGAAGCGATTACGGGTGGTTCTGGTCAGATTTCTGGAAACTTTACAGTATCTACTGCTGATGATTTGGCGATTTTATTACGCTCTGGTTCATTGGAAGCGCCGCTTACTATTTTAGAAGAGCGCACTGTTGATGCCAGCCTTGGTAAAGACTCTATTGAAGCTGGTAAGCTGGCTGCGATGATTGGTCTTGTTGGTGTTGTTGCATTTATTTTGCTCGCTTATGGCACTTTTGGTATTTATGCAAATATTGCGCTGTTGATTAACATCGCCATGATTGTTGGTGCACTTTCCTTACTTCAGGCGACCTTAACCTTGCCTGGTATTGCGGGTATTGTTTTGACCATGGGTATGGCGGTTGATGCGAACGTGCTTATTTTTGAGCGGATACGTGAAGAATTGCGGGCTGGTAAAACAGCGATTAGCGCGATTGAATCTGGTTATTCGCGTGCGCTCTCAACCATTTTGGACGCGAATATCACAACCTTCTTAGCTGCGATCATTCTCTTCTGGCTTGGTTCTGGGCCGGTGAGTGGTTTTGCTGTGACCTTGTCGATTGGTATCTTTACATCTGTGTTTACAGCTTTTGTATTGACCCGTTGGTTGGTGTCTTGGTGGTTGCGCTCGAAGAGTTCTAAATCTGTTGAAATGCCGATATAGGGGGATAATACTATGGCGTTTAAAGGTGTTGATTTTGTCCCTCATGGTACAAAAATTCCATTTATTTCAATGCGTAATATTGCATTTGTCCTTTCTGGGATTGCGATGATTGCATCGATTGCTTTGTTTTCTACAAAGGGATTGAATTACGGTATCGACTTTATTGGTGGTACATCGATTGAGGTTCGTCACAAAAGTGGACCTGCTGATATTGCTGATGTGCGCTCAAAGGTTGGCACACTAAATTTTGGTGATGTTCAGATCCAGCAATTTAATGATCCACGTGATGTTCTTGTGCGGATTGAGCTGCAAAAGGGCGGTGAAGAAGCAAACCAAAAAGCACTTGAAAAAATTAAAGGTGTTTTGGGTGATGCTTATGAATTTAGAAACACTGAAGTGATTGGGCCGACGGTTTCTGGTGAGTTGACGCAAGCTGGTATCATTGCGGTGATCACAGCGATTATTGTTGTGCTCATCTATATTTGGTTGCGGTTTGAGTGGCAATTCTCATTAGGGGCTGTTGTGGCCCTGGTGCATGATATATTGCTGACCATTGGTATTTTTTCATTGTTGCAACTTGAGTTTACGCTTTCAATTATCGCGGCGTTGCTGACGATTGTTGGTTACTCGCTTAACGATACGGTGGTTGTTTATGACCGTGTGCGTGAGAATTTACGTAAATTCAAAAAAATGCCTCTTGCGGACCTGTTGGATGTTTCGATTAATGAAACACTTTCACGGACGATCTTAACCTCTGTTACAACTTTGATTGCTCTGGTCTCACTGTTTGTATTTGGTGGTGAAGTGATCCGCGGTTTTGTTTTTGCGATGATTTGGGGTGTTTTGGTTGGTACTTACTCTTCTATTTTCATTGCGTCTCCGGTTCTGCTGCTTGTTGGCGTGAAACGTGACTGGAGTGGCCTTGGTGGTGCGAAATATAAAGAGCCGGGCACAGCTAAATAAGCTTTAAAGACTTTTATGAAAAGGCGCTGAATTCAGCGCCTTTTTTGTTTTAGATATTGATTTAAAAGAGAAAAGAAACCTGGTTAGCTGTGATCAATCGATGTTAACTCATTGAGGAGGCTGCCTTCTTTTAAAGCGTTTCTTGCGACCGTTAGAGGTGGATGTTATGGGGATGAAGCATGATGCATATTACCCAGAAGCTATAGAATTAGAAGCTTATGGAAATGGTGGCTTTCGCTTTGGGGAAATGAGCCATAAGGGCTCATTGTTGATTTTGCAAAGTGGTATCTATGGCTGGGATGTTACTGGCTTTGATGAAGTTAGCCCTTCGCATTTTCAAACTCTTTTTGAGGCTGCTGCTGCTCATGAATTTTTGATCTTTGGCACTGGTGAGAGACAGCGCTTCCCGTCTAGAGATTTAAAAGAAGCTTTTATTGAAGCTGATCTTGGACTTGAAGTGATGGACACAGGCGCTGCTGCTCGTACCTATAATGTTTTAATCGCGGAAGGGCGCAAGGTTGCAGCGGCGCTTATTGCGGTTGAATAAACACCATTAAAAAGCATGATTTTTATAATACAAAAATGAAGGATAGTTTGAAACGTGTTTCCTCAAAATGAACCTTTTTTAGAAGAGTTAGAGGCAATATCTTCGCGTTTGAAGCGCCGTGACTATGCTGGTTATTTGAGTGTTCGTTTTTCTCCTATAGAGCAGCGGGCGCCGCTGATTTGGCTCTTTGGGTTTTTGATGGATGTTCAGCAGATTTCAATGAAAGTCAACGAGCCTTTGCTTGGTGAAATTCGTCTTCAGTGGTGGCGTGACCAGTTGTTAAAATTACTAAGGGGGGAGAGCGTTGGTCATCCTGTTGCAGATGGATTGTCACCCTTTTTTGAAACATTTGGTGAGCCTTTATTTAAAGAGCTGATTTCCATTGTTGATAGTTTTCGATTTGAAATTCAAAAAGAGCCGATAAAAACCATAACTGAGTTGCATGGTTTATTAGAGCAGCGTTTTGGCAGCTTTTTAAGAGCGGGTTTGATTTTAACTGCTGCTCAATTTGAGAAGAAAGATTTGATTTGCTCTGAAGCTGGTAAAGCGATTGGTGTAGCGCAGTTGCTTGCAGAGCTTGATGGGTATTTGCACCGTGATTTGATGGTTCTACCCCAGGATATTATGAGTGAACATAATTTGTTTCACGAAAATTTTCTTACCACAGAAAAAGAGACTCAGTCTAAGGCTAAAGTGAAAGTGCTTGACGGTGTGACTGATGGTTTGATGGTTGTAAGCTGGGATATTAAGGCACAGATGAAGCTTGTGCCCTCGAAGCATAAAGCGTTTTTGGCTCCTTGGTTGTTGGTGCCGTCATTACTAGCGGCTTCTAAAAAAGAGCGAGAGAAAGCTGTGCCAGGTTTAACTCAGCTAAATCCTTTGAAAATCTTTTTTACACTCTACTTTAGGTGATGGCTGGACGCGTTTGTTTTTTCTTGTGAAAATATTTCTTAAAATAAATCTCTCCTTTTACTTGTCATAATTTC
Organism: Hyphomicrobiales bacterium; assembly: GCA_965230545.1. Lineage (GTDB taxonomy): Bacteria > Pseudomonadota > Alphaproteobacteria > Rhizobiales > HXMU1428-3 > HXMU1428-3. The sequence continues at coordinate 565,749 of CBDDLE010000004.1, read as the reverse complement.
AGATTAAAAATTTATAAAAAATAAAACCATCATTTGAAGGATGCGGAATGTTTGTTTTTACTCGAAATTTTGCCATATCACTTTTTATTTTGTGTTCTATGTTTTTGAGTTCAGTTGCTTATGCTGAAACAAAAAAGAATACTCATGACGCGCAAATTGAGTGGGAACTGGTGAACCCGTTTCGATTGTTTCACCGGCCTGAACATACAAACCTTCATCGAACCCAATTTGATCAACTTAGTGATGAAGAGCGCGAGACGCCTATTTTAAGTGTTGAGCGCAAATTGGCGGCTGAGAACCCAATGGGGTGGGCGAGAACTGTTTATGATAAAACTTGTTGGTCTCGTAAAAGTGCGAGTTATCAAAAATGCGCGGGGAAAACGAAACATTATCTTCACCCGAAATCTCATCGAATTTGGCTACAATATAAAATTTCCTCTGACATGACTACTGAAGCGCGGGCCATACCTTATTGCCGTTGGTCGATGACGTACTTTCAGCGCAAGAGAAAACGTATCAAGACGGTTAAAGCGCTTTGTGATCAAAGAGTGGAGTTTGATATTCCTTATCCAACAGGGGCGACCATTGATGTTAAAGCTTCTGATGGCACGTTTTTAAAAGAAAAAATCAAGATTAAAGATATTTTCGTTGTGGGCATTGGGGATAGTTTTGCTTCTGGTGAGGGGAACCCGGATGTGCCTGTTCGATTTTCTCGTACAAGATCAGTTGTTTATCAGGAAAAATCTAAAAAGCATTTTCCTAAAAAATTGTATCCGACACGGGTAGGAAAATGGCGGGAAATTGCAGATCGCAATTTTATGAAATATAAAGCGCGCTGGCAGGGGCAGTCTTGTCATCGATCTTTATATTCCCATCAGATGCGGGCAAGTTTGCAGCTTGCTTTAGAAAACCCAAAACGAGCGGTGACTTTTGCCGGGTTTGCCTGCGCGGGTGCCCAGATTACTCATGGGTTGTTTTTAAGATTTAAGGGAAATGAATGGTCTGAGGCGCCACCGAAACTTTCTCAGATTAGTGCGGTAGCGGAAGCTCAATGTGGGACAAAGCGAGCTGAGAATAAACAATATTCCCGTGCTTTTGGGGTAGATGGTAAATTGGAAATTCTGCATGATTTACCAGTGAAGCGGTGTTCGCGAAAAAATGCACGGCGGATTGATTTGTTGATGGTCTCTATTGGCGGCAATGATGTGAACTTTTCCAGCCTTGTGGCTAATGTTGTGGTGAATGATACCATCCAGCTCAAAACAATTGGTGGCTGGATGGGAGCTATACTTAATCATAATCAAGCGCAAGGACGCATTAAAGAGCTGAAACTTCGCTACAAAGCTTTGAGGCGGGCCATCCATAATGTGCTGCTTATTTCCTGGGGGGAGCCAGACCGTGTGCTGCTTACGGCTTATCCGAATATGACTTTTAGAGATAAGGGCAAGCGGGTTTGTGATGATGGGGCATTGGGGATGGATGTGTCGCCACTGTTTTCTCTTTCCAGTAAAAAAGCAAGTGAGGCAGAAGGGTTTGCTGAAAGCCTTAATAAGGCTATGAGGCGGGAAGCAAAACGGTTTAAATGGACTTATGTTGAAGAGCACCGTGATGCGTTTACCAGCCATGGAATTTGCGCGCAAAATGAGGGGCGCAAAGATGAAGTGGCGGAAAAGCTCGCTCTGCCTTTTTGGGAAAATGGCGAATGGACCCATTATAACCCGGCGGATTATAGGCCCTTTGCATCACGCGAGCGGTGGTTTCGAACACCTAATGATGCATATTTAACTGGCCATCTGCATTTGTCTGGGGCTATTATGAGGAAATTCAAGAAGTTACGACCATTGCAAGTGTTGGTTGCGGGGACTTATTCGGGAGCGTTTCATCCAACAGCAGAGGGGCAAGCGCGCATTGCTGATGCTTTGACGAAGGCGGCATCTTCTGTTTTGAAGAAATATGGTCAGTGATTTGTTTTTTCTTGATGTGATGTGAGAAGTGGGTAATGAGGCTAATGGTGAGAATGTCTTGATTATCCTTTTGTTTTAAGCTTGAGGGAGTGTTTTTATGTCTGGTGTAGCTTCAGTTGCAGGCTCGATTTTACCAAATGTGTTTTTGGTTTTTAAGCGCTTTCCTCTTGCTGTGATTACAGCAGCTCTCATCACTGTGCTTATGGTGTTCTTCCATAAGCTTCTAGATTTAAATGAAGATATTTATTTTGGACTTATAAGCCTCTTTTTTGTTTTTGTTGGTTCTGTTTTTGTGGCGGAGCAGCGCAAGGAAGCGGCTTGGTATGTTTTCATTGTTTCCCTTATTATTGGGGCTGTTGTTGTTGGGCTTTTTTATTTTGCGGACTTTGTTGGTTTGCATCAGATGATGCTGGCTGTTTCGACTATGCTTGGTGCTAGCTCTGTTGCTTATTTTTTTGCGCCTAAGAATAACCGCGCCTATTGGCTTTTTAATCATGAATTTTGGTTTACTTTCGTGATCGCCATTATTGGTGGGATGATTATTGCGGGGCTTTTCTCGCTGTTGTTTGGTGTTTATGGGGCGTTGTTTAACACGCGGGTATCAGGTGATTTGTACAAATATATTTTTCAGATTTGTACGTTTTTTATAACGCCGGTTTTTTGGCTCTCTATGTTACCTCAAGACTATGACGCTGAAGTTGAAGAGACAGTGCCCACTGAATTGATGTCTAAGGTTACTGGGCTTTTTGTGAAATATGTTTTTGTGCCCTTTTTCTTTATGTTTGTTTTGCTCTTTCATGGTTTGGCAATCAAGGTTGGTTTATCGGGGGTTTTTCCAAAAGGGCAAATTGGCTGGTATGGGTTAGCGGTTATCATATTAGGAATTGGCACTTATCTCATGGCGTTTCCAACACGACATGTGGGTGGTGCGCTGGTTCGGTTTTTTCATAAATATTGGTTTTTGTTTTTAATCATCCCGATGGGGTTGTTGTTTGCCGCTCATTCTATTCGCGTGACTGAATATGGCATGACGCCGAAGCGGTATTTCCTTTTTGCCTTTTTCTTTTGGTCTCTAGCTCTCATTCTTTATGGTTTGTATGTCGAATATAAAGACCGTGATTTTGATCTAAGAGTGATTTTGTTTTTAGCAACTGTCATTTTAGGAGTTTCAAGTTTTGGGCCTTGGGGGGCGGAGACAGTTTCAGTTTATTCGCAAAAGCAAAAGCTAGTCTCTTTGCTCACAGAAGTTGGATCTATAGAGAACGGGGTGATTAAAAAGCCATTTCATGCAACAAGCGCAACTGATCGTAAGACAAAAAGAAAAATTAGAAATGCGCTGCGTTTTTTCAGAAAAGAACAACGGGCTGATTATTTGCGTGTGCTTTTGACTGAGGAAGATAGGCCTGCTCAAGGGGCGCATTTCAATTATTTAGAGAGACGCAAACCGTCTTGGAATAATCCGATAATAGCGAAGATTGATGAGAAGCTTGGATTTAGAAAAAACGTAACTATAGGTACAGGGCTTGTTAAACGTACGTTTTATGCCTCGGGACCTTATTCATTCCAAGTTCCGTCTAATGGTGCTGTTTTGGGGCCGATTAGCTTGTCGAAGTCGCATTCTGATTTGATTTACAAAAGAGCTTTAACCGTTCCGTTTATTGGCAAAGACGTTAAACTTACCTTTGAAATTAAAGATCAAAAATTGATTGTTTTTAAAGGGCACGGAGATGGGGCTCAGAGATTAGGGCAATTTTCTCTGCAAGATGTTTATAGAGCAGCATCCGTGCAAGTGAACCAAAATAAAGGGAAAGCTAAACGCAAAAATTTAATCGCTTTTCCTATTGATAGTTTAGAGGGGAGTGCTCAAAAATTGAGACTGTATGTTTCTAATTTTAATTATTCACAAGAGAAAGAAGCATCAGACTTGGAGTTGATGACATATATTAAATTCTCATTGTTTGTTGCTGATGCAGAGACAGTTTTTAAATGATGGTTTAATCATGCCCTATAAAAAAGACCTCTCAAAAGAGAGGTCTTTTTTATTTGGATAAGCTATTCATTTGCTAGTGTGTTTTTCTCTCCCCATTCAATGAGTGTTGAGAGGGCGCGTTTTGCCATTAGTTGTTTTTTAAGGCGGGATTTTTCTTTTCCGCGCAGGCGTCTTCCTTCTTCATCTTTTTTAGGGATGTCGGTTATTGGGGGGATGAGGCCGAAATTGATGTTCATGGGTTGAAAGCTTTTTAAGCCACCTGAGAAATCTGAGCTGAGATGGCCGCCGGTGATATGATTAATCAGCGCGCCATGGGCTGTTTCTATTGACGGGGAGTTAAGTTCAATACCTAATCTTTCTGCAGCGGCTAATCTGCCGGCAATGAGGCCGGTGGCTGCGCTTTCAACATAACCTTCAACGCCAGTGATTTGGCCAGCAAAGCGCAGGCGTTTGTCTGTTTTTAATCTTAGCTGATTATCGAGCACTTCGGGGCTATTGAGAAATGTATTCCGGTGCAATCCACCAAGACGAGCAAAGACGGCGTTTTCCAATCCTGGTATCATTTGGAAAATTTTTGTTTGTTCGCCATATTTTAGTTTGGTTTGAAAGCCGACCATGTTCCATAAAGTGCCGAGGGCATTATCTTGGCGAAGTTGGACAATGGCGTGGGACTTTTCTTCTTTGTGTGGGTTGGTGAGGCCAACAGGCTTCATAGGGCCGTGGCGCAATGTTTCTCTTCCCCGTTCGGCCATGACTTCAATGGGTAAGCAGCCGTCGAAATAAGGGGTGTTGGTTTCCCATTCTTTGAAGTCTGTTTTCTCACCCTCTAAAAGTGCGTCGATAAAGGCGTTATATTCTTGCTCATCCATAGCGCAGTTGATGTAATCAGCGCCCGTGCCGCCGGGGCCAACTTTATCATAGCGAGACTGCATCCAGACTTTGTCAAAGTCGATGCTGTCTTTGTGGATGATGGGGGCGATGGCATCAAAAAAAGCAAGGCTATCTGCGCCGCTTAAATCCATAATGGCTTTGCTTAAATTTTCTGACGTTAAGGGGCCGGTTGCGATGATGACATTATCCCATTCAGCTGGTGGAATAGTATCGATCTCACCGCGCTCAATGGTGATGAGGTCATGGGCTTCAAGGGCTTTGGTGACTTCATCTGAGAAATGATCTCTATCAACGGCTAAGGCGCCGCCAGCTGGGAGTTTGTGTTTGTCTCCGCTGGCCATGATGATGGAGTTTAACTGGCGCATTTCTTCATGAAGAAGACCGACGGCGTTGTTTTCATGATCGTCTGAGCGAAATGAGTTGGAACAAACCAGCTCAGCCAAGCCTTCGGTTTGGTGAGCGTCTGTTTTAACTGTTGGGCGCATTTCATGCAGGATTACGGGTACACCTGCATTTGCAGCTTGCCAGGCGGCTTCAGAGCCAGCGAGGCCGCCACCGATGATATGTATAGGGTCTATTTTAGTCATTTGAGCGAGGTAGCAGCTGGGGCGTTAATATACAAGTGAGAAAATGCTTTGCAAAGCTGCAAAATTGGTCTTTTTTGGCTTTGGCCTTATTTGTGAGACATGCCTCTTTTAGAGAAGAGGTAAAGGTTTTGATTAGTTAATGCGTTTTTATGAGGGTTAAAATGGATTTGGTTACGAATATATTGATGTTTGTCGCGTTGTTTTTGATTTTGAAGATCATTCAGATGATTTGCAGTTTTTCCTATACGACGTATAAATCCATTCGCATTCATAAAAGCTTAGAACATGCCTTTTATCCGCCATTATCTTATCGATTTAAGTATGGGCTGCTTGGTGATGTTATTTATTTCATTGCTGGTATACTTATTATGTATTTTGCGGCTGATTTACGCGGATTGGTCATGTGAGTTTTGAGCACTGTTTCGTTTTTCCTTTGATTTGTAATATTTTACCGTATTTGATTCATCTTGTTTCAAATCGGTGATTTGCTTCTATTGTCAACAGCACAACTTGTGGAAAGATAGGCTTATTAACAGTAAGAAAATCAGTGACATGGTCATGCCGCATTCTCTCTGTGTAATTTTAATATATTTAACGTGGACAGAGTACTCTCACCCTTGCGACTCAGGGGAAGGATTGATTAGCTAAATCCCTAAGGCAAGTTAAGCACTCAGAACCGCTGGTTAAGTTTGCATCGTTTAATTGGGATATAGTTACAAATTTTCCCCAGATAAGCGTTTACAAACATTGTGGTCTTTAATTTTGGGGCTTTCTCATACCAGCATTTAAAGGAAATTTTATGGCTTCAATTGAACCAAGTTTTGATCGCACTACCAATCCTGTAGATATGGTTGAGAAGTTAGCAGCAATCCATGATTGGCCTTTTGAGCGCACAACTGATGATGAGCTGACACTTAATGTAGAAGGGTCATGGGTTGATTATCATGTTTCGTTGAACTGGAGAGATGACCTGGAGGCTTTGCATTTAGCCTGCGCTTTTGAAATGCGTGTGCCTGAAGCACGTATTGCTGAAGTGTATCGTTTAATTGCGCTTGTTAATGAGCAATTATGGCTCGGTCATTTTGATATTTGGCCGCAAGATGGGCTGCTTCTTTTCCGTCATGGTTTAATGCTGAATAAAGCTGAGCTTACTGTTGAGCAATGTGAAGCGTTGATTGCTTCTGGCTTGGAAGCAAGCGAGAGCTATTACCAGGCGTTTCAATATGTGGTTTGGGCTGGTAAATCAGCTCCGGAAGCTTTGGCTTCAACCATGTTTGCTACCAAAGGTCATGCATAATTTATGATGTCTATATTGGATGAGGATTTGACAGGAACTTCCATTTTTTCACCTATTCTTGTGGTGGGCGCTGGGAAGATGGCTGGTGCAATTTTAAGTGCTTGGCTAGAGCCAAAAGATGGCGGTGAGGGAATTGACCCTGAAACACTATTTGTTGAAGATCCTGGCTCTCCTGAAGATGTTCTTGACCTTCTTGCAAAATATGATGTTGTGCCGCAAGCGCGACAAGATTTACCTGAACCACCTCAATTTGTGATGGTTGGAGTGAAGCCGCAAATTATTGATGGGGTTTTGCAAGATTTAGCTTCACGTATTTCATCTGAGACATTGGTTTATTCTATTGCAGCTGGGAAAACCTTAGCTGATTTAGCAAAGTATCTTCCTGATGGGACAGCTATTGTGCGTGCGATGCCGAATACACCTGTGATGGTGCAAAGCGGCATGACAGCGTTGATCGCCAATGAATTTGTCACTGAATCTCAGCGAACTCAAATTAACAAGCTTGTTGCAGGCACGGGAACGGTTGCTTGGCTTGATGATGAAAGCCAAATGGATGCTGTGACAGCTGTTTCTGGTTCGGGGCCGGCTTATATTTTCTGGTTGGCTGAATGTTTGGCAAAAGCAGGTGAAAAACAAGGTTTGTCACCCGAGTTGGCTATGACCTTGGCTAAGGCGACGATTGATGGCGCTGGGTCCATGATGGGTTTGTTTGAGACACCGCCTTCTCAGCTTCGTGAAAATGTAACCTCGAAGGGGGGAACCACGGCGGCTGCACTTGAAGTTTTAATGAGTGATGATGGCTTGGCACCGCTTGTTAACGCTGCGATTGAGGCGGCGGCGAAACGCTCGAAAGAATTGAGCGGCTAGAACTTTTTTGTCTCACGGGCTATTCTGCTGCGAAGCAGCAGGCCCTCCGACAGGCGGTGCTAGGCACCGGACGCCTGTGGCGTCATGTCCGTGCTCTGAAGAAGAGCACTCCCTTCTTCGTAATGCTAATTGAAAATGTGTGTTTTAAGAATTTATAAAAATATAAGGTGCTCTAGATAGGTACGCGCACTTTTGCTCTTAGGCCACCAAGAGTGCTTTCTTCTAATCTGATATCACCACCATGACTGCGGATGATGTCTCTTGCGATTGAGAGGCCAAGGCCTGTGTTGCCTTCATTTTGGTTTCTTGAATCATCTAAGCGCAAAAATGCATTAAACACTTCTTCGCGCTTTCCTTTTGGAATGCCTGGGCCATTGTCATCAATTGTGATGATCAACCATTTGCGCCCCTTTGAGGCGTTTATATTTATGGTGTCAGCATAACGCATGGCATTAGTGACGAGATTGTTGATGGCTCTTTTGAAACTGTTGCGGCGCAAGGGAAGTGTGATCGATTTTGGTAATACCCGAAGGTTGATATTTTCTTTTGATAATTTTGCGTGAGAGTGAATTTCAGATAAGATTTCGCCGACATCAGTGAATTGCGTTTCTTCTGAATTGTCACCTTTTGCAAAGGCCATGTAATCTTCGAGCATGGATTGCATTTCATCGACATCTTTTTGCAAGGCTTTGATTTCTTCTTCATCATCAAGAAATGCGAGTTGCAATTTCATTCTGGTTAAGATGGTACGAAGGTCATGACTAACGCCGGCGAGGATGGTTGTTCTTTGTTCAACATGGCGGTTGATACGATCGCGCATTTCTATGAAGGCTAATGAAGCTTGGCGCACTTCTTTGGCGCCTCTTGGGCTGAAATTTTCTGGCAAGGGGCGGCCTTTACCAAAGCTTTCGGCTGCTTCTGAGAGTTTTAAAATTGGCCTGATTTGATTGCGCAGGAATAAAAGTGCAATGCCCATAAGCACGGTTGATGACCCGATCATCCAGAGGACAAAGATATGAGAGTTTGAGGCGTATGTATGGTTTCTGTGCGCTAGAAATTTCAAAGTTGATTTTTCTAAGGCTACACGGATCTCGACGAATTTTGATTGACCGACTGTGTCTACCCAAATTGGTCGATCAATACGCCGCCTTAATTCTTTGGTGAGGCGTCTATCTAAAATAGAATAAAAGGGGCGCGCTGTTGTTTTTGGGAGTTTGCTTTTGGGGAGCACTTGAAATGAAAGGCTCATTTTATTGCGGGCGATGTCGATGAGTTTTTGATGATCTTTGTCTTGTGGGTAGCGGTTATAAATCTCAATAATGGCAGCGACATCTCTTGCGGTTGCTGCGGATAATCTTCTGGTGATGTTGTTCCAGTGGCGCTCCATAAAGACAAATAAGAGAATGGTTTGCAAAAGGATGAGCGGCATTGCAATGATGAGAATGGTGCGGGCATACAAGCCTTTTGGCAGCCATGGTGAGAGGCTCCATCTGTTTAGCTTGCTTGACTTTAGTTTGTTGTTAAGCGCTTTTAAGGATTTCACGAGCCAGTTTTTCTCTAAAAATGAGCTTAAATTGGTTGTTTCTTTTGTCTCTTGATTTAACTCAAGATCATGCTCATCTTTGATTGCCACGTATTAAACCTTTCTTTTGGGCTCTTTTAATCTGTGTGTAGTATATAGCCTTTCCCGCGAACGGTTTGTAAATAAACCGGATTTGCTGGGTCAGTCTCTATTTTTCGTCTAAGGCGGTTAATTTGCACATCTACGGCTCGCTCGTTACCGCCGGCTTCTTCGCTTGCGAGTTCATGGCGAGGGATGGGGGTGCCGGCTCTGCCTGCAAAAAGGCGCATCAAATCTCTTTCTCGCTCGGTGAGTTTGATTGAAGTATTGTCTTTTTGTAACTCACCTCTTTCGATGTGGAAGGTGTATTGGCCCATGTGAATTTCTTTTTGAGTTACTTTTTGTGCGCGGCGTTTTAAAATATTTTGAATGCGCAACATAAGCTCTCTTGGCTCAAACGGTTTAGGTACATAATCATCCACGCCAATTTCTAAACCTTCAATGCGGTTTTCTGCCTCAGCTTTGGCGGTTAGCATAATGATTGGCACTTCCATTTTTGTTTTTAAGTCTCTTGCTAAGTCGAGACCGGATTCACCGGGCATCATGACATCAAGGATGAGAAGATCAAAATGGAGGCCTTCAAGGTTATGTCTTGCGGCTGCTGCGTCTTGCGCTGTGGTGACCCTCATATTTTCTTTACGTAAATAACGGCATAAAAGCTCTCTGATGCGTTCATCATCATCAACAAGGAGAATGTGAGGGGTGTCTTCTGTTAAGCTTTGCATTTGGGCTTACTCACTCTCTTTCATTTTATATCTTAGCTTTCATTGTTTGATATTGGACACAAAATAGTTTGTTGTCAGCTTTTTTAAGGTTTTCCGCTTGGAAAATGGCCATTTTGTGCCATGAGAGAAATTACATCCTGGCGATTATTTTTGCGAATGAGGGTTAGCAAGAATTTTTCAATTGTTTGTTGTTCTTCTTTTGAAAAGGTACTCATTGTTTTTTCAAAGCGGTCAATTTGTGGGGATGCTAATTGCTCTGCAAGCTTGTTTCCTTTTTCTGTTGTGTAGAGCAATCTTTCTCTTCGGTCTTTGCTGCCTTCTTTTTGTGAAATAAAATCTTGTTCGATGAGTTGTTTTAAAACGCGGGCAAGGCTTTGTTTGGTGATTTTTAATATGCTCAAAAGGTCAGCTACTCGAAGGCCGGGGTAGTGATGAACGAAATGAATAACTCTGTGATGTGCGCGGCCAAACCCGAAGGTGTCTAGAATTTCATCTCCTTCTTCGGTGAAATCTCTATAGGCAAAGAAGAATAGCTCGATTAAAGTGAGCATATTTTCTTCTCGCACACTGATTGTGTGATCCAGTTCTTTACTCTTTGGTTGACCGGTGTTTGATGGTTCATCAATCAGTGTTGGGTTTTTGGACGGCATCTTTGTTCTGAGTTTCTTTTAATCAATTTGAATTTATGTCAGTGATGTTGACATATTTTGCTCATATTGATAAATCTTGCAAGTGTTTCATGTAATAGTTTTAGTTCTCATTGATATTTTATTTCAAAAAGGGCCTCAAATTTTGCAAAATTTGAGGGTTTTACAAGTTTAAGGATCTGGAAAATGGCGGATTTAGCGTTTGATCAATTGGAAGGTTACATTTGGTTTAATGGAGAAATGGTCCCTTGGGCTGACGCTAAAATTCATGTGCTGAGCCATGGTTTGCATTATGGTAGTTCTGTTTTTGAAGGGCAGCGCATTTATAATGGTAAGATTTTTAAACTCACTGAACATAGTGAGCGGTTGCGCAAATCTGCTGAAATTTTAGACTTTGAAATTCCTTATTCAGTTGCTGAGATTGATGCGGCTTGTGAGGAAGTTATGAAAATTCAAAAATTGACTGAGGGCTATATGCGTCCAATTGCTTGGCGTGGCTCTGAGCAGATGGGAGTGGCCGCGCAGAATAATAGAATTAATTTAGCGATTGCGGCTTGGGAGTGGGGTTCATATTTTGACCCGGCTGAGCGGATGAAAGGCATTCGTTTGTGCATGGCGGAGTATTGTAGGCCAGATCCACGCACAGCGCCATCACGGGCAAAAGCGGCTGGTCTTTACATGATTTGCACGATTGAAAAACACCGTGCTGAAAAGCTTGGCTATGCTGATGCTTTGATGCTTGATTGGCGAGGCCTTGTTGCTGAGGCGACGGGGGCGAATATTTTCTTTATCAAAGATGGTGTGCTGCATACACCTACGGCTGATGTTTTTCTTGATGGCATTACCCGACGTACCGTTATGGATTTAGCTAGAAAGCGCGGGATTGAAGTGATTGAGCGGACAATCAAACCTGAAGAAATGGCTGATTTTTCTGAGTGTTTTATTACTGGTTCTGCTGCTGAAGTGACCCCAGTTTCTGAAATTGGTGATTATCGTTTTACGCCAGGTGAAATGAGCGAAGCCTTGCTTGATGATTACATGAAGCTGGTGCGGGCTTAATTTTCTTTATAATAAGAACGATTGCTGAGCAGTGCTATAGTGAGATAAGTCATCGCTTACTCTTTCTTGTGATGTTACGGCGAGGGCGCTGCTTATCAATGTTACGGTCAATAAAAACACGACTGATATGGGGTAAAAATTTTTCATCAATAATCTCCTAATTCAATGAGTGGTTGCTCATGTTTGTTGAGATTATTATAGGCCGTTTGATGAGAAAAAAAGGCCTGCTCACGGGTAGGTGAAGTTGTTTGATCGCACTTGTTGAAAAGCTCTTTTTTTGTGATTGGTTCTCACAAAGGTGTGAACTAAACTCACAAAAAAGGGATTAAAAGCACTCTGTTTTGAGTTTCTTTCTATACGACGCGAACATATCCCGTTAGGCCGGTTTTTTGGTGTTCTATGACGTGGCAGTGAAAGGCCCAGTCGCCGGGGTTATCTGCCACCAGGACAACATCTACGATTTCATTTTTTAAGAGCAACAAAGTGTCTGTCCAATTGGCTAGAAGTTTTCTTTTGTTCGATCTGATCGGTTTGAAAACAAGGCCGTGAATGTGTATCGGGTGTAGATTGGGCGATTCATTTTGCAATCTTAAAATATGTGTTTGGCCTTGTTTCATAGTCACTAATGGTTGGACGTTTTTTGCCTCGTCCCCTGGCCAGGCTTTTCGATTAATTGACCAAAAATTACTGCCTAAAGAGCCGCAAAATCCATTGTTTGGTATTGTACCTTCTGGTGACCAGCCGAAAATGAGTTTATGAGTCTGGGCAGATTTTAAATCTGGTTTCATGAGTGGGTTTTTAGGAAGCGGTTTTAGCTCCTCTAACTTGCGCTTTTGATCTTGGCCGATTGATTGCAAGCTTGCCATGATCTTTTTGTTTGCTCTTACCTTAGCTATTAGATCTATGGTCTGCCCTTCAATGGCAGGCATTTTACAGGCGATGTCCACTCTTTGTCCTGGGCCTAAGAATAGAGGGCGTTGTTCTGTTGGCATAGGGATTTGTTCATCTGTTGGGTGACCATCCCAGGCTATGATTTTTCCCTGATTGTCAGATAAATATAGTGAATAGATGCGGGTTGTGTCTGTGTTGGCTATACGTAACCGAACAAGACTACCAGCTTTATGATTATATACGGGCGATTGACGCCAATTGGCTGTTTGTACATTGCCGAAAGTGCCAGCTCTTGCGGCGCCTCTTAGTGTGTAGGGCTGTTTTAATTGGTCTGATTTATCTAATCTGAAGTCTCTTAAATTGATGACCTCTTCGCTGTTAAAGCCAATGTCAGTTTTCTCTTTTATCACCATTACACCAGTGAGGCCGCTTGCCATTTGTGTCATGGTCATACAATGGGGGTGATACCAATATGTGCCAGCGTCTGGGGGTGTGAATTCATAAGAGAAGGTTTCACCGCCACCGATGGGAAGCTGTGTGAGATAGGGGACGCCATCCATTTTATTTGGAATACGAAGGCCGTGCCAATGCATGGCTGTGTATTCATCTAACTCATTGATGACATTTAACTGCATTGGTTGGTCTTGGGTACCGTAAATAACCGGGGGCGGGGCGTTTTTAGAAAGGCTGACCATGTTTTTTGTTGGTTGATCACGCAACAAGAAGCTGGCCTTTTGAAGCTTTAAATCTGTGATGAAGGGGGCTTTAGAGCTGAGTGCTCCTAACGCCAGGTTTGTAGCGCCACCTGCAAAGAGTGTTGCACCAATTGAAGCACTTGTGGTGATGAGAAAATCGCGCCGTTTCATTTGTTTTCCCTCAAAAAAGTGGTGATTACATTTTAACTTCTACATAAATGAGTTTAGGACTGAATGGTTGTTTGTTGAACTGCAAATTTTGCAGGAATGTACATTCTGATGTTGCAAATTTTGCTTTACTTATCCCAGCGAGAGAGTGCTTCTTTATCGCTGTCTCTGGCGTCAACCCAATTTGCGTCTCCGTCAATAGGTTGTTCTTTTTTCCAGAAAGGGGCTTTGCTTTTTAGGAAATCCATAAGAAAGTCGGCAGCTTCAAAAGCGGCGTGTCTGTGAGAAGAAAGTGTGACCACCAGCACAATATTGTCACCAGGTTCTAAGGCGCCAATGCGATGGATGATGGTTGTACCGAGGAGAGGCCATCTTTTGTTGGCTTCTTCAGCAATGTCAGCGAGCTCTTTTTCTGTCATACCGGGGTAGTGTTCAAGGCTCATAGAACTGATAGGTGTTTTGCCAGCCATGTCTCTTACTGTGCCTGTGAATGTGACAATTGCTCCAACATCCTGAACCCCGAGTTTTTTACGCTCTTCTTTGAGAAGATTGATTTCTTTTGTTATGTCGAAATCTTCTGTTTGGATTCGAATTGTCATTCTTAGTGCTCCTTTAGGTTGCCTCTTTATAATGGGCCTTCAGGTTTCCCACCAGAAACCGGCCCGCAAGCACCGTCGCGTTAGTACCCCTTGGGTTGCTTTTCTGAGCTTCAGTTTCCCACTCTTTTATGGGCCTTCAGGTTGCCCACAAGCAACCGGCCCTGAAGCAACCGCACTATTAACCGCCTGTGACAGGTGGGAAAAAGGCGATTTCGTTTGCATTGTTCAAAGGAGTGCTGTGGTCAACATGGGATTGATTAATGGCTGAGTTGATGGTCTCTTTGTTTTCAAAGGCAGCCTTGTATTCAGGGCCTTTGGTTTCTAGCCAAGAGATGAGATCTGCTACTGTATTTACTGAAGCCGGTATTTCTAACTCTTCATGTGATTTACCAATTTTTTCGCGCACCCACGCAAAATACAAAATCTTCATTTTTTAGTGTTCCTTCAGATTGCCCACAAGCAACCGTATTTTTAGTGCTCCTACAGCTTGCCTCTTTTAGTGCGCCTTTAGGTTGCCCACTTGCAACCGGCGCAAAGCAACCGTCGCTTAGTCTTTCATGTCTTCTTCTATGAGATATTTTATACCAACTCTAAGATAATCAAAACCAGTATAGATCGTTAAAATGGCGGCACACCATAACAGGCTATCTCCAATGATCAGGGTTATGTTGTTTTTATCGCCAAGGATGGGATCAACTAACGGTGCCATAATTAAGAAGCCAAGCGCTCCTAATTGCGCTGCCGTTTTAAATTTGGCAATTTTGGTGACGGGTACGCTCACAGAGAGTTGGCCAAGAAATTCCCTGAGGCCTGAAACCAAAATTTCTCTGCTCAATATGATGACGGCGGCGACCACTGAGAGGTCATAAATGGTTTTGTCATAGACCAGCATGATTAAAGCTACGCCGACTAATAATTTGTCGGCGATTGGGTCTAGCATTTGGCCGAGTTTTGATTGTTGAGACCAGGCTCTTGCCAAGTAGCCATCCAAAAAGTCTGTGACACTGGCTGTTACAAACAGGCCAAGGGCGATGGCGCGTGGTAAGTCGCCAGAAAAATAAAAACATGCAACAAATGCCGGCACAGCAACAATGCGGCCGTAGGTTAGGATGTTTGGTAAATTCCAAACCATTTTGTTTCTTTTGGCATTATTATTTTGCACGGATTGTTCCATTTTTCTTTAAACCTCTAACCTTTAAGAAACATGCGAGCCCTGATCAGTCAATGGTTTGATGGTGCGTCCCTTTGGATCAGGGTTAATTTCCTTGGATTAAGTGATTTTTGAAAAGTTTTTCATGAATTTAATCGTGAAAATGATCATAAATTGTTTCTGCTATTTGTTCACTGATGCCATCCACGGCTTTTAAATCTTTTAGCCCAGCACGGCTGACGGCTTTTGCTGAGCCGAAATGGGAGAGAAGCGCTTTTTTACGGGTTGGCCCAATGCCAGGGATTTCATCAAGTGGGTTGGTGCCCATTTGTTTTTTGCGCCTTGTTCTATGAGTACCGATGGCAAATCTATGGGCTTCGTCACGTAACCTTTGGAGGTAATAAAGGGTTGGGTCTTTTAATTCCATCATGAATGAAGGTTGATTTTCAATGTGGAATTGCTCACGTCCGGCATTACGATCTGGTCCTTTTGAGATGGCGACAACTTTTATGTCTTCTAACTCAAGTTCGCGTAAGATTTCCATTACGGCAGAGAGCTGGCCTTTGCCGCCATCTATAAGCAAAATATCTGGCCAGTGAGGTGTTTCATCTGGAATTTCTTCTTGCTCTGCTGTGGGTGATTGCTCTTCATTGTGTTTTTGAGTGCCATGATCTTTAACCAAAGCTTTTAAGCGCCTTCGTAGCATGATGCGCATCATTTCAAAATCATCGCCGCCTGCGATGTCTTCAGGTTTGAAATTGAACTTGCGGTATTGATTTTTCATCAAGCCATCTTTGCCAGAGACGATCATAGCGCCGATGGGACTAGAGCCCTGGATGTGGCTATTGTCATAAACTTCAATTCTGCTTGGGCGTTCTTCTAGATCGAATAGATTTTTTAAAGCTTCCAGGTGGCGGCTTTGAGCGGAACTTTCAGCTAGTTTTCTTGCCAAGGCTTCTTTTGCATTTATATGTGCGTGCGCCATTAATTCTGCTTTGGAGCCTCTTTGCGGGAACATGACTTTAATTGTTCGCTCGGCTTTGGTTGAAAGAGCTTCTTGCAGTAATGTTTCGTTTTCAATTTTTAACGATGTTAAAATTAGTTTTGGCACAGGTTTGTTATCATAAAACTGGGCAATGAAACTTTCTAGAATTTCTGAGGCTGAGTGGCTTTTATCTATTCTTGGATAGTAGGCGTGATTACCCCAGTTTTGTCCTGTGCGGATGAAAAAAACTTGAATACACGCGCTGCCGCCTTCTGTGTGAATGGCAAAGACGTCGCCTTCTTCAAAGCCGGTGGGGAGTATGGATTGATGGCTTTGAACCTGGGTGAGGGCGGAGATGCGATCCCTATAAAAGGCGGCTTCTTCAAATTTTAATGCTTTGCTTGCTTCTTGCATTTTGGCTTGCAAGTTTTTTTGAATATGACTGCTTTTTCCGCGCAAGAAATCTTTGGCGTCAGCAACGAGAGATTTATATTCATCTATAGAAATTTTACCCGTGCAGGGGGCTGAGCAACGTTTGATTTGATATTGAAGGCAAGGGCGGGTGCGGCTTTCATATTGGCTGTCTGTGCAGTCTCTCAATAGAAAGAGTTGTTGTAATGTATTTAGCGTGCGATTGACGGAACCAGCAGACGCGAAGGGGCCGAAATAATCTCCCTTTTGTTTTCTTGCGCCGCGGTGTTTTATTAATTGTGGTGCTTCATGATCTGTTCTGATGAGAATTGAGGGGAAGGATTTATCGTCTCTTAGGAGAACGTTATATCTTGGTTTCATCTTTTTGATGAGAGTGGCTTCAAGAAGCAGAGCTTCTGACTCTGTGTTTGTAAGGATGAATTCCATTTCTGTTGTGGCGCGGATCATGCGTGCGATACGGTTGGATTGACCTTTTAGTCTTGTGTAGCTTGTGACGCGATTTTTTAGATTGTTGGCTTTGCCGACATAGAGAACAGTTCCGTTTTTATCTAACATTCGATAAACACCGGAAGAGGTTGTTAGATTTTTTAAATAAGCTTTGATAACTTCTGTGCCGCTTTCGGGCTCATTTTTATCAGTGCTTGTTGTTTTTTTTAATTCCGCCAATTTAAGAATTCTCTATTTTCAGATGGATGAAAAGTTTCCTTGTGTTTTATTTGGTTGAATGGTGATTAGTCTTTCGTGCCTTTTTGCAGGCGCTCAATTTCCACCCCAACACTGGCTGCTTCTCTTAAAGCTTCTGGTTTTTCTAATTTAACACGGATGGCTAAAATTCTTTGATCTTCAAGGCAAGTTTCTGCAATGGTTTCTGCCAATGTTTCTAGCAAATGCACATGACCATTTTCACAAATTGATTGAATTTTTTTCACCACTTTATGATAGCAAACAACTTCGTCAATTTCATCTGCAGCATTAGGATTTTCTTGAACTGTAATATCGATGTTAGCAACCACACGTTGGCGGTTGTTTTTTTCATGATCATAAACACCGATCACTGCCATAAGTTCTAAATCTTTTATAAAGATATGTTGGATGTTTCTATGAGCATCAGCTTTGAAATTTGTAGTTGCTGTCATGATTAATGCGTTTTCTTTTTTAAGCGAAGTTTTTGCTTCTAAGGGGACGATAATTTTTTTCTTTCTTATGGGTACATCTAGGATGAAAGGGGAAGAAAATCAATGGCGCGTGAGGGGGAAGCTACAAACCATGTTTGCATTGAATTGTTCATGAAAAAGGGTGGGGGGAATAAAACATGGCGAATTGCCCCCTTAATTTAGCTTAAAAGTAGAATTTAGCTTAAAAGTAGCGGGGGCAATTGGTCTTTTGTTAGATAGAGACTATTTTTTGAACGGTCTTTTCTATTTCATTTTTCAAGAGTGGGAAGCGCTTGATCATTCTGGCTGGTTTGTTGTTATTTTCTTGTTTGAACAAGGTTAAGCTATCAATGTTTAGCCCCTGGCTTAGCTGCTTTGAAAAAACATTTTGAAGATGTTTTGTTAGCAGTTCAATCATAGGGAGAGGAACTGCCCCTGTTAAAGGCATGATGAATTTGAAATCTTCAAAATAATAGGGGTACCCCCATTTTACTAAATTTTCGACCTGCCTACCTGTGAGGACTTGTTTTAGCTTGGGATTGATGGGTTTTTCAGGGGGGATATCTCTAAAATGATTAAAATGTCTCACGGTAATGTTTGCCAAATCTTGAATTTTATTATCTTCACTTAAGGGCTCGATGCCAATTTTGTTGCCAGTTGCTTTGACTTTCATCAGGCAGGTTTTGAAAGGAGCGAGAGACTCGCTAAAGGTCGTGAGTTTTTCGCAAAGATTTTCTTCTGAAACTCCTACTCTCAAGTTAAATGGAGCGACTAAAATTGCATTAAACCCGGTTTTTCTGGCCGGTAATACGGTTTTTAGATGAATTTCGGGGGGGAGACCTAATGTAAATGCTTTTGCTGGTATTTCATTTGTTGCAGCATTATAGGCAAGCCAAGCAGAGCCAAGGGCCCATATCTCAGACCTTGGAGAGGGGGCATAGCTAATGAAATATCTTTCTTTATTGCTGCTCATACCTATGGTTGCTCATGTAATTTTTGCTACTTTAGGTAGTGTATATTTAGAGGGTTTCATTTCAGTTAATGAAAAAAGCGAAGTTTGATTTTTCATAATGAGACGACAAGTGTGTGGAGCACTTGTCGCCTTTTAAGGTTTATGCGTCTGCATAATTTAATTGTCTCTCTTTTGTGGGTCATAAGAAAAAAGAGACAATCACTCACCTTTTACACGCAATGGTTGTGTTTTTTGTTAATTATTATTTTTTTCTCTTTGTGAGTTAACTGAATAAGCCGTTCAGCTTTCGTTCAGCAGAGATGGGTAATGATATCCCTAACGTTGCGAGATTTTATTTGATGCTTATATTGAATATATAGATGAAAAAAAGAGCATTAAGACCTATATTAATGAAGGTATATTTTTGCTGACTTTTCACTTAAAGTCTTTGATGTTGTTGGTTTTAAAAGATGCTATAAGCATTTTTAAGAATTCAGAGTTGGAAGAGTAATTGATGATTATTTTTTATAATGGTGCAAAGTGCATAAAGGAGAGCGTAATGAAGAAGCTAACCGTAATTTTTGCTGTTATGGCACTATTGGGAGGACTGACAACAGCTCATGCTGCTGGTGGGCAAAGTGCTTTTCTTGAGGCTGTTAATAAGTCCATGAAGATTTCTGGGCAAATGGCGAGTGGGAAAGTGCCGTTTAATCCTGCTAAAGCGCTTAAAGAAATGAAAAACATTCAAAAAGCTGTGGTGGATTTTCAAACGAATGAAGCCTCTGGTGCTTCAAAGAATTTAGTAGATTGTGCTGCTCTTTTGAAAAAAGCTAGTGCGAAAGGTGCTGCTGCTGCTAAGGCTGGACAAGGTGCTTTTAAAGCGGCTTATGGTGATTTGGTAACAGGCCATAAAGCCTGTAATACGAAATAAACTGAATTTTTAAATGATGAATTTAAGCCCTCTGCTAAGGTTTGGCCTTGGCAGAGGGTTTTCTTTTTTGTGCCTTGTTTTTTTAATTTTAGATTGTCTTTCGGGTAAAAGAGATAAATATTGATTTTTTTGGAGCTTTAGGAGCAATATTTGTTTTTTAGAGTGCCTTGGGTTGCTTTTTTGTGCTTCAGATGCCCACAAAGCATCCGCACTAGTAACCGGCATAATGCATCCGCTCTTTTATGAGCTTCAGATGCCCACAATGCATCCGCAATAAGCATTACATTAGAGTTAGAGATATATTGATTGTTTTGAGAAGAATTATATGGATACGACAAAGTTGGATATGAGTGGGTTATTATGCCCCTTACCTGTTTTAAAAACTCAAAAAGCTTTACGTGGCTTAGAAGCTGGGATGGTGCTTGAGGTGACAACCACTGACCCTGGTGCTGTGGCGGATTTTCAGTGTTTAGCTGAGCAGGATGGCTTGGAATTACTTGATCAAATTCAAGGTGAAGCAGCTTGCGTTCATGTTTTGAAGAAGGTTTAAGCTTTGATGCGTTCTACTTATTTTTCAGCTGAAGAATTTTTAAGGCAGCGCCGGCCGATTGACCCTGTTCGTTGTTTTCGAAAAGGAGCGGTTGAGCGAGCGGTTTCATGGTTTCAAGAGAATTTTTCTGGTCAACTCATTTATGCTGTTAAAGCGAATATGACACCTAACGTTGTTCAGCAGGTGGCGCAAAACGGTGTTAAAAACTTTGATGTGGCTAGCCTTACTGAAGTGGACCTTATTTATCATGGGGTTCCACAAGCCAATCTTTTTTACATGAACCCTATCAAGTCTCGCGCGCATATTCGCTCGGCTTATTATGATTATGGGGTGCGGTGTTTTTCTATTGATCATGAAGATGAGTTAGAGAAAATTCTCATAGTGACAGAGCAAGCCAGGGATCTTACTATTTTTGTTCGGCTTCATTGTGATGATAGTGGATCGGTTTTGCCTTTGGGGCGTAAATATGGTGCTGCTGGTGAGGAAGCGATTAAGCTCCTGCAGCTTGTTCGCCAAAAAGCAGAACGCCTTGGGGTGACGTTTCATGTGGGTAGTCAGGCTTTGCACCCTGAGCGTTATGGTGAGGCAATTCGTTATGCGGGGGATTTGGTGCGCCGTGCTGGGGTGCTTGCGGAACTGCTGAATGTTGGTGGTGGGTTTCCTATTTTTTACAAAGAAAGTGACCCTTTAGATTTACTGCCCTTTGTTTCTAATATTGAAAACTCTCTTGACGCTTTGCCCATGGTGCAAGGTGGGGAGGTTTTTGCTGAGCCTGGCCGGGCGTTGGTGGCAGAAGCTGAGAGCTTGATTGTTCGGGTTGATGCGCGGCGCGGTAATGAGCTTTTTATTAATGATGGGGGCTATGGCGTATTATATGACGCGGCGAATTGTGATTGGGTATTTCCTTTGCGCTTAATTGATCATGAGGGAAGGAGAGAAAAATCACCGATTTCTGAGCCGTCTGAGTTGCATGGGTTTCAACTTTGGGGACCGACATGTGATGCAGCTGACCATATGAAGGGGCCGTTTTATTTACCTGCTTGTGTTAAAGAAGGTGATTATTTAGAAATTTATAAAACTGGGGCTTATGGCGGTGTGATGGCTTCTGGGTTTAATGGTTTTGGCTGTTATGAGGAGATTGACCTGCAAGATGATGTGATGGCTTCAAATTTTATGGCTCTTTCTTCAACGGGAGAGAAACAGTCGGCTGAAGTGATCAAGCTGATTTATTAAAAAGGGGGCAAGTTTTATGCGGCGTTTAAATTACATGCCAGCTGATTTGGCTTTTCTTGATCCGGTTCGACCAGGGTCTGCTCAGCCGCATTTGGCGAAAGCGGTTGTCATTCCTTTTGGTCTTGAGCAATCAGTTTCATTTCAAGGGGGGACTGCTCTTGGACCGAAAGCCATTTTAGAGGCCAGCAAAGAGGTTGAGCTTTTTGATGAAGAGTTTTGGGATGAGATTATCTCAGATTATGAAGTTGCTACATTACAGCCCCAGCCGATTGCAGGCACACTTGAGGCGGCGTTAAAGCAAGTTGCTTTGATGGTGCGTGATGTTCTAAATGAGAGGAAGTTTCCTCTTGTATTTGGCGGGGAGCATAGCTTAACAGCTGGTGCCATTCGGCCCTTTGTTGATTTGTATGATGATTTGGTTGTTCTGCAATTTGATGCTCATGCTGATCTTCGTGATGGTTATGAAGGGGAGCATTTCTCTCATGCGGCTGCTATGCGCCGTGTTTTGGATTATAAAAACCTTTCTCTTGTTGGGGTTGGCTTGCGCAATATTTCCAAAGAGGAAATTCCGTTTTTGGAAGCAAATAGAGATCGCATCACTTTGCATTGGGCGAGTGAAGCCAAGAATTGGTGCATTGAAGAGATTGTCGCTCCCTTAAAAGACAAGCCAATTTATGTGACTTTTGATCTTGATTGTTTTGATAGCAGCCTGATGCCGGCAACCGGCACGCCGGAACCTGGTGGCTTGGATTGGTATCGGGTGCTTGATATTTTAAGAGCGGCGGCTGATGTCGGGACTATTGTTGGCGGGGATATTGTTGAGTTAGCGCCGCGCCCTGGGCTGCATGCGTGTGATTTTCTTGCTGCAAAATTAGCATATAAATTTTTGAGTTACGCTTTGGTTGATCCATCTCGGTTGCGGTAGATGCTCTATTTTCTCTCACGGCTATTCTTCGCTGCGCTCAGGCCTACGAGGTGCGTCGCACAGCGACGGGCTTCGCCATGTCCTGCCGCCGAAGTGGCGTCACTCCTTCTTCAGAATGATAGTTGTGCTATAGATGGCTTTTTGTGCTTCAGATGCCCACTAGTAACCGTGTTAGCGCTTGGGCTTACGAGGTGCGGCTCTTTTTAGTGGCGCTTTAGGTTGCCCACCTACAACCGCGCTGCGCCGGACTTTGCTGCCGCTTCGCCATGTCTCCGGCCCTGAAAGAGGGCAGTACTCCTTCTTCGCATAGATTGTTAGTGGAATTTTATTTGTTTTTCTGTGTTTCACATGCCCACTAAGCATCCGCATATTTTATTTGTGCTTCAGCTTGCCCAGAAACAACCGCAGGTTAAACCAATTCTCCAGAGAGGGTTTGGATGAGGTCTGGTAATTCATCAAAATGATTAATGAGATGGTCTGGGTTTAATTCTGGCATGGGGATGTCTGTGTAGCCCCAGGTAACGCCGATTGATGGAATGATTGCGTTTTTAGCTGTGAGGATATCTGTTTTGCTATCTCCAATCATCACGGCTTTTCTCTCATCGCCGCCAGCGATATTGATTGTTTCAAAAAGATGGCGGGCATCTGGTTTTTTAAAGGGAAAACTATTGGCACCTGTGATGGCTTTGAAGTGTTTTGTTAAATCAAGTCTTTCCAGTAAGGGGAGGGTCAGCTCGATTGTTTTGTTTGTGCAGACGGTGAGGGTGTGACCTCTTTTTATTAATTCTTCAAGTGCCTTGATGGTGCCATCGAAAGGGTGCGTCTGATCTGCGCTATGAATGGCGTAATGGTCAATTAGAATATGCCAGAGTTCATCGATTTCATTATCATCTAGTAAACTGTTTTGAAGGGTTAAGGCGCGTTTGATCATGGCCTTGGCACCTTGGCCTATGATGGGTCTAATTTTTTCGTGTGGGCTTTTGTCATGCCCTTTTGAAATGAGTGCATGATCTAGGGCTGCAAAGAGATCTGGAGCTGAATTCACCAGAGTGCCATCAAGGTCAAAACAGATTGTGAGTTTAGTGTTGGTCATTAGCTATCTCTTTGCTTGTGTCTCTAATTTTAAAGATACATGAGGTTCATGAGGGGGCTCATGGGGTTATGGCAATGGATATGGCTTTTGTTTATCAGCTCATCGTCCATTAAGCGGCAATATGCGACATTGAAATTTTCTATCGACTTTGTTGAGAGTGAGATAGAGCAAGGCAGTCGCTTTAGCAAGCTTTATTCGACTTGTTTTTTATTCGGCAGCATCAAAAAATAAATGCAAAAAAATGGAGTGTGAGCAGTGGCTAATGGGCTGGGTTTTAGTCGATTTCATTCGAAAGATCCTAAGAATAATAAAGAAAAAGCAAGTGGAGAGACTTTGAAGAAAGATCGTGAAAATTCTGATTTAGAAAGCCCTTATAATGAGCTCTTAACTGACCTTGGTGGGCGCTTGGATTCCTATTGGAAGAGAATTGCAAACGAACCGCAATTTAACCCGGTTAAACAATTGGCGTTTGAGCTTTCGCGAGAGCTAGAGGCGGGGCGTCTTTCTCTTGATGATTTTTCTTCCATGATAAAGATTTTATCTGACAGAGCGCTATTGAGCCGTGCGAATACAATGCGAACTTATATTGGGGAGAGCAATATTCAAGATGCGTCAGAAGAGTTAATTCGTTTTCGGGGATTGGTTCATGAAGTTGCTCATGAGAAAGGTCAATTAATTCCATTTGAGGCGTTTAAGGCTGAGTTTGAGCGCCCTCGTAAAGGGGTGGTGTTTACAGCTCACCCTACTTTTTCTATGTCTCAGGAGATGAGGGTTTTTTTAATTGAATTGATAGAAGCCCCTGCAAGAGCGCTTGAGCCAGAATTTATAGAGCGCTTGGCAAAGTTGGACCACCGGCCTGACCCGGATTTGGATTTAAGGTCTGAACAAGCACAAGCGCAAGATGCTTTGAAATATGCAGGGCATGCACGGCGTGATTTTCATAAAATCATCTTAGAAGAAGCCAGGCGACTTTACCCTGAGAGATGGGCTGAGATGACCCCAAGCCTTTTCAATTTGAATAGTTGGGTTGGGTATGACCTTGATGGCCGCACTGATATTCGCTGGTATGACAGCCTTTGTTTTCGTTTGCAAGAAAAACGAGATCAATTGGAGTTGCATTCTAGCTCCATTGAAACCAGTCTTTATAAATTAGCCGAAGATGAGAAAGTGCCTGCCTCTCATTTACAATCAGCATACAAGATGATCCGTCTTGAAATTGAGGCGCTTGAACATTCTTTACATTTGTTTGCTGTTGACGACCTTACTCCTGGCGAAGTTAGTAAGGCTGCTAATTTTTTAACTGGAGATGCCAGGCAAGATGGCTCACCAAAACAGATTGGTATATTTGGTGGCGTTAAAGATAATGACAGACCTCTTCGATCTTCGTTTGGCCCGGTGATTGATCTTATTCAAAAAGCTATTGAGGCATGTTCTGAAGAAGAGACTTTGTTTGTTTTAACGGAGTTGAAAACCGAGCTTTTAAGCGCTGGGTTAACGACCTCTCATATTCATATTCGTATTAACGCGATGCAATTGCATAATGCTATTCGTAAACCCCTTGGGGGCGGTGCAGTTGATGTTTCTAGTTTGGTTAGTCTTTCTAAACTAGATGAGATGATTTTAAATGATGAGACAGAGAGTGTTAATTTTAAATGTCTTGCGCTTGAGCGCTCAACGGCGGTTCGCCAGTTTATCGTAATCGCTCAGATATTAAAATTCATTGATGGTGATGCGCCAATAAGGCTATTGATTGCCGAGTGTGAGCATTCGCTCACTGTTTTGTCGGCTCTTTATTTTGCGAAACTTTTTGGCCTTGAAGATCGTATTGATGTTTCTCCTTTGTTTGAAACAGAGCGGGCGATGGAGCGCGGGGCAGAAATTGTCAAGTCTCTTTTGAAGCTAAAATCTTATCGAGATTATGTTTTAAAACGCGGGCGTATTTCTATTCAGACGGGGTTTTCTGATGCGGGGCGTTTTATGGGGCAAATTCCGGCAACTTTAGCGATTGAGAAATTACAGCGCCGGATTGCTTCTATTTTAAATAATGCTGACCTTGGTCATATTGAAGTTTTGATTTTTAACACGCATGGCGAATCTATGGGACGAGGGGCGCATCCATCCACTCTTAAAGAGCGGTTTGATTATGTACTCACGCCTTATGTGCGCAATGCTTACAATGAAAAAGATTTAAGGCTTCATCATGAGGTGAGTTTTCAAGGGGGAGATGGCTATGTGTTTTTCGGCTCGGAAACATTAGCCAAAGCCACACTTTCAGAATTTGCCCGATCGCACCTTATTGAAGGGGGGGATTTTTCTGATGTGCTTTATGACAATCCAGATTTTAACGAAGATTTGTTTGAACATGTCAAAACATATCAAACGAAATTGTTTGAAAATAAGGATTATCAATCTAGCCTTGGGGCATTAGAGACCAACCTTTTATTTAAAACTGGGTCTCGTAAAACCAAACGTCAGTTTGATGGGAGGCAAGATAATCGTGTGGCGGCTGCGAAAATGCGGGCTATTCCGCACAACGGTGTGTTGCAGCAATTTGGCTTTGTGGCAAATGTAATTAGCGGATTTGGCACGGCCTTGCTCTATGACAAAGAACAATTTGCAAATATCTATCAAAATTCAGCAAGAGCGCGCAGTTTAATTGGGATGATTGCAAGAGCGAGGCAGCTTTCGAGTGTGAAGACATTGGTTGCTTATGCTTCTATTTTTAATGATGCGTTTTGGGTGACGCGGCCGATTGAAAATATGGAAGCGCCCTTGAAGGTGCCATGTTTGTTGCTGGCAGGGTTGCTGCGCGGGGATGAGCGCCATGATCGCTTCATGCATTTGGCGACTTATTTGCGAGAGGATGATATTTATTTGCATGACCTCTTTAAAGAGCTTGGACTTGATGAATGGCAGAGCCAGGCGGATGGTCATGAACGTGATGAGGTGATTGAGAGTGATATGCTGCATGCTCTACGTATTGCTTTGATTATGCATATTTATTTACTAGGCGGGCGGTTGCCTGTGTTGGCGGCACGAAATGATTTGACGCACAAAGATATTATGAGGATGGTTTTATCTTTGCGTATTGATGAGGCTTTGACACCACTTAGAGAGGCTTACCCCAGAGCAAAGCCAACTCGGGCTGAGTATGATATTGCTGAGGAAGCGAGCTATATGGTTGATGAGGGCTCTGACTTTGAGGAGTTGAATGACCGACTTATTGACCCGATGGTCGAGAGTTATGAATTGATTAGGCGGGTTGGAGTTGGTATTGGTCATCATTTTAGAGCTTATGGGTGATTAGGGCCTTTAAAATTTTCTTGAATAACTTCTTTGAACGACAAGACTTTCGTTTTTGTTGTAATTCTTAATTTGTGACTTAAATTATTACTGGCAATGAGTGACAACTAGTGACATTGTGCGGCTAGAAATGGCGTTCAGTGACGCAAAAGCTGGTGTTGACTGATTTATTAGGAGAGCGGTATGGCTTCTGACGATTATAAATTAAATGCTGCAAAAGCAGCGCTCGATTATATTGAAGATGGCATGAAGGTGGGGCTAGGCACTGGCTCTACGGCTGCTAAATTCATCGATTTGCTTGGAGAGCGAGTGAAAGATGGATTGGATGTGGTTTGTGTGCCGACTTCTCGGGCGAGTGAAATTCAGGCCGCGAATTTGGGTATTCAATTGGCAACTCTTGATGAAGAGCCGTTTTTAGATGTCACTGTAG
Organism: Hyphomicrobiales bacterium; assembly: GCA_965230545.1. Classification (GTDB taxonomy): domain Bacteria; phylum Pseudomonadota; class Alphaproteobacteria; order Rhizobiales; family HXMU1428-3; genus HXMU1428-3. Next base: position 538,610 of record CBDDLE010000004.1, on the reverse strand, counting down.
ATGGGGCTGATGAGCTTGATCAAGAGCTGCGCCTGATTAAAGGGGGCGGTGGGGCGCTCTTGCGTGAAAAGATTGTTGCTATGGCTTCCGAGCGGATGATTGTGATTGCCGATGATAGTAAGGTTGTTGATCAATTAGGAGCGTTTCCTTTGCCGGTTGAGGTTGAAGGGTTTGGTTTGCGCTCAACTTTTGAGATGATTTCTGTTCTTTGTGCTGAACTTGAACTTCGCCAAGAACTACATGTAAGAGAAACGCCTGAAGGTGAATTTTATAAAACGGATGGTGGTCATTATATTATTGATTGTCATTTTGGTGTGATCCCTGACCCGGAAGAATTAGCTGATTGTCTTTCTTTAATTCCTGGTGTGATTGAATCTGGTTTGTTTCTTGGAATAGCAGAGCGGGCGATTATTGGTGGGCCTGATGGTGTGACGGTTTTTGAAGCGCCGTTTGAAGATGAAGACGACGATATTGTTTAAAAGGATTTGAACTAGATGACGACTGATCAGTCTTTTGACTATGACTTATTTGTAATTGGTGGTGGCTCTGGTGGGGTGCGTGCTGCACGCTTGGCTTCGCAAGGTGGTGCCAATGTGGCGGTTGCTGAAGAGTATCGCTATGGCGGGACGTGTGTGATCCGTGGTTGTGTGCCAAAAAAGCTATTTGTTTATGCGTCTCGATTTGCGGGTGAATTTGAAGATGCGCGCGGGTTTGGCTGGGATGTTGAGCCTTCCGGGTTTGATTGGACGAAGTTGGTTGCAGCGAAAGATAAAGAGATTAGTCGCCTTAGTCAGATTTATTTGACCAATTTGGAAAAGTCTGGTGTGACTGCGTTTGAAGATCGGGCTGTTGTGACCGGGCCGAATGAAGTTAAGTTAGTGAATGAAGGGCGGACAATTACAGCTAAAACCATTCTCATTGCTGTTGGTGGTACACCGTTTAAGCCTGAGATTGAGGGGGCGGAATTTGGCATTACTTCCAATGAAGCGTTTGATTTAGAAACTTTACCATCGCATGTGACTGTGATTGGTGGCGGGTATATTGCTGTTGAATTTGCTTCAATCTTTAATGGCCTTGGGCCTAAGACTACGCTTGCTTATCGCGGGCCTTCCGTGTTGCGCGGCTTTGATGAAGATGTTCGCAGCGGATTAACTGAGGCGATGATTGAGCGTGGTATTGATGTTCGTTTAAATGCAGCACCTCAAAAAATAGAAAAAATAGATGCCAAAGAAACTAACAATGGTCTGCGTCTTCATTTTGAAGATGGTTCCTCACTTGAAACCGGGCTTGTGATGTTTGCAACGGGCCGTGTGCCATTAACGCAAGGGCTTGGTTTGGAGACGGCAGGTGTTAAGCTTGGCCGGAATGGGAAAATTGAAGTTGATGAATATTCACAAAGCTCTGTTCCTTCTATTTATGCCGTGGGGGATGTGACGGACCGGGTGAATTTAACACCGATTGCCATTCGAGAAGGCGCGGCTTTTGTTGAGACGGTTTTTAAAGATAACCCAACGAAAGTTGATCATAGCCAAATTCCAACAGCCGTATTCTCGCAGCCGGAAGTTGGCACAGTTGGTTTAACTGAGGAACAAGCGCTTGAGCAATATGGGGCGATTGACGTTTATAAAAGTCAATTTAACCCAATGAGAAATACGATTTCGAGCCGGGTTGAGCGGACTTTGATGAAGATTATTGTCGACCAAGCTAGCCAAAAGGTACTTGGGGTACATATTTTAGGACCAGATTCTGGCGAAATGACCCAAGCGCTTGGCATTGCTTTGAAAATGGGCGCAACAAAAGCTGATTTTGATGCTACCGTTGCGCTGCATCCGTCAGCTGCTGAAGAGTTGGTGACGATGAAAGAGAAGTCTTATTCGCGGCCATAAGCGCATTCTTTGCTTGAAGGTTAGGCCTTTCACTGGTGTTTAAGGCTGTTTCTTAACCACAAACTTTAAAAAGTACCTCTTCATTATGAGTTGTTAGTAGGCTAGCTATAAAAAGCTGGCCTATTTTAGGCTCAGGACCTATTAAATTCATGAGTTTCTGTTGCTCAAAAGCGGTTTAGATACTAGAAAAACAAGTGCAAGTGGGGCCTTAACCCCCGGTAAGCTTGTTTTTTACTGTCGACAAGACCGCTTTTGAGCAACCCTTTTCAGGGCGCGGCTCTTTTTTGCGCCTGTTTGCAAAACCCACTTGACCATAGCTAAGGCTATGCTCTGCGTGTGTTTCACAAACATTCATCAAAAAAGGACACGCGCAGAAACTATGAAATTAATAGGTCCTGAGCCTAGTTTTGGGGCGTAAAAGAGCTTGAAAATTATCTATTTATGAGAGTGATTATGAACCGTTTTAGTGATCGTTATGCGTTGGTAACCGGTGCCGGGTCTGGCATTGGGGCGGCAATTGCCCATGGGTTTGCCTCTGAAGGGGCGTTTGTTTATGTGATTGATATGGACGCTGAGAAGGCGCAAGATGTTGCTGGGCAAATTAAAAATGCTGGTGGTAATGCTCTTGATGTTGTTGCTGATGTAACGGATGGGCCATCTGTTAAAGAGGCTATTCAGCAAATTACTGACCATTCTGGCAAGCTTGATATTATCGTGAATAATGCGGGCATGAATGTGCGCACTGATTTGCGCCATATGACAGATGAAGAATGGGATCTTGTTTTACAAGTTAACTTAGTTGGCGGGGCTCGCTTTGCGCGGGATGGTTTGGACCTTCTGCGGGCTTCTGAAAATGCTGCGATTGTGAACTTGGCTTCTGTTATGGGCACGCGTTCGACACGCCAGATGAGTGCATACTCAGCGACGAAAGCAGCGATGGCGTCACTTTCTCGGGGGCTGGCTGTGGAATATGCGCCTTATGCAATCAGAGTGAATTATCTTTGCCCGGGGTTTGTCGCAACCAATTTGACAAGCCGTTTTGTTCGTAACCCGTTTGTTAAAGACCAGATTTTGGCGCGCACCCCAATGGGGCGTTTTGGTGAACCGGAAGAGATTGCGAAAGCGGCTCTCTTTTTAGCCTCCGATGATGCCTCATATATGACTGGTTCGGGGATTACAGTGGATGGCGGGATGATGGCGGCTTTATAAGCTTAAATGCGCTATTTTTTCATTTTGAGTTGGTAAATTTAGGCTTTTTAGCCTATAACACCTTTCTTTAATGAGGGGTTTCCCTTAAAATTTACATTTATGCATATAAGGGGCCGTACTTTCTTTCAGCAGGCTTATTTATATGCTTTATGCGATGTTTCATCGTTTGATATTAGTTTTGACACTTTATTGTCGTGGGAGTGATAATCGTTATGGCAGAGCATTCTAGCCAAAAATGGAGCCCAGATAGCTGGCGCTCTAAGCCAATTGTACAAGTACCTGACTATCCAAATATGGATGAACTGAAAGATGTTGAAAATACTCTTAGTTCATTTCCTCCTTTGGTTTTTGCAGGTGAAGCTCGTGATCTGAAATCACGTTTAGGTCGTGTTGCGGCTGGTGAGGGCTTTTTGTTGCAAGGTGGAGATTGTGCTGAAAGCTTTAGTGAGCACCACGGAGACAATATTCGCGACTTCTTTAAAGTGATGCTACAGATGGCTGTGGTTCTCACTTATGCGGGCTCTGTGCCTGTTGTAAAAGTTGGTCGGATTGCTGGCCAGTTTGCGAAGCCTCGCTCGGCTCCAATGGAAGCTCAAGATGGTGTTGAACTTCCTTCTTATCGCGGTGATATTATCAACGGGATTGAGTTTACTGAGGAAGCGCGCATTCCTGATCCGCGCCGGCAAATAAAAGCTTATCGTCAGTCAGCTGCGACGCTGAATTTATTGCGTGCATTTGCAACGGGTGGCTATGCCAACCTTGAGCATATTCATAGATGGACTTTAAGCTTTTTGGAAAATAGCCCTGTTGCAGAACGGTTTGGTGAAATTGCTAACCGGATTACTGAAACGCTTGATTTCATGAAAGCCTGCGGTATTAACTCAGACAATACGCGCCAATTAACATCAACTAATTTCTTTACCAGTCATGAAGCGTTGCTGCTTGGCTATGAAGAAGCCTTTGCTCGGGTTGATTCAACATCTGGCGAGACTTACGCTACATCAGGCCACTTTATTTGGATTGGTGACAGAACTCGCCAGGTTGATCATGCACATGTTGAATTTTTGCGCGGTGTTAAAAATCCGATTGGTTTGAAATGTGGTCCATCAATTACTGAAGATGATTTGATGCGTTTGATCGATACATTAAACCCTGAAGATGAAGCAGGCCGTTTGACTTTGATTTGTCGCTTTGGTTCTGAAGATGTTCAAGCTCATTTGCCGCGCCTGGTACGCAAGGTTCAAGAAGAAGGCCGCAAGGTTGTTTGGTCTTGTGATCCGATGCATGGCAACACAATAAAAGCTTCAACTGGTTATAAAACGCGGCCATTTGATCGTGTTCTAAGTGAAGTTGAAAGCTTCTTTGATGTTTGCCAAGCTGAGCGGGTTCATGCTGGCGGTGTTCATGTTGAAATGACTGGCCAGAATGTGACGGAATGTATTGGCGGCGCCAAAACTGTGAAAGAAGCTGATTTGTCAGCTCGTTATCATACTCATTGTGACCCACGTCTTAATGCTGATCAGGCTTTGGAACTTGCGTTCTTGATTGCTGAGCGCATGAAGAAAGACCGTCATGGTAACCGTGTTTCAGAAGCAAAATCAGCTTAAATAAAACAAGTGAACCGCGTACTTTGAAGAGACGTTCTCTTTATTTGTGCGCGGTTTATTTTTGTCTGGAGCGTTGATTTGCTATATAGAGCTTTGAGCTAATCCATTAAGGCATTTTCAGGTATAGACTTTTAGGGCAGAAAATTTAAGGCGGAATAAGAATGACGGACCGTTTGAAATTTGCATTGGCACAATTGAACCCGGTTATGGGGGATTTAACTGGGAACGTGGCTTTGGCAATAGATGCCCATGGTAAAGCCAAGGCGCTTGGCGCTGATATGTTGGTCTTACCGGAGCTTTTTATAACAGGTTATCCGCCAGAAGATTTGGTGCTTAGGCCTTCTTTTCAAGAAGCGGTGAAGCAGGCTGTGCTTGATCTTGCGAAAGTGACACAAGATGGGCCGGCTATTTTGGTGGGTGCGCCTTGGTTAGACGAAACTGGCTTGGGCGAAACTGGGATGGGAGAAAAGAGTGAAAAAAAATCTCTCTATAATGCTGTCCTTTTGCTAGAAGATGGTGAGCTTTCAACCACACGCTATAAAGTTGATTTGCCGAATTATGGTGTGTTTGATGAGAAGCGGGTTTTTGATGCGGGGCCATTGCCGGGGCCGATTAATTTTAAAGGGGTGCGTTTGGGCGTGCCTATTTGTGAAGATATCTGGTCCAGCGAAGTTCCTGAATGTTTAGAAGAAACCGGTGCTGAGATTTTGGTATCCATTCACGGTTCTCCTTATCGTTTTGATAAACATGACATTCGAATGAATGTTGCCGTTGCAAGAGTTGCTGAGACAAAGCTGCCTCTTATTTATGTGAACCAAGTTGGCGGCCAAGATGAGTTGGTTTTTGATGGTGATAGTTTCGTTTTAAATGGAGATTGTACACTGGGTGCTCAATTTCCAAGATTTCAAGACCATATAGGTTTGGTTGAGTTTGAGCGCACTGATGAGAACTGGCGTGTGATTGAGGGAGACATTCACCCAATCGATGAGGGTGAGGTTTCTGCTTATACGGCTTGTGTTGTTGGTTTGCGAGATTATGTGAATAAAAACGGCTTTAAAGGCGTTGTGTTAGGTTTATCTGGCGGGATTGATAGTGCGCTTTGTGCGGCTATGGCTGTTGACGCCTTGGGGGCAGAACGTGTGCGCTGTGTGATGTTGCCTTATCATTATACAGCACAAGATAGTCTTGATGATGCGGCTGAGTGCGCTAAGAATTTAGGGGTTACTTATGAGACTTTGCCCATAGCGTCTGCAGTAGAGGCGGTTGGCGGAGTGATTGCGCCAGCTATGCCAGATGGTATTGGTGGGGTGACGGAAGAGAACATTCAATCTCGTTTGCGGGGTGTTATTTTAATGGCGCTTTCTAACAAAACGGGTGATATGTTGGTGACGACGGGCAATAAATCTGAAGTTTCTGTTGGTTATGCCACGCTTTATGGGGATATGAATGGGGGGTTTAACCCAATTAAAGATCTCTATAAAACAAAGGTTTATAAGCTTTCTACTCTAAGAAACAATGTTTTACCGGAAGGCTGCCTTGGGCCGGATGGTGTTGTCATCCCTGAAAATATCATTACAAAAGCACCAACGGCTGAATTGCGGGAAAATCAAACAGACCAGGATAGTTTGCCACCTTATGATGAGCTTGATGATATTTTGGAATGTTTGATTGAGAAAGAGCTGCCTGTTTCTCAAATTGTTGAGCAAGGCGGTTATGAGGCCACTGAAGTGAAGCGCATTGAGCATTTGCTTTATTTGGCTGAGTATAAACGCAGGCAAGCCGCACCAGGTGTGAAGATTTCATCAAAGAATTTTGGGCGCGGACGGCGTTACCCGATTACGAATAAATATAGAGATCAATAGAGTTAAGCGGTCTTGGTTTTGGAGCCCTCTAAGATATTGGGGCCTTTAATAAGACCGATGTCTGATTTGAAAGAATAGAGATTAAGATGACTGTGATTACGCGCTTTGCGCCAAGCCCAACGGGTAAAATCCATATTGGTAATTTACGCCCGGCATTGATCAACTGGCTTTTTGCTCGTGCTGAGGGCGGGCAGTTTATGCTGCGGATAGATGATACGGATTTAGAGCGCTCTAAAGAAGAATATGTAGACGGCATTAAAGAAGATCTCACCTGGCTTGGACTAAAATGGGATTTTGAAGCGCGGCAATCTACTCGGTTTGAAAAGTACGATGCGGTTGTTGAGCAACTCAAGGCTGAAGGGCGACTTTATCCTTGTTATGAAACGGCTGATGAACTAGAGCGCAAACGCAAGCGGCAGATGTCTCGTGGGCTTCCTCCTGTTTATGACAGAGCTGCGCTAGACTTAAGCGCTGAAGACCGAGCTCAATTAGAGGCAGAGGGCCGCAAGCCGCATTGGCGCTTTAAACTTGAGGACCGGACAGTTGTATGGACAGACCTGGTACGCGGTGAGCAATCTATCGAGGCTTCATCGCTTTCTGACCCTATTCTTATACGCGAAGACGGCACTTATCTTTATACTTTGCCAAGTGTGATTGATGATATTGAATTTAAGGTCAGCCATGTTATTCGCGGTGAAGATCATGTGGCGAATACGGGGGCGCAAATTCAAGTGTTTGAGGCGCTGGGTGCAAAAGCGCCAATTTTTGCGCATCATAATTTGCTTGTTGGTAAAGATGGGGAAGGGTTATCCAAACGGTTGGGTAGTCTTTCTATCTTTTCTTTTAGAGAAGAGGGAATTGAGGCGATGGCTGTTGTGAGCCATGCGGCAAGCATTGGCTCCTCTAATCCGATTGTTCCGCACCAAACAACTGAGACCATTTTTAAAGAATTTGCTTTTGAGAAATTAAGCCGCTCGCCAGCTAAATTTGATGTTAGTGAGCTTGAGCTACTCAATGCCAAGCTTTTGCATGAAATGGATTTTAAGGATGTTTCTGACCGACTAACTGAGCTTGGCATAGAAGATGAAAAAGAAGCTTTTTGGTCTGCCGTTCGTGGTAATATTGAGAAGTTTGAAGATGTAAAACTTTGGTGGCAAGTGGTTCAAGGGCCTATTGAGCCGGTGATTGAAGATGCAGAATTTTGTGCCAAAGCTTTGGACGTATTGCCTGAGGGGCCTTATGATGAAAATAGCTGGGGTGAGTTCACCAAAGCTGTTAAGGAGGCAACTGGGGCCAAGGGAAAGGGATTGTTTCAACCGCTTCGCCTTTGTTTAACAGGGCAACCGCATGGACCTGAGTTAAAGTTTTTACTGCCGTTAATTGGGCCGGAACGCGCAGCTGGACGCCTGAAAGGCGAGACAATATAAACTAAAAAAGAGAGGTTTTTGCCTCTCTTTTTTATTGTGTTTGTTCAATTTCTTATACAGTTACTTTGAGTTTTTGTTGCTGAAACAAAGCGTCATTTTCAGGAACAGCCGGTTTTGTTGATGGCTGTGGCTTGTGGTTGTTTGAGTGGATTTGTTTTGTTTTTGATTTTCGCATATAGGTGATTGGAATATCTGGCCCTGTTGGTGTGTTGAGGGCGCCGTGAGAGCTTGTGGCATAACCGATGCTTTCAAAGAAGGCTGCTGCGCTTAGATTTGTTCTTACGCTATATTCATCAAAGCCTGCATCGCTTGCTCTTTTTTCAGAGTGTTCAACCATCATGCGGCCTAGCCCTAAGCCAACATAGAAACTATGGATGTAGATTTTGCGCATACGTGCTGTTGAGCGGTTATCGGTTGAAGCGCACCAGCCTGAGGTGCCAATGAGAATGTGATTGTGCCAAAGACCAAAAAGGTTACAATTCATACATTCTCTGATGTATTCGACAGAGTTTATGCGAGATAAATATGCGTTGATTTCTTCTTCAGTGTGATGTTCTGCCCCGCACATTCTAAAAGCCGAACTGTGTAGATACCTGACCTCTGTGAGGTCGTCTATTTCTATCGGACGTTTTTCTAAACTAAACATGATAATGCCCTCCAAGTACTCATGAACTAGGGGTAGAATAGTTGCTGGCCGTGACGATATGTTGACAAGAGTGTGGTAATCCACATCGCCTTAAAATTAGCTGTGGATGTCATAAAATTGTTATGTTTCAGGATGTTGTATTTTTAAGTGAAATTGAAGTGTGCAGCCTTATTTGTTAACGGGCTTTAACTTTTGGAGGCTTATTGTTTGTTGAGTGCTGATTGTTTTTTGTGTTTTTCAAGAGGTTGCTCAGCTTGGTTTTTGACTTCTTCTTTTTTAGCTGGTTGCTCTTTTTTGTTTTTATCAGCTTCTTGTGCTGTTTCACCATCTTTAGGTGTTTCAGGTTTTGCTTCAAGCAGGATGGGGTCATATTCAGCTGCTTTGCAGGAACAGCCTCTTACGAATTCTTTTTTAAATCTCCAGGCGTTTTTAAGGTCACCATAAGGGACGCCATTGATTGAAAACATTTGTTGTGGGTTACCGCCTGGATTGGGGTAAGTGAAGAGTTTGGCTGGCGCGGCGCATTTGGATTGGCAGGTTGCTTCATCTGTGCTGAAGCGATTTGTAGTTGTTGCAAAACTCATGGGGAAGTAATAGCCATCACAAAGCCGTACACAAAGCGTTCTATGGGTGGTGAAACGAAAGCGATCTTGTGGGTTATAATCTGGCTCATGGGATTGCCCACCGAAGAAGCCATCATCAAACCAATTGCTAAATGAATTTCTTTTTCTGTCTTCTCTTTCATATTGGCGACCGCATTTGTTTCTGGCCAATGCGCGAATAAGATCTGATCTGATTTCTTGTTTGTTGCTGCCTCTATGAATGAGGTTTTCTAATTGTTTGTTTAAAGCTCTTAGCTGACGTTTGGCTCGAATTATTTTTTTGTGAATTCGAATGCAACGTGGTGTGCGGCGTAATTCTTTTGTGAAGAGAAACTGAGAATAGCAATTTCGTCGATCAGCATCATAATTTAAGCGATGATAGGTGCGTTCAACATTGCGAATGTTAAGTTTGAGTTTTGCTCTATTTACACCCACGCCTTGGTCTCTTTGATAGGTTTTAGCGAGCTGGCTTTCTAATCTAAGGCAATATCTTTGATGATCTGGGCTGCGTTGTTGGGCAAAAGCGATTGTTTGGAAAAAAAAGCTTGAACAAATGACAGCGATGACAGCCAGCTGTGCTGTGCTGATGCAATTGATCTTTTTTGAGATGCTTGCTGTTGCCATTTGTTGTTCCTGGTGTTGTTCTTGGGTTTGAATGCAGTGTTGGACTATGTGTTATTTTAAACTTTGACGTTTTTGTTTGTGTCTTTTTAAGTTTGTTTCATATTTAGTTTGTTACATATTAAGTTTGTTACATAGGGCCTAACATTGGCTTAATTTCAGATTGTTTTACATTTTTAGTAAGGTAAGCGTTTTATGACTTATCTTAATTTACCTTAATTTTACTTGCCGTAATTAGCAAAGATTAACTTGATTCTGGGAATTTTTGGGGGCTGTTTTTCATCTGAACGGCCCTTAGTATTATTCGGAATAAGTGAAAGATGAGGGGTAAATAAGGTTTTTTCAAGGGATTTCACTATATTTTAGGCGATGAATTAGAACTAAATGAGTGTGCCTCTCTTGACCAGGATCAATGAATGGTGGACTAATCACTTTTAAATAAGATTTATGAGGGACAACTTCCTTTTTCCTTTTTGAAGCTACTGAAGGCCATATTTAATTTATGAATGGAACGCAAGACCGCATACTTGATAGTGCTATGGGATTATTACAATCTCGTGGGTATAGCGCGATTAGCTATCAGGATATTTCGGATGAAGTTGGGATTCGCAAAGCGAGTATTCACTATTATTTCCCATCAAAAGGCGATTTGGCACGGGCCGTTGTTCATCGTTACCGGGCTGAGGTTCAAGATGTTATCAAAGCATCTATAGCGTCACGGGGGGCTGACTATTGGGGCCTGATGGATGATTATTTCCATGCGTATTTGATATTTGAGGAAGAACCTCACAAAATATGTCTTTGTGGCTCTTTGGCTGGAGAATACCCTGTTTTACCAGAAGCGGTACAAGAAGAGGTTGATGGCTTTTTTGCAGATCAATTGGCTTGGATCATTTCTATTATGAAGAAATTGCAAGAGGCTTCTCTTGTGAACCCTGAAGCAGATACGAGGGTGCTTTCTGGCTGGGTTTTATCTTCTATGCAAGGGGCGTTGATGATTGGCCGGGCAACAGGGGAAATGCAGCGCGTTTTAGATGCTAAGCAGTTGCTTATTTCTTCTTTGAAAGCTTTTTAAGATAACAGTCTTCTTTTTCATTTTATTTTCCTTCATTCTTTTGAACTTTGTTATATAGTTACATTTCTCATTGTTGAGATGCTTTTGCTTTTAGCCCAGCTTGTGTTTTCAAGAAGAGCTCGTTATTAAAGTTTAGATCCATTTACATTTTTTTTAATCGGAGTGCTGGTGTGACCATAACGCTTTACAATACGCTTTCTAAAAATAAGGAAGTATTAGAACCGCTACATAAATCTGAAGAGGATGGAAAGCCAGTAGTGGGGCTCTATGTTTGTGGACCAACAGTTTATGATTATGCTCACATTGGAAATGCGCGCCCTGTAATTGTGTTTGATGTTCTTAATCGGTTGCTTCGCCATGTTTATGGTGAGGATCATGTGACTTATGTTCGTAATATCACAGATGTTGATGACAAGATTAATAAGCGGGCTGCTGAAGAGGGCATTGAAATTCGCGAATTAACCGAGCGCACGGCGAAGCAATTTCAAGATGATATGACAGCGCTTCAATGTTTATCGCCTGATGTGCAACCGAGAGCCACTGAGCATATTGCTGAAATGCAAGAGCTTATTTCTATATTAATTGAAAAAGGTTTTGCCTATGAGGCGGCTGGTCATGTGCTTTTTCATGTGCCGGCAATGAAGAATTATGGTGAGTTATCAAATCGCTCTCTTGATGAGATGCAGGCGGGAGCTCGCGTTGAAGTGGCACCTTATAAAAAAGATCCGATGGATTTTGTCCTTTGGAAGCCATCAACTGATGATGAGCCTGGCTGGGATAGCCCTTGGCAAGGTGAGGGCGCTTCAAAAAATGGGCGTGGACGTCCAGGATGGCATATTGAATGTTCTGCTATGTCAAAAACACACTTAGGTGAAGTTTTTGATATTCATGGTGGTGGCATTGATTTGGCCTTTCCGCATCATGAAAATGAGATTGCTCAAAGTTGCTGTGCGCATGGAACGTCTAAGCTAGCGAGCATCTGGATGCATAATGGTTATCTTCAAGTTGAAGGCGAGAAGATGTCTAAGAGCCTTGGTAACTTTATTACTGCTAACCAAGTGTTGGAAGACTGGCCTGGTGAAGTTGCCCGCTTGGCGATGCTAATGACCCATTATCGACAACCGATTAACTGGACAAAGGCAAATTTGGAAGTTGCGCAAAAAACGCTTGATGGATGGTATGGTTTGATGCCTGAAGGTGATGAGGCTAGTGAAGCTGAAGCTTCAGGTGACTTGCTTGATGAGGGATTGCTCTCAGCTCTTGCAGATGATTTGAATACACCCAAAGCCATTTCCATTTTGCATCAATTAAAAGATAACCCGGCGGCTTTAAAGGCTTCAGCAAATTTAATGGGGCTGTTGACACATTCTGTAGAGGAATGGGCTGAGCTGCGGGCGCCAAAGCTTGATGTTGACCCAGAAGAAATTGAAGCTTTGATTGCGGCTCGGCTAGAGGCCAGAGAAAATAAAGACTGGGCTGAGGCTGACCGGTTACGTGATGAACTTGTTTCTAAGAATATTGTTCTCATGGATGGGCCTGGTTACACTGACTGGGAAGTGAAGAGTTAGGAAGGATTTTAGTGGGGCTTCAGATACCCACTAGCATCTGCTTCTATCTATCTCACGGGCTATTCCGCGGCTGCAATGCAGCGCGGGCCCTCCGATGGGGCGCGCAATATTTTTTGAAGCCCTATCGGCTTCAAAATGCGCGGGCTTCGCTGGCGCTACGCCATGTCCTACCGCCATTCTTGTTCTTCAGTTGCCCTCTATCTACCGGACTAGGGCAGTACTCCTTCTTCGTGTAGTTAGTTTGCTGTTTTTTATCTCACGGGTAATTGCTTTTTTCTCTCACGGCTATTCCAAGCGCTGAAGGCGCTTGGGCCTCCGAGGGGCGGCGCAATGCGCCGGGCTTCGCTGGCGCTACACCATGTCCCTCAGCCTTTTTTTGTCCTTCAGTTACCCACCAGCAACCGGGCTAAGGCTGAGCTCCTTCTTTGTTTAGCTGAGGTTTAGTTTTTTATCCTGTGTTTTGACTGATGTAAGGTTATCAAAAAATTTTTGATTGTTTTTCTCAGTCAATACTAATTTCGAGATTTCTCCTCTATTAACCTGTTTTCCAGACATTTAGCAGGAATGACTTGCATTGGGGCTGTTTGCTCCTTATGGATATGGCTTGCTGTTGATATTTGAGACTTTTAAGGATTTGGCCGTGGCTGAAACACGTGAGAGAATTTATTTGTTTGATACGACCTTGCGCGATGGGGCACAAACCCAGGGGGTTGAATTTTCTCTTGAAGATAAGATTTTAATTGCTGAAGCCTTAGATGATCTGGGACTTGATTATATTGAAGGCGGTTATCCAGGTGCGAACCCAACAGATAGCGGTTATTTTCAAGAAGCACGTCAATTTAAGTCGGCTAAGAATACAGCTTTTGGCATGACCAAACGAGTTGGCCGCTCGATTTCTAATGACTCTGGTTTCAGTGCTATTTTGGATGCAAAAGTTGATGCGATTTGTCTCGTTGCGAAATCATGGGATTATCATGTGCGTGTCGCGCTTGGAGTGACAAATGAAGAAAACCTACTGACGATCACACAAAGTGTTGAAGCCATTCGTGATAGTGGCCGAGAAGCTTTAATTGACTGTGAGCATTTTTTTGATGGGTATAAATCCAACCCTGACTATGCGCTTGCTTGTGTGAAAACGGCATTTGATGCTGGTGCGCGCTGGATTGTTCTTTGTGATACGAATGGTGGGACATTGCCACATGAAGTAAGTGAGATTGTTGGTGCTGTTACTAAAATGGTTCCTGGTGATCATGTTGGCATTCATGCACATAATGATACGGGCAATGCTGTTGCTAATTCTTTGGCCGCTATTCAAGCCGGGGCGCGCCAAGTTCAGGGGACGTTGAATGGTTTGGGGGAGCGGTGCGGAAATGCGAACCTTACCTCAATTATTCCAACTCTTTTATTAAAACCTGATTTTGCAAGTAAATATGAAACAGGTATAACCGCTCAGCAATTGCGCACGATCACTCATGCATCTCGGTTGCTTGATGAAGTTTTAAACCGGGCACCTGATCATTCGCAACCATATGTGGGGAGCTCTGCTTTTGCTCACAAAGGGGGCATTCATGTCTCAGCCGTGAAGAAAGACCCTTCGACTTATGAGCATGTTGAACCTGAGCTTGTTGGGAATTCACGAAAATTATTAGTTTCTGGGCAAGCTGGGAAATCAAATATTTTAGCTGAACTTGAGCGTTTGGATATTTTGGTTGATCATGATGATGACCGGGTCGATGAGTTGCTTAAAGATGTAAAAGCGCGCTCGAGTGTTGGGTATGTTTATGATGGAGCGGATGCTTCTTTTGAATTGCTCGCACGCCGGCATTTGGGTGAAGTGCCACGCTTTTTTGCGGTTGATAGTTTTCGTGTGATGGTTGAAAGGCGCTATAATTCTAGTGGTGAACTTATTACCGTTTCTGAAGCTATGGTAAAGGTAACTGTGAATGGGGCCACCCATGCTCATGTTGGTGAAGGGAATGGCCCGGTTCATGCTCTTGACCAAGCGCTTCGAAAAGACCTTGGGCCTTATCAACCTTTTATTACTGATTTGGAACTTGTTGATTATAAGGTGCGGATTTTAACTGGTGGCACAGATGCGATCACTCGGGTACTTATTGAAAGTGCTGATGCAGATGGCAAGAGATGGCATACAGTTGGGGTTTCAACCAATATTGTTGATGCTTCTTTTGAAGCGTTGGTTGATTCAATCAATTATAAATTGCTGCGCGATGGTGCCGTTGTTTTTTCTGATGTTGCTTCTGAGGATTAAGAGACACCTCTTGTGAGATTGCTTTTTTGATTTTTTAATTGATTGATGATTTGTTCTGGCTCATTTACAACCTGGAAATTGACCTCAAGGCCTTGTCTTATAAAACTTTCATCTTTCATGTGATCTATCAGTGAGAGAAAGGGTTGCCAGAAATTTGAGGTGTTCAAGAGGGCGATTGGTTTCTTATGAGTGCCAAGCTGTGCCCATGTCATTGTTTCTACCAATTCTTCTAAAGTGCCTATTCCTCCAGGTAATGCGATGAATGCGTCAGCTAAATCGTACATTTTAGCTTTTCTGGTGTGCATGTCTTTTGTGACGATTAGACCCGTTGTCTTGAAATTTTCATTTTGATATTTAAGTAGAAACTCAGGAATGATGCCTGTTGTTTTGCCGTTCTTTTCTTGAACGGCAGATGCGATTGTGCCCATGAGCCCCATGTCTCCGCCGCCATAGATGAGTTCTATGCCATTTTCGGCGAATAGGTGGCCTAAGGTTTTTGCATCAGCTTTGAATTTAGGGTTCTCACCATTTCCAGAGCCGCAAAAGACACAGATTGAATTGATTGTTTTGCTTTTAGGTTGAGAGTGTGAATTAGCGTTAAACTTGGCATTTCTCTCAGACTTTTGTATAGTTTTTGTCATAATATTGCTTGAATGGTCTTTAAGTTTTTTTCGGCTAATGAAGTTTTATCTCTTTGCTTCATGAAGAATTATTTTCTTGTTTAAGATGATTTGTTCGAAGTCAAAAGGGCTAAAACTTGCTTTTAAACGGTTGCTGAACTATATGTGTCGCAACTAATAATGTCTTAAAGATGCAACACTTTAAGTTAGCTGCTTGATTTTATTGGATAAATTTATATTCAAAGTGTTGTTTTTATGTTGTTGGAATGCCCCGCGAAATTGTTTAAAATATAAGGGTATCATCTAAGTAGTAGATGTTTTCCAGTATTGAGTTTGAAAGGTACTAGTTATGAGTGTCGTTCGGTTATTATCGGCGGTTTTGGCTATTTTTGTCACGTTTTCATGGGCAGGTTATGTTGTTCATGCCTGGCAGAAGAATACAATGGCCCGTCAACTGGCTCAAACGAACGTCAATCAAGCTAAAACAGCTGAGAAGGGTGCCGTTCAATCACCTTCTGTTAAAGAGACCCAAAAGAGCTCAGAAGAGGTTAAAGCTGGCACTTTAGCTAAAGCCAAGCCCCCAATTGACCCGACTTTAGATAAAGCTGATGAATTGGCCAGGGCTGCCAATGAAGAATTTTCCAAGCGCATTCAAGTTGCTGAAGCGAAGGTTTTGAAACCTTCTGAAGCTAAAACTGTTAAAAAGGCAGCTGAGGAGAAGAAGACTAGTTTTAATGTTGTTTCAGAAGCCAAGGCTTCAACAGTGACTGAAAGAACGAAAGTCAGTTCTGAGAAACTGGGAAGTGTTATTAGTAAAGGTGGTTCTGTTACAGAGCTAACTCAAAAGACTGATGAAGGGGAAGTGGCTGTTAATAGCAAAGCTGAAGAGATCACCACTGATAAAGATCAAACCCGGATTTCAACTGATAAAGTAACCGCGCGGATTTCTGATGATGAGGACCGTGATCGTTTTGCTCCTATTGAAATGGCTCAAGAGCGTATCGCCATTGCCTCAACTAAAAAGCAAGTTATGACAGATGTTGTTGATGAACGGGCTTTGTTAAAAGAAGACCGCATTGAGAGCAAGGTTGAAACACGTTTGAGTTTTAACACGACTTCTGATGAAGATGCTTCCGATATTGATCATAATGTTGCGCGTGGGGGTAAGGATAATTCTCGTCTTTCTAAAGACCGTGTTGCGGTGGCGGTGAACAAGCATCAACCTAAAGAAATCAAAGTTGCAGAAAATTCGGCTGTTAAGAAGGCACCTGAAAAACAGGTCAAGAAAAGCGATGTGAAAAAAGCATCAGAGGATAAAAAAACAAAAGATCTTTCTAAAAAAGATGCTGCTAAAGAGAATGCCATCAAACCAAAAGTAGTTGATAAGGCCAAAGAGGTTGCGAAAGCAAAACCGATTTGGACGGTACCGACTGGTGTTACCCCTGAATATAGCGTTGTTGAAAAAATTGAACGTGGTCTTGATAGTGTGGCAGATGCTGCTCGCAAAGCGGGCACTAAAATCACTGAAAAAGTAACTTCAATTGGAGACAATGTTAAAGGTGCGATTGCTGCGCCCAAGAAGTGGGAAGTCCCAACAGGCGTTACACCTGGTGATAAGGGTGATGGCAAGGCAAGTTCTATTAAGGTTGCTGAAACGCCTACGATTAAGAAATCCGCTCCAAAGCCTAAAGATGTTTCTAAAACTAAAAAGGCTAGTGAAAAAGCTGTGAAATCTAAAGTGGCTGTTGTTGCACCTAAGACAGTTAAGAAGAAGGCAGCTGAGAAAAAGGTTGCGTCTAAGAAAGCTGATGAAAAAGAGACGGCGGAAAATAAAGTTTATGTTTCTTCGCAGTTAGATGATTATTCAGGTGCTAAGATTTATGATGAAAATGGCAAGCTAGTCGTTGCTGTAAAAGAAAAAGAGGAAAAACCATCTAACTCAGGTGGGTTGGTGAAGACCATTATTAACCTCTTAACTGACTCTGAAAAAGAAGTTGCGACTAAGAAAGAGAAGAAAAAAGAAACTCAGCTTGTAACCCGTGTTGATAAAGTGCGTTTTGAAGCAATTAAAAACCTGATGGTTGAGAACGTAGATTATAAATTTATCAATGCTAAGAAAGGGCAGGGGCAGATTGTTGTTACTGGTCGTTCTCAAGCAGAGGCGAAACTTTCGCTTTATGTAGGTGTTCGTTATTTAGGTGATGTAATCGCTGATAACTCTGGAAACTGGATTTTCACAAAAGAGCTTTATATTCCTCAAGGTGCTCATATTCTTCAAGCTCAGCAAATGAGTGATAGTGGAATAGCTATGGCGCGCAAAACATTACCGTTTAAGCAAGTTAAAAAAGGCAGACCACCTAAGGGATATGACAAAGATGGTATTGGCATTGAACTTGGTGACAAAGCTTTGGCTACTCTTCGAAATAAACTGAAGAAAGACAAGCAAGCTGGAAAGAACGGCAAAAAGCTCACAAAAGCTGAAGAGAAACGTTTGAAACGGAATAAGGCCCTTGCTGCGAGAACACCTCTTCCTGTTCGGAAAACAGGAGAAAAGAAACTGGCTTCTTTAACAAAGGCTAAGGAAGTTAAAGTTGCTGTTCTTGATAAAAAAGCAGATCTGAGCAAAATTACCAAGAAAGAGAAGAAAGCAACTGAAGCTAAATCTTCTGCTAAGGGTAAGATTAAAGCTGTTTCAAAGGATGAACTTGCTAAGAAGACCACTAAAGAGAATGAGAAACCTGTTGCCCGGTATTACATTGTGAAAGCTGGAGATAGCCTTGGGAGAATTGCTAAGCGTGAGCTTGGTAAGACAAGTGCCTATAAAACAATTCTAAAACTGAACAAAAAACTTAAGAGCGCTAATCTTATTTACCCTGGGCAGAAATTATTAATCTCTGCTGGGGCAAGTGAGGTTGCTTCAAAGCCAGAAGAAAAAGTGAAAAAGAAGAAGGTCGCTTCTTTGGCTCTGCCCAAGATAAAGACGAAAAAGGATGTAACACCGGCTAAAAAAACAGATGATGCTGATAAACCTTCTCATTATGTTGTGAAACGTGGTGACAGTCTTTGGAAGATTGCTGTGAAAGTTTATGGTAATGGTCGTCGGTACAAAGAGTTAATTAAACTCAATCCGAAAATTCTTAAAAACCCGGCAGCTATTAAGCCGAATTTAAAATTACGTGTTAAATCGAGCTAAACAGCTTATAATGAGTTTATAGCTTTTGATGCTCAGGTTCATTTAGGGGCCTGGGCATTCTTATTTTATGCCCCTGAAGTGATAAATGCAGGTAACTGGCTTATTTTATGCGATATATGAAAAAATCTCACAGCGATGCCGACCTTCAAAAACAAGTTGCTGACCCTATTTCTGTGTTTCGATCACTTTTACCATTTGCCTGGCCTGAAGGGCGCTGGGATTTAAGATTACGGGTTATCATTGCTTTTCTTTGTTTGCTCTCAGCAAAAGTTGTGACTGTTTCTGTGCCATTTGCTTATAAAGAAGCGGTGAATGCGCTTGATGGCATTTCTGGTGGTTCAGAGATTGTTTCTCTTACTCTTGTTCCGATATTTTTAATCATCTCTTATGGTGTTGGGCGGATTATGATGATCGTCTTTAATGCCTTGAGGGATGGATTGTTTATTAAAGTTGGGCAGAATGCAGTTCGCTCTATTTCTGTTGATGTGTTTAAGCATCTGCATACTTTATCTCTCAGATTTCATCTTGAGCGACGAACTGGTGAGCTAAACCGGATAGTGGCACGAGCAAGCACAGCTATTGAGCTTATCATTCGGATGGGGGTGTTGAACTTTTTTCCAACTGTGCTTGAGCTGATTTTAGTGTTTGGCATTTTTGCGGTGATGTTTGGCATTGAGTTTGTATTGGTTCTGTTCTTGACGCTAATTTCCTATGTGTTTTTTACCAAAAAAGCGACTGACTGGCGGATAAATATTCGCAGGGATATGAACAATGCTGATAATGAGGCAGGGTCTCGTTCAGTTGATAGCCTGCTTAATTATGAAACGATCAAGTATTTTGGCAATGAAGAGTTAGAGACGAAGCGCTATGACAAGGTGATGGCGGGTTATGAAAAAGCGGCTGTTCGAACTTTTGTTTCACTAGGCGTTTTGAATGCGGGGCAAGCCGCCATTTTTACAATTGGCTTGACTGTTTCTATGTTGATGGCGGCAAAAGGTGTTGCTGCTAAAGAGTTTACTTTGGGCGATTTTGTGATGATTAATGCTTTGCTTATTCAATTGCAAATTCCGCTTAATTTTTTAGGGATGGTTTATCGTGAAATTCGGCAAGCTTTGGTTGATTTGGAAAACTTATTTGCTTTGCTTAGAAAATATCCTGAAATTGTTGATGTGCCTAATGCGAAGCCTTTAGAAGTGCACGCTGGTGAAGTTGAATTTGAAGATGTTCATTTTGCATATGATCCGAAACGGCCTATTTTAAAGGGGGTTAGTTTTACAGTTCCTGCTGGTAAAATGACAGCTATTGTGGGGCCATCTGGTGCTGGTAAATCTACGATTTCGCGGGCTCTCTTTCGTTTTTATAATGTGACGAGCGGTGTTGTTCGCATTGATGGGCAAGACATTAGCAAAGTTAGCCAAAAGAGCTTGCGGGCGGCGATTGGGATGGTGCCACAAGATACTGTTTTGTTTAATGAAACTCTATTTTATAATATAGCTTATGGGCGGCCTGATGCGAGTGTGGAAGAGGTTTATGAGGCAGCCAGGATGGCTCAAATAGACAGTTTTATCAAGCAATTGCCTGAAGGTTATGATACTTATGTGGGAGAGCGTGGCTTGAAACTTTCTGGTGGTGAGAAGCAGAGAGTGGCTATTGCAAGAACGATTTTAAAGGCACCACCCATTTTAATGCTTGATGAAGCAACAAGTGCACTTGATAGTTATACTGAAAAAGAGATACAAGGGGCGCTTGATCAAGTAAGCCGTGAGAGGACAACTTTGGTTATTGCGCACCGTCTTTCAACTGTTATCCATGCAGATGAAATTCTGGTACTAGAGCAAGGCGAAATTGTTGAGCGCGGGCGGCATGAAGATTTGGTTGCTAAGGGAG
This sequence comes from Hyphomicrobiales bacterium, assembly GCA_965230545.1. Classification (GTDB taxonomy): domain Bacteria; phylum Pseudomonadota; class Alphaproteobacteria; order Rhizobiales; family HXMU1428-3; genus HXMU1428-3. Next base: position 518,138 of record CBDDLE010000004.1, on the reverse strand, counting down.
GCGTTTATGCAGGGCTTTGGCAACAACAACGCGAGAGTGCGGAAGAAAGTTTAAAAAAGGCAGGGCTAGAGCCTTTAAAAGAAGACAGTTAAGTTAATTTTTGAAGAGACATATTTTGATGTATGGTCTCTTCCATTTTTTATAAAGAGGTAACACGTGTCAGATCATAATAGTTTTATTGATAGTTTAGAGACTGTAATGGTTCCTGTTCATCGAGATGGGCATAAATTTATTATTATTGCTTTCTTTCTGACATTAGGAATGTTTTGGCTATGGATGCCGTTGGGCTGGGTTTTTGCCATCATAACAATGTGGGTTTATTATTTTTTTCGTGACCCTGAACGTGTGACGCAAACCAGAGAAGGTTTGGTTGTTGCGCCTGCTGATGGTAAAATCACCGGTGTGGATGAAGTGCTTCCACCAAAAGAACTCGGGCTTGGAGAAGACCCGGTTATTCGTATTTCGACATTTCTTTCAATCTTTGATGTTCACATTCAAAGAGCACCAGTTGCTGGTGATATTAAGGAAGTGGTTTATACGCCAGGTTTGTTCGTGAACGCTGTGCTTGATAAAGCAAGTGAAGATAATGAACGTAATGCTATTGTCATTGAAACTAACCAGGGACACAAAATTGGCTGTGTTCAAATTGCTGGTTTGATTGCTCGGCGCATACTTTGCTTTGTAAAAGAAGGTGAAGGTATTGGCGTTGGTGAGCGCTATGGCCTTATTCGGTTTGGTAGCCGTGTTGATGTTTATTTGCCTAAAGGCAAAACAGCGCTTGTTTCAGTTGGCCAAAAGGCCATTGGTGGTGAGACTGTTTTTGCTGATCTTAATTCTGATGAAGCTGAGCGTGAAGCGCGGACACACTAGCTTTGATTAATAACGCTTATTTTTCATTGCAGTTTTGAAGGGTGCATATGGTTTTGGATAAGAATAGCAACGAAGAAGAGAATGTGCCGCTAAAGTCGGAGACGAAAAAGCCAAGGCGTCGATTTTTGTTGCGGCGGCGTGAGCGCCGTGTGCCGCTTGTTGCTCTTATTCCAAATGTTATCACATTAATGGGGTTAGCAGCTGGTTTAACTTCCATTCGTATGGGGATGGATGGCCGGATCGAATTGGCGATTGGGTTGATTGTTCTGGCAGCTTTCCTTGATGGGCTTGATGGGCGTGTGGCCCGTTTGCTTAAAGCATCTTCTAAATTTGGCGCAGAACTCGACTCGCTTGCTGATTTTGTAAATTTTGGTGTGGCCCCCGCGCTCTTGCTTTTCACCTGGGGGCTCACTGATTTTAAAAGCCTTGGCTGGATTGCAGCTTTGGCTTTTGCTATCTCAGCGGCTCTTCGATTGGCCCGCTTTAATGTTTCAAATAATGATAAGACACAGCCCAAGTGGAAGCTTCGTTATTTTGAAGGTATTCCCGCTCCAGCTGGGGCGATGCTGGTGATGTTACCGCTTTATTTGGATCTTGGAAGTGTTGAGCTCTTTAAGAATTTACCGCAAGTGACGGCTGTTTTTATGGTTGTTATGGCGGGGTTGATGGTATCTCATTTGCCGACATTTTCAGGCAAATTACTTGGGCATCGCATTCAGTTGAGTTATGCCATGCCGATCACTGTGGTTGGTGTTTTATTTGCAGCGATTTTGTTTACTTATCCGTGGGTTACCTTAAGTGCAATTTGTTTTGGTTACTTGGCCATTCTGCCTCTTAGCTTTTTTGCTTATCGAAAAGATTTGGCAAAATATGGTGAGCATGGAGAGTTTGAAATGGTTGACAAAGATGATGACAAGAAGGGCCCTGTTGGTCCGGTTCACTAGCATTTTCGTTTTGTGATTGTGATATTAAATGAGTTGGAGCTCTTTTAAGCTTGCGTGTCCATCTCGGCCAACGATGATGTGATCATGAACCAGGATACCAATTTTATCGAGTGCTTCCATGATTTGCTTGGTCATCGATATATCTGCTCTTGAAGGGGTTGGGTCACCAGAGGGGTGATTGTGAGCAAGGATGATAGCTGTGGCGCCAACTTCAAGGGCGCGGCGAACAACTTCTCGGACATAAACCGGTGTGTGATCAACAGTGCCTTCAGCTTGAATTTCATCAGCAATGACTTGATTACGCTTATCCAGGAAAATGATGCGGAATTGTTCTCTTTGTTCGTGGGCCATGGCGGCGCAAACGTAACGCACCATGGCTGACCAGGAGCCGATGATTTCCTTTTTCTCTAAGTTGGCTTGCATGAGGCGCAGAGATGTTGCTTTGATGAGTTTGATCTCAGTAACGACTGCGTCGCCTACGCCTTTAACTTCTTTTAGCCTTGTCTCTGAGGCATTGAGAACTTCGGCAAAATCTCCAAATTTATGTAATAGCTCTTTTGCCAGTGGTTTGGTATCTCGCCTTGGAATAGCGCGAAATAGGATCATCTCTAATAGTTCATAGTCGGGCATGGCGTCTGGGCCAGCTTTTAAAAAACGTTGACGCAGCCTTGTTCTGTGTCCTTGATAATGAGGTCCACTTTGACTGTCTTCGAATTCACCCATTGCGTGCCTGACTTTTGCTTTGACTTAAATTTAAACTCTTTCAATTGAGTGTCTTATTTGCGATCTCTAAACTGATGTTGCCAACCGCCAGGAGAAAGAGTGAAAATTTCATAACCATCTTTTGTGACAGCAATTGAATGTTCAAATTGAGCTGAGAGTGACTTATCTTTGGTGACAGCTGTCCAGCCATCTGACAAGACTTTTACTTGTGGTCGGCCTAGATTGAGCATTGGCTCGATGGTGAAGAACATACCTTCTTCGAGGATGACGCCTTCGCCTGGTTTGCCATAGTGTAAAATGTTTGGTGGTGTGTGAAACTGGCGCCCAAGACCATGGCCGCAAAAGTCAGTGACGATTGAGCATCTTTCACTTTCACCATAGGTTTGAATGGCGTGGCCAATATCACCGGTTGTGGCACCAGGGCGGACAACTTCAATGCCTTTAAAAAGAGCGTTGTAAGTTATATCCATTAATCTAGCTGCTTTGGTGGGGACGTCGCCTATTGGAATTGTTCGACTTGTGTCACCATGCCACCCATCTAAAATGAGGGTGATGTCTATGTTGAGGATGCTTCCTTTTTTCAAAGGTTTGTTGTTTGGCATTCCATGGCACACAACATGATTGATTGATGTGCAGATTGAATATTTATAACCACGATAATGAAGGGTTGCGGGTAGCGCGTTATTATCCATGGCAAACTCAAAGGCTAGCTTATCTAAATGAGCTGTGGTGATGCCGGGTTGAGCTTCTTTTACTAACATGTCCAATGCAGCGGCAGCCAATTGGCCGGCTTTGCGCATGCCCTCATAGTCTTCAGGTTTATGAATAGGGATGATTGGGCGATGTCTGTTCATTAGGTGTTCCGTTAAGTTTATTTTTGCTTATGTTGACATGTTAATTTGGACTTTAGAAGTCAATTCTAAGCTAACTCTTAGTTTGAATATAGTATATTTGAAAAATTTAAATAAGAGTGACAGGTTTTGTGACTTTAATCTCTGTTGTGGTGAGCTTGCATTTATAAGCAATCGCCTCAACTCCTGTGTCAATGGCTTTTAAATAGGCGTCTTTATAGGCTTTGTCGATATCTTCAGCAAGGCTAAAACGAGTACAATCGTCTCTTTGGATGAGATAGAGCATAACTGCGCGGTGGCCTTCAGCTACCATATTACTTAATTCTTTTAGGTGTTTTGCACCTCTTGCGGTGACGCTATCAGGAAATTCGCTTAAGTTTTTTTCTCTTAAGAGATGAACGTTTTTAATCTCGACGTAGCATTTTTGTTCACTTATCTCAGGATTATCTAGCAAGATATCAATGCGGCTGTTTTCACCATATTTTACTTCGCGTTTTAAGGTTTGATAATTGCTCAGTTCTTTAATTGTGCCATTTAAAATGGCTTCTTCAGCTAATTTGTTTGGCAGGCTTGTATTGATACCGACTAATGTTTTTTTATTGAAATCATTGGTTTCTATTAATTCCCATGAATATTTCAATTTTCGTTTTGGATTTGTCGCTGGAGATAGCCAAACGGTTGAGCCAGGATCTTTTAGGCCAAGCATGGCGCCTGGATTTGCGCAATGAGCTGTGATCTCTTCACCGTTTTCAAGCGTAACATCTGCTAGAAATCTTTTATAGCGTTTGATCAATGTGCCTTTGATAAGAGGATTGGGGAATTTCATGGCTGTTACCGTGAGAGTTTTAGATTTAAAGTCTTATTATATTTTATAGCTATATATTGACGTATCCACTTTTGAATTCATACACTAAAGATCAGCTTCTAACAGTGTTCTTTCTTCTTAGACATTCAAGGAAAAAATTATGAATGATGTGACTGCCGCTCTTATGGTGATTGGTGATGAAATTTTATCTGGCCGGACCACTGACAAAAATATCAATTATTTGGCAAACCATTGCACCGCTGTTGGTATTCGCCTGGAAGAAGTGAGAGTTGTTTCTGACAAAGAAGAGCGCATTATCGAGGCACTCAATGCATTGCGTAATACTTATGATTATGTGTTTACAACGGGAGGGATTGGCCCGACACATGATGATATTACAGCGCAAAGTGTCGCCAAAGCTGTTGGGGTTGAGCTGGTTGAAAATCAAGAGGCGATTGCCATTATGGAAGAGCGGTATCCGGGAGAAACTTTAAGTGAAGGGCGCCGCTTGATGGCCCGCATCCCTGTTGGTGGTGCATTGATTAAAAATTCGGTTTCAGGAGCCCCTGGCTTTATGATTGAGAATGTGATCGTTATGGCGGGGGTTCCTAAAATTATGCAGGTGATGCTTGATGATGTGACACCCAAGTTGCGCACAGGGCGGCGATTATTATCTCGCACTTTTGTTGTTCAACATCCTGAGAGCACCGTTGCTCCCATGATTGGACGGCTTGATGAGGAGAATGAAGGGATTAGCCTTGGGAGTTACCCTTATTTCAAATTAGGTAAGGTTGGCACGGTGATTGTTTTGCGCAGTGTTGATGAAGAGCAGTTGAACCAAGTTAGTCTTGAATTTGTTGCTGAATTAAAACGCGAAAATAAAGACTTTGAAGAAGATTGCGAAAGTACTGAACTAAAACCACTTAGCTTTGATTGAGATGTTTTTGACCTTCAGTTGCCCACTAGCAACCGGTTTTGACCTTCAGTTTCCCACCAGCAACCGGTTTTGTCCTTCAGTTGCTCACTAGCAACGGGCTTGCCCTTTAGTTGACCACAAGCAAGCGGGAAATTTCTGAAACACAAACAAATATTTTTCGTGGCTTATCCAAAGGGTGATTATTCGAAAGAGATGTTTTTTTCTGTTTCAGCTTCGGCTTCTATTATTACATCTTCTGCAGGGAGCCAGAGATGAGGGAACCTAGTCTCGAGTGCGCTTAGATAGCTTTCAGCTAGTTCTATTATGTTTCCTAGACGAACATGACCACCAACAAGGTACATATGTCCTGTTGTGAGAGATAGAATTTGGCCATGTGTGGATTTTTCTGCGTGGATTTCTCTTGAATTTATGAACCAGTCCGGGTGGTCACCGCCTTCAAAGTGGCGGTCATGATGGTCATTTATTTGCGCAGCTATGTCTGATAATGGGTGTGTGGCGCTATTAAAGAGCTCAATTAATGGCTTAAAAAAAGCATCATGCTCACGTAAATGATTACTCCATTTACGGGCCTGGATAAGCTTTGAGACCATTTCTTCTTCCCAATCAGACAGATCGGAAATGAATACGCGCAATTGCTCAAACTCTTGCATGATGTCGTCACCAGAGAGTTCGCCGTGATTTTCTTCTTGCGTGAAGCTGGCCATGCGGATGCGTTCGCCTGCTTCAAGCGCTGCAAAAAGATGATCAGTTAGGAAATAAACAAGTGATTGCAATTGTTCATCAATTGCCATGTGAATGCCCTTTTACTTTAATAGCTCAATTGAATGGCTCAAATTTAAAGCTCATTATTAGTCTTTTCGCTTTTAAGGCACTGTTGAGTGCTTAAAATTGAAGGGCTAACAAGGTGCCGCGCGTTTTATTGTTAAATCATACACAGATTCTGGGGGGAATCAAAAGCCTGTGGAGAAACTATGGAAAAAGGGTACACAGTTTTTTCTCTCACGGCTATTCGATGAGCTGAAGCTCATCGGCCTACGAGGTGCGGCGCTAGGCGCCGGGCTATGCTTTCGCTACGCCATGTCCCTCAGCTCGAAGTGAGCTGAGCTCCTTTCTTTGTATTTAGACATTTGAGTTTGTTTAGTTATCTTTGTTACGGGTATAAGCTTGATGTTGCTTAATATCAAACATGAACGCCCCGGAAACACAAAAATGTTTCCGGGGCGTTTGTGTGTTCAGCATCAGCTGTAGTTTTTATGAACAACCGCTTGTAGCGCCGCAGGTGTCGCATTTTAGGCAGGTGCCATTGCGAACCAGGGTGAAGTTGCCGCATTCAGAGCAGTTTTCGCCTTCATAGCCCTTTACTCTGGCTTCTGCCATGAGTTCGGCTTTGCTGCCGAGTGTTTGGGTTGAAGGTACTGGATCTCCGTTTGCAACAAGAGATGTTTCACCAGCGCTTAAGCCTGAATTAACAACTTGTTGAAGTTCAGCCACCGTGTTGGATTGAACGCCTGATTGTTGTTTTTCTACAGTCTTATTTTCAACGACCTTAGCTTTGTTGAACGTGCCTCTTAAGAGACCACGACTTAAGAAGCGCTCGGCACTTGTGTCTTTGTCGTCTTCATCTTCGCCGCGGCCCATAGCTGTTGAGACTGCACCAATTTCACTTGGGTCAACATGTGCCAAGTCATGACGACCAAGATATGAGACACCGAGTTCACGGAAGATATAGTCAAGAATTGACGTTGCGTTTTTAATCGAGTCATTTCCTTGCACAAAGCCGGCTGGTTCAAAGCGGGTGAATGTGAAGGCTTCAACAAACTCTTCCAATGGTACACCATATTGTAGACCTAGTGAGATTGCGATGGCGAAATTGTTCATCAATGAGCGGAAGGCAGCGCCTTCTTTATGCATATCGATGAAGATTTCACCTAAGCGACCATCTTCATATTCACCGGTTCTGAGGTAAACCTTGTGACCGCCAACATTGGCTTTTTGCGTATAGCCTTTGCGGCGATGAGGTAGTTTCTCACGATCAATTTGGTCGCTCACTTTTTCTACGACACGCTCAATAATGCGCTCTGCTGCCACTGCTGCTTTTTCAGATTGTGGCAGAGATGTAAGCATTTCTGCATCCAATTCATCTTCGTCATCATCGATGCCGAGGACTTGAGCGTTGAGTGGTTGAGATAGTTTTGAGCCATCTCTATATAGCGCGTTGGCTTTTAGAGCCAGGCGCCAAGAGAGCATGTAAGACTTTTTACAATCTTCTACTGTTGCTGAGTTGGCCATGTTGATTGTTTTTGAAATCGCACCTGAAATAAATGGCTGACTTGCTGCCATCATGCGGATGTGACTTTCAACAGATAGCAATCTCTTGCCTTTTCTGCCACATGGGTTTGCACAATCAAAGATTGGTAGGTGCTCATCTTTTAAGTGAGGGGCGCCTTCCAATGTCATGGTGCCACAGCAATATTCATTTGCTTCTTCGATTTCTTTTGTTGAGAAACCGATGAATGAGAGCAAGTTAAATTCTGGTTCATCCAGTTTTTCAGCTGGGATGTTGAGAGTTTTTGTGCAGAACTCTTCACCTAGTGACCATTTGTTAAAAGCAAACTTAATGTCAAAGGTTGCGCCAAGGCTAGCTTCAATGGTGTCAATAACGTCATCGGTGAAGCCTTTGGCCTTTAAGCTTTCATGATTAACGCCAGGTGCTTCTTTTAAGGTGCCGTAACCAACTGCATAATTAATGATGGCATCAAGCTGTTCATCTGTGTAGCCAAGTCCTTTTAAAGCGCTTGGAACAGTGCGGTTGATGATTTTAAAATAACCACCACCAGCAAGTTTTTTAAATTTCACAAGAGCGAAATCTGGCTCGATACCGGTTGTGTCGCAATCCATTACGAGGCCGATTGTGCCGGTAGGTGCAACAACAGTTGCTTGAGCGTTTCTAAAGCCATGTTCCTGGCCGCCTTCAAGAGCTTTGTCCCAAGCTCTGCAGGCATGATCAACCAGTTTATTATCTGGGCATGACTTATGATCAAGTGGCACAGGGTTTACAGAGAGGTTTTTATACCCATCTGCATGGCCGTAAGCTGCTCTTCTGTGGTTGCGCATAACGCGGAGCATGTCTGTTGAGTTATCTTCATAACCTTCAAATGCGCCGAGTTCTTTGGCCATTTCAGCTGATGTGGCGTATGACATACCTGTCATGAGGGCTGAGATCGCACCGCAATAAGCACGCCCTTCATCTGAGTCATAGGCTAAACCAGATGCCATGAGTAAGCCGCCGATATTGGCAAAGCCAAGACCCAAGGTTCTATAACGATATGAAAGAGTTGCAATTTCTTTCGATGGGAATTGAGCCATGGTAACTGAGATTTCGAGCACCATTGTCCAGAGGCGAACAGCATGTTCGAAGCCATCAATATCAAACTTTTTGCTTCCTTCTTCACCGACAAGAAATTGCATCAGGTTTAATGATGCAAGGTTACAAGCGGTATCGTCCAGGAACATATATTCTGAACAAGGGTTTGACGCACGAATTGGACCTGATTTCGGGCAGGTGTGCCAATCATTAATGGTCGTGTGGAACTGGATGCCTGGGTCAGCACAACTCCAAGCGGCAAAGCCGACTTTGTCCCAAAGCTCAGCTGCGTTTAAGGTTTTAACTGTTTCACCTGTTGTTCTGCCCTTTAGGTCCCAATCTCTTCCTGCTTCAACAGCTTTCAAGAAACTGTCTGTTACGCGCACAGAGTTATTTGAGTTTTGGCCTGAAACAGTTGAGTAAGCTTCTGAATCCCAGTCAGTGTCGTATGTGTCAAACTCAAGCTCTTTAAAGCCTTGTTTAGCGAATTGAATAACACGCTGGATGTAATTATCTGGCACGAGTAATTGGCGTGCTGCTTTAATTTCGCGTTTAAGCGCTGGGTTTTTCTTCGGGTCAAAGCAGCTGTCATCATCTGAAGAGCAATTTACACACGCTTTAAAAATAGCTTTGAGGTGTTTGCTGCAAATTTTAGAGCCAGTAACAAGAGCGGCTACTTTTTGCTCTTCGGTTACTTTCCAGTTGATGAATTTTTCAATATCTGGGTGGTCAATATCAATCACGACCATTTTGGCAGCGCGTCTTGTTGTGCCGCCAGATTTAATGGCACCAGCTGCTCTGTCACCAATGCGCAAGAAGCTCATGAGACCTGATGATTTGCCGCCACCAGATAATGGTTCATCACAGCCGCGGACATCAGAGAAGTTTGAGCCTGTGCCTGAGCCATATTTAAAGAGGCGGGCTTCACGGGTCCACAGATCCATAATGCCGTTTTCATTTACAAGATCATCTTTCACTGACTGAATGAAACAAGCGTGTGGTTGAGGATGTTCGTAAGCGGATGCGGAACTGGTCAATTTGCCGGTTTTATAGTCTACATAGAAGTGACCTTGGCCAGGACCGTCAATGCCATAGGCCCAGTGAAGGCCTGTATTGAACCATTGAGGGCTGTTTGGCGCGGCCATTTGCATGGCAAGCATGTAGCGCATTTCATCGTAAAAGACTTGTGCATCTTGTTCGGTGGTGAAGTAACCACCTTTCCAGCCCCAATATGTCCATGTGCCAGCGAGGCGGTTGAAGACTTGTGTTGCATCTGTTTCGCCAGAGAAACGCTCTTCTTCAGGAAGTTCGCTCAGTGCTTCTTCATCTGGCACTTGGCGCCATAACCATGATGGCACTGTGTTTTCTTCAACTGGCTTTAGATGTGCAGGGACGCCGGCTTTTCTGAAATATTTTTGCGCGATGATATCGCAAGCTACAGCTGACCAATGAGCTGGGACTTTAAAATCTTTTAATTCAAATACAGTTGAGCCATCTGGATTGCGAATTTCACTGGTAGCATTGCGAAATTCGATTTGCTCATATGGAGATTGGTTGTCTTTAGTAAAGCGCCGAGTAATCCGCATGTTTAATGGTCCCTCAAGTTCTTTGTTAAATTTCACGCATCTAGATCTTTTACTGGCCACAGATGATTATTAGATGCGTGACCTTTAGATTGTTAAAAATGTTCGTAATCTTTCGCTCTCTAATAGGGTTCATTTCCACACAACTTCCCCCTCAGAGAAAATTAAGCTCAACAAACCAAGCTTTGCTCTTTCATTAAAGATTGAGCAAATTCATGATCGGTTTTTGCTTTCCCCGTTATTTCAAAGTTTATTGTTACTAAAATCGGCTGATGGGCCGTACTTGACTTAAGTTTTGAATTTGTAAAACTTCATTATTTTAGAATTGGCAGTATTCGTGCTTTGTAATTGTGACTTTATGATTTTTGTCGAAAGTTGGAACAATTGACAAAAGTTATAATGTTTCAATTGCTAGATTTCACGAGTTTTTCTATATGCCCCCTCACTTGCTTCTGAACTTAAGTGACTCGGGTTTCATTCGTCAAGATCTTGTGTGTTTTTATTTTTCACCCCCACAATATAGATAAATTGTGGGCAAATTGGGGAAAAGTTGGTGAAAGGTCAGGGAAAAAGCCTGAATTATAGAATTTAAGGTTTTTTTTAAGGGTAATCCCCAGATTAATCAGCATGTTTTTGCTGGTAAAATGGAGAAATTGCATAAATTTTTGCCCACATTTTTTTAACTTAACCACAGATTACCTTATCTGATTCTACTTCAGAGTGTGTGACGGAATATGTCACACTACAAAATATGGTGTTTTGGGAGTTTTGGTCACTATTCTCAAGATTGGCTATTGAATATGGAGACTAGATTGTTCTGGCCGGGGTAAAAAGTTTGAATAAGGCCTCTAGCTTGTACTACTACTGGTGTGGAACAATTCATCGCGGGTTTTTAGGGCCTTGAGGGATTTACTTTAAATTGCAGACTTGCGATAGTGACATTCGAATCTGGGTTAAGTTTTGACTTTTTATGGTTTTCTATGGTTATTACGCTTTGATAGTTATAACACCTTGATTTCATTTTATATGACTTACTCGATATAAAGAGGCTTTCAATGGGAATTTTCTCTGAACTTTTTGGCTGGTGGACTGGCAACACAATTGGGCACAGATTTACGCTTTGGAAAAATGGCCGTTATGTAGGGGAAGATGAGCTTGGAAATAAGTATTATGAACAAGCACGCGGTGTTGGGCCGCTTGGTAGGCCACGGCGCTGGGTTGTCTATGATCGGTTGGCAGAGGCTTCTTTAATTCCATCTGGCTGGCATGGCTGGATGCATTACAAAACAGATGTTGTGCCTAGTGATAGTGATTATAAAGCGCGCCCGTTTGAAGCTAATCACCGTCCAAATTATACAGGCACAGATTTACGTTACCGGCCAAATGCTGAAGAACGTGATCAAGGGCAGCCTGTTGCGCAAGAATATGAAGCTTGGAAGCCTGAGCGCGGTAATGGGTAGTCCTGTTCTAACGTTTGTTCATAAATCTATTAAAATAGTGAATTTTGATGATCCCTTGAGCTTTAAAGGCATTAGGGATTTTTTTTAGCGACTTCTTATTTAGCAGAAGCACTGTGTAATTTTACAGTGATAGAGCTCTGATTACTCTAGACAGTGTGATTTCAAAGGTTTATTTGATGAGTGCCGTAAATTGGCCGTCAATATGTTTCAGTTATTAAATATCTGATGTCTTAATTTTGATCTGGAAGAAATTATGAAAGTTAAAATGCAAATAAATAAACTCTCTCAATTGTTTAGCTTAATGATTGGTGGGATTGCTTTCGTTGGTTCTTTTGCGATTTCTCATGAAGTTGAAGCGCGGCAGATTAAAAATAAAGTTGCTGTTTTTGCTGCGCTTAACAAAGTGACAGCACGAATTTCTCATTTGGAAATTCCTATTAATGGTGAGCAAAAATTTGGAGCGTTGACGATTAAGCCACGTGTATGTAACACAACGCCGGCAACAGAAGCGCCATCGACGACTTCCTTTATTGAGGTGAATGAGCGCAAGCTTGATGGAACCCAGGCGAAGTTATTCTCAGGTTGGGTTTTTGCTGAAAACCCTGGAATTCATGCGGTGGAGCATCCTGTTTATGATGTTTGGCTGACGAGTTGTAAGATGCCAGTGGGCGGTGTGGCTGTATCTAAGCCAGAAAAATTACAACGCCGGCGCACACGGGTGCGCTCAAGACGGCGTTGAAACTGATCGCGGGTGACTTCGATTGCGCCGAATGTCTCTAAATGATCTGTGACGAATTGTGTGTCGAGTAGAGTAAAGCCGCCATATTTTAGGCGCGCTACTAAATAAACAAGAGCGACTTTGCTGGCGTTACTCGCATAAGAGAACATGCTTTCCCCAAAAAAGGCTGCGTTGAGTTCAACGCCGTAAAGCCCGCCTACAAGCAGACCATCTTTATAGACTTCGACTGTGTGGCAATGGCCCATTTCAAAAAGGTCTGTGTATAGCTCTCTAATTCTGGAGTTGATCCAGGTGCTGGGTCTATCAGGCCGCGGTGCCGCACAGCCATCAAGCACGCCTTGAAAATCAGTGTCTATTCTAACTTCAAAAACTTGTTTGCGAATGATTTTGGCTAAACTTTTTGGAACATGAAAATGCTCAAAGGGGATGATGCCGCGATGTTTGGGTTCAATCCAAAAGAGTTCATCATCATCAGCGGCTTCAGCCATGGGGAAAATTCCGCAAGAATAGGCCTTTAAAAGCACCTCTGGTGTGATGTCAATTTGGATGTTCATGTTATCAGATTTCATGACTGTTATGATAACGCTGATTTGTGGATTTTAAAAGATTATCAAATGTAATTCTTAAAAAGCATTGTTAGCATTTAGAAATAACTTATTATTTAATTCATGCTATTTGGACAAACAACTTAATCGAATAAGTACATAATCTATATGATGAATACCTTGGGATTAAAAAGAAAATTAGAGAATGAAAGTCACATTTGGTTTCGTGGAGTTCTTTCTAATAGTGATCTGGATAAATTTGATTATGCTTGTAATTTGGGAGCAAAGGCCGGAGCAAGATTTAGTATTCCTCGAGATTTAGAAAGTGTTTTTCATAAAAATGGTTCCATTTTTTCTTGTCTTAACCAACTCATTCCAAATGTTAGGCCTGTAAGGTGTGTTTATTTTAATAAAACTAATGATGCTAATTGGGCAGTGCCTTGGCACCAAGATCGGGTGATCGCAGTTAAAGAAAAACATGAAATTGATGGTTATAAGAATTGGTCAAATAAACATGGACTTTGGCATTGTGAACCACCTCTGAATATTTTGAAGCAAATGTTATTTGTTCGTATTCATCTTGATGATAATTCTGAAGAGAACGGTGCAATGGAGATTGCAAAGGGTAGCCATCTTGAAGGCTTTGTTGCTTCAGAAGAGGCGCAAAGGATTGCAGAAAAATATCAAACTCATTTATGTGAAGCTAAACGTGGTGACGTGTTAGTTCTTAATATGATGATGCTTCATCGTTCATTGGCTTCGAGAAGTTTATTATCAAGAAGAACTTTGAGAGTTGACTTTGCGGGGGATATTTTACCAAAGCCTTTAGATTTTTCATAGATTTCTTTTTTAAAGCAAAAAAGCACCAAACTTTTTACGTTTGGTGCTTTTTGTTATTTAGCTGGTTTTTCTAGATATTTTTCTAGCCAGTGAATGTCGTAGGCGCCGTTGACGATGTCCGGCTCGTTAAGCAAATCGACAAAGAGTGGGATTGTTGTGTCGATGCCATCAATCACGAATTCACTTAAAGCTCTTCTTAGGCGCATCATGCATTCATTGCGGGTTTTTCCGTGAACGATGAGTTTGCCAATGAGGCTGTCGTAATAAGGTGGAATTGAATAGCCTTGATAAACGCCACTATCAACTCGAACACCTAGGCCCCCCGGAGGGTGGAAATAGTTGATTTTACCTGGGCTAGGCATGAATGTACGGGCGTTTTCAGCATTAATCCGACATTCGATCGCGTGACCACGCAATGAGATATCCTCTTGTGTGAAGCTTAACGGTGCTCCAGAGGCGACGCGAATTTGCTCAATGACCAAATCTAGTCCTGTGATCATTTCTGTGACCGGGTGCTCAACCTGGAGGCGTGTATTCATTTCAATGAAATAGAACTCACCATTTTCATAAAGGAATTCAATGGTCCCCGCGCCGCGATAGCCAAGGTCGCCGATGGCTTTAGCAACGATGTTACCGATTTTTTCGCGCTCTTCTGCATTTAGCGCTGGGGAAGGGGCTTCTTCCCAAACTTTTTGGTGGCGGCGCTGGAGTGAGCAATCACGCTCGCCCAGGTGGACAGCATGGCCTCTGCCATCACCGATGACTTGCACTTCAATGTGACGGGGTTTGCCAAGGTATTTTTCCATATACATGGTGTCATCACCAAAGGCGGCTTTTGACTCTGCCTTGGCGGTTGAAAGAGCAACTGATAGTTCTTTCTCGTTTTCAGCCACTTTCATGCCGCGGCCACCACCACCGGCAGCTGCTTTTAAAAGAACTGGATAGCCGATTTCTTTGGCGATTTTTTTAGCTTCATTTAAAGATTTAACAGCACCATCAGAGCCTGGAACAACAGGAATTCCGAGCTTTTTAACGGTGTCTTTGGCTGTGATTTTATCACCCATGAGGCGGATATGCTCGGCTGTTGGGCCGATGAAGGTGATGTCATGATCTTCTAAAATTTCAGCAAAGCGCGCATTTTCAGATAAAAAGCCATAACCAGGATGCACGGCATTGGCGCCAGTAACTTCACAGGCGGCCATAATCTCGGGAATGTTAAGATAGCTTAGGTTAGCAGCTGGTGGGCCAATACAAACGCTTTCATCTGCCAAGCGAACATGCATGGCGTCTTCATCTGCTGTTGAGTGAATGGCAACAGTTGCGATGCCGAGTTCTTTGCAGGCTCTTAGAATTCTAAGCGCAATTTCACCGCGATTTGCTATTAATATTTTATCGAACATATGCTGCGCTGATGCCTTTACTCAATAACCATCAATGGTTCGCCAAACTCAACTGGTTGGCCATCTTCTACCATGATTTCAGTAACTGTGCCGGTTTTGTGAGCCGGGATGTGGTTCATTGTTTTCATTGCTTCAACAATGAGCAGGGTTTGTCCCTGAGTTACTTTGGTGCCCACATCCACGAAAAGTGCTGCGCCTGGCTCTGGGGCTCTATAAGCGGTTCCGACCATTGGAGAGGTTAAGACACCATCTGATGATTTTGCAGCCGAAGCTGGTGGGGTTGAAACAGGGGCTGCAACAGGCGGGGTTGCAACGGCTTGTTGAACAGGAGCAACTGCTGCAACGCTTGCTTGAGCTTTACAGACACGCACTCTTAGGTCTTTTTGTTCAATTTCAATTTCACTCAGGCCGGTTTCTTCTAATAGTTCCGCCAAATCACGAATTATTTGTTTTTGATTCAATTTTTTCTTCTCTGCCATGACACCTACATCAAGCCCTATCTTTAACACATTTTATAGGGTGTGCTATACCGATTGCTCGGATTAATGATTAATTTTTAAAGCTAAAATTTATGCTTTTGTCCAGTATTTTACCTATTTTTGCGCATCTGTTACGAGAACATCAAGCGCCAATTCATAAGATTGGGAACCAAACCCACAAATTAGACCAATTACCACCGGAGATAAATAGGAATGATGTCTAAATTCTTCTCTTTGGTAAACATTAGACATGTGGACTTCAATTGCTGGAATGTCAATGGCCCTTATGGCATCTGCAATTGCTACAGATGTGTGAGTGAGAGCGCCAGCGTTAATAATTAACCCGGAAGCCTTCTCACCAGCTTCCTGTATGAAATCCACCAATTGACCTTCATGATTAGATTGAAAGCAGTTTACATCTCTTTGATGCGCCGCTGCTTTTTCTTTCAAGGTGTTATGGATATCTTCTAAAGTCTGGTGGCCATAAATTTCTGGTTCTCTTTTGCCCAACATATTTAAATTTGGTCCGCTGAGAACATAAATTGGTTTTGACATATCTGACATATCTTATGGTTTGATAAAAAAGCTATATTCTGGCTCTTTTAATTTTAGTTTTCCTCTTTTAGTTGGTCTCTTTGTAATATTCAAGTTTTGTGAGAAATTTAACGTAAATGATAAAAAAAGGGCCATAAAACATGACCCTTTTTCAATATTTCTTTGATTTTGTGGATTAGCTGGCTTTTCTAATTCGAGCAACGAGTTGCTTCATAGCTTCAAAAGGCAGCACTTGTGGGATGACTTGATCATTAAAGATGAATGTTGGGGTGCCGTTAATACCAAGCTTGTGACCAACTTCCATATTCTTTTTATGGGCTTCAATTACATCTTCTGACTTCATATCTTTTTTAAGTTTTTCCACATCAAGACCAACTGATTTGGCAATTTTCGTGATTTGCTCATCGTTAATGCGCCCTTTGGCTGAAAGAAGAGCTGTGTGGAATTCCATATATTTTCCTTGTTTGCGTGAGGCTAATGCGGCCATTGCAGCTGTTGTTGAGGCTTTTCCAAGGATTGGGTATTCTTTTAGGACAACGCGAACATTTTTATCTGCTTCCATAAGCTTCATAATGTCTGTGAGGGCCTGGCGGCAATAGGGGCAGTTATAATCAAAGAATTCTACAACGGTGATGTCGCCATCTTTATTACCAGCGATGTGGGCGTATTTTGGGTCTGTTAGTAGTTCTTGATTTTCAGCTACTAGCTTTTTCTGTCTGTTTTTCTCAGCTTCAGCTGTACGGCGCTCAAGCTCGATAAGCGCTTCACGAATGACTTCTGGATTTTTTAGCAAATAATCTTTGACGATGTTCTGGATTGCTGTTTTATCTGCTTCGTCAAATGTTTTTGCCTCTGCCGATCGGGTGAAAGTGCTTGATAGCGCAAGGCTGGCAATTATTGCTGCTGCGCTGAATTTTTTTAATAAATGGAAGTTCATTATTCTCTCCGGTTTAGCTTTATTCTTTTTTTTGCTGTTGCTCATCAGTCGTTTAGATGAGGCAAAAGGTTCAATTCTTTTGTTTTTTTGAATGTGATTTATTTATTCATGCTTTATCTTCTTGGTTGAAAAGACGTTATGTCGTCCGCTTGTATCCATTGCGGGCTGCCTTTTTTTAATTTTCTTTTCGCTCTGTTAGCCTGGTTTTTGGCGAGAGCTAATTTCCCTTCAAAGAAATAGGCTTGGGCTGAGGCAAGTTCTGCATAGGCAATGTTGTTTTTCTTTGCGTATGCGCTTGCCAATAAACGATAACCAATCGGTGAGCGTTTTTCTTTTACCAAAGCTTTTTTCAGGTGAGTTATGATTTTGTTTGTATAAGCTTTGCCGGGTATTTGTGACATGGCTTGTGCTAACATGAGGCGAATGATGGAGTTTCTTGGAGCCAGTTGAATTGATTTTTCCAGTGGAGCGATAGCGGCCCTGGCATTGCCAGACTCGAGCAAGAATTGGCCTTTTAATTCATGAAAATAAGGATTTCTTGGGTGTTCTTTTATAAGCGCGTTAATTTTTGGCAAGAAGGGTTTGATGCCCTGGCTTTTAAAGGTTGCGATTACTCTGGCGTATCTTGCTGGTAAGGATTTGTTGTTTCTCTTATAGCGGTTAAACACAAAAGTTGGGTTTGTGGTGAAGGCGTATAATTTAGCTCTTACCATATTGTGCCTGAGAATGAGGGCGGGGCTGTCTTTTTTATGGAAATAGGGGCTGCGCTCAGCTTTTTGGCGGAGTTGATTGATCCGTTGGCGTGGGAGCGGGTGGCTGCGTACATATGGGTCACTGTATTTCAATGTGCCTATTGCTTGGCTTGCGAAATATTCAAATGTTTCCAGCATGCCTTTTGCTGATTGTTTGGTGCGCGTTAGATAGGCAAATGCGGCTTGGTCTGCTGCGTATTCTTCTGTTTGTCTATATTGGTTGATAGAGCGGAAAGTTTGCTGGGAACTACCGGTGAAAACCCCTTGTCCAACTTTACCCAGATCTGCATTGCCGCCTGCGCCACCAGCAATGAGAAGCGCGCCGCCCAAGATTTTCAACATGATGTCCAAGGTTTGAGCTTTTGCTGCGTGGGCTCTTAGGCGTGAGAGGTGGCCGCCTGCAATGTGCCCGGCTTCATGAGCCATAACTCCAATGATTTGATTGGGGGTTTGTGCTTGCATGATGGCGCCCATGTTAATGAACATGTTACGGCCATCAACAACAAAGGCGTTGAAGTTTTTATCATTGATGATGTGAATGGCGATGTTTTGTGAGCTTAGGCCGGCTGCTCTGAAAATGGGGAGTCCGTAATCTCTAATCAGGTTTTCTGTTTCTGCATCTCTAATGATGCCGCGAGCGTTTGCTTGGCTGGTTGTGAAGGTCATTGAAGATAGAGTGAAAAACAACACAAAAAGAAATGACAATGAAAGCGATTTGCACTTAACAAAAGAACATACAGATGGGGACGTTTTCTCTGTTACATGATTGGTGCAAGATTGCTTCATTTTATGTATCACTTTTTCAACTTTACTGATTATCATAAATCGTTGTCGTCATTAGCTATCTATATTTCACGCAGTACTTAGAAAAACGGTTTTTTAAACTGACATCTAAACATATATATAATCATTAATATATAGAGTTTTTTGTTTGTTATTCAAAGAGTTTAAGCACTCTTAGCTGTTGCCATTTATTATGAACTCAAATGGGTAAACATAGATGTTTTTGTTTTAAAAGCCCTTTTGTTTTGAAAGATACTTTAGCTTAAGGGGCTTCAAATGATCGCTTAAATTTATTGTGAACAATGAGTTCTGCTATTTTTAAGACCGTGATATCTTGGTTATTTTTCATGACAATAAGAAGGCAAATTGGGGGCTCATTGTGGAACATATTGATTTTTTGATCTCTAGTGGATCAAATTTTAAGGAGCCTTGGGGTGATTTCTTTATCTAGACGAGGAAAAATAGAATCTTTTCTTGCCATGGATGTGATGAGAGAAGCGAGTGATTTAGCTTTAAAGGGAGCCTCTATTTGCCATATGGAGGTGGGGCAACCTGGAACACCTGCGCCACTTTTGGTGCGTGAGCGCGCAAAACAGGCTCTTGATGAAGAATTGATTGGCTATACGGAAGCTTTAGGTCAACGGGCTTTGCGTGAACGGATCGCCCTTCATTATAAAGAAACTTATGATGTTTCTATTGATATGAGCCAAGTTATTATCACCACTGGTTCTTCAGCTGGGTTCTTACTTTCTTTTCTGGCGACATTAGATGCTGGCGATCATGTGTTGATTACCAGGCCGGGCTATCCGTGTTACCGAGAAATATTAAAAGCATTAGACCTTATTCCCGTTGAAGTGCCTGTTGGTTTTCATAACAATTGGGTGCCGACTTCAGAAGAGATTTCTGAGACTATTCAAAAATATGATGTCAAAGCCATTTTGTTGGCTAGTCCTGCGAACCCGACGGGGGGTGTTTTGGATAAAGACAAGCTAAATTCTTTGGTTAGTTTGGCTGACGAAAAAGGTATTTGGTTTTTCTCCGATGAGATTTATCACGGTTTGACTTATGAGCAGCCAGCGGACACGGCGCTTTCTTCTTTACAAAGTTCTCAGTCACAGAATTCAGAGCAGCAAGTGATTATTCTCAATAGCTTTTCGAAATATTATTCGATGACCGGTTGGCGGATAGGCTGGATGGTGGTGCCAAAAACACTTGTTCGGCGAATGGAAAAGCTTAATCAACATTTGTTTATCTCTGCACCGGCTTTATCGCAAATTGCGGCGACTGTTGCTTTTGATGCGCGAGATGAGCTTGAAAATTTGAAAGGGCAATATGCTCAAAACCGAGAAATTTTAACTAATGGGTTGATAGAAGCTGGGTTTGAGCGTTTTGCACCACCTGGTGGCGCGTTTTATGTTTATGTTGATGTGAGTGAATTCACTGATGACAGTCTTGATTTTTCAAAACAGATTTTAAGGGATTATGGCATTGCTGCTTCTTCAGGTTTAGATTTTGACCGGATAGATGGGAACCATATGATGCGGTTTTCTTATGCGGGGACAGAGAGTGAAGTTATAGAAGCTGTTAGGCGTTTAAAAGAAGCCAAGTTTTAAAGATTGCTGACTGGACGGTTCATTTTACTGCTGTTTTGAGAGACATAAAAAAAAGCCCTATCTTGAAACCAAGATAGGGCTTTTTGTTTTTCAGCTTATCTAACTTTGTTAGCCATTAGATTTTTGCCACCAGCCTCGTTTAGGGGCAGGGCTTGCTTCTGCTTCTTTCTGTTTTGAAGCGACAAGACTTTTAGGGTCTATCTTTAGCTCTTTGGTTGTTTTGCTTTCTTCTGAAGATGTTTTTATTGGGGTACCTTCAGTTTCTGAGTGTGCAGTTTCTGAGCGTGCAGTTTCGGAGCTTTGCTTTTCAGCACTTGATTGTTTGCGTCTTGGGGCTCTTGGCTTTTTTTCTGAAGAGGTATCTGTTTGGTTGTTTTCTTCAGTTTTATCTTGCCGCGCTTTTGACCAATAGCCTTTTTTGGGCTCGCGTTTTGGTTCAGCTGCGTCTGCTACAGGGGAAGAAGAACTTTCCTGTTTCTCATTTGTTGCAGTTGATTTGGTTTCTTCTGATGAAGTCGCCTCGACTTGGCCCTCTTCAGTTTTATTCTCTCTTGAGCGGTCAGTTCTGTTTGAGCGTCTGCGAGGGCGTCTTGGAGAGCGCCTTGTTTTTGTTTCTGAAGCTGATTGAGCTTGATCTTCACTTTGGTTTTGTTCTCCTCCAAGGTTTGGATCATTGTCATTTGAGCTTGTTGCTACCGTTTCACTTTCAGAAATGTTTTCATTTCTTTCGTCACGATTGTTGTTTTCTTCAGAGTTTGTTTCACCATCTTGGTTTTCTGAATTTAATTCACGGTTAGCTCTATTGCCACGGCGCCGGCCACCACGTTTGCCTCTGCGTCTTGGGCGACGTGATTTTGTTTCTTCATCTCCTAAACCGTCAGAATCGCGTGCTTCAACATCTGTTTGATTTTCACCGGTGTTTAAGCCAGCTTCTTCTATAGATGTTTCAGCTTCAGTTTGCTTTTCATTTTCATCGCGGTTTTGCTCTTCGTTTGAGCGGTTTCTGCGCGCGGCTTGTCCACCACGGCGGCGGCGGCGGCGACGTGATTTGCCTTCTTGTTCAGCGTTTTCGTCTCTTGAGCTGCGATCATTTTGAGTGAGCTCATTGTCTGTTGATTTATGCGCCCAATCCATTTGAACAACGGCAGGTTCATTTGATGCGTTGTTATCTCGGCGCATTTGCTCGATGGTATAACTGACACCTTCTAAATCTGCGCTTGCATTGATCGCGATATTGACGCCATAGCGGCGCTCAATGTCGTTTACGTAGCTTCTCTTGTTATTAAGGATATAAAGAGCAACATCCACATTTGTATTACAGGCTAAATCTACCGAATGGCGCTGGGTCAAGAGGCGATCTTCCAAGGGCTCTTAAAATTGTAAGAGCCATAGACTCTGTTGAGCGGATCATGCCGGTACCTTGACAGTGTGGGCATGGGCTTGTGGAGCCTTCTAGTACGCCAGTTCTTAAGCGCTGGCGTGACATTTCAAGAAGACCAAAATGAGAAATGCGACCAACTTGAATGCGAGCGCGATCGTGACGCAAACATTCTTTGATGCGGCGCTCGACTGCCCGGTTATTGCGTCTTTCTTCCATGTCGATGAAGTCGATAACAACAAGACCGGCAAGGTCTCTTAAGCGTAATTGACGTGAAATTTCCGTGGCAGCTTCCAGGTTTGTATTGAGGGCTGTTTCCTCAATGGAATGTTCTTTGGTTGAGCGGCCTGAGTTCACGTCGATTGAGACGAGTGCTTCTGTTTGGTTGATTACAATATAGCCGCCCGATGGCAAAGTGACATAGGGGCTGTACATTGCGTTCAGCTGTGACTCTATTTTATATTTTGTAAAAAGAGGTTCGCTCTCTTTATAAGGTTGCACGTTTTTCGCGTGACTTGGCATGAGCATGCGCATGAAGTCTTTTGCTTCACGGTATTCATCTTCACCAGCCACAAGGACTTCTTCAACTTCTTTTGAATAGAGGTCACGGATCGAGCGTTTGATAAGATTGCCTTCTTCATACACCAAATTGGGTGCGGATGATTGAAGTGTGTGGTCTCTTACATTTTCCCATAAACGCAAGAGATATTCAAAGTCTCGTTTTAATTCTGCTTTGGTGCGAGAGGCGCCAGCTGTGCGCACAATTAGCCCCATGCCTTCAGGCACTTCTAGTTCAGCTACAATTTTGCGCAGGCGTTTTCTATCTGACGGGTTTGCAATTTTTCTTGAAATGCCGCCACCGCGTGCAGTGTTTGGCATTAAAACGGTGTAGCGCCCTGCAAGTGAGAGATATGTGGTTAGCGCTGCGCCTTTGTTACCACGTTCTTCTTTTACAACTTGGACCAGAATGATTTGGCGGCGCTTGATGACTTCTTGAATTTTGTAGTTTTTACGGCGAATGGCTTGACGCTCAGGAAGTTCTTCTAGTGCGTCTTCTGTGCCGACAGATTCAACTTCATCATCAGAATTGTCTTCAGCGTCGTCATCAGAACTTTCTGAAATTGCCGCGTCACTTTCTGCATCAAGTGTGACAACTTCATTAGATGTCTCATCTTCATTTTCGTCATCAATTTCAGCTGTTGTATCGCTATCATCAGATGATGTTTCTTCTTCTGAAGAGAGGCGTGCATTTTCAGCTTCGGCTTCTCTTTTGGCTGCCTGGCGAGCTTCTTCAGCCTCAACTTCAAGCAAAGCTTCTCTATCAGCTTTTGGAAGCTGGTAATAATCTGGGTGAATTTCGTTAAAGGCAAGGAAGCCGTGACGGTTTCCTCCATAGTCCACAAAGGCGGCTTGGAGAGACGGTTCTACTCTTGTTACTTTTGCGAGGTAAATATTACCTCTTAGTTGTTTTCTTAGAGCTGACTCAAAGTCAAATTCCTCAACACGGTCTCCCCGTAAAACCACAACCCGAGTTTCTTCCGGGTGTGCGGCATCGATAAGCATTTTGTTTGCCATTGATATAATTCCTAGTCAGGGGGTCTACACCATGCTCTTGCTGTAATTGTGCAAAGGGGATGGCGAACCTCGCCTGAGATGTTCGATAAGTATTTGGAGCTGTATTTATGAAATGAGCCGAAGCAGCACATGCTGAAACAAACATATTTGTTTGTTCAGTTGGCATTAAAGTTTGCCAGGTTGTATCTGTTTGCTCGAAGTTCATAGTTTTACAAATTTGTCCAAAGACTTAGTTGATTGTTAATTTCTGGTGATCGTTTTTTTAACGATCGATGATTAGTTTTTTCCGGCTCGACAATTTTCAAAACCGGAATTTAATATTTCAATTTACTGTTAGGTCTTTGCTTTTGATCTTATGAACGATTGAAACTGGCGATATATAGTCGCTCGTCTCTTCCTTAAAATTTGAATTGGGATTTGTTCATATAGATAGTTGCAAATTAATGACCTTGTTAATTCATTTAATCGCTCTTACTTCAAAATGATTTGAACTTTGAGCTTTTAAGGTTTGCTCTAAATTGAGCTTGCTCTTTTCGATCTGTTTTAGATTAAAAGTAATTATTAAATTAGTTGGTTTTGTAAGTTGATTGGCTCAAAAAAATCACTTTAAAAACATATCTAAATGTTGCGGTTGCGATTGTTGTTACAATTGCGGTTGCCATTTGATTTTGAAGATCAAAGTTCACTTAAAAAATTAGGTGAAGTGAAGCGATCAAAATTAAAGGAAGTTTGAGTGTTTTATCACTTACGTTAAAATTTTTGTACTCTAACTCGTTTGTTTAAGTTTCGTTTGTTACAGTTTTTCGACCTTGATGGGATGTTATCTCATTAGTTTTCGAGATCTCATTTCATCGCTATGGGCGCTACCTTTTTCGTCCTCTACATATTCAGATGTGTGAACATATTAGAGTTTTAGCTCTTTGATTTCAAAACATAAGCAAAAGGTTTTCACTCAATTATCTTGCGATTTTAGATATCTTTAAAGGTATCTATTAAGTGGATTTCTTTCAATCTTATGCCTTAAAACAAAAAACTATTTAAGACTCAGGTGCTAGCCCATAAGATATGCATAGTTATTCCGGACTGCAAGCCTGAATACAGGTTGGATGACATATAAGTTTATAAAATGGCTTATTCAGCCAATTTTTTTACAAAAAAATATATATTCCAGAGTGTTAAAAGGCACTCTAAAGTTTAGTTTTATGGCAAAAAAGTGATTAAAATCTAAATTTACCGGTTTTTGGGGAGAGTTTGTCGGTTTATGAGGCTAGGTTGATGGTTTTGAGGTGAAAATCGTCAAATTTGTAAGATTTTTCGTAAATTGACTGATTTTCTTCTTATTTGTCATTTAAAAGTTGATGTTTGTTAGTGTGGGTAATTCTTGTGTGCTCAAGATGGCTCCTTGATTTTTCAAGGTCAAGAATTTATCTTCTCGAGACCTTTTTGAAGGATTTAACGCTTTATTATTGTGGTGCGGATCTGAATTGGTATGGTGCAGAGCTCAATACCTCTTTGTAAAAATCTATTTTTTCTATCTATTTAGAATTATATGATTTATTTAAGTTCTTAATAATTTTGAGGGAAGTTTTTAAGGATTGTATCTTTAATATTTAGAGCCATTTCAAATTGATTAAAATGAATATAGGGGTTGGGGTGTGGACTTTTTATTCACTCATAAAAACTTTCAATCTTTTAAATTTAAAAGATATTTAGGAGTTACAATTCATTTGAAGTCTTTGACTTATATTTTATCCCTCATTTTTATTGTTGCTACTGGTCTTCCTCACGTGGCTTTGGCCAAGGGGGATGGAACTTCCACTATTGCGAATGATGCGCGACTTGGGGGTGACAATGCCAGAACGCGTTTTGTTGCAGATTTATCCAAACCCACTGATTATCGTATTTTTACATTGGCTGACCCATACCGGGTTATTATTGATTTGCCGAATGTTCGCTTTAAGTTGCCACAAGGCCTTGGGAGCACAGGGAAAGGTTTAGTGAGTGCCTTTCGCTATGGTCTTTTTGCCAAGGGAAAATCTCGCATCGTTATTGATGTGGTTGGTCCTGTTCATGTGGAGCAATCTTTCATATTAGATGCAAAGGGGGGGAAATCTGCAAAGCTTGTTGTAGACATTGTTCCCACTGATCGAGCTAATTTTGAGCGCCGGCGCAAGGCCCTTTATGAAAAACGTGTTCGCGAGAGTCGTAAGGCTAAGAAGGCCTCGCTTGGTAGTGCGATTGAAAAGCTTGCCCGTGTTCCCAAAAAATTAGCTAAAAAACGCATTGTTATTGACCCTGGTCATGGAGGGCTTGATCCGGGAGCTTTGAGTAAAAAGGGAACACGTGAGAAGGATGTGGTTTTAGCTTTTGCTAAGGTTTTAAAAAAGAAATTAATGAAATATGGCACTTATGATGTGAAATTAACGCGTTCTGTAGATGTTTTTGTGCCATTAGCTGAGCGGGTGCAAATTGCTGAGAATTATCATGCTTCTCTTTTCATTTCTATTCATGCCGATTCTATTAGGAAACGTTTGGCTAAAAAAATTAGAGGGGCTACAATTTACACCCTTTCTAAGGAAGGGTCAGACCTTGAGGCTCAGGCATTAGCGAACAAAGAAAATAAATCTGATATTTTAGCTGGTATTGATATTGAGCCTGAAAGTGAAGTTGAAGGCATTTTGCGTGATCTCACTCAAAGGGAGACTAAGAACCAATCGCTAGATTTTGCCTCTGTTGCTTATAAGCACATGAAAAAGAAAACTAAATTCAGGCAGAATATGATGAGATCTGCAAACTTTAGGGTGTTACGTTCAGCTATTATTCCTTCGGTTTTGATTGAACTTGGCTATATCAGTAATGCGAATGATGAAAAACTGCTTAAATCTCCTAAATGGCAAGCGGCTCTTGCGAGTTCGTTAAGTAAAGCGGTTGATAACTTTATGAAAACGCAATAGACATTGCTGGTATTCTTCGCTCATGGTTTTATTTTCTTCGTCTGAATGCTAGAATGAGTGGCTTTCTAGATTAGCTTTTGTCTCTTGTTTTGAACATGATCTTACTCGCGTGTCAGATAATTCATTGTTTTAATCTAATTCGTTGTTTTAATCATATTTTGGGCATGTTTTGTTGCCAGTTTTAGTAAGATTCATTCTCTGGACTTTGAGACAGGGCAATGGGAAGCAGGGCTACGGAACATTTGGGATAATAGCTGGATCAGATTTAAAATGATTGTGGTTTGTGATCTTCTTTATTGAGATTGGCTTTTAAATTGTGTTATGTCTCTCAGCTTCAAACCGCTTTTTTATATTTAAATGAATAAGATATATTTTTTTCTTCATAAGGCTCTTTTGTAATGACACAGACCCCACCACCGCAACCATATCGAGGGCAAACGCAAGCTCCTAGGTTTTCTGCTGCGGGCAGTGGAAGAGGACCTTATGTCCCAATGGGGAATGTGCCCCCGCACTCTCAAAAGCCGCCTAAGAAAAAGGGCCGGTTTTGGCTGAAGTTTTTTGGATTTCTATTCACAGCTGGTTGTATTGGTTTTTTCGCAGTCTCAGCCGCAGTAGCTTACTATGTTTGGGATGTGACGAAAGATCTGCCGGATTATGAAGTTTTGGCAAAATATGAGCCAAAGGTGATGAGCCGCATTCACGCCAATGATGGAAATTTAATTGCTGAATTTGCTGATGAACGGCGCATATATGTGCCGATTAATGCGATACCAGATCGTATTATTCACGCCTTTATCTCAGCTGAAGACAAAAATTTCTTCAATCATGGAGGACTTGATTATCGTCGTTTAACAGGCGCGATATTGGGATTTGTCAAAATTAAACTAACTGGAAGTAACAAGCGGCCTTCAGGGGCGTCGACTATTACGCAGCAGGTTGCTAAAAACTTTCTTCTTACCAATGAGCGCAAGATTGACCGGAAGGTAAAAGAAGCTGTGCTTGCGCGGCGCATTGAACGTGCTTTTACGAAGGGGCAAATTTTAGAGCTCTATCTTAATGAGATTTATTTTGGTCTTCGGTCTCATGGTATTGCGGCGGCAGCGCTGAATTATTTTGGTAAATCACTTGAGGAAATCTCTATTCAAGAAGCGGCTTATTTAGCTTCTCTTCCAAAAGCTCCTAACAATTATCATCCCTTTAAAAAGCGCAAGCGGGCGATCATTCGCCGGTCATATGTGATTAAGCAGATGCATAAAAACGGCTATATCACCAAGGCTGAAGCTGATGCTGCTATTGCATCCGAATTTAAAGTGAATCCACGCCCCTTTGGTGCTCATATTTTAGCTGGTGAATTTTTTGCCGAAGGTGTGAGACGGAAACTCATTGAAAAATTTGGGCAAAAAAGAATTTATGGTGGTGGTCTTTCTGTTCGTACCACATTAGACCCTGAGCTTCAGAAAAAGGCTAAAAAGGCACTTGTTGATGGCTTGGTTGCTTATGACCAGAAGCATGGATTTAGAGGGCCTGTTGCGGAAATTATTCTAACCCCTGACTCTGATTGGGGGGCTGAACTTGCTAAAGTTGAAGCGCTTACAGATGTGCACCCTTGGCGTTTGGGCATTGTTTTGAAGCTTGAGGCGAAAAAGGCTGTCATTGGTTTGCAACCTAAAAAGCTAGTTTCTGGACAGGTTGATAGCGCGCGTGAGATTGGTGAAGTTTCCCTTGATAATATGAAATGGGCGCGCAAACATTTGGGTGAGACGAAACATGGTGACCCGAAACTTGGCAAAAAACTTAAATCTCCAGGCAATATTTTAAAAATAGGCGATGTTGTTTATGTTGCGCCTGTCAAAGCTAAATTACTGAAAAAAGATGTAGCGAGTACAAATGCTGTTCTTCCTGTTGAGGGGAATAATCAGTGGAAGCTGATGCAAATTCCTGAAGTGGAAGGGGCTATTGTAGTAATGGAGCCGCATACGGGGCGGGTAAAAGCGCTTGTTGGTGGTTTTAGTTTTGATGACAGTGAATTTGATCGGGCCACTCAGGCGAAACGCCAGCCTGGTTCTGCCTTTAAACCGTTTGTTTACGCAGCGGCTCTTGATAATGGGTATACACCTTCGAGTGTGGTTCTTGATACACCTGTTGCAATTGATCAAGGAAATGGTCAAGGAATTTGGCGCCCGAAAAACTATAGCGGTAAGTTTAATGGGCCTTCTACTTTGCGGATTGGAATTGAAAAATCACGTAACTTGATGACTGTGCGTTTGGCGCAAGATATGGGTATGCCGCTGATTTCTGAATATGCACGGCGCTTTGGTGTTTATGATAATTTGATGCCGGTTCTTTCTATGTCTCTTGGAGCGGGTGAGACGACGTTGATACGCTTGACGACGGCGTATAGCATTTTAGCGAATGGCGGGAAGAAAGTGAATGCGACGCTTATTGACCGCATTCAGGATCGCTATGGTAAAACGGTTTGGTCTCATGATGCTGCGAAGTGTCAGGGATGTGAGCAAGCTACATGGGATCCTTTAAAACCGCCTCAATTGATTGATCAACGCGAGCAGATTATTGACCCGCATACTGCTTATCAGATTACTTCTATGCTTGAAGGTGTTGTTCTTCGCGGGACAGCTCGCAAAGCGATGAAGGGTTTGCCTATTCCAGTAGCTGGTAAGACGGGAACAACCAATGATGCACGTGATGCCTGGTTTGTTGGCTTTTCTGCTGACTTGGCTGTTGGTGTTTTTGTGGGCCAGGATGTGCCGCGGCCGATGGGCAAGAAGGCAACCGGTGGTGGCTTGGCTGCGCCTATTTTCAAAAACTTTATGATGTCAGCTCTTGCTGGCAAGCCGGCCATTCCGTTTCGTATTCCGGCTGGGATCAAACTTATTCCGATTAATTCGAAATCTGGGCTTAGATCTTCTGGTGGGCAGAATACGATTATGGAAGCGTTTAAACCTGGTAATGGTCCGCCTGATGCGTCATCAGTGATTTATGATGACCCGAATATCTTTATTCCTGAAACGGATAGATCTCTCGATTCTGGGCTTTATTAAGCTTTAATATTTTATCTTTCATAGCTCTGGTTGAAGTGCCTTTTGACCAGAGTAATGCCTGCTTGTCTTGACAGACGTGACTGGTTCTTTAAAACCCATCAATTAATAGTTTTGAATAGTGTTGCCACAGAAAGCCTGTGGTTCAAGCTTACTTTTAAAGGTTAAATTTAGATGCGCGCAGAAATACAAACATTGGTTAATCAAATTCGCGAGTCGTTGTCTCTTTTACGGAGGCATCTTTGACCCGGAACAGGCTCAAGCTCGTTTAGATGAATTAAATACCCAATCTGAAGACCCAGACCTTTGGAATGACCCGAAAAAAGCGCAAGTTTTGATGAAAGAGCGCCAGAGATTGGATGCTGCTCTTAGTGCCTTTAATAAGCTTAATCAAGATTTAGAAGATAATATTGAGCTGATTGAAATGGGCGAAGCTGAAGATGATGCTGAGACCATTGAGGAAGCTGAAGAGGCTATAGCCCAGTTAGCAAAAGTTGCGCAGCGCCGTGAAGTTGAAACGCTTCTTTCTGGCGAAGTGGATGCGAATGATTGTTATGTTGAAATTCATGCGGGCGCTGGGGGCACAGAGAGCCAGGATTGGGCCGAGATGCTTTTTCGGATGTATATGCGCTATGCTGAAGAGAAAGGTTATAAGGTTGAAATTTCTGGCACCAATGCTGGTGAGGAAGCAGGGCTTAAATCTGCGACCATTTTAGTGAAGGGTGAGAATGCTTATGGTTGGCTGAAAACTGAATCTGGTGTGCATCGTTTGGTTCGAATTTCTCCTTTTGACTCGAACGCAAAGCGGCACACAAGCTTTTCATCCGTTTGGGTTTATCCGGTTATCGATGATGATATTGAGATTGATATTGCTGAAAGTGATTGCCGGATTGATACATACCGTGCCAGTGGTGCTGGTGGTCAGCATGTGAACACAACGGATAGTGCCGTTCGGATTACACACCAACCTTCTGGCATTGTTGTTCAGTGTCAATCTGGTCGCTCGCAACATAAAAACAAAGCCGAAGCCTGGAAGATGCTGCGCGCGCGTTTGTATGAAAAAGAGTTACAAGAGCGGGAAGATAAAGCGCAAGCTGAAGCCTCGCAAAAGGGTGCGATTGGATGGGGACATCAAATTCGCTCTTATGTGTTGCAGCCTTATCAGATGGTGAAGGATTTGCGCACTGGCGTTGAGAGCACGAACCCGTCTGCCGTTTTAGATGGTGCGCTTGATCCGTTTATTGAAGCGGCCTTGGCGCAGCGGGTGCATGGTGGTGCGGCCGTTGAGGTGGGGGATCTGGAATAGTCTTTGAGCAAAAGTCCCTTTTTTCTCTCTCACGGGCTATTCTGCTGCTGAAGCAGCAGGCCCTCCGAGGGGCGGCGCTTTTCTTGCGATCAGCTTATCCGTACTCGCTTCGCTCCGTTCGGGCTGATCTTGTGCGCCGGGCTACACTGGCGTTGCGCCATGTCCCCTGCCTAAGTAGGCAGGCTCCTTCATCGTAAAGTTAGATTTGTGGATTTTTAGTTTTGAATAAAATTGAGAAAGTTTAGGAATGGCTGAGAGATATAAATTTCAGGATGCGGATACGGATGAGTTGATGCATGAGATTTTTAATAGTGATGAGCGTTTGGATGCGCGGGAATATAAAACTGTTGCCGCTCTGGACAGGGCTGAAAAGATTTCCCTTGAGCAGGCCCATTTGATTATGCATGTGTTTTTCGTCGACAAAGATGCGTCTCTTGCTGAAAAGGTGAAGATGGTTGCGGAAGTACTGCTAGCTGGGCCTACATTGGGTGAGGATTACCCAGAAGCAGATGTGCTTGAGGCGAAAATTGACGAAGTGCGGCTTGTGTTTGATAGCCTTACCGAAGTGAAGCCAACGCAGCATTAAGGTTGCTTTCCTTTAGAATTCATATCTAGACCCCGAAACTCTTTATCAAACTGCCTGCGACCATGTGCCAGCCGTCTACGAGGACGAAGAAGATGAGTTTGAAGGGGAGTGAGATCATCACCGGGGGCAGCATCATCATACCCATGGACATCAGCACTGAGGCGATGACCATATCAATCACCACGAAGGGTACAAAGATCAAAAAGCCGATTTCAAAGGCACGGCGTAATTCAGAGATCATAAAAGCTGGAATGAGGATTTGCAGGCTGATGTCTTCAGGTGTTTCTGGTCGTGGTTTTCCTGATAAATCCTGAAAGAGGGTTAAGTCTTTTTCTCTTACATGCTGCCTCATAAAGATATGAAATGGGGCAGAGGCTTTGGTAAAGGCTTCGTCTAGTTTAATTTCCTCTGCGATTAAAGGTTTTATAGCGTCTTCATAGGCCTTTTCAAATACGGGCGCCATGATGAAGGCTGTGAGGAATAGCGCGAGGGAAATAATCACCGTGTTTGGTGGTGATTGTTGAATACCAATGGCAGTGCGCAAGAGTGAGAGCACAATCACCACGCGTGTGAAAGAGGTGACCATAATCAGGATTGACGGGGCGACGCTGAGGATGGTGATGAGCGCAATGATTTGAAGCGCGCGCTCAGTAACACCGGTTCCTTCGCCAAGGC
Source organism: Hyphomicrobiales bacterium (assembly GCA_965230545.1). Taxonomy (GTDB): domain Bacteria; phylum Pseudomonadota; class Alphaproteobacteria; order Rhizobiales; family HXMU1428-3; genus HXMU1428-3. Next base: position 486,428 of record CBDDLE010000004.1, on the reverse strand, counting down.
CAATGGAAATGTCTTGCGCGAAAGCTGAGGGGGCGAAAATAGAGATTAAAACGCAGCTTAAGATGATGATGACTGTGGTGCTGGCCAAGCAAGCGCAAAGTTTGATGAACCGTTTATTGTTTTGGGTTTCATCTTCCTTGGTATGAAGCTCTTCTAAGTGAGGCTGTTCAATTTTGCGCATTGATTGGAGCGTCATCATTTTTATTGCCAGGTTTCGTTTTGTTAGAGGTTTGTTTCTTAGACGCGATACGAGTGGTGAATATTAGCTTAGATTGTATGTTATATTTGAAGTGAGCTGTTTTTTTTTGGCTCTCAATTCACATATGTTTTTCTTGTTCAACTTTAGCCATCTGGTTAGTCTTCGGGCCTTTTTTCTGGCACTTGTTGGGTTTGCTTTGCGGGTATATTGGATTCCACAACTAAGTCACCGGATTGGCCGAGCATGAGGAGATGTTCTTTGTCATCTCTTTTTATGAGGACTAGTCTTGATTTATGATCCAGGGGGAGTTGTTCGATTATTTCCAAACGCCTTTGTTTATTTCTTTTGAAAAGGGGATTGTTTGGGCTGTTGGGCAAAGCAAATTTTTTGATCAATAGAGCCATACCTAGAATCAAGGCGATGACGAATAGCAGAGAAATTATCCAATATAATAGCTGATCTATCATTCCTGATGCCTTTTGTTCCTTGTCGCCTTCAATCAGGCCACGCTCCTCGGCAATAATTACCCTAAATTTGTGACGTAAACTGCCGTAAAATGAGTTTCATCCCCAGGAATGGCAAGTTCTTAACGGGTTGTTAACTATCTCGAGGCAAAATTTGCCTAGAAGGGTGTAGAGATAGGTGATTTGAAGGGCATTTCTTTCAGTCAATTTGTCTTTTATTGAGGGGTTCCATGCTTAACGATTTACCGTTGATGAGTTTTGTGCGTGACAAAATGAAGTGGCATCAAACTCGCCAGGCTGTTTTGGCGAGTAATGTTGCGCATGCAGATACGCCTAATTATAAACCCAAAGATTTAAAAGCGCTCACCTTTAAGGAGCATTTACCTGAAGACCAGCGCCCGCAAGCTGGCATGAAAGTGACCCATGAACGGCACATGAGTGTTGGGGGGACTTTTACTACAAACTTTGAAAGTGATAACTCGCTTGATTTTGAAGTGACGCCGAGTGGCAATGGTGTGGTTCTTGAGGATCAAATGGCTAAAGTTGCGCAAAACCAAATGGATTATCAGATGGCGACGACCGTTTACTCGCGCTCGCTTGGAATTATGAAAATGGCTATTGGTCGCGGGTAGGTTATTCCCCTGCTATTCGTGACCATTTTTTATTTTGAATTGAGTAAAACTAAAACCAAAACAGGAGCTTTGTGAATTATGGATTTGATGAAAAGTTTAAAAATTGCTGCTTCTGGTCTTGGGGCTCAATCGCACCGGATGCGGATTATTTCTGAGAATATTGCCAATGCGGATAGTATTTCTAATGTTAAGGGCGGCGACCCTTATCGGCGCAAAGTTTCTACCTTCAAGCAAGTTTATGACCAGGAGATTGGTGCTGAGCTTGTGAAACATGGCCGGGTTAAGAAGGATACCAGTGATTTTGGTAAACGTTTGGAGCCTGGGCATCCTGGTGCTGATGATAAGGGCTATATAAAAACGCCAAATGTAAACGGCATGGTTGAAGCGATGGATATGCGTGAAGCGCAGCGCTCTTATGAGGCGAATTTGAATGTGATTACATCTGCTCGGAAGATGCTGTCTAAGACTTTAGATATCTTACGTGTTTGAGTTTTTGGTGGACTTGTTTGTTGAGTTTTGCGGTTAATAATTTGGAGATGAAAAGATGACTGTCAGTGCTAATTTTGCCGCGAATGCTTATGCTACACAAATGAAGGTTGGTGATGAGCTTGCCAAATCTGCAAAAACATCTGGCGCGGTTGAAGACACGGGTGAATTCTCTGATTTGGTTAAAAACGCGCTCTCTTCAGTTGCTGAAACCGGACAAAAAGCTGAAGTGACAGCTGCGAATGTGGCCTCTGGGCAAGGTGATCTGGTAGATTTAGTAACAACCATTGCTGAAACGGAAGTTGCTGTTGAGACATTGGTGACAACACGTGACCGGGTGATTAGTGCTTATCGTGATATTATGAACATGCCTATCTAAGTTTTAGCTCTCTTTCTTGAAATGCGCTTTTATAAAAGCTGCGTAAAACTGAAAAGAATCATCGCTTACAACTTTTCCTACTTTTATAATGAGTCCTAATTGAATTTAGCTTTTGAATATTCTGTTATAATGCAGAGTGGGCTAAAATTGTGCGGTTGCTTGTGGGCAATCTAAAGCGCCAAGACGCGGTTGCTGCGGCGGTTTTTGGTGGGAAACTGAAGTCGCAATTATATAAGCCAACTGAAGCGTTAAGAAATGAGGATGAGAACATGACCGGTGCTGAAGTCATGGATATTGGCCGAGAGGCCATCATTGTTCTTTTAAAAGTTTCTGGTCCGCCGATGATTATTGGATTGTTGGTTGGTGTGATTATTGCGCTTTTTCAAGCCCTTACACAAATTCAAGAAATGACTTTGGTTTTTGTTCCCAAGATTGTTGCGATTTTTGTAACGATGCTTGTTGCTATGCCTTATATGGCCGCGACACTTGGCTCGTTTATGGAACGGGTGATGATCCAAATTGCTGGTGGGTGACAAACTAGCAGGTGACAGGAGGGGCATTTCTAAATGAATTTTAGCCTTGAATATTTACCAGCAACTGCATTTGCGGTGTTTCTTATTTTTTCTCGCATTGGGCCATTGGTAATGATGCTCCCGGGCATTGGGGAAGCCAGTGTGCCGATGCGCTCTCGCTTGGCCTTTGCTTTGATGCTTACCCTTGTGCTTTATCCGGTTGTTGTTGGGAAAGTGCCAGAGCTGCCAACCACCTTAACAGGGCTCATTGGGGCCAGCATGAAAGAGGCTTTAATTGGCTTTTCATTTGGTGCGATTATTAAAATTCTTTCTACCGGAATTCAAGTTGCTGGCAATGTGATAGCTTTTCAGGCGGGGCTTTCTTTTGCCATGACGGCGGACCCTACAACGGGCCGGCAAGACTCTGTTTTTTCCAGTTTTCTTATGATGTTAAGCACGGTTATGATTTTTGCGATGGACTTGCATCATCTGATTATTGCGGCCATGTATGATAGCTATATGATGTTCCCGCCGGGCGCTCCTTTTGAAATTTCTGTTTTTAGTGATGCGGCGTTACAAACCGTTGCTGGGATCTTTAAAATTGGGGTGCAATTATCGACGCCTTTCATTGTTTTTGGTCTGGTTTTCTTCCTTGGGCTTGGCATTTTATCGCGGCTCATTCCGCAAATTCAGGTGTTTTTTATTGCGATGCCGGCCAATATTTATATTGGAACCCTACTGTTTGTATTGCTCTTAAGCGCGATGATGAATTGGTATTTGAGTTATTACGAAGCGTCTATCGTGAATATTATGAGATAGGGGGCTTGGTTTAACGATGGCTGATGAACCAGATGAAAGTGAAAAAACAGAAGACCCCAGCGAGAAAAAGCTGAAAGACGCTTTTGAAAAGGGCAATGTGGTGAAAAGCCAGGAGGTGAATAGCTGGTTTATGCTCACAGCGGCGACTTTGGTCATATTGATTTTCTCGACAGGCATGAGCTCTGATTTAGCTTTAACTCTCAAATCTTATTTAGAAAATGCGCACACCTTTTCAATGGAGGGCCGGGGAGGCGGACAGTTTCTTTACTCTGTGATGTGGGCTGTTTTTGCGGCGCTCTCTCTTCCTTTTCTTGTGTTTATTATAGCGGCTTTAGCTGGCAATGTGGTGCAGCATGGTTTGTTATTTCAAACAGAGACGATGACGCCTAAGCTTTCCAAAATTTCTCCGTTGGCTGGGTTTAAGCGTTTGTTTTCAATGACGTCTTTGGTGAACTTTTTAAAGAGTTTGGCGAAGCTTGCTATTGTTACTTTGCTTATTGTTTTGGTTATGTGGCCCTCACAAGACAGTTTAGAAGTTATGGTTTCTATGGATTTGTCAGCCTTACTTCCCCATGTCAAAGTTTTAAGCTTGAAGATATTGGGGGCTGTTATTGCGCTTTATGCGGTGGTTGCCATTGCTGATTATGCTTATCAACGTCAGCAATGGTGGAATAAGCTGAAGATGACCATGCAAGAAGTGAAAGATGAGTATAAGCAACAAGAAGGTGATCCGATTGTTAAAGCTAAAATTAGACAAATTCGGATGGAGCGTGGCCGTAAACGGATGATGGCCGCAGTGCCTGAGGCTTCTGTGGTGATTACAAACCCAACACACTATGCTGTTGCTTTAAAGTATGACAAGACCATGTCAGCGCCTATTTGTGTGGCGAAAGGTGTGGACGCTTTGGCGCTTAAAATTCGTGAAATTGCGGAAGAGCATGAGATTCCCCGCGTGGAAAATAGACCTTTGGCTCGGGCTTTACATGGGGTGGTTGAGGTTGATCAAGAGATCCCGCCAGAGCATTATAAGGCCGTGGCAGAGGTTATTGGCTTTGTTATGCGGCAAAAAGGGAAATAACTCAATAAATGTGTTTTAGTAATTAGCCCGTCTTTTTGCATTATAATTTGGTTATATTGAGAATTTCTATGTTGATAGTGCTCTAAAATCAATCGGTTGGAATTGACGAATCAGTTAATTTCTCAGCCATGAGTGAAGTGAATGTACCATTGGAGCCTCATAAGCCTGATTTGGTGGAAGAGGATCGATTGTTTGCCATGATGTTTTGGCCTGGAAAATTTAGAACGATTGCGTGCCTTGGTTTATTGGCCTTGGTGCTTTTTGCTGCGTTCTTCTTGCAAGAGTTTAATATGGTTCTTGTGGGGATTTTAGGGCTTTTGGCGACGATTGGTGTGTTTGCTGTATTGGCCTATTCTGCCGGTATTCTTGATTTACATTCCCCTTCTGAAGATGCCAATATTTTCGCGGCTTATGCGGATAACCTAACGGATGGTATGCTCATTACCAATAAAAAGGGTGATGTGCTTTATGCAAATGATGCATATTTTCATATTTTGCGAAAACCAAGAGACAAGGTGATCTCATCTGTTGAGACGTATTTTTCTGGTGAGCCAGCGATTGCTGAGCCTTTGTATCGTCTTTGCCAGGCGGCTACTCAGCTTCGAGATTGGGAAGAGGAAGTTTTTATTCAAGAGGGGGGCAAAACTTCTGATAATAATATGCGCTGGGTTCGCATTTCTGTTCGTCCTTTATTCACGAAAAAGAAATCAGGCATAGTTAAAGCTAATGCTAGCAATGAACTTGATGATAAGGGAGCTGCTAAAGGTGATGTGGCTGGTGTTGTTTGGCGCTTGACTGACATTACTTTAGAACGTGCACAACGGGACCTTGAATATAAAGAACTGACCAATGCTGTTGGGCAATTTGATGCTGCGCCGCTTGGCTTTTTCACGTTTAATGCTGAGGGTGAACTCAGCTATATGAACCAAACGCTTTGTTCGTGGCTTGGTCGATCTGATCGGTTGATGGAAGGTCGCTCGCTTTATGATTTGATGCCCATGGAAGGTGTGCAACTTTTGCAACAATCTTTGGTGCCGCATGCGTCATTACGGTCTGTTCAATATTATGACTTGATTTGTGAAGATGGCTCAACTTTGAGCACTATTCTTTATGGTCGCCCGCATGAACTAATTGGTAGCGATGAGCCGCATTATGGGGTTTTGGCGCTTCGTGCTGATGATGCGCCGCAATTGTTTGAACCGCAACGTATGACTGAGATGCGGTTGGAGCAATTTTATCAAACTGCGCCGATTGGTATTGCAACGATTAATAATAGTGGTGAAATTTCTAACGCGAATGGCTCGTTTCGTGTGCTTTTAGGCCAGGGTGGTAATGAAGCTGAACAGAGTGATAATTTGTTTGGTTTGATTGATGATGCAGAGAGAGAGGCTTTAAAGGCGGCTCTTGATGGGGCCTCCGATGGGAGTGCCGTTATTGCGCCGGTTGATGTGAAGTTCACGTTAAATGGTGAGCGTAGTGGTCGTTTATATTTAAGCCCGGCTCGGGATATGGCGGAAGATGGTGCTGTTGCTATTATCTATGCCATTGATACATCTAAACAAAGAGCGCTTGAAGAGCAGTTTGCCCAGAGCCAGAAAATGCAGGCTGTTGGCCAATTGGCTGGTGGTATCGCGCATGATTTTAATAATGTTCTCACGGCCATTATTGGGTACACAGATTTATTGATTGGTAGTCATCGCCCAACAGATCCTTCTTTTAAAGATATGATGCATATCAAGCAAAATGCGAACAGGGCTGCGCGGTTGGTGCGTCAACTTTTGGCATTTTCTCGCCAACAAACTTTGCGACTTGAAGTGCTTTCATTAAATGATGTGATTAAAGATGTTACAGCGATGCTCTCTCGTTTGTTGGGTGAAAAGATTGAGCTCAAAGTTGATCATGGCCGTGATCTTTGGGAGGTGAAAGCGGATCATCACCAGTTTGATCAGGTGATTATTAATCTAGCTGTGAATGCGCGAGATGCCATGCTTGAGGAAATGAAAGCCAATGGTATGAGTGAGGGCGCTGTTACAGGCGGCACTTTAACTTTGCGCACTGAGAATATTGCCGAGCACAGGTCTTTGGCCGAAGAGAAACGAGGATTAAAGCCTGGTGAATATGTGCTGCTTGAGGTGACGGATACAGGCTGTGGTATGCCTCAAGAGACGATTGATAAGATTTTTGAACCGTTCTTTACAACGAAAGATATTGGTAAAGGTACCGGGCTTGGTCTTTCGATGGTTTATGGCATCGTGAAGCAAACTGATGGGTTCATTTTCGTCGATAGTGAAGAAGGCCAGGGGACAACATTTAAAATTTATCTTCCTCGGCATGTGCCAGATGAAATTGAAGCGACTGTTACTACGCCTGAACCAATTGAAGAGAAGCCGAAAGATTTAACAGGTTCGGAGACTTTGCTGCTTGTTGAAGATGAAGAGGCGGTTCGAAGCTTTGCTGCGCGGGCACTTTCTATGCGGGGCTATAATGTTCTTGAGGCGACATCAGGAACAGACGCTTTGGATGTGGTGGCTGCTCATGATGGTGGGATTGATTTGGTGATCTCTGATGTGATGATGCCGGAGATGGATGGGCCGACAATGCTCACTCATTTGCGGGATAGTTTGCCGAATGTGAAGGTGATTTTCATTTCAGGCTATGCGGAAGACGCGTTTGAGAAGAATTTAGGTGAGGGGGAGACATTTACATTCCTGCCGAAACCGTTTTCATTAAAACAGCTAGCGGCCACTGTGAAAGATGTGCTTGGCGCTGGCTAGTCTCTATTAGAATTTGTTTATTCCATCTTGAAGATGACCAAAGGCATAGTCACTTTGGTCATCTTTTTTGTTTTACCAGTTTCTTTCTAGCTTTTTTGTTTTATCTGGCCTTTAGCTTTCGTAATTTTTTAAGAGATGACGAACTTGGTTTGCATTTTGTTTCGTCATTCTTGGTTGTGCAGTTGGCTATGAAATCGCAGTTTCCTGCTTGTAGAGGGGTTGTTTCACTACAACCAGAACATTGAATGCTGCTGCAATGTTTGCAACAGCCTAGCCATGGTTTGTGTTTTGTATTGGCTTTTAAGCTTCGTGCATTGGCCCCTGATATGCTCAAACATATTATGGAAATGAGCACGAGAGCTTTTAAAGCCCCTGTTACAATGAGATTTGTTTTCATGAAAGTCTCCTTTTTCAAGACTGATTTAGAATTAGAAGCAACTTTGGCTGCTTCATACATTCGTCGTTATTAAAGGGGGGCTTGGTTCATTGTCTTAGGAAATTATCCACATTAAATTTTTGATTCACTGCTGGGAACATAAATGAAACAAAAATCAAAATATCGAGTAATATCAATGTCTTGATCTCTATTGCCAAAATGAGAACAAATGTGGTACATTTATTCCAGATTGAATGTTTTTCTGATTAATGGAATAAGGGGTATTAGATATGGCTAATGCAGGTTTACAGGTTATCGAAGGGGATATGATGGATAAGGATAAAGCGCTTCAGTCAGCGCTCTCGCAGATTGAGAAGAATTTTGGTAAGGGCTCTATTATGAAGCTTGGTACTGAATCTTTTCATGTTGATGTTGATGCGGTTCCAACAGGCTCTTTAGGGCTTGATATTGCTCTTGGTATTGGTGGACTGCCGCGCGGTCGTATCATTGAAGTTTATGGGCCAGAGAGTTCTGGTAAAACAACACTTGCTTTGCATGTTGTTGCTGAAGCTCAAAAGCAGGGCGGTGTTTGCGCCTTTGTTGATGCGGAACATGCTGTTGACCCTGTTTATGCGCGCAAACTTGGTGTGAATATTGATGATCTGCTTATTTCACAACCTGATACAGGTGAACAAGCATTAGAGATTACTGATACACTTGTTCGCTCTGGTGCGATTGATGTTTTGGTGGTTGATAGTGTGGCCGCACTTACACCACGCGCTGAACTTGAAGGTGAGATGGGGGATAGTCTGCCAGGTTTGCAGGCTAGATTGATGAGCCAGGCGCTTCGTAAACTAACCGGCTCTATCTCCAAATCCAAAACGATGGTTATTTTTATCAACCAGATCCGTCATAAGATTGGTGTTATGTTTGGCTCTCCGGAGACAACAACAGGTGGTAATGCTTTGAAGTTTTACGCCTCCGTTCGTTTGGATATTCGCCGTATTGGGCAAATTAAGGCGCAAGATGAGGTTGTTGGTAACCAAACTCGTGTGAAGGTTGTTAAAAACAAGGTGGCGCCGCCATTCCGCCAAGTTGAATTTGATATTATGTATGGGCAAGGCATTTCGCAAACAGGTGAGTTGGTTGATCTTGGTGTGAAAGCTGGGATTGTTGATAAAGCTGGTGCCTGGTATGCCTATGAAGGTGAGAAAATTGGTCAGGGCCGGGAAAATGCGAAGAAATTCCTTGCTGAGAACCCTGAAACATATGAAAGAATTGATAAAGCCATTCGGGCAAATGCTGGTTTGATTGCAGAGCAGATCTTGGAAGGTGAGCCTGAAAAAGATGAAGAAGAAGACAAAGAACCAGAAGTTTAATGAGGGCTGAGCTTTTTTGGCTTAGATCTGAATTTTTACGACAATTAAGAAATTTAGCCCGGCTTTTGTGCTGGGCTTTTTCTTTTGGAGGCAAGTGGTTAGATCGTGGAATTTCTTTAAAGGGGTAAAAAGGCCCAAATATCTAAAAATCTGCGTTTAATATTCTTATTGTTAATTAATTTTTGTCTCCTTTCTCTTACCTTTTGATTATTGAATTGTGAGGTGATTTTATGCTCTTAATTCACTTTAATCGATGATAAAAGAAGATTTAGAGAAGTTTTCGTTTGAAAAGCTAGAGTTCTCTCTTAAGCCTTGATAAAAGGCATTAGTGCATTACTTTTTAAGTGCGCTCAGTTGTCTTTTTATGTGCCTTTGGAGCTCTTTAGTTCCTGGTATTATGCAACTGCGTATTTTAGAAAGATAAAATTTCCTTTTTTGGAAAAGTTAGCTCTAAATATAATAATTAAAACAAATTTACCCTAGGCTGGTGTGAAAAAATGACTGGTGTTAACGACATAAGAAAAACGTTCCTTGAGTTTTTTGAAGGCAAGGGCCATGAAATTGTGCCTTCAAGCTCTTTGGTGCCACTAAATGACCCGACATTGATGTTTACCAATGCGGGCATGGTGCCATTTAAAAATGTTTTCACTGGTGTTGAAAAGCGAGATTATAAACGGGCGACGTCTAGTCAGAAATGTGTTCGTGCTGGCGGTAAACATAATGACCTTGACAATGTGGGCTATACAGCGCGGCATCACACTTTTTTTGAAATGCTGGGTAATTTCTCTTTTGGTGATTATTTTAAAGAAGAGGCGATTAGCAATGCGTGGGAATTGATCACGAAAGATTTTGGTCTTGACCAGAAAAAGCTTCTTGTCACTGTTTATTCAGAAGATGAGGAAGCTGCTGAGCTTTGGAAGAAAATTGCTGGGCTGAGTGACGAAAAAATTATTCGCATTTCAACGTCTGACAATTTTTGGTCTATGGGTGACACGGGGCCTTGTGGGCCGTGTTCTGAAATTTTCTTTGATCATGGTGATCATATTCCTGGTGGTCCTCCTGGGTCTCCGGATGAAGATGGTGATCGTTTTATTGAAATTTGGAACTTGGTGTTCATGCAATATGAACAGACAGAAAAAGAGCGCCTTGACTTGCCGCGCCCATCGATTGACACAGGGATGGGCTTAGAGCGGATTGCGGCTGTGCTGCAAGGCACGCATGATAATTATGAAACGGATCTCTTTAAAAACCTTATTGCGGCATCGGTTGATATTTTAGGATGTGATGATGAGGGGACACGCAAAGCCTCGCACCGTGTGATTGCGGATCATTTGCGGGCGAGTAGTTTTCTCATTGCGGATGGTGTGCTGCCATCAAATGAGGGGCGTGGCTATGTGCTGCGCCGGATCATGCGCCGAGCGATGCGGCATGCTGAATTATTGGGTGCTAAAGAACCGCTTATGTATAAATTGCTGCCTACGCTTATTCGTGAGATGGGGCAGGCTTACCCAGATTTGGTGCGCGGTGAAAGTTTGATTAGTGAGACTTTGCACTTAGAAGAAACACGTTTTCGTAAAACTCTTGAGCGTGGTTTGAAATTACTGGATGAAGAAAGTGCTGATTTAAGCTCAGGTGATGAGCTTAAAGGCGATGTGGCCTTTAAACTTTATGATACTTATGGCTTCCCGCTTGATTTAACGGAAGATGCTTTGAAGGCCCGCGGAATTACTGTTGAGAAACAAGGCTTTGATGACGCAATGGCTCGCCAAAGGCAAGAAGCCAAGAAGAACTGGAAAGGTTCCGGTGATACAGCTGATGATAGCATTTGGTTTGGTTTGCAAGATGAAGTCGGTGGTTCAGAATTTCTTGGATACAAACATGAAGAGGGCGAGGGCGGTCTTGTTGCGATTGTAAAAGATGGTGAGGTTGTCTCGTCTTTGAAAGAAGGTGAAGAGGCGAGTTTGCTTTTCAATCAAACGCCTTTTTATGCTGAATCTGGTGGCCAGGTTGGTGATAAGGGCCACATCGTTTTTGCCGATGGCGGCGAGTTTGAGGTTACTGATACGCTTAAAAAGCTTGGCAATCTTTTTGTTCATATGGGCAAGCTTGAAAAAGGCTCTATTAAGGTTGGGCAATCTGCTGTGCTCACTGTTGATCGTACCCGCCGGACAGCCATTCGCTCGAACCACTCAGCAACCCACTTGTTGCATGAGGCACTTCGCGAAACACTTGGTGATCATGTGGCGCAAAAGGGATCGTTGGTTGATGATGGTCGGTTGCGGTTTGATTTCTCTCATACGAAACCAATGGACGAAAATGAGATCAAACAAGTTGAAAATTTAGCCAATGAAATTGTTTTGCAAAATGCGCCGGTTGAGACCCGTTTGATGGCGGTTGATGATGCGATTGAAGCGGGAGCTATGGCGCTGTTTGGTGAGAAATATGGCGAGGAAGTTCGCGTTGTTTCTATGGGCACTGCATTGCATGGTGAAAAGCAAGGCAAGGTTTATTCACTTGAACTTTGTGGTGGTACTCATGTGAACCAAACGGGTGATATTGGCTTGGTTCATGTGGTGAATGAAAGTGCTGTTGCTTCTGGTGTGCGCCGGATTGAGGCGCTTACTGGTGAGGCGGCCCGGGTGCACCTAGCCTCTCAGGAGCAACTTGTGAAAGATGCAGCGGCTACTTTAAAAGTGCCGCCTTTGAAATTGGTTGAGCGTTTGGAGAGTTTGGTGGCTGAGCGACGCAAGCTAGAGACACAAGTTTCTGACCTTAAAAAGCAATTAGCTATGGGGGGCTCTGGTGGTGAGGCTGATCAGGTAGAAGAGATCTCTGGTGTTTCCTTTATGGGCCGGGTGATTGATGATTTGCCTGCAAAAGAATTGCGCTCTTTGGTTGACCAGGGCAAGCAAACTCTCAAATCAGGGATTGTTGTGATTATTGGCAAGTCAGATGGTAAGGCTGGTATTTCTGTTGGTGTGACGGATGATTTGACTGACAAGTTCAGCGCTGTTGATTTGGTGCGTGTTGGCTCAGCTGCTCTTGGTGGTAAAGGGGGCGGTGGCCGCCCTGACATGGCGCAGGCCGGCGGACCGGATGCTGAAAAAGCAGAAGCTGCGCTTGAGCAAATTAAACAGGCGCTATAGGAGCTTTACTCCCTCAAATATACAATATTTTTTGACAGATAGGATTATTTGATGATCGATACCCCTAAAGTAGTTTCACGGCATCGGCTTCATCAAATATTAGAGACAGGCACATCTGATGATATGCCGAGTGTCATCTGTGATGTTGTGATTGTCGTCATGATTTTGCTGAATGTTGTGGCGTTCTTGCTTGGCTCAGTTTCTACCATTTATGAGAGCTATGGGACTTTACTTGATAGGTTCGAAGTTTTCTCAATTGTATTTTTTACCATTGAGTATCTCTTGCGAATTTGGGCGTGTGTTGAGCATCCGCCTTTGCGTGAATTTCCGGCCTGGAAAGCGCGGTTGAAGTTTGCGCTACATCCTTTGCAAATTGTTGACCTTATCGCTGTATTGCCGTTTTATCTTGGGTCTCTTGTTGGGGCCGATTTACGGTTGCTTCGTGTGCTGCGGCTTTTCCGTTTTTTAAAAATCATTCGTTATTCGCCGGCCATGCAAGTGATTGCGAAAGTGTTTTATAAAGAAGGCCGTGCGCTTTTCGCATCACTGATGATTATGTTAGCGCTGCTTTTGTTTGCGTCCACGGGGATGCATTATATTGAAGGTGAAGTGCAGCCAGAGACGTTTGGTGATATTCCATCATCTATGTGGTGGGCGTTGGCGACACTTACAACGGTTGGCTATGGGGATGCTGTGCCAGTGACGACGCTTGGCAAATTGTGGAGCAGTTTGTTTATGGTGTTTGGGCTTGGTATGTTTGCTTTGCCGATTGGCATTATTTCAACTGGATTTGCGCAAGAAATAAATCGGCGTGAATTTGTCATTAACTGGAATATGGTGGCGCGGGTGCCACTTTTTAATCGCCTTGAAGCCTCTCAAGTGGCTGAGATTATGGGGCTTCTTCATTCGCAGCGCTTTCCTAAAGATATTGTGATTTTTGAGAAGGGCAAAGAAGCTACGGGGATGTATTTTATCGTCTCTGGCAATGTGGAGCTTCATAACGGGAAAGACAGTGTGGTGATTGAGGCTGGCGCTTTTTTTGGTGAGGCGGGGTTGCTTTCTACAGGTGGGTATAATGTGACGGCGAAAGCGCTTACTCAGTGTCACCTACTTCAATTGGACCGCGATGACTTTGAATATCTACTGCGTAAGAATAAAGACATGAACCATCATATTCGTGAAGTTGCGACGGCGCGGATGAGTGGTGAATGGGAAGTGGATGAAACACTTTAAGGGTGTATTTTCTCTCACGGGCTATTCTGCTGCTATGGCAGCAGGCCCTCCGAGGGGCGGCGCTCGCGCCGGGCGCTTGGCAGCGCCATGTCCGTGCTCTGAAGTAGAGCACTCCCTTCTTCGTAATGTTAGCTTTATCGTAATAAAAAAGGGAGCCTTCTTTTGAAGGCTCCCCTTTTTTATAAAAACATTAAATAGCTTATTTAAGCCATCGCTTTTTGTAGGTTTTGATCGACTTGATCCAAGAAACCAATGGTAGAAAGCCATTTTTGATCTGGTCCAACAAGAAGAGCCAAGTCTTTTGTCATGTGGCCAGATTCAACTGTATCTACGCAAACTTTTTCTAATGTGTTTGCAAATTTTGCTAGCTCAGCATTGTCATCAAGTTTCGCGCGGTGGGCCAGCCCTCTTGTCCATGCGAAGATCGATGCGATTGAGTTTGTTGAAGTTTCTTTGCCTTCTTGATGGAGGCGGTAGTGACGTGTCACTGTACCGTGGGCAGCTTCAGCTTCAACAGTTTTGCCGTCTGGTGTCATTAGAACAGATGTCATAAGACCTAGTGAACCAAAGCCTTGGGCGACTGTGTCTGATTGCACATCACCATCATAGTTCTTACAAGCCCAGACATATTTACCTGACCATTTCATTGCACAAGCAACCATGTCATCGATTAAGCGGTGTTCATAATGAATGCCAAGTTCTTTGAATTTTGCTTCAAATTCATTTTCATAAACTTCTTGGAAAAGATCTTTAAAGCGGCCATCATAAGCTTTTAGGATTGTGTTTTTAGTCGACAAGTAAACAGGCCATTCGCGGTTTAGGCCGTAGTTCATACAAGCACGGGCAAAATCGCGGATTGAAGCATCAAGATTGTACATGCCCATTGCAATGCCGCTATCTGGAAATTCGAAAATTTCTTTTTCGATGATTTGTCCGTCTTCACCTTCAAACTTCATAGTTAGCTTGCCTTTGCCCGGCACGAGGAAGTCTGTTGCGCGGTATTGGTCACCAAAGGCGTGACGGCCAACAACGATTGGGTCTGTCCAACCAGGAACAAGACGAGGGACGTTTTGACAGATGATAGGCTCGCGGAATACAACGCCGCCCAAGATGTTACGGATTGTGCCGTTTGGTGAACGCCACATTTGTTTTAGGTTAAATTCTTTAACACGGTCTTCATCTGGGGTGATGGTCGCGCATTTTACGCCAACGCCGTATTTCTTAATAGCTTCAGCAGAATCGATAGTGATTTGGTCATCTGTTCTGTCACGTTCTTCAACGCCCAGGTCATAATAATGAAGGTCAATATCAAGGTAAGGATGGATGAGCTTGTCTTTGATGAACTGCCATATAATCCGCGTCATTTCGTCGCCATCAAGCTCGACGACAGGATTTGCAACTTTAATTTTGCTCATAAATTACCTCTTTTATTTGGAAAGTCGATGATATGTTAGAATTCACGATGGGTATACGTGAAGCTTACTAGCGGGGCAAGAGGCATTTGCTAAAAATTGCATGAAAAGGGCGTTAAAAGCGCAAAATTAACGTAAAAATCTCTAAAACGCGCGCAAATGCCCCAATTTTTTTGTTTAAGAATTTTCTGACAAGCTTGGACTTAGGTCTGAGAAATCAAATAATTTTTGATCTAGTAATTGTGAAGGGCGAATATTTCCAAGGGATTTTAGCATCATTTCCTTTGTGCCTGGTCTTTGCTCTTCCCAAGATGTCAAGAGTTTTTTCATATTCTGGCGTTGTAGCCCATCTTGGCTTCCGCAGAGGTCACAAGGGATAATTGGGAAGTTCATATAGTTTGAAAATTTGTTTAAATCGCTTTCTGCAACATAGGAAAGTGGGCGGATGAGATTAAGGGTGCCTTCTTCATTTAAAAGCTTTGGTGGCATGGCTGAAAGCTTCGCGCCGAAGAAAAGATTGAGAAGAAACGTTTCTAAAATATCTTCTCTGTGATGGCCGAGAACGACGGTGTCACAGCCTAGTTTTTTGGCGACTGTGTAGATGATACCGCGGCGCAGACGAGAGCAGAGGGAGCAATAGGTTTTGTTCTCTGGGACTTTATCTGTGACGATTGTATATGTGTCTTGTGTCTCTATATGATTTGGGATGTCGAACTTTTTAAAGAATTCGGGCAAGATGTGACTTGGAAAACCAGGTTGTTTTTGATCGAGGTTCATGGCTATGAGCTCGACAGGAAGGAGGCCGCGCCATTTTAAGTCATGTAGCAAACTAATGAGGGCGTAGCTATCTTTGCCACCGGAGACGCAAACAAGCCATTTTTTAGAAGGCTTTGGTTTGATGTCATCGATTGGTTTTGCATTTTGGTTAAGCATATCAAAATCATCGATGGCTTGGCGCATTTGTTTGATCAATCGCTTGCGCAATTTTGTGAACTCAACAGAGTTTGGTGTGTTTTGAAACAGGGGATGAGCTGTGCTTGAAGCTGATGCAGTTTGAGGCTCATCAGCTTGTTGTTTTGTCTCGGTTGGCTCTGGTGAGGCGGTTTCAGGCATCTAATGTTTATCTTTCGGGCGATCAAATTTAAAAGTTAGCTGATGCCGTGAATTTGGTTTTCTGTCAAGTTATGAGTTTTTTTGATGTGCCTTCAGTTGCCCACCAGCAACCGGCTTTTTAAGTAGGCCTTCAGGTTGCCTACTAGCAACCGGCACAATGCATCCGCTCTTTTTTTAGCTTCAGATGCCCACATAGCATCAGCTTATTGCGCGACACGCGCTAGTTCTGTAGATCGCAGCTGAGGTTGTTTAGATATTGATTGGTTTTTGCTAAGCGTCGTTTTTGAGAGGTTTGAGTGAAAAGGGTTTTCGCATTTGTGAAATTCTGACAAGCTTTTTGTAGATTGTTGGTTTTTAAATGCACGACGGCTAAATTATAGGTCGAGATTGCCAGGCCGCGTTTGTTGCCGAGCTGCTTGTTTAATTTTATGGATTTTAGCTGAATTGTTTCTGCTTTTTTATATTGCTTATTAAGCTGATAGAGATGGCCAAGATTTGAGTATATTTTAGCTTCATTCTTTTTGTTTTTCAGTATTTTGTTAGCAGAGAAGGCTTTTAGAAATGAGCTTTCTGATTTTGAGTAATATCCATTTTGACCATGGATAATGCCTAGGTTGATATGGTTCCCAACGATGGCGGGTGTGTTACCAAGTTTTGTATTGATCTCCAGGGATTTGGTTTGTGCATATTCCGCTTCGCCTAAGCTACCCTTTACACGGTATGATTCACCAAGGTTTCCGAAATTTTGTGCCATGCCTCGCTGGTTTTTCAGATCAAGATTGATAGCTAATGATTTGAGCAAAGTTTCAATTGATTTAACGGTTTTTCCCTGCAGGAAAAAGGGTGCGTCCCAGATTGTTGTAATTATTCGCAATGCCTTGTTGGTTATTGAGGCCTTTGTAAATTTGGAGTGCGGCTTTTTGGGTTTGCTCTGCTTTTTTGTAGTTGGTTTGGTCTTTATAAGTCAGGCCAAGATTGGTGAGAGCGGCGGCGATGGTTGTTTTGTTATTTTGTTTCTTTCCGAGAGATTTTACTTTTTCAAAAGAGTAAATGGCGTCATTTAATTTGCCTATCTGCCTTTGATATTGCCCAAGCTTATTCCAATTTGCCGCGTTTTCAGGGTTGTTTTGGGTTCGTTTGATAAGCACGGTAAGCGGGCTTGGTTTAGCTGTATTACCTTTTTTCGCTAGCTCTTTCTTTTGGGTGGTTACTAGCGGCTTTTTAGGTGTTTGTAGATCTAATTTGACTTCTTGTGCTTGTTTTTCAATTTCGTTCGTATCATTAAAGAGAGAGGGAGATTGGATGCCAAAGTAGGCAATGTAAGCCAGGAATCCAACAAGTAGCATTAAAAGGGTTTTTAAAACGATTGTGTGAATGCATGGCTCTATCCATCTTGGTGCTGAAGTGACGTGAGATACATTAGCGCAAGATGTTATGTTGTTTAAGGGGAAAGTTTCACGGAGGGTGGAGCGATCGTAGTTCATGGTAAATCCGTAAAAACGATAGGTGGAGCCTGGGATGACTGTGTAAGAGAGTTTTATGGATCTTATGATTTTGGTCTGACAAATTTATTGGAATAGACAAATAAAAAGGCCGCTAAATGGATAGCGACCTTTTTGAATTTTTGAAATTTTAACTCGATTATCTTGAGTAAAATTCGACAACCAGGTTTGGTTCCATGATGACCGGGTAAGGTACATCTGAAAGAGATGGAATTTGGTTGAATGTGGCTGATAGTTTGCCTTCGTCAACTGATAAGTAGTCTGGCGTATCGCGCTCTGAGCTTTGAGACGCTTCAACAACTAAAGCTAGTTGCTTTGACTTTTCTTTCACTTCGATTACATCGCCAACTTTACAGCGGTAGCTTGGAATGTTGACTTTCTTGCCGTTCACTTTCACATGGCCGTGGTTTACGAACTGACGAGCAGCAAACACTGTTGGTACAAATTTGGCGCGGTATACAATCGCGTCCAGGCGGCGCTCTAGAAGGCCGATAAGGTTTTCACCTGTATCACCTTTGATACGGTCGGCTTCTTTATAAATGGCGCGGAATTGCTTCTCGCCGATGTTGCCGTAATAGCCTTTTAGCTTTTGCTTTGCACGAAGCTGTAGACCAAAGTCAGATAATTTACCTTTGCGGCGTTGACCATGCTCACCAGGGCCATAATCGCGGCGGTTTACAGGGCTTTTTGGACGGCCCCAGATGTTTTCGCCTATGCGGCGATCAATTTTGTATTTAGCGCTAATGCGTTTTGACATTTTTCAATGCTCCAAATTGCTGTTTAAATTAGATTTATGCGTATCTTCCTTAGTTAAGTTCTTACACCCAACTGACAGACATCAAAGCCTTTGGAGGAGCTGATGTCGCAGATACGAAAAAAGGCGGTTATTTTAGAACGTTTTCATCTCATTGCTAAAAAGCTTAAAGAGATGGTTTTCTAAAAGTCCGCGCTTGAAGTGGTGATGTATAGTCTTAAGAGAGGGTCTTGTCAATTATATATGAATGACAAGACCCTAAAAGAGAGCTTATTTTTGAGCTTTTTTTACTTCGTTATTTTTTTTTTCGTTAGAGCCGAGCTTTTTACGACGAATGAGCTCTTCTCTGATGGATTTAGCCATTTTTTCTAAGTAAGCATCGACAGACGCTGCTACTTTTTTGCGTTCATCGTCTGAACATTTATATTTATTTTCAAGGTTTGGAACCTTTTTACCAGTTTTGAGCTCTGCTTTTTCTTTCTCAGTTTTTTCTTTTTCCTCGAACTTTACGTTACCAGTCATGTAAAGAACGGTGAATAGGTGCAGTTGGTTAATGAAGAGCTTTTGTTGATCTGACCAACTTTTGAAAACTTCTTCATATTTAACCATGGCATTGTGATTTAGAGTTTGCATAACTTTTAAATCACAATTTTGAGCTTTTGCAGAGCGATCAGCCACCAAAATAATGCGACGGGCATCATCAACTGGGATCATGACTTCATCAGGCTTCTTTTTATTAATGGCGATTTTTTTGCCATCTGGCCCTGTGTAAACTTCGGGCATTAACCCAAAAGCAAATTTCATCAATGTTTTGACAGTTTTGTCTTTAATAGCGGGTTTTTTACCTGCTTCTTGAGCAATAGCGCTGGTTGAGAGTAAAAATATACCCAAAACTACAGCCATAAATTGCTTTAAACAACGCATTATCATTTTTTAAAAGCCTCTCCAGTACGCGTTCCCAACGCTAGCATGTATGATGGCAATCGCAATAGTAAAATATAGGCATTACTAAGGCATTTTGCGACCACTTACCTAATTAACACAAATTTTGTTATTTTATAAACCAGTTTTATCAGTCCCTTTAGCAAGAGATGCAATTATTCCCCTCAATGTCCTGACATCTTGATCTGTTGGTTGCATCCTTATAATCATATTTCTTATGTTACGCATCATTTGTGGCGTCTTTTCTACAGTTCTTAAGAAACCTGATTTTTCTAACTCTTTTTTTAGATGATTTACCAGCCCTGTTAACTCTTCTTTGGTTGCGGGGCGGTTTTCTTTCAGGCTGGTACCTTCTAATGCAGGGCCATCAAATTGAGTTTTTCTTCCTAAAGATGGTAAATTTAATTGGCGTCGCCATTCATAGCCCATTAATAGAACTGATTGCGCTAGATTTATAGACGCACAATTGGGATCTACCGGGGCAATGACAATTGCATCTGCATGCGAAATATCTTCGTTTGTAAGGCCTGATTTTTCGCGGCCAAATAAAATGCCTATGTTTTTTTGACTATTGGCTTTTTCATGCATGATGGTCGCGGCTGTTTCTGGAGATAAGACTTCTTTGATCATATCTCTTGGGCGCGCTGTTGTGGCGCAAATATATTGTAAATCGGCGATTGCATCTTCGAGTGTTTGGAAAATCTTAGCATTATCAACGACATGCACGGCATTTGCGCTTGCTTTTTGGGCTTGTTCACTTGGCCAGCCGTCTCTTGGATTAACGATCCGTAAGTCGGTTAAGCCAAAGTTAGCCATGGCTCTTGCAGCAGTGCCGATATTTTCTCCTAATTGTGGTTCAACGAGTATGACGGCTGGTGTTAAACGAGAAAGAGATTTATGCGTCACTCGGTTGACCTTTATTTATTAGCAATTTTGAGATGGTGGTTTCTTGATTTTTTAAAATATCTTTGGAGCTCAGGTTCCATAATTTTTCGGGTGGTTTTCCCATACCGACTTCATATTTAACACCCCACATTGTGAGGTGTTTTAAGATCTCTATAAGATCTGCTCCTTTTGGCGTTAATTTATATGCATATCTTGGGGGGCGTTGTTGATAACTGACTTTTTCCATTATTTCTTCCCTCACCAAACGTTTTAGCCGTTCTGCGAGGATATTCGTTGGAATTTGCTCTGGGGATTTTTCAAAATCGCCGTATCTGTGTTTGCCAGTTAAAACATCCCTGATGATCAAGAGTGTCCATTTGTCTCCCAAAAGCTCTAGAACGCAAGATAATGGGCATTCTGAGCGGTAATTTGAGCAGCAGTTTTTTTTATCGAGGTCACTCATAGGGGTTTGTTACAATCAAAATTCAAGTAAGAAATTAGTTTTATATCGTTGTAATATTGCATCTTCAATAGAGCTCTGCAAGAGGATGTCCTTATCAATTTGTTACAAATTTTTTTGAGTTGTGGATGAATTTTAGGCTTGTTTTGCCTGGTCTAAAGTTGGCAAATTTACATTAATTGGGTTTTGATCCTGTGTGTTCAAGTTAATGATTGTATCTGGGTTTTCAATTGTGCGATTTTTAGGGAAGATAATATGCATTACAGTCCCTTTGCTCAGAGCGCTATCTACCTTTATTCGGCCACAGTGAACATTCATATAGGCATTCGCTGTGGTTAAGCCAAGGCCGGTACCTTCATAGTGGCGACCTTTGGAGCCATCTACTTGATAGAATGGTTTGAAGATGTTTTCGATTTCATTTTTACTGATACCTTCGCCTTGATCTGTGACTGAGATGCAGACTTCTCCCGTGGTGTTTTTGGTAACACAGATTTTAATCTCTTCATTTGTTGGAGAGAACTTAATGGCATTTGAAATAATGGCAGAGAAAGCTTTTTTACATAAATTTGCGTCTGCTAAAAGACCAGGGATAGATTGATCATGTTCAAAGGTGATGTTTAAGGATTGACCATTAAATTCATAAGATGTTTCTTCAATCGCATCTTCGATGATTTCAATGAGATCGCATTTTTCTTCATGTAGTTGAATAGAGCCAGATTCCATTTTGGTAACTTCAAGAATATTGTTTACGACTTTTAATAATTGACGGCCTCTATTTTGGATATCACCTGCGAAGTCGATATATTTATCCATTTGATCAGGTCCTAGAGATTGATTTTGGATGATTTCTGAAAAGCCGAGAATTGAATTTAGCGGTGTTCTTAATTCATGGCTCATTGTTGTTAGAAATTCGGTTTTTGCTTTGTTGGCATTGATGGCTGCTAGAGTTGCTTCTTTTTGAGCTAGCTCAGCTTGTAGCTTTGCTGTGATATCTTGAAAAGTGAAGGTGATGATGTTTTGTTTCTCTTCGCCCTTGATGCCTTTTAAGACGGAAAGTGAAATAATATATTCGATGTGTTTGGTTGTCTGTTCGTTGGTTTCAACTTCTGTATGGCTTGAGAAGTGAAGAGTTGAATCATCAGTTTGTTGCTCTAATAATTGATAAGTTGATGTGACAATTTCTGAAGGAAGAATTTCACTAAAATGTATGCCGGTTAGGTTTTTATTTTTTTCAATATCAAAGAGTTTTAAGGCCTTTGCATTGATGAAATGAAGGTTGCCATCTTTATCTGTGATGATCGTGCTTGTGAAACTATCTTTAAAAACTTGTTCGAAGATTTTTTTCTTATTGGCCAGTTCTTGTTGAGTTTGTTTAGTAAGCAGAGTTTTGAAGTTAATCTCGTTTAATAGAGTGACAACTAAATAAGCTGCAATACACAGATGCATGAGTGAGGTGTCGATTAACAAACTCGCATTAAGATGCAGGTGTAGAGTGATGAGCTCAATTGATAGAACTGCCAGAAAAAATAGATATAGTTTTTCAGCTAAATTAACTTTCAATGATAAGACAATGAATAGAAGAGCTATGAGCAAAGCTAAGAATATTTCGGTTTCTGTTCTTAGTTGATACAAAACCCGATTTTGCAATAAAGTTTCTGTCGCTAGCGCTTGGAGATGCGGGCCTGAGATTATTCCTTGTTCTGGTACGACAAAGTAATCGCCTAGTTCGGTGGCAGTGGCACCAATGATTATTTTTTTGCCTTTGAAAACATCTTTTCTGATTTTATCATTTAATACATCAATATAAGAAATCGTTGGGATTGAGCTTACAGGAATGCTGAAATCCAAATGGAATTCTACATTTTTTTGTTTGTATATACCTGCTAGGATAGATGAAAGAGAGGGGATGAATTCTCCTTCTTGCAAATGTCCATAAGGCACCTTATGAACAAGGCCACTTTCTTTGGGGAAAATGTTCACGCTGGCTCGCCAAGAGTGATCCAGGTACATGGGTAATGGAGTTGCATAAACAACAGAATTATTTTGATCTGATTGATGCTTTTGTTTTAAGAAATCTGATTGTTTTTGAGATTGTTTGAAGCTGGGTAGAATGATTGAGCCTTTGGCAGCAATTAGTGCTTCTTGAAGGGCTCTATCTTCAGCTGCTGTAGTGCTTGCGCTGAAATCTATATCAAAAGCAATGTCTCCGGCTTCAGCCTCGATAAGTTTTTTGACGAGCTTGGCGTGAACCGAACGTTTCCAAGGCCAGTTTGATTTTTCTTTGAGTGATTTTGCATCAATTGCAATGACCACAACTTCACCCGAAGCATGATGTGGAAACAACTGATATCTCAACTCAATCAACTTTTGACCGAAGTTAGTGTTTAACCCTGATGCTGCGAAAGCTGCGACAAAGCAAAAAACACTGATATGTGGAATTAATTTTTTCATTTGTTCTACATTGATCTCGTTAAATCAAAGGTCTCGGTATTATCAAAGCTTAATGGTGATATTAATCATCATCATCATCATCACCGCCTCCGTGTCTGTTTCTCCAGTGCTGGATTAAGTTTGCCCACCATTGACCATAGGCATTCCCGTTACCATTGTTGCCATTGCTGTGGCCATAGGCATTGCCGTTTCCATTGCCATTGCCGTTACCATTGTTGCTTGCAACTGACGAAAGTGTGCTTGCGGTGCTGGTAACTGTATTGCTACCGCCATTGTCATTACTAATGCCATTGCTACTGGAGGAAGAAACCGAATTGTTTTGAATAGCAATATTGTTATTAGTACGATTGCCTCTTTTTACAGACTTGTTGTTTTTGGTCACGCTAGATGAAATTGATTTTGCATGATTGCCATTTACCACAGCCCAGTAAGTCGCTTTGTTATTGTTTATATTTCTTTTTCTGCGATTAAGAGCAGCGTGTCTTATATTCTTTGTGAGCCCTTTTGTGGATCTGTGGGCATTTAGTTTCACATGGCCAAGGGCGCGCCCAATTCTAAAACGTCTTTTCGATCTGACTTTGCGACGTGATTTCTTAGTGCGCTGTAACTTGCTTTTCTTTGAAGCTTTTGCAAATTTACGTGCCGCTTTTTTATTTTGTCTTTTTTGAAGCTGTAGCGATTGGCTCTTGGTAGCTTTAGCTTTAGCTTTTTCTCTTTTTGTTGCTCTTTTAGTTTTTGTTTTACTGTTTAAGTTTTTCTCTGATTTTTTGATTTGTTTTTGAGAGGCTCTAGTTAAAGCTTTTTGTTTTTTCTTAGCTTTGCGCTCGGCCTTGGCAGTGTCAGATAATAAAGCTTTTTTGTTTTTCTTTTTTAGTTTTGCCTGGTCTTTACTTTTTTCTTTACTTCTTTCGTTAATATGGGGGCTGTCTAGTTTTAATGAAGCGACCAATTGCTTTCTTGGTTGACCTTGTTGAATTTGTTCTTTTTTGCCCTTGCCAGACAACTTAATCACAGAAGATTTGTTGACAAGCGGCTGGTTTTCAATCAGTGCTGATTGCCCTGGTTTTACAAGAACAAATTGACCCGTTTTAAACTCACTGACTTCGACCTTGCCGCTTTGAACATTTACTTGCGCGCTTTTTTCATTAACGCTTATACTAAATCTGGTGCCTTTAACGACCGCGGCGAGGAATGGTGTTGAGACTTCAAAATGTTTGACGTTTCTTTTTTCTACATCAAGAAAAATTTCACCTGCTTGTTGGAGGATGATGGTTTTTCCATTTGCGCTTGGAGTTTTTGGTAGGCCAATCACTGAATTTGGAGAGACGAGGATTGTTTCTTTGTTGCGTTTTAATAGAACGCGACCTCGTTGGCCTGTTCTGATTTTGTCACCATTTTTTAATTTGGTTGCTTTCGTGAGTGCAACTTTAGAAGGGGTGTCAGTTATTACCCAAACATCGCCACTCATTTTTTCAACTTGCCACTCATCTGCTTTGGCAAAATTTGACATGCCAATCGATAAGATAACAAACATGAAAGGTAGAGTGATGATTTGATTAAAAAGCGCACGCATAACTAAAAAATACCTGATGTAAAATTGCAATCAGTTCTGACCTTACACGAAAGCTTTTAAATTAGACTTATCTCAATATTTGCAAATTTAACAATGGGTTTAGCTGTTTATTAACCATAAAGCTTCAATCTGTATCTATAATAATAGGTATAATGATGGTTGCTATGTGCTTTGTGTTTGTTCTCTCTGTCTTTTTGGTGAGAGTTAGTTCTAAAGAGTTTTTTAACTTTTCAAATATTTTTAGAAGGGTTTTTCCTTGCTTGCTTCTTTTTATGGGGAGTGAGCTTGCTTTTGCGCAATCTAAAGAGAACTCTGAAGCGGTTATAAATCAGGCTGGTGAAAAGGTTCTTGAAGAAAGTGAAAAGAATTCTCCTAAAAACTCTTATTTACCCCCTTCTTTGGATAGTTTGCCATTTGCCAGCACTCTTACAGAAGAGGATGGAGCCAAAACGAATAAAGGGGTGGATGAGTTAGCCATTAAGATTAATTCCGTTCAACTGAATGGTGTGGCAGCCATGGAGAAGAGTGAACTGAAGGCATGCTATCAGAACCTTTTGGGGCAAAGTGTTGGTGAAACCGAATTGGTTAAGCTAAGTGATTGTGTAACTCAGCGTTATATTGATGCTGGTTATAGTTTATCCCGAGCTGTTATTCCTGAGCAAGATGTTGAAGGTGGCCGGTTAATCGTCAAGGTTATTGAGGGGCATGTTGACAGTGTAAAATTTGAGGGAGGGGATGCTGATAGGTTTGGTTTGACCCGTTTTGGCGACAAAATAACAGAACAAAAACCATTAACTCAATCTCATTTAGAGCGCTATTTATTTTTAATCAGTGATTTTCCCGGGGTTAGCCTTGAAGATACAGGCTTAAGAGAAATTGGTGAAATGACCGGTGTCTTTGAGCTGACTATTAAAATAAAAACCTGGCAGCTTTGGTCGAGTGGTGAGGTTAATAATCGCGGGACTGATGCAATTGGTCCTTATCAAACTTTTCAAAACTTGTCTTTTAATTCTCTGTTGGGCTTGGGGGAATCAATTGGTTTTTCATATTCATCAGTGGCTGATTCTATTGATGAATTGAATTTTGGTGCTGTTTCTTTTGATGTGCCGTTGAATGTAAATGGGATGAGACTTTCAGCTTTTTTCTCTGGGAGTGTTTCTAAGCCAAATGATTTTACCAGATTAATAAATGGAAAAAATCAAACTCTTGCTGGCGGTGTGAGTATTGATTGGAATTTAATTAGAAAACGTGATCATAGCTTTTGGATTGGTGGGGGAGTTTGGGGCCGGAATAATAAAGAAGATAGTGATTTTGGCACTTTTGTTAATGATCGTTTGTTTGGTGTGAAGTTTTACGCCCGCATGGCTAAAAATGATCAATGGGGCGGTGAGAACTTTGTGAAAGTTAATTTAAAACAGGGGCTGGATATTTGGGGGGCTTCTTCAAAGGGGGATGATCGGTTATCTCGCTATGATGGAGATGGTGAGTTTACAAAGTTTAATATGTTTGTTGCTCGCAACCAAATTATTGATGAGAACTGGTCTCTCTTTTTTACTGGTTCTTTGCAACTTTCGAGTAGACCTTTGCTTTCTTCGCAAGAATTCTATTTTGGTGGATCTCGGTTTGGCCGGGCATATGAGAGTGGGGTTGTGAGTGGAGATGGTGGATTGGCTGCTTCTCTCGAGCTTAGGTATAGTAAAGAAGCTGATGTTGGGCCTCTTAATGCTGTACAACTATATGGCTTTGCAGATATTGGTACCATATGGGATCGTGGGAATGATTATATTGATGGAGCGGTTTTAAGCTCTGCTGGTTTTGGTGCGCGCCTATATTTTGACTATGGAATAGAAGCTGATCTTGCCGCTGCGTTTCCTATTGACGAAGATGATTATAGTGATGCCAAAGATGCTGAATTTTTCTTTCGCCTATCACGGAGCTATAAGTTAAGTGAAATTCGCTTTGATCAACCTCTTTCAATGTTAAAAGAGGCTTATCGGGAATAATTTTATTATTCTGCGGCTGTAGTAACCGAAATTTCATTCGTTTGTGTGGCTTGTTTGGTTTTTAAATTTGGGTTTGTTAGACGCGCCGCGCAATATTTAAACTCTGGTATCTTGCCGATTGGGTCAAGCTGAGGGTTAGTTAGAATATTTGCGGCGGCTTCAACATAAGCAAAGGGAATAAATATTGTATCTCTTTGCATGCCTTTGTCTAATCTGGCAGTTAGCTCAATTTTTCCTCGCCTTGTTTCAACTTCGACCATATCTCCTGGGTTTAATTTCAATGATTTTAGAGTATCTGGATGGATGCTTACTGTTGGGCTTGGCTCTATAGCGTCTAGAACTTTCGAGCGTCTGGTCATGGCACCAGTGTGCCAATGTTCTAATTGTCGGCCAGTGGTTAGAATGTATGGGTATTGTTCATCTGGTTGTTCATTTGGGTCTGATGAAGCGGTTGGAACAAGCTTTGCTCTTCCTGTTTCTGTTGGAAAACGGTCTGCGAACACAACAGCGTGGCCAGGGTGGTTTGGACCATCTGAAGGGTAAGTTACAGCATCTTCATTTTGCAACCGATCCCATGTGATGTTTTCAAGAGATGGCATTAAATTTGCCATTTCTGTGTAGATTTCTTTTGGGTGAGTATAATTCCATTCAAGGCCTAGTTTTTGAGCGATGGCTTGAATGAGGCGCCAATCTTCCTGGGCTTCACCAGGGGCATCTACCGCTTTCCGGCCCATTTGGACTTGTCTGTTGGTGTTGGTGACAGTGCCATCTTTTTCTGGCCATGCGGTTGCAGGAAGGACCACATCTGCAAACATGGCTGTTTCGGTTAAGAAAATATCTTGCACGACGAGGTGATCAAGTTTAGCGAGGGCTTCTCTTGCGTGGTCGACATCTGGATCAGACATGGCAGGGTTTTCACCATGGATGTACATAGAGCGAATGTTACGATTGTAAATGGCGTCAATGATTTCAACGACAGTTAAGCCAGGCTCTGGGTTAATTGGAAAGCCCCATGCTGCTTCATATTTTGCTCGAACTTCAGCGTCGTCAACACGCTGATAATCTGGCAGGACCATGGGGATTAATCCAGCGTCTGAAGCACCTTGCACATTGTTTTGCCCGCGAAGGGGGTGAAGGCCTGTGCCAGGTCTGCCGATGTGGCCTGTGAGCATAGCAAGCGAGATGAGGCATCTGACATTATCTGTGCCGTGGACATGTTGTGAGACGCCCATTCCCCAAAAGATTATGGCGCGTTCAGCTTTAGCGTATGTTCTTGCAGCCTTTCTAATTTGATCTGGTGCGATGCCGCAAAGTTCTGACATGGCTTCTGGAGTGAAACTAGCTACATGCTCTTTTATCGCGTCGAAATTATCTGTTCTGCCTTGAATGAACTGTTCATCATATAATTTCTCAGTGATGATGACATTTAGCATCGCATTTAAAAGGTGAACATCTGCGCCGGGGCGGAACTGAAGGAATTGATCTGCATGGTGGGTTAATTGTTGGGCCCGCGGGTCCATGATTATCATTTTGGTTCCGTTTTTGACAGCTTGTTTGAAATAGGTTGCTGCGACGGGATGATTGGCAGTTGGGTTTGAGCCGATGAGTAATATCAGATCAGAATTTAGCGCTTCATTGAAGGTTGCTGTCACCGCACCTGAGCCAATGCCTTCTATTAGAGCTGCGACTGAAGATGCATGGCAGAGCCTGGTGCAATGATCGACATGGTTATGGCGAAAGCGTTCGCGGATTAATTTTTGAAATAGATATGCTTCTTCATTGGAGCATTTTGCTGAGCCAAAACCTGCAACAGATTCATCGCCATGTTCAGAGGCTGCTTTTGCCATGCCGTTAGCCGCAAACTCCAAGGCTTCTTCTATAGTAGCTTTTCTAAAATGGGTATGTAGATTAGCTGGGTCTACATTCAGGCCTTTGGGTGCGCCTTCTTTTCGAATGAGAGCTGTTGTTAATCTTTCTGGTGAATGAATGTAATCAAAACCAAAACGACCTTTAACGCACAGGCGGTTTTCATTTGCCGGGCCATCTCGTCCTTCAACGTGGATGATTTTGTTGTCTTCAACTTTGTAGTTTAATTGACAACCAACGCCGCAAAAGGGGCAAACGGATGCGACTTCTTTTGAGGTTTCTTTTGTGCCGATGCCGGTTGATAAATCGATGGCGGTTTTGGGCATTAATGCCCCTGTTGGGCAAGCTTCAACACATTCACCACAAGCAACACAGGTGCTGTCTTTCATGGGGTCGTTAAAGTCAAAAAAAACTTCGCTTTCTTTGCCGCGATTGCCAAGACCAATTACATCATTTACTTGAACTTCTCGGCAGGCTCTCTGGCAGAGATTGCAATGAATACAGGCATCTAATTGGACGGCCATTGCCGGGTGAGACATATCTGGTTTTATATCACCTGTTTTTGGAAAGCGGCTTTCTGTTATGTTTTTTATATCGGCCATTGCCCAAAAATGAGAGTTTTGATCAGGAGCTTCGTTTTGCTCTGGTTGATCGGCGAGCAATAGTTCTATGACCATTTCCCTTGCTTTTTTGGCCCGCTCTGTGGTTGTGGTGACTTTCATGTTTTCTGTTGGCGTGCGAATGCAAGACGCGGCGAGTACTCTTTCGCCTTCGATTTCTACCATGCATGCTCTGCAGTTGCCATCTGGTCTATAGCCTGGTTTTGGTCTGTGGCAGAGATGAGGGATGGCAATGCCTTCTTTTTTAGCAACCTCCCAGATGGTTTCTCCATCATTTGCTTCTACCATTTTTCCGTTGAGTTCAAATTGTATGGTTGATTTGCTCATGTGATATCCTCACGGAAATAACGGATTATAGATTTAACCGGGTTAGGGGCAGCTTGGCCGAGGCCGCAGATGGACGCATCGATCATGAGAGTTGATAGTTCCTCTAATAATTCGATATCCCATTTGGGGTTTTTCATGAGATCAACTGCTTTTTCACAGCCAACACGGCACGGTGTGCACTGACCACAGCTTTCTTCTTCAAAAAACTCCAAGAGATTGAGGGCAACTTCTCTCATATCGTCTTTATCTGAAAGGATGACGATGGCGTGACTGCCAACAAAACAGCCTTGTTCGGCAAGTGAACCGAAATCAAGTGATAAGTTGCCGAGTGAGGCTGGCAATATCCCGCCTGATGCACCACCTGGTAAATAAGCTTTAAAACGATGTCCCTCTTGCATACCGCCAGCTTTTTCGATGAGTTCGTTAACTGTTATGCCGGCTGGAGCTACAAAGACGCCCGGGTTTTTCACCCAGCCAGATACTGACCAAGAGCGAGGACCTTTGCTGCCATTAACCCCTTGGTTAGCAAACCAATCAGATCCATTGCTAAGTATCTTCGGTATCCAGAACAATGTTTCGACATTATGATTTAGTGTTGGGCGGTTAAAGAGGCCAACTTCGGCAATGTAAGGAGGGCGATGACGGGGGAGCCCTCTTTTTCCTTCAATGGATTCGATCATGGCAGATTCTTCACCGCAAATGTAGGCTCCGGCACCACGGCGTAATTCTACAAACCCGGGTTTTATGATACTTCTATTTTCAAGAACTTTGATTTCATCGGCTAAGATTTTGAGGCATGTTGGAAATTCATCTCTTATGTAAATGTAGATGCTTTCAGCTTCGACTGCGTGAGCTGCAATGAGCATGCCCTCCAAGAATTGATGGGGGTTCGTTTCTATGCAATGGCGGTCTTTGAATGTACCTGGTTCACCCTCATCACCATTGACTGTCATCAGACGAGGGGCTTGATAACTTTTTACAAATTGCCATTTCTTTCCTGATGGAAATCCGGCGCCACCAAGCCCAGCTAATCCTGCATCTAGTAATGTGTTTATAATTGCGTCTGTTTCTAACTGACCTTTGCGGAAATTATCCAGTTGTTTGTAGCCGCCTTCGTTGGTGTAAGTTTTATATGATTTGTACTCAGGAATTTCTGGAGAGAACTTTTTTTCTTTAATGAAGGATTGTACTTTTTCAGTTGTGGCTTCATCAATTGAGTTCTTACCAATATGGCAAGCCGGTGCATGGGCACAGCGACCAAGACATGGGGCTTCTAGAATTCTAATGTCTTTTGGATTGTGTTCTGATTTTAAATCCTCAAATAAATTTTTGCTGCCCTTTAAGCTACAAGTAATAGAATTGCAAACGCGGATTGTTATAGGCGCTGGGTACTCTTCACCTTCTTTGACAATATCAAAATGAGCGTAAAAGGATGCCACTTCATAAACTTCGATTTGTGGGATGTTCATTAATTCAGCAAGAGCACGAAGATGAGCGGCAGAAAGGCCGCTGAATGTATCTTGAATTTTGTGAAGATATTCTATCAGGTGGTCTCTTTGAGTTTTTTCTCCGATGAGATCTTTAATTGTTTTTAGAGCTTCTTCATTTGTTTGCCGGCCCTTTAGAAATCCACGCGGTTTCTTTCTTTGTTTATGATTGTTTGTTTTGGTGGTTTCCATACTGGTCGTCAATTTCTTTTATGAGGTCTAGCTGATTAATGGTCGCGTTGTTTCTGTTATTTTGTTTTGCGTTTGATTATTGAGCAGTAGGTCTTTTTTCTTAAGAAAATTGACAAAGCTCTAGCGCCAATTTTCTCTTCTTTGTTTCTTGGATAAATCCCATTCACTTCGTTGAGGTATGATTGCTTTTTAGTGTAAAGTTTTTTTTAAAGGAGAACCAATTCAAGCATCTAATCAAGTGATGCAATGATCCAATCGAGTTGACTTTGATGGTATGGATTGTTTTTTCAAAAATTCTTCCGTTGATT
This sequence comes from Hyphomicrobiales bacterium, assembly GCA_965230545.1. GTDB lineage: Bacteria > Pseudomonadota > Alphaproteobacteria > Rhizobiales > HXMU1428-3 > HXMU1428-3. The sequence continues at coordinate 455,056 of CBDDLE010000004.1, read as the reverse complement.
TTAAGAACTCTTTGGTGATTGGCAAAACGGGGTCTCGATCGGCAATGACAAGGCCAACGCTTTGATAAATTTCAGGATCTTCTAGGTGAACATATGTGAGTTCATCTAACATTCCATATGAAGAAAGATAGAGGAGAGGGAGTATAGAAGCGTATTTTCCTGTAGCCAAATGCCCCATAATTACAGCGAATGAATTGGTTTCAACCTTGATTGTGGGTTCGACTGAAATACTATCAAATACACCATTAATGATCCGCCGATTTTGCATGTCTTTTGTTAATAAACATAAAGGATATTTTGCAGCGTCTGCCCATGAAATATCGGTTGTGTTATCGCCGACCATGTCTTTTGATGCGACGAACATGTAACTTTCATTGTAAAGGTGGATGCCTTGAACGCCGGTGAGTGGCTCGCACTCAAGATAGGTGATTGCAGCATGTAGGCTGAAATCATCAAGCCCACGTTGGATGTCGTTACTGGTTAGAGATATGATTGTTGGTTGAACGAGGGGATGTTTTTCGCAGAAGCGACTTATTAAAACGGAGACATATGGAAGCGCTGTTGGAACAACGCCAATTGTAAAGTCGCCAGATAATACGTGTCTCGCAGTATCGATATCCTGGATAAGTCCATCGCAATTTGCAATGACACGGCGTGCCCAGGTTAGAACGATTTTTCCCTCGTGTGTAAAGCCGCCAAATCTATGGCCACGCTCAACGATTGGAACACCGAGCTCATCTTCTAATTTCCTAATGCGAGTTGAAAAAGCTGGTTGAGAAATATTACAGGCGTCTGCAGCTCGTGCAAAATGTTCGTATTTTGATAGAGCTATGATTAAACGTAAATCTTTTACATCCATATGACAATAGACCTCCCTCTATTGTTTGGTGTTTTGATCTGCTCTTATTATTTTTATATTATCATAAGATTAGCAGCTTTTATTTGATAATGAACGTAAATAATTACGTTCACTATCATTAGTTCTTCTTATTATTAACTTTTTATAGCTTTTGCATGATGTGCAATATGATCTTCCATGAATGTTGCTATAAAAAAGTAACTATGATCATAACCTTGCTGCATACGCAGGGTGATAGGGTGGCCGTGTGTTTCTGCAGCTGAATGTAGTAACTCCGGTTTTAATTGCTCGGTTAAAAATGGATCAGCATCACCTTGATCAATCAAGAGGGGTAAGCGCTCTGTTGCAACAGAAATCATGTGGCATGCATCATGTTTTTTCCAGGTTTCTTGATCACTTCCTAAATAACCGCTGAGTGCTTTTTGCCCCCATGGGCAATTCATAGGTGATGAGATTGGGGCGAATGCTGAAACAGATTTGAACATGCCAGGATTGTTCAATGCGATTGTAAGGGCGCCGTGTCCTCCCATTGAGTGACCAAAAATTCCAGCGCGATCCGGAGCAACATTAAAATTCTCATTGACCAAAGTTGGGAGTTCTTTCGTGATGTAGTCATACATGTGATAGTGAGAGCTAAAGGGGGCTTCAGTTGCGTTGACATAAAACCCGGCAGCTAGGCCGAAGTCATAAGCGGCTTCAGGATCATCTGCAACATCTTCGCCGCGCGGGCTCGTATCAGGGGCGACTATGGCTATGCCATGTTGGCTTGCATATGCTTGAGCTCCAGCTTTGGTTACAAAATTTTCGTCTGTGCAGGTGAGGCCTGATAGCCAATAGAGAAGAGGGACTTTGGTTGTTTCTGCCTCTTTGGGGAGAAAGATGCTGAACGTCATTTTGCAATTACAAGTGTTTGATTGATGCTCAAAGCGTTTTTGCTGGCCTTCAAAAGATTTGACGCTAGAGAGTTCTGTTAGTGTCATTTTTCATGATCCGTTTCTTTTCGACAAGTGACCTGTTTGAAAATTTACGAGATTTGAGCTCGGTGGTGATTACAAACATTAGCAAGGTTTAATGGGTGGTTATAAATGAGAGGGGCTTTGCCCTCTCATTGTTTTTGAGTTTTGATTGTTCATTTAATATTGAACAACACCTCGAATGCTTTCTCCATGGTGCATGAGATCAAAGCCTTTATTGATATCTTCAAGTGGCATTCTATGGGTGATCATTGGGTCAATTTCGATTTTGCCTTCCATGTACCAATCAACAATTTTTGGTACATCTGTGCGGCCACGGGCGCCGCCAAAGGCTGTTCCTCTCCAATTTCTACCAGTTACTAATTGGAAGGGGCGGGTTGAAATTTCAGCGCCAGCAGGGGCGACACCAATGATGATGCTTTCCCCCCAGCCTTTATGGGAGGCTTCTAGGGCTGTGCGCATTACATTGACATTACCGGTTGCGTCAAATGTGTAATCAGCGCCGCCGCCATCAAGGCCGCCTCTGTCAGTCATATTTACCAGATGGGCTACGAGGTCACCTTCGACTTCGTTTGGATTGACAAAATCTGTCATGCCAAATCTTTCAGCCATAGCTTTTTTCGAGTCGTTAATGTCAACGCCGATAATTCGATCTGCGCCAGCTAAGCGGCAGCCTTGCACTACATTTAAACCAATGCCACCTAAACCGAAGACGATGCAACTTGAGCCGATTTCAACATCAGCTGTGTAAATAGCAGCGCCTACGCCGGTTGTGACGCCGCAGCCAATATAACAAACTGTATCAAAAGGTGCGTCTTCGCGGATTTTTGCTAATGATATTTCTGGAAGTACAGTATACTCAGAGAATGTTGAGCAGCCCATATAGTGATAAATTGGTTCGCCACCAATTGAAAATCTTGATGTTCCATCTGGCATAACGCCTCTACCTTGGGTGGCTCGCACTCTTTGGCAAAGGTTTGTTTTTGGATTTAAGCAATATTCACAGGTGCGGCATTCTGCTGTGTAAAGAGGGATTACGTGATCGCCTTTTTTTAAACTTGTTACGCCGGGGCCTGTGTCAACAACGATGCCTGCACCTTCATGCCCGAGGATTGATGGGAAAATTCCTTCAGGGTCATCTCCTGATAAAGTGAATGCATCTGTATGGCAAAGGCCAGTTGCTTTGATTTGTACAAGGACCTCGCCAGCTTTTGGTCCTTCGATGTTGACTGTTGTGACCTCTAGTGGAGCCCCAGCTTTGGTTGCGATTGCAGCTCTAACTTCCATCTTTGTTTATTCCCCTGATTGTTTTTTTAATTTGGTGAGCCAGAGCGTTGCCTCTGGTCACGATAAATAATGAGAATTTACCTAATATTGGTGTTTCTTATTCTTCTCTCAGTTTACGTGGTAAAGTTTCTCTATCAAGGCAAAATTGATCGAAAATTGGTTCGTTTGTTTAATAAGCTGATAGTCTTTGGTTATCATTTGAATGGAGGATTATAATTTATTCAAATGGAAGATTGGGGTATGATTGGTCATAATAACAATGATGTTTGAGCCATTCAGTGATCTTTGAAAGATGCTTGGACACACTATAAATCTGGGAGACTTTTTATTAATGTCTGTTCTCTTGCTGCGATTTTCAACTCTCTTGTTGCGGTTTTCTATTTGGCGTTCCGCTTTTTCTTTTCTTCTTGTTTTTTCTTTTTGCACTTTGTTTGGTTTGGGAGGCTTTTTTGTTTCTGATGTTCGTGCTGCTGAAGAGAAAGGCACGAGTGAAGATGCTAAAGCTTATAAATATAATGAAGCAGAGAACCTAATTTTTGGCATGTCTCATATGGATAATGTGGGTTTTGGTCAAACTGTGAAATATCAATTTGAACGCAAGGGTGTTTTTGGAGATGATTTTAAGGATGTTATTGAGCTGATTGTTTCAAAGGGGGAAGGTGAAAAAAATAAATCTGTTGCGTTTAACTTTTTTACCGGTCAAAAAAACCGACCTTATCCAGCTTTTGGTTTTGTTTCCGCTAATCCACTTCTTACTCTTTATTTTAATAAAGATGCCTGGGACCTTTCTAGAAAAATTAAAGCGAAGGGAACGGCTAATTATTTAAGAAATAGGATTATTGATGGAATTGGTCAGGTTAAAAATATTGAAAAATCTGTATGCCGCTTTCAGGGGAAAGATTATCCAGCGCAGGTGATTTCGTTTGAACCTTATAAAGGAGATAAGAACAGTCATCATCTTGTTCATTATGCTTTGATTAAATATGAGCTAACTCTTTCAAAGGATATACCTGGTGGTCTGTGTAAAATTAGATCTGTAGTTCCGCAGCATGTTGGTGGTGTGCCTCAGCATTTTAGAGATAAGATTAAGCGAGCTGGTATGAGTTTGCTGACTAAGGAAGCGGATATTGCGACCTCTCTTAAAGATGTGAAAAAACCATTGCTTGTTGAGGAGCTCACTTTTGATAGTGTGCGCCAAACGGGCGTGGCGCAATCTGACTAAATGTTAGGTTCTACGCTAGGGAAATTATATTTAATTTCATTGGATGTATCGCTCATAAAATAAGGAGAAATGTAATTTAATGAAATTTTTTAAAAGACGGGCAGGGTATGAAATTTTAAGTGTAATTTTTATGCTTAGTTTCATATCGGCAGGGGCTGTGCGGGCTGCAGAAAACAACCCATACCCAACAGTTGTCATAGCTGATTATGTGTTTGGGTGTATGGCATCGAATGGTCAAACAAGGCAGGCTTTAGAGCGTTGTTCTTGCAGTGTAGATGTTATTGCTTCGATTGTTCCTTTTGCTGATTATGAAAAGGCAGAGACTGTCTTGAGTTTGCGTCGCTTAACGGGTGAGAAATCGGCGCTTTATAAAACTGCGGCTCAATATAAAAATGCAGTTAATATTTTGCGCCGTGCTCAGGCGGAAGCCGAAGTTCGTTGTTTTTAAAGGATAAAATCCATCTCCCTCAATATTCTTGTTATGCCTCGCTCGTTGCGGGGCATTTGTTTTTTTTAAGGTAAATCATTTTTGTGATTATCGTTTTTTTCTCATAATTGGTGCGTTCGTGGTTAATAGATGTTTGATTATTTGTTGCCGTTATTTCCTCATTCAAATTTAAGAATTCTCTGAGGATTGCAGTCTTTGGTTAAGGGTGTAAGCTGGGATTTGTAATTGGGAGGAAATAGAACTTAACTGTGTTTTGGTATCCTTTAATTTTTCAAAAATAATAATCACAAATTTCATTGATTGATTAAAGTTTCTGGAGCATCTCACCCGTTCTCATTTTCTCATGATTTCACAAACTAGACTGTGTTCGAAAAGTTGAACCTAGATTGTTTCTGGGACCAACTACAACTAATAGGGAAGGGACGCATATGAGGAAATTATTGCTTTCAGCAATAGCGGTTGCCATGACCATTTCAATTGCACCAATGGCGCAAGCGAATGATAAACTTATGGCACTCTCAAATGACGCGAACAATTGGGCGATGCCAACAGGCGACTATGCCAATACGCGTTATTCTAAACTTAACGAAATCACTGCAGCAAATGTTGGCACACTTAAAGTTGCCTGGACATTTTCTACTGGTGTTCTTCGTGGTCACGAAGGCAATCCATTGGTTATTGGTGATATGATGTATGTTCATACACCGTTTCCAAACAATGTTTATGCCTTAGACTTGAATGATGGAACCATTAAGTGGCGTTATGAGCCAAAGCAGGACCCTACTGTTATTCCTGTGATGTGCTGTGACACCGTGAACCGCGGCGTTGCTTATGGTGATGGTAAAATCATTCTTCACCAAGCTGATACAAACCTGGTGGCACTTGATGCCAAAACAGGTAAGCAAATTTGGAAGACTAAAAATGGTAATCCAAAAATTGGTGAAACAGGTACATCTGCACCAATGGTTGTGAAAGATAAGGTTTATGTTGGTATTTCTGGTGGTGAATTTGGTGTTCGCTGTCATGTGACTGCTTATGACCTTAAAACTGGTGCGCAATCATGGCGTGGTTATTCCATGGGACCAGATAGTGATATCTTGGTTGACCCTGCTAAAACAACTCACTTAGGTAAACCTGTTGGTAAAGACAGTGGTACTAACACCTGGAAAGGTGACCAATGGAAAATTGGTGGTGGTTGTACTTGGGGTTGGTTATCCTATGACCCTGAAACAAACTTAGTTTATTATGGTTCAGGTAATCCATCTACATGGAACCCAAAACAACGCCCTGGTGACAATCGTTGGTCAATGACAATCTTTGCTCGTGATGCGGACACAGGTATGGCTAAGTGGCTATATCAAATGACACCTCATGATGAGTGGGATTATGACGGCATCAATGAAATGATCCTGGCGAACCAGAAAATCAAAGGTAAAATGCGCAAGATCCTTGTTCACTTTGATCGTAATGGTTTTGCCTACACAATGGATCGTGTAACTGGTGAACTTTTGGTGGCTGAGAAATATGACCCTGTTGTTAACTGGGCTACTCATGTTGACATGAAAACAGGTCGTCCTCAGGTTGTATCTAAATATTCAACTGAGCAAAATGGTGAAGATGTAAACTCTAAAAACATCTGTCCTGCAGCTTTGGGTACAAAAGACCAGCAACCTGCTGCATTCTCACCGAAAACTGGATTGTTCTATGTTCCTACAAACCATGTTTGCATGGACTATGAACCTTTCCGCGTAACATACACACCAGGTCAACCTTATGTTGGTGCTACCTTGGCAATGTATCCACCTAAAGGTGATACCCATATGGGTAATTTCATTGCATGGGATGCAACAAAAGGCAAAATCGTTTGGTCAAACAAAGAGCAATTCTCTGTTTGGTCAGGTGCACTAGCCACTGCTGGTGGAGTTGTTTTCTACGGCACTCTTGAGGGTTATCTCAAAGCTGTTGATGCGAAAACTGGTAAAGAGCTTTATAAGTTCCGCACTCCATCTGGCATCATTGGTAATGTGATGACTTACAAGCATGGCGGTAAGCAATATGTTGCTATTCTGTCAGGTGTTGGTGGTTGGGCCGGTATTGGTCTTGCCGCTGGCCTAACAGACCCGAATGCGGGTCTTGGTGCTGTGGGTGGTTATGCTGCCTTGCATAAATATACCCGCCTTGGTGGTCAATTAACGGTATTCTCCTTACCTTAAGATCGCTGAGTTTAACTCCATAAACCAAGGTGTGACCCAGCAGCTAACTTACTGAAGTTGCTGGGTCTTTTTTTCTAAAGTTAATCATAACTAAAATCTATAAAAAGTGTAAATTTCATTGGGAGGATGAATGAGAAAATGATGAGAGTAATAGTTACTCGGGTGGGGCTTGTGTCATTGTTAGTGATGTCATTAAGCAGTTTAGGTCATGCTGGTTCTGTTGAGAGGGGTGTTAATCGCTCTAATTCTGAAACAGCGAAAATTTTCAAAGTTGCTTCAAAAGATATTCATTTAGTGGCTGGCAATGCTTCGAAACTTGCTGACGGTAAGTACAAAGAAGACGGGAAATATTTTGATAAAAATGATGAGCCGACTTACAACAAGAATGATAAGGATCAATGGGATTGGCTTTCGTTTAATGGTAACCGCCGCTATCATGCGGAATGTCATGTTTGTCATGGTCCTCTTGGGCTTGGGAGCAGTTTTGCCCCCGCTTTGGCGACAAGTTTGAAGACGATGTCTTATGATGATTTTAGAGATGTTGTGACGAATGGTCGAAGTGTGAAGCAAACTGATGGTTCATCAAATGTGATGCCGAGCTTTGGTACCAACAAGAATGTCATGTGTTTTCTTGATGATTTTTATGTATACTTAAAGGCAAGAGCTGATGGTGCTATGGGGCCTGTTTTTCATAGGAACCTGAAAAAGGAAGCGAAACCAAAAGAAATTCGCGAAGAAGAATCAGCTTGTTTTGGAGATTAAGTTTTATGAAGATTAGGCAAGCTGGACTTATTTTGACTTTGTTATTTAGTTTTTCACTAATTAATTCTTCAGTGACAGCTTATGCTCAAACGTCTGATTTGGTGGACCGCACGAGCCTTCGTGTTTGTGCGGACCCTGCCAACAAACCTTTTTCCAGTAAAGCCAAAGATGGTTTTGAAAATAAGATTGCTGAATTGATTGCTGGAGAACTTGGTGTGCCAGTTAGGTATACCTGGTTTCCGCAGTCGGTTGGTTTTATTCGGCAAACTTTAGATAAGAAAAAATGCGATATTATCATTGGTTATGTTTCGGCTCATGAATTGGTTCTCAATAGTAATCCCTATTACAAAACCAGTTATGTTCTTATTCACCGTAAGGGTGAGTTTGATGGTCTTAAAAATTTGAATGACCCTCGTTTAAAGGGGAAGAAAATTGGTGTTATTGCTGGAACACCACCAGTTACCATTCTCGCACTCAATGATTTGCTTGATAATATTAAATCTTTTCATCGTATGGTTGATCGCCGCTATTTTTCCCCTGCTGAGCAGATGATTGATGAAATTGCTAAAGGTGATTTGGATGCAGGTCTCTTATGGGGGCCGATTGGTGGTTTTTTTGCTAAACAAGCTAGCCAACCTTTGAGTGTGGTTCCGTTGATTAATGAGACCAAGGGTGGTCGCATGGCTTATAGAATTACTTTTGGTGTGCGCCGCGGGGAGAAGGTATGGAAGCGTCAACTCAACCGTATTATTCGCCGCAAACAAGATGAGATCAATAAGATATTAGCTAGTTATGGCATTCCATTGATTGATGAAAGCGGTGCATTGATTAAGGTTGAAGCTCAGACACAATAAGGTTTTTTATGTGTAGTTTACTGAGTTAGTTTTATAACCGGACTATGAAGTTTTCCAATTTTCCTATGAGGGTTTGGCTGCTTTTTAATTTGAATTTTTCGTTTTCTAATTTTGCTTTTTTAATGCGGTCCAGGCGAAAGCAGCGTGCATCATTTCGTAAATGATCCCATGCCAGAATATACCAAACTGGCCAGCAGAGCAGAATGAAATGAGGTTCTATGGTTCGTTCTGTTTGGGCTCCTTTAACGTCACTATAATTTATTCTTATCATCTTCATTTCAAAAAAAGCTTCATAAACAGAATTTGCTGAAGATTTTAGAATTGCTTTGTTATTTGCCTCTGGTGGGGTGAAATTACTCTCTGATGCTATTTCACTTAAAAGAATTCTTTTGCGGACTGCTTGTACTTGTTTTCTCTGTTCTTCGGGGAAGGAGGCGGCTATTTTGTGCCTGATTGATTTTAGGTTGCTTAAAAAGATTGGGGAATGGAGTTTTTCCATCACGGCGAGGCTTAACAGGAGATCAATGATCTCCTTGTAATTAAAATGAAGCCGGCCTAACCCCCAATGTCTATGCAAGCTTACGCCGCCGCCACGCCCTGGGCAGGTTTCTATTGGGTAGCCTTTTTCAATCAAGATTTCTAAATCGCGCATTATTGTTCGCGAGCTGACGCCTAGATTATCTGCTAAGTCAGAGACCAGATTGTGATCGTTTGCTTTGAGCAAGCCGGTTAGTTCATCTAGCCTTTTTAATCTTGAGGATGTCTTTTTTTGTTTCATAAAACAAATATGACATAAAATGTCATGTTTTTAAATATGTTGTTTTCAAGTGACTTAAATTGAAGCGATTTAATTTGAACGTATGTTTGGCGAAACTCTCAGGATTTTAGATTTATGAAAATGAATTATTGTGTTGTTGGCACAAACAATATGGAGCTTTCTAGTAAATTTTATGACGCGCTTTTTGAAGGGACGGAGCTCAGGCAAGTTTTTTGCGATAACAGAATGACTTTCTGGCAGTCGGATGATTTTTCTTTTGCGGTTGCATACCCTTTTAATAAAGAGAGTGCGACAAATGGAAATGGAACAATGATTGGTTTTTGTGTGGGCTCTAGTGACAATGTAAAAAACATACATAAAAAGGCGCTTGAATTGGGCGGTACTTGTGAGGGGGAGCCTAATCAACGGGGGCCGTATTTTTCTGCCTATGTGAGAGACTTGGATAAGAACAAGCTTTGTTTTTCTGACGAAGGTTCTTGAATACCCTTTATTGATCACAAATTTTCAAAGAACTATTTTTGCCGAATTTCAATGGCAAGAGGCAAAGATATTTTTATCAGTTTAGAAAATATCGAACCATTTAATCACCTGTATTTTATTTAATGAAAGAAGGAATATCTAACATGATTGGCTATATCACAATTGGTACGAATGACATTGAAAAATCTGCCAAGTTTTATGATGACCTTTTTAAGGTTTTGGGTATTGAACGTATTATGGATTTTGATGGCTATGTTGCCTGGGGCAAGAAGGATGGGTCAGCTGGTTTTTCTATTACGAAACCTTTTGATGGCAAGCATGCTACTGTTGGTAATGGGGTTATGATTGGTCTTGCAGCATCGTCTACCGAAGAAGTTGATAAGGTTTATAAAAAGGCCATGGAGCTTGGTGCTATTGATGAGGGGCCTGCTGGTTATCGTGATGAAATGAAAGGGTTTTATGCAGGTTATTTCAGAGATTTAGATGGGAATAAGATCAATATCCATTACATATCTATGGAAGATTTAAATGACTTTATTTCTAAGTGATTCAATCGTTTTTCTTATCTCTTTATGAGAAAGAGAGCTTTCATTTATTTATAGAATTTCTTTAATTGTTGAGAGAGGGCGAAGAGCCTTTGCTCGAGGATGACGGGACTTTCACAGACATACTCAAGGGATTTTTCGCGTTCTTCATGGATGCGGATATCCCATTCGAGTTGTTGTTCTAATTTGGCAAATTGTTGGTCTTCTTCTTTGGTGAGGGTGCCTGCTTCATCTTTTTGTTCGAACTCAACGATTTTGCGTCTGTTTTCGATGATGCGTTTTGAGAGGCTTTTTTGGCGAGAAGAAAATTTGCCGATACCGCCGATGATTTCTTTTCGAATTTTATTTGTTTCTGATAAGAGGGCTAAGAAGCTTTGTTCTAATTGCTTGTTCACATTCGTGGTGTGTTTTTTGGCAAATTCACCGATGATTTTTTCAGTTTCTTTTAGTGAGACGCGGCGTGGCATGATTTGCTTAACTAGAGCTTTTACATCATCATTTTTTTGCCAGGAAAGGTCGGTTTCTTTCACCGGGTTGCCGCGCCACATTTGCCCTGCTGAGAGTTTTATTACTTTGGCCTGAATGCAAGGCCAGTTTTTATCTTCTGAATAGGCGTGAGCTTTTTTGATGGCTCCCCCTCCGCTTGCAATAGGAGCTAGAATTGCAAGGGAGAATAGGAGGGGGATTATTTTTCTATGTGTAAGAGATAGGCTTTTTTTCTTCATGGATGGTTTTTAAACCTATGTTAGATGCCATTTATATAAAGCTGGTGGAGCTATTAATTTTTAGTCTTTTGCTATGACCACTCCCCAAGGATAACGGCCGACGGGGATTGATTTGATAACTTTTAATTTTTTAACATCAATGACTGATACATCATTGCTGACGCCATTTGTTGTGTAGAGAAATTTTTCATCTGGAGTGAAGCCCAAGTTCCAAACTCTTTGGCCAACCAGTAAGTATTTTTCTACTTTGTAAGTTTTCATATCAATCACTGCGACACGATTAGATGGGCCGAGGGCGACAAAAGCTTTTGAGCCATCTTTTAATAATCTGATGCCGACAGGTTGGACTGTGTCTTGGGTGACGCCAGGGATTTCGAAGGTAATTTTTTGGATGATTTCACGTTTCTTATCATCAATGACATTCACGGTTCCGCCGATTTCTGAGGATGTCCAGACTTGTGTGCCTGCGTGATTATAAATGGCCACTCTTGGGCGTTGTTCAACTAAAACATTGTGGGTGATTTCATTGGTAATTGAATCAATGAAATGGACCATGTTTGTTGTCTCTGAAGTGTTTACGATTGTTTTGCCATCTGGGCTGATGCCCATACCTTCTGGCTCGACACCTACTGGGACTTCATTGAGGACTTTGTTTTTTTCAATATCAACAACGGTGACCATGTTGTCATCTTCGTTAGAGATGTAAAGAGGGTTGCCTGTTGGGTGAAGAATGAAAAGTTCAGGGTCTGGGCCTGATGGTAATGTCTTTACAATTTTTTTGGTTTTTCTATCGATGACTTCGACGGTGTCATCATCACTTGCGCAGACAAGGATGTATTTTTCGTCCTTTGACAGGATAATACCACGTGGTCGTTGACCAACTTTAATTGTATCTATGACTTTGAGTGTTTTGCTATCAATGACGGTTATTGTGTCGTCTTTTTCGTTACTGATATAGACGGTGTAGGCATTTGCAGGAAAGGCTATAAGGGGAGAGATGGTAAAGATTGATAAGGCGGCGGCGAAAAGTGCTTGTTTTATTTGAACTTTCATTTCTTCCCTCCAAGGATCTTTTGTTTTCTCATAAAATTCTCAGAGTTTTATTATGTAACTTGCTGTTTTATCTCTGAAAATTTCAACTTTTGGATGATTTTATAATGCCTTTCTCTCAATATCTTATCAAGCTTTCCTCTGATTTTAGAGTTTGATGATGTGATTGTATATTGAGATGATTTTGTTACGAAGCTCTCATGATTTTATCATTTTTGTGGTTTTTAAAAAAGACCAAAAAACGAATTTGATTTTACTTCTTTCTTTTTGGGTTTCTTCTTGCGGTATTTTTTGCGTCTTTTCTTGTATTTCACTCTTCTCTTTTTAGCTTTGCGTTTTGCTTGCTCTTCTTTAACAACAGGAGGTGAGGTGAGGTCTGTTATGGCGCTGCCGACGAATTGGTTGGCTAGCCCTAAACTACCAATTTGAAGACCTGGGAGGAAACGTGATGAAGCTATGCCTTGGTCATCTTTTAGCAAAACACTGGCTTGCGCATAATCTGGTGGGCTTAGTTTTAAAAGGTCTTCGTTTTCCGCGACGGGTTGATCTGTCATTAAGGGGCTTAATGAAAAGGGGCGGTAGTTTAATTCTTCTGGGTGTTCTTCATCAAACTCAGGTGAGTATGCAACGTTATTTTGCTCAATGATTTGTGCCTTTTTTCTTGGAGCAAAACTGCGCCAGCTTTCAGGCATGTCTGTATCGATTGAAGCTAATTGAACGAGTTGGCGCTCTTCTTCTAATTTAGTTTGTAAAGGAGAGAGGCTTGCTATGGTTTGATTGCGCCACCAGTCTGGCACGCCTTTTTCTTTTTGCTCAGACTTAGATTCACTATTCTTTTTGGTTGGTTTATAGGAGGCGATTTGCTCTTTTGAATCGAGTTTTTCTTTTGGCGCTAAGGTTGGTCTAATTTTAGCGCGTTTTGCCTCTTCAAGTGTTGATGGTCTTAAAGAGGCTATTTTTTCGTTGAGTGCGTCACGGTTTAGCGAAGCGAGTTTTGGCTCAATCTTTGCGGCCGTTTTAGGTTTTGCTTTTCTTGCTGGTGGAGTGAGTGCGGCTATGGCAATGCCGTCTCTTTTTTGTCTGCGTGCTAATTGAATGCGGCGCATTTTAGCAATTTTAGCAGCTGCTCCATATTTTCTCGCATCTGCTTTGGTAAGGGGGCGTCCGTCTCTTGGAACGTGTTTACTGCGGCCATTTGGAAAGAGGGCGGCGAGTTGTGGTCGTGCAATGCGTGGCCAGTGGCGCACTCTGCCGACATCAAGGTGAACAAAGGGAAGGCCGGATGTTGGGTAATAACCAACTCCACCTCTTTGTCTGATAAGGGCTGAATCTCTTAACTCCCTTACTGGTACATCAGGGAAGTGGACGTCTGCTGCCATGCCGAGAATGTGGCGACTTTTTCTGGCTTGGCCGCCGCCTCTTTTACGTAAGGCATTATTGGTTTTTTGAGATCTGTACCCAGAGATCAGATGAATGGGTTTGCGTGAGCCAAGCTGATTATGCATTTCCCACATGAGGTCGATGAGGTCTTTATTCATCTTGCGGCTTTCTTTGCGCCGCCAATCACCCATGATGTGGTCTATTCGCTTCATGGCTGATGGAATGTATTGTCCATCTTTTTTATAAACAACAGTCAGAGTTTTCTTGGTGTGAATATTATAAATAGAAAGGGTTCTTGCGCCTTCTCCGCGCCCTAAAAGTTGATCACCTGAAAGGCATAGAAACAGCACCATTGTTACACACAAAGTGCTTATAGCTTTGTGCTGGGTGAATATGTTCAGGTGTGATAAGAGCATGCAGTAGCAGGACCCGTTTGTTAGTTATGAAGCTTTGTAATAGCTAAAAGAATCTTTATTTCTTCATTCCATTAAATTTAGGCATAAATACAACCATATGCCCTATTAATAAAACGAAAGAAGACTTGGAATAGTTTAAGGCGTTTCATCTACCAGTTTGTTAACAGAATGGTAGGTTTTTGTATCTCTTTTTTGGCGCTCCTTCAGTTGCCTTTTTTTGGCGCTCTAGATGCCCACAAAGCATCCGCGCTAAGGCAACCGCGGTTTTAGTGGCGCTTCAGGTTGCCCACCTGCAAGCGTCGGTGTTACCTACAGAACTCTGAGGCCCAAGATATCTGCGAATATGTGCTTCAAATGCCCTTTTGGGTGCTCCTTCGGTTGCCCATTAGCAACTGTCGTGGCATTCGCACAAGCAACCGTCGCTGTTACCTGTTTAGGTTTTAGCTGACATGTTCCATGAGGCGAGGCATGATTTCTACGAAATTGCAGGGGCTATGGCGGCTGTCTAATTGATATTTTAAAATGCCGTGCCATGCATCTTTACAGGCACCAGGGGAGCCTGGAACGCAAAAAACGAATGTGTCTTTTATCAGGCCACCGCAAGCTCTTGACTGGATGGTTGAAGTGCCGATTTTTTCATATGATAGCTGATGAAAAAGAGTTGAAAACCCATCTATTTCTTTATCAAACAAGGGTTTAATTGCATCTGGTGTGACATCTCTTCCCGTAAAGCCTGTGCCACCTGTCGTGATGATGGCATCGATTGATTTGTCATCAACCCATTTGTTGATTTGTTCTTGAATAGCGCCTACATCATCTTTAACGATGGAGCTTTCAGCTAAATTATGGCCTGATTCAATCAGCATATTTGAAAGAAGTGTGCCAGATTTATCATCTTTTTCTGTTCTCGTATCAGAGACAGTTAAAATAGCTATGGTAATGGGAGTAAAGGGACGTGATTCATCAATGCCGGCCATGTTGGTCTCTTCAATTTATTGAGGTTAATAAACATCTTATTGCTATTTATCGGCTCATTCATTGAGATCTGTCAATTAACAATCATCTTTAAGTTTGAGATATGGTCGTTTTTTGGGGATAGAGCTTGTCTCAGTTTGTTAATTTAGATGAAAACAACAACGCTTATAATCGCCAAAATTCCCCACACGCACATATTCACAAAAGAGCGTAATATACCGCCATCTTCTTCAACTGTTATGCCGGCTTTTTTGAGCGCATAATTCCCAGGTGAGAAAAATAATTTAAGAAATAAATCGAGAAGTAGCATAAAACCTGCTCCTAGCGTTATAAAATATAAGATGCATATTAAATGCATCTTATATTTTATAACGCTTTAATGCAACCAATTTCAACTATTTTGCTTCGTTTTAGGGGGAGTTTTATTTTAAGGGTATGTGGAGGTCTGTCAGGTATTCTTCTTCAGGAACTTCAAAGGGGTCGTTAAGGTATATTTCTAACCAAGGGCGGGAACAATCGAGTTCTTCATTTGACCCAGCTAGCCACTCGTTACGCATTTTTGCAAATTCTACTGGCATATTTTGATAGGGGCCCTTCATTGTATAAATGGCGTACTTACCTGCTTTTATTTCCATTTTGAAAAGGTTTAGGTCTGGTTGTTCATTGAACTCCCCTTCATAGGCCGCAGTTGCGACATATCTTGTTAATTGCGCTGGGGTGAGAAAAGGATCATCCATGCCGAAGCCGATGAGTTGCTTGGGGGTGATGTCTTTTAACTTTTTTAAGCTGGTGAATAATTGATCCCACGCTTTGGGGGCTGATTGAGGGTAGGGACCGAGACCTGCTGAGCAAATAAGATTAAAAGTTTCAAGGGTTTCTATTCTTATGTCCATTTTTAACTCCCTTAATTAGTAGCTCTTAGCTGCTTGCTAATTTATCTCTTAATAACTGCAAATCATGCCAAACCAGACGTTTAGCTATGGGGGTGCGTAAAAGGTAAGCAGGATGGAACGTTGCTAAAGTGTCCATTTTATGAGAGCTATCGGGAATTTTTTTCCATTTGCCTCTTAGTTTTGTGATGCCTGTTGTTGTTTGATAAATTTGTTTGGCAGCTTCACCGCCTAACAACAGGATGTTTTTGGGGGCAACCAGTTCGATTTGTTTATCTAAAAAGGGGCGGCAAATGGCGGTTTCTTCTGTTGTAGGCGCGCGATTACCGGGGGGGCGCCAATAGACTAAATTGGTGATGTGGGCAGAATTGCTCTCTATTTCGATGGATTTTAGCATACGGTCTAGTAACTGACCGGCAGCACCTACAAATGGTTTGCCAACGATATCTTCTTCGCGGCCTGGGGCTTCACCTATGATCATGAGATCAGCTTTGCTTTCTCCGCGGTAAAAAACAAGGTTCTTGGCTGTTCTTTTTAAACCGCAGCCATCAAATTCAGCTAAAGCTTCTCTTAAATCATCAAGAGATGAACATTGATTAGCTAACTCTTTTGCTTTTTCTAGAGATGGAAGAGAGAGGGGGGCTTCTCTTTGTGGCTGAGTTCGTGCTTGTTGATCTGGGTTGTTTTTAGCCAAGATGGCTGAAGCTGTGCTTGCTCTTTCTTCTGCACTTTTTGTGTTTTGTTGGTGGTTTATTTGATTCTGCTGCCCCAAATGGGTGGTGTTGGGGGCTTTTTTTGTTTCTAAAAGGCCTTTAATGAGAGATTGATCGATTGTTTTGCTGTTTTCTAACCAATTAATTGGTGTCTCTTCACAAGTGGAAACCACCCCCATATCTTCATACCAGGCTAAAATAGCCTGAAAATCTGATCGTTTTAGTGATTTTTCTGCGGTTTTATCCATTTGTCCTCTTGCCCGGGCCATCATTTAGAGATTAAACATCTAGCATGAGCTTGTGGCTGGTGCAAAAATGAATGAGTGGAAAAGTGTTCCGGCTTTGGGTTGTGTTAAGTTCTAACTGGAATGCATGCAACATGACCTAAGTTTTTATTAAGCGTGTTGTTTTCGCAAAACTGGTGCAAAGTTGGAGTGTTTAATTCGTTTTGCTGCGGTTTCATATCTTCATTGAGTGACAGTGTTTGCGAGGAACCGATATAAATAAAGCGTTTAGGGAAACAGATAAACAAGTTTGAATAATGCGCTTTAGAGGAGATTTTAATGGTTGACCAGTCTGAGCTTCCTGAACGGGAAGCAATGGATTTTGATGTAGTTATTGTTGGCGCTGGGCCTGCGGGGCTTTCTGCTGCCATCCGTTTAAAGCAACTGGATGAAGATTTAAATGTTGTTGTGCTTGAAAAGGGATCTGAGGTTGGGGCTCATATTCTTTCTGGTGCTGTTTTAGACCCGATTGGCTTGGATAAACTCATTCCTGATTGGAAAGAGAAGGGTGCACCTTTAAACACAGAAGTGAAAACGGACCGTTTTTTAATGCTTGGCCCGGCTGGTTCGCTACGTATACCTAATTTTTTAATGCCGCCTTTGATGAATAATCATGGCAATTACATTGTCTCTATGGGCAATGTTTGTCGTTGGATGGCGGAACAAGCTGAAGCACTCGGCGTTGAAGTGTTCCCAAGCATGGCTTGCTCTGAATTGATCTATGGTGAAAAGGGCGAAGTGACTGGTGTTGTTGCTGGTGAATTTGGCCTTGAGAAAGATGGAACACCTGGGCCAAATTATGAACCTGGTATGATCTTGAATGGTAAATATGTGATGCTTTCTGAAGGGGCGCGTGGTTCTCTTTCTAAAGAAGTGATTGCGAAATATGACTTGGATGCTGATTGTGATGTGCCTAAGTTTGGTATTGGCATTAAAGAAATTTGGGAAGTGAAGCCTGAGAACCATAACCTTGGTGAAGTGACCCACACTATGGGCTGGCCTTTAGGGGTTAAAAATGGTGGTGGATCGTTTATGTATCACCTAGAAGATAATCAGGTTTATGTGGGGTATATTATTGATCTTAATTATAAAAACCCGCATCTCTCACCTTATCATGAATTCCAACGTTGGAAGCATCATCCCGATATTGCCGAAGTTTTAGAAGGTGGCAAACGTGTTTCTTATGGTGCACGTGTTGTAACTAAGGGTGGGTATCAATCTATTCCTAAAACTGTATTTCCTGGTGGTGCTTTGCTTGGTTGCTCGGCTGGTCTTGTGAATTTGCCGCGGATTAAGGGCAACCATAATGCGATGCTTTCTGGTATTGCGGCGGCTGAAGCGGCACACAAAGCAATTGGTGAAGAGCGTTCTGGTGATGAACTGCATGATTATGATGCTGAGTTGCGCACAGGGCTTATTGGGAAAGACTTAAAGCCAGTTCGCAATGTTGCGCCTCTTAATGGTAAGTTTGGCCCGCTTGGTGGATTAACGCTTGGTGGCTTTGATATGTGGTTTGCGACCATTTTCAGATTTAACTTTTTTGGTACGTTGAGCCACGGGAAAAATGATGCAGAGAGTACAGGTAAGGCGGCTGATTATCCAAAGATTGACTATCCGAAACCAGATGGTGTGCTCTCTTTTGATCGTTTGACGAATGTGAGTTTTTCGGCGACCAATCATGGTGAGGAGCAGCCGGTTCACTTAAAGCTTGCTGATGCGTCTATTCCGATAGAACAAAATCTACCTGAGTATGCAGAACCGGCGCAACTTTATTGCCCAGCTGGGGTTTATGAAGTGATTACTGAAGAGGGGCAAGCGCCGCGTTTTCAGATAAATTCTCAGAATTGTGTGCATTGTAAAACATGCGATATTAAAGACCCTGCGCAGAATATTACTTGGGTAACACCAGAAGGCGGTGGGGGGCCGAATTATCCAAATATGTAAGCTCTCAACAGTTTTAACTTCGTTTTGACAATAATTTGAAGTTTTAGCTTATTCTTTTTAAAATGCCGTAATGCTTGATAATTTGCAGTTGTTTACCTGTTTTGGATCAAGTTTGCGGCATTTTTTAATTTAGACCATAGCTTTGCCACATAATAGGGCTCATAGTTGGCTTAAAAATGGTGCATTGAGACTTGCGAAGCCGAGTAAAACAGGCCATCTTTGTTTATATGGCATTTCATTAATGGATAGCGACTTATATGAGAAAATTCCTTTCACCCGTTGCCACACTTGTTTGTGTGTTTAGTATTAGTGGAGCTCTTCTGCTTAGTGGAGGGGTTTTAGCTGAAAAAACGCAACCTGAATTACAATCAAGTTCGTTTCTTGGCAGTTATTTAGCGGGTCGTTATGCTAGCTCAAAACATGATACTGTTGAAGCAGCGCATTATATGCGCCGTGCTTTGAATTATGAGCCGAATAATAAAAGAATTTTAGAGCAATCTTTCCTACTTGAATTGATGGGAGGAGATTGGACTAGAGCATCTGATTTGAGCAAGAAGCTTATTAAGATTGATGCTGCTCACCCTTTTGCGCGACTTTACCGGGGTGTTGATGAATTTAAATCTAAAAATTACAGTGCTGCTGAAGCGCATTTTCTTGCAAGTAATGATGGGCCTTTAAGCGCGCTTATTGAGCGGATCTCACAAGCTTGGATTTTATCTGAACAAGGGAAATATTCTAAAGCTATGAAATTGTTGAACGCCAAGTCTGACACAGATTGGGTGCGTGATTATCAGCAATATCATCGTGCGCTTATCGCTGATGTAAATGGTAAAGTGAAAGATGCGCAAAAAGCATATTCGCGGCTCTATCGCAAATACCATCAGATGGTTCGTCTGGTTGGGTCTTATGCGCAATTTTTAGCGAAGAACAATCAAAGACGAGCTGCGCTTACTGTCTTAAATAAGCATTTTTCCAGGGCTCGTTTTAAGCACCCTGATTTGGTTTTAATTGAGAAAAAAATCACAGCAAAAATCCCTATGGCATCTCATGTGCAAACAGCGCAAGAGGGGCTGGCTGAGATTTTCTTTAGTCTTGGCGATCGTAGAGCTGAGAATGGTGGAGTTGATGACGGCTTGATTTTTTTGCAAATGGCTCGATTGCTTCGTCCTGAATTTGCAGCTGCTGACTATTCACTTGCCAGTTTGCTTTACCGTGTGAAGAAGTATGACCGCTCGATTGTTTATTTAAGTGGAATTGACCAAGCTGAACCGATTTGGTTGGATGCGCAAATTTTAAAAGCGCAATGTCTTAGTGCCAAAGAGCAAAGAGGCACAGCTATTCAATTGCTTGAAGGTTTGGAAGGCAAATACTCGCATGACATAGATCTGTTTAATGCGCTGGGTAAGCTTTATCTTGATGAAAAGAAGTTTTCTGAAGCTGCTGCGAATTACAGCAAAGCGATTGCACTTTTAAAGAAACCTAGACCGAGTGATTGGTTTTATTATTATGGTCGTGGGATTAGTTATGAGCGTTCAAAAGAATGGCCTAAGGCTGAAAAAGATTTTAAATCAGCTTTGAAACTTAGCCCGAACCGTCCTGATGTTTTGAACTATCTTGGTTATAGCTGGGTGGATCAAAATTTGAACCTCACTAATGCAATGAAACTTATTCGCAAAGCTGTGAAATTAAAGCCCAATAGCGGTTATTATGTTGATAGTTTGGGGTGGGCTCATTACAGACTTGGTCAATATAAACAAGCGGTTACGATTTTAGAAAAGGCTGTTATGCTTCGCCCTGATGACCCTGTGATTAATGATCATTTGGGTGATGTTTACTGGCGGGTTGGGCGCAAGAATGAAGCTCGTTTTCAATGGAAGCAAGTTCTTAGTTTAGAGCCTGATGATGAGCTTAAAGAACAGATCAATAAAAAAATGATTGATGGTCTTGCTGTGAAACGCCAAGCGAAAGCGTCTCTTAAAGAAAAATAAGAATGAATGGTTTTGATTAGAATTTTATTGCCATGAGGTTTTAACTTTTTAATCACTATATGATTATGATCCAGTGCATTGGTACCAGTTATAAAGAGACAGCCTTTGCAAAGGTAAATCTTACATTATCTGTTTTGGGTAAGCGGGATGATGGATATCATCAGCTTGAAAGTCTTGTTGTGTTTGCTGGGGTTGGGGATGAGCTGGTTTTCTCGCCTCTTTCAAAAAACAGCTCACCTTCTCAGGATCGTTCTTTCCAGTTGCGGGTTGTTGGCTCTGAGGCCATGCATATTGAAGGTGAGAACCTGGTTGAGACGGTTGGTATTCAACTGCTGAATGAGCTTACTCAGTTTGCGTCTTCTCAAACTTATTCTCAAAATTTGGGTGAATTTCAATTAGAGAAAAAGTTACCTGTTGCGGCTGGCCTTGGAGGCGGGTCTGCTGATGCGGCGGCACTTATTCGGATATTAAACCATTATTTCAGTGATCAAGGTTTTGATTTGTCACGCTTTGATTTTTTGAAATTTTCTCAAAAGTTTGGTGCTGACATTCCTGTTTGTGTTTCATCTAACCCGGCTTTTATGCATGGGATTGGCGAGATTGTTGAGCCTATTGATCACATACCTCAGATGCATATGTTGTTGGTGAACCCAAGGATTGCTGTGCCAACAGGTTCTGTATTTAAGGCGCTGAATGCGGCTCCTTATCATGAGGGTGAGAAGGGCACTATAGATGAGCTAAGATCACTTGTTCTTTCTGATGTTGATGGTGTTATTGATGTAATGGAGAAAGTGCCAAATGATTTGCTGCAGCCGGCTTTAAAAGTTGCCCCCCAAATTGGAGATGTGTTAGCCGAGATTGGTGGGCTTGGTGGTTGTCTGATTTCACGGTTGTCAGGCTCTGGAGCGACTTGTTTTGGTTTGTTTGAAACGAAAGAAGATCTTCAAAGGGGAGGTTCTTACTTAAGAAGTCGTTTTCCAAAATGGTGGATTGCAGATACGTTTGTGAGGCCGTTTTGTTCTGCTTAGTTTTTTCCACTTAGGTATGTTCTTATAAAACAGATAAAAAAAGCCCGTCTTTTTCCATTAGTGAAAAGACGGGCTTTTTATTGTTTTTACCAGCAGGCGGTTGTGTCTGCGCGGCAGGTATATTCATCGAAAAGGACTACATCGATGAAAAGTTTACAAGACACAGTTTTTGGCTTTGTCCGGTAATTTTTAATATTGTTCTTTGCCATCCAATCAGCGATGAATTTATCGAGAAGGCGTTTTGCGTCTTCAGTTGGGCCTTTTTTGCCATAATCATTCACTGTGAAGCCAAACTTCTTGCATCTTGCTTCAGCATCTCCTGGGTTAATTGTGAGTGTTGCTGATACAGCAAGTAGAAGTGTTACTGCGATTAAAAACTTTCTAGTCAGACCCATAATCTTTACCTCAATTAACTATGTTGAATACCGGCTCTCATGTTTGATTGGAGGGGAGTTTAAGTCAAATAAAAAGTGGCACAGAGTATGAGCTCTGCGCCACTTATAAACGGTTTGCTATTAATTTGTTACGTCTAAGCCTCAGTTCATTTGTATTATGAGGTTACTTTAGACGGATTATAATTAATTGGATGAATTATATGGTGGATTGTACGTATCGTTATTGTGCTCTTGTTCGCATGTATTATCTTCTGGAACACATTCAAATCCAATGTATTTTTCATCTCTTATTCTTTGAGCTTCACTTCTTTGTTTTTTTGCTTGTTTCGTTTTTTTAGCTTTTACGTCGTGAACAGGCACGATAAGGGAAGAGATGCTTTGTGTTTCTGTCTCTTCTAGTGGCACGCTATCGGCTAATGCAGGGGAGAGAAAGAGAGTAATCGTTAAAAATGTTGTAAGTAGTGCGATTGTTGATTTTATCATAATAGTCCTCATGATGCTGAAAAGGTTCAGCTTTTTAAGAATTTATGATTGAGACAATTGTTTTGATTTGATCGTTCTTCACATGACCATTTAAATAATCCCAATCAGTGAATGGACTAAGTTTGGGCGCTTTGAAGGGGAAAGTCACATCAAGATGGTTCACAACCTCACAAAGAATTTTGCTCAATAGTGATGGGTGAAAATGCAATCAAATATGCAGGTCATACGTCTTTATGGGGATGAAATTTCTACCGATTATTGGGTAGGTGATTATTTTAGAAAATGGGCTGAGCTAAGAGAATTTAGCCAGCCCTTTTTCTACTTTTGTATAGTACTTAGTTTAATTTTAAGTGCAAGGTTTAGTTGCCGCGATTAATTGCCGATATAAGGACCGTCTGTTCCTAGGCGTTCGCTGAATAGACCGCGTCCATCAAAAATTGGATTGAAGTCGCCAGGACGGCTGCCAAAGCCATCTAATGTGTCTGTATATTTATATGAATAGCCGCCAACTTTTTTTCTAAATCCGCGTACTTTTGGACGACCTTTTCTATATTTACTTTCTGGTGCTTGAGCAAAGAGGTCAAATAAAATAAACCCAGATTCATTTGGGTAATATCTGTTGCCGGCCTGAGCTGATGTACTTAGTGTGATTAGTAAAAAAACTGAACTAAAAGTCGCGATGATTGTTTTCATTGGCTTTACTCTTGTTTAAACTGTTGAAAGGGATTTTCCCTTTTGAATATTAATCTACCAAAGACGATAATGATCCATAATCTCTTTATTAATATTTAATCTAGAGGTTATTTATTTAGTGATTAGTTTGAGCGGTTCTTATTGGTTTGTCATCTCATTTTATCTGATAATTGATAACAGCTTTGTGAAGAGGTTCTTTTGGTGAGGCAAGTCTTGAAAGTTAGTGTTCTACTTAGCTTATTACCAATTTTTTTATTGTCTTATGATGTGCGATCAGCTTCGTTGCCTAAAGCGAGTGAAATGAGAGCGGTTGAGAGGTTAAAGGCTGTTGGTTTTAAAGGGCCGATACGCCTTTATATTCGCTTGTTTAAAGAAGAGAAGACCCTTGAGGTTTGGTTGCAAAGTGGCGCAACTTATAAGCTTTATAAGAGTTTTGAGATCTGTAAATATTCAGGAAAAATAGGCCCTAAAATTGCTGAAGGTGACAAGCAGGCTCCTGAAGGTTTTTATCATGTTCCAGCAGAAGATGTTTTATGGCATTCAAG
Organism: Hyphomicrobiales bacterium; assembly: GCA_965230545.1. Classification (GTDB taxonomy): domain Bacteria; phylum Pseudomonadota; class Alphaproteobacteria; order Rhizobiales; family HXMU1428-3; genus HXMU1428-3. The sequence goes on along the minus strand of CBDDLE010000004.1, from coordinate 431,125 downwards.
GAAATGGCCACGGGCATTGAATTTGGCGTTTCCCAATATTTATGATGGGCTTAAGAAACGAACAGGTTCTTATTTACTTATTCATGGTGGGTGTTCTTCTGTTGGGTGTTATGCGTTGAAGAATGGTCCTATGTCCGTATTATATGATTTGGTGGCTATTGCTTTGAAGCAGGGGCAGAAAATCATTCCTATTCATATTTACCCATTTAGATTAACAAGCAAAAATCTTGGAATATATAAGGATCATAAGTTTTTTAATTTATGGAAAAAGATGCAGCCGGTTTTTGATGGTTTTAATGAGACAAGAGCTTTGCCTTCTATTTTAGTTTGTAAAACTGGGTATCAGGTTTATTCAACAAGCACGTTTGTTGACGATGCGAGTTTTGTCCAGCATGGATGTTTACAACCTATGCCATTGGGCAGTGAAGCTGTGCCAGAGCATGCGAGTTTATCTTGGGTAAAAAAACTTCAAAAAGATTATAAAAAGATATTAAAGCGAACTCTTAGTCAGACTGTTCAAAGGGGGCCGCAAATTCGGGTGAGGTGTAATTTGAAGCTTCCTTCTTGCAAAAGGTGGTTGGCGTTACGCAAGCGCATGTTAAAACGAGGGACCTTACCTAAATCACTTTTAAGATGATTGGTTTAACTGGCTTTGGTAACCGTTATTTTTGCTTTGATTTGACCAGCTTTGTAGGGTGTTGGGGTGGTTGTTTTATAGTAGGTCGTGCCGTTTTTTACGACCTTTACATAAATATAGCAGCTTTTATTTGTTCCGCAGTCTTCAAGCAGGTTTTTATCGATGGGAAAATTGACTTTAACGCCTGTGTCCCCAAGAGAGAGTTTGACAACATCGCCGATGATTACTTGTTCTTTAGGAGTGGCAGCTGTAGCGTTTTCGATGCTGATAACGATATCTGCACCTTCAGGCATGCGTCCATGATTAGCGGTTGAAACTGTTAAACTGAGAAAAGCGTCTCCTAATTTAGCGCCTGGGGGAGGTGTGTAACCAAGGCCTCCGCAGCCTGCTAAAAGGCTGGAGCATAGGAGCACAAGACCAAGAGAGAACCTTTTTGGTTGGAACAATCTTAGGGCTTGGCTTAAGGCTTGGATCGGGGCTTGGATTTTGTTTTGTTTCAATACCCAGAAATTTTTTATGATTTTTCTCATAGAGAAGCATTATCCCTTTATTCAATAAAGACGCAAGGGATAATGCTTTTAAAATTGTGATTATAGAAAGACAGCTGGGTAAAAATTATTATTAATTTCTATTGGCTGAATGATTTAACGACCAAAGCTTGGTTTGCCAAAATCATTATATTCATCGCACAATTCACTAATGCGTGAGTCGTGACCGATATGCTGACAAATTTCCATTTTTTTGTGTACGTTATTTCTAACTTGTTTTGCTGAGACCTTATATCCGTAGGTTCGAGCGACTTTGGCTATGTAGGCATTTTCACAAGGGGGGGTGGCTAGCAGGTTACCTTGTACAACTTGGTACGGGCCTTTGCATTTTAATTTATATTTACCAGCTGATGCTTCGTTTGTGAGGAGTAGCAATGCCGATGAAAAGGCAATTAAGCTTAGTAAAATCATTGTTTTCATTTGATTAGATAGGTTTGATTTTTGTAACAGAGGTGACATTTTTATAGTCTCCTTAATAATTGGGATTATGACTGAACCCACAATAAGAAAATTTTAGCAATTAAACTGTGTGATTTGTCACAGTGTGAATATGTTGTTTTTAATATAATGGGCTAAGACCAGAAATCTGGCAATTCAGATTTATGTGATCTTTTTCTCTTTGAATGTGAGGTGTTTTTATTTCAACTAAGCTGAAACAATATGTAAGCGAAATTAAGTCATGCCGGGTTTGTATTGATCGCCCGATTAAGTCACCTTTACCACATGAGCCGCGCCCCGTATTACAGGTTTCAAGGGAGGCTAAGATAGCTATTTGCGGGCAAGCTCCAGGGACTAAGGTTCATCTTTCTGGGCGACCTTTTACCGATGCATCTGGGGATCGTTTGCGAGATTGGCTTGGGGTTGATGAGGCTATATTTTACAATCATAAAAAATTAGCCATTATTCCTATGGGGTTTTGCTTTCCCGGGCAAACAGCCAAAGGGGCTGATTTGCCCCCTAGAAAAGAATGTTCTTTTCAATGGCATGAAGGTTTGTTTCAGCTTTTGCCTAAAGTTGATTTAACACTTCTGGTTGGGAAATATGCAATTGAATATCATTTGAAAAAACATGCCTTACTTTCGCACTTTGCAAAACAGCCTCTTTATGAGGTTGTGGCCAACTATGATCAGTTTTTCTCTATTTGTTCCGATTCTTCATTATTTCTTCCGCTTCCGCATCCATCTTGGCGAAATAATCATTGGTTGAAGAAAAATAGCTGGTTTGAAAATTTATATTTGCCCAAGCTTCGCAAAGAAGTTTTGAAAAGGCTGTGAAGAATAGAAAAGTTTGAGCTAGTTGTGATGAAAATTAAGATTTTATTTACCAGCTTTGCGCATATCTTAATAAATCAAAAAATATCTAAAAATTTAGCTTACTATTTTTAGATCCTTTAAAAACGGATATGCCATGACCTATTCAGCTGTTCTTAAAAGTAATATTGAAAGTAGTGAAAAAGAAGTTGTTCACCTTAAAGAGCAGATTGATAGGGTTTCTGGGGTTGCGGCACAGATTAATGCTGTAACGAGACAAACAAATTTATTGGCACTGAACGCGACGATTGAGGCGGCGCGTGCTGGTGAGAGTGGCAAGGGGTTTGCTGTTGTTGCTGGAGAGGTGAAAATTCTAGCAGAGCAAACAAAAGAAGCCACTGAGGAAATTGGTGAAATTTTAAAAACGCTTAACCTTCATGCTGGCAAGCTTGAGGGGAATATTGCCAAGATTATGGAAGAAGCCAATAATGGTGCACAATCTGATGCTGGGTTTGAAAATACTCAAATGGGGTATGAAGCAGCGGCTTCTATTGAAGCTCCTGCTGTTGATGTTTCACCCCAGGCAAATAATTCTGTGAGTGGTAAAGAATTATTTGGTGTGACAGCTGCTCAAAAGCAATTGGTGAAAACCAGTTTTGATTTGGTTGAAGAAAAAGCCGACATTGCAGCTGATCTGTTCTATCAACGTTTATTTGATGCCGCCCCTGAACTTCGCTCTTTATTCCCGGAGGATTTAAGAGACCAGAAGAAGAAATTAATGGGTGCGCTCAAAGTTTTGGTTAATACGCTAGACTACCCAGATAAATTAATTCCTATTTTAGAAGAGATGGGCCGTAAACATAAGGGATATGGTGTTGTTGAAGACCATTATGTGCCTGTTGCAGATGCGCTTGTTTGGACGCTTGAAGAAGGTTTGGGTGCTGCATTTACTGACGAAGTGCGCCATGCCTGGACCGCTTTATACTCAGCTGCAGCTTCTATAATGATTGAAGCTTAATCTTTATCGTTTTCTTTAGGTAAAATTTCACATATAAGCTATCTCACATTCACTGATTAATTTTTTGATTAGGTTGATGGCCTGTTATTGGTCATTTAATCTATAAGTCTATGCATAGACTTTATTGAATATAATCATTAGTGTGAATATGTCTGAAATTATAAATCTATAGAAGAAGTTAAGATTGTTTAGATGACTGTTGCTCCTGTTGAGTTAGCGAATAGCTCCCCCAAAAAACGTTCTTTAAAAGCAGTTCATCCGCTTGGGCATTTGTTTCCCTATTTAAAGCGCTACCCATTTATGCTGGGGTTGACGATTTTTGCGTTGTTGGTTGCTTCAATTGCGACTTTGGCTCTTCCTTTTGCTACGCGTCTTGTAATTGACCATGGCATTGCAACGACAAATGCTGCCGGGATAGACGCTTATTTTCAACTTCTTATTTTTATTGTGAGCCTTTTGGCGGTTGGGTCCGCCTTGCGCTTTTATTGTGTTTATTGGCTTGGGGAGCGACTTGTCGCTGATCTTAAAGCTGATGTTTTTAAAAAATTGATTGGGTTTAGTGCTCAGTTTTTTGATGTTAACCATTCTGGTGAGCTGATGTCGCGCTTGGCGGCGGATACGACTTTAATCAACACGGCTATTCGGGCCAGTGTTAGTCAGGCGCTGCGAAATGGCGTTGTGCTACTTGGTGGCTTGGTGATGATGGTGATTACCAGTGCGCAGTTGTCTGTGATGGTGATTTTGGCCATTCCTATCATTGTGTTGCCTTTGGTGTTTTATGGCCGCGTGGTGCGCCGCCTTTCCAATACTGCGCAAGACACTATGGCTGAGTTGAATAAATTTGGCGCCGAGATGCTCTCTAATATTCGCACGGTTCAGGCCTTTAATGCGGAAAGCCAAGTGACGAACCGCTTTACGCAAAGTAATGAACTAACTGTTTTAAAAGCTATGGTGCGCACAAAGGCACGTGCCTTTCTTACAGCGATTGCTATCTTCTTGGTAATGGTCAGCATTGTTTTGATTTTGTGGTATGGCGCTCATGATGTGATTTCTGGTGATATGAGTGCAGGCACGCTTGTGCAATTTATGCTTTATGCGGTTTTTGCTGGTGGGTCTCTTGGGGCTTTGACAGAAGTTTGGGGGGAGATTGCGCAAGCTGCTGGTGCTGCAGAGCGGTTGTCAGAATTTTTGAACCATAAAAGCGAGATTAGCTCGCCGGTTAAGCCTGCTAAATTAGCGCAGCCAGTTAAGGGTTCTATTGAATTTAAAAATGTTGATTTTGAATATCCGTCTCGTTCTGGCGAGCCGGTATTAACAGATGTGAATTTTACGATTAAAGCGGGTGAGCGGGTTGCTCTTGTTGGGGCATCTGGCGCTGGTAAGAGCACGGTTTTTCAGCTTCTTCTCAGATTTTACGATCCTAAAACGGGTTCCATTGAAGTGGATGGTGTTCCGCTCGATGAGCTTGAGTTGAATGATTTGCGTGATTGTTTTGCACTTGTACCGCAAGAGGCGAGCCTTTTTGATGCAAGCATTTTTGAAAATATTGCCTTTGCTCTTTCTAGTGATGATCTTCCAGTTGATGGTGATGTTCCTAAAGAGGATGTCATAGAGGCTGCGAAAGCTGCACAAGCACATGAGTTTATTGAAAGCTTTGCAGATGGCTATGAAACTAAGATTGGTGAAGGTGGGCAGGGGCTTTCTGGTGGGCAGCGCCAGCGGATAGCCTTGGCACGGGCTATTTTACGTGATGCGCCGATATTATTGCTTGATGAGGCGACGAGTGCGCTTGATGCGGGCAGTGAAGAAAAGGTTCAAAAGGCGCTGGAGGATGTTCTTAAAGGGCGGACGAGTTTGATCATTGCGCACCGTCTTTCAACTGTTGTCACTGCTGATCGAATTTTGGTGTTTGATCAAGGGCGCTTTGTTGAAGAGGGCACGCATGAGGAGCTTCTCTCAAAGGGCGGGATTTATGCCGAGCTTGCTCGCACACAATTGCAGCCTGAAGCTGTTGCAGACTAAAGCCTTCCTTTTTTCCTAAAACCGGTAGCCATTTTAAGGCGGAGTACCAGACTTTTCTCTCTAATTGAAGTTTTACTTCTCTGTTAGCTTTAATTCGATCCGGCGGTTTTTTGCAAATGCTTCTGGTGAATTTGATGTGTCTAGTGGGTGGTTTTCACCAAAGCCAGCGGCAACCAGGCGATTAGGTGGCACACCTTCATTTATAAGGTAGCGCACCACTGAGGTTGCCCTTGATGATGATAGTTCCCAGTTAGACGGGAAGCGCGGTGTGTTAATAGGCTGGCGATCTGTGTGGCCATCGATACGTAGTACCCATTTGATGTTGCCCGGGATTTTTTGGCGAATTTCATTGATGGCAGAGGCTAGTTTGCTCATTTCAATTTGGCCAGCTGGGTTTAATTCATCTGAGCCAGATTGGAAAAGAACTTCAGATTGGAAGACAAAGCGGTCGCCAACAACACGAATGCCTGGGCGGTTGCCAAGTAGTTTGCGAAGGCGGCCGAAAAAGTCTGAGCGGTATTGGCTTAACTCTTGAACGCGTTTTGCCAGTGCGACGTTGAGGCGAGAGCCTAAATCTTTGATTTGTTCTTTTTGTTCTTTGTCTTTTTCTTCTGAGGCTTCAAGGGCCTCGTTTAGCGCTGCGATTTGGCGGCGAAGGGCGGCTAATTGTTGGTTTAATAGGGCCACTTGAGCTGTTGCTTCTTTTGAGAGCTCTTTTTCGCCCTTGAGGCGTTTGTTAAGCTCATCAATTTGTAATTGGGTGTTTTTGTTTTTGCTATCGCCAAGGCCGATTAAAGCCTCAAGTTTTTTGTTTTTATCCTGGTTTTCAGCCAAGGTGGCTTTTAACAAGGCGATGCTGCTCTCGAGGTCTTTCTTTTCATTCTTTTCTAAAGACAGTAGATTTGTGAGCTCTAAAATTTGGCGATTGAGCGTTTGAATGGCGCTGTCTTTGCCGGTTGCTTCCTGGGTTACGAAATATTGTGCAACAGACAAAACAGAGAGCAGGAATGTCATGACGAGCAGCAATGTGGCCATTGCGTCAACAAAGCCAGGCCAGTAGGACCCTTCATCTCTATAGCGCCGCCGGGCGCGCCCAAAGGCCATCTTAACGTCCTCTGTTTTTGAGTATCTCGGCCATTAAGTGGCGCATTTCCGCATTTTGATTGGCTTGTTCATCCATCCATTGACGAACGATTTTTTGCTCGGCCCGCATTTGACCAATGAGTTGCTCGAGGCTATCTGCAACGTTAATCCCATTTTGGCTGACCATGCCGCCTGTGTTGCGATCAAGCCGTTCGGCTACTGCTGATAACATATGAGCCAGTTCAGCATTATTAGCGACTTTGTCAGATGTTGCTGTTCCGTTTTCACTTTCAACGGTTGTCATACTTGCTAGCCATTCTTCTGTTTCATGATAGAAGCGATTTTGTGACTGGCCGGATTGTAGATCTAAAAAGCCAAGAATAAGTGAGCCAGCTAGACCAAAGAGTGAGGATGAAAAGGCAGTCCCCATGCCTTGCAGCGGGGCTTGTAGACCTTGTTTTAAAGCTTCAAAAACGGCAACACCGCCCTGGCCTGATGTATCTAGAGAGCTGATGGTTTCTCCAACAGATTGAATGGTGCCAAGCAGGCCCCAAAATGTTCCTAAAAGTCCCAAGAAGATGAGAAGGCCAACCAAATAGCGCGATGTGTCTCTTGCTTCATCAAGTCGTGAGCCAAGACTATCTAGAATGGCGCTTGTGACATTTGTTGAAAGAGTAAAGGGGCCTGACTGATTGCGCAGCATGCTGGCCATGCTGGCCATCATGGTTGGTGCTTTGCCCCCCTTTGTATTGCCAGGATCAGCAAAGCGGAAATTATTAATCCAGCGAATTTCAGGATAAAGCCTTAGAATTTGGCCAAACGAATATAAAGCCCCTATTAAAAGGACCGCTAATATCATGCCGTTAAGGGCAGGGTTGGTCATAAAAGCTGATTTTATTTGGGTAAACAGGATGGCGCATAGGAACCCTATTAAAGTTAGAAAAACAATCATACGCCATAGGTAAACACCTGGTCTCGATACCGTTACCATTACTTTTGCCACTCATTTACCCACGCTGGCTTGAGGGCACAGCATGCTCCCTGTCTGATCGATCAATCAATACATTAGCGCAAAATTATCTAGAATCAAATCATTCGTTATTTTAAAGACTTAAAAAGGTTAGTCTTTATAGTAAATATTACAGTTTAAGTTTTACGAAGCAGATTTTAGAACTTTAAGCATAGCTTTATGGATAGGTAAGTTTGCGGCAAGAACATGGCCTTTTTCCAGCATTTTGGTATCACAGTCCATATCTGTAACAAAACCACCGGCTTCGCGCACTAGAATGACACCTGCTGCCATATCCCAAGCTTGAATTCCGCGCTCCCAATAAGCGTCAAAGCGGCCAGCTGCCACCCATGCTAAATCAAGAGCGGCTGAGCCTGTTCGTCTTAGGCCGGCGACTTCTTTCATGATGGCCTGTTCTTCTTTTAAGAATTGAACATGGCCGGACTTTCCTCTATGCGGAATGCCGGTGACGACGACGGCGTTATCAAGTTGTTTTCGTCCTGCAATGCGGATACGGCGATCATTTAAAAAGGCGCCTTTGCCTTTTTCGGCGGTGAAATATTCATCCATGATTGGGTTGTAGACCATGCCGGCGACGATTTCACCTTCACGTTCAAGGGCAATTGAGATGGCGAACAAAGGAATACCATGGAGAAAGTTTGTTGTGCCATCTAATGGGTCAATGATCCATTTATGGGTTTTATCTGGCCCTTCTACGAGGCCTTGTTCTTCCATTAGGAAGCTATAGCCGTGGCGCGCTTTTGATAGTTCTTCGTGTATTGTTTTTTCACAGGCCAGGTCAGCTTGAGAGACGAAGTCTGAGGGCCCTTTAACTGAGACCTGGAGTTGCTCAACCTCATTAAAATCGCGGATGAGGCGACGGCTTGCCTTGCGGGCGGCGCCGACCATAACGTTCATTAAAGCTGAAGCTGGCACGATGTTTTTCCTTTGGTATTATTATTCTTAAACTCTTGAGGCAATTGAAAAGCTTAGAGTTTTTATCAGCTACCTACTTTTAGGAGGAGGCTGAGTTTTTTATTTTACAGTTTATTGCTCGGCACGGCGAAGGTAAATGAGTTCATTTGTATCAACGACGATTTTTTCACCAACGGCAATAAAAGGAGGCACCATGATACGAAGGCCATTTTCCAGGATTGATGGTTTGTTTGATTTGGCCGCTGTTTGGCCTTTTACAACTGGCTCTGTTTCAGTGACTTCTAATGTTACTTGGTCGGGGAGTGAAACGCCGATATATTTGCCTTCATGGCTTTCAAGAACGACTGTCATGCCATCTTGAAGGAATACGGCTCGCTCACCGATGAAATCTTTTTCAAGTTCAACTTGTTCATAGCTTTCATTGTTCATGAAAACCATCATATCGCCTTCAGCATAGAGGAATTGGAAATCATTTTGCTCGAGGCGTACTCTTTCAACGGTTTCAGAGGCACGAAAGCGTTCATTTAATTTTGTGCCATCGATCAGGTTTTTTAATTCAACCTGATTAAACGCGCCGCCTTTGCCTGGTTTTACCGCTTGAGTTTTTACTGCAACCCAAAGGCCGCCTTTATGTTGAACGACGTTACCTGGGCGGATTTCGTTACCATTGATTTTCATCTTTTTGTTCTTTCTTTTTTGATGCGCCTTCAGGTTGCCCACCAGCAACCGGCGCTATTAAGTGCGCCTTTAAGTTGCCATTTCTTTGCTTCAGATGCCTACATGGCATCCGCAATGAGCAACCAGTGCAGCATCCGATTTTAGGCGGAATACTTTCGTTTCTTTTAATATGAAGCGTTCTGAGCTTCATATTAAAAGAACAAAACAAGTTTGAAGAGCAACAAACGGTTTCACTGTTTGGTCAACAGTCTATAGCAATTTAGATATATTGCTTAAGGGGAAAGAAAGGGGGCGTCAAGCGGTGTAATGCTTCTCTTTAGACATAAACCATTGCCAAGCTTAATGAATGACTGAAAATATGAAAATTAGCTTTTAAAAAATGCTTGATCTGATTTGTATTTAGTTTGGCCCTTAATAGAGGCCATTGGTGCCTTGCTGGGCTTCTAGTTCTGCCTGTGCTTTGGCTTTCATGTCTTTTGGGAGTTTGGCTATAAAAAGGTCCATTTTCATGTCTGAAATGCCAGCGTTTCTTGCAATCATATGCCATTTTGCAGCTTCAACAGGGTTTGGGTCTGTTGCGATGCCATAGGCATAAAGGCGGGCTAATCTGTTTTGAGCGACCGGATTGCCCTTGCTTGCGCTTGATTTGAAATATTGAAAGGCTAGTTTTTGATTTTTTTTCACGCCGCGCCCTTTGAATAGCATGATGGCATATTCTAACTCAGCTGCATTGTGGCCTTGTTTGGCAGCTTTTTCTGTCCATTGAGCGGCTTTGATGAGATCTTTCTTTACGCCACTGCCGATGGAGTAGAGTGTTCCTAGATCATATTGTGCGACAACAAGATCGTTCTCGGCGGCTTTTTTTAACCATTGAGCTGCTGCGAAAACATCTTGCTTGCGCCCATCACCTTTGGCGTAGATGAGTGCAAGGTTATATTGAGCTTGGGCCTCACCTTTTTTGGCGGCTCTTTCAAAAAAGTTGGCAGCTTTTAATTTGTTCTTCTTAACACCATCCCCAACCGCATATTGTTTACCAAGGGCAACGAGTGAGTGGACTTCATCTTTTTTGGCGCCTTGTTCATACCATTTGGCTGCTTCTGTAGCGTTCTTAGGGACGCCCAATCCCCCTGCGTAAATGCGGCCAAGGAGTGTGAAGGCATTGGCCTCACCTTTTTCTGCGGCTTTTTCAGCAAGTTTCAGGGCGGTTAGATATTTGCCTTCTTCAAAGGCGTCGTAGGCTTGTTCACCTAGGGTGAGTTTGGTTGTTGTGGCATTTTTTTTAGCGGCTAAAGCTGGAGAGAAAAGAGGTGAGTAGGGCGCTGTTATAAGGGGGTACACTACTGAAACTGAAAGAGCGAAACCTATCGCTTTTACAAAGCTAACAATTTGTTTTTTGGATGGTTTAGAATTTTGCTTGTTCATGTTTCACCTAAGGGCGTTTGCTTTTCTCTTTGAGCTTCGATTGGCCCACTATTATTTATTTATAATGAGGGGGTATATCTCTCAATTGCGGATATGGTTTTTACGCAGTCATTGATAATTTCAATAGTTTCATCACCTTTTTGCCAAAACTCTGGAGCAAGCCCAATAAAATCAGCACCTTGTTTTGTAGCTTCGATGGCTTCTTCTTTTGAAGAAATGTTCCAGGCAACGCATGGTGTGCTGAATAATGAAACCCACCAGTTGATTTCAGGAGGGCGTTCAAATTCTTCTAACTCTCTTTTAGAAACTTTTGGGTTAAAGAGAGTGATAGCTACATAGGAGCAACCTTCTTCAGCAAATATCATAGCTTTGTGGCGAGATTGTTTTGCTTTGAGCCCTATGATGACGTCATCACTTAATGTTTCTATAGCCGCTTTAAAAATATCTTCGTCATCATCACTTAGATGAATTCCATCAGCGCCAACGGATTGAGCAAGAGGGACATTATCTTCCACAAGAACGGCAATGCCTTCTGATTGAATGCCGCTTACCAGCTCTTTTGTGCACAATGATTTTGGGGCATTGTTCTGGAGCAAAAGGGAAGAAAATGGCGCAAATTCAGCTGAATTAACGGTGTTAGCAATGGCTTTGATGTCTTTTTCTGGTGTTTCAGTTAAAGAAAGATCCATGATGAGGTAGAGTTGTGGTGGGGGGGCGAGTTCTAGTTCGGTGTTGGTGTTTTGGTTCGTGCTCATGGTTTTTCTCTTAAATCTAAGAATTTATTGCAGTGCTTTATTTTATTGAGCTCAATAAAATAAAGCCTCTTATAGGTTTTTCTATAAGAGGCTTTAAGCTTTAAATTGTTTTCTTGCAACTGGTTTAGATGAATTTACCCATTGTTGCCACTGTGTCTAACATGCGGTTAGAGAAGCCCCATTCATTGTCGTACCAAGACATAACGCGGGCCATTTTGCCGTCGATTAGTTTTGTCTGAGTTACATCAAATGAAGATGAAGCCGGGTTGTGATTGAAGTCAATTGAAACAAGTGGCTCAGTTACGACATTGAGCACGCCTTTCATTTCATTTTCAGCCGCTTTTGTAATGGCTGCATTGATTTCTTCAACTGATGTTTCGCGGCCTGGTAAGAATTTCAGGTCTACCATTGAAACGTTTGGTGTTGGAACACGAACAGCCACGCCGTCTAATTTGCCATTTAATTCTGGAAGCACGAGGCCTACAGCTTTGGCTGCACCAGTTGATGTTGGGATCATTGAAAGGGCTGCTGCTCTTGCGCGGTACATATCACTGTGTGGTAGGTCATGAATGCGTTGATCAGCTGTGTAGGCATGAATTGTTGTCATGAAACCTGTTTCAATGCCGCATAGTTCATTTAGAACTTTTGCCATTGGGGCCAGGCAATTTGTTGTACATGATGCATTTGAGACAACTTGATGGTCGCCTGTGATTTGATCATGGTTCACGCCGTAAACCACTGTGATATCAGCGCCAGCTGATGGAGCGGAGACAAGAACTTTTTTTGCACCACCACCGGTGATGTGAGACATTGCTTTTTCTTTTGCACTGAAAATACCAGTACATTCCATTACAACATCGATACCTAGCTCACCCCAAGGTAATTTTGCCGGGTCGCGTTCTGCTAATACTTTAATTGGGCCTTGGCCGATATCGATGGTATCGCCAGAAATGGTTACGTTACCTGGGTAACGACCATGAACACTATCGTAACGTAGTAGGTGTGCTGTTGTTTCAATTGGGGTTAGGTCATTAATTGCAACAAACTCGATGTCTTGTCTGTTGGCTTCAGCGGCTGCGCGCAAGACGTTTCTACCGATACGTCCAAATCCATTAATTGCAACCTTAAGTGCCATAGTCCTCTCCTAAATTTTCTTTTTAGGGCCTCAATACCATATAACGGTTTGATATGGTTGATTGACTTTATGTGATGTGCCCGTTCTTATTTAACTGGTTTGTCTATGTGCCTTTTTTGCGACGTTATGCCAATAGTTCATTTCGTCGCGTTGTGTGGCACAATCATTTTCCCCTATTATCAAGAGGTAAAGTGCTGACGAACTCAATTTTTCCATATTTCAAATTCATGAACTTTAGTTCTGGGGTGTTTTCGCCTAACTTTGCTCTGAATGCAATTATCTTTTTTGTTATTGTTTCATTATTTTGTGTTGAGGCTTAATTTTTTTTGGCACAGCTGGTTAAACTTTATTTACTTACTCTTGTGTTTCTAGTGGCGGAATTTTAAAAACAGCGTAAAAAGCAAATTGAGTGTTATTTGTTGATATTCAAAGAAAAAATTTTATTAGTACGGACAAGTATTGCTATTTTTGGTATACTTTAGTTTTTTAATTTTATTGTGTGTAAGGTGATCTTGCATTCTGAGTAAGCCGTGAGTAACAAACGGTACTTTAAATCAGAATATGATGATGACTTTTCTTCTTTTGATTGATTTTAATCATTTAGGTGAGCACATTTTGTTTTGTGGGAGAAATTTATGAGTGATCGTGATGTATCAGATTCACCCACCACTCGTATTTTGGAGACCGAGAAAGAGAGCGGTACTGTTAGCCAGCTTGAATCGGATGTTAATTTATTGACTATAGAATTAGAAAAAATCACCCTTGAACGTGATGACCTTAAAAAAGAACTTGAAGATTCTTTAGCTCGTATTTCTGAGCTTGAAGGTCAGCAAAAATTATTTTTAGAAAGATTGGATAAGATCGAGGGGCTTATTTTGAAAGAGCTTGGTGATATTGAAGGCTAAGCTTAACTGGATTAATTAATAAATAGTGCTTATTTTTGCACTTATAAGCTTTCTGTCCATTTATTGCTTTTATTCTTGCTTGTCATTTTTATCGAAATTCATATGTTATAGTTTGTAGCTGAGCTGCTTTGTACGTTAGGTGATGTTTTTCCGGGGCCTATAAGTTTCTCTTGGGAGCTGACCCTGATTTAGGTCGTGGCCTTTATTAATCGGCGCCCACCTACAATGTAGGGATCCAGGGAATTGCTATATCCGACGGCATATGTGGCTCAGCTATTATCCAACTTTCCTTCATCATGATACTTAATTGCTGCTTTTCATTGAGAATTTAGTTTAATTGTTTTTGATTTTCCTTGATTTGACGTTCATTTATTGGTTCATCCTTTTAATCATAATATACTCATATCATATTTTCATATAAATGCCTGTTGGGTTGAAAAATGGATCTGAAAAAAGAATTGCGTCAAAAATTATATAGAAAACGCTCTCAGGCTTTTCAGAATGATCAGTTTTCTGAGGAGAAAGCTGATGATAAATTGGCGAATATGGTGTCTCCTCTTTTAGAGCGCCCGGTTTCTCATTTGGATATTTCATCAACAGTTGTCGCCGGATATATTCCCATTGGCAGTGAAATTGATCCTCGCGCTTTATTGGGTGAGTTTCATAAAAAAGGAGCACTTCTTTGCATGCCAGAAGTCATCGCAGTGGATGCTCCTTTGCAATTTCGTCAGTGGTCACCAGGTGATTTGTTAATTAGTGGTGCGCTTGGTACTTTACAGCCTCTTCCTACAGCACGTATTTTGGAGCCTGATGTGATGTTCTTACCCTTGGTTGGGATTGACCAAGAAGGGGTTAGGCTTGGGCAAGGTGGGGGATTTTATGACCGCACGATCATGAAGTTAAAACCTCAAGGGGTGTTTACTGTTGGGGTTGCATTTGATGAGCAAATGGTTGATGAAATTCCAAAAGAAACTCATGATCAATATTTAGATGGGGTTATTAGCCCGAGCTGTTGCAAGGTTTGGTCTGAAGACCGGCAAGCACGATATTTAAAACAATCTTGAGATAAATGTTCTTCGTTTTCTCGATCAAGTAAAAGAATTTAAACAATTATGAGCGCTTAGCTTTATTATTAGAAGTTTTTTAGTGTTTTGGATAGTTAGGGATTTTATGCGCGTTTTATTTTTGGGTGATGTGGTTGGCCGGGATGGACGACGGGCTGTTGTGGAGCAACTCCCTCAATTGCGTGAGATGTATGATTTAGATTTTGTGATTGTTAATGCTGATAACGCCGCTGGTGGTTTTGGTGTTACTGAAGATATCTTATTGTCTTTGCTAGATGCAGGCGCTGATGTTGTCACGGGCGGAGATCATATTTGGGACCAGCGAGATGCATTGGTTTTCATTGAGCGGCATTCAGAGCTTCTTCGGCCTATTAACTTTCCTGAAGGTGTTGCCGGGCGAGGCTCTAGCATTTATCGCACAAAAAAGGGCCAGGATATTTTGGTGGTTCATGCGGTTGGCCGGGTGTTTATGCCTGAGATGGATTGTCCGTTTGCGGCGATTGAGCGAGAGATTGAGATGTCTCCCCTTGGGGATGTGGTTGATGCGATCTTAATTGATTTTCACGCTGAAGCGACTTCAGAGAAACAAGCGATGGGCCATTTTGTTGATGGGCGCGCTTCTATGGTTGTGGGAACGCACACGCATGCACCGACATCAGATGGGCGTGTTCTCAATGGCGGGACCGCGTTTCTTACTGATGCTGGCATGTGTGGATGTTATGATAGTGTGATTGGCATGGAAGCTGATGAGCCGATTGAGCGATTTGTAACGCGGGTGCCAAAAGGGCGGTTTACACCAAAGCTTGGTGAGGTGACGTTATCTGGGTTTTGTGTGGAAATCGATGATAAAACCGGATTGGCAGTTGAGGCACAAGAATTGCGGCTCGGAGGACAGTTACGTCGATCCGAGCCGCTTTTTTGGGTCAGTTCTTAAGTTAAGAGGTCAGTTTATAAAATGAAAAATTCTGGGGTCATTCATTTTATAAAAACTCGACGGATACGCTTTTTGTTCACAAGTAAAAAGACACGTTCATTCGGGCTGGAATGATGCTCTTTTTAGCGCTGTGAGTAACTACCTTATTGCAAGATAGTTTTCCTACCCCTATTGCAGGATTAGGTCTGATCATTTTAAGTTCATCTTTCTTTAATTGGATTTTTGAATTGAAGCTTTGTTCAATTGGTGAAAGCAATTTTGAAAAATATCCCTTAAGCAATCATCAGAATTTTGAGAAAAAATGATTTAGAAGAATCATTTCCTCTACGTCTCTAATGATGCCGCTTTCTAGGTTAATAAAAGATTAATAGGGTTTTTGCTCTTTGTTTTCTCTCACGGCTATTCCATGAGCTGTAGCTCATGGGCCTCCGAGAGGCGGCGCAACGCGCCGGGCTGCGCTGGCGCTCCGCCATGTCGCATTACCCTAGATGGGGCAATGCTCCTTCTTCGTGTAGCTCATTTTTAGGACCTCTTTGGTAGCTCACTAGCAACTGGGCTAGAATCCGCAAGAAACAAACTTGCTTTTTTGTTGGTGCTTCGCCATGACCTTATGCACTTTCTTGTCCTTCAGTTGCCCACCAGCACCGGACCAGGGCATTACTCCTTCTTCGAATGGCGGTATCATTACCTTGGTTACTCTAAAATTTTAGCTTCAAAGTACTGGATTTTGTAATTTTGCTCGCTTATAAAGCGGGATCAGGAACTTAAGGTTCAGTTTAACTAACATTTTGCATGACGAGGTTGCCATGGCGGGCCATTCCAAATTTAAGAACATTATGCACCGGAAAGGCGCTCAAGATAAGAAGCGCTCAAAGATTTTCTCAAAATTAGCGAAAGAGATTACGGTTGCTGCAAAAATGGGGACGCCAGACCCTGACATGAACCCGCGCTTGAGAACGGCCATTCAAGCCGCAAAAGCGCAAAATATGCCAAAAGACAATATAGATCGGGCGGTTAAAAAATCTCTCGATGCTGGTGGCGAGAACTATGAAGAAGTTCGCTATGAAGGATTTGGCATTGGCGGTGTTGGCGTGATTGTGGAAGCATTGACTGACAATCGCAACAGAACGGCTGGTGAGGTTCGCGCAATTTTCACGAAAAGCGGTGGTAATTTGGGGGAAACTGGCGCTGTTTCTTTTGGCTTTGATCATGTGGGTGCGATTGAATTCCCGCTTGATGTGGCTAGCGAAGATGACATGTTTGAAGCAGCTTTAGAGGCTGGTGCCAATGAAGTTGAGAGCGATGATGACAGTCATATGCTATATGTAGATAATGATTCTTTGCATGAAGTTGCAAAAGTGATGGAAGAGAAATTTGGTGAGCCATCGTCAGCTAAGCTCATTTGGAAGCCGCAAAATAATATAGACCTTGATGACGAGAAGGGCGAGAAGATGTTTAAGATGCTTGAGGCTCTTGAAGATCAAGATGATGTGCAGAACATTTACGCCAATTTCGAAGTCTCAGACAGCTTGATGGAGAAGCTCGGGAACTAGGGAGCTAGCTCCTTTGTAATATTCTTTACCTTGAGATAGTTTATAGAATTAGCAAACTCAGAGAATTTAAACTTAAAGAGCGCGTTGTTTGTAGTTGTTTGCTCTTATATTGAAAGGGATTTCAGTGAATAAGACGACGCGCATTATTGGTATTGACCCTGGGTTACGTTTTATGGGCTGGGGGATCATTGATTTTGATGGTGTGCGCCTCTCTTATGTTACCGGTGGGACGTTAAAATCCAATGCGAAAGATAGTTTAGCTCAACGATTGGCCACGCTTTACAGAGGGCTTAGTGAAGTTATTGAGCGTTTTGAGCCGCAAGAGGCAGCTGTTGAACAGACATTTGTGAATAAAGATGCGGTTGCCACCTTAAAATTAGGACAAGCGCGTGGCGTTGCCCTTCTTGTGCCAGCTCTTCATGACTGCCCGGTTGCGGAATATGCGCCAAATATGGTGAAAAAAACAGTAACCGGCTCTGGGCATGCAGATAAAGATCAGATCCATGCCATGCTTCGCCACCTTCTTCCCAAAGCAAAGCCGGAAACTGATGATGCGGCTGATGCGTTAGCTATTGCAATTTGTCATGCTCATAATCGAGGCCAAGACCGCATTCTTTCCGCTTTAAAGACTGGATAAGGTGCTGGTCCCTCTTTATTGAATATGTGGGACAGACTTTATGTTTTCCTTCGCTCACCTACATAAGTTCCCTCTATTAAAAAGAATTGCTGTATTCTCACAGCAGATTTCTTTATTTTAAGCTCACTTGTTTTGATTCTCTGTTTTTCTATTGAGACTTGAAGATGTTTCAATTTTTCCGAAAAACCTAAGTTAAAGAAGCGACTACAGCGGGATTTTGTATGATTGGGAAATTAAAAGGCATTATTGACTCACTTGGTGAGGACTGGGTTCTTATTGACGTCAATGGTGTTTGTTATGATGTGCATTGTTCTAGCCGTACATTGCAAACTTTGCCGGCCGTTGGAGAAGCAGCTGTTCTTTCTATTGAAACTCATGTGAGAGAAACAGAAATTAAGCTTTTTGGCTTTGCGAATGACTTTGAGCGGGAATGGTTTCGCAAACTCCAATCGGTGCAAGGGGTTGGAGCAAAGGTTGCGTTGGCTATTTTAGGGACTTTAACAACGACCGATTTATCAAACGCTATTGCATTGCAGGATAAAGCGATCGTTTCGCGTGCCCCAGGTGTTGGGCCGAAGGTTGCCATGCGCATAGTCTCAGAGTTGAAAGATAAAGTACCGATGCCTGCTGTGATTGATGGGAAAACTCTTGGCGGTGTTGGCGAAATTGCTGCACCAGCTGGTGGTACTTCGAAAGCTGCTGATGCGGTTTCAGCTCTTACTAATCTTGGTTATCAGCCAACGGATGCGAGCATGGCAGTGGCCGCAGCTTTTCAGGAAACCGGTGAAGAAGCTAGCGTTGAAGAGCTTATCAGATTGGGCCTGAAGGAGTTGGCTAAATGAGTGATCGCATGATTGATGGCAAGCCAAAGCTCACAGACGAAGAAGAGCGCTCTATTAGGCCCTTAGTGCTGGATGATTTTGTTGGCCAGGAACAAGCCCGGCAAAACATGAAGGTGTTTATTGAGGCTGCAAGAGGGCGAGGAGATGCCCTTGATCATGTGCTTTTTGCTGGTCCTCCGGGCCTTGGCAAAACGACCTTAGCACAAATCGTTGCTCGTGAACTTGGGGTAAATTTCAGATCGACATCAGGCCCGGTGATTGCAAAGGCGGGTGATTTAGCGGCGTTGCTCACGAACTTAGAAGAGCGTGATGTGCTCTTTATTGATGAGATCCATCGGCTTAGCCCGGCGGTTGAAGAAGTGCTTTATCCGGCCATGGAAGATTTTAAACTTGATTTAATCATCGGAGAGGGGCCGGCGGCGCGCTCTGTTCAGATTGAGCTTGCTAAATTCACGCTTGTAGGGGCGACGACGCGTGCTGGGTTGCTGACAACGCCATTACGAGACCGTTTCGGTATTCCGATACGCTTGAACTTTTATGAAACGGCAGAGCTTTGTGGTATTGTAACACGCGGGGCTAAGGTTTTAGAAATGCACATTACGCCTGAAGGGGCGCTTGAAATTGCTATGCGTTCTCGCGGGACACCAAGGATTGCTGGGCGTTTATTGCGGCGAGTTCGCGATTTTGCTTCTGTTTATGGGGGCGGTGAAATTACGAAAGAGATTGCAGACAAGGCTCTTTCTCAGCTTGAAGTGGATAGCCTTGGACTGGATCAGCTCGATCATCGCTATTTGCATTGCATCATTCATAATTATGAAGGTGGGCCTGTTGGCATTGAGACGATTGCGGCGGCTCTTTCTGAACCAAGAGATGCATTGGAAGAAATTGTCGAGCCTTATTTATTGCAACAGGGGCTGATTGCCCGCACGCCGCGCGGCCGTGTTGTGATGGCAAAGGCCTATAAACATTTAGGACTGAAACGGCCAGAGACACGGCCAGAAGATATTCAATCCTCTCTTTTTGATGGTGCAGATGAGGATAAATTATCTGACTAGTTTATTGAATTTTGTGATTTTTCTTTTGTTTAAGTTTCAAAATTCTTGAGGTTTTGGTTTTTTGAAGACAAATTGGGACTAAAAACGCATTTGAAGGGCAAGGTATGGCGCTAAAGTTTCATTCCTTTGTCGTGATTATCAGCTTATTTTAGAGATCTGATTTGGATAGCTGAGGCTTTTGGGAAGTTTAGTTAAGCTTTATGAATTTTAAGATTGGCCTTGAGCGGATTGTTCAGAACGGTAATTAGGGGAGAATAAAATGGCGTCATTATTTGGTGTGATTAAAAAAATTTTTGGTGGCGGAGATAAGCCTGCTGCGAATGAAACCGTTCAAGATGCGGGAACTGATCAAGAAGCGTATCAAACCGCAAAAGAGCAAACGTCTTCAACTTTTGAAACTGTGACTGACACTGTTTCAGATGCTGCAGAAGAGGTGCATGAAACAGTTGGTGAGACGCTGAGTGATACTGTTAGTAGCGTGACTGAGACTGTGAGCTCTACAGTTGATCATGTGGCTGAGGCTGCTGCTCATACTGTGAGTGAAGTGGCTAATTCTGAAATTGTTCAGGAAGCTGAGAGTGTGGCGATTGCAGCGGCGGGTGCTGTTGGCGGTGTTTCTGGTGCTATGACTGAAGCTGTGACAGATATGGTGCAAACAGCTGCGGGGGCTCCTGATGCTCATATTGAAGAAGGGGGCATGGTGCCGTCTCTTCCTCCGCTGGTGAAGAAAGAGACAATTGATTATTTGGATAGGGATCATTTTGTTGTGCCACGTTCTGACAATGTGGTTAAAGCTATGGCGTTAGTTGATGAGACGGTTGGGCAAGATGCAACACTTCGCGCGCTTCGTATTTTTGAATATGGTGTAGCGGCGAGTGATGCTTATGAATTAAGGGTTGATCGAGAAATTTTGTTGCTGGGAGCTCTACTTGGTCAATTGGGTGCAGAAGCACCAGCGAAAGCTGAGGCGTTTTGTGTTGAGAATGGTATGTGGGATGCTTTAGCGAAAAAAGTTGCCTATGCTATTGAGAATAATGAAACAGGAACAACGACTGATGATGTTGAAACACGAGCTCTTGCGCTAGGTGTGGCAGCTGAGGTGGCTAATGGCGAAGTGGATTATGTTCATGCAGCAACAGCGGCTGAAACGCGCAACAAGAATGCTCAGTAATTCTTCTCTCTTTTAAATTGCTATTCAAAGAGAATTTCTTTGATTATAAGTCGCTTGATGAACCTTGCTTTCATCAGGCGATTTTTTTTTGAAATGGCTGTTTTTTTAATTTTATGAGGAATTGGCATGTCTGAGACGGGACGTACTAATCAAAATTCAAATGAAGTCCAGAAGAGTGAAGGGGCTGAACCTTGGCCAGATTTGGCGGGGCGGTTGCAAGGGGATGCTCATGTTTTGCCACTACGTGTTTATTATGAAGATACGGATTTTTCTGGTCTAGTTTATCATGCTAGCTACATAAGGTGGTGTGAGAGGGGGCGAACTGATTTTGTTCGGCTTGTTGGTTTGCATCAAAAAGAGTTGTTTGATGGAGGGGATGGGCGAGAGAAGTGCTTTTTTGTTGTGCGGCATATGGATATAGATTTTTTAAAGCCGGCGATGATGGATGATGTTTTGGAAGTGGTGACAAAAGTTGCCGAACAAAAGTCAGCCTATTTAAAAATAGCTCAAGAGATCAGACGAGAAGAGACCGTTTTATTTAAAGCGCTTGTGACGATTGTTTTGATTAATGAAAAAGGGCGACCTGTTCGTTTGACTGAAGCGATGAAACAAGCCTTTCATCCTAGCGGAGCTTAAGTGCAGCTGTATCTTACTCGATTGGGTTTTTCTTTCTACTTTCAAAGCTTGAATAGGTTTCGCGAATAATTTAACTACAATTATAGCTTTCATATTCATTGGGTATGATTTTCTAAAAAAAGAGATAAAACAGGGGTGAAGAGACAGATTTATCTTGTTTTGAACTTGTTTTTTAACGATTTGGACCATTTTTGAGCCCTTCTTTTGTCACAAAAGTTTGTGAAAGATGACTTTATTTTAGGCCTCAAATAAACACCTCTCAATTTAAGAGGGGGTAGATCAGAGGAAGTTTATGGATCTTTCTAGTTTTGCAGCTTCAACATTTATGATGAATAACGGTACGCTTTTTAGTGCTGATGCTCTGACGAGCGCTGTTACGTCTATGGCGGCTGGTGTTGCTGTGAATAGCAGTGATTTTTCTTTTGTTTCCTTATTTTTGCAGGCTGATATCGTTGTTAAAATTGTGATGATTGGCTTGGCCTTTGCTTCTATATGGGCTTGGGGCATTGTTTTTGAAAAGATGTTTTCTATTTCATCAGCCAGGAAACGTTCTGACGCGTTTGAAAAGGTGTTTTGGTCTGGTGAGCCTTTTGAAGAGCTTTATGAGGATGTATCGCGGCGTGAGACGAAGGGTGTTGAGAGCATCTTTTTAGCGGCCATGAGAGAATGGAATGAGAGCTTGAAGGCAGGCCCTAAGGTGATGGTTTCCGTTCAGATGCGCATTGAAAAAGTGATGGATGTTGCGCTTAACAGGGAAATTGAGAAGTTAGAAAGCAAGTTGCTATTCTTGGCAACTGTTGGCTCAACGGCGCCTTTTGTGGGGCTTTTCGGCACGGTTTGGGGAATTATGAATAGTTTCTCATCTATTGCTGCTTCTAAAAACACAAGCTTAGCTGTTGTGGCGCCAGGTATTGCTGAGGCTTTGTTTGCGACGGCGCTTGGGCTATTAGCGGCTATTCCAGCTGTGATTTTTTATAATAAATATTCATCTGATATAGCGCGGCTTTCACAGCGCTATGAAGGGTTTGCAGATGAATTTGGAGCTATTTTATCGCGTCAAATTGAGATGCGAAAATAATCGCGTCTTATTATTGTGCTATGGGCTCTATAGATTGTTTTTAGAGAGCCTTGTTAAGCCGACAAAGTTATAAAGGAACCGATATGGGTGCATCATTAGGAGGTGGGAAGGCAATTCCACGAAGACGCCGGGCGAGAAGCCGGGGTGGTGCTGCGCCTATGTCTGAAATTAATGTGACGCCGTTTGTGGATGTTATGTTGGTTTTATTGATTGTGTTTATGGTGACGGCGCCATTGCTTAGTGCTGGTATTCCGCTTGAATTGCCTAAGACTGAGGCGAAATCATTGGGCGGTGAAAAAGAGCCTTTAACGATTTCGGTTGATAAAACTGGTAAAGTCTACATTCAAGATAAAGAGATTACGCTTGAAGAGTTGGTGCCAAAACTTAAGGCCATTGCTAAAAATGGCTATAATGAGCGTATATATATTCGGGGTGATCAAAAATCTTTGCATGGAATGATCTCTGAGGTGATGGGAAAAATTTCTAATGCTGGGTTTACACGATTGGCGATTGTGACCGACGCGAGCAGTCAATAAGTGCTTTTCTATTTGGCTAAAGGCATGCGGTCCGCGCTTATGAAGGCAAACATGCTTTTAAGGTTTAACAGGTGATTTA
This sequence comes from Hyphomicrobiales bacterium, assembly GCA_965230545.1. GTDB lineage: Bacteria > Pseudomonadota > Alphaproteobacteria > Rhizobiales > HXMU1428-3 > HXMU1428-3. The sequence continues at coordinate 408,142 of CBDDLE010000004.1, read as the reverse complement.
AGGAGAAAAGGGTGAAGATAGGGCTTATCATATCTATGGTGTTTCATAGCGCCCTGTTGGCTTTTGCACTTCTTTCTCTTACGACTGCGAAGGCTTTAAAGCCTATTGAAGTTAAATCGATCCCGATGGAAATTGTTGATATTTCTGAGCTAACCAAGCTAAAGGCTGGGTTGAAAAAAGCACCTGAGAAAAAAGAGACGAAGAAAAAAGACAACAAGCCGATTGCTAAAGAGATTAAAAAGGCAAAAAAGAAGAAAAAGCCTGCCCCTAAACGGGCTGTTCAGCCAACAGCTGAAAAGCAAGAGCCGGTACCGGTGAAAAAGCCTGAAGTTAAGAAGGAAAAGCCGAAGCCGGTTAAAAAGAAGGTGGCGAAGAAACCGAAACCTAAACCGAAGAAAAAAGCTAAACCAAAGCCAAAACCCAAAGCGAAGATTGTTAAAAAGAAGCGCAAGAAGAAAAAGTTCAACGAAGATAAGATCGCTGCGCTTTTGAACAAAGTGCCTGATTCTGGGCCAACGGCTTCTAAATTACCAGATTTGCCCGGTGCCAAGAAGGTGAAAGGCAACCCAAGAGGCAAGCATTTGAAGATGAGCATCAATGAGATTGATGCGTTTCGCCGGCGTGTTTCACAATGTTGGAACCCGCCTGTAGGTGGCCTTGGTGCGGAAGAGCTGAGTGTGAAGTTACGGATAAGGCTTAATAAAGACGGGACGCTCAAAGGGCAGCCTCGTGTTTTAAACCGGGGGTCTTCTTCTTTCCATCGGGCTGCGGCTGATAGTGCTGCTAGAGCCGTTTGGCAATGTCAGCCTTATAATAATTTGCCGAGAAGAAAATATGATACTTGGCGCGATATGATTTTGAACTTTAATCCACGAGATATGTTGCGTGGTTAAGGTGATTTGTTATGTTCTAACTTAAAATCAGAGCTTTCTTTGATTTTAGATTATTGAATATTCAATCTTAATTTTAAAGGTGAGATACAAAATGAGTTGTAAAACAAGATTATGGGGCCGACGCACCCTGAATTCTGTGGTTTTATTCAATTTGGATTTTTTGAAATTAAGATTGCATAGAGTGCTTTCGTTCATCTTTGCTAGTTTGCTTTGCCTCTTTGGTTTTTCTTCTCTTTCACTAGCACAAGTTGAGATCGACATTACGGAAGGTAATGTTCAAGCTATTCCTATTGCTGTTGCTGCCTTTGAAGGCAAGACGTTTGAAGACCAGCGGGCTGCGCAAGAAGTTGTGCAAGTTATTCAGGCTGATCTTGCTGGCACCGGTTTGTTTGATCCGCTTGACCCTCTTTCTTTCATTCAAAAAGATGCCAGCGTTTTAAGTGTGCCTAAATTTTCTGATTGGCGGGTTATTAAGGCACAGGCTGTTGTTGTTGGCAAATTAGAACGGTTACCAGATCGCCGGATTAAGGCGCAATATCGTTTGTGGGATGTGTTTTCAGGAAAGCAGCTTTCTGGGGAACAGTTTTTCGTTGAAAATGAAAATTGGCGCCGCGTTGGGCATGTGATTGCTGACACGATTTACCAGCGGCTTACTGGTGAGACCGGTTATTTTGACACTCGGATAGCGTTTATTGATGAAACGGGCGGGAAAAAGCGGCGCATTAAACGTTTGGCGGTGATGGATCAGGATGGGCATAATCTTAGATATTTAACGCAAGGTCGGCATTTGGTTTTAACACCGCGATTTGGCCCCCGGGCTAATGAGCTTACTTTTATGTCTTATGAAAGCGGAGTGCCGCGGGTTTATTTGCTCAATTTGGAAACAGGGCAGAAGCAGGTCGTTGGTGATTTTCCGAATATGACTTTTGCGCCGCGGTTTTCTCCTGATGGGCGAAAAATCATTATGAGTTTGCAACAAGGGGGCAATGCTAACATTTTTACCCTTGATATTGGCACAAGACGAACTGTTCGCCTTACCAATAGTGCTTCAATTGATACAGCCCCGAGCTATGCGCCTGATGGCAAGAGAATTGTGTTTGAATCGGATAGGGGTGGTTCAAAACAGCTTTATGTGATGAATTCTGATGGTTCTGGGGCGAAGAGAATCAGTTTTGGAGATGGGCGCTATTCAACGCCTGTTTGGTCACCTCGGGGGGATTTAATAGCCTTTACGAAGCAAATTCCTGGTCGTTTTCTCATTGGTGTTATGAAGCCAGATGGCTCTGGAGAGCGGATATTAACCGAAGGCTATCATAATGAGGGCCCTACTTGGGCGCCAAATGGTCGTGTTTTGATGTTTTTTAGGGAAACACCGGGGGCAAAAGGGGGTGCTCGCATCTATTCTGTAGACCTTACAGGGTATAATGAACGGCGTATTCGCACACCTTCTTGGGGCTCTGATCCGGCTTGGTCACCTCGTGTTAACAAATAATTGTTATTATTCTTGCCTTTACAGGTAGAATCGCCTTCAATCTCATGCAAGATGGATGGGGCTGTGTATTATTCATGGTTCTAAACATGCTTGAGGGGGGTGAAATGCAGTATTTCGTGTCTTTTTCGCATCATTTTGCTTGAAAACATGTGACTGTATCGCATCTGTTCTTGATCTTGCGGGGCAACGCCGGTAATTCGGATGTATGCACTGCTCGTAATATTCTTAAGGAGTTTACAGGATGCAATCGTTTAAACGTGCTTTAGTTACTGCCGTTCTTATTGGTGCAGTTGCTAGTGTTACAGCTTGTCGTCGTGAAGTTCGTCATGAACCAATGAAGCTTGGGGCTGATGTTACGTCGATTGTTGTGGAACAACAGGTTCGTTAAGGATTTCGTTCTTTGACACATAAAAGTGTCATGTCAACTTATTAGGATTACAAAGTTTCTAACCGGGTCTTACGATCCAAAACATTACCTGAAGGGGGAATTACCATGAATAAATTTAAAGGTCTTATCGTTGCTGCAACTATCGTTGGCACAGTAGCTACACTTGGCGCTTGCCGTCGTGAAGTTCGTCATGAGCCAATGAAGCTTGGTGGTGACGTTGCTCCTGTTACTCAAGCTGTTCGTTAATTTCAACGACCAACTTGACTGAAATTAATTTTTCAGAACAGTTAATAAGACCGTGTTGCATGTTTTATGATATGCAGCGCGGTTTTTTTATGCGCTCAATTTATAAGAACCGCTATTACGTTGCGCTTGCGAGTGCTGACTTTTTCTTGCAGTTCTTTACAGTTTCCTTTCGTTCTTCTCATTCAGTTATTGGTCTTAGTTACTAGGCTGAGCTCTTCCATTTATAAAAAGAGGAGAGATTTATGCTTGGCTATTATGCTGATTATGCGGAAACTTATTTGCTTGTTTTGATGATCGTGACGACGGTTGCTTTTGTTATTCCAATATTTTTTACGCCACTTTTATGGGCTCGTATGCTTTTATGGTCTATTCCTGAAGATACTGATTTGGCCGTTTATTTTGGCCGTTGCCTTGGTTCATTTGCACTTATTGTTGAGATTATGGTTTTGCGTGCGTTGATGACGGGAACCGGCCTGACTTTCATTTGTGATTTTTTAATTCTAGTCTTCGTTATGATGATTATTGTGCATGTTTATGGGGCCCTAAAGGGAATACAGCCAATTACTGAAACATTAGAAATTGGTTTTTGGATTGGTTTGTTGGTGGCGAGTATTCTGTTTTACCCTGCGAAAAGCTTCATTTTGTAGGGATTAAGCAGTTAAAAATAGATAATTCATAATTTTGCTTTTATCTTGGGCTTTCTTTGCGTTTGGTATGCTAACTAGTTGAGCCTTTCGCAAAGAGGGCCATTTGCTTTTGAAGTGATGTTTTTATAGGTGCTGTTCATATTTAGGGGCTGAATAGGCCCCCCATTTAAGTTCATCAGTTTCAGTTCATAAAAAAACATGTATAGTTGCCGTATCTGATTTGTTTTCTTAAGCGAAGGCATGCTAAAATTCGTTTTTCTTGAGTTTGTAAATAACGAATTTTTGAAGTTGCCTTTGTTGTTTAAATTATATAATTCGTGAACTTTCTGCCAAATAGGCTAAAAGTCTTCATGGCTGTATTTAAAGGTGAAAAACTGAGGGTGAAAATGATTTCTCATTTTTTAAAAAAAGACGTCTTAAAACTTGCATGTGTATTGATCCTTGCTGTTTTTGTCACAGGCTGTAGCAATGCAAATAAGAGTTTAACAGGCGTTCCGACAAAACCTGGAAGCCCACAGGATTTTGCTGTGAATGTTGGGACTACCGTTCATTTCACAACGGATAGTGTGCAATTGACTGAGCAAGCTTTAGGCATTTTGCGCAATCAGGTGAAATGGTTGCAGCAATACCCTAATTATTCAGTGACGCTTGAAGGCCATGCTGATGAGCGAGGCACACGAGAATATAACATTGCTCTTGGTGGTCGCCGAGCTGATGTGATTAAAAATTACCTTATTCAAAATGGCGTTAACCCAACACGCTTGAGAACGATTTCTTATGGTAAGGAGCGCCCTGTTGCAATTTGTAATGACATTAGTTGCTGGTCTCAAAACCGCAGGGTTGAGACGAAGCTGAATGGTGCGGCAAATTACTAAAGTTTGGGTTTTTTGAGATTTTGGGGTGCGTGAAATGAAGCGTTTAGCTGGATTATTGATTTTATCCATTTTTTTGAATGTTGGTGGGCTTGCTTTAGCTCTTCTTCATTCTGATGGTGCTGATCAGTTTGTTTCGAAAGCGAATGCACAGGATGCGACTAAAAAACCTTCACAGCTTGATGAGTTAAACGAAGCTCAGCGCCGGATTGATCGTCTTGAAGCTCAGATTACTGAGATGAAATCTATGATTGGGGCATTGCAGACACTTGTGCAAAAAGGTGTTCAACAAAACCGGCCCATTAATAATCAAAATTTTGAGCGGCGTTTGCCACTTGATCAGCGTTTGGATCAGAGGTTGGACCAACGTTCGGATCAAGGCGCTGCTGATCGGGTAACCGGAGAACCTCAATTTAGAACTGATGGATGGGGTGCTGATACTCAGCCTGAGAGGCAACGGGGGAGACAATTGTCAGAGAACCGTGTGCCGGGTGCTGATTTGCCGCTTGATGGCCAAGTGCCGAAAAGCCGTGTTGCTATTAATGGTGCACAGCCACGTAAGTTATATGATGCTGGCTATAATTATTTGATGGCGAGTGATTATGTTTCAGCTGAAGCGACGTTTCGCTCTTTTTTGAGAAACCATCCACAAGACCCTTTATCTGGTAATGCGCAATATTGGTTGGGTGAGACTTTTTTTGCACGCGGCGATTATAGAAAAGCGGCACATGAGTTTTTAAAGGGTTATAAAACTTATAAAACCAGTGCAAAAGCCCCTGATAATCTGCTGAAACTCGGGATGTCTCTTCAGCGACTTGGGCAATCTGAGGCAGCTTGCCAGACATATACTCAACTTCGCGATAAGTATAAATCACTATCAGGGCATATTTCTCGCCGTTTGGACCAAGAGCAAGGCAAGGCGCGCTGCCGGTAATTCTGGCTCAAGATTTTATCCTTTAATTCTTCTTCTTGCTTTTCTGAGGGCATCAATTGTAGGTTGGCCCTCATGGATTTTACTCAATTAAAATTGGATGATTTATTTGCTTGCCTCGGTGAACAAGGGGCGGTTGGCCTTGCTGTTTCTGGTGGTGGGGACAGCATGGCTTTGATGCATCTTTTTGCTGAGTGGCGCAAAGTTCACCCTTTAAAGAGTGGCAGGGATGTTGTTTTCTCTGTTGATCATGGGTTGCGAAAAGAGGCAGCTGGCGAAGTCGCTTTGGTTATTAGTTCCGCTGAAGCGCTGGGGTTTATTGGTGCGCCAATAAAGCTTGAGGGGCTTGGTGAGGGGGGCTCTTTGCAGGCCCGGGCAAGGGAGGCTCGTTATGAGGCCATGGCGGGGCGATTAAAAGAGCTCGGGCTTTCTCAATTACTCACAGCGCACACACTTGATGATCAGGCTGAGACCTTTTTAATGCGGCTTTTAAGAGGGAGCGGCATTGATGGTCTTTCAGCTATGTTTGAGAAAAGAGAGCTTTATGGAATAAAGATTTTAAGACCGCTTTTATCTGTTCGAGGGGAAGTTTTGCGTGAGTGGTTAAGGGCGCGCGGTGTTGAGTGGGTGACTGACCCGAGCAATGAGAATGAAGATTATGAACGTGTTCAAGTGCGCCACGTTCTTCGTTCTTTAGAGGGCATTTTAGATGGTTTTGGGAATTCGCCGAAAAGAGATTTAACTCAGATGATTGGCGAGAGTGCCTCCAGATTACAGCGTGGGCGTTTGGCTCTTGAAGAACAGGCTCTTGATTTTGTGGTCTCGCATGTGACCGCTCATCGTGTTGGGCTTTTATATGTTAAGGCAGTGGATTTATTTAACCTTTCAGAAGAAATTCAAATTCGAGTTTTAAGACGATTGCTCATGGCGTTTGGTGTTGAGGGGCGTGCTCTTTCCAGTTTGGAAGGCGCGGCTGCTCATATTAAAACTATGAGGGAAGAGAAATTTGTTTTTGCGGGGGTGATGTGTGAGAAAAAGGCAGATGGATATTTGCAATTTTCCAGGGAAAGCGGGCGCAGCCCTTTTGAAATTGTTAAGAGAGACTTTACCAAAACTGATATTTCTCAAGATAGCCAGTCTCAAGATAATCAGGCAAAATTGGTGCATCAGTTGATTTGGGATAATCGCATTGAGATTTCTGTGCCAAAAGATTTTTCAGGTAATATGGTTGTTCGTGGGTTTTCCAATGTTGAAATTGCGAAAGTGAAAGAAAAATACAAGCAAATAGGAACTGATGTTGCTCGTTTAAATGGAGCTCAGAGGGTTCTTCCTGCGCTTGCAGGGTGTTGGAGCAACGATCAACTGGTGGCTGTTCCACAATTGGAGCTTTATGATGAGAGCCTTTTTATAGAGCTATTTGGTGATTTGGATGCATTTTTAGATGGAACTACGTTTGAGCGGGCTGTTTTTCCGCTTAATAGATGGAAAACTCAGATAATTTAGCTCTCTTTTAGGGATGAATTTGTGTGATATAATCCTGATAATAGAAAATTAGCCATAATATTGTGAGAATTTGTTGTAAACTCCCTTGTTGTACATGAGAAAAACACTTTTTCTTTCTTTTCTTCCTCTTGGCAAATCTTGTAGCCATGCCTATGTTAGGGGATGATATGCTGATTTTTTTAAGTCGGCTTCAAAGGAATTTTTTTACGAAAATATTTACATAAGTTTCGTATAAACGCCTTTTGCTAAGATCTTCATTCTTATGTTGTTTTGGCTTATGTGCTCTTGGTTTATCTAACCTTTGGCTTGATTTTTTGAAATTCGGTTTTAAGGTGCGGCTGTTTTACTCAGAAATTGAGTTTTATCTGTACCAATGTTCATTGCAATTAGATCTTTTGTGATGATGCTTTATATAATGGGACAAAAAACGAGGAAATTTGTTTTTTGTCTTTGGGATAGGAAATTTTTATGAATTCGCATTTTCGCAATTTCGCGGTTTGGGTTGTCATTTTATTATTGTTGCTTGTTTTGTTTAATATGATTCAAGGGGCACAGAATAATCCGAAACAAACTCAAATTAGTTATTCTGAACTGTTGGCTCAGGTCGAACAGGGGAATGTTAAAGAGCTGACGATTGCTGGTCAGAAAGTTACTGGCCAGTTTGGTAATGGCGGGGCGTTTGCGACTTATGCGCCGAATGATCCAAATTTGATTGGTACGCTTTCTTCTAAGGGTGTGAAGATCACCGCGAAACCTCCTGAAGATGAGTCTAATTCATTCTTGAATGTGCTCCTCACCACTTTCTTACCTGTGCTCTTGTTGATTGGTGTTTGGATTTTCTTTATGCGCCAGATGCAAGGCGGCGGCGGAAAGGCCATGGGCTTTGGTAAATCCAAGGCAAAGCTTTTAACTGAGCATCATGACCGCAAGACATTTGAAGATGTAGCCGGCGTTGATGAAGCCAAAGATGATTTGGTTGAGATTGTTGAATATTTAAGAGACCCGCAAAAGTTCCAACGTTTGGGTGGCCATATTCCGCATGGTGCGCTTCTTGTTGGCCCTCCTGGCACTGGTAAAACCTTGCTTGCCCGTGCGATTGCAGGTGAGGCGAATGTGCCGTTCTTTACAATTTCTGGTTCTGATTTTGTTGAGATGTTTGTTGGTGTTGGTGCGAGCCGTGTGCGTGACATGTTCGAGCAAGCTAAACGCAATGCACCTTGTATTATCTTTATTGACGAGATTGATGCTGTTGGTCGCCATCGTGGCGCTGGCCTTGGTGGTGGTAATGATGAGCGCGAGCAGACTTTGAACCAACTTCTTGTTGAGATGGATGGTTTTGAAGCGAATGAAAGCATTATTTTGCTAGCTGCTACCAACCGTCCGGATGTTTTGGACCCGGCACTGTTGCGCCCTGGTCGTTTTGACCGGCAAGTGGTTGTGCCTCTTCCTGATGTTGTGGGCCGTGAAAAGATTTTGCGTGTGCACGCTGAAAAAGTGCCACTTGCGCCAAATGTTGATGTGAAAGTTTTAGCTAGAGGAACGCCTGGTTTTTCTGGTGCTGACTTGGCTAACCTTGTAAATGAAGCTGCGCTTTTAGCGGCGCGTCGTTCAATGCGCATGGTGACACAACAAGAATTTGAAGATGCGAAAGATAAGGTCATGATGGGGGCGGAGCGCCGCTCTATGGTGATGACTGAGCATGAAAAGAAAAATACCGCTTATCATGAAGCGGGGCATGTGATTGTTGGTTTGAATGTTCCTGAATTTGACCCGCTTCATAAGGTGACGATTATTCCACGAGGTCGTGCGCTTGGTGTGACTATGAATTTGCCTGAGACGGATCGTCATTCATATACGCGCCAATATTGTATCTCTCGTCTTGCGGTTCTTTTTGGTGGCCGTGAAGCTGAGATTAAGATCTTTGGTGATGACAAGGTGACAAATGGTGCCACTGGTGACATTCAAATGGCAACGAGTTTGGCGCGCCGTATGGTTATGGAATGGGGCATGTCTGAAAAGCTTGGCCGTGTTCTTTACAATAGCAATGAGCAAGAAGTTTTCCTTGGTCATTCTGTGACGAACTCTGTGAATATTTCTGAAGAGACCGCTCGTTTGGTTGATGAAGAAGTTCGCCGTCTTATTGACGATGGTGAGAAAACCGCGCGGCGGATTTTGGAAGAGAAAGCAGATGACCTCGAAGCGATTGCTCAGGGGCTTTTAGAGCATGAAACATTAAGCGGTGAGGAAGTTGATGATTTGATCAACGGTAAGCCACTGCAAAGAGATGAGCCAGATGATGAATCTGGTGGGTCTCATTCTGTTGTGCCAATTGCGGGCAAATCAAAACCTAAATCAGGTGGAGAAGAACCTTCTGGTGGAATGGAGCCGCAGCCGCAAGGTTGAGGGTTTTTTAGTGCTCCTTCGGTTGCCCACTAGCAACCGTCGTGTAGTGCTCCTTCAGTTGGCATTTTTGTGCTTCAGATGCCCACTATGCATCCGGGAAATGCAACCGTCGCGTAGTGCTTTATTTGGTTTTCTGTATTAATTACTCATTTAAAACCCAGGTCGACATTTGTTGATTTGGGTTTTTTGTTTTATGTGTCGTTAGCAACCAAGTTGCAATTGAGACTTGCTTTTATTTTCAAAGGTGAAAAATGGACTATTGGTGCCCACTTCCTCTAATGTTTGATGAAAAAGATGGTTTGGTTAGCGGGGCTAAAATAGCGTCTATTGCAGGTGTCGAGGGGCTGAGCTTTCATCACTTAGAAAGACTTAAGCGACATGGCTCTGAGGTGCAGCGCCAATTGTTTTCTCTTAGCGATGTGCCTGATGAATATTCTCTTTTAAGTGAGAAGATTTCAGCTGAGCGTAAAGCTTTGGGGGGGCTTACTCTTGAGCGCCCCCGGATTATGGGTGTGCTTAATGTAACGCCTGATAGTTTTTTTGATGGTGGGCAGCATGACCAGTTGTCTGACGCGATTGCTCGTGGGCTTGCGATGGTGGATGAGGGCGCTGATATTATTGATGTTGGCGGGGAGAGTACGCGGCCGGGGGCTGAATTTGTTTCTGTTGAAGAAGAGCTTTCTCGGGTTATTCCTGTGATTGAAGGCTTGGCAGCTAGGACGAATGCACTCATTTCTATTGATACGCGAAAATCAGAGGTTATGACGGCGGCTGTTCAAGCTGGGGCACATATCATCAATGATGTTTCAGCTTTGTCATTTGATCCAAAATCTCTTAGCGTTGCGGCTTCTTTGAATGTGCCTGTTATTTTGATGCATGCTCAAGGAACGCCAGAGGTGATGCAGGATAATCCTTCTTATTCTCATGCGCTGTTGGATGTTTATGATTATTTATCTTTACAAATAAAGCAGGCTATAGAGGCAGGCGTTCGGCTTGAGAATATTATCATTGATCCGGGTATTGGGTTTGGTAAAACTGTCTCTCATAATTGTGAGTTGTTAAAGGGATTGAGCTTGTTTCATGGGCTTGGGGTTCCTTTGCTGCTTGGTTGTTCGCGTAAATCTTTTATTGCGGCGTTGTCTAACAATGAGCCAGCTGATGAACGGCTGCCAGGCTCGCTTGCTTCTGTTTTATTAGGGGCGCGGCAAGGGGTTCAAATTTTTAGAGTTCATGATGTTTCGGAAACGGTTCAGGCCTTAAAAATTTGGCGCTGTGAGGGTTAATCTTAATTTTACCATAGATTTAAGTGAATTTGCTTAAGTGTCTTAAATTTAAGCTTTTTTCTTTATGATTAGCTTGCTTTCATCTTATTTGAACGGTGTTTTTTTGTAAAATTTATATGCAATATGTGATTGATCTGTGGATTAGTTGCATGGATTTTCGATTTAAACTGCATTATCAAATAAGTTGAATAACCAGATTTTTGGTCATTTTGTATATTCTAAGATTTTTAACTGTGGGGTTGATTGTTTTATGTCAAAGAAGCTTTTTGGTACTGATGGTGTGCGCGGGCAAGCTAACCAATACCCCATGACAAGCGAAGTGGCCTTAAAGCTTGGTATGGCTGCTGGTAAAATGTTCACCAATGGGGGGCACCGTCACCGTGTGGTGATTGGTAAAGATACGCGTCTTTCAGGCTATATGATCGAATCTGCTCTTATTTCTGGTTTTACATCTGTTGGGATGGATGTTTTTCAACTTGGACCTGTGCCAACGCCAGGTGTTGCGATGTTAACCCGCTCTATGCGCGCTGATCTCGGCGTTATGATTTCTGCGTCGCACAATGGTTTTGCCGACAATGGCATTAAGATTTTTGGCCCTGATGGCTATAAGCTTTGCGATGCACAAGAAGCTGAAATTACTGAGATGGTACAGGGAGATATTTCTTCCTTACTAGCTGATCCGCGGCAAATAGGCAGGGCTAAGCGGATTGAGAGTTCGCGTGATCGTTATATTGAAGCGGCAAAGCGGAGTTTACCGCGCAATATGCGCTTTGAAAACTTACGGATAGTCATAGATTGTGCAAATGGTGCGGCTTATAAGGTGGCGCCTTTAGCTCTTTGGGAGCTTGGTGCTGAGGTGATTACGATTGGTGTTGACCCGAATGGCACGAACATTAATGAAGGGTGTGGTTCAACTTCTCCTGAAGCGCTTTGTGAAAAGGTGAAGGAAATGCGGGCAGATATTGGCATTGCTCTTGATGGTGATGCTGACCGGGTTGTGATTGTTGATGAGAAAGGCCAATTGGTTGATGGAGACCAATTGATGGCGGTTATTGCTAAATCTTGGAATGATCAAGGGAAGTTACAAGCTGGTGGTGTGGTTGCCACGGTCATGTCTAATCTTGGGTTTGAAAGATTTTTGGAGAGCGAAAAGCTTGAACTAATACGTACACCTGTAGGCGATCGGTATGTTGTTGAGCATATGCGCCAGCATGGCTTTAATGTGGGAGGCGAGCAGTCTGGTCATATTGTTTTAACTGACTTCTCAACTACAGGTGATGGGCTGGTTTCTGCTCTGCAAGTTTTGGCTGTTGTTGTTTCTTCAGGTAAGCCTGTGAGTGAGGTTTGTTCGCAGTTTGAACCTATCCCTCAACTCTTGCAAAATGTTCGCTTTTCATCTGGTGCTCCACTTGAAGAAAGTTCTGTTATTGAGGCTATTAAAGATGGCGAATCAAGGCTTGGTCAAAGTGGCCGGATTGTTATTCGCCCTTCTGGCACAGAACCGCTTATTCGTGTGATGGCAGAAGGTGATGATAAAACGTTAGTTGAGGATGTCGTTTCTGATATTGTTGGCGTGCTAAAGGCTGTTTAAAACAGCCTTTAAAATATGTTGGTAAGTGCGAGTACCAAATTGACTTTGCTTTGTTTTTTCAAATGAATCACTTTACATCCTACACAGAATTGTCTGTTGATTGTTAATAAAACATTAGCCTTAATTAATGTTTCGTTAATAAATTCAATGGGTTTCTGCTGTTTGTGTTAATTCTCTTTTAACGTTTCTCCGTGATTATCCCTAAAAGAGAACTGTACTCAGTTTGAGAGTGCAGGGGGTCGCCACAGTTGTGTTGGCATTAATCTAAAGGGGAAATATTATGAGTAAATGTAAGGTAAGCTTCATCGGCGCCCTTATGTTGGTGCTAACAGGAACAACTGCTGGTGCTGCTGATTTGGGCGGTGATTATCGCGGTAGCTTAAAAGACGATGTCTATGAAGACGTGTCTGATAATAATCGCGGTTGGTATTTGCGCGGTGATATTGGTGGTTCGTTCTATGATGATTTTACAATGACCGATACAGGTGGCGCTAAGTTCATTGACGAAGATATTGATGGTGAATTTATGTTTGGCGTTGGTATCGGTTATAATCTGATGCGCGGTTTCCGTGTGGATTTTACATTGGATTATAGAGGCGACACAGATGTATTCGCTCAACTTGACTCAGGTACAGCTCCTGACAATGAATTTACAGGTGATCTAAGCTCACTTGTTGGTTTAGCTAACTTTTATTATGACTTAGACATGGGGCATCGTATCACTCCTTATGTTGGTGTGGGTATTGGTTTTGCTTCATTGTCTATGGATGGTCCTGATTCAGATGATAGCGATACAACATTTGCCTGGGCTTTGATGGCTGGTGTTGATGTTGACCTACGTTCAAACTGGAAGCTTGATATTGGTTATCGTTACCTAAATATGGGTGATGGCAAATTTGATGACCGTCATACACCTGGTCGCCAATTTGAGTTGGAAGACCTTGAAGCTCACGAAATTCGTGTAGGTCTTCGTTATCAACTTGGTTGCCTGCGTGATTGCACACCATCATATGAATCTTATAAATAAGATTATATAAAAGAATTTTTCAAAGGCAGGCTTTTTAGTCTGCCTTTTTTTATGCTCTCACGGCTATTCTATGAGCTAAAGCTCATAGGCCTACGAGGTGCGGTGCTAGGCACCGGGCTTCGCAGGTGCTGCGCCATGTCCTGACACCGAAGTGGTGTCACTCCTTCTTTTTATATCTCTCACGGCTATTCCTCGCTTGGCTCGGGCCTCCGAGAGGCGGCGCTTGCGCCGGGCTTCACTGGCGTTACGCCGTGTCCTGACGCCGAAAAGGCGTCACTCCTTCTTTTTTATCTCTCACGGCTATTCCATGAGCTGAAGCTCATGGGCCTCCGAGGGGCAGCGCTTGCGCTGGGCTTCACTGGCGTTACGCCATGTCCTGACGCCGAAAAGGCGTCACTCCTTTTTCGTGAAGTAAGTGTTGTATAATTCATTTCCAGCAATTCTTTTTGATGTTTTACTTTTTGCTAAACAATGGTTTGGCTTTATTCCTTCTTCATAAATTTGGTTGAATGTTTAACTTTGGTATGAAGTTTTCTGTCATGTGTTGATTGCATATGAGCTATTATGGAGCTCATGCGACAATTTTGTTGACAATGAGCTGCGGTTCTCTTATCTGCATTGGTGGGCCACCTCTCCCCACCGAGAGGCAACTATCTGAGAGGATAGATCATGACAGATCTAAATAAGCCGGCTGCGCTGCCGAAAAACGCGCACTTTTCTTCTGGACCATGTGCTAAACGCCCTGGTTATTCTCTAGACAATTTGAAAGATGCAGTTCTTGGACGTTCGCACCGTTCTGGTGTTGGTAAAGCACGTCTTAAACTTGCTATCGACAAAACCAAAGAAATCTTAGGCATTCCTGACGATTATGTCGTTGGTATTATGCCAGCTTCTGACACAGGCGCTTTTGAAGCTGCTATGTGGTCACTACTTGGTGAGCGCGGTGTTGACGTTTTGGCTTGGGAAAGCTTTGGTAAAGGTTGGGTCACTGACATTACGAAGCAATTGAAACTCGACGATGTTCGTGTTCTTGATGCTGAATATGGTGAACTGCCAGACTTATCGACTGTTGATTTTAACAAAGATGTTGTTTTCACCTGGAATGGTACGACCTCTGGTGTGCGTGTTCCTAATGGTGACTGGATCCCTGCTGATCGTGCTGGTTTGACTTTGGTTGATGCGACTTCAGCTGTTTTTGCTCAGGATATTGATTGGGACAAAGTAGATGTGCTCACATACTCTTGGCAAAAAGTTATGGGTGGTGAAGGGCAACATGGTATGTTGGTCTTGTCACCAAGAGCTGTTGCTCGCTTGGAAAGCTACACACCAGCTTGGCCAATGCCTAAAATTTTCCGCTTAACAAAAGGTGGAAAGCTTATTGATGGTATCTTTAAAGGTGCCACAATCAATACGCCCTCTATGCTTGCATTGGAAGACTATGTTGATGGCCTAAAGTGGGCTGAAGAAATTGGCGGTCTTGAGGCTTTGAAAGCTCGTGCTGATAAGAATGCACAAGTGCTGAACGACTGGATTGCTAAAACTGATTGGGTTGCGAACCTTGCAGTATCAAGCGAAATTGCTTCCAATACATCTGTTTGTTTGAAGATTGTTGACCCGGCTGTTTCGGCTCTAGATGGTGATGCACAAGCAGCTTTTGCGAAACGTCTTGTGAAGCTTGTTGATGAAGCTGGGGCCGCATTAGACATTGGGTCTTATCGTGATGCGCCTGCTGGTCTTCGTATTTGGGCTGGTGCAACTGTTGAGGCGAGTGACCTTGAGCTATTAACGCCTTGGCTTGATTGGGCTTTTGCTCAGGCTAAGTCTGAAATCGCTTAAATTGCGTTTCATTTCACAGAACAATTAAAAGACACTTCAATTAATAGGTTTAGATAAAGGCCTCTCTTTATTGAGAGGTCTCCCTAAAGGAGATTACCATGGCACCACGTGTCCTTATTTCAGATAAATTAAGCCCGCTTGCTAAAAAAATATTCGAAGAGCGCGGCATTGATGTTGATGTTAAAGTTGGCTTAGAAAAAGAAGAGCTGGCAGAAATTATCGGCGATTATGATGGTTTGGCTATTCGCTCAGCGACAAAGCCGAATGAGAAAATTTTAGCAGCTGCTAAAAACCTTAAAGTTATTGGCCGTGCTGGTATTGGTGTTGACAATGTTGACATTAAAGCGGCAACAGCAAATGGTGTTATCGTGATGAACACACCATTTGGTAACTCAATCACCACAGCTGAGCATGCAATTTCTATGATGATGGCTCTTGCTCGCCAAATTCCTGAAGCGAATGCATCTACTCATGCTGGTAAATGGGAAAAATCCAAATTTATGGGTGTTGAAGTAACGAATAAAACACTTGGTGTTATTGGTTGCGGTAACATTGGTTCAATCGCTGCTGAGCGCGGTATTGGCCTTAAGATGAAGGTGATTGCTTTTGATCCTTTCTTGACTGCTGAACGGGCTGTTGAAATTGGTGTTGAAAAGGTTGAGCTTGATGATCTTTTCAAACGTGCTGATTTTATTACTCTCCACACACCACTAACTGATAAAACCAAAAACATCATCAATGCTGAAGCTATTGAGAAGATGAAAGATGGTGTGCGCATTGTGAACTGTGCGCGTGGTGGCTTGGTTGACGAAGATGCCCTTCGTTCTGCGTTAGATAGTGGTAAAGTTGCAGGGGCTGCATTTGATGTGTTTGCTGAAGAGCCAGCGAAAGAAAATGTACTCTTTAATGCACCGAATATGATTTGTACGCCGCACTTAGGGGCTTCAACTGATGAAGCACAAGTGAATGTGGCTGTGCAAGTTGCTGAGCAAATGTCTGATTATTTGCTAACAGGTGCAATTACCAATGCGATTAACTTCCCATCTGTTTCTGCTGAAGAAGCGCCTCGTTTGCGCCCATATGCGCAACTTGCTGAGCAGCTTGGTTTATTTGCTGGGCAACTTATTGAAACGGGCCTTAAAGAAATTCGCGTTGAGTTTGTTGGTGACATTGGTGAGATGAACACAAAAACCCTAACAGCTGCAGCTGTTTGCGGTGTTATGCGTCCTCAATCAGCTGACATCAATATGGTGAGTGCGACAGTTAATGCTCAAGAGCGTGGTATCGTTGTTGAAGAAACTAAACGCGGTGCTGAAGGTGCTTATGGCTGTTACATGCGCTTAACAGTTAAAACAGAACGCCAGGAACGTTCTGTTGCTGGTACTGTTTTCTCTGATGGCAAACCACGGATTATTCAAGTGCGTGGCATTAATATGGAAGCAGCGCTAGATGATGAAATGCTTTACATTGAGAACACTGATAAGCCTGGCTTTATTGGTGCGCTTGGTACCGTTCTTGGTAAGGCAAATACAAACATTGCTAACTTTAACCTTGGTCGTGAAGAAGAAGGTGGTAATGCGATTGCACTTATTGGTGTTGATAATCGTGTTGCAGATGAAGTGCTTGATAGTGTTCGTACACTTGAGCATGTTGTTGAAGCTAAAAGCTTGAGCTTTTAAAGGCTTTTTTCTCTCACGGGCTATTCTTTTTTAGTTGCGCTTCAGTTGCCCACAAAGCAACCGCGCAGCTATCGCGGCGGGCTCTACGAGGTGCGGCGGCTTTTTAGTGGCGCTTTAGGTTGCCCACCAGCAACCGCGGCTGCGCCGGGCAGCTGTCGCTGCCATGTCCCTCAGCCCTGAAAGAGGGCTGAGCTAAGGCTGAGCTCCTTCGTATCGTGAAGATATGATCTGAGTTGTAGCAATGGTCGCTGACTTAGATATAGCTACGCTATTTAACATTGTTCAAAAAAGGCCTCTCTGTTGTCACAGGGGGGCCTTTTTTATGGGTAAGAGTTATTTGTAATTTAAAGAGTGAAGAAAGTTGAAATCGTTTTTTGTAAATGAAAACCGTATGTTACAAATTTGTAATGTATAGCTTTTTTCATATTCGGTTCATGTAAAGAGGTGTTTATTGGTTTCACCTTAAAGAGACTTTGAGATGTTTCTTTTAAAACGGAAATTTGGGGTTTGGACATTATTAGATATCAAGAGCATATCTATTCATTGGGAGAAAATAGATGAAAAAAATAGAATTGGGTGACGGCAATTTATTTGCGTCAAAACAACTAAAGCGCGGGGTTGTTAAGTTTGGGTTGGCAGCTTCATTAGCGACAAGCACTTTAACGGCTGCCTCTATTAGCACGGCGTTTGCGGATGAAATATCAAGTAAATCACGTATCTCATCTGTGATGGTGTTTCCAAATGGGGCGCAGATTACACGGGTGATTAATGTTGATTTGCCAGCAGGTAAGCATCAGCTTTTTGTTAAAGATCTACCTTCTGATTTACAGGCGAGATCATTGCGCATTGAAGGTGCGGGCGCTGGGCCCATTGAGATTGGTTCTGTTGATCAACGTGTGGTGACAGAAGCTTTGAATTCTTCAGCTGATAATTCAGCTAGAGAGTTATTAATGCAGCAACTGCAAACATTACTTGATGAGAAAGAGCTGACAAACTCAATTATTCAAGCGGCAGAATTACAAAAGAAACTCTTAAATGAAATGGCGCTTTTGCCCTCTCGCCCTATAAGAAATGAACAGGGCAGCACCGATGTTGTGACGCAATATTCCAATCTTTATAATTTGATGGGTGATAAGTTTTTAGAAACGCAAGCCAAAGCGCTGAAAGCCAAAGTGCAACTTCGTGATTTGGATAAGCGGATTAAGAACATTCGTGCGCAATTGGCAGAAAAACCAAATAAGCGTAAACGCCGCACACATTTGACTGTAAATGTTGAAGCTGAAAAGGCGGGGAAAGCACGTTTTGTGGTGCATTATCAAATTAGAGGAGCGAGTTGGGCTCCTTTATATGATGCGCGGTTAGCAACAGCTGATGGGGATAAAAAGGCCAAACTTGATTTGGTGCGCCGTGCGGTTATTCGCCAAACAACCAGTGAAGACTGGACGAATGTGAAACTTCGTTTATCAACCACGAACCCAACAGGGCGAACAAAAGCGCCGGATCTTTTTGCCTGGTTGATTGATTATAAGAAGAAGCGCCGGCCTGTACCGGTTCCTATGGCGATGCAGGAGATGGATCAAAATTATTCGGATAATAGAAGATTAAAAGCTAAAAAGTCTATCTCTCGTTCATCAGGCATTTTAGGTATGCAAGCGCCGGCGAAGCCTCGCATGGCGAAGGTGAATAGTGGTCAATTTCAAATGACATTTGATGTGGCGAATAAAACCACGATCAAGCGAGATGGCACACGCAAAAAAGTTTTCCTTGATGCGCTTTCATTAACGCCGGAAGTTAAGTTAATTGCTGTGCCTAAGAAAATGCAAAAAGCTTTCTTGCATGCGTCGATTGTGAATAAAACGGGCAATGCTTTAATTCCCGGGTCTGTTTCGCTATTTAGAGACGGGGTTTATGTGGGGCAATCTCGCCTTGGTTTGGTTGAGCCTGATCAAAAATTAGATATTGGCTTTGGTGTTGATAGTAAGGTGAATGTGAAATGGGTTCGCCAAGACCGGGTGAAAGGTAAAACCGGATTGCTTACGACATCTAACAGTGATGTGCGCCGGTATAAGGTGACGCTTGTGAGCCTGTCATAAAACGCCGATGAAAATGACTGTACTTGATCAGATGCCATATTCTGAAAAAGAGACATTGCAGGTTTCACTTCTAACGGCGAGCCCAAAACCATCTCGTAAGAATGTTGATGATAAGCGCGGTGTTATGGCGTGGGATGTGACCTTGAAACCTCAAAAGGCGAAAGTCATTGAGTTTGGTTATCAGGTTGTATGGCCGAAGGACAAAGCGATTACGCTTCGCTAGGTTAGAGATTTTAAAACAATGATAAATTGATGTTTCTACGGCCTTCCTTGTCAAAAAGGAAGGCCGTAGTTTTTTATTTGCGCTTTAGGTGCTGCCATAAGACACTTGTTCTACGCTTGTTGCTTGGTGGCATCTTTTTGTTTGTCTTTTGCCTGAGATGAAAAGATGACACCAGTGAGGATGAGGGCAAAGCCGATATAGTGGTAGGCTTGCGGGATTTCATCCAAGAATAAAATTGATAGGAATGCACCAATTGGTGTCATCAGATAAAGCAAAATTCCTGTTGTGTTGCCGCCAATAAGCTCTACGCCGCGATTATAGAAGATATAAGCCAAGAGACCTGGGAAGATGCCAACATAAAGCAGTGCGCCAATGCTGGTTAAATTTATTTCGGCTTTATAGCCTAATGAATATTCGATGAGGGTGAATGGGATTAGGATGATTGTTGCCGTGATGAAAGTCATTGCGGCAAAGGACAGAGAATGTATGTTTGGTTTGCCTGGTAAAAGTGCTGTGTAAATGGCCCAAGAGATCATTGCCAGGGTGACCATGAGATCTCCCATTGTGAATCTTAGATCAATAAGTGCGCTTAAATCCCCTTTGCATATAATCAACAAAACACCAATCAGTGAAATGAGTACTGAAAAGGCCTGTTTGAGTGATAGATGTGTTCGGTACATCATGAAATTCAACACTATGATGAAAATCGGTAATGCGGCATTAATAACAAACGCGTTGGTGGCGGTTGTTGTGTGTAGACCAAGATAGGTTAATGCGTTAAAGGCGGCGCCACTTAAGAGGCCGAGTAGGAAAAAGTAAGGAATGCGGCCTTTAATATGGGGCCAGTCTTTTTTTAAATGTGGCCAGGCGAATGGTAACAGTAATAGTGAGGCCAACAGCCATCTTAAACAGCTTAAGATGATGGGGGGTATGGTATCTGCCACGCCGCGTCCCATGACGAAATTTCCCGCCCAGAATAATATGGCTAATAAAATGAGCAAATATGCATTGTTATAAAGGCGAGAAATAAGTGCGTTTAGGTTCATAGTTGGGCCTGGTACTGGGGATGACAGGGGCTGGTACTGTGTAGAGGTTAAATTATGGCAATTTAATTTCTGTCATGATTTTCATTATAAATTCACTGGTTCGAATAGGCATAACTCATCTCATTTGATCTGTCTTATCAATTAATACTGAAATTAAAGCAATTTCTTTGTATTTCATGCGATTTTTCGCATCTTTTTTGTGGAATTTCACTCGCACATCTAGGCCGTAAACTTATAAATTAACAACTTTTGGCACCTCACAAACTGCTTTTGGTTTGGAAAGGAACTTATTATGGGGTTATTCCTGCTGATAAGTTGTACAAGGGCTTCAAAAGCAGTTTGTGAGAGCGTCCATAGGATAAGGCTAATTTGCTTGTCTATAGCGTCGCAAGTCTTTGTAAATAAACCATATTTACTTCAGGTTTGCTCCTAATATACAATCAAATTAGCTCTTACCAAAAGCAGTTAATTTATAAGTTTACGACCTTGCTTTATGTGGTTATATTCGCGCGTGATTTACTGAACTGTCACATTAATATTCATTTTCAAGATTTAAGGATTTCCCCATGGCAAATGTGGTTGTGGTTGGCTCTCAATGGGGTGATGAGGGCAAAGGCAAGATTGTTGATTGGCTTTCTGAGAGAGCGGATATTGTTGCGCGCTTTCAAGGGGGGCATAATGCCGGCCATACCCTGGTGATTGATGGCAAAGTTTACAAATTATCTCTATTGCCTTCAGGGGTTGTGCGTGAGGGAAAATTAGCTGTTATTGGTAATGGTGTGGTGATTGACCCTTGGGCCCTTGTTTCCGAGATTGAAACATTGCGCGGCCAAGGTGTTAATTTAACTGCTGAGACATTACGTATTGCTGAGAATGCAACTTTGATTTTGCCTGTTCATCAGGACTTGGATGCACTTCGTGAAAAAGCGGCTGGTAAAGGAAAAATCGGGACTACCAAGCGTGGTATTGGCCCGGCTTATGAAGATAAGGTTGGTCGCCGCTCCATTCGCATGATGGATTTGCTTGATTTTGAAGCGCTGCCAGCGAAAGTTGACCGTTTGCTTAACCATCACAATGCGTTACGTCGTGGTATGGGGGAAGCTGAGCTTGAAGCTTCTGAAATCATAGAGAAGCTAAAAGAAATTGCGCCGAAAATTACGCCATATATTGAACCGGTTTGGCAGCTTCTTGATAATGAGCGCCGCAAGGGCAAGCGTATTCTTTTTGAAGGAGCGCAAGGGGTGCTGCTTGATATTGATCATGGTACTTATCCTTTTGTGACTTCATCAAACACTGTTGCTGCACAAGCTGCGACTGGAACGGGCATTGGCCCAACAGCGCTTGATTATGTGCTTGGCATTACCAAAGCTTATACAACCCGTGTTGGTATGGGGCCTTTTCCAACGGAGCTTTTCTGTGAAGATGGGACACGGCTTGGTGAAAGAGGTCATGAGTTTGGCACAGTGACTGGTCGTCAACGTCGTTGTGGTTGGTTTGATGCTTGTTTGGTTCGGCAAACGCTTAAAGTTGCCGGGATTACTGGCATTGCACTTACGAAGCTTGATGTGCTTGACGGCTTTAAAGAGTTGAAAATTTGCACAGGCTATAAAATTGGTGATGAGGTTTATGACCATCTGCCAGCAAGTGAAAATATGCAGGCTGAAGTTGAGCCAATTTATGAGGTTCTTGAAGGTTGGTCTGAGACAACGGCTGGAGCGAGAAGCTGGGCTGATTTGCCGGCCGCTGCCATTAAATATGTGCGGCGGGTTGAAGAGCTGATTGAGACACCTGTTGCACTGCTTTCGACCAGCCCTGAGCGGGATGACACTATTTTGGTGCAAGACCCATTTGAAGACTAGCTGGTGAAGATTAGTAGCTAAGCTACATTAATATAAAAAAAGCCCTGCGATAGATTTATCGCAGGGCTTTTTTGCGTTTCTATTGAAAGAAGGTGTTATTTTCTGGCGACATTGGTGCCGATTTTTTTCCAAACAACACTTTCACAAATTCCCATAGCGCCGCAGCCTGTTAGTTTGGCTGTATTAATAGAGGTGAGTTGAAGTGACCCTTTATAGGTTTGACCGTCTTTTACATTATAGACATAGCCATACCATTTAAAAATGCCGCCTTTTTTTACACTTTTCATGATGGTTAGACCATTGATCTGGCGTTTTCTTAATTTGGGGTTTGAGTTGTGTTTATCTGTTTTTAGACCAGATGTGGTTTTTATTATTCTGCCACAAAGTTGATTACCGCATTTATAAAAGCCAATGATGTCTCCCTTTGGAGTTTTCCATTTACCTATAATATGATTGAGCACTTTTGCCTGCACAGCTGGGCTTTTGGCGAGCGTGCTTTGGGGTAAAATTACAAGGCTGCTTACGAGGCTTGTGATTAAGCAGCTGAGTAAGAGAAATTGTTTTTGGTAGCGACTACTGGATGAAACGCTTGCTGAAATCAACGGCATAAAAATAGATCCTGGATGAAATAAAAAAACTGGCGATTTAATGAAAAGCTATTTGCTGTGTTTATCGGCCAAAACTTATACTAGATTGTTAATCACAGTATAAAAATGGCCGTCTGATGACAGAATATTTATAATATCAATTTTTCCCCACAGTACTTTGATTCATTTAGATATTTTCTAATTTGAACTTTTTCATATTCTTTTCTTGACCTTCCTGCAACTGGAAGGATTATGGTATAGTTTACTCTAGAAGGGGATAAAAATGGTTCAAAATACTGAAAGTTGTTGTTCTGGTGAGCAACTTAACGATGATGGTGGCTCTCTTAAAAACCGCCCTGGTTTTATTAGCTCTGCTAAGGCGACCATGCATTGTTTAACCGGCTGTACCATTGGTGAAGTGCTTGGGCTCATTATTGGTGTGAGCGCTGGGTTCACTCCATTTTACACAATAGCTCTTGCGGTTTTTCTTGCCTTTCTCATTGGGTTTACCATGGCGATCTACTCTGTTCGGGCTAGTGAAGGGCTGGGGTTTGTCGCAGCGTTTCGTGCTGTTTGGCTTGGGGAGGTGATCTCCATGGGCATTATGGAATTTGTGATGAATGTTGTTGACTATTCTGTTGGCGGTATGCATGCGACAAGTATTTTCACAGGGGTATTTTGGCTTGGTATTGGGCTTGCTATTCCGGCAGGTTTCTTAGCGGCTTGGCCTGTGAATTATTGGTTATTGTCTAAAGAGATTAAGAATTGTTGTCACTGAAGTTGATTATTAATTTTACATATTAAGGTGGGCAGATGAAAATTCGCGATGCTGCTGAGAAAACGGACCTCACTGAAAAGACCATTCGGTATTATGAGGAAATTGGGCTTATAGTGCCGATGCGCCGTGAGAATGGTTATCGCGATTTTTCAGAGCAAGATGTTCATAAATTAAAATTTTTATCTCGGGCGAGAAAACTTGGGTTTTCCGTGGATGACTGCCGGCAATTGCTCAGTCTTTATAGTGACCGGAAGCGGGCAAGTAAGGATGTGAAACGGATTGCAGAAGCTCATTTGCACGAGATTGAAGTTAAAATTCATGAACTTTCGAAGATGCAGGAAACCCTTCAGTTTTTGGTGATGAATTGCAAGGGGAATGACCGCCCAGATTGCCCGATTATCAATGATTTGGCTGGGAAATTATAAATAGTGTTTCTTCTTTAAGCTGTTTTCTTCTAGCTTTATTTTTTGCTTCATGTGAACTCTTCATAAAATACCAATGAATATCAACAGGTTTGGTGTTCATAAAAATGTTATGATACGTGAAGTCTTATGATTTGAGGTCAAAATGAAAATCTGATTTTGATGGATTGTGAGATGGTCAATTGAAGTGGCCATTGAAGAATTTTCACAATCCGGGAGATTTAATTTTGACCACTGTTGTATTTTTCATGGGCGTTTTGCTCCTTAGTCTTGCTAATGGAGCGAATGATAACTTTAAAGGGATGGCCACACTTTGGGGTGGTGGCATTCTTTCTTACAGAAAAGCGTTGATCTTAGCGAATATCGCTACATTAGCGGGGGGCTGTGCCGCCTTTGTGTTGGGGGCTGGGCTGCTTTCAACATTTTCTGGTAAGGGAATTGTTGCAACAGAGGTTTTGCAAAGCCCGCAATTTGTAGCCAGCTTCGCCATTGGTGCTGCGCTTACTGTGATCTGCGCGACCTGGTTTAAATATCCAATTTCTACGACCCATTCTATTTTAGGTTCACTTGCGGGCGCGGCGTTTGCTTTGCCACTTGCTAATCCGCTTTATGGTGTGCTGGTTCAAAATGCATTTCTGCCGTTGCTTCTTTCACCATTGATTGCTGTTGGTTTGACCTATGTTTTATGGCAAGTTCGGTGCCTTGTGGTTGGAAGGTTCGCGACTGCTACTAGTGGTGAAGGCGGGGCTGTGCAGACGATTGGAACGTCTAATGGCGTTTCAAATGATAATGGTGCCCCAAGTGAAGGTAATTTCTTTGAACGTTCTGGTCATATTGCTTCTGGATTTACTGTTTGTTTTGCGCGCGGGGTGAATGATACACCAAAGATTGCCTCGATTTGGTTGCTTGGCTCGACTTTTGATCTTTCTACATTTTCAATTTTTGTTGCTATTGCTGTTTTGATGGTCATTGGCAGTTTGATGTTCTCTTTTAACGTTGCGAAGGTGATGTCTAAAGAGATTACAGGTATGAGTGAATCTCAAGGTTTTGTTGGGAATTTTGTAACGGCTCTTTTGGTTCTGTTTGCTTCTAAATTGGGGCTTGGTGTTTCAACAACACATGTTTCTGTTGGTAGTTTATTTGGCATTGGGCTTGTAAGTGGGAAAGCTCATTGGGGGAAAATACAAGAGATTGCTTTGGCTTGGGTTTTAACTTTGCCAATTGGATTTGGCTTTGCGGCTTTAAGCGTTGTGATCCTTGGTTACTTTGTCTAATAGCTGCTTGGTAGATTTCAGAGAGTTTTACGCCGGATTTTTCATTCTTCTTAGGACTCTCTGTAATTAAGCTTTTAAACAGGACTTATAAAACAGATTAGGGTCAAATAACAGATTATCATGTTTTTGTGATAATGAGTGAGCATAGATATGATTTGACCATTTGAATAAAATTTTGAAAATTGCGGATTAGATCAATCGCGATATTGAGTTGTTTTCGAAATTTACTATTCTTGTTTTTAGGAGTTGTTTTTGCTGTTGTAGAATTGGAGTATTTCATTGTTTGGTCTGGTGTTGATGTTGAGTGTGTTTCTAGTGTTATCGCTATTCATTTGGAGTTTTTTGCCTCGAGTGAAGCGTGAGCGTGTTGAAGTTAAAACAGTGAAACCTTCTTACAAACAAATACATAAAAAAGAACAACTTAGAGTTTTCTTTTTTCAAATTGGTCTTGTGCCACTTTTGGCTCTTGGATTGACATATGTGTTCTGGCAAGGCTGGAGTTCTTTTGTAAATTTTGTTGCTTCTTAATAAATTAAAATAATATGGAGAAAAATATGGACGTTCAGTCTTCTGTTCAGGAACGATATGGTGATGGTGCTAATGAATGTGAAAGTTCACTTTGTTGTGCTGTTAGTTATGACCCTCAATATTTAAAAGTTATTCCTCAGGAAGTGATTGAGCGTGATTATGGCTGTGGTGATCCGTCTCAATATTTAAAAGAGGGAGAGACTGTTTTAGACCTTGGCTCTGGTGGTGGTAAAATTTGTTTTATTGCCTCTCAGATTGTGGGGGAGCAAGGCAAAGTCATTGGTGTTGATATGACCCCTGACATGCTGAAACTGGCCCGTGAAAGTGCACCTAAGGTTGCTGATGAGATTGGCTATAGCAATGTCTCTTTCTTACGGGGGCATATTGAAGACCTGAAGACAGACTTGGATCTTGTCGATAAGTTTTTAGCTGAGAACCCTGTTGCCTCAGTTGGTGACTATGAAGAGCTTACAAGAGAAATTAATCGCATTGGTAAAGAGCAACCTCTTATTGAAGATGAGACCATTGATGTGATTGTCTCTAACTGTGTTCTTAACTTGGTTAGTGATGTTGATAAGAAGCAACTGTTTGATGAAATGTACCGCGTTCTTAAAGTGGGTGGTCGGATTGCTGTTTCTGATATTGTTTCTGATGAGGTTTCACCAGACCATTTGAAAAATGACTCTAAATTATGGTCTGGCTGTATTTCTGGTGCTTTGCAAGAAGCTGAATTTGTTAGAATGCTGGAAGATGCTGGCTTTCATGGGATTGTTATTGATAATTATGAGAGTGAACCTTGGCAGATTGTTGAGGGCATTGAATATCGCTCTGTGACGATTGTGGCTTATAAAGGCAAGGAAGGCCCTTGTATTGAGAAGAACCAAGCGGTGATTTACAAAGGGCCTTGGTTGCAAGTGGTTGATGATGACGGTCATGTTTTTTGCCGTGGTGAGCGTATGGCTGTTTGCGAAAAGACTTTTAACATCATGAACTCAGAACCATATAAAGAAGAGATTATTCCGGTTGAGCCAGCAATTGCTGTTGAGACGAATGAAGATATGGTTTGTGGAGAAGGAGCTCTTCGCCATCCACAAGAGACCAAGAAGGGTGTGAAACCAATTACAACAGATGCTAATCAGGGCAATTGTTGCTAGGATTATTGATATCAGTTTTTAAAAAGGGAGGCATTTTGCCTCCCTTTTTTGTTGCCTAATTTTTTAATGGCCGTTCATTGAAGAGTAAAAATTAATGAGAATGATACCTGAAATAATGAGGGTTACGCCAATGAGGCCTATGGTATCTATTTTTTCTGCAAAGAAGAACACACCTAATATACAGGTTGCTGCGATGCCAACACCGGACCAGGTTGCGTAAGAAAGGGCAAGAGGTAAGTTTTTTAACGCCAGCCACAAAAAGAAGAAGGACGCACAATAAGAGATAAATGTTATGGCGCTGTACCATTGGTTATTTGTTATTGCACTCCATTTAAGGGCTAATGTGCCAGATACTTCAAATATGATCGCAGCAGCAAGGTAGAGATAGGGCATTTGAGCTTCTGTTCCTCTTAGGTGATTGCTTTAATGGCTTTGAAACGGGCCTTTTCTCTTGGGTTTAGCATTGTTTCTTTAACTGGGGTGAATAAATTTTAGAGCCAATTGAGCATGTTAATAGGTTTAGATAAAGATAGCTGTTTATGGGCTTAAGAGGCCGCTTGTTTGTGACTGTGATTCGAATTAGGTTCTAAAAAGATTTAAAAGCAACGCTTAACAAATTAAGTGGATCTTCTAGATTCATTTTAGGGCTGATATTATTTCAGTGCGCTATTTTGAGGGGGCCCTCTGATATGTCTTTATTGTTTCGAATTATATATGCCGCTCATGCTAATGGGACACATCATAAATTAGCCTTGGATGCTCTGAATGATTTATCAGTTGAAGATAGTGATAAGTGGGCTAAGCTCTTCTTAAAATATTCTGAGCGATATTTAGAAGGGTCGAAAGATCCGGATAAAGTATTCAAAGATTTTAGAAATCATGTTCTTCATGTTCAGGATAATTTTTGGGGTGGGGCGCCTGATAAATGCCGGGAGTGGTATGATGATTTGGTTTCTTGTCTTGTTGCTGAGCGTTGGGAAGATGCGGTTTACAGCGCTGGGGTGCTTTCTCACTATTATACAGATCCGATTATGCCATTTCATACGGCACAATCTGAGGCTGAGAGTGCCATTCACCGGGCTGTCGAGTGGACGATTAATAAAAGTTATAACAAGCTGAAAAAACGGGCTGAAAAAGACTATAAACTATTAATGGTTGTTCCCCCTGAAGAAACAATCGACTTTGCTGCGAACATGGTGCGTGAAGGGGCGACGGTTTCGAATAAATATTATTCTCATTTGATTGCACATTATAATTTTGATCGTGGTGTTGTGAAGCCTGAGGAAGGTTATAATGAACTTGGGCATGTTGTTTTGGCTGAGCTTATTCAATATGCAGCGCGTGGTTTTGCCTTGGTTCTTGATCAAGCCATTAGGGCTTCTGGAAAGGAAGCGCCTGATGTTTCAATTACTGCTGAGACCTTTATGGCGGGGCTGAAAATTCCTGTGAAATGGGTCACTCGCAAGATGGATGATGCGGCTGATAAAAGACTTGTTGAGGCGATGTATGATGAGCTTCAAGGGACTGGGAAAGTTGAAGATACATTGCCTGAAGATGACCGGGTGATCAAGGCGCTGCATCGCTCTGAAGTGCTTGGTATTAAAGATGAAGGTGACGACGACGAGACAGACGCAGAAGATGAAGGCCCAACTGAAGGTGAACTGGCCGTTGAGAAATTGATGGAGAAAGAAGAAGAGGTTGATAAGTCTGGCTATGACCGTCATGAGCGAGATGAAAATGAGCAGCCTGTTTCTTTGCCAGAAAAACGGCCCCAGCAAAAGCCAACTCATTATTTAGAGCGCACGGATCAGGTTGTGGATGCTCCTTCAATTGGTGCAAAAACGGCTAAACGGTTAGGTGTGGTTGGTATTAACACGGTTGAAGATTTATTGTCTGCTGATGCGGAACAAGTTTCTAGTGAACTGGATGTTAGGTATATAACACCGCAAGTAGTAAAAGACTGGCAAGATCAGGCATTATTACAATGTGAAATTCCGCGGCTTCGTGGACATGATGCTCAATTTTTGGTTGGTTGTGGCTATCGTACAAGAGACCGTGTGACAGATGCCAACCCGGAAACATTGCTTGTTGACTTGCAAGCTTTCTTATTAACATCACAAGGTGAGCGTTTGCTTCGGGTGGGGAATGAGCCTGATTTGGATGAAGTGAAAGAGTGGATAGAAAGCGCAAAACAAGTGGCTTAATAAGCAAAGGATTTTACGCTTTTAATCACTATAATCTTCTTCTTTAAAAATTCCAGGCGCGGGCCTCGGCTAGAAGAAAATCTCTAAATACAGTGATGCGTTTTGAGTTTCTCAATTCTTCTGGATAGACGAAATATGTATTTAGGTTAGGTACATCTGCATCTGGTAAGACGTTGACTAGTTCTTCATCATCTTTGGCTAAATAATCTGGTAATACGGCAATGCCGACGCCGCGTTTCACGGCTTGGCGAAGAGAATAAAGATTGTTAATGGTAACGGCCGGTGTTCTTTTCTCGTTAGGTTTTAGGCCGGCTGTTTCGAGCCAATTTAATTTTTCCATTGGTTTGGGAGCTTTACCACCAAATGTGAGAATGCGGTGATTGTCCATGTCGTCTAGGTTTTTTGGCATACCAAATTTTTTAATATATGAATTGGCGGCATAAACATGGAAATGCACTGTAAACATGGGGCGGCGAATGAGGTCTTGTTGTACTGGTTCTCTTAGCCAGATTGCAACATCAGCTTCACGCATGGCTATGTCTAGTTCTTCATCACTTAAAATGATTTGAAGCTGGATGCCGGGGTAAAGGTTGATGAAGCTGTTTAGGCGCGGCGTTAACCAGGCAGAGCCAAAGCCAACGGTTGTTGTGACACGTAGTTCACCAAAGGGTTTGTCAGAGGCGTCTTCAAGCATGGTTTGGGTGGTTAGAAGTTTATTGAAAATATCATGGGCGGTTTTATAAAGAAGCTCACCTTGCTCTGTTAAAATGAGGCCGCGAGCGTGCCGATGAAACAGAGAGACTTTTAAATCTGCTTCTAATGAGCTGATTTGCCTTGAGACAGCGCTTTGGCTCATATCCATTTCATCGCCGGCTTTGGTGAAGCTGCCAGCTTCAGCCACGATGTGAAAAATTCGAACTTTATCCCAGTCCATTTAATCATTCCCAATTCACCCAGATGAAGCGAATGTTCATCTGGGTGTTTTAAAGTTTTATAAGCTTTAATATGTTTTGGAAATTCTATCAAATTGAATATTGCTTGAAATTTTTTGGGCAAAAGATTTAGAGCTTAGCATTTCCAATAATTTTAAAGCGGCTTGATATGAAACGGGGCCTCCGTTTGAGGTGATTATATTCCCATCTACAACATAATTGATATTTGTTTGTACTTTTACCTGTGGATATTTGCTTTGAAGGTCTTTCTCTCCGCCGGCCCAGGTTGTTGCTTTTTTTCCGTTTAAAATACCGGCTTCTGCGAGCAGGTGAGCGCCCGAGCAATTGCTGGCAATGGCTGTTGATTGTTTGTGAGCTTTTATGAATTCGATTAGCTTTTTGTTTTCTAGAAATGGCTTCATTTCATAAGCGCTTGGGACTATGAGCACATCGTATTCTTGCGCGTCATAAATTGTTTTTTCAGCCAGAAGCGGGAGACCTTCTTCTGATTTGATTTTTAGTTTTTTGTGAGCAGAAATGAGTGTGATTTTATAATCTTTAAATTCAGGTTGGTTGACGGCTGCGCCAAGGACTTCAATCGGTGCTGTAACATCGCCAGTTAAAAAACCATCAAAAACGATGATACCGATTGTTTTTGTTGCGGTTTGATTTTTTGTGGCGTGGGCAAGTGAAAAAGACGTTAGTAAGAGGCAGGCGAAAAGACAAATTGTCTTGATAAAATTCAATTTCATTTTTGAATGTCCTCAATTTTTAATTTGGCCTTTTCGGAAAATAAAAGGCGTCTAGATCAATTTATCTAGACGCCTTTGGGTAAAGTAAAATCAAGTAATTTTGATGTCTTAATTTATTAAATTATTCCGCTAAGAATTTTTCGGCTTCTAACGCTGCCATGCAGCCCATTCCGGCGGCTGTAACTGCTTGTCGGTAGATTTCATCAGTTACGTCGCCAGCTGCATACACACCTTCAATTGATGTGGCTGTGCTATCTGGCTTTGTGATGATGTAATTGCTTGGTGACATTTCTAGCTGGCCTTTAAAGAGCTCTGTAGATGGTGCATGACCAATTGCTATAAAAACACCGTGGGCATTAACATCGGTTACTTCACCGGTTTTCACATTTTTGATTTTAGCGCCAGTAACGGACAATGGATTTTCATCACCCACCACTTCTTCTAAGGTGCTGTCCCACATCACTTCGATTTTGGGATGTTTTAATAGTCTCTCAGCCAGGATTTTTTCAGAGCGAAGGCTATCTCTTCTGTGGACCAGGGTTACTTTTGAGGCAAAGTTTGTGAGGAACAAAGCTTCTTCTACTGCTGTGTTACCACCGCCAACAACGATGACTTCTTTATCTTTGTAAAAGAAGCCGTCACAGGTTGCACAAGCTGAAACACCAAAGCCTTGGAACTTTTCTTCACTTTCCAGGCCAAGCCAACGTGCCTGGGCGCCCGTTGAGATAATTACACTATCGGTTGTGTAGGTTTTACCGCTATCGCCTTTCATTGTGAAAGGACGCTTGGAGAGATCAATTTCCATGATATGATCTGTGATCATGTTTGTTCCAACATGCTCAGCTTGGGCTTTCATTTGCTCCATGAGCCATGGGCCTTGAATGACATCTGCAAAGCCGGGGTAATTTTCTACTTCTGTTGTAATTGTGAGCTGCCCGCCTGGCTGCATTCCTTGAATTAAGGTTGGCTCTAACATGGCGCGTGCGGCATAAATCGCGGCTGTATAGCCAGCTGGTCCTGAGCCAATGATGACTAGTTTGGAGTGAGTTGTTTCAGTGCTCATTTCTTTGTCCTTTGTTTTCAAGGCTACTTAATTTTTAAGGTTGCAGGCTCTGTAAGTTTTTTAGCTTGCACCAGATTGTTTATTTTTGGTTTTCATAATTGAATAAATGATCAGCTGAAAGATTTTATGTGATCAGCATAGTTTTGATGTATGATTTGGGCGATCCTTGCGGTTTCGTCAATGGGTTGTTTGGTCACTTTCACGGAAAATTCAATTATTTTATCTGCAGGGTGGATTAATTTCTCTGATATGAGGATATCGAGGAAGATTTTATGACGTCTACTGGTGCCGTTTAGTGGTAAAATATGCACTGGTGCTTTCGTGAACAAGCTTTCAGAGATCATTGAAACACTGTCTGCTGTGACTAGTAAATGATCAGCGTTCGATAATATGCCAAAATATGGATTTTCGCCTTCTTGATCCCAAATCCACACCTTTTCATCTGACTTAAATGTTTCTTGCAGGGCTTTTTTGACGAAACTTTCGGTTCTGCTAGATGGTGTGAGGAGAATGGTTGCATTTTGCTCTTCACGAGCTTTTTTAAGGCATTGGATTAGATTGTGGAGGGCTTGGTCATTAAATCCAAATTTTTTGTTTTTACCCCCTAAGCATACGCCTAAGATTGGAGCAGTTTTTTCAGATTGCTCATAAAATGGGGGCAAGTTTTTTTCCTGCCAAATTGCGCGCCATTTTTCTTTTTCTTCTTCGAGTTTTGTTTGTGTAAGTTTGTGAAGCGCGACTTTTGTGTCGATGACATTTTTACCCTTCAATGCATCATGTTGCATGGAGGCTATAAGATCGAAATAACTTGTTGGTGTTTGAGGGTTCTGGACGTGAACTCTGTAGGTTTTGCCGCCTGACTTTTTGCCAATGGCAATTGAAATTGCTGAACTTCTACGGCCACAAGTAATTAAAATATCTGGCCAAGTTTCATTTTTAAATGAACTACTGTCTTTGCTTAAACTTTTAAAGGGAAGCGGGTTTAAATGGCCTGGGAAGTGTTTACCCCAGCTATTCAGGTTGGCTGTTTTTTCTACAATTTCACATTTGTTTTCAGGTGCGCTTAAATTCTTGATGGCATTGGCCAACCCTAGGGCTTGGCTGCGCATGCCTGGCGCTCCGCTTGTTATGGCCCAGATTAGCAAGATTGGCTCACTTTAATAATGGAAATTTAGGTTCAAATTTAAAGGGAAGAAAAAGGCAATCTTACTTGCTTGTCAAGAGGTAGCTGTGTGTACTCTGATAGGATGGTTTTATGTGTTGTTTTCCATTTCTTCTAATAAATTTTAAAAAATTGAAATTTATGGTATGATTAGGTGTTTATTTTGTTCAATAATTTAATTTGAATCGAATAAAGGGGAAGAAATGAAACATAATCTAGATGGTATAGACTGGAAAATTCTGGCAGAACTACAAAAAAATGGCCGGATTACAAATGTCGAATTAGCCTCAAAAGTTGGAATATCTGCTCCTCCTTGTTTGCGCCGTGTGCGTGCGCTTGAAGAAGAGGGCATAATTGAAGGCTATTTTGCTCAACTAAACGAGAAAAAAATAGGTCATGACCTTACAGCCTTTGCGATGGTTAGTTTGACGGCGCAATCGGAGGTTGATCTTGTTAATTTTGAGAAAATGACGGAGCAATGGGATTTGGTTCGAGAGTGTTATATGCTCTCGGGTGAAATTGATTTTATGCTTCGATGTGTTGCTCGTGATTTAACAGAGTTTCAAAATTTTATTGTGAAAGAGCTGACGGCTACTCCAAATGTTGCTGGTGTTAAAACATCTCTTGTTATTCGCCGCTCAAAGTGGTTGGCGGGCGGGGCAATTATGGAGCTGACTTGATGTTTAAGCTTTAAGCGGGAAAGGAGAGTTTTTGTTTTGAACTCGCTTCTTTACCAGCTTCTGCTTCTTGATTATTGGTAGCTTTTGCACTGCCTCTTACTTTGAGGAACCTCATAACTCTTTGAGCTGAGGCCATGTCGAGGCTTTCGTAGCGGCGTATAGCTTCAACGATTTGAGAGCCGCTGGCTTCTCCGATATTTTCGCGCAATTGGAGAAGGCTGGCAAAAGTTGAGCGCTCGAAAGAGTTAGATTTGCAAAGGACTGCCAGGGCAGGCAGTTCTGCGTGCAGTAAGCAATGTTTCACTGTGCTTTGATCTAGGTCTGTCATGAGATGCAGACAATAAATGGTTTCTTCTGTTTTCTGAAGTTTTACATAGTGGATGATGACGCGTTCATCTAATTGTTTGCGGCTATGTAGATAGTCAATTTCCTGGAATGAAGCTTCTCTTTCAGCTTCTGAAGTTTCTATATTAGCTGATTTTTCTTCAATTGTTTCGTCAATTTCATCTTCAGAAATATCAAAACCTTTGGCTGCCGTTTCAGCTTTTATTTTATCTGCGACACGTTTCTTTATGGTCTCCAGCAAATCTGCTGGTGTGTCACTACGATCATGTAGGACTGAATTCAGCGCTGAATTATCAAGAGCATTTTGAGTTAGTTTTTCAAATGATGAACGGGAGAAATTCGCACCGGCATTGGAGCTGACATTTAATAGAACTTCATCATTGCCGCGCTCGACAAGAGCGTCTGTGACCTTCACGTTAATATTATCGCGTTTACAAATTGCAAGTAAGTGATCTTGCGATTGTGATTTTGCAACTTTTACGAGGAATTCATCAGACAAGATTTTTGATCTTGTGAGAACAGGGCGAGCGACTTCAATTTCGTCGATCGCTAATTTGTGTGTTAAGCGGGTAGGGGCGTTTGGCATATCTGCCAAGCGATCAGCAAATTCGGCTCTGACCGAAGTTTCCAGCTCATAGGCTAGTCTATCCATGATTTGGTCAAACGCAGCTTTATGATCAGGCTGTTGTTCATCAGCTGTGATTACGAATAAATCTGTGATGCGATGTAATAAAGCACGGCGGCTTTCGCTTGATTTTGTTGCTGAAAGCTCTTGCAACTCATCAAGTATTTGCACACTGTTTTCCATCAATTACCCCATAAGCATAACTACACAATGGCTATTAATAGGGCATTGACCTTTAAATTTTTCTAAATAATTTATTGAAAATCAGTATTTAGACGTAGATTTGTGACAATAAATAGCAGTTTTGGTTGTTTTTTGAGTATAAATTCTTAATTTTTCAATTTTGTATGAAAAATTGTAAAGGTACTTATTCTTTGAAATGGACCTCTAAAATCTCGTAACTCTTTTGACCGCCAGGTGTTTTAACTTCAGCTACATCGCCAATTGATTTGCCAATTAAAGCTCTTGCTATTGGGGACGTGATAGAGACTTTGCCTAATTTTACATCTGCTTCATATTCGCCGACGATTTTATAGGTGACTTCTTCTTCGGTATCTTCATCCACAAGGTCTACCATGGCGCCGAAAACAATCCGATCACCTGAAAGTTTTGTTACATCAATGACTTCTGCTCTGGAAATTTTGTCTTCAAGGTCAGTAATGCGGGCTTCATTTAGCCCTTGAGCTTCTTTTGCTGCATGATATTCAGCATTTTCGGATAAATCACCGTGGGCGCGTGCTTCTGCAATGGCTTGGATTATTCTAGGGCGCTCAACAGATTTTCTGTTTTGCAGCTCTTCTTCAAGCTCAGCATGGCCTTTTACGGTCATTGGTACTTTATCGACAGACATAAAGATATCCTCCAGCTCCCCAAAAATTTAGGTGCCCATATAAATTAGTTAAGTTACCTTGGTAACTCAAGATTAATTAGACTGATAGTCCTGAATAGGGGTGACGTTCATATTATCCTCACTTATTGCCTCAATTGCGAGGGAAATCGCGCGAATACCGGCTAATGTGGTGTAATAAGGGATGTGATATAAAAGCGCAGTTTGGCGAATGGACTTACTATCTGCCAAGGCTTTTGACCCTTCAGTTGTGTTGAAAACCAGGTCTATGTCTCCATTTTTCATAGCGTCGACAATATGTGGGCGGCCTTCAAGCACTTTATTTATCGGGCTGGCTTCAATGTCGTTTTCATTTAAGAAACGAGCTGTTCCGCTTGTTGCGACAATGTTAAAGCCCAGTTTTTGTAATTTGCCAACTGGTTCGATCAAGCGCTCTTTGTCTCTTTCTTTCACAGAAACAAAGATGGTCCCACTGGTTGGGATGTCTATGCCGCTGCCGAGCTGGCTTTTTGCAAACGCCATTGGGAAGGCTTTATCAAGGCCCATAACTTCACCTGTTGAGCGCATTTCTGGGCCCAAAATACTATCGACACCAGGAAAACGCGTGAATGGGAAGACGGCTTCTTTCACGGCGATATGATCAATTTTTTTCTTAACCAGGTTGAATTTCTCTAATTTCGCGCCAGCCATTAATTCAGAAGCGATGGCTGCGATTGGCCTGCCGATTACTTTTGCGACAAATGGCACTGTGCGACTAGCTCTTGGGTTTACCTCAAGGATGTAGATGTTTTCATCTTTGATGGCGAACTGCACATTCATAAGGCCGACGACGTTTAGTGCTTTGGCGAGTTTGGCTGTGTGTTCTTCTAATTCAGCTAAAATCTTTTCTGAGAGTGAATGGGGTGGCAATGAGCAGGCACTGTCTCCTGAGTGAACCCCAGCTTCTTCAATATGCTCCATAATGGCGGCCACGAAAACATTTTCACCGTCTGATAGAGCATCAACATCTACTTCGATGGCATCTCTTAAATAGCTGTCTAGTAGAACTGGGCTGTCACCAGAGACATGCACGGCTTCTCTGATGTAACGCTCTAGTTGAGATTGGCTATCAACAATTTCCATAGCGCGGCCGCCTAGAACATAAGACGGGCGGATCACAATAGGGAAGCCAATTTGTTCAGCGATATCTGACGCCTCTTCAGCGCTTCTGGCAATGCCATTTTCAGGTTGTTTAATACCGACTTTTTGAATGAGTTCTTTAAAGCGATCTCTGTCTTCAGCCAAGTCGATTGCATCTGGAGATGTTCCTAAAATTGGAACGCCGCTTTCTTCCAAGAAGTTGGCTAATTTCAAAGGAGTTTGACCACCGAATTGAACGATCACACCTTTGAGTGTACCTTTTGATGTTTCAACTTTGATGATTTCCAGAACGTCTTCTTCTGTTAATGGTTCGAAATAAAGACGATCGGAAGTGTCATAGTCTGTTGAAACGGTCTCTGGGTTACAATTGACCATGATGGTTTGATAGCCAACTTTGGAAAGTGAAAATGCTGCATGACAACAGCAATAATCAAATTCAATACCTTGACCGATACGGTTGGGACCGCCACCTAAAATAATGACTTTTTCAGCATCTTCCGGGTGTGCTTCAGAGTTACCGTTAGCATCTCCCTCAACGAGTGGGGCTTCATATGTTGAATACATATAAGCTGTTGGTGAGGCGAATTCTGCGGCACAGGTGTCAATTCGTTTGTATACAGGGTGCACGCCAAGAGATGATCTGTGGCTTGTGACTTCTGTTGTTTTATGGCCGGCCAATTCGGCTAGGCGTGCATCTGAAAAG
Organism: Hyphomicrobiales bacterium; assembly: GCA_965230545.1. Lineage (GTDB taxonomy): Bacteria > Pseudomonadota > Alphaproteobacteria > Rhizobiales > HXMU1428-3 > HXMU1428-3. The sequence continues at coordinate 370,934 of CBDDLE010000004.1, read as the reverse complement.
CCCATTGATTTTAACTTGCGCATAGAGCTTTCATCTTGAGGAAGGCCATGTTCTTTTACGCGGGCTTCATAATCGATAATTTCCTGGATTTGCTCTAGGAACCATGGATCAATTTTACATGATCCATGGATCATTTCATGAGAGACGCCGTGGCGCATGGCTTGTGCGACTTTTAAGAGGCGGTCTGTGGTTGGCTGGCCCAAAGCTTCGCGGATGACATTCTTATCTTCGCCTTCGCCATAACCTTCAAAGGGAAGGTCATTTAATCCTGTAAGACCAGTTTCCAGGGAGCGCAGAGCTTTTTGCAAACTTTCCTGGAAGTTACGGCCAATGGCCATAGCTTCACCAACAGATTTCATGGCTGTTGTAAGAGTTGGCTCACTGCCTGGGAATTTTTCAAAAGCAAAGCGCGGAATTTTTGTGACCACATAATCAATTGTTGGCTCGAATGAGGCCGGAGTGGCACCGCCTGTGATGTCATTATCTAGTTCATCAAGTGTGTAACCAACGGCCAGTTTTGCAGCCACTTTCGCAATGGGGAAGCCTGTTGCTTTTGATGCAAGCGCAGAAGAGCGAGACACACGAGGGTTCATTTCAATAACAACAAGGCGTCCATCAGCTGGATTTACTGCGAATTGAACGTTTGATCCACCGGTTTCAACACCAATTTCGCGGAGCACTGCTAATGAGGCATCGCGCATGATTTGGTATTCTTTGTCTGTCAATGTGAGGGCTGGTGCGACAGTCATACTATCGCCAGTGTGGATGCCCATTGGATCGATGTTTTCAATGGAGCAGATGATGATGCAATTGTCTGCATTATCGCGGACAACTTCCATTTCATATTCTTTCCAACCAAGAACTGATTCTTCGATTAGAACTTCTGTTGTTGGAGAGGCATCTAGCCCGCGCTCGATAATATCGATGAATTCTTCTCTGTTGTAAGCAATACCGCCGCCGGTGCCACCCATGGTGAATGAAGGGCGGATAATGGCAGGAAGGCCGATCACTTCCATAGCTTCCATGGCTTCTGCCATGGTGTTCGCAACACGAGAGCGAGGTGTTTCAAGCCCGATTTTATCCATGGCTTTTCTGAAGCGGTCTCTGTCTTCAGCTTTGTCGATGACATCAGCTTTCGCGCCAATCATTTCCACATTTAACGCGTCGAGAATGCCGCGCTTTTTCAATTCTAGTGCGGTGTTAAGCGCTGTTTGTCCGCCCATGGTTGGGAGGATAGCGTCTGGGCGTTCTTCTGCGATGATTTTAGCGACCACTTCAGGAGTGATTGGCTCGATGTATGTTGCATCTGCTAGCTCTGGGTCTGTCATGATGGTGGCTGGGTTTGAATTTACCAAAATGACCCTGTAGCCTTCTTCTTTTAAGGCTTTAACGGCTTGTGTGCCGGAGTAATCAAACTCACAGGCCTGGCCGATAATAATGGGTCCCGCCCCGACGATGAGGATGGATTTTATGTCTGTACGTTTTGGCATTTTCGTATCTCAGTGCTAGCAATTATTGCGCACCTAAAATGTTTGGCTATTTTTTTGTGAAAAGCCAATTTCAAGTGCGATTTTTCTTTGTCTGGGTAGCTGACTTTCAAAGCCCTCTGAGAAGGGCACACTAAACAAGGTTTTCTGATTGGGCAATCCCCAAAACGTCCCTCAATTGTTAGAAAATAGGTTTATTTTGGAGAATTATGATTAATTTTAAATATGCTCTACAGTTTCCATTGGTTTTGTTAAAAATCAGCAGTTTTTTTTCGTTAAAAATGTTCGGATAATTTGATTTGAATGAGTGAAAATTAGAGGGCTAATTTCAATCCTTATCTGAAGGTTTGGCTTAATTCTTATTGCCGAAATCTGGCATGTTTTCACATTTATCGCCGCGTTTAATTGTTGGTGTTACCCAAATGAAATCAGTTGCGATTTCCCCGGCTGGATTTTTTTGTGCAAGATCGTTGATTGTTTTTGCTTCACTTGTGATTTCAGCAAATTGAACTGTTGCAGCTTTATCTTTGCCTTCCCTTAAATTTAAATACCATGGAACACCACGGTCTGTTCTTGTGTGGCCGTTTCCTGCGATTAAAATTGATTGCCGTCTTTTATCCTCTTTGCCATATGAGGCTTGGATCATGACATCTGCCATCCAGGCATCTCTAAATCTTTGGACTTGTGTCATTGGGGGGATGACATGTTCTGGTAAGCGGTTGCAATGAGCAATGCGGATGTCTTCTCTCAAGGCTTCGTTTAAAGGTTTCTCGAGTTTTACATCAAGTTTGAAAACTTGCTTGGCTTTTTCAGGCAAGATACTCATGTCGGTTTTAATAAGGTGATCGATCATGATGCGGGTTGTGTGACCTGGGTAAACTTCTAGATCGTGTGTGAAAATTTGCTCACCGATGGGTAAATAAATATCCCATGTTGGCCAGCCATTTTGCTTCCAGCGCAAAGCCGTTCCTAGATGTTTGGCTTTTGAATTTGGTTGATTTCTATAGCCGTTGAAACGTTGCATTTGATCCACTTTGATCATTTCAATCACAAGGGCTGGTTTTTTTGTCTGGGTTTTGACTAGTGCGTTTATTATGCCGGCTTGAAGGGTGTGGTGATCTGGGTTGTCGTGAATTTCACCTAGGAGTACAAAACGTTTTTTAGATAGGGCGTCAATGAGCTCAGCTGGTGTGATGAAGTCATTTTTTTCTTTTGACCAGATTTTACCAACGAGTTTGCTTTCTTGCAGTTCTGCTGATTTCCAGTTTGATGGGTTTGCTAATTTGTCCGTTGTTTTCGCAGATGCTGTTTGTACGGTTCCTGTTAGGATAAGAGCGAAGAGGCATAAGGTTTTTAGAAAATTCATTTAACTTGTCTCTTTTTTAGCGTGCCTTCAGTTGGCTTTTCTGTGCTTAAGATGCCCACAAAGCATCCGCAATAAGCAACCGGCATTTTTTATGCGCCTTTAGTTTGCCACTTTTTGGCGCTCCTTCGGTTGCCCACTAGCAACCGTCGCAGCATTTGCCATGAGTCTTCGCATATAGTAGGCGAAATTAAGGGAGGCATTTGCCTCCCAAAAGATTACGTAACAATTTGTTTCGTGGACCACAGCGGTGGTTATTCTTTTATTGGGTCCATGTTTTTTTCTGCCCGCATAAAATTCACAAAACGGCGGAAAAGATAGTGGCTGTCTTGTGGGCCTGGGCTGGCTTCAGGGTGATATTGCACTGAAAAAACAGGTTTGTCTTTTAGTCTTATGCCGCAATTTGTGCCATCAAATAGAGAAATATGTGTTTCTTCCAGGGTTTCTGGCAGTGTGTCTCTGTTTACGGTGAAGCCATGGTTCATTGAAGTGATTTCAACTTTACCGGTTGTGTGGTCTTTTACTGGGTGGTTAGCACCATGATGGCCTTGCTGCATTTTGGCTGTTTCAGCGCCTAATGCTAACGCCAAGATTTGGTGTCCAAGGCAAATGCCAAAGATTGGTTTTCCGCTATCGACTAACTTTTTGATTTCTCCGGCGGCATATTCACCCGTGGCTGCAGGGTCTCCTGGTCCATTTGAGATGAAAATACCATCTGGGTTTTGTGCAAGAATGTCTTCAGCTTTTGATGAAGCTGGCATAACTGTGACTTTGCAGCCAACTGATGAGAGGCATCTGAAAATGTTGCGTTTTGTGCCGCAGTCTAAAGCAACCACATGGAATTCAGGTGTTTCAAGATCCCCATAACCTTCATTCCATTCCCATTGTGTCTCTGACCACTCATATTTTTCATCAATGGTAACGTCTTTGGCTAAATCAGCTCCTTCGATGCCTTCCCATTCAGATGCCTGCTTTTTTAATGCGTCCAGATCAAAAGCGCCTTCAGAGTTGTGGGCTATGACAGCGTGTTGCATGCCTTTTTCTCTAATGATGCTTGTGAGCGCTCTTGTATCTACCTTTGTAAGGGCGATGATTTTGTTATCTTTCAGCCAATTTTCGAAATGTTTTGTTGAGCGATAATTTGAGGGGGAGGTTATTGGGCTGCGTAAGATACAGCCGCGGACAGTGTTTGTAGCGTTTGTATTGCTTGTTTCTGTATCTTCTTCATTGGTGCCGATATTGCCAATGTGCGGGAATGTGAATGTGATGATTTGGCCCGCATAAGATGGGTCAGTTAGAATTTCTTGATAGCCTGTCATTGCTGTATTGAAGCAAACCTCGCCAACGGCGACCCCTTCAAAGCCTGCGCCAATGCCTTTGATTACAGTTCCATCTGCTAAAACAATCAAAGCGGTGTGCTGTGTAGCTTCCCATGGTTCTGGCGTTTTTGTTTCTGAGATGTGGGGTGCTTGCCCTGTTGAGGTTGTTTCAGACATTCAATTGGCTTTCTCTCAGTTGTCTAGTCTATCTATTTATTAAAAAGCGGTGCGCTTTATTGTTCACGGCATAAACTATCATTCCAAACTAATCTAAAGAAGTTTGAAGCGCAGTTAGCCTCATGAAATTTTGAATATGTTTTGTTTACCAGATGTTACGGGATTTGTCTTTATTTCAACAAATCATTTGTTTCTTAAGTTTGATAAACGGCCCGACCCTATGTGAATGTTTTTAGATAGTCAACTAAAAAAATAATAAAATAACGAGCAAAATCAGTGCTTTACATATGTAAAAATGATTGCCAAATTGGGCTTTAATGATTTACGCTTATATTGCTCTTAACGATTCTGGATTTTTATAGAATTTGGGAGTTTTTTTACCAGCATTATCGTCAGTCTTTTCATCGTTTATTAAGTGTGATGATTTGAGAATGATAGGGTGGTGAATTTTAGGTTTTTATTCTTCTAGTCAAATAGGATTTTTATGCGCGATAAAATTAATGATGCTCTGAAAGATGCTGTTAAGGCGAAGGATAAAACCCGAGTTGGGACGCTTCGTTTGATTAATGCTGCGATTAAAGACCGTGATATTGCGGGGCGTACCTCTGGCTCTGACACTGTTTCGGATAGTGAGATCCTTGAGATCTTGTCTAAAATGGTTAAGCAACGCCAGGAAGCGGCTGTGACTTACACTGATGCCGGGCGAAGTGAGCTGGCTGAGCAGGAGTTGCAGGAAGTTGAGGTTATTAAAGACTTTTTACCTCAACAAATGGATGAAGAAGCTGTTGCAGTGGCGGTTAAAGAGGTTGTTGCTGAAATTGAAGCAACAAGCTTGAAAGATATGGGACGGACCATGGCTGCTTTGAAAGCGAAATATGCTGGGCAGATGGATTTTGGTGCTGCAAATAAAGTTGTAAAAGAACTTTTACAGTAGCTGTTTTCATTTAGCTTTCAATAATTTTAACGTTCAGTTTCTTTGCATAATTCTCTAGTTTTTTGGTTTGTCTTTTGCTTCCTCTTTTTGCGTAGAGGGGGAGGGTTTTGCTTGGGTCTTCATGAATTAGTTCTATGATTTGATAGGGTTGAAGGGCGTTGTTTTTCGGCAGCTTGCCTTTTCGTGTTTTAACACCTTTGAACTCATCATAAGAAATTTGCCATTTTTTGTTTGTGAACCAATATTCCTCTTTCACATCAATATGAGATTTATGAAATGTAAGGTGTGATGACCCTTTGGTGCCAAAAATGCCTTTGGCGAGGTTGAACCCACCAAAAGAGCCCATGGCGAGGCCAAATAGCAAGTTTGGTGTGATTGAGCTTTCTTCTAAATTTGAGCGAAATAGTGCGTAGCCAAAAACGGTGAAAAACAAGCCTGTTATAATTTGTGAAATATAATCAGTTTTGCTTGCAGGCACTTTTACCTTTGTTGGAAAGTTTTGCAGATCGACAATGAAACTGGCTTTTCCTGCGTTAGACAATTTGAGTTGAATGGCCATTTTCTCAATTGCACCTTTTCTATTTGATACCCGGTTTATTCATGGCGTTTTTTTTTATTAATGACAAGGTCTAGGGTTTAACCGCATTTTTTCTGAACCTTTTTCTATTTCAACCGACTAACAAGTATCTTCATTTTTTCATAAGAAGGAACAAGGTTATGAAACAGAAAAAATTATATGGTTTAGGAGGGCTTAGTTTGGCTTTAGGGGTGATTGTAGCTGTTAGCTTCCTTAGTGAAAAAGGGGCGGCAGTTGCAAAAGATGAGGCTAGAGTAAGCGTGCATTCTGATGGACAAGTCGTTGATCAAAACTTTTATGCCAGGCCTGTATTACAAGGGAGTGCGTATAACCATTCCTTGCTAAATCGTGAATGTCTCTTGGCAGATGAATTGGTTTGCCGTGACTTAAATTAAGTTCGGTAATTAAGTTCGGGCAGGGATTTATTGAACCATTTTAACTTCTAACTCGACCAATAAAAACAAAAGAAGTTAATAATGGGAGTTTAAGTCAATGTGTTATTTTAGATTTTTGATGGTTGCAGGATTGTTCTTAGTTTTAAGCGGTGCTGCGTTGAATAATTTACCTCAACATGAGGAAATGGCTGTGAAGATAAATTTGCTTCGTTGAATATGAGATTTTGTAATATGGATTTTGAAAAATAAAAGCTATCTCCATTTTTGAATTATTGGAGATAGCTTTCTTTATTTAGCGAATGCGTTTGATGCAAACGTTTGTCACGCCAGAATTAATGAAGCCAAGACGAGACGCTGCGCCTTTTGTGAGGTCAATGATGCGACCGTGAATAAAGGGGCCACGATCGTTAATCCGCACAATAATTGAGCGGCCATTGCGACGGTTTGTTACCCGCACTTTTGTCCCAAATGGTAATGATTTATGTGCAGCTGTGTTAGCACCATGACGTAGACGCTCACCGCTGGCTGTTGTGTTTGTTGGGCCAGCATACCAGGACGCTTTACCGCATTGTTTGAAAGCGTGAGCCTCTGAGTTAGACACAAGAACAAGTGATAACAGTAGGGCAAGGAAAAGCCCTGTCCGTTTTAGGTACATTTAAAAATACTCCATAATAATGGTCATTTAAATTTGGCGTAGAATTAGCCTTTTAGAATTGAACAGCCTCTTGATTGAAGCCGGGGCGAAACTTAATGGTTAATGAGGCAAAGTCAAGGCAGGAGAGAAAATGACTGTGACTTTTTTGCTACGGCTATTTTTTAGTCATCATTTTGTTTATCGCTATAGTTTTAAATTATAATAATTTTAAAGTGGAATGTTTCTCTCTGTACTGATTTTACTTTCATTTATTGCTTGAAATGGTTTTGAAACGTTAAAACTCATAAGTGAACTTATATTGTGGAGAGTTATTATGATTGCTTATTATTTGTGCAGAAAATGAGAGTTGGTAATAAATTTCAAATTATTTCAATTGCTTATAATTTTAGAGCGATTTTTCTTGTCTTGTTCTTTTGTATTGTTATTAGCAATGAAGGCCTGGATTTTTTATGTATTGAATTTTTTTAAATTACATTTGATTTTTAAAATGAACAAAAAGTAATTTGTGGTACCATTTTATGTTGACCTATATCAATTGTGTATGTATTAGCCCAGTCTTTAGAGAGATTAACCATATTATTTTGATAAGACATCACATGACCTTATCTTTGGAGGGAAGAGGTTGAGTTAATTTCACGTCTACTATGGAGAGTGTTTTTTACATTAATTCATAGTGGATTTTCTACATTTATATGGAGTGAATTAATGAGCCGATTTGTTTCTGAGGTAAGTAAAACCGAAATATTATTGGTGGCACGTCGATTAATCCGTTCGCGGGGGATTGATGGGTTTGACCTTGAAGATGTTGCAGTTATGCTGCGTTCTTCTGAAGCTTTGATTGCGCAAAATTTTGCAAATAAGTCGTCTCTTTTAATGTCTGTAAAAGATGGTGTGCTTGAAGATTTAAGGTTCACCTTACAGAACTCAGTTATTGGTCTTGAAGATCCTGTTCAGAAAATTTATGCGATTTGTAAAGCTTATCGGATTTTTGCGAATAAGCAGCCTGATTTGTTTCGCCTTATTTACCGGGCTGACTTGAAGACAGGTGAATTTTCTGAAGAAAAAGAAGTTTGCAATCTTGTGTTTAAATTAGTTCGTGAGATTGCAGGCGATGATCATGCGGTTTCAGCTTCCAGATTTTTAGCCAGTTTTATTTATGGTTTTTGCAGTTTGGAGATTGATGGTAGTTTTCGTCTGAATGGATCTATAGATGAAGCGTTTGAATATTCAATTCAGTCTTATTTTTCTGGTCTTCAGGGTAATAAAAACCTGACTTTTCTATAGATTTTTACTGGTTCAATAACTCAAATCTATGTAGATTACCATTTTGATTTGGAAGTTTTTCTCAAGATGGGGCGTTTGATCTAGATGGTAAATCAGTTTTTTTCTTATGTTTGTCGTGGTTTAATTGGTGTTGCTTTCTTGCTGTGCTCCATTGCACCAGGCTTGGCGGATGAAAGTTATAAAAGCCGTATTCCGCCGCTTTCTCTTTATCAAAAAATGTTAGAGGCAAATAAGAGCTCTGGTTGGGTCTCGTTTCGTAATTATGGAAAGCATCAGTGGATTTATTTTTCTGCTCTTCAAACACTTCATTGCCAATTGCATGAAATCCGCTATTCGATCAATACGCTTGAATTAGATAAGCGGTTTGATTTAGTGAAATGTAACCCGCAATTGCCGTTTTCACTCCCGTCCAATAGTAAGTGGCAGGATATTGCTATTCGTTTGCCCAAAGGAACTGCCGAGCGTGTTGCTGTTCAAGTGGTTTGGGGCAATGGGTCTTTAAGTGAGGTTTCTATTTTTGAGCCTTGTAAGGATGTTGGGGATCAGACTTGTTCTTTTCCTGTTAAGGTCGGTAAAGTTGTTGGTTCTCAACCGCACCGTGGGACCACACAGTAATCTTATCATTATTCATTGTCATATCTTTTGTTTAGATGACATGTTTTGAATGGTTGAATTTGGAGTTCCATTCCATTCCTGAGATAATTATGAGAAATATCTCGTAATTGAGAGATTGGAGGGACTTATGAAAATTGCTTTGTTTTTTGGCTTGGTATTTAATTTTTATCTTCTCTTTAATGTATATGAAAGCTCCGAAAAGCATCCATATTTTTTCTCTCAGTTGTTGGCAGAAGAGAAGCTAGTTCCGACTGTCAAACAAGATGAGCTTAAACTTTCAATACGAGCAGGGCGAGGCAAAGCGCAGCTTTGCACGCGGTGTCATGGGCGCTTGGGTATGTTGAAGGCCGTTAAAATCGCTCAATTTAAAGGGACTGTTGAGGGGTTTGTTATTAAAGAGTTGATTGATTTTCGCCAAGGTGTGCGAAGTCATGCTGTGATGAACTCGATAGCGCAAACCCTATCTGACAAGGATATTAACGATATTGCTGCATGGTATAATGCTATTAGCATTAAGCCTTAGTCGTTGTTTTGAATAATTATGGGCAAAATTTTCGTTAAATAGTCAAAAATAGGATTTTGCCTGGAGTGGGTAAACTTGTGTTTTGTTTCCCATTAGGGTAAGTATCCGGCTGAATTTGCTTCATTTCATAGTGCTTTGTTCTGTTTGGTGCTTATGGAGCTTTGGCATGCTCATAATTGTTGGGTTTGTTTGGGTGTGTCAAATTTTAGACTTATAGATTTCATCTGGTTCTGTTAGCAGGGTGCTCAACAGAATTTTTATTTTCAAAAATTAGGAATAAAATAGTGAGCACGCAGGCTTCTTTTCTTGACGCGGCCAAACGTTATCTTGGCGGTGAACCTCTAACAATTTCACGATTTCAAATTGAAATTCTTTGTGGCTTAACCGTTGCTCTGGCTTTGGTGCCAGAGGCCGTTGCTTTTGCTTTTGTTGCTGGGGTTGAACCGCTTGTGGGGCTTTATGCAGCTTTTATTGTTGGGCTTATCACTGCCCTTTATGGCGGCCGGCCGGGGATGATCTCTGGGGCAACGGGGGCGCTTGCTGTTGTAATGGTGGAGCTGGTGATGACCCATGGTGTGCAATATCTTTTTGCAACAGTGGTTCTCATGGGTATTTTTCAGCTCTTGGCTGGGATTTTTCATCTTGGTAAATTTATTCGTATGGTGCCACGCCCTGTTATGCTTGGGTTTGTTAACGGGCTTGCGATTGTGATTTTCTTGGCGCAGCTCTCTCAATTTAAAATCACGGATGCCAATGGTGTCCAGCAATGGATGAGTGGTTCCCAACTTACAATAATGATGGGGCTTGTGTTTTTGACAATGCTGCTGATTTATCTTGTGCCAAAAGTTACAAAGACCATTCCAGCTCCTCTTGTTGCGATTGGAATTGTGAGTGCGCTGGCTATTTTCTTCAAACTCGATACACGTACGGTTGGTGATTTGGCGGATATTGGCGCTGGGTTGCCGGCTTTTTCTATTCCTTCTGTGCCACTTACATTTGAAACGTTTAAAATCATCTTACCTTATGCGTTGATATTGGCGGCCATTGGGTTGATTGAAAGTTTGCTCACACTGAACCTTGTGAATGACAAACTTGAAAAGCGTGGTGGTGCTTCGAAAGAATGTTTGGCACAAGGGGCCTCTAATTTTGTGTGTGGTTTCTTTGGTGGCATGGGTGGCTGTGCGATGATTGGTCAAACTATGATTAATGTAAGCTCTGGTGGGCGCACGCGGATTTCTGGCATTGCAGCGGCCTTATTCCTTCTCTGCTTTATTCTTTTTGCGTCTGACTTGATTGAGCTCATTCCGCTTGCCGCTTTGGTTGGTGTGATGTTCATGGTGGTGATTGGTACCTTTGCCTGGGATACTTTCAAGATGCTACCAAAAATTCCTTATACAGATGCGTTTGTGTTGATCTTGGTGTCTCTTGTTACTGTGTTCACTGACCTTGCTATTGCGGTGATTGTAGGTGTGATTGTCTCAGCTCTTGTGTTTGCCTGGGAGAGTGCGAAGCATGTTCACATTCGTGATTGCATGAAGGATACGGGCGCAAAAGTTTATCATGTGAACGGGCAGTTGTATTTTTCATCTGTTGCGGAATTTCAAGAATATTTCGACCCAAAGAATGACCCTGATGAAGTGATCATCGATTTTAAAGAAGCACGGGTTTGGGACCACTCAGCTTTGGAAGCTGTTGAGGCTTTGGCGGCGCGTTATGATGGCTATGGCAAGAAGCTGCATGTGCGCCATCTCAGCCGCGATTGTCAGATGCTTTTAGAGCGCTCTGGTATGTTGATCGTGGACAGAGAAAATGATGACCCGGTTTATGGTCTAGCTGTTGATTATGAGACGAAGTATGGGAATGGCGGGCACTAATTGTCTCACGGGCTATTCCGCCGCTTGTAGCGGCGGGCCCTCCGACGGGGCGGCGCTATACGCCGGGTTGCGCTGTCGCTTCACCATGTCCTGAAGCCGAAGTGGCTTCACTCCTTCATCGTGTAGAGGGTTTGTTTGTTGTGCTTCAGATGCCCACTTCGCATCTGTGCTGTTTTTTCTCACATGCGAAGTAACTTTGAAGAAGCGTTGGCTGCACTCCGAGGGGTAGATGCTCAAGCTCTGAGGAGCATTCATCTTATGCTTGCTGAAAGTGGTTTGCTTAGAACAGGGCTGCAAAAATAGTACCTAAGGTGGCACCGAGGAGTGCGCCTAAGAGGGTTAGGGTTACGTCGCGCTTTAGTCTGCGCCTTGATGCTAGAGATTGGGTGTATGTGCGATTAATCAAAGCGCGAATTGTTTCAGGAGCACGGCCCTTTATCATCCATTCGGCATCCAGTTCGAGGGATTGTTGTACGAGACTATCACCCAAGAGGGCTAAGCCTTCTCTGGTAACTAAAATGACAGGCACTTGTTTGGTGTTTGGATTATTACGGATCTCTCTCAGGGCATCTATAGCAGCTGGTGTTTTTTCCTTCTTAACCAGGTCCGCAAGTTCAGCGCGAACTTTTGCGATCCGTGTTACTAACTCATCAACTTCTTTATTTGTTTTGATTGCCTCTGGGCTATTTGTTTTCTCATTTGTTATATAAAGATCCATGACGACTACATCAGGCATCTCTTTTTTACTTTTTGATGCGAGTAGTTCTGGTAGCGCCCTTGCATCTTGGAAACACTCAACACTTATCCCGTCTTTAGCATGGTCGGCGGCAAATGAATTTAGGGCTGAGCGTTCGTCATCGACATATAAAACTTTCACAAAGCACCTTCTTTCGTTATCGAATGTTAGAGACTATCCATTTTTTTGCTTTCTCTTGTAATAGAGCTATTAAATAGCATGTTATGCAAGGGTAAATTTTATGAGTGAAGTTATGCTTTCCAATACCCCCATGTCCTCATGCCTTTTTTGTGCTTGAGTTGCTTAAAGCGGTGAGTTCGACTGAGTGAGAGGGGGATTGATTTTTGTCTTTGTGATCGTTTTTGTCTAAAGGATTAGCTGTCAGCCAAGCTGAATAGCATGCTTGAGAATAAAACTGATAGCTGGACTTTTGTAAGGATCAGCTTGTTTCTGTTTGTGCGTCTTAAGCAGTAATCTTCATCATTATGCTCAATTATGACTTCTCTTTTGCTGCCAATAAGACTTTTCAGTGAAATTTTTTTGTATGGAGTTTGTTCTAGATGATTTTTGTAACCAGCTTTGTTTGATTGCTGTTCGTCTTGCTTTGAAAGTGACGTTTCACGAGAATATGCACCACAGTTAGCACATGTTTGTTTGTTGTTCATTGGTAAAGTCCCCCTTCTTTCTCAATGATTAAATTTGCGATTTGTCTAATTGATTGATTGTTCTTTGAAAGATTCTTTCACTGAAAAACCGTACAATTTATGAATTTCTCATTATAATTTTATGGAGTAACGAATTACCAGTTCATAATGTTCAATAATATTATTTTGAGATTTATGCTTACATGTGCATGTATCAAAAAAACGGACGCAATTTTTATTGCGTCCGTTGGAATTGTTAAATTAAGACAATGCTTTAGAATTTAGCTTTTACAGTTACGTAAGCTGACAATGGAGCACCTGGAGAGATGTTATTGTCATTATGAGCTGACGCGAAATAATCTTTATCGAATAGGTTTTCGATATTTAATTGCGCGCTCCACTTTTCATTGATGTCTGCAAATAATGCAGCGTCAACACGGGTATAACCAGGCACAGTTACGTTGTTTCCTGCTGAAGCAAAGTGATCAGATTGATGGATTACACCAACAGCAGCACCGAACATTTTGGTGAATTGATACCTTGACCATAGTGAGAACTGATTTTCTGGAACACCTTCGACTGAGTTGCCTTGATTTTTACCAACTACAATTTCAGACTCTTGGTTTGTATAGCCAAGGTTAATTTGCCAATCATCTGTTAAATAACCAGATAAGCTAAGTTCAATGCCTTTGGTTTCAGTTTCGCCGGCTTGTAAATCAGTTCCAACTGTGAATGCTTGGTTATCACGATCAAGCTGATATAGCGCACCAGTTAGATATAGTCTTGGCATGAATTCCCACTTAAAACCAATTTCGCGGTTTTCCATTTCTTCTGGTTCAAAATCTGCTTTACTTGAGCTGATATTATCAAACTGATCGCCCGAAGATGGAAGGAATGTGCGTGACCAGCTACCATAAAGTGATAGCCCTTTAAATGGTTTGACAACAACTCCGATGCGGGGAGAATATTCTTCATCTGTCCGACTAAAACCAGCCTGACTGAGGGCTGAGCTTGATTCAGTATCTTGAAAATCAATATCAAAGCGATCAAAGCGAACACCGCCGATAATTTCTAAATACTGTCCAATTTCAATTTGATCTTGAATAAACACACTTGTATTTTCAACTTCGGAAATACGATTACGTGTTCTGTCATTGAAAACAACTGGTTCAAAAGTGGTTGGGTTATTAATATTTAGAATTTGTGAAATCGTGCCAAGGCCAGGGAAATTAGGTACAAAACGTTGATTGACCTGGTCCTGATGACTATATTCAAAGCCGGCTACCACATTATGTTTAATCATGTCGCCAGTGTTGAATGAATAACTAAAGTCAGTTTGCCAGAAAAAGCTTTCACGCTGAGTGTCGTTACTATAACCACCAGCATCATCGTTGGCGCTGCCGAAACCTTCTGTACCATCACGGCCACCAACCAAGAAATTATCGCTACCGTTCACTGATGATCCAGGCATGATGTTTTGATAGTATTTATCATAGTCATTATATGAGAAATGACTTCTCATTTGCAGGCCGCCATCGAATTTATGTTCGAAAGTCACTGTGGCCACATGTCCTTTGAATTCAGTGAAACTCGCGTCAGGATTACCAAAGAAAGTATCCTGAAAGCCTCTTAAAGGTTCGTTAGTAGTCGAGTCACTTGGAACTCCGCGATCCACGGTGCGGTCATCGTAGCGATATTCGTAACTTGCTTTAAGTTTTGTATTTTTGCTGAATTTTAGTGTTGCTGTTGGGTTAAAACCGACACGCTCGACTTCATAATGATCTCGAAAGCCTTCAGAATTTTCATACATCGCGTTTAAACGAATGGCGAAATTCTCAGAGATTTTGTTACCAACATCAGCTGTGAAATAACGTTTGTCATGGCTACCAACTGTAGTTGTTCCTTCAAAGATGCGTTCGAAGTTGGCTTCTTTGGTTACACGGTTGATTACACCGCCTGCACCGCCACGTCCAAAAACAAGAGCTGACGAGCCTTTTAAGACTTCAACCGCTTCAACATTATATAAATCGCGGAAATATTGAATGTCGTCTCTTACACCATTTGTAAAGAAGTCGGCATTGGTTTCCTGGCCGCGAATGGTGACCTGGTCTCGGTGTCCTTCACCTTGTTGCACGGTAACGCCTGGTACGTAAAGAAGGGCCTGGCCGAGTGTTAAACTGCCTGTATCTTCGGCAAAATCTTCTGTGATAACAGTGATGGTTTGAGGAATATCCAGTAATGGTGTGTTGGTTTTAGTGGCTGTTGATGTGCCTTCGGCAATGTAACCATCGATACCACTGGTGCCGCGATTGACTGTGTCGCCTTCAGAAACAACGCCGCCAGGGGCTTTGTTCTTTTTGTTGACAGTTGTTACTGGTTGTTGACCTTCAACAACAATTGTATCTAGCCCAGTGTTTTGCTGAGCGACTGCTTCATTTGAATTGAGGAAAAGTGTTACACTAGCTGCTAAAGAAAATACCATTGCGCTAGTGCAAAGAGCTCGAAGTGAAACTGAGTTTTTTACTCTTTCGGAAAAACTATCAGCTTCAGAAAAACTATGAACGCTCCATGCTCGCGTACTGGCGAGCACTTCTTGAGTACGCATTATTACAACTCCCGATTGATTATGTTTGAAATTTTGGCTAGAGCGAACAAAATTCTAAATCATAAAGGAGCTGTCGCTGTGGCTAATACTGCCTCACGTTAGGATTGCATATTCAAACAGTCAATGGGGGAAATTTGTTTCTTTAAAATTTTGAATCAAATGTGACAGAATTGTGTCACTGCGCCAAAGTGATGCTGCTTTGTAATTTTTCGCTCTGTTTACTGTTTAAAAATGCGGGGTTCTAAGGTTTTGTAGAATGGTTGTTTTGAATTGAATAAAACAGGCTATTTGACTGAAAATGGCAGTAATAGCAATTGGATTTGATCTTTTCCATTGACTCATTTCTTTGGACGGAAAACTATATTTAAAACACTTTACCATTGGGAGGAGAGGTTATGACTAGGATTGATCGTAGGCAGTTTGTGCAGTTGGCTTCAGCGGTTGGGGTTTCAGCTGTGGCTTCAAGTGTGGGGTCTTCTTTTGCTATTGCTCAAGGTAAGGGCCGTGTTGTTATTATTGGGGGCGGGGCTGGCGGGGCGTCTGTTGCTCATTATCTCAAAAAAAGTGCGCCGCAGTTAGATGTTACTTTAATTGAAGCTCAGGCTAAATATACGACCTGTTTTTTCTCTAATCTCTATCTTGGTGGGTTTCGCACGCTTGATTCAATCACTCATGATTATGAGGGATTAAAGAAACTTGGGGTCAAGGTTGTTACCGAGCTTGCCACTGATGTGGATACAGAGAAAAAGCAAGTCACGCTTAAAAATGGTGACAAGCTGAGTTACGACAAACTTGTTCTCTCACCAGGGATTGATTTTAAGTATGACGCGATTGAGGGGTATTCAGCACAAGCGGCTAAGACTATGCCTCATGCTTGGAAGGCAGGGGTTCAAACGCAGATTTTAAAAACGCAATTACAAAACATGAAAGCGGGCGGCACTGTTGTGATGGCGGCACCACCCAATCCATTTCGTTGCCCTCCCGGGCCTTATGAACGGGCATCAATGATTGCGAATTATCTTCAAAAACATAAGCCTGGGTCTAAGTTAATGATTTTTGACCCGAAAGAAAAATTCTCCAAAATGGCTTTGTTCCAGGAGGGGTGGCTTGATTATTATGATGGTATTATTGAATGGGTGTCTCCTGAGTTTACTGATGGTGGTGTGAAAAAAGTAGATGTTTCTGCCATGACCGTTACGACAGGTGATGGCGAGGTAACCAAGGCTGATGTGGCGAATATCATTCCGCCGCAAAAGGCCGGCAAAATTGCGCATATTGCTGGGTGTACCAAAGGTGACTGGTGCCCGATTAATCCTAAGGACTTCTCATCTGCCTTGAAAAAAGATGTTTATGTTATTGGGGATGCCTCTATTGCAAAAGCGATGCCCAAGTCAGCTTTTTCAGCGAATAGTCAGGCGCGTGTAGTTGCGAATGCTATTCAAGCTGAGCTTGTTGGTAAACGGTTGTTTCCTGCGCGCTATAGAAACACATGTTGGTCGATGATTTCGGTTGATAATAGTGTGAAGGTTGGTGCGAATTATACAGCTGGTCCGGATAAGCTAATTTCTAAAGATGGCTTTATTTCGCAAACAAAGGAAAGTGATGAATTGCGTAAGAAGACGTTTAATGAATCTGTTAGCTGGTATGATAGCATTACGAATGAGATGTTTGTGAAATCATAAAGTTCAGCTTATTTCTTTATTCACTTTGTTCTTTTAAAGAATGAAAATACAAAGCCAATGCTTTCATTTGCTCGTCATCTAATGATTTTGCGACTGAAATCATGGCTTTGTTTTTTAGTGTTTCATTTTTATATGATTTTAAAATGTCGATGAAGCTGTTTGGTTCCATTCCAATGATGGAGGGAATGCTTTCTTTTTTTGTGTTTTGCTTATGGCAAGAGCTGCATTCTTGGCTGAGATATTCTCCATATTCTAATAATTCATTTGCATGTAGGGGAGTTGTTATTATGTTTGTGGCAAGCATTGCTCCCGCGAACATGTAATAAAATTTTCGAACCATTCGCATTCTTTCTTCTAATTAGCAGCAGCTTTAATAGGTTTGTGAACAGAGTTTCAAACTATTATTGTTGTTTGGTAATGAAAGATCAACTCTCACTGTTTTTACACTAAAAAAGTCTAAATGCTAAATAAGTCATGTCGATGGTTCTAGGTTTTTTCCTAGAAATATTGGGTATATTTAGGAATTCCAAAGGTTTGGTGATACGTCTGACCGGGCGTTGATGCAGAGAAGAAGCCGTGTTGCTTGTTTTTCTTTTATTGGCGGTGATCTGTGAACGATGCCTGTGCCAGTCTCGTTGCGAGAGCCTTTGAAAATGGCGACATCTTGCTCTTTTATGGTTTTAATGGGGCCGTTATAGTCCGTTTGTTTTTCCAGAGCTTCGTTGCCATTTTCTGGAGTGACATATTGTGTACCTTCGCCAACATATGTGGTGACCAATCTGTAATTCACACGATCTAGGTGAAATTTCCAGCATGCGTCATTTTGAATAACGTCCAGGCGAATGTCTATTTTGTTTGAATTTGTAATATCGGCATATTTTTGCGCGAGCAATTCAATGTCATTGGCTAGCCAGTTGAGTTCGTTTTTATTTTCTTCAGTTTTGTTTTTAGAAAAGAAGATTTCAATTGCTTTGCGGATATTTTCTCTTTCAGTGAGTACACGGCCTGAGGGTAGGGCATCTGGCTTTTGAATAGACAGCCAGCTTTGTAAAGATTGAGGGAGCTTACGCTCCCAAATAACAAGACTAAACATTGGTTCAGTGATGTTTACTAAACCATTTTTAGTTTCTGTTGTGAGTGTTAAATTCTCTAGTGCTGTTATATCTTGTGTTTGAGAAGGGGTTACTCCTTCTTTTATCATTTCCATTATGCAGCAACCTCTTGTTTCCAACTTGGGAAGGGGTCTTTAAAATCGCTCCAACCATCGATGTTTAGCTCACCATCTGTTTTATCATCAACGAGACATTCATCTAATTTTTTGCGAATTTCAGCTTCATCCATATTTGAGCCGATGAACACAATTTCCTGGCGGCGGTCTCCATAAGTGTCATCCCAGTTTTTTTCTAAAATCTTTTCCCATTCAGGATGTTGAGGCCATTGATTTTTAGGGATTGATACCCACCAAATGCCGAGCCCTTCAGTGCGAACAAGGGGGCCAGCTTGGCTTAATTCGCCAACCCATTGTGGGCGTGTTGCTAGCCAGAAATGACCTTTGGAGCGAATGACACCAGGCCAAGAGGAATTAATGAATTTATGAAACTTTTCAGGATGAAATGGGCGGCGAGCTCTATAGACAAAACTTGAGATGCCGTATTCTTCTGTTTCTGGTGTGTGGTCTTCAAATTCATAGAGTTCTTTGTACCAAAGCGGGTGTTTGTGGGCGGTGTCATAATCGAATAACCCTGTGTCGATGACTTGGTTGAGATCGACTTTTGCCATTGAAGTTTCAATGAGTTTTGCTTCTGGGTTGAGTGAGCGGATGACTGTGCGTGCTGTCTCTAATTGCTCGGGTGTTGCGAGCTCAATTTTGTTTAAAATAATGACATTTGCAAATTCGATTTGGTCTACTAACAAGTCGACAAGTGTTCTTTCGTCTTCATCTCCTAGATATTCACCTCTATCTTTTAATAGATCTGTTGAGCTGTAATCTGCAAGGAGGTTGATGGCATCTACCACTGTTACCATTGTATCGAGTTCAGCTATGTCGCTTAGGCTTTGATCAAACTCATCGCGGAATTCAAAGGTTGCAGCTACGGGGAGAGGTTCTGAGATGCCGGTTGACTCAATTAAGAGATAATCGAAACGTCCTTCTTCTGAAAGCCGCCTCACCTCTTGTAACAGGTCATCTCTTAATGTGCAGCAAATGCAGCCATTGCTCATTTCTACGAGTTTTTCATCTGTGCGAGAGAGGTCAGCCCCGCCTTCATTTACTAAGTCAGCGTCAATGTTGACCTCACTCATATCATTCACAATGACAGCGACTTTCAACCCTTCACGATTGTTTAGAACGTGGTTTAGGAGGGTTGTTTTTCCTGCACCTAAAAAGCCGGATAATACTGTGACGGGGAGTTTCTTTTGAGTTTGTTGAGTGTTTTGTTTCATGGGACCTATGAAGATTAATTATTAAATTAATGCAGCTGCATTTCTATTTTTTGTTTGATTGGGGAGAAATGCTTTTTAAATTTTGTAATGTTATAACATAACAGTTTTATTTTGCAACAAAGCAAGGCTTATGTGTTTAAGAGTTGGGGAAAATTGAATTTGGGAAGATTGAGGGGCTGCTTAATATAGGCAAGTTTGGGGAATTTATTTATATAGCTTGAAGGGAAGTTGGATTTTAATGGGGGCTTTGCTTCAGGTTACCCACGAGTAACCGCATTTTTTCGCTTCAGTTACCCACCAGTAACCGCTTTATTATGTTGTTTACGAAACACGTACCAACCGGCCCACATGAGGCTATATAAAAACAGGGCAGCGATGATGGCAGGTTGGGGGCTGTTTAAAGTGCTTATTGAGCCAGCGTAAGTTGCAATAAGGATATAAGGCAGGGTGCCAAGAAAATAAAAAACTATATATCGATTAAAAGGCATTTTGGTTGCCCCTGCCATGCAGGATGTGATTTCAGGCACCATGGGAGCGGCTCTTGCGAGCATGATCATAATAGGCCCTTTTGAATGAAAGGCCTGTTGTAGTTCTTCTCGGTCTGCTGTTTCTTTGATGAGAGTTTTTAAAACGTTTTCTCCCCATTTTCGGCTAAGGAAATAGCCCGCAAAGTTAGCGAGAGAGACACCTGTTAAGCTCACTACGCATCCAAGTGGAAAACCGAGGAAAAAGCCGGAAAGCATAGTGAGGGCTAAAGTTGGAACAGCAAATACCAAATCAATAAAAAATAACGAGATTATCAATAGGCTTACCCATAGTGGATCGATTTGATGAAGGTGCTCTAGCCAGATTTTGATATTATCTATGGTCAGAATGCCAAATAAACGCCCTAAAAGAAATAGTATGGCGAAGATGGCCCCTAAAGCTAACATCACTTTGATTAGGTGTTTCATACTGTTTTTAATCTTTTCATGTGAACCAACTCGCTTAAAGAGCTTAACTCTTTAGTTGATAGCCTGACTTAAAGATCCAGTAAATAACTCCTGTTGCCAGGCCTAGGAATAGCATGATGGCCAAGAGGCTCATGCCGACATTCACATCTGAGATTTCATAAAAGCTCCAGCGAAAACCGCTGATGAGGTAAACAACAGGATTAAAGAGTGTCACTGTTTGCCAAAAAGGTGGCAGCATGTTGATGGAGTAAAATGTGCCGCCTAAAAAAGCTAATGGTGTGATGACAAGGAGGGGGATGATTTGTAATTTCTCAAAGCCATCGGCCCAAATGCCAATGATGAAGCCAAGCATTGCAAAGGTGAGGGAGGTGAGCACTAAAAAGATTAGCATGATAAAGGGGTGTTTGATCTCTAGCGGTACAAACAGGTGGGCGGTTGCTAAAATAATCAGCCCTAAGATTACTGATTTGGTTGCTGCTGCGCCAACATAACCGATGATGATTTCAAGAGGTGAAATGGGAGCTGACAAAACTTCATAGATGGTGCCTGTGAAACGCGGGAAATAAATGCCGAAGGCTGCGTTTGAAATAGATTGTGTTAGGATTGAAAACATAATGAGGCCGGGTACGATGAAAGCGCCATAAGAGATGCCATCGATTTCTGTAATTCTTGTTCCAATTGCAGAGCCAAAAACGATGAAATATAGCGCCGTTGAAATAACAGGTGAGGCGATGCTTTGACCTAGCGTGCGAAACGCTCTAGCCATTTCATAATTATATATTGATTTGATTGCTTGTATGTTCATGATTATTTTTTTACCAATTCTACGAAGATTTCTTCTAGAGAACTTTGCTTCGTGTTTAGGTCTTTGAATTTAATCTTGCAGTCACTTATGGCATTGAGCATGGTTGTGATGCCTGTTCGCTCTTGTGTTGTGTCATAGGTGTAGATTAGTTCTTTGCCGCCCTGGTTTAATTCAAGGTCATAATCTTTTAGCGTGTCTGGAATGGTTTCTAATTTTTCAATTAGCTCTAGAGAGAGTTGTTTTTTGCCAAGCTTTTGCATCAACTCTGTTTTTTCTTCAACCAGGATGATCTCACCGTTATTGATGACACCAATACGATCTGCCATTTCTTCAGCTTCTTCGATATAGTGAGTGGTGAGGATAATGGTTACGCCGCTTTTTCTTAAATCTCGAACGATGTTCCACATATCTTTACGTAGCTCTACGTCCACGCCAGCGGTTGGTTCATCAAGGAAAAGAATTTTTGGCTCATGGGACAAGGCTTTGGCAATAAGCACTCTGCGTTTCATGCCGCCAGAAAGTGTCATGAGTTTGTTATCTTTTTTGTCCCAGAGGCTTAAACTTTTTAGGATTTTTTCTAAGTATTCGGGGTTTGGTTTTTTACCGAATAGCCCACGGGAAAAACTCACCGTAGACCACACAGGTTCAAAGGCATCTGTTGTTAGTTCTTGAGGCACTAAGCCAATGAGACTTCTTGATTGGCGATAGTCTTTTTCAATGTCGTGTCCATTAACTTTTATCGTGCCATTTGTTGGGGTGACTATGCCGCAAATTGTACTGATCAATGTGGTTTTGCCAGCGCCGTTAGGGCCTAGTAGCGCAAAAATTTCGCCCTCTTTTATTGAGAGGTTGATATCTTTGAGGGCTTGGAAACCGCCTTCATAAATCTTATTGATGTTTTCAATTTCTATAATGTTTTTCATTTGGAAGGGGTTCCAGTGAGATTTGTATGTTGGTGTGTTTGTTTTACCAGTTAAGTCTTGCCCGTAAAAGTTTTACCGCCATTAGCTTTACTTTTGCAAGTTATATGTTTTTCCCTCTAATTCAAGTCTCAAAATTTGGTTTTCATTATTAATGATACTCTATTTGCGAATTGGACTTAAATTATGGTTCTTGCTTTTTAGAGACGATCGGTCTAATAATGTCTGTGTTATTCTTAAAAGAGGTGAGAAGATGGCTGGAACTTTTGAAGTTAAGCGCCGGGGGCGGCCACCCAAGCAGATAGAGGGCTATAAGGATGTTAAGGTTGCGCTTATTCGTGCCGGCCTTACTACAATGACTGAAAAAGGGTTCTCAGCTTCTGGTTTAGATGAGATTTTGAGCTCTGTAGGAGTTCCTAAAGGCTCCTTTTATCATTATTTTAAAAGTAAGGAAGATTTTGGAACCACTTTGATTGAAACATATGGAAATGGGTTTGCGGCCAAAATAGATCTGTTTTTGTTAGATGAGGCGCATCCTCCTCTTGCTCGCTTTTCATATCTTATTGATAATCTTAGAAATTATATGATTAAGCATGATTTCCAGCGAGGATGTTTGATTGGTAATTTGGGGCAAGAAATGGGGGCGCTTCCGCCTGTTTTTCGTCAACAGCTTATTGATGTTTTTGAAGTGTGGCAGAAGAAAACAACTGTTTGTTTTAAAGAAGCGCAGCAAAGAGGTGATATTTCATCTGATTTAGAATGTGCTGAATTGGCGCGATTTTTTTGGGTTGGTTGGGAAGGTGCGATTTTGCGGGCCAAGCTTGAGAGAAATGCTGCAGCGCTTGATAATTTTGTCGAGATTTTTTTAAGAAGTTTGAAAAAATAAAATTTGAAAATAAATAGACGATCGGTCTAAAAGGAGATGGTTATGTTTCAGGGATTGTTAATTGAAAAGAATGGTGACAAGCAGGTTATTGATCTTAAGCAATTTGAAGAAAGTGATTTACCTTCAGGGGATGTGCTTGTTCAAGTTGAATATTCTACAATTAATTACAAGGATGCATTGGCTGTTACGGGGGCGTCTCCTATTGCTAAAATTTATCCGCTCGTGCCAGGGGTTGATTTTGCCGGGACTGTTCTTTCATCTGAGACACCGGAATATAGCACTGGGGAAAAAGTGGTTTTAAATGGTTGGGGTGTTGGTGAAAAACATTGGGGTGGCTTGGCTGAAAAGGCGCGGGTTAAATCTGATTGGTTGGTTCATTTACCTGATGGGTTTGATACGAAACAAGCAATGGCTATTGGCACTGCCGGTTACACCGCAATGCTTTGCGTTATGGCATTAGAAGAGCAGGGTGTGAAAGCTGAGGATGGTGAAATTATTGTATCTGGTGCTTCTGGCGGGGTGGGGAGTGTTGCTGTTTCTGTGTTAGCTAAGCTTGGTTATGAAGTTGTGGCTTTAACAGGAAAAGCACATGAGCATGATTATTTAAAAGAATTAGGTGCCAGTGAGGTTTTGGATCGTTCTCTTTTTTCTGAGCCTGGGCGCCCCTTAAATAAAGAGCGTTTTGCAGGCGCTGTTGATTGTGTTGGTAGTACGACATTAGCCAATATTTGTGCGTCGATGAAATATGGTGGCATTGTTACAGCTTGTGGACTGGCTGGTGGTTTTGATTTTCCTGCAACGGTGATGCCGTTTATTTTGCGCGGTGTAACTTTGGTCGGGATTGAAAGTGTTATGTGCCCGAAACCTAAGCGGCTCGAGGCTTGGCGCCGGTTGTCTGAAGATTTGAATATTGATCATTTGACAAAGATGGGCTCTGAGATTGGTTTAAGTGAGGTTATTCCTACCTCTGCTTCTTTGCTTAAAGGGGTGATTAAAGGGCGGTTGATCGTTGATGTTGCGCGGTGATATTATTCAATGAATTTTATTTGAAAAGCCCCGCATTTTGCGGGGTTTTTTGTTTTCAATCAATTGTTTTTTAAAAGAGAATTTCTTTTCCGTCCCATGCGAAAATTTTACCGGTGTCTTCGAGAGATAAAGCTTTTAAAACATCTAGCATTTTTGAAACGGAATGATCAGCTGTGAATAGTTTTTCTTTGGGTGTATTTCTTTGGAAGGGTTTGGATAAATCGCTATCTACTGTTCCTGGGTGCAGGCCGATGATGATGGCGTTTTTATTTTTGCGTTTCATTTCTATGCTGGCGGTTTTGATGACCATATTAAGGGCTGCCTTTGAGGACCGGTAAGCATACCAACCACCTAAGTGATTATCGCTTATGCTACCAACGCGGGCTGAAAGAGCTGCGAATATGCTTTTTCTTTCTTTGTTCATTTTAGGTAGGCAGTGTTTTGCTATAAGTGCGGGGGCGATGGTGTTGATCTCAAATAGCTTTTGAAATTTTTCGGCCGATAAATCTGTGAGGGATTTTTCAGGTAATATTGTGGGGTTTATTCTGTTTGGATTGTCTTCATTGTGAAGGAAACCTGTTGTGACGAGAATGAGGTCTAACGGGTTTTCCTTTGAAGCTATTGCAGTGGCTTCAGCTATTTCATTTTCGTTTGTGATGTCGAGAGGGTGTGAGTGGACATTCTCAAACTCAAACTTTTTCATGCTGCGTGAAAAAGCGAAAATAGTTGATTCTTTTTCTTTACTTGCGAGATTTTGCACAAAAGCTGTGCCGATTGAACCGCTGGCTCCAAAAATAACTATGTTCATTTTTGCTATTCTTTCTCACAATTAGTGTTTTTTGTAATATATTTATGAATTGTTCTGTATTTTTGTAATTTTAGTGGCGTTTAAATCCATTGTTAATCTTTATACGTACTTATTGGTCTTTAGGTTTTATTTACTATAAGCAAAGCGCTTGATGAGATGAGGGAAAAGATGCTTTCACAGTTTAAAAATTCAAAATCTTTAGATGTTGAGAGTTTAGATCAAAGTGAACCGGATCATTTTTCTATTAAAGATGTCTCGATTGATGAGCCGCCTGTTCGTTCCATAAAAACTGATGATGTTTTAGCAAATGTTTCTCACGATGATTTTAAATTCAATGGAGAAGCGGCGTCATTTGTGATTGCTTTTGTTTCTCCTAATGTGAATTTTAATGACGTTGTTGGAAAAATAAATCAATTGGCAGGTTCAGCCAAGGTGATTGCGACGACAACGGCGGGTGAGCTTTGCTCGAACAGTCATGAGGCTGTTTATTGTGACACAGATGATAATTGGCGCTCTGTTGTGTTGCAGGTCTTTTCTCCGCGTTTGTTTGATAGTGTTGAGGTTTTTTCTGTTCCGTTGTTTTGTGAGGATTTGCGTGCGGGTAGCTGCGAGTTTGACAGAGACGCGCGGATTGAGAAAATCACTTCAGAGCTTCGCAAGGTTCGGCCTTCTTTTCAGCTAGATGCAAAAGACAGTTTTGCTCTGACTTTTATTGAAGGGCTTTCTTTTTCTGAAAATTATTTTATGGAAGCTGTTTATAACAGCCATCAATTCCCTTGTCTTTTCATTGGTGGCTCTGCAGGCGGCAAGTTAGATTTTGTTACGACGAAATTGTTTGATGGCCGGCAACAGCTAGAGAACCACGCTGTTATCGCGTTTGTGAAACTGGCTGACGGGCAGCGCTATAGTGTGATGCGCAGCCATAATTTCCAAAAGACAGACCAGAAGTATGTGGTTGTTGATGCAGATGTAAATAAGAGAACTGTAACATCAGTCATTGAGCCAAGCACGGGTGAGGTGATTTCACTTGTTGCGGCGCTTTCAGCGAGTTTAGGGGTAGAGCCTCAAAACCTGAATGATGCTTTGCAAAACCGGACTTGCGGTGTTGAAATTGGCGGTGAAATTTTTGTTCGCTCTATTGCGGGGATTGACCTTGAGGCTGAGGTCATTACTTTTTATTGCGATATTGCGCGCGGTGATGAGTTGCTTTTGCTTCAAGCGACGAACTTTATTGACCACACGAAAAATGATATTGCCCGTTTTCTTGATGGCAAACCGAAGCCCTCTGCTGTTTTGATGAATGACTGTATTTTACGCCGATTGAACAATGGGAATGAATTAGCAAGAGCGCAAAATCTATGGCCAGCGCCAACGGCAGGTTTTTCGACATTTGGTGAATTGCTTGGGGTGAACATTAACCAGACGCTTGTTGCTTTGGCATTTTTCTCTGATGTTGATCATTCATATGAAGATGATTTGATTGATAATTTTCCAATTCATTATGCAAGCTTTTATGAATATTTCACTCGGCGCAAACTCAACCAGGTTGAGATGCTAAACGGGATGCGCCGTGATGTGGTTGATGATGTTGCGCATTATCTTGATGCGTCGGAGCAGATTGAGGGCGTTGTTTCTGAAGTTTCTGGCTTTGGGGATGTGATTAATAATGTGCGTGATGCGATGTCGACAAATGGCTCTGTTGACACATCGCAGCGAGAAGGGGCGGCGCAGGAGCTTTCTGACAAGTTTGGTAATGTTAGCCAATCCTTAAACTCTCTTCGTCAGGTGCTTTCGATTATTGATAATATAACGGGGCAAACAAACTTGCTTGCTTTAAACGCGACGATTGAAGCGGCGCGGGCTGGTGAAGCTGGCAAGGGCTTTTCAGTGGTTGCAGGTGAAGTGAAGAAATTAGCGAGCGATACAAAAGACTCGCTTGGCAAAACGCAAAGTTCAATTTCTAACATTGAAGTTTCATTGGATGAGCTTGGTAATATCATTGACCTCACGCAAGAGCAATCTGCTCAAGAAGGTGAGTATTACAAAAACATCGTTGAGCGGGTTGAGGATATTTTTGCGGAAAGCGGAAACATTGAGCGCTCACTTAATAACCTTGGAGAAATCAGCGCTTCTCACCGCGAAGGGGCGACGCAAGTTCGAGACCGGATTGAGTTCTTGAAACGGTTGGATGAAGCTTAAAGCTAACTAGTTAGGTAAATTATTATACGAAGTTCTTGGAAGCTCTCATCATTAATTTGATGAGGGCTTTTTTGTTTTGATATTCTGTTTAGCGTTCAGGGCCCCAATTGGGGAGTTTGAGACAGTAATTTTGTATTATTATTTTTGATGAAAATGGCGGAGAGGGAGGGATTCGAACCCCCGGAACGCGCAAACGCTCAACGGTTTTCAAGACCGCCGCTTTAAACCACTCAGCCACCTCTCCTTAAATGAATGCATGTGAATTATGTGTGGGCCACGAACGGGTTAGGCTGTTTGTTGGTTTAAGCAAAGGCCTGGTTGGTTGTGATTTTTCCCTTAAAGTCACATGTCTTTAAGACTAGACCCCGTATCTAGCGTTGTTAGGGCGTTGATGCAAGTCTAAAATTTAGATTTTTCCTCAAATTTAAAAATTTGAGAAAATTTTTTGATTTTATAGAGGGGGGGACCTCTCATTGGTGGTTTTTTGGGGGATTAATGAGAGGTCTTTTGAAAGAGATCTTGTTATTTTACGGGGGCTAATTCAGTGCTTGTTCTTTTTCGCCCTCGATACACAAAAAAGGCAAATAATCTTTCTTTTTGTGCAAAATGACTGTGAAACCAGTTGTCTCTAATGCGTCTATGAGGTCTTCGGTTTCATAAAAGTGAAAGCCGTATTTGGTGGCTTTGATTTTTTTCAGAGTTTCTTTCTCTCTGATCGAGAGCACAAAGGTGCCGCCTGGTTTGAGCACGCGCCTTACTTCTGCAAAAGCGTCTGGAACATCTTGCCAAAAATAAACGGTGTTAATGGAGATGATGTGGTCGAAGTGATTATCAGGATAGGGAATGCGGTGCACTGAGCCTTCTTTTAGCTCGAGCTTGTTTTCTTTGATTGCAGATTTGAATTTGTATTTTGAGCACTTTAAGGCTTTTTCTGAAATTTCTAGGCCGTGCATTTTTACATCCGGGTGCTCATTTTCCATGATTTCAAATGAAAGCCCGCCACCAAAGCCGATGTCTAAAAAGGTGTCATCTGGTTTTAGGTTAAGGAGTTTGATGGTTTCTTTGATGATGGTGGTGTTTTTTTTATTAAGCGCTTTGAGAATTACATTGCCTAGAACGCCATGGGGTTGGCCGAGTTGTTTGGCGATTGTTTTGTTGAGTATGTCTGTCACAATTCATTCCTCATGAATATAAAGAAATAAGAGGGGTGCTCTTTTGTTGAGGTGAGGCCCTTAAAGGGGGAGTGGGGGCACCTAACTTGCTTTAATGTTGTGACTGAAGGTGGGCTGATTCTGTGGTTAGACTGTGGCGCTGATATGCTGAAAGCGTGATAGTTCGTTAAGTTGTGTTAAGGAATGGTTTGAGTTACCCGCCGGTTACACTCATGTGACGGGAAACAGCTGGTGCTTTGCTGTTTCTATCTATGATGAAGTCGTGACCTTTTGGCTTGCGGTCTATGGCTTCATAGATGGCGGTTTTTAATTGCTCATTGCTTTCATGATCGCGAAGCGGTGTTCTTAGGTCTGCTCTGTCATCTTGGCCAAGGCACATGAACATTTCGCCTGTGCAGGTGACGCGTACTCTGTTGCAGCTTTCGCAGAAATTGTGGGTGAGCGGTGTGATAAAGCCGAGTTGGCCGCCGGTTTCTTTTACATCTACATAGCGTGCCGGGCCGCCGGTTTTATAACTATTAGGTGTGAGGGTGAAAGTTTCTTCAAGTTTTGATCTGACTTGGCTGAGCGGTAAATATTGATCTGTTCGATCACCATCAATATCACCTAGGGGCATGGTTTCAATTAAGGTGAAGTCCATGCCTTGGTCGTGGGCCCAATGCATCATGTCTGGAATTTCAAATTCATTGACGCCTTTCAAGGCGACCGCATTGATCTTAATTTTAAGGCCGGCTTTTTGAGCGGCTTTAATGCCTTCTAAAACTTGCTCCAAGCGGCCCCAGCGAGTGATTTCATGAAATTTGTCTTCATTTAAAGTGTCGATAGAGACGTTGATGCGTCTTACACCTGTTGCATAAAGATCTGGTGCGAGTTTTGCTAACTGACTGCCATTGGTTGTGACTGTCATTTCTTCGAGTTGGCCGGTTTCTAAATGGCGAGAAAGGCCTTGGAAAAGCTCGATGATGTTTTTGCGAACAAGAGGTTCACCGCCGGTGATGCGAATTTTTTTAACACCAAGCTCCACAAAGGTTGAGCAAAGCCGGTCTAGTTCTTCTAGAGAGAGAAGTTCTTTTTTGGGCAAGAAGTTCATATTTTCAGCCATGCAATATACACAGCGAAAATCACAGCGGTCTGTCACTGAAATGCGCACATAATTGACCATGCGGCCAAATGGGTCGATCAATTCTGCAT
Organism: Hyphomicrobiales bacterium; assembly: GCA_965230545.1. Classification (GTDB taxonomy): domain Bacteria; phylum Pseudomonadota; class Alphaproteobacteria; order Rhizobiales; family HXMU1428-3; genus HXMU1428-3. The sequence continues at coordinate 341,662 of CBDDLE010000004.1, read as the reverse complement.
TCTGAGATTTTGGTTCTAGAAATGTTGTTTCTTTTAAAGAGCCGTTCATTTCAGAGCTTTTCATGTTTTCCACCCACTTTTTTTACCCACTGATTTTTGAATTCGCCTTGATTGTTGTTGGGGCGAATTTGTGGGTGAATTTATTTATTTGTAAGCGCTTGGTACTTTAGTGCAGCGTTTTGATTTTTTAGAGCGCTTCTAAAGGTCAGGTTAGAGAAAAGGAAGGTTTTTGGCAATGTTTTTGTTACAAATTGCATAAATTATACAAAAAATGCATTGATAAAATTTAATTTAAGCTGAAATGGATTTCTTTATCTCCTGTTTACTGAATGCTAACTCGCTTTTGTTATTGTCTCTTTTATTGGAAGCAATTCTGTAGTGCGTATGCTCCAAAGGGATTAAGTGTTGGTTGCTCAGCGTATTTGAGTAACTGACGCTCCTCCTTACTCTTGTCATATTCACTCATAAAATTGTTTAGGTGTTCATGAGTTGAGGCTAGAGTTAAATTGTATCGCGTTCCTTCCCAAATAGTTATTTCACTTTGCTTTTGTGTTTTTTTTGGCCTTTCAGCAGGTATGTTGAGCGGGTGTTCTAGTTCGTTAAATTTAACGAAGAAAAAGCCAAAATATAGCCCGCGGATTGTTAAGCTTGGGCAGCGCGTGCCGAAAGGTGGCGGGCGCTATAAGGTTGGTAACCCTTACCAGGTAGCTGGCGTATGGTACACACCAAGAGAAGACCGTAATTATGATAAAAGGGGCATTGCCTCTTGGTATGGTGAGGAATTTCACGGACGTTTAACGGCGAATGGTGAAGTTTTTGACATGAACGCTCTTACAGCTGCTCATCCAACTATGCCTATTCCAAGTTATGCTGAAGTGACGAACATGAGAAATGGTCGCACGATCTTAGTTCGGGTTAATGATCGTGGGCCTTATAAGCATGATCGTATTATTGATTTATCAAAGAAATCTTCACAAGTGTTAGGTTTTAACAGAAGTGGGACGACGCCAGTTCGGGTGCGTTATGTGGGGCGCGCTCCTTTGAGCGGTGATGATCGTTATGAGCAGGACTTTTTGGCACGCCAACCATGGCATCGCCGTCAATTTGATTTGAGCCGCGCTGATCGTTGGCAATCGCATCGACAAAATGCAAATTATAATTCTCGTTGGTAAAAGCCGTTTTGAGAAAACGAATATAAAAAACGCTCAGTAATTTTCATTGCTGAGCGTTTTTTATTTCATCCATTTTGGGGGATGGATTATCTTGGTTTATGAATGATGGCTTGGAGGCTGTAGCCAGCGTAAAGTGGTTTTACGGTGATTTTGCAATTTGCTTTGTTTGCAGCTTTTGCTAACTGATCTTCTAGGTTTTCAATTGGGTGAACATGAAAAAGAGATAGCCATGCATAAAGTAGTTTTTGAAACACTACAGGATATTGCTTGCACTCACCGAAATCTACAATGTGGATTTGACCGCCAGGGCGGGTTAGTTCGTAAGCTTGCGCAATGGCCCTTTTCCAATCAGGGATCATAGAGAGTGAAAAAGAGATGAAAACACGGTCAAACTCTTTTTTGCCGAAAGCTTTTTCAGCGTTGAAATTTGTTGCATCACCTTTGGCCAGGTGAATGCGGCTTTCTAGCCCGGCTTTGACAATTGATTTACCTGCTGTTTTTAACATTTCTTGGGAAATATCAACGCCGTACAGTTCGCAATCAGAATAAGTATTTGCGGTGCATATGAGGTTTCTCCCTGTGCCGGCGCCTAATTCTAAAACTGTACCTCTTGGGGGTGGGGCGAGTGCTTTGATGAGTTCGTCACGACCAAGTAAATAATATTTCCGGCTGGCATTATAGATGAAGCGTTGGTTGCGATAGACTTTGTCCATCAAAATTGAATGTGACTGAAGGTTAGCGTTGCTTGTTTGATCTGTCATTTTTCTCTCTCACGGCTAATCCAAGCGCTTGACGCGCTTGGGCCTCCGAGGGGCGGTGCAATGCACCGGGCTACGCTGACGCTTCGCCATGTCCCCCGTCCCTAATAGGGACGTGTTCCTTCTTCGTGTGTTAAGTTCTGGTATTGCTATGTTCTATTTCTATTAATTTTAACCTTTGAAATTATAAAGATGGAAGCCGCCATAGATCGCTGAGCGGTCTTGCTTCGTATAATCTTTTGAAACTTCTTCTTGATAGGCCCATTTTGATAAGGTGCTGTTTTTTACGCGGCCTGGTAGTATTGTCTCTATGCCTGCTGTGCGGAAGATGACTTTAGCGCCTGGAGCCGCAGCTCTTGTGATGGCACTCCAAAGATCATTTAACATGGTTTCATCCATCCAATCTTGAGCATCCAAGAGAACAACGCGATCTACAGTGCCTGGTTCCATAGAGTTTAATTTATCTGTGATTGAAACTTGGCTTACCGTTACGTTTTTAGCGTAGTTTCTAACGGCCTCAAAGTTTTGAGCTTGTAGATAAGGTGGCAGTGCGCCGTTTTTGTGCTTCAGATGCTGTTTTTTTTCTTGCGGCTTCAGTTGCCCACTAGCAACCGCCGCGACATCCGCATTATCATTTACAGCGTTAGTTTGTGTTCCATACTGGCGACCGAAGGCTTGCCAGGCAAAATAATTTTGATTGATATCATAATCGCAGCAAAGTTTGCGAAGACGTTGACGTAGTACTTCTGCCATATCTCCATCGGCACATTTGGCGAGTTCTGTATATTGAGCAGGTGGGATGCCTAGGCCATAGAGAGAAGCTGGGTGTGATGTGAGCCATGTGATTAGTTTTTTATCAAGCAATGGCGAGAGTTTCTTTTCGAAAAATTCTGTTTGTTCTTCGATTGATTTTGCGTTCAACAACTCATCAAATTTGATGCCATAAGCTTTGGCTAAGAAGTGACTTAAGCCAATGAAATTACCTAACAAACCGCGGTGGTAGATGTTGTCTGTAAAGTATCGTGAGCGGCGGCGCATGGTTTTATCGCGGCCTTGCCAATAGCTTTTGGCTGTTTCATCAAGATTTGGGCGCAGATATTTATCGTATGAGTTTTGGTTGTCATTGTTGTTTGGTACTGCAAAAAAATCAAAAAAAGTTTGGTGATCTGGGAAGTGTTGTGCAGCACAAAGCTTGGTGCGGGTAAGAGCGACGTGCGCTCGGTTTAGATCAACTGCTGTGATTTTAGCTGGTCTTGCCATTAGGTAATTCATGACATTACACCCACCAGAAGCAATGGTGACAATGTGATGTGTCTCATTAAGTTCCATTGCGTTGATGTCTACTACAGGGTCTTCCCATATTTGGGAGTAAACAAGGCCTGAGAATAGTTGAGCGAATAGTTGGTCTAGAATTGATTGTTTTTTTGTTCGTTCGCTTTGTTGCACTGCTTTTCTAATGAGTTTTGCTTTGTGTGCTTTTTCGAAAGTTTTAGGTGCAGGTGCGTTCATAATAACAATTATCCCAGACTTTTGGTTTATTGTGCTGGTTAGCAAAAATGAATGACAGAGCTGTGACAGTTTTGGGAGGCAAGCTTTTGAAGGTTTGTGTGTGTGGGTATTTTGGAGGGATTTACTTTGCTGTTCTTCAACAGCCTTGACTTAATTTAATTTGTAAAAGGTGAGAGAAGTATATTAATGTGACATGATGTTTACGGATGTAATTAGATGTTTGTAAAAGTGATTAAATGACAAATAAAAAAGAAAATTTGAGCGGCAAAATTTCTTTTAATGTTGAGGTTGACGTGTGATGTGGTTTCAAAAAAGACTAATCTTGAGGCAGCTATTTTCTTGTTTGCTTTTAGGGGGATTGTTTTGTTTGAGCCCATTCAATATGAAGCTAGACAATGATTTGAGCTTCTTTTTTTCTAAAACCACAGCAGTTGCGCAAACAGAAGATGAGGGCTTTAAAACTAAGGCTAAATTTGCGATTATCATAGACGCTGATAAACCTTTTACTTTCCTTGATAAAAAAGCTGATATAGCGATGGCGCCTGCTAGCATGAGTAAGCTCATGACGGTGGCCGTTATTTTTCGTGAATTAAAGGCAGGCCGCCTGAAACTAGAAGATAAGGTCAAAATTTCAGTACATGCATGGCGAACAGGGGGAGCGCCTTCTCGTACATCGGCGATGTTTGCGCCGGTGAAATCTGAAATTAGTGTTGAGCAAGCGCTTCGGGGGATCATTGTTCAATCTGGCAATGATGCGTCTATTGCCATTGCTGAGCATATTTCAGGTAGTGAGGAAGCTTTTGCGAAAGTCATGATGTCTTATGCCAAAAAGATTGGTATGAAAAATTCTTCTTTTGCTAATCCAACCGGTTTGCCTAATCCTAAACATTTAATGTCTGCCAGAGATTTGGCACTTTTAGCTAAACATCTGTTGAAAGAATATCCTGAATATTATTTCTATTTTGGCGAAAAGGATTTTAAATATCGTCGTTATCGATTTATCAATCGCAACCCTCTGATTGGTAAGGGAGGTGGCTTTGACGGGTTTAAAACCGGTTTTACCGAGCAATCCAAATATGGCATTGTGGTTTCTGCCAAACGGGATGGGCGCCGCTTAATTGCTGTTTTAAATGGCTTGGAAAGTAAAGTTGAACGCCGTGCTGAGACAATGCGTGTGATGAATTGGGCGTTTACCAGTTTTTCTAATCGGGAAATTAAAGCTGGCACAGCTCAATTTTCTGCTCGTATTTGGGGCGGGGAAAAATCTGTTGTTGGGCTTTCAACAGCGGGGCCTTTAAAAATCTTTATGCCAAAAGGTGATGTGGTTACCGAGATTATTTCTGAGGTTATCTATGAAGGGCCATTGAAAGCGCCGATTGTTTCTGGGCAAAAGGTTGCAAAATTACGCGTTAAAGTTGCTGATTCCGTGCAAGAATTTGATCTTTTCGCAAATGAGACTGTTGAGCGCACGAATTTTGTTTATCGAGCGTTTGATTCACTCTTTTATCTCACATTTGGCTGGATTTTTTGATAAAACGATGTCAGCAGTTAAAAAGCTTGCTGCTTTAGAGCATAAGTTCTTTTTTTAAGGAAGGGCTTGGTGTTCAAATGGTTTGTCTGGGGAAATTAGCTTTTATAGGGGGATATGATGCCATTTTCTAAAAATGGAGTTGAAAGAGGGCGCTTTATTTCCTTTGAAGGCGGTGAAGGTGCTGGCAAGTCAACGCAGGTTCGTCTCTTATCAGAACATTTGGCAGCATTGGGCTATAAAACCCTTTTAACACGTGAGCCTGGTGGTTCTCCTCTTGGGGAAAAAATTCGGAGATTTTTACTTGAAGGCAAGGTCAAGGATTATGGTGCCGTTGCTGAATCGCTTTTGTTTTACACAGCACGATTAGACCATTTAGAAAAGTTGATTTTACCTAATTTAGAAGAAGGTGCCTGGGTTTTATGTGATCGCTTTGCTGATTCAAGTAGGGCTTATCAAGGAGCTGCCAGTGGTGTTGAAGATGGCGTTTTTGATGCGCTTGATCGAATTGTTGTTGGAGAAAATCAACCAGAGCTGACGATTATTATTGATTTACCGGTTGATATTGCGATGAAACGTGTGGCGGCTCGCCAAAACCAGGACGGGCTTGAGGTTGATCGGTTTGAATCTGAAGATATGCAGTTTCACGAGAGATTACGCGCTGGGTTTTTGAAAATTGCTGCTGCCAATGCGAAGCGCTGTATTATTGTTGATGGCAATCAATCTCGTGAGAAGGTTGCTGAATTGGTTTGGCAAACTGTGGCTGAGAGGTTTGGCCTTGAAGATGTTGTTTGATTTTTTCCAAGTTGGATATTCTTGGCTTATTCGCTTTTCCTTTTTGGGGGTGCGACAATTCTATTTTAATCGCGAGATATTTTTACGTGGCATTTTATGAGTGATGATACTGGTGTACCATTAAGTGACTGTGTGGCAGGGGCATTGCATCCTGTCTCTACCGGCACTTATTTTGGGCATAAAAATGAAATTCAAACATTAGAGCAGAGTTTATGCTCTGGCCGTTTTCATCATGGCTGGATTTTTTCTGGCCCACTTGGGGTGGGCAAAGCGACTTTGGCTTATCACCTTGCTCGAGTTTTGCTTGGGCAAGAAGAAAATGGGTTTGGTGATGGCTTTAACTTACTTGAGCGTTCTGAATTTTTAAAAACGAATAAAACCGGGCGGTTGATTGCACAGTTTGCGCATCCTGATATGCGGGTGATGCGCCGGGCCTATGATCAAAAAACAAAGAAATTCTTTCGCTTTATCCGTATTGATGAAATGCGAGCTTTAAAAGAGGTTTTACATACTACGCCTTCTATGGGGCTTCACCGTGTTGTACTGATTGATCGCGCTGAAGATATGAATGAGGCAAGTGGCAATGCGCTCCTTAAAGTTCTTGAAGAACCGCCGCTGCACACAACCTTTATTTTAATCACCAATTCATTGGGACAAATACCCATTACCATTCGTTCCAGATGTAGGATGCTGAAATTTAATGAGCTTGATTTGGATGATTTTGAAAAAGCGATTAGCCAACAATTTATCTCTCAAGAACAAGATTTACCAAAAGGTGTGAATTGGCAAGATTTAATGCACCTTTCAGGCGGGAGTGTGCGCACAGGGTATGAATTAATTGTTGGGAATGGGCTTAAATATTATCAAGGGCTTTATAAAATTATGGAAGGGTTGCCCAACCTTGACCAGCGGAACCTAGATATGTTCATTGATGGTATTTTGAAAGATAAAAGCGGGCAGGATTATAAAGCGGGCGTTCAGTTAATATCTGACCTTATCTATCGCTTGATTAAAGGGAAAATTGCTGAATTTCCACTAAGTTCGGGTGAAAAACACTTATCTGACAGGCTTGTTGCAGATCAATCTATTGATCAATGGCTTAGCTTATGGGATACCCTACAAACACGGGCTTTGGATGTTAATGCTCTTAATTTGGATAAGAAAACTTTTATTTTACAAAGCTTCTTTTCTTTAAGAGATTTACTTCGTGCGAACTAAGTTTCTAGACGTGTCAGCCTTAACTGGTGAACTGCTCAATTAAAGACTAAAAACTGTTTTATAGACTGGATATTTAAGCCATGAGTGCAAATAAAGGTGGATGTGAGCCTTTTTATATTACCACTGCGATTTCTTACCCGAACGGGGTGCCTCATATTGGTCATGCTTATGAAGCCCTGGCGACAGATGCTGTTGCGCGTTTTCGCCGGCTTGAGGGGCGTGAGGTTTTCTTTCTCACTGGTACTGATGAACATGGTTTGAAAATGCAGCAAACGGCCGAAAAAGAAGGTGTTGCTGTAGCTGATTTGGCAGATAAAAATTCAGCTCGTTTTCAGGAAATGGTGGAATTGCTTCATTGCACGAATGATGACTTTATTCGCACCTCGCAAGAGCGCCACAAAAAATCAGCTCAGGAAATTTGGCGCCGCATGGAAGCCAATGGTGACATTTACCCTGGCACTTATTCGGGCTGGTATTCTGTCCGCGATGAAGCTTTTTATGATGAAAAAGAGACTTCTGTTGGTGAAGATGGGGTGCGCATAGGGCCGCAAGGCACACCAGTTGAATGGACAGAAGAGACAACTTATTTTTTCAAGCTTTCTGAATATCAAGATAAATTGCTGGCGCATTATGAGGCCAATGAGAGTTTTATAGGGCCGAAGCATAAACGCAATGAGATTATGAGGTTTGTTGAAGGTGGTTTGAGGGATTTGTCGATTTCTCGCACAACCTTTGATTGGGGCATTCAAGTGCCTGGGTCTGATGAGCATATTATGTATGTTTGGGTTGATGCTTTGACTAACTATATCACTGGTGTTGGCTTTCCGGATGAGGGTAGTGAAGACTATCAAAAATTCTGGCCCGCGGATGTGCATGTGATTGGTAAAGATATTTTGCGGTTTCATGCGGTTTATTGGCCTGCCTTTTTGATGTCTGCTGGTATTCCTTTGCCGAAACAAATTTTTGCGCATGGTTTTCTTTTGAATGATGGAGAGAAGATGGCTAAGAGCGTGGGGAATGTGGTTAGCCCTGCTGATTTGGTTGATCATTTTGGAGTTGATCAGGTGCGGTACTTTTTCCTTAGAGAAGTTCCTTTTGGCAATGATGGTAATTATAACCATGAGGCGATTGTTAATCGTGTGAATGCTGATTTGGCGAACGATCTTGGTAATTTGGCGCAGCGGTCATTATCTATGCTTGTGAAAAACTTAGATGGTGAGGTGAAAGCACCAGCTGAGTTAACTAGTGATGATCAGGCCATTTTAAGCCAAGTTGATGAGCTTTTGCCTGAGGTGACAGCTGCTATGGATAAAATGGCCATGCATAAAGCGGTTGAGCTTATTTGGAAAGTGGTTAGCGATGCGAATAAATATTTTGCGGGGCAAGAACCTTGGGCTTTAAAGAAAACGGACCCAGAGCGGATGGCGACAGTTCTTTATGTGACCGCTGAAGTTATTCGCCAAGTGGCAATTCTGGCGCAGCCCTTTATTCCGCTTGGCTCTGCTAAGTTGCTTGACCATTTGCAACAAGGTGAAGATAAACGTGATTTTTCTCAATTAGGTGAAGCTGGGAGATTAAGCGCTGGCTTGGTTTTAGAAAAACCTGAGCCTGTGTTCCCGCGCTATGTTGAGCCTGAAGGGGATGCTTAACTTATGAGTAATCAGCAAATGTTAGTTGATAGTCATTGTCATTTGGACTTTCCAGGTCTTATTGAAGATGTGCCGGCTGTTCGGTCGCGGGCTGAAGAGGCTGGTGTTGGTTTGATGGTGACGATCAGTACGCGCATTCGGCAAATGGATAAAATCCTCTCTATTGCTGAGGAAAATGAAAATGTTTTCTGCTCTGTTGGCACGCATCCGCATAATGCAAGTGAAGAAAAAGATTTAGGTCTTGATGATATTTTGGCTCATACCGATCATTCGAAAGTGGTGGCCATTGGTGAGGCGGGTCTTGATTATTTTTATGATAATGGTGACCCGGTTGATCAGGCTAAAGGATTTCGCGCGCATATTGCGGCAGCCCGTGAAACAGGCTTGCCTCTTATAATTCATACTCGTGATGCTGAAGAAGACACGGCTAAAATTTTAAGAGAAGAAACAGAGAAAGGTGCTTTTCCTTTTTTACTTCATTGTTTTACGGCGTCACAAAATTTAGCTGATATCGCTGTTTCTCTTGGAGGGTATGTTTCATTTTCAGGTGTGTTGACTTTTAAAAAATCTGATGAGCTTCGCGCTGTTGCAGCTAGCTTGCCTGCGGATAGAATTTTAGTTGAAACGGATGCGCCATATTTGGCACCGGTGCCGAAAAGAGGTAAACCGAACGAGCCCTCTTATGTAGCGCATACGGCAGCTGTGCTTGGGGAAACGCGTGGGCTAAGTTCAGAGGAAATTGCTAAAATAACCAGTGATAATTTCTTTCGGTTATTTTCCAAAGTGCCTGACCCACGCCTTGGGAGCTAACATAAGCCGTTTTGTTTTGGTGAAGAATTAGGACGTAGATATTTAATGAGTTATCGTTTTACTATTCTTGGATCAGGGTCTTCTGGTGGTGTGCCGCGCATTGGTAATGAGTGGGGCGCTTGTGACCCGAATGAGCCTAAGAACCGGCGGCTTAGAAGCTCTTTTCTTGTTGAGAAATTTGATGGTGAGGGCTCTACTCGTTTGCTCATTGATACATCGCCTGATATTCGCCAGCAATTATTAGCGGCTAATATTAGCGTTGTTGATGCGGTGGCTTATACGCATAGTCATGCGGATCATATCCATGGCATTGATGATTTGCGCGTGGTTTATTTTAACCTCAAAAAACGATTGCCTGTTTATTATGATAAAAAGACAGGTGAAGATTTACACACTAAATTTCGCTATTGTTTTGAATTGCCAGAAGATTCTAACTATGTGCCGATATTAGATGGCCAGGAGATCGAGTTGGATGTGCCGCTTTGTGTTGAAGGGGCAGGCGGTGTGATTGAGACAACGCCTTTTTTCCAGCAGCATGGCAACGCGCATTCTTTAGGATTTCGCTTTGGCTCGCTTTGTTATTGTACGGATGTGAGTTCGTTTCCAGAAAGCTCATTATCATACCTAGAAGATTTGGATGTTTTAATTCTAGATGCTTTGCGAGAGACGCCTCATCCTTGTCATTTTACGGTTGCTCAAGCTTTGGATATCATAGAGGCCTATAAACCAAAGCGGGCGATTTTAACTCATTTGCATGTTGATCTTGATTATCAAACTTTGAAATCTCAATTGCCATCATATGTTGAGCCAGCTTTTGATGGTTTGGTGATTGAGCTTAAGAGTTAGTTTTCTTACTCCGGTTTAAAATTTATTTGTGCGCCGTTTTCGGCTTCATTGTTTATGAGGTGATGAGCAATTGCCTTTGCGACGACTTCTGGGGCTGTGAGGCTTGATTGGTCTTCACCAGGGAATGTTTTTTTTCTCAAATTTGTTGCCATGGGGCAAGGTGAGTATAGTTGAACCTTAAGATTTGTTCCGTTGCACTCACCAGCGTAGGATTTTACAAGTGCTTTAAGCCCAGCTTTTGAGGCGGCATATGGGCCCCAATAGGCGGGAGCGCTTTCAGCTATTTCTTCATCTGTAATAAACAGAGCCGTGCTGTTGGGGGCTTGTTTTAACAATGGGTCTAGGGAGCGAATAAGTTGCCAGTTGGCAGCTAGGTTGGTGCCCATCACTTTGTTCCACTCGGCCGTTTTGAAATGGGAGGTTGGGGAAAGGGCGCCGAGATAAGCTGCGTTGCCAATTAGAAAATCAAGTTTTTCAAATTTTGAAAGCAGTGATGGGCCGATGCCATCTAAGGTTTCTTCTTCTAATAAATCAAGGGGGACTAAGGTTGCTGTGCCGCCAATTTCTTTTATTTCGTCATCTAAGTCTTCTAAGCCGCCGACAGTGCGTCCGACCGCGATGATGTGTGCGCCATTTTTGGCTAGCTCCAAGCAAAGCGAATAACCTAAACCTCTTGTGGCACCTGTTACTAGCGCGTTTTTTCCTGCTAAAGGTTTGCTCACTTGTGGTCTCCTTGCTTGATCATCTTTTTGGTGTTCATGACACTTTGTTCTAGTTGCTAATGACACCTTATTTGGGGTGCTCATGCCCCACCATGGCGGGAAGCGTTGTTTTTAGCAAACAATAAGCTTTTGGCAAATAAAAAACCGAGGAAGCGATTGATAGGCAAGCCTGCTTCCTCGGTTTGTTTTATTAAAATTATAAATTGTTAATTTGGCTTATTCAGAGCCTCTTGAGGCATCTTCTGTTTTTTCAACCTCTTTTTCTTTGCCCTTTACAAGATCTGAAGCTTGGTCATAAGCTTTTTTGCCAAGTTCTTTTGTTTTTTCCTTGATGGTATTAAGGGTTGGCTTTGCAGCTTCAATGGCTTCTTTGGTTTTTTCTTTAGCTGCATCATAAGCTGGTTTCGCAGCATCGATTGCCTTTTTGGTTTTTTCTTTGGCTGCATCATATGTTGGTTTTGCAGCATCGATTGCCTTTTTGGTTTTCTCTTTAGCTGCGTCATATGTTGGTTTCGCGGCATCGATGACATCTTTAGTCACGTCTTTCGCTTTTTCAACATATGGTTCTGTTGCAGTTTTGGCTTTGTTTAGATAGGGGCTTGAAACGTTTTTAGCTTTCTCGGCTGTGTCTACTAAGCCTTCAACAGCTTTTGCTGAAAGAGCTTTTGAGCTGTTCCAAAGTTTAGAATACCAGCTTTTTTGCGGGCGTAACTTTTCAGCTGGGATGGCTGTTAGTTTTGCAACGGCATTTTCATGAGCTGATTTATCATCTGGATTTTGGATTTTTAAAGACTTGCCAGTAAAGAGCATAATAGGTGTACAAGAAGTGATGACTTTTGTGCCAGGTTTATGCCATTTAGGGTTTGAAACAGCGGTTTCTTGCGCTTTGTAAACCTTTGTTCCTTTCACTGTCTGACCGAGGACTTCTTTTGAAATTACTGGTACAAAGTGACCTTTGTTTTTATTCACTAAGGTGAACAAAGCATTTTTCGGATCAGCTGTTTGTACGAAGAGAGTGACGTTATCTTCTGACGTTAAAGTTTGTGTGATGGCGTCTTCTGTGCTGCTAGCAAAGCTCACCTTTGCGGCTTTTCCTAAACCATTAGGATCAATGGATTGCAGATATTTAAATGTACCTGCGTGACCGGATTTTTCTGGTGGGAGGATGAAGTTTAAATAAGGGGCACTTGCGACGATGTCGCCAAAATTATTGATGAGTTTGTTTTTGGTGACCATAAAGAGGCATTCATTACCAATATCATCATGGACGGGTGTGTAGACAAGCTGGTTGGCTTGATTTTTATATTTCAATGCAAATTGGTCAAATTGAGAGAGGCCAAAACTGTTTGGAGTGTCTAGCACTTTTTCAAGGTTATCGAGTGAGCCTGAGGATGTTTTGCAGTTTAGTTCGACACCATTTGCTGCTGCTTCTTTTTTAATAGCCGGGCAGATTTTATTGTAATAGGCACCGGTTTTTTCGCCTGTGTAGAGGTCGAAAGCAAGTGCTGATGTTGAAAATGTCCCGATTGAAGTGGTGAGCGCTGCAAGAGCTAGCCCCTTTGATAGATTGTTTAAAATCATAATGTGTTCTCCTCAAACATTATATTTTATATAATTCGTTGTTTGTATTTTAGAAGTCTTGGACAAGCTGTTTTTTGATAAAGAGCAACTTTTTTATCTTGCGCTGTAAAAAAAGCTTTTAATTTTAATAGGATGGTTGATTTTAAAATTTGTAATAAATGAAAGTTTTTGAATGGTCGTTTTGCTAATAATTTCAGTCGTTAAAGCGCAAGATTTCGTCAAGATTGTGAAGCTATTCACAACTTTATAAAGAATTCACAGTTTTTCTTTGGGCTATGTGCTTATTTGATTAGATCACTTCAGACAATAATGAAAGATGTGGTTGTTCTTCGCCTGTTTTATCTGTTAGGCGAGTTGGGTAATCACCTGTGAAGCAATGATCAGTAAATTGAGGTTGATCATTATTTCTCTTATCAAAGCCCATGGCGCGATAAATACCATCAACAGAAATAAATGCCAGGGATTTGGCGCCCATATAGTCTCTCATGCCTTCAATGTCATAGTTAGCAGCTAAGAGTTTGGCTTGGTCTGGTGTATCGATGCCATAGAAATCCGGGTGGGTGATTGGTGGGCTTGAAATGCGCATATGCACTTCTTTGGCGCCAGCTTCATACATCATAGAAACAAGTTTAACTGAAGTGGTGCCGCGAACAACACTATCATCTATGAGGACAACGCGTTTCCCTTCAACCATAGCGCGGTTGGCTGAGTGTTTTAACTTTACGCCGAGCTGGCGAATTTGTTGTGATGGTTCGATGAATGTGCGGCCAACATAGTGATTTCGAATGATGCCCAGCTCAAACGGGACATTGGCTTCTGTTGCATAACCAATTGCTGCAGGGACACCTGAATCTGGGATGGGGATGATGACATCAGCTTCAACAGGAGATTCTTTTGCCAGTTCTTCTCCCATTCTTTTTCGAACTTCATAAACGCTTTTACCTGCAACGATAGAGTCTGGGCGGGCGAAATAAATATATTCAAAAATGCAAGGGCGTTCTGCTTGTTTTGCGAAGGGGTGATAGCTATTGATGCCGTTTTCAGTGATCACAACGATTTCGCCATTTTCAACTTCACGGACAAATTCAGCGCCTACAATATCAAATGCGCAGGTTTCAGAGGCGAGCACCCAGCTTTCTCCCAATTTGCCTAACAGGAGTGGGCGAATGCCTAGTGGGTCTCTTACACCGACGAGTTTTTTGTTTGTTAGGCAAGCGATGCCAAATGCGCCTTCTAGTTGAAGGACGGCTTCAGTGAAACGATCTATAAAGGTATCGCGTTTGCTGCGGGCCAGCAGGTGAAGGAGTACTTCTGTGTCACTTGTGGACTGGAAAATTGCGCCTTCTTTAATGAGGTCTTTTCTTAAGGTAATCGCATTGGTTAAATTGCCATTGTGGCCAATGGCAAAACCGCCTGATGATTGTTCTGCAAAAAGAGGTTGAACATTACGCATGATGGTGTCGCCGGTGGTTGAATAGCGCACATGACCAACGGCGTTTTTACCTTCTAGGCGTTCTATGATGTTTCGTTTGTTAAAGTTGTCTCCGACCAATCCCATGCGTCTTTCAGCTTGGAATTGGGAGCCATCGAAAGATACGATGCCAGCGGCTTCTTGCCCTCGATGCTGAAGGGCGTGAAGGCCTAGCGCTGTTATGGCTGCAGCATCTGGATGATTGAAAACAGCAAAAACACCGCATTCTTCTTTTAATCGATCCTCTTCAAGGAAGGGAATGCCTGTTGGGGTTGCATAAGGGTTTGGGGTGGCTAATTTAGCCTGAAATTCTTTGAAGCCGAGCATATCTTTAAACATTTGTGTTTGCTGCCAATTTATTGGTTTTGAGAACCCATTGAATATTGCTCTCCGCTCTTTGTTTCTCTTCGAGACGAGTGGAGAGTTCTTTTCATTATGGTTGCCTTAAGCCTTTGACTGCTTTTAAGCAAACTTATTATTATTTTTACTCACTGAACTTTGTTGCTCAGTGTCACTATTTAAGTCAGGTAGTTTGATTTTATCTGGCATGACTTTCTTCATGACATTGGTGATAAAGTTACCTGTATCTACTATATAAGGGAGTGATTGGGATTCTGTAACCCATTTAGGGTGATTTTCTACCTTTGGTTCGAGAAAAGCACCGAAGAAATAAAGAATAACGACTAAAATAAAGCCACGGCCTAAGCCAAAAATGAAGCCCAATGTGCGATCTAGGGCCCCAACGCGGCTATCTAACACCGTATCTGAAAATTTTGATGTAATGAAATGGACGACAATTAGAATAATGAGGAAAAGTAAAATGAGACAAAGTGCTAATGCAATTGTTTTGTCTATTCCTAAAGAGACAGCTAGATCATTGGCGATATGCCTGTAAAATAAAGCAAAGACAACGGCCGCCCCTGCGGCTAATGCCCATGAGAGAATGGAGAGAACTTCTCTTGTGAGCCCCCGATACATGGCTAGCATTCCTGAAATAAGCGCGATACCTAGCAATATTGCATCAAGAAATGTCAACGGCCCTAGCATGGCAAGTTCCTCTATATCTTATTTTACTCTTTAGACTTACTATTCAACTGAGAAAATTCATCGTCTCATTTTGTTTAAAGCTCTAAAAGAGTTCGATCATTCAACGATTTATATTTCAAAGGTGCTTTGAAAATAAACTAAAAAAACAAAGATATCTAGCATCTATGTCTTTTGGTAAGGCCTATTTGGCACCTCTATAGCAGTTTTTAGTCTGATTTAGTGTAGTTTTACTCGACTGAACTGGTTTTATGAAACAATTTTTGCAATTTCTGATAAATGGTTAACCGCTTGACACCTAATTGTCACATCTCCGGTTTGTTTGTTGTTTGCTGGGATGAAACAAGCTGTGAAGCCTAATTTCTCAGCTTCTCTCAAGCGCTGGGTTGTATGACTAACGCGGCGTATGCCACCTGAAAGGCTGATTTCTCCAAAGAACACAGTTTCATCAGGTAATGGTTTGTTTACAAAAGCTGACATGAGTGCTGCAGCTGCAGCTAAGTCAGCAGCTGGTTCGTTGATTTTCATACCGCCAGCGATGTTTAAGTAGACATCATGTTTGCCTAGGACAATGCCACAGCGACTTTCTAATACGGCCAAGATCATGTTCAATCTGCCGCTATCCCAACCAATGACGGCTCTTCTTGGGGTGCCGAAAGGTGAGGGGGCGACTAAGGCTTGAATTTCTACCAACACAGGCCTTGTGCCTTCAATGCCTGCAAAAACAGATGTGCCTGGGCCTTTTTCGTTACGGTCACTTAGAAAAATTTCAGAGGGGTTGGTGACTTCATTGAGGCCATTATCCCTCATTTCAAAGACGCCAATTTCATCTGTTGGTCCGAAGCGGTTTTTTTGCGCCCTAAGGATGCGGAATTGAGCACCGCGTTCACCTTCAAAATAAAGAACTGTGTCTACCATATGCTCAATGACTTTTGGCCCTGCGATGGCACCATCTTTGGTGACATGACCAACGAGGATGAGGCAGATGTTTGATTTTTTCGCCAAACGTATGAGCGAGTGGGTGGTTGCCCGCAATTGTGTAACAGTGCCTGGTGCGGCATCAACTGTATCTGTCCATAAAGTCTGGATGGAATCTATGATGCAAAGGCTTGGTGTATCGCCTTCTGTAATGGTGGCCAGGATTGCTTCTAAATTGGTTTCTGCTGCTAATTCAACTTTGGCTTTTTTAACACCTAAGCGATCTGCTCGAAGCCTTACTTGTGCGGTGGCTTCTTCACCAGAAAAATAGAGAACGCGTTTGTTTTGATTGGCTAAGTTAGCAGCTAATTGGGTGAGCAAGGTTGATTTGCCAATGCCTGGGTCACCGCCAACTAAAATGGCTGAACCTGGGACAAGGCCACCACCTGTCACAAGATCAAGTTCACTAAAATTTGTTGGATAACGATTGATTATTTGCTCAATGCCATCAAAGGTCTCAAGGGCAACGCCGGAGCGCTTGCGTCTTGGGGCGGATTTTTGCCCAGAGACGGCAATGGGCTCTGCGCTTTCTTCGACAATAGAGTTCCATTCCCCGCAAGCTGAGCATTTGCCAGCCCATTGGGAAGTGACGTTGCCGCATTTTTGGCAGATATATGTTGCTTTTTTGGGAATAGCTTTATTTCTCTCACGGGCTATTCAGCTGCTGAAGCAGCTGGCCCTACGAGGTGCGGCGCTAAGCGCCGGGCTACGCTTTCGCTTCGCCATGTCCCTCAGCCCGAAGTGGGCTGAGCTCCTTCTTCGTAAGGCTCGTTTTCATTTTTTCTCTTATGGCTATTCCAAGCGCTCTTAACGGCACTTTAGTTGCCCACTCCAGCAACCGCTCTGGTGCTTCGCCATGTCCTGACGCCTATTTAGATGTTGAGTTGACTATCATGCATCCGTTTTGGCGTCACTCCTTCTTCATATAAATAGTTGCATTGATTATATTCAATTGACTTCCTGTTGAGCGTCTCTGCCCATTAGGACATGCTAGCATGTCAGTCAGTCCTGTAGGGCATGTGATCGTCTTCTATTAAGTCTGAGAAGCGGGTGAAGTTGCCGTTAAAGGCCAGCTGAACACTGCCGGTTGGGCCGTGACGTTGTTTGCCGATGATCACTTCAGCTTTGCCTTCTACTTGTGCCATTTCGTCTTGCCATTTTACTGTGGCTTCTACATCTGTTTCTGATGGCTGGGCGCGAGAGACGTAATATTCTTCGCGATAAACAAACATCACAACGTCGGCGTCTTGCTCGATTGAGCCAGATTCACGAAGGTCTGAAAGTTGTGGGCGTTTGTCATCTCTGTTTTCAACCTGACGAGAGAGCTGAGACAAGGCAATGACCGGAACTTCAAGCTCTTTGGCAAGGGCTTTAAGGCCAGTGGTGATTTCTGTCACCTCGTTTACACGTCCTTCGCCGGTTTTCTTTGAACCTGAGAGGAGCTGCAAATAGTCGATGATGATTACACCTAAGTTCTTTTGGCGTTTCAATTTTCTTGCTCTGGCGCAAAGCTGCGCGATGGAAATACCACCTGTTTGGTCAATATAAAGGGGGACTTCATTGAGCTGCTGGGATTTTTCAACCAGTTTTCTAAAGTCCGTTTCATCAATCATACCACGGCGGATTTTTTCAGATGGGATTTCTGCTTGTTCTGAAATGATCCGTGTGGCTAATTGCTCTGCTGACATCTCCAGCGAGAAAAAAGCAACAACAGCACCGTCAATATCTTTCATTGAGCCATCTGGCTGTTGCTCAGCTTTGTGCGCATGTGCGATTTGGAACGCGATGTTGGTTGCAAGCGCTGTTTTGCCCATTGAAGGACGCCCGGCTAGCACGATTAAGTCTGAGCGTTGCAAGCCACCCATTTTGTTATCAAGGTCTTTAAGGCCAGTTGAAATGCCAGAAAGGCCGCCATCTCGAAGATATGCGTTGTTCGCCATTTCAATGGCGTCTGCGATAGCGTCTTTAAATGAGCAAAAGCCAGAGCCATATTTGCCTTGTTCAGCCAGAGCATAAAGCAATTGTTCAGAAGCGCCGATTTGTTCTTCTGGTGGTTGATCAATGCCGCTGTCATAAGCTGTGTTGACCATATCCTCACCAATATTGATGAGGGCGCGCCGGACATGCAAGTCATATATAGTTTGACCATAGTCTTTCACATTAATGATCGATGTGGCGTTTGCAGCCAAACGACCTAAATATTGAGGAACCGTGATTTCGCCCAATGGTTCTTCATGCTCAAAATATGTTTTTAGCGTTACCGGCGTTGCTTGCTTGCCGCTTTGAATGAGACGGCAAGCCGTTTCGAAAATGCGCGAGTGCAGGGGATCGAAGAAGTGTTCTTCAGATAAAAACCCTGAAACACGATCTGCACTTTCGTTATTAATTAATATCGCACCCAGAAGTTCTTGTTCTGCCTGGATATTATGTGGGGCAACGCGAAATGGAAGATCATCGATTTCGGTTTTGACTTCTGTTGATTGGTCATTTTGTTTTATGGCTGTGTCTTGCATGGGCGTAATTTAGAAAAAAAATGGTGGTTTCTGTAGTGACTGTTGTGCACTGTCCCCCATATTCACAGGTGGGGAAAATAAATTAAAAAATATCTTGCCCTATATTTTGAGGTTTTCAAGAGAGAAAGACTAGAGGCATGTTTTTATGTGGGAAAGTGAGATTGATCGATTTTACTTGTTGACGTGTTCTTACTTGAATTGTTCGTTTTGATTCGCGGGCAGGGTATAATGCTGCCGCTGTGGGTTTGGAATTAGTTTGCTGAGTATTTAATATGTAGCGCGCCCTCAAACTTAGTAAAGTGGCTCATTTTAAGATAAACCGCCCAAAGGCTCGGGGGCCATCTCCTGTTTTGGCTTCATCGAACACTTTTAGGGTGGTTGTATCTATTTTCATCAATAGATTAGAAAACCAACAGGCGACATAGACATAATCTTCCTTTGGGCCGGTTGCCATACCTTCAGGGTATTCACCAACGTCAATTTGTTTGATCCTTTTGTTTGTTTTGAGATCAATGACGCTTACGGTTTCATTATATTGGTCTGATACAAAGGCTTTGCCTTTTGCAAGGGCCACAGCATAAGGGCGTTTACCGACTTTAACCGATTTGATCAATTTATTGGTTGTTAAATCGAGGATTGAGACATCATGGCTTTTCACATTGGCTGTGTAGGCAAGTGTGCCTTCCTTGTTGACTGTGATGCCAAAGGGGCGGATGCCGGTTTTTATGGTTGTTGTGACTTTATTTTTGTTGGTGTCGATTACCGAGACTTGGTTGTCATCTCTGTCTGTTGAATAGAGGTATTTGCCATCAGGTGATAAATCTAGGCCAGATGGGGATTTACCAACTGGGATTTTGTTTGTGATTTTTCCCGTTTCTGGATCAATGACATAGATGAGATGTTTGTACCAATCTGCTACGTAAAGAGATTTTCCGTTTGGATGAATGGCGATGCCAAGCGGTGCGCTGGTTAGCTGAGTGAGTTTGGTGATTTGTTTGGTTTTTAAATTGAGTTTGGAGATGTATTTACCTTCAGTGCTTGAGATGTAAGCGTAATCTCCTTGTTCACTTACAGTTATGCCAGCTGGTTTACCGCCGACCTTAATGGCATGGGTTTGTTTTAGTGTCTCTAAGTCAATGATTGTGACAGTGCTGTCTGTTTGGTTGGTGACATAAGCTTCTGCGGCATGAGAGCTGTCTATAGTTAGGTTTGAGAGCAATACAAACAGGCTGGCCGCCAGGAAATAATAATATATTCCTGGAAGGCCGTTTTTCTTATTCCAATTTTTGATCATTGGATTTTCTCTTTTGCTTTAAGAGCCTGATTCAATTTGTTTCTTTAAAGCGGCTAGTCCCGCTTCGTATACTCCGCTTACGGCTTTTACGGCTGCTTTATCATTGAGTTCTTCAGGTGGGTCATTATTCATGTAACCTCTGTAAAACGCACCTTTCCAGATAACTGTAGATTTTTTGCCATCAGAGCCTTCAGCTGGTTCTACTGTTAAGTGAGATGAATAGTTGTTGATGGGGAGGACTTTTACATCCACTTTTGTAATCCGATATGAATAGCTCATTTTGTCTTCGCTATATTTATAAAGGACTTCATCAATTGTAGCGCCGCCTTTTAAGGTGAGTTGGCGAGTGGCATCAATGGCGTTGCCGCCTTTGCCGGTGGTTTTTTCTATTGCCGGGTGCCAGCTCATATTGTCAAAATTTTTGATCACTGCCCAGACTTTGGCGGGGCTTGCATTGATTTCTATTTTTTTGGTGACTTTTTGGCGTGTTGGGCCGTGGGCAGTTGCTGTGGTGAGGGCCATTGTGGCGGCCACAATGATTGCTAGAGTTGATAGAATTAGTTTTGCGATATTTGGACAAAATGATTTTAACAAATTGCGCATTCAGGTCCTCCCTTTAATGATTATAATTTAAAGGGTAGAAGGCATTTTTTTTGTCGGCAAGCGTTTTGGATGGTTAACTTATGTGGCTTTCCTTATCATGAGATTGGCAAATATTATTAAGTTGCCTGTTTACTTGTTCGTTTTTTAGGGGCTCGTTTTGTTGTTGTTTTATTTTTAGCTGCGCTCTTTGTTTTGGCGGATGTTTTAGTAGAGGTTTTTGTTGCTCTCTTTTTCGGTGTTGGTTTTGTTTCTTTAGCTGAATTGGTTTTGTTATCCGAATTGTTTCGCGCAATAGGTCGCCTTTCGAGCAACTCTTTTAAGAACTGACCGGTGTAGCTTCTTTTTTCTTTTACGATGTCTTCTGGTGGGCCAACGGCTACGACTTCGCCGCCGCCATCGCCACCTTCGGGCCCAAGATCGATAATCCAGTCAGCGGTTTTAATGACTTCAAGATTATGCTCAATGACAGCAACAGTGTTGCCTTGCTCTACCAATTCATGAAGAACTTCTAGTAATTTAGCAACGTCATCAAAATGGAGGCCAGTGGTTGGTTCATCCAGAATATAGAATGTGCGGCCTGTTGCTCGTTTTGAAAGTTCTTTAGCGAGTTTTACGCGCTGTGCTTCACCACCAGAGAGGGTTGTTGCTTGCTGGCCAATTTTTATGTAGCTCAAGCCAACGCGGTTTAACGTTTCTAACTTGTCTCGAACAGAGGGAACTGCTTTGAAAAATTCAGCGCCTTCTTCAACGGTCATGTCCAAAACATCTGCAATGGATTTGCCTTTGAACTGAACTTCTAGGGTTTCACGGTTATAGCGTTTGCCTTTACATTGATCGCAGGTCACATAAACATCAGGCAAGAAGTGCATTTCAATTTTAATAACGCCATCGCCTTGGCACGCTTCGCAGCGCCCGCCTTTGACGTTGAAAGAAAAACGTCCCGGTTTGTAGCCCCTGGCTTTAGCTTCAGGCAATCCGGCGAACCAATCTCTGATGTGAGTGAAAGCGCCTGTGTAAGTAGCTGGGTTGGAGCGGGGTGTTCGGCCGATTGGTGATTGGTCGATATCAATGATTTTATCGAGTTGGTCGAGGCCTTCGATGGTGTCATGCTCACCTGGTACGTGACGGGCGTTATTTAACTTCCGTGCTGTTGCTTTATATAAGGTCTCAATGAGGAAAGTTGATTTGCCGCCACCTGATACACCGGTGAGGCAGGTGAATAATCCCATTGGGATGCTGGCTGTAATGTTCTTTAAATTATTTTCTTTTGCACCTTTAACCGTTATTTGACGGTTTGGATCTGGCTGGCGTCTGTTTTGAGGGGGCGCAATGAATTTATCGCCAGTGAGATATTGGCCCGTCACACTTTTTTTGGTGGACATAATTTTTTTAGATGTGCCTTCGGCTACGATGGAACCGCCATGAATGCCGGCTTTGGGGCCGATATCTAGTACGTGGTCAGCGGCTAAAATAGCGTCTTCATCATGCTCAACAACGATGACCGTGTTACCGAGATCTCTTAAATTTTTGAGTGTTTCCAATAGCATAGCGTTGTCGCGTTGATGAAGGCCGATAGAAGGTTCGTCAAGCACATAAAGTACGCCAGTGAGGCCGGAGCCTATTTGAGAAGCCAGGCGAATACGTTGGCTTTCCCCGCCGGATAGTGTGCCTGAGTTCCTCGATAGGCAAAGATAATCCAAACCAACATCATTGAGGAAATTTAGCCGCTCTCTGATTTCTTTTAAAATGCGCTCAGCGATCTGCAGTTGTTTTTCGGTTAAATGAGGGGGGAGCTTTCTTGCCCATTTCAAAGCTTCTTTAATTGACATTTCAGCAATGTCACCAATGTGCTGACCATTGATTTTGACTGCTAGTGCTTGTGGTTTCAAACGGGCACCGCCGCAGTGAGAACAAGGCTGAGCGGATTGGAATTTTGAGAGCTCTTCTCTGACCCAATTAGACTCTGTTTCGCGCCAGCGGCGGTCGATATTATTAATCACCCCTTCAAACGGTTTTTTTGTTTTGAAGCTTCTGGTTCCGTCTTCATATTTAAAGGTGATTTCTTCTTTGCCTGAGCCATAGAGAATGGTTTTTTGCATCTCTTTGCTCAAACTTTCCCATGAGCTTGTCATGGGAACTTTGTAATGTTTGCAAATGGCTTCTAGAGTTTGGGCATAATAAGGAGAAGTGTTGCCGGTTTTTGCCCATGGTTGGATGGCGCCATCTTTTAGGCTGAGTTTCGGATTTGGGATGACGAGGTCTGCTTCAAATTTGAGCTGTGTGCCGAGACCATCACATTTCGGGCAGGCGCCAAAGGGGTTATTAAAAGAAAAAAGCCGAGGTTCGATTTCTTCAATGGTAAAACCTGATTCCGGGCAAGCAAAGTTAGCTGAGAAAATCAGCCTTTCTTGCTCTTCAGGTGTTTTATCAGGATCAGCTAATTCGAGAATGCTTAGACCATCAGCCAGTTCTAATGCGGTTTCCAAACTATCTGCCAATCTTGAGGCAATATCATCTCTTACGATGATGCGATCAACAACAACGTCGATGTCATGTTTGTATTTTTTATCTAATGCGGGGACATCAGCGATTTCATAAAACTGACCGTCAACTTTGACCCGGCCAAAGCCTTTTTTCATGAGTTCTGCGAATTCTTTTCTATATTCGCCTTTGCGTCCTCTGATGATTGGGGCAAGGAGATACGCTCTGGTGCCTTCCTTGAGTTCCATGATTTGGTCAACCATTTGAGTGACCGTTTGGCTAGAAATCGGCAGACCCGTTGTTGGCGAATAAGGGATGCCGATGCGCGCGAATAAAAGCCGGAGATAGTCATAAATTTCAGTTACAGTGCCAACAGTTGAGCGCGGGTTTTTTGATGTGGTTTTTTGCTCAATTGAAATGGCGGGTGAGAGGCCATCGATGGCATCGACATCTGGCTTTTGCATCATTTCCAGGAATTGACGGGCATATGCAGACAGGCTTTCAACATAGCGACGTTGACCTTCGGCATAGATTGTATCAAAGGCTAGAGAGGATTTGCCAGAGCCAGAGGGCCCTGTGAAGACGATGAGCTTTTCTCGGGGTAATTCAACAGTCACATTTTTTAAATTATGTTCACGCGCGCCGCGAACAGTTATGACTTTTGACATTTTAAGTGCTCCTTTAGGTTGCCCACTAGCAACCGTCGCGTTTATGCTACTCTTTTTTCTCTCACGGGCTATACCACAGCTTTGCTGTGGGCCCTCCGAGGGGCGGCGCAACGCGCCGGGCTACACCATGTCATGACGCCTTAGTTCTGTGATTTATTCAGTTAATAACTAAAAACAAGGCGTCACTCCTTCTTCATATGGATAGTTTTAAGAGAAGGAGGATTTTTTTTAATCTTCTGACTTGCTTATTGCAAGCTATCTTTTTTGAAATTGGGATATATCTTTTTGCGAACAATTAAAGTTAAACATCTGAGCAGTGTTTAATTGTTTTGTGTCTCTGAGATTGAGGTGAGAAAACGAATTATTTAGGTCAAAAGAGACGCGTTTTCTTAGTTTAATGGGTTAAATTGATGTGATTTTTTCTCCGTCACTCAAAATACACAGTAAGTAATAGAAATAAATGAGGATATTCTCTTTTTCATTTGGATCAGTTAAAGTGCTGTTTAGATTTATCTAAAGCTATGCGTTATTGGTGTGGGAGTAAACAATCGTGAGTAGTGGACATGTAAAGCCTGTGGGGGATGAAAGTTTAAAGGGAACAGCGCGTACTCTGCTTATGTCCGTGAATGAATCGAGTATTGCTGCCCGAAATGGTTGGTTATTCTTCCTCGCGCTTTTGGCGTATCTTTTCATTGCAGCTGCTAGTGTTTCTCATAAAGATTTGCTTCTTAATGCGCCTGTTGTGCTCCCTTTTCTAGGTATTGCGCTTCGGCTTGATAGTTTCTTTCTTTTTGGCCCCTTGGTTTTGCTGTTTGTGCATTTTGGCTTGCTTGTGCAGCATGTTTTACTTTCGCGAAAAATTATTGAGCTGGATGAAATTCTTGTTGAAGATGAAAGTTGGCGCGGGAAGCGGCGGCATCCCTTGCGCTTAGAACTGCATAGTTATTTTTACACACAGGCCTTGGCAGGTGCGAACCGTAGCGCAGTTTTTGCAATGTTTTTGCATGGTATGGTTTGGTTGTCTCTTGTGCTGTTGCCAGTGTTTCTCATTCTTTATTTTCAGGTGACATTCCTTCCTTATCATAATGAAGGGATTACATGGGCGCACCGTATTTTCTTCATGGTTGAGATAATCATTTTGCTTGGTGTGGGTATTTTCTTGCGCAAGCCTAATGCTAATTTTTGGCAAGCCTTAGCTCGCACCAGCACACAACATGCCTCTAATTTTTACTTTACATTTATTGCTGTAATGATTGGTTTGTTCTTCTCTGTTTGTGTGGCGACGTTCCCTGATGAGTGGATTGATCGGCAAATGAGCAAGTTTGATGGGTTTACAAAAACGATCATCTTTAAGGCGAAAAATAAAAAAGATGGCGTTGTTGAATCTAAGATTTTCTCACCAACGGCTTATTTCTTCTCTAATACAGGGCATACAGCCTCTGGCTTTAAAAATATGTTTCATCGCAATTTAATAGTTGTTGATGAGGATTTGGTGACGAACCAGGCGTCTGTTTCTGAGGATGTGACGATTTCTTTGCGGGGGCGGAATTTGCGCTATGCTGATTTGAGCCGCTCTGATTTACAAGGTGCTGATTTCACGAATACATTACTTGGTCATGCTAAATTGGTTGGCACAATTTTGAAGAAAGCTAGATTTGGCTGTACTGAGTTGCAAGAAGAAGATTTAGCGAATGCGACTGTTGAGGGTTATTTAAAACGTGGCTGTGCGCAATTAGGCAAAACGGATTTTTCTTCAGCTGATTTAAGGCTCGCTGATTTTAGGTCAACTTATTCACGGGGGGCCAAGTTTAACAATGCGCTTCTTGATGGAACACGATTTGACTGGGCTATCCTTACAAATAGTTCTTTTGAATCTGCCAAAGGTGGGCAAGCTTCTTTTGTGAACGCGGTGATGCCTGAGAGTAATTTCTTTGGTGCGCAAATGCAGGGTGCTGATTTTTCTGGTGCGATCGCTTTGGGAAGTAATTTTGGTAATGCAAATCTGCAAGGTACGATTTTCTCTCTTGCTCAGCTGCAGGGGGTTTCTTTTGAGACTGCACAACTGAATGTTGCAGATTTAACGCTTGCAGATTTGTTTGGCACAAACTTTACAGACGCTGAAATTGGCGGGGCTGATTTTTCTTCTTCTGAAGTTTGGGGAACTTTGCCGCCAACGGTTGATGCGACTGCACCCGTTTATTTTGCCAATATGAATGTGGAACCGCCAAGTGAAGCAGCTATTAAAACTTTAAAAAAGACTTTGACGAAAAAGATTAGCAAAGACCTTCGTGACAAGATAGGTGAGTTATTATCTAAGAAGAGCATTGATGCATGGAAGGAGAGCAAGGACTTTAAGGTTTGGTCTCAATTTAAACAGCAATTTGAGCAAGCTGATCAAACCGCATTTCAAAAGGCTTATACTGATTTTGTGATTAATGTTGCTTGCCAGAATGGCCGTGTGAGCAAGGAGACAACAGCTGGGATTATTGTGCGTGTTGCCAAGCCAAATTTCTCAGGAGATATTGAGAGCTTTTTGAAACAGATGCAGTCTACTGAATGTGGTGTTTTCAATCTGTTGAAACGGCCCTTGCGCGAGAAGCTTTTGTTTGAAGTGCATCGCCGTCGTCGTGATGGTTTTTAAAAGACTTTAAAACAGCTAATTAAACAAAAACCCCGCCATTCAAATGAATGGCGGGGTTTTTGTTTTTCTAATTTTGATTTTAGAACTTATAGAGGGATATGATAATCAAATACTATTCTGATCATGACCCAAAGATAAGCGCCGACAATTGGATAGAAAGTGATGCCGAAGCCTAAAGCTCTTGTGAATTTATCTTTGTGATATCCAATCCAGAAAATCAGACGCCCAACAATGAAGAGTGAGGCGAGTAGAATTGTACTAATAGCTTCATCTGCTGGGGCATAATAAACAATGGCGCTATGAACAAAGAAGAAAAGAAGTGTTTGTTCAATTGTATTGGCTAGGAAGCGCTTATTAATATCTGCCGGAGTGTCTGTTCTTAGTTTTTGGCCAATCACATTTCTTGGGTCTAACCTTTGGAATGCGATTGAGGTGATGCCCATTAAAAGAGGCAGAGTTACAAACACCATAACTTGCATTAAGAAGGCAAGACGTTCTGGATACGTGTCCCAGTTTTGAGGTGTGAAATGTAATGTATGTTTGCCAATGAGAAACCAGATCGCGCAGAAGACACCTGTTACGGCGGCTATTGTTAAAAATCTTTTTTGATCTTTATGTAGCGGGCGGCCTTGACGTGAAAAACGCTCTAGTCGGGCTTCCATTGACTGATTAATTGAGAATTGGGATTTCATTACGCTGTTACTTTTTTCTGTTTTCATTTTTTTAAATTACATTTAGCAAATTTGATTTCTAGTCATCTCTTTTCAAAAGAGTATTGCCTAAAAACTCATTGGAGAAAGTGACTTAAATCACTCTTACTCTTTTTAACTCCTTATGAGTTATTTGCTAAAATGGCTCTGTTTGGGCCATTCAACTGATTCTTTTGTTCAAAATATGCCTAGCTTGTTTTCCAACAACATCAAATAGAGCTATAAAATTGCTTGTTTCGATGTTTTAAGCGGGATTTTGATGAACAAAGAGAGGTTTTCACCTCTTTATCGCTCTTCAGAGCCCCTAAAAGACATATTTCTTTTCGTTACACTGTTAGAAATAATGCAATTTACTCGCCAGTATAGCAGCTTTGGTTGGTAAATCGCATTGTCTTGTAATTTTTAGCTTAACAAGAAGTCGCTAATCTTTGGGTAACGAATTAAAAAATATCTGTCAAAGAAAGTTGAAGATAATGGGTTAATTGTACCACGGATTGAGACAATTTAGAGACAGAAATCTCTTGAAACAAGAACAATCAAAGAACATAATTAGAACGTAAGGTGTCAATAAGTACTGTTTTTCAGTGGTGAGGCATTTTTGAAACTGAGAAACCGTTAGATTTTTGTTTACCTTCATTATAAAATTTTGAGGATTTTGGAAAATTTGGAGGTGGCAGACAGAATTTTTGTTCTGAAAATTTGAAATTTTTTGACCAAATTGATTTTGTTTGTGGAGAATTGCTCTGCATCTGAATATTGGGCAGAAAATTGCTTTAATGTGCCAGTATGGCGTTTTAGGGTCTAGGCCTTACTGGTACTAATAAAGTGGTACTATTAAAAAAATGGCACGCTTTTTTTTGCTGGCCTTTTAGTTAAGTTTCATATGAAGGAGTGTTAGCAATGGCTGGTTCTATTAATAAAGTGATTTTGGTTGGCAATCTTGGAGCTGACCCTGAAGTGCGGCGCATGCAAGATAACCGCCCTGTGGTGAATTTAAGCATAGCGACGACGGAAAGTTGGAAAGACAAAAATTCTGGTGAACGCCGTGAAAAGACGGAATGGCATCGTGTTGTTATTTTCAATGAAGGTTTGTGCCGTGTTGCTGAACAATATTTGAAAAAAGGCGCTAAGGTTTATATTGAAGGCAGCCTACAAACCCGCAAATGGCAAGATAATAACGGGCAAGATAAATATACAACCGAGATTGTCCTGCAAGGGTTTAATGGTAATTTGACGATGCTTGATGGTCGTTCTGGTGGCGGGCAATCTGCAAATCAGGGTAATTACCAGAATAACAACAATGATTTTTCCAATAATAATCAGAATAATAATTTTGGCGGTGAGCCGAGTTGGGGGCAAGTGCCATCTGACAATGGTCAGCCAAGTGCTGCGCCGAGTAATTTTGAAAAAGAATTGGATGATGAAATTCCTTTTTAGTGGCGCTTTAGGTTGCCCACAAGGCAACCGCGCTTCTAAGCGGAGCTTAGAAAGGGTTGTTTTCTCTCACGGCTATTCAATGAGCTGAAGCTCATTGGCCTCCGAGGGGCGGCGCTTGCGCCGGGCAGCTTTCGCTGCCATGGCCCTCAGCCCGAAGATGGGCTGAGCTCCTTCATCATATAGACGGTTCTCTAAATTTAGCTTTTTTGTTCTCTTTGACGTTAGAGCAATGCTCGTTGTTTTTTAAAAGTATTGCTTCTTTCAAATGCTATAAAAAATAAACTTGAATTTACCATGATTACAGCGCTCAATAGGGGCGCTGTTTTTGTTTGTGAGGTGTGAATTTTGCAGGGGTTTCTTTCATGAAATGTTTGGTTACTGGTGGCTATGGCTTTATTGGGCGGGGCGTAGTGCAAGCGCTTTTGCGCGCTGGGCATGATGTGACAGGGGCTGGGCGTGATTTAGAGTTGGCTGAGAGATTGGTGCCAACGATCCCTTGGGTTTATTGCGATTTTAATACTGACCTTAACCCAGATATTTGGGCAGAGCGGTTACGTGGTTTTGATGTTGTAGTGAATTGCGTTGGTATTTTGCAATCTGATTTACAAGATGACGCGCAATTTGTTCACGGGGAAGGGGCGCGTGCTTTGTTTCAAGGAGCGGAAACAGCAGGCATTCAGCGTTTTATTCATATCTCAGCAACGACGCTTGGACGAGAAGAAATTGGGGGCGGCAAATATAAAGGTTCCAGAAAAAAAGAAAGCGTTGAAGACGATCTTGAAGAACTTTTACCAGAGCCTCATTTTGATAAAGAGGCAAGTGTTGAAGGATTACCTGAATATGCATCGAGTAAGCTCACTGGTGAGCATTATTTAGAAGAAACATCATTGAACTGGACGATCATCCGCCCGGACCTTGTTTTAGGTGCTGGGTCTATTGGGGGGGCGGCTCTTATTCAAGGGTTGGCTGGATTGCCCAAATTTGTCCCCTTACCTGGTCCTGGCACTCAGGCATTTCAACCTATTGCGCTTGATGATTTGGCGGATGGAATTGTGAAAATGATTGCCCCGTTGAAAAACCAATTCAAGGAGAATGAACCAAAGGCTGAAATGCCTTTTTCGAAGCAGATGGTTTATGCGGTTGGCCGTGATGTTGTGACTTTAAAAGAATTAATACAGCATTATCGTGTTTGGCTGGGGTTTTCAAAAGGCATTCCGATTATTATTCCGCGGTGGTTGATGAAGCCAGTGATGTGGGTTGGTGATTTTGCGTCTATGCTTGGTAATAGAGGACCGATTAGAACGGCGTCTCTTGAACAGATGGATTTATTCACACCACATGATGGTTCAGCTTTTACGAAATTATTAGGGCGTCCAACGTTAGCGGTTCCAGAAATTTTAGCACTGCATCAGTCAACGGCTGTTGAGCGGCAATTTGCGCGTTGTTATTTTTTATTGCCTTTGTTGCGGTGGGTCTTAGGGCTTAGCTGGATTTTTGAAGGTGTTGAAGCGGCACAGGGGATAAAAGATTTTACGTCTCTATTTTTATTAGAGGCGAGTTCTGAAATTTATCAAATTGCCGGTTTTGCTCTTTTGAATTTGATCGCAGGTGTTATGTTTTTATCAAAACCCTGGATCAGAGTTGGCGGGGTGATTAAAAGCTTGATGATTTTATGGGCTGGAATCGTTAGTTTTTCTTACGTTTCTGGTTTTCAGGTCTTTTTAGGTTGGGGCTTTTCTTTATTGTTACCACTTTTATTAATTTGGGTTCTCATGGGATTGCATGAAAAAAGATGAGTTATTTTGTTTTAAAATATCTGCATATTTTAGGGGCATGCGTTTTGTTTGGCACCGGCATGGGCATTGCTTTTTTTATGTTCTTTGCTGTGCGCTCCAAGTCGGTTGAGGTGATTGCGAGTGTGGCGCCTTTGGTTGTTTTGGCGGATTATATTTTTACTTTAACAGCAGCGGTGTTACAGCCACTAACAGGTGCGCTTTTAGTGCTTGATGTAGGCTATAGTTTTTTTGATCATTGGGTGCTTTTAAGTATTGTCCTTTATATTCTTATTGGTGTTTGTTGGATACCTGTTGTGTTTATGCAAATTGAAATGAAGGATTTGGCGCTTCAAGCCTCTAATGCTGGTAATGCTTTGCCAGAGCGGTTTTATACGCTTTATAAACGGTGGTTCATTTTAGGCTGGCCGGCCTTTCTTTCTATCATGATCATTTTTGCGTTGATGATCGAAAAACCGGCAGCGTTATTTTAGGCTTGCTAAGTTTTATTTCTTTTATTGCTATTGCTTTTCAAAATGTCATAGTTGCGCTAGTCATAGCCTTTATAAATCTTAATCTTCTCATTTTAGGACTTTTTATGGCCCCGCCTTTATTAACTTTGCAAAATATTCACCTTACCTTTGGGGGCAATCCCATTCTCTTTGGGGCGGAGATGTCTATTTTTGAGGATGACCGGATTTGTTTGGTTGGTCGCAATGGATGCGGGAAATCAACTTTTCTTAAAATTGCTGCTGGGTTAATTGAGATGGATGATGGTGAGCGGTTTGTGCAACCTGGTACGACCATGCAATATCTTGAGCAAGAGCCCGATCTAACTTGTTTTGAGACGACGGGAGATTATGCGCGCAGTGGGTTGATCAATGAAGAAGATGGATACCTGGCGGATTATTTTTTAGAGCAATTGGGGCTGACTGGCAAAGAGGGGACCGCGAAACTTTCTGGTGGTGAACAGCGGCGAGCGGCTCTTGCAAAAGCTCTTGCTCCTGCTCCAGATATTTTGCTGCTTGATGAACCAACCAACCATTTGGATTTGCCGGCCATTGAATGGTTAGAGCAAGAATTGCGAGCTTTAAAATCAGCTTTGATTGTTATTAGTCACGATCGGAAGTTTTTAGAAACAGTATCAAAATCAGTTTTATGGATTGACAGAGGGACATCTCGGTTGATGAAGCAGGGGTTTGGTAAGTTTGAAGCTTGGCGTGATGAGGTTTTTGAGCAAGAAGAGATTGAGGCGCATAAACTTGATCGTAAGATCGTTGCGGAAGAACATTGGCTGCGTTACGGGGTGACGGCGCGGCGCAAACGAAACCAAAAACGCCTTGGTGATTTGCACGCACTTCGACAAAAACGACGCGAGCATCGCGGGCCGAAAGGCTCTGTAAAGATGGAGACGAGCGAGGGGCGTGTTTCTGGCAAGATTGTTGTTGAGGCGAAAAAGATTTCTAAATCTTTTGGGGAGCTTCAGATTGTCAATGAGTTGAGTGTTCGTCTTTTGCGTGGTGATCGGCTTGGAATTGTTGGGCCAAATGGTGCTGGCAAATCAACCATTATTAAGATACTCACCGGGCAGTTAGAGCCAGATGGTGGCGAGATTAAAATTGGTACCAATATTGACATGGTGACATTGGATCAAAGCCGGGAGAGTTTGAAGCCAAATTGGACATTAGCGGATGCTTTGACCAATGGTGGTGGTGATATGGTGGAAGTTGGCGGTAGACCTAAGCATGTTATTGGCTATATGAAAGACTTTCTCTTTGAGCCAGCACAAGCGCGTACGCCATTGGATGTACTTTCTGGTGGGGAGCGGGCGCGGGTGATGTTGGCCAGGGCTTTATCATTACCATCTAATTTAATGGTTTTGGACGAACCTACAAATGATCTTGATTTGGAGACGCTTGATTTATTGCAAGAGCTCATCACTGATTATGATGGGACCGTTTTGCTTGTGAGCCATGACCGGGATTTTATTGACCGGATCGTTGATGCTGTTCTTGTTTATGAAGGAGAGGGGAACTGGGTTGAATATGCTGGTGGTTACAGCACAATGATGGCGCAGCGCAAAGATGAGATGAAAAGTCGTTCTAGGCGAGAAGATGAAAAAGCTTCTAAGGGTAAGCTTGCAGATGAGACATCTACAGCGCCTAAATCTCAGCAAAAACCAGAGAAAAAATTAGCTAAACTTTCTTATAAAGATAAATATGCTTTAGAGACTTTACCAAAAGAGATCGAAGAGATTGAAGCTCAGATCGCAGCTCACAATAAAGCACTCGAAGCCCCTGATTTGTTCACAAAGAACCCGAAGCGGTTTAATGAGGCGATGGAAGGGATTGCGTCTCTCACAGAAGAATATGAAGAAAAACAAGAGAAATGGCTTGAGCTTGAAATGATGCGCGAGGAGATTGAGGAGTAGTCTCTTATTATCTCACGTGCTATTCCGCGGCTGCCCAGCAGCGCGGGCACTCCGATGGGGCGCGCATTTTTTTTTGAAGCCCTATCGGCTTCAAAATGCGCGGGCTTCGCTATCGCTTTGCCATGTCACTCAGCTTTTTTTGTTCTTCAGTTGCCCACTAGCAACCGAAAATAAGCTGAGCTCCTTCTTCGTATGTCTCGGTTGTGTATTATGTTTTTAGTTCTAAATTTTTTTAAACTTCGTGGAAGTTTGTTATGTAGCCATCTCCTGTGTATTCAACGTTCAATGAAAAATGACAGGATTGGGTGAGGTGGCTTTTGATCATTTCTTCGAGGCTTTTAATCAATGCGTCAGTGAAAGCTTTGTCTCTGTGGGGTTTGGGGAGCATGGCAAGGTTGACGTATATATGAGTGTTATGAAAGTGATCAGCTTTATAGCCCCGCCCTTTACAAGCACCTGATGTTTGATCGTGCAGCTTTATGGTTTCTTCAATGCCTTTTAAGACTTTCTCACAATCAAGTTTTAAGTCACTGCTATATTTTATATCTGCTTGGGGCATTTTATTATCTTTCTTTATCTCTCACGGGCTATTGCTTTTTTAGTGGCGCTTCAGATGCCCACAAAGCATCCGTTTATTTTCTCTCACGGCTATTCCTCGCTACGCTCGGGCCTCCGAGAGGCGGCGCATTTTTTGCGATCAGTTTATCCGTACTCGCTGCGCTCCGTTCGGACTGATCTTGTGCACCGGGCTGCTTTTTATTTGCGCTCTAGATTACCCACAAAGTAACCGCGCTGGCGCTTCGCCATGTCCCTCAGTCTTTTTTGTCCTTCAGTTACCCACTAGTAACCGGTTTAGTCCTTCAGTTGCCCACTAGCAACCGGATAAGGCTGAGCTCCTTCTTGGTATATTGTTTTTTCTACTATTTCTTATCAGAACATATTTATCGATCCAGTAAATTTACCTTAAAACGGAATTGGGTATTGGCGGTAGACTGTTCCTATCTCTTCTAAAATTTCATCTGTCAGTTTTACATCAATGGCGCCGATGTCTATTTTTAATTGATCAACTGATGTTGCGCCGATGATGGTTGAGGCAACGAAAGGCTGTGAGAGTGTGAAGCTAATCGCCAGTTGCGAGGGGTCGATATTGTGTTTTTTAGCGATTGCAACATAGCCTTCTGTAGCTTTCTCAACCATTTCAGTCATGCGGTAGCCATAGCGCAGAGCAGCCCCTTCTGAATGATAAAAGCGGGTTCCGCCTGGTTGTTGATTGTTTAGATATTTTCCTGACAAGACACCCATTGCAAGGGGAGACCATGGCAGGTAACTGACATTCTCTAACATGCAGGCTTCAGCAACATCAGTGTCATCACGGCGGCGAAGAAGGCTGTATTCATTTTGAATAGAGACCATGGGTTTGAGACCATGTTTTTCTGCAAGAACCGCATATTGGGTGATGCCCCAGGCACTGTCATCTGAAAGGCCATAGGAGCGAATTTTACCGTCTTTTACGAGCTGGTCGAGTGTTTCTAAAACTTCGAGTTGGTTGTCGAGGATGGCTTGTTTATCAGTTACCTGTGGTGTGTAGCTCCAGGCATTGTCAAAATGGTAGGTGTTTCTATTTGATGGCCAGTGGAGTTGGTAAAGGTCGATATAGTCTGTTTGCAGGCGGGATAAGCTATCTTCAATGGCTTGCAGGATGTTTTTGCGATCTATGTTTTGCCCACCGCCTCGAATGTAAGGCATTTCGGGGGAAATTTTTGTTGCCAAGACAATTTCTTCTCGGCGGCTTTTATTGGCATTGAGCCAAGTGCCGATGATGGTCTCTGTCGAGCCGTAACTTTCAGCCGTTGGGGGGACGGCATACATCTCAGCTGTGTCCCAGAAGTTTACACCTTGATCAAGAGCGTAATCCATCTGGGCGTGGCCTTCACTTTCAGAATTTTGAGTGCCCCATGTCATGGTACCAAGACAGATGCGACTGATTTTGATGTTGGTAGTGCCTAGAGTGGTGTATTCCATAAAGCTGCTCTTTCTTGGTTGTCTTTCAACAAGAGGTTACATCTTGAATAGATAGAAGAATAATCAAATCTATGTATGTTTAAACTTTATTTTTACAAGTCTCTAGGCATGTTTTTATAACTCTCTAAAATTTGGACACTTAAACAGATGAGTGGTTTGTGTTTTCATCAGCGTCATGATCGTCCTTTTTTTGAACTTCAATGAAGAGATGCTTCATTTCTGGGTATTTGGATTTGATTTCTTTTTCTAGTCCTGCGATTTTGCTTTCAACTTCAACGGCTGTCATTTCATCTTTAAAGTCGATTGAGATGGCGAGGATGATGTCATTTGGGCCCATATGCATGGAACGCAATTCATTGAGATGCAGGATTGATTGTCTTTTCTCGATGATTGATTTGATATCTGCTGTGATGGTTGGGCTTGCGGCTTCACCAATGAGAAGGCCCTTAGTTTCATAAGCTAGCAAAATGGCAGTGGCAGCGAGGATGATGCCAATTAGAACTGAGGCCGCGCCATCTGCCCATTGTAGTCCTAAGCTTGCGCTTGCTAAAATACCGACAAAGGCGACAATTAGCCCGAGCATTGCAGCTGAGTCTTCGAAAAGAACTGTGAAGACAGTTGGGTCTTTTGAATGGCGAACAGCGTCCATAAAGTTGGCTTTGCCTCTGATTTTGTTAAACTCTTTATATGCAATGTACCAGGCAACCCCCTCGAACATGAGGGCAAGGGTTAAGATGATGTAGTTTATGTAGGGGGATCTAATCTCTTCAGGGTGGCTTAATTTATGAATGCCTTCATAAATGGAAACGCCAGAACCAACAGCGAAGATTAATATGGCAACAACAAAGGACCAGAAGTAGACTTCCATGCCATAGCCAAAGGGATGGCGCTCATCTTTTGGTTTTTGAGATTTCTTGATGCCGTATAAAAGCAGGCCTTGATTGCCCGTGTCGACGACTGAGTGAATGGCTTCAGAGAGCATGGCTGAGGAGCCTGTGATTGAGGCGCCGATGAATTTTGTTATTGCGATGAGGCCATTTCCGGCTAACGCTGCGAAAATTACCTTTTTTGAGCCATGTCCAGCCATTTTATTCCCTCAATCTATTGAAATTTATCTTATTAGTATGATTTCATTCAGGTAAGTAAAGCGTCTAGACGTCAAGGGTGTGAAATTATTGAAAATATCCCCAAAGAATGATGGTAAATAGCCTTTTAAAACTGGTGTGGCTTGTTTTGATGGGCTATACCTAAAAGGCTGGAATTTGCTTTAAATGGGTAGGATTTAAATCAATTAGTTCTTAGAGAATGATAAGGCGAAGGATTTATTATTTTTCAGCCCAGTTTAGTGTTTTGAACCACGTTTCTTTGTTGTTTGGATTGTTTTTTTAATTAAGCATTACTTCCTTCATAAGAAACAGATTAGTTAAATGAAATAGGACCATCAATTGAGCGATAATGACAAACAAGACGGCCCAATAGGCGATCCAGGTGGAGACGGCCCTGATGGGTCATCTCCGGATATTCGTCCCATTCTAATCACGGAAGAGATGCGCAAATCATATCTTGATTATGCGATGAGCGTGATTGTGTCTCGTGCTTTGCCTGATGTGCGTGATGGTCTGAAGCCCGTGCATCGGCGAATTTTATATTCGATGCATGAAAGTGGCTATGAATATAATAAACCTTATCGTAAGTCAGCGCGTGTTGTTGGTGATGTGATGGGTAAATATCACCCGCATGGTGATAGTGCTATTTATGATGCTTTGGTGCGGATGGCACAAGATTTCTCATTGCGCCTCCCTTTGATTGATGGGCAAGGTAACTTTGGCTCGGTTGATGGTGACCGGGCTGCGGCGATGCGTTATACGGAATGTCGTTTGCAGAAAGTTGCGCAAAGCCTTCTTGATGACATCGATAAAGAAACAGTTGAATTTCAAGACAACTATGATGCGTCTGAAAGTGAACCTCAGGTTCTTCCGGCTAAGTTTCCGAACTTACTTGTTAATGGTGCTGGTGGTATTGCTGTTGGTATGGCGACGAATATTCCGCCGCATAATCTACGTGAAGTTATCAATGGGTGTATTGCTTACCTAGATGACCCGGAAATTGAAATTTCTCAATTGAATGAAATTATTCCCGGGCCTGATTTTCCCACCGGTGGAATGATTTTAGGCCGCACAGGCATTCGCTCGGCTTATCACAAGGGCAAGGGCTCTGTTGTGATGCGGGGCAAGGTGGCGACGGAAGAAATTCGCAAAGACCGCTTTGCTTTGGTTATTACTGAAATTCCTTATCAAGTTAACAAAGCTTCGATGGTTGAGAAGATTGCTGAGCTGGTTCGTGAAAAGCGGGTTGAAGGCATTGCTGATATTCGTGATGAATCTGATCGGCAAGGTATGCGGGTTGTCGTGGAATTGAAACGTGATGCTGTGCCTGATGTGGTGCTTAATCAGCTATATCGTTTCTCTCCATTGCAGACGAGTTTTGGTTGTAACTTAGTGGCGCTGAATGGTGGCAAGCCTGAGTTGCTGAACTTACTTGATTTCATTAAAGCGTTTACAGATTTCCGCCAGGAAGTTGTTTATAAACGCACCAAATATTTGCTCAACAAGGCAAGGGACCGGGCGCATGTATTGGTTGGTTTGGCTATTGCTGTTGCGAATATTGATGAGGTGATCAACCTTATTCGAACAGCGCCGAACCCGGCGACGGCTCGTGAGCAATTGATGGAGCGAAACTGGCCCGCTAAAGATATTGCGCCGCTAGTAGAACTCATTGCTGACCCGCGTCATGCTGTTGCGAGTGACGGGACTTATAAACTTTCTGAAGCGCAAGCACGCGCTATTCTTGACCTTCGCCTGCAGCGTTTAACTGCTCTTGGCCGTGATGAACTATCTGACGAGTTGCACAAACTTGGCGCGACGATTAAAGACTATCTCGATATTTTAGGCTCACGTGTTCGTATTGTTGAGATTGTTAAAGGTGAACTCACTGAAATTAGTGATGAATTTGGAACGGATCGCCGCACTGAAATTCAAGACTATGACGGTGATGTTGATGATGAGGACTTGATTGCCAAAGAAGATATGGTGGTTACGGTTTCTCATAAAGGTTATATCAAACGGGTGCCATTATCGACTTATCGCGCACAGCGTCGTGGTGGCAAGGGGCGCTCTGGTATGGCAACGCGTGATGAGGATTTTGTGACCAAGATCTTTGTTGCGAACACACATACGCCGATCCTCTTCTTCTCTTCACGGGGGATGGCTTATAAAATGAAAGTTTGGCGTTTGCCGCTTTCAGCGCCGCAAGCACGTGGTAAAGCTCTGATTAATTTGCTCCCTCTTGAGCAAGATGAAACCATCACCACGATTATGCCATTGCCCGAGGATGAAAGCACGTGGGAGCAATTGCATGTGATGTTTGCAACAAGCTCTGGTGGTGTGCGACGCAACCTTCTTTCTGATTTTGTTGAGATTAGGCAAAATGGTAAGATTGCCATGAAGCTTGATGAGGGCGATAAAATTCTCGGCGTTGATATTTGCACCGAAGCGCATGATGTATTGCTTACGAGTGAAAAAGGCCAAGCCATTCGTTTCCCTGTTACTGATGTGCGGGTTTTTGCTGGGCGTAATTCAACTGGCGTTCGTGGCATACGATTGGCTGATGATGACAAGCTCATCTCTATGGCTATTCTTCATCATATTGATGCAACGGCTGAAGAAAAACGCGCTTATCTTAAACGTGCTGCACAAATGAGACGTGCGGCTAGTGGTGAGGGCGGTGACGTGGATGTGCCTGAGCTTGAAGATGATGAGGCGGTTGATGTTGAACTTTCTGTTGAGCGCTATGCTGAACTTGGGGCCGGGGAACAATTTGTTCTTACCTTGAGTGAAAACGGGTTTGGCAAACGGTCTTCAGCTTATGAATACCGGGTTTCAGGTCGTGGTGGTAAGGGGATTATCGCTATGATTGTGAATGAACGAAATGGTGACTTGGCTGGTTCTTTCCCTGTTGAAGATGGGGATGAGATTATGCTTGTGACCAATGGTGGCCAACTTATTCGCTGCCCAGTGAATGATGTTCGGGTTGCAGGGCGCAATACTCAAGGTGTTACTGTGTTTAAAACGGCTGCTGATGAAAAGGTCGTTTCTGTTGAGCATATTTCTGAAGTTGAGAATGATGGAGAGGAAGGTGCAGCGGATGAAGCGCCGGGTGATAGCTCTCCTGATGAACCTAACGATAATGGTACTACTGAGAGTTAAAGGCTTAAATTTATGAGTTTAACAGGATTTTATCCCGGTAGTTTTGACCCGATTACCAATGGTCATCTTGATATTATTGAGCGTTCGCTTCATTTTGTTGATGAGTTGATTATTGGTGTTGGTGTTCATCATGGCAAAACCCCTTATTTAACTGGTGAAGAACGGGTTGAACTGATTGAGACCTTGGCTGTTGATTTGCGTAAGTCGACAGGCAAAACAATTAAGGTTATTCAGTTTTCTGGTCTTATGGTGGAAGCTGCTACGGCTTATGGTGCTAAAGTGATTATTCGCGGTGTTCGTGATTCAGCTGATTATGTTTATGAAATGCAAATGGCTGGCATGAATAGGGCCATGAGTGGCCAGGGGCCTGATGGTTTGGAAACACTTCTTTTACCAAGTACGGGGGAGGTTCGCCATATCGCTGCCAAACTTGTTAGGCAAATCGAGGTGTTTGATGGTGATATAACGAGTTTTGTGCCACCTCATGTTGCTGAATTTTTAGAAAAAAAGAAAAAATAAAGATCTGAACGGTTTGAGTGGGTTTTTGCTTGATTGTTTAGAAAGCGTAAGTTTGAGACTAATTAATGTTAGGTAAGTTGATGATTAGATCATTTTTTATTTCTGTTGTTTTGTTATTACTGAGCGTGACACAGGGCTTTGCAGAGAGTGCTCCAAAAAAGAATTTAAACCTTGAGAATTTCCTCTATTTAGATACCCAATATGGGCGTTCAATCATTGTTCTTTACCCGAAAAAAGCACCAAAGCATGTAGAGCGTGTGAGAAAGCTTGTTCGAGAAGGGTTTTATGATGGTTTGTTATTTCATCGTGTAATTCATGGATTTATGGCGCAAACTGGTGATCCAACAGGCACTGGCACTGGCGGGTCTGATTATCCTGATCTACGTGCTGAGTTTAATAATGTGCCTTATAACCGCGGTGTTATAGGGGCAGCTCGCACGCAAAACCCTCATTCAGCGAATAGCCAATTCTTTATCACATTCCAAGCGGCGCATTTCTTAAATGGGCAATATACTGTTTGGGGCAAGGTTGTTCATGGTATGGAATTTATTGACAAAATTAAGCGCGGCCGTGGACAAAGCGGGATGGTTGATAACCCGGACAAGATTGTGAAAATGCAGGTTATAGCTGATAGTAAAGAACCACCGAAAGTGGATTTGCGACAATTTGTTCCAGGGTTTGAGCAAGCACCACGTAAAAAGATTTTACCGAGAATTGAATAAATATAAAAAATAATTTAAACGTTGATTTATCCCGTTTTTTTACGGCGTAAATTGTTTTGAAGGAAGACTGATGACCGAGATTAAAGACCCGGAAAATACACTTATTTTAAATATTACACATGGCGAAGTGATCATTGAGCTGTTGCCTGATGTTGCTCCTAACCATTGTGCACGTATTAAAGAGCTTGCTCGTGAAGGTTTTTATGATGGCATTGTTTTTCATCGTGTGATTGATGGCTTTATGGCGCAAACTGGTGACCCAACCGGCACTGGCACTGGTGGTTCAGGCAAGAACCTAGACGCTGAATTTAATGATACTCCTCACTTACGTGGTGTTTGTTCAATGGCGCGGGCGCAAGCGCCAAACTCAGCTGATAGCCAATTCTTCATTTGTTTTGCTGATGCGGGCTTTTTGGATGGGCAATATACAGTTTGGGGCCGTGTGATTTCTGGCATGGAACATGTTGATGAAATTAAGCGCGGTGAGCCTGTGATTGACCCAGACCAGATTTTAAGCATGCGGGTAGCTGCTGACGCTGCGTAAGCATTGCGTTTGATATTTATTATTAAAAGACCAGAAAGGGATGTTCTTTCTGGTCTTTTTTTATTTTTCGCTTTTGAAACTTATTGCTATCCGCTATATGGTTTGATTTTTTAAAATCTTTTGAGAGTGACCTTCCTTGCAACTTGATGACTTTGACTTTGAGCTTCCTGAAAGCAATATCGCTTTAGAGCCACACCCAACGCGTGATGGCTCTAAACTTTTGCGCGTTTTGCCTGATGGTGCGTTAGAAGATCACGTGTTTAAAAATTTGCCTCGTTTCTTTAAAGAAGGTGATGTGGTTGTTTTAAATAATAGCCGTGTTTTGCCAGCTGCGTTAAAGGGAAAGCGGTTGCGCGGGGAGAGTGAGGCGAATGTGCAGCTTAATCTGCACAAGCGTGTTTCAAGCAATGAATGGTTTGCTTTTGCAAAACCCGCTAAGCGCATGAAAGTTGGTGACCGGCTTCGATTTGGTGATCAGACTGGAAGTGGTCAAGCTTGTTTTGAAGGTCAGTTAGACGCGACGATTGTTCAGACGCCAGGTGGTGGTGAGATTTTAGTGAGATTTGATCTTGATGGGGTGGCGCTTGACGAGGCTTTGAAACTGATTGGTGACATGCCTTTGCCGCCATATATTGCGTCAAAACGGGCAGCAGGTGAACAAGATAAAGCAACTTATCAAACTGTTTATGCTGAGCATGATGGCTCTGTTGCAGCACCGACAGCGGGGCTTCATTTTACTGATGAGTTACTAGCGGGCTTGAAAGAGATTGGCGTTGATTTGCAATTTGTCACTTTGCATGTGGGGGCTGGGACGTTTCTTCCGGTTAAAGTTGATGATATAAAATCTCATAAAATGCATGCTGAGTGGGGGCAGGTGAGTGCAGAGACAGTTGATGCTATTCGCAGTGCTAAGTTAGCTGGAAAGAGGGTTTGTGCTGTTGGGACGACTTCATTGCGGTTGCTTGAAAGCGCCGCTTTAGAGACCGGCGAAATTGAGCCATGGACTGGTGAGACGGATATATTCATAACGCCGGGGTTT
The DNA here is from genome assembly GCA_965230545.1 of Hyphomicrobiales bacterium. Lineage (GTDB taxonomy): Bacteria > Pseudomonadota > Alphaproteobacteria > Rhizobiales > HXMU1428-3 > HXMU1428-3. Next base: position 299,920 of record CBDDLE010000004.1, on the reverse strand, counting down.
CAATTCAAAGTGGTTGATCGATTGATTACTAATTTTCATCTTCCCAAATCGACTTTGTTTATGTTGGTTTCTGCATTTTCTGGTCTTGTTGTGATGCAAGCGGCTTACAAAGCTGCGATTGAGCGGGACTACCGGTTCTATTCTTACGGTGATGGGTGTTTGCTTGAAGGGGCGCATAATGGCTGATGGGTTTTCATATAAGGTTTCGGCAACTTCTGGCTTAGCGCGGCGCGGTGAGATTTCAACACCCAAGGGCACGATCCAAACGCCTGCCTTCATGCCTGTTGGGACAGCTGCCACAGTGAAGGGCATGTTGCCCGAAACTGTGAAAGAAACCGGGGCTGATATTCTTCTTGGGAATACATATCACTTGATGCTACGCCCTGGGGCTGAGCGGGTTGCGTCTTTAGGTGGGCTGCATGATTTTATGAATTGGGACAAGCCTATTCTTACTGATAGCGGTGGGTTTCAAGTGATGTCGCTTGCGAAACTTCGAAAGATCACAGAAGAAGGCGTTCGGTTCCAGTCTCACATTGATGGCTCATCTTATAATTTAACACCAGAGCGCTCGATGGAAATTCAGGCGTTGCTTGGCTCTGACATTCAAATGGCGTTTGATGAATGCACTCCGTTTCCTGCAACAGAGAACCAAGCTGAAACATCTATGGAATTGTCTATGCGCTGGGCGCAGCGCTCTAAAGATGCTTTTGCGAAATATAGCGCAGAAGGTCAGGCTTTATTTGGCATTGTGCAAGGCGGGGTTTATGAGCATTTACGCATGCGTTCAGCTGAAGCTTTAAAGGAAATTGAGTTTCCTGGCTATGCGGTTGGGGGCTTGGCTGTTGGTGAAGGCCAACAAGCGATGTTTGATACACTTGATTTTACCATGCCACATTTGCCGCAAGATAAACCGCGCTATCTTATGGGTGTCGGCACGCCGCTTGATTTGGTGGGCGCTGTTGAGCGCGGTGTTGATATGTTTGATTGTGTGATGCCGACACGTTCTGGTCGGCATGGCCAGGCTTTTACCTTTGATGGCAAAGTGAATTTGAAAAATGCTCAATTTAAAGATGATGCGTCACCTTTGGATGAGCATAGCTCATGCTCGGCCATGAGAGATTATAGTAAGGCTTATTTGCATCATCTTATTCGCTCTGGTGAGTTGCTGGCCTCTATGCTAGTGAGCTGGGCGAACATTCATTTTTATCAAGAGTTGATGGCAGCTATGCGCTTAGCCATTGAAGAAGATCGCTTTGCTGAATTTGCGAAGGAATTTCGTGCGCAGTATCAGGTGTCTAAGTAACCTGATTTATGAGGGAATAAGTTTGTTTTCTTATATTTTTTCTTCCTTAACACTTGCTTCAAAGTCATCGTCTGATTTTTGGTGTTCTTGATACCATAGATAGAGGCCGGAGGCGATGACACACATGGCGCCAACGAATGTCCACCAGGTGATGACATCATCAAATACGAAATAGCCTATTGCTGGCATGGTAATGATGCCTAAATAGATAAAGGGTGCGAGCAAGGGAGCCGGGGCGTGTCTGTGGGCTGTGATCATCAACCAGTGCCCAATGCCACCAGAGACACCAAGTGAAATTAATAACACCCAAGTGAATAGGTCTTGAGGTGTTTCCCAATAGAAGAAGATGAGAGGTGTTAAGAAAATAGCGCCGCCGATTGGGGCCATGATCTGGTTGGTTGCGTTATTATCATAATGTGAGGTGTATCTTGTCAACACGTTATAAATCGACACTGAGAATGTTGAGAGAAGGGACAGAATAACGGCCCAGTGAATGCCGCCAAAACCGGGGCGCATAACAATTAAAACACCTAAAAAGCCGAATATGACCGCATAGAGCTGGTGAGGTTTTAGGTGCTCTCCTAATATGGGACCTGATAGCATGGCTATTAGAAGAGGGCTAAGGAAGAAGATTGTTATTGTTTGATCGAGCTGCAGGTATAAAAGGGCCGTGAAGTTGAATGCGGTGGCTGCGACCATGGAGATTGTTCTGATGATCTGTGCTTTTGGTGCATTTGCCTTTAAAGCTTTTAAATATGGTATTGGCTTATAAAGAAGCAGTAAAAACAGGTTATGGGTGATGAACCTAATCCATAATATTTGCACCACATGAATTGCTGAGAATTCCCCCAGATATTTTGCGGAGCTATCAAGTATAGAAAAGCATAGGACAGCAAGGCACATGAGGCCAATGGCTGAGCGGTGATTCATTTTATGGTCACTTTTGTGAAAAAAGAGCTGTTTTTTACTTAGTTTATGATGATGCTTATAGGTTTTTTGGGGTTGAGGCCAATGAATTTGCAGTGATTTTTAGAATATTTTAACGACAAGAACATTATTCGAAAAAAATGATGTATTATCTTGGAAATAATGAAAATAAGCTCTTGACGAGTGGGGGATGTTTCCCTATTTTCAGCGCTTCTCAAGTGATTTTACAATCATCTCATCCAAACAGTATGGTTTGGATGTTTTTATTTGGGGGCCCTTAGCTCAGTTGGTAGAGCAACTGACTTTTAATCAGTAGGTCGAAGGTTCGAATCCTTCAGGGCTCACCATTTTCTTCTTATGAATTATTTATTTGATTAGTAGGTTGTTCTGCAGATAACCGCTTTCTGCGTTACTGAGGACGTTATGGGGTCATTTTGAGCAAGAAATGGTTTTAGTAATATTTTTATTCTCTGTTACCCAGATCTTCCTTTAATATTGTTCCCTCGGCAAAGTTTTCACTATTTTCTTTCTGGAAAAACTCTTGGTTTGAATGGATACTAATTTTAAATTCTGCTCCGCGTCCAGGCTTACTTAGAACATCAATGCTCCAGCCATGTCGTTGACAAATGGTATTACAAATAGCTAGGCCAATGCCGGAACCTGGATAGTTATCTTCATTGTGTAAGCGTTGGAAAGGCTCAAAAATTTGATCAGAATATTTCATGTCTAGACCGATCCCATTATCACGGACTATTAAATTCGTTACATTGTCAGCTTCAGATTTGTAGCTTGTTATTTCTATTTTAGGGGCTCTATCTGGATGACGATATTTGAGTGCATTGCTGATTAAATTTCTCAGTAAGTGCTCTAAGGCTGTTGGGTCTCCGATTACTATGGGTAAATTGTCAACCTGAACTTCTGCTTTAGTTTCAGATATGACTAATTCTAGTTCAGATATTATGTCTTTGACTATCTCAGAAGTATCAACCTCTTCGAGCTTTAGATCGCTACTGCTGTTGCGTGAATAACTCAAAAGATCTTTGATTAACTGGCTCATTTTTTGGCTTGAAGCCTTAATAACACTCAGAAAATAGTGAGCATCTTCGCTAAGTTCTTCGGAACAATCTTCTTCAAGTAAGATTGAGAATTGTTCCAACATTCTAAGTGGTTCTTGAAGATCGTGTGAGGCTACAAAGGTAAACCTTTTTAATGCAATATTTGTTTTTTCCAGATCTGCGACAACGAGTTTTAATCTCTCTTTGCTTTCTTTCAGAGACGTCTGAGCTTGATTGATTTCGGTTATATCACGAGCAACACCGAGGACAAATGCTGAGCCGCTGCTGTCTTCGAAGCGAACTTTTTTTGTAAATAAAGTTTTGAGTTCACCGTTTGGAAAATGAATTTTTTCTTCTGTTTCAGTGCTTCCTTCTTCCAATGCTTTACGGTCATGTTTGAGAAATTTTTCAACTTCTATTTGATCGTATTTTTCAAAGGTAGTTGATCCAATTATGGTATCGCGTATGTCTTTTGGATAAATTTTTAGGAAAGCTGGATTGGCTTGAACAATCCGATAGTTGCTATCTTTTACAAAAATTAAATCAGGTATATGTTCCATGATTAAATTTTGAAAATTTTGGGTGTCTTTAATGTCTTTTTCAGCCGCTTCTTTTGCAATAAGCCCTAATTTAAATTCTTCAAGAGCCTGAGACATTTGTGAGATTTCATTGTTACCTGACGTATCTATTTTTGTTTCATAGTCTCCTCTAACAATTTTTTGAGTGTCACTTGATAGACGTGATAGACGCAGGAAAATATTTGGATAGACATAAAATGTTACAAATAGAATTGAGGCTAAAAAGATTGGGCCTGAGATTAAATACAGAGTTGTAATATTTTGGCTTATATTATTTTCGATATTTGTAAATTCACTCTGTGTATCAAGGCGAACATCATTCAAAAATGATAGAATGTTTTCGTTAAGCTCACTCTGATGCGCTCTGTTTTTAGTCGCAATTGCTTTTGAGTTTTGCAATTGCTCAAAGAGTTGAAGCAAGTAATGATATATGCCTATGTTCGGTGTGATTTGAGACAGAAGAATGTCTGCTGATTGTGCTAAAGATTGTCTAAGGTTGTTATCTTTTATTCTAACAATATTTTTAGAGAGTGTTCTTATACGTAAAATATAAGATTGCTGAAAACGTAAAATAACGTCTTGAGACATTTCACTATTGAGTTGTCCAATAATGGTTTGCAGTTCTAAAAATTCATTTTGTATGTTGATTAACTTTGGATCTATAGGACTTTGGGGAGCATTTAAACCGAAGCGTTTTATTGAAACTAACCCTAAGCGTAATGTTTTCGTTATTGATTTCTTTTTTTGTTCGAATAACGCTTGATAGCGCGGAATTGATTTGAATTTGATTTGTTCAAGAATTCGAGTATTGGCAAAAATAGCATCTAAAAGGTTGCTGAGTTTTTTCGTTTTATTGTTGCCGGCTAATCCATTTGTATGAAGTGATTTTAGGGTTTTTTGTAATCTGATTTCTTGAGAAATAATATCTTGCTTTAAGGTGATATTGTCGCTTTTTGAATTTTGCAGGCGTTCTACTAAGACAAAATAAGAGTGAACTTGTTGAGATAAATCCTGGGCCTTAGAGAGAAAAGGAACAGTTACATTTTCAACTTTTTGCTGAGCAGTACTTATTTGATTAAGAGAGTTTATTGAAAGTGTAAGGCCAACAAATGAAAATAAACCGATTAAAATGAAACTGAATAATATTTGAATGACAATTCTTGAAGACAAAAATTGTAGTTGGGACACAAATTTTGAGAATAAACTTTTCATGAATCTCAATAGCAATGATATTTGGGGGGGAGTTTGTACTATTTTATGTCTCATTTAGCCCCCCACTAAATTTGTAAATTGATAGTTCCTATCTATTCATGATCAATTGGCATGTTGGTTTTGCGCAAAGAATTATTACCATGTAATATCAAGTTGCAAAAATATAAACTTACAATTTTTTGTAAAAAAATACTGAGAGATTTATAGACCTAATTAATTCTTATTCTAAGAAAATTTTCTTTTTAATATCGATATTATTGATTTTTAGATTCTATTATTTTGGTTGGAGGGGGCAATGGACTACACAAGAAGAAATTTTGTAAAACAATCGCTATGTGCGACAATGCTTACCTCATGCCAACCATTTATTGCTTCACCTTCTGCAGCTCAAATATTTACGGCGATAGGGGAGCACGGTCAACAGCCTGAAGACGCTATTCTTCAAGCCGTTCAAGGACTGAAAGCTGGTAAAGAAATTCAACTAAAGCTGCTCTATCCTCAAGGGTGTTTGAGTAATATTAGACCAGTTGCAAAGATATTCACAAAAGTAACTGGGGTGAAGATTTCTTTCATTAAGACAACTGTCGATGATATTAATACAAAAATATTCATTGATACTGCAGCTCAAAAGCCCAGTTTTGATGTGGCTCTTCCTGCTACATTTGGAATTCCGGATCTGGCTGAAGCAGGTGCTTTAGCTGATCAAACTATGTATGCGGATAAATATGAAAAGCATTTTAATTACGAGCCTTCTTTATATAGTTTAGGAGATAGATATAAACATGCTTTTTATGGGTATCAAACAGATGGAGATGCTTATTTAGCATTTTACCATAAAGATTGTATGGAGAATCCAGATGAGCAAAAAAGATTTGCGGATACATATGGACGGCCATTAACTCTTCCCAAAAGTTGGGAACAATTTGACCAACTTATGGAATTTTTTCATAGACCAAATGAAGATAAATTTGGTGGCTGCTTATTTCGAACGCCAGATTATATCGTTTGGGAGTGGTGGATTAGATTTCATGCAAAAAGTTATTTTCCTGTTCAAAATGATATGACGCCAAATATTGATAATTCCGCAGGTGTGGAGGCCTTGGAAGAGCTTCTTAGGGCAACTCAGTTCCAACACCCCTCAGTAAGGACCAACGGTCTTTTTGATAATTGGCGTTTATACGCCAAGGGAAAATGCATGGCGAATATTGGTTGGGGAGGGACACAGAAATATTTAAACGGCAAAAACTCAATGATGAAAGACCGCATGTTATTTGCCCCGACACCAGAAATTTCTTATTTCAATTGGGGGTGGAATTTTGTGACATCAAAATTTTCTATTCATAAAGAAATTGCTTACCTTTTTTGTCTTTTCGCGACAATTGGCAAGCCTTCAAGAATGGCAATTCAAGACCAAAGCGGTTTTTTTGCCCCTTTCAGAGAAGAACATTATCAGGACAAAAAAATTGAAAAATCTTATAGCAAAGAATTTTTAATTGCTCACAAGAAAGCAATGAGAACCGCTATTCCAGATTTTTATTTGAAGGGACAAGGTCGATATATTCAAACATTAAAAGAAAATATAATGTCGGCGGTTGAAAAAGAAATATCGCCTCAAGAGGCATTATCATTTACTGCCAAACAATGGGAAATGATTACTGAAGAAGAAGGACGAGATAGGCAAATTGATCAGTGGTTGTTTTTAAAGAAGCAATATCCAGAGCACTTAAATTTAAGATAGTGATCGACGTTTCGTTCTTTTTTGAGGGGTAAGTTAAATATTTGAATAGATAATGAAAAACGAGCGCAATTTTAACAATACCAAATGGAGTATCTTCAATTGCGCTCGTTTAAATTCTAGTTCGTTTTTAGATTAGTTAGCAGGTTTTTTATATTCAAATTCTTTTGAAACTAACAACCCTAGGAAGTGAGCATTGTCACCATCTTCACCGGTTTCAGTGTAACGGTAACCAACGTCAAAATTCCATTTGTCCCAGACTTCAAGACCTACAGATGTTTGGAATAAATGTTCTTCATATTCCCCATCCCAAGGATTGTCTACGTCACGATTTGTGTATGAAATCGCCCAGTGAAATCTTTTCTGATATTCAATGTCTAAGCCAATTGTGTAGTAGTTAATGTTGTCTTCTGTGGCATTGAAATTATCTATTAAAGCAACTTCACCAATCCATTCAGCTGTGAAACCACGACCTAGATCTCTTTCACCATATAGAGTGAATACAAAGCCTTTTTCATCATCGTAATCATCTGGGCCAATGCCTTTTTTACGATTAATGTAGGCGAAGTGTGCGTTTAAAGAGTTGTTCCCTAAGATTTTTTCAAGATCAGCAGAAATAACATAAGATTGTATGCCATCTGTATTGCCTGCGCCGCCATCACTTCTTTCGTTCTTATCTGTGTTTTGGAATAAAGAACTGCTTAGTAGTGTTCTATCTAGTTGGAAACCAGCAGCACCAAGTGTAAGATTACCAAAAGGAGTTTTCTCAAACTCAACTTCAGCACCAAAACCGATGTTACCTTCAATTTCATAATCTTCAGCAAAATCAGTTCCGTAAACACCTGGTGTTTCATCCCAAGCTTTACCAAAGTTGGCTGTAAACTTACCACCGAAGATGGCAACATTGTTATATTCAAACTCAAGGAAGAATTGCTCAAGGTCAACGCCCTGATCTTCAAAGAAAGTATCTTCTTGGAATAGATCTTCATCGAAGTCTTTTAGGAAGCCGCGCTGAGGTTGATAATTCAGAGTTGCATATAGAGAAATAAATCTGGAAAAATGAATTGCGGCATCTAATTCATGAGTTGAATAAGTTTGACTGCCATCAATATTACCGTCACCAGAGAGAACATTATCACTCTGATATTCTATAAGCAAATTAGCTTCAACGCCAGGTACTGGTGCATCATCTTCATCTAATCCATCAACATCCTGCGCTAAGGCGTGAGTTGAGACCCCCATAAATGATAAAGTGACCAATAATTTTAAAGTCGTTTTGATTTGTGTTGTAAAAAACATTTCTCTGCCCCGTAGAAATCTAAAAACCAAACACAAAATATGCCTGGTTTTTGCCCCGAAAATTCATGGGCTAATATTCAGCAAAAACAATTACTCAAATTTACTAGATTACTCGGTGCATCAATGATTGGGTGTCTTTAAAACTCATGACGTGCTTCCTAACTTTAAAGGAAGCCCTAATCTGCACATGCATTAGAATGAATTTTCTAACTCTACATTAGAATATGATTCGAAGCTAAGCATTTTAATATCCACAATCTAATCTATTATTGTTGTCTGGTCTCTATCTGATGTTGAGTTATACTCAGTTTTTAAACAGCTAATTTTTATTTTCCAATTTTCTGAAGTTTTAAAATCAGACATTTAAATTTATTCATATTTATGAATGATTTAGAGGTGGTGGAGCAACAAGTAGTGGACATGTTGGTTAATCAGATTTCATTAATACTTATCCAGTTCCTTTTAAGTGATAAGAAAAACTTCTTTTGAAGCGGAGTTTCTTTTTTTAATTTATCAAAAAAGCTGATTTTTATTTTTTTGACTGTACAGCTATTGAAAGTTGATGAGGGTGTTTCGCATCAATTATCATAATGTTTTGCAAAGACACATTATTGAAACTTGGATTGCTAGATTGAATTTTTAATGGGCCATTCTTATGGCTTTTTATTTCAATTGTAGAAAAATCGAGCTTCATTCCGCATCTGATACATTTTGCTGCTGCTTCTTTTGATGTCCAGAGTTTGGCGAATTCAATGCCATGTTCTTTGTTGTTTAACGTCTTTAGAGATTTGAGTTCTTCTTTTGTAAAGAGATGAGTTGGAAATGGTGAAAGAGGCGCTGACCTGACGGGTTCCAAGTCAATTCCAATTTCATTGTTTATCGTAATAGCGATTGCTAAATACTTATTTGTGTGAGTGATGTTGAACTGAAGATCGTTAAAATGGGGATTTGCGATAAAAGGTTTGCCATGCTCATTTTCTTGAACATCCCATTCGTTAGGCAATGGAAAATGTGGCTTGGGAAGGTTAGGGCAGGATAAATTTTGTTTTGAATGTTCAGAATAGCAAAAGAAAGAAAGAGAGGTTCGGGTTAAACCTCTTGCCATGATGTATTCACGCTTTCTTTTTAAATGAGATATCTTCTTTGCTCTTTGAACTTCCTTTTCATTTAAGTTTGAAAAGATTGACGCATAAAATTCAGGCGTGATTTCTTTCCAATCAAAGAGAAAAATTACTACTCTATGAGGTTCTTTAATATGAATTATTTTTGTTAGTTTCTCATTGAGCAATATAGAATTATTCTGCGGCTTCAACAAATTCATCATTGAGATTACTCGCTTCTTCTATGATAGAGGCCATAGCACTATTATCATTTAATTCTGGAATTGCCTGAGAAGAGGAGATGACCTTTGCGGGGTTGCCTCTCCATGTGCTGCCATCATTACATTCAGACCCTTTCATTAAGAAGCTGTCTGCATCAATATGAACATTATCGTGAATGTGTACTCCATAGTGAATGAATGAGGCTATGCCGAATGAACAGTTGTTCTCAATCTTAATGTAATCAGATTTAAAGACACCTTCTTCTAAGGAATGGGCTTGCAGAGTTGCGCTTTTATTGAAGGTGCAATAGTCACCGATTTCAACCAAGCTTTTTTCTGTGACCACCATGCCATCATCAAAAACTTGTTTGCCAATTTTTACGCCCAAGAGTCTTGAGATCATATTCTTGAAAGGTGTTCCGGCAAAAAGACTAACGAGCGGATTTTCCATGAGTTTCCAATAATGCTCATGTTTCCAATAATAGGTATCATAGATAGAACAGAATTGCGGTTTGAGTTTTTTAAACCCTAAGCTCCAACGCTCTATTAATGCAAAATAACCGATTGTGAAAAAGAGCATAGAAAATCCCGTAAGGATAAAGACGCCCATTCCGTAAGTGCCATAAGCTAGCAAGGCTGCGATACCGGCGAAAAGTGCAATGGTGCCATAAAGCCATAAGACCATTAGGTAGCTCATCACTGTTATAAAATTGGCGACATTTTTCTTTTTCAAACGCTCTGAACGGATTGGTCCTTTTGGATATTTGTCTAACCCTGTGTCACGGCGTACTGCTCTTGGAATTTCAAAACATGGGGAGCCAAGGAGACCAACATTTTCACGTAGTTTGCCATCAAGTGGGATCATAACTTTTGTTGCTAACAAGCAGTTTTCACCTGTTCGACCACCAGTGGGATAGAAAATATTGTTTCCTAGAAAACTGTTCCCTCCAATTTTTGTTCTAGAGATCCTAAAGGAGCTATTGGTGTATTCAGCATTGATCATAGAGAGACCATCGGAGACAAGTGTTTCATCTCCCATTTCACATGAGAAAGGAACATCATGTTTTTGCTCGACACCGAAGTTAGAACCTGTTTGTTCGCCTCGTCCCAGTTTATAGCCAATGTATTTTAGGTAATGGACGATCATTGAACTATCGCCAAACAGTAAGTTAAAGAATTTAGAATTACTGCTTGCTACCACTCTGGTGAAGAAGAAGTAGTGAAAGCCAAAGAGCACATATGTTTTATCTTCCTTGAGAAAATAATTGAAAATGCGCGGCATGATGCCGATCCAAACTAAGCCTAACAGTAGACCGATCCATAAAAGGCTGAATGAAAGTATGCTTAAATCTCTTATGAAGTTGGTTGTATAAAATCCTATAAAATTGGTTGCTTCAACAACGATGGTCGCCAGGTTTTTCCCTGGTCCAAAGAGGTGAGGGAGGTACCAATATATCAGTAATGACACTAATGGCAGGAATACAAATAAGCTTAAAACGGGCAAAGTGAGAGTATAGACCAAGCGGCGCAGAAGTGTACATTCAAGCGGGTCTTCAATGCGTTTGTAATTTGTTGTGGTCTCGATAGCTGGTGAGCCGTGATAATTTTTACCATCAGGCACGTGGCTCTGTTCTTGTAGACTTGATGTGTGGCCAAGTTGGGTATCATTACCCATTGAGCTATTGATCTCTAAAACTGTTCCCTGTCCGACAAATACATTGTCTCCAAGTTTAACGGGGCCTGTATAAATATATCCGTCTTGAGCTTTATAGCCTGTTAGGTAGCAATCTTTTTGTAGAATGCAATTGTCGCCAATTTCAATTAAGTCTGTGCAGGTTGGAACGAACTTTGTGTTGATGACAGTGTTTTTGCCAATTTTAGCGCCCATTAATCTGAGGTAGAAGTTATAAGCAGGGCTACCGGAAAATAATACAAAAATACTCGAGCCCATAAAACTTCTAGCTAACCAGAAGCGTAAATAAGCCATGCTCCAAATTGGGATGCGTTCTTCTTTCCATTTACCAACGAGTAGTTTTTTAGCAAGAAAAGGAATGCCGAGACTAACAAGAAAAAACGCCCAGCCTAGCCCTAACATACGAAAGAAAAAATCTGTCATAGTAGGGGAGGCAATAACCCAGTTAAGTAGAGTTATGCCAATGGCTACGTTATATGTCAGGAAGAAGAGCATATAGGCAATTTGTAAGCCGCCGCATAGATAGTATTCTTTTTTGCTCGCAATATGTTGTTCATCGCGGCGTAGTTTGTTTTCTGGAATGCTTTTGGTTTCTAATGGGCTTTTATCTATTAACTCAGAAAGACTTTTGATTGTTGGGTTTTGATAAATTTCTTGCATAGAAATTTCGATAGGTTTACCCAATCTTTCAAAGGACATTGTTTTTAGCTTAGCTGCAAACTGGGCCATTAAAAGTGAATGGCTACCAAGGTCATCAAAAAAATGATCATCAATTGAAACGTCGTCGATACGTAATGTTTTTGCCAAAGCTTCAGAGGTGAGTAATTCTGTTGATGTTGATGGTGAAACAAAATCACCTGTGGTTCTTTGTACTTTCCTTCCTGAGGGGGCTGGTAATTTTTTTCGATCAGCTTTATCACTTGGGAGCATGGGAATGACATCTAGCTTTTCAAAATAACCAGGTATCATATAACTCGGTAACGCGCTTTTAAGTGCTGAGATCATATCAGCGACGTCTATGTCTTTGTTCTCATCTGTAAGGGAATAGTAAGCTACCAGCTCTGGTTCGCCCGGTTCAGTTTCGTATGTATCTACAACAGCTTGAGCGATGCCATCTATTTGAAGGATAATCGACTCTATTTCAGTTAGCTCAATGCGATAGCCACGCACTTTCACTTGTGTATCTATGCGACCTAAAAATTCAATTTGATTGTCTTGGTTTAAACGACCAAGATCGCCTGTTCGGTAGATTTTATTTGATGGGTTTTTAGGTAGACCTAAAAAGTCGTTTATGAACGCTTTATTAGTTAAGTCGGGGCGGTTGAGGTAGCCGCTTGCCAAGCCAATTCCACCGATGCAGATCTCTCCGACTTCACCATCTGGTAGTTCTTCTTCTTCATCTGCTTTTAGGATGGCAACAGAATAAGTGGGAAGAGGTCTTCCGATTGTGACTGGTCTATCTGGGTGTAGTTCTGTCCATGTTGCTGTGACTGTTGCTTCTGTTGGACCGTAAGCATTTAGAAAGGTGCGTCCTTTTTTATGCCAACGAACAACCAAGTTTTGGGGGCATGCTTCACCAGAAACAAGAAGAAACCGCAAGCGCGGGAGATCTTCTTCGATTGTTGCCAGCAATGTTGGGCAACAGCAAAGAGCTGTGACTTTGTTTTCAATTAGATATTTTGATAGGTCATTGCCGACAAGGTTTGTACTTCCTTGGCCTGGTACGAGTGTTGCCCCAGACGCAAATGCTACCCATAATTCCTCGACAGAGAAATCAAATGCGATGGTCATGCCTTGATACATGCGATCAGATTGACGAATGCCATAAACCTCGCTTGCAACTCTAACAAAGTTGCAGATGCTTGGGTGTTCAATAGCAACACCTTTGGGATTGCCAGTTGTTCCTGAGGTGTAAATTATGTAGCAAAGCTGCTGTTTAACTTTGCCTTTTTCATTATCACTTAGCCGGCTGCACTCTTCTTTTTCTAAATCAAGTGTTGGTTCATCTATTGTGATGAGTCTCGCATCAACGGTGTCTAGTGCATTTTTGAGTTCTTCGAGAGTTATAATTGTTGTGACATTTGCATCATCAACGATGAAGCTTATACGTTCTTTAGGAAAGCCCGCATCCAAGGGAACATAGGCTGCGTTTAACTTTAATACTGCCAACAAGGCTATGTACGTATAGGCTGATTTGTTAAACAGCAAACCAACCCGGTCACCTGATTTGATCCCTTTTTTTGCAAGGTATCTTGCAAATTGATTGGCGCGTTGATCAAGCTCTTCATAGCTTAATTTCCATTGAGGATTTTCAACAGCTAGATGAGTGCCTTTCCCATCTTTAATCAGTCGATCACATGTTTGTTCAAAGACCGTATCTAGTCTTTCACCCTCGTGCCATCTTATGAAGTGATCATGGTGTGGAGACATATACATATTTTTACTCTTAACAATCAGGTTTTTTTGTATCTAGTGCGGTGATGATGGGTTATTTTTTCGTCACACCTCACATAAGATCATTCAGCTGCAATTGGCATTTCATGAACAACAGATTCTAGGATGGCGTTTTCTAAAATATCTAGCCCTTCATTAAGTTGCTCGATGGTGATGGTTAGCGGCATGAGAAATTTAATAACTTCATCATTTGGGCCTGATCTTTCGATAATCAGTCCTTTGGTATAGGCTTCGCTTGTAATTTTTTCAGCGGTGAAAGGATCGTAGAAACACAAGCCGCGCATCATTCCGCGTCCTCTTGTTTCTTTAATAATGTGATTGTAGCGAGACTTCATTTTATCTAACCGTTTTGAAAGATAGGATGATTTTTCTTGCACATCATTTGAAAAATTAAGGTTTGACCAATATTCTTTAAGCATTGCTGTTGCGGTTATAAAGGCGTGATTGTTGCCTCTGAAAGTTCCATTATGTTCACCTGGTTTCCAGACATCTAGTTCACGGCGAAATAGAACGATTGATAGTGGCAATCCATAACCGGAAAGTGACTTTGATAAAGTAACAATATCTGGGATTATTCCTGCATTTTCGAAACTAAAGAAAGTGCCGGTTCTTCCGCAACCAGCTTGGATGTCATCCACGATGAGTAAAATTTCATGCTTACGGCAAAGTGTTTGTAAACGTTGTAGCCAGGAAATTCTTGCTGTGTTTAGACCTCCTTCGCCTTGCACGGTTTCAACGATAACAGCTGCAGGTAAATCCATGCCGCTGGAATTATCTTCTAAGAGGGTTGATAAATATTCGATTGTGTCGAACTTATCATCAAAATAACCGTCGAAAGGACAAAAGGTTGTTCCGTTTAATGGGAGGCCTGAGCCGCCTCGGTGGTGTTTGTTACCAGTTGCGGCAAGTGCACCTGAGCTTACTCCATGAAACCCATTTGTAAAAGAAATGACATTGGTTCGCCCTGTAACTTTTCTAGCTAGTTTGAGCGCTGCTTCGACTGCATTTGTGCCTGTTGGGCCTGTGAATTGAATTACGTAATCGAGATTGCGAGGCCTTAGAATATAGTTGCGCATCGCAGTAAGGAATTCTTCTTTAGCAGTTGTGTGCAAATCCAGAGAGTGAGTGATGCCATCTTTTTCAATGAAGTCTAGCAATGCTTTTTTTAAAACAGGGTTGTTATGACCATAATTTAGAGCGCCAGCTCCAGCTAAAAAATCTAAATATCTTTGTCCGTTTTCATCCCAGATTTCTGCACCTTTAGCCCTTGATAAAGTGTTAGGAATGCTGCGCGCATAGCATTGCACTTCTGACTCTAATTCATTGAAGATGGACACTTTAGACATAACTCTTTTACCTAATAATTTTGATGATACGTTTGTCGCTTATTCATTCAAAAAGCGTTCGCATCACAATATGTTGATGAATAATCAATGTGGTAAAAGCAACTTGTATGCCATTAACTATGGAGAAAATCTTGCCGCTCTTTCTGTGCGCGTTTTATGGTTAATTTGAGTGAACTTGGCCATTTTTTATATAAAGCTAAGCTAAAACACCGTTTTTCTCTTCAATTTGCTTTGAAATTATTAATGAATGTAACCGTAATTATCTTTTTCTCAGGTTGTTTCTGTGTCAGAAAAGAACAGGGGTTAATTTTATATGTCAAAATAAAACAGTGGTTTTCTTTAAGCTGTTAAAGGTAGGAGAGGGCTTAGTAAAATTAGGTGTTTCTTACGCTCTTTAACCATCTTCTATTAATTTTTATGAATGTAATTGTGTTGTTATAAAAATGGTTTTTCATCGGTTATTCTTACAAAAGGTACTCAGTTCAATTCTTTCTTGGCTAGGCTGTTTGTTCGTTATTTTTCTTGGAGTTTTTCTTCTGATGAATTGGAATTTTAATTTGATTTCTTCAAGTGATGATATGACTTTTACCCCGGCTGGTGACGCGTTAATTATTAATGGTGAGACCCAGTCGGATTCATTAGTTAAATTTCGTGCAGCATTGAAAAAACACCCAGAAACAAAGAAGATTATTTTAAATATTGTCCCTGGTTCTGACGATGATGATGTGAATTTAAAAATGGCAAAAACCATTCGCCGTCATAATTTATCAACCCATTTAACCCGTAATTCTATTATTGAATCTGGTGGTATTGAGTTGTTTATGGGGGGAGTTGAGAGGACTATGGAGCGAGGGGCGAAAGTTGGTGTTCATAGCTGGAGTGATGATGATGAAGATTATGAAGCTCAAGAGTTACCCAAAGACCATCCTGATCATAAGCCATATATAAAAACGTATCAAAAACTAGGAATACCTAAAAGTTTTTATTGGTTTACTGTCAATGCGGCTTCTTCGGATGATATGTATTTTATGACGGAAGAGGAGCTGGTGCGTTTTAATTTATTAACACAACCTATTTTAACATCTGGATTATAGATCAGCCCCTTAAGAAGAGGTTATCTAAATAGGTTTTGCCATATTCCTACAGTCAATTTTATTCCAACCTTTAAATGATAAGTCTTTAATTGCGTAGTCAATTGAGGGCTTTTTATCTCCTTCAATTCCTATATATGCATAGTCAAATTTTGATAGTGAAGTACAGGCTTTGAATTCATTTGAAGACAGCAAAACAGCAATTAAACAGCCCGAAGATCGCAGTGAAGCGACAAGTTTTAAATCAGGGCACTTTCGAAAGAGAACCAATGTAACAAGAGCCCGTTGGAATAAAATGTGATTTGGAGTTTTTTGATCTGGTTCGATATTTTTGGTGTTTTTACCCAGCAAAGGCGTTTGTTCTTGTTTTTCTGGGGAGATGTTTTTGGGGGTTAAGCTGCCATAGTTTTTCATATTAACCTTATTTTCTTTGAACTTAATTCAAGTAAACCTCCGAGTTCATTTATAGTTTCAGTTTTTGTTAAATGAAAATCAACTCAATTCATCTGCTAGGATTAACAGATATGATGAACGGAAAATTTGCGGGGTAAGATTGATTATGAATGAGTTCTTTTTAGACAGTAGAGAGGCTATAGCTGGATATGAATTCTAGCTATATGAATATAGTATAGCGCTCAATTTTAAGATAATTTTTCTTGGCAGCGCCGCGCGTTTTTGCAGGCTAGCTTGTCTCTTAAGGGGCTGTTTGGGTCTATATCCTTTTTGCAAACAAGGCATTTATCTGCACCAGAAATTGCATTTAAACCACCGCAGCTACCTTTAATTGTTTTGCCATTTAATAAGACACCAAGAGACATGCCGAGAATGACGAGCAATAGTAATATAAATGCTAAAATAAGAGTTTCCATTTGATTTAAGCTCTCCTGTTATCAGTCTTCTTACTATTTTACTGTCAGTTTTTTACTGTCAGTTCTATGAAGCGGGGGCTCATTGATGTTTCAAAGGCTAATTTAGCTGATTTGTCAGATTTGAAAATAAAGAAAGCAGCTAAGTTATTTTTCTTTGCGAGTTCCATGCCCTTTGTTTTGCCAACTGTCAAGAGGGCGGTGGCCCAGGCATCTGCTAACATAGTATTTTTTTCTATGACCGTTACAGACATGGTTTTGTGCGTGAAGGGGCGTCCTGTTTTGACATTTAATATATGGGAATAGCGCTGTCCGTCTTTTTCATAGTAATTTCGATAATCTCCAGATGTTGCCATGGCTAGGTCACTGAGCTTGACAATTAACTGAATTTCTTTACCTGCGGCATCTGGTTTCTCGATGCCAATTTTCCATTTTTCTCCGTTTGGCTTTTTTCCACGAGCTATGAGTTCTCCGCCGATTTCAACCATGAAATTATTGATGTTGTTTTTAAGCAGGGTTCTTGCCACTTCATCGACGCCAAAGCCTTTTGCAATGGCTGAGAGATTGATTTGGGTATCTTTATTAGTTTTGGTTAGAGTTTTTGCTTCAAGATCCAGTTTTAGTTTGGTGCTTTGGCCAACTTTAGCTAATGCGGTTTGAATTTGATCTTCGCTTGGCAGTTTTGGTTGCATGGTTTTGGGGCCAAAGCCCCATAGATCTATAAGAGGGCTTAAGGTGATATCAAAAAAGCCAAAGCTTTTTTCATGAACAGTGTTGGCGGTTTCAAGTACTTTGATCAACATAGGAGAAATGTTGATTGGTGTTGTGCTTTGAGAGTTGTTGATATTTGAAATTTCTGAGTTTGGATCCCAGTTGGAGAGGTGTGTATTGACGCGCTTTAGTGTTTTTTCAATGTCTTGAAACAGCTTATCCTTTTGAGAATCAGTGTTTGGAATGACGACTATATTATATGTCGTACCCATAGTTTGCCCTGAAAAACGAAGGACTTTTTGTTTTGCCTCGCATGCGCTGAGTAAAAAAACAGAAATGCCAATGATCAATAAATTGGGCAAAAAAGAGCGTGTCCGCATGCTAATTCCATGAGTTTATTATGAATATTGTTATTTTACGTGTTCAGCTGTGCCCCTTTTTTTTATTGAGTTGGATTGATTTTTAGGGGGCATATCGTAAAAACATTAGCAAAATTGTAATATTTCCTCTAGAACTCAGGCATAAAAAGCGGTTAATAATGTCGCAGGCTAAGTGGCATGATGATCCACTTTGATTTTTATAAGCAGAGCGAAATGAGCGAATGCAAGAATTTAGGTTACGCAAGGGGTTGGACCTCCCTGTAGTGGGGGCTCCTGAACAAACAATTCATGAGGGGCCAGAGATTAAATCTGTTGCTCTCGTTGGTCCAGACTATATCGATCTAAAACCAAGAATTACAGTTGCTGAAGGCGAGACAGTTGTCCGTGGGCAGCCTATCTTTTTTCACAAAGACCTTCCTGATGTTAAAATGGTTTCTCCTGTAACAGGTGTGGTTAAAGCTATTAATCGGGGTGCACGGCGTGTTCTTCAAAGTGTTGTGATTGATGTGACTGATGCAGCAGATCAGGGGACTGATTTTTCACAAGTTGGTGGTGAAGAAAACCCAGAAGATATTGCGACAAAACTTTGTGCTGCAGGGCTTTGGACTTCTTTTCGCACGCGTCCTTATTCTAAGGTGCCTGAGCCAACAACACGGCCGACTGCTATTTTTGTAACTGCGATGGACACTGAGCCATTATCAGCAGATGCTGCGGTGATTATTAATGAAGCGCGGGAAGCATTTGAGCGTGGTTTGAGTGTTATTTCTAAGCTAACTGACGGCACTACATATCTATGTCATGAGACTGGGGCTGATGTTCCTGGATCTTCTCTTAGTGGTGTTGAGGCTGCTGGCTTTAAGGGGCCACACCCGGCTGGTCTTGCTGGAACGCATATTCATTTTCTTGAGCCTTTAAAGGGTGATGAGCCTGTATGGACGATTTCTTATCAAGATGTGATTGCCATTGGGCAGTTGATGATAAGCGGGTTTATTGATCCTAGCCGCGTTATTGCTCTTAGTGGGCCATTAGTGAAAAACCCAAGGTTGGTGCGCACCATTGCAGGAGCGTCAATTCTCGATTTAACAGATGGGGAATATGATACGAACGTAGCTGTACGCTTTATTTCTGGCTCTATTTTAAGTGGCCGCGCTGCAGCTGACAGTTTTGCTTTTCTTGGGCGTTATGCACGCCAAGTTACTGTTATTGAAGAAGATAAAAAACAACACGTGCTTGGTTGGATTAGGCCAATGGCAAAGAATTATGCCTATCAACCTGTTTTGGGGTCTGCTTTTTCCAAGAAGTTATATTCTTTGACGTCTAACTTAAATGGTGGACGACGAGCTATGGTTCCTATTGGGACTTTTGAGGAGTTGATGCCTCAAGATTATTTACCAACACAATTGCTGCGCGCAATGTTGGTTATGGATACTGATGCGGCACAAGCATTGGGAGCACTCGAGCTTGATGAGGAAGATCTCGGGCTTGTAGGGTTTGCTTGTCCTGCGAAATATGAATATGGCATCGCATTACGCGATTGTTTGACGAAGATTGAGAAAGAGGGCTAGCGCCATGGGTTTGCGCGACTTTTTTGACCGGATTGAACCTCAGTTCATGAAGGGTGGAAAGTATGAGAAATTTTTTCCCGTTTATGAAATGGTCGAAAGTTTCATTTATACACCTAAAACAGTAACTACAGCTGCGCCGCATGCGCGCTCTTATGTGGATATGAAGCGTATTATGACCTATGTGGTTATCGCGACGATCCCTTGTATTTTGTTTGGCTGGTATAATACCGGTTTGCAAGTCAACAGTGCGATTGCCACTTATGGGGCTTCTGGTTGGCGGAGCTGGATTATTGAGCTCTTTGGTATTGGGTTTGATGCAAATAACATTTTTGCCAATATGTTCCATGGCGCCCTTTATTTCTTCCCTATATATATAACAACGCTGGTTGCGGGTGGTTTTTGGGAAGTTTTGTTTGCCACGATACGGCGGCATGAGGTGAATGAAGGTTTTCTTGTTACTTCAATGCTTTATACGCTGATTTTGCCAGCTGATGTGCCTTTGTGGCAGGTGGCGATTGGTATTTCTTTTGGTGTTGTGATTGGTAAAGAAGTTTTTGGTGGTACAGGCAAGAACTTTCTTAACCCTGCATTGGTTGGCCGGGCCTTTCTTTACTTTGCATATCCAGCTTATATGTCTGGCGATACAATCTGGACACCTGTTGATGGGTTTTCTGGTGCGACAGCGCTTTCTGTTTCTGCGTCACAAGGCTTTCAAGCTTTACAGGCTAGCGGCATTACCTGGATGGATGCGTTTGTTGGCACGATCCAAGGGTGTATTGGTGAGACGTCCACCATTGCTTGTTTAATAGGCCTTCTCTTTTTACTACTCACTAAAATTGCAAACTGGCGGCTTGTTGTTGGCTGTCTTGTAGGCATGATTGGTTTTTCACTGCTTCTCAATGCGATAGGTTCTGACACGAACCCAATGTTTGCGTTGCCTTGGTACTGGCATTTGGTCATTGGTGGTTATGCCTTTGGATTGGTGTTTATGGTCACTGAGCCGGTTTCGGCCTCACATACTAATATGGGGCGCTACATTTATGGGGCCTTGATTGGGGTAATGGTGGTGCTTATCCGCGTTCTTAACCCGGCCTTTCCAGAAGGTATGATGCTTGCGATTTTATTCGGCAATGTATTTGCGCCGTTAATAGATTATTTTGTAGTTCAGGCCAATATTAAGCGGAGGGCCAATCGCCATGTCTGAACAGGATGATAAAACTGAAATGACTAAGCCAAAAAGTTTTTTGGGTAAGTTTTTTGCCTTACCGACAGACTCTGTTGAGAAAACAATTTTTGTTTCTGTGGTGCTTTGTCTTTTTGCTTCGATGGTTGTGTCTTCGGCAGCTGTTGTTTTGCGCCCAATCCAGAAAGCGAATAAAGCAAGAGACAAGCAGGTGAATGTGTTACAGGTTGCAGGGCAATTTAAACCTGGGATTGATGTTGAAAAAGCGTTTTCAGCATTCGAACCTCAGGTTTTGGAGCTGGCAACAGGGCAATTTACCGATAAGTTTGATGCTAAAACGTTTGATGACATTAAAGCTGCTAGTGAGATTGAACTTTCAGTTGCTTTAAAGGATGATCCAGCCGGCATTGGGCGCTTATCCAAATATAAAACAATATACTTGCTCCGTGATAAAGACGGTAAGATTGATAAGATTGTTCTTCCTATTCATGGGTATGGATTATGGTCAACGCTTTATGGCTTTATTGCTTTGGAAGAAAACGGCAATGATATTTACGGCCTTCAATTTTATCAACATGGTGAAACGCCTGGGCTTGGTGCAGAAGTTGATAACCCAAAATGGAAAGCGCTTTGGGCTGGTAAAAAGCTAAGCGATGATAATGGGAAATTACAAATCACTGTTGCAAAAGCTGCAACTGCGGCTGGTAAGGACTTTCATATTGATGCGCTTTCAGGAGCGACCCTTACCTCGGTTGGGGTAGATAATCTGGTGCGCTTCTGGATGGGTGAACAGGGCTATAAGAAATTTCTCGAAAAACTTAAGGCAGGAGAACTCTAATGGGACAGACAAAAAAGGATTTGTTGGTTGACCCAATGGTTGATAATAACCCGATCACCTTGCAGGTGCTTGGGATTTGTTCTGCCCTTGCGGTTACATCTTCTTTGCAAGTGGCTCTTGTGATGTCTCTTGCGGTGATTTTTGTGACAGCCTTTTCATCGATGTTCATATCGATGATTAGAAATCACACACCAAACTCTATTCGCATTATCGTACAGATGGTGATTATTGCATCTTTGGTTATTTTGGTTGATCAGGTATTGAAGGCCTACGCGTTTGAGATTTCAAAAACATTGTCAGTTTTTGTTGGCCTTATCATTACGAACTGTATTGTGATGGGCCGTGCTGAAGCGTTTGCTATGAAAAACCCTCCTGTTGCTTCTTTTCTTGATGGTGTTGGTAATGGGCTTGGTTATGGTCTTATCTTAATGTTGGTTGGTTTTGTTAGAGAATTGTTTGGCGCTGGGAGTTTGTTTGGCGTGACGATTTTACCAAAGGTGACTGACGGTGGGTGGTATGTCCCTAATGGTATGCTTCTATTACCGCCTTCAGCTTTCTTCTTGATTGGTCTCATTATTTGGGCATTTCGGGCATGGAAACCACAACAAGTTGAAGAACGTGAATTCAAAATTCAAACTGTGGAGGGGCACTAATGCAAGAGCTTATTTCACTTGCTGTAAAAGCAATATTTGTTGAAAATTTAGCGCTTAGTTTCTTTCTTGGCATGTGTACCTTTATTGCGGTGTCTAAGAAAATTTCAACTGCGATTGGCCTTGGTATTTCTGTGATGATTGTGCAAGCGATTACGGTGCCTGCTAACAATCTTCTTCTTACTTACCTTTTAAAACCAGGTGCGCTTGCATGGGCCGGATTTCCTAATGTTGATTTAACGTTTCTTGGTTTGATTTGCTACATTGGTGTGATTGCTGCGCTGGTGCAAATTCTGGAGATGGTTCTCGATAAATATTTTCCACCGCTTTACAATGCGCTTGGTATTTTCTTGCCGCTGATTACAGTGAACTGCGCGATTTTGGGTGGCTCTCTCTTTATGGTGCAGCGTGATTATAATCTGGCTGAAGCAGCGACTTATGGTGTTTCCTCTGGTTTTGGTTGGGCACTAGCGATTACGGCTATGGCTGGGGTTAGAGAAAAATTAAAATATTCTGATGTACCTGATGGTTTGCAAGGACTTGGTATTACCTTTATTTCCGCTGGTTTGATGGCATTGGCTTTCATGTCATTTAGCGGCGTGAAATTGTAAGAAAGGAACGCATAGATGGAAACGTTTGGTCTAGGTGTTGTTCTATTTACACTGATTATTTTAACGCTTGTTTCAATCATTTTGTTTGCTCGCTCTAAGCTTGTTTCTACTGGTGATGTGAACATTACGATTAACGGGGAAAAAACCGTTTCTGTGCCGGCAGGGGGCAAGCTTTTGCAAACTCTTGCAGCTGAGAAACTTTTTGTGCCATCAGCTTGTGGTGGTGGTGGAACCTGCGCGCAGTGCCGGGTGCGCGTTCTCTCTGGTGGTGGTTCTATTTTATCGACAGAGCTCAGCCATATCACAAAGCGGGAAGCGGCTTGTGGTGACCGGCTTTCTTGTCAAGTTGCTGTGAAGCAGGACATGGAAGTTGAAGTTCCTGAAGAAGTGTTTGGTGTTAAAAAATGGGAATGTACCGTTCGCTCGAATGAGAATGTTGCCACATTTATTAAGTCACTCGTGCTTGATTTACCTGAAGGTGAGGATGTTAATTTCCGTGCTGGTGGTTACATTCAAATTGAAGCGCCAGCTCATAAACTGGATTATACAGAATTTGATGTTGAAGAAGAATATCGCGAAGACTGGGATAAGTTTAATCTTTGGCAATACAAATCTGTCGTAGAGGAGCCGGTTGAGCGGGCTTATTCGATGGCGAACTACCCTGAAGAGAAGGGCATGATTATGCTGAATGTTCGGGTTGCATCTCCGCCGCCAGGCTCGACTGATATTCCTCCCGGGCAAATGTCGTCTTACATCTTTAATTTAAAACCAGGTGATAAGGTTACGATTTCTGGTCCGTTTGGTGAGTTCTTTGCACGCGATACAGAAAAGGAAATGGTGTTCATAGGTGGTGGTGCTGGTATGGCGCCGATGCGTAGCCATATTTTTGATCAACTTAAGCGTTTGAACTCAGACCGTAAGATTTCATTCTGGTATGGTGCGCGCTCTAAGCGTGAGATGTTCTTTGTTGAAGATTTTGATGGCCTGCAAGAGAAAAATCCGAACTTCGAATGGCACGTTGCGCTTTCAGATGCGATGCCTGAAGATGAGTGGGACGGCTATACGGGCTTTATTCATAATGTGCTTTATGATGAATATCTAAAAGATCATCCAGCGCCTGAGGACTGCGAATATTATATGTGTGGTCCGCCTATTATGAACCAGTCAGTTATTAATATGCTCTTAGACCTTGGGGTCGATAGAGAAGATATTATGCTTGATGATTTTGGTGGCTAATCGCTAGCTTCTTAAAAATAGAAATAAAAAAACGGGCTTAAATTTTAAGCCCGTTTTTTTGTTATGAAATTTTGATTTACCCTACGATCATTTGTTTCATTCGAAGGGCTTCATATTCCAATTGGTTGAGGCGGAAATGGACAAGATCACCAATACTGATAATGCCTTGGAGATTGTTATTGTCATCAACCACTGGCATATGACGGAAGCGACCATCTGTCATTTTATGTAATATATTGATGAGTAGGTCAGATGGGGTGCAAGTGACAACATTTTTAGTCATTAGATTTTTGACTTGTTGTGGCAAGGTTTTGCCAGGTGTTTCAGCCATTTTGCGAACAATATCTCGCTCTGAAAGAATACCCGCTATATTATCGCTCTCATCTTTAACAAGAACGGCACCAATGCGTTTTTCGTTTAGTAATATGACTACTGATTCAATTGTGTCATCAACATTCACAGAAACAACATCGCCACCTTTATTCTCGAGTATTTCAGCAACGGTCGTTTTGGTTGATGATAGATTGGTTTCAGCGGACTGACTAACAGTCGAGTGGCTTTCCCGATCACCAACGGTGGGTGCTTGATAACTGCTTGGTGGCATATGTTTCCTCCTTAAGTGAACATTTGACTTTTAAACTTGTTTTATTTTTATACTCGTCTCTTATCTTGCGTTTGCCGCAATAGGGCTTATTGTTTATGAGTGTATTATAGCATCATTAACTCACGAATTTTGGTCTAGGGGAAGTTATTTTTGTTAGATAATGTTAATCTCACACCATTTTGGGCAACTATCCTAATTGTGCTGGCTGTTTTGGCTGGGCATCAATATCGTAAAAATTGGAAAAATGAAGGCCCTAGGTGGAAAGCATGGCTTTTTGGGGCCATTGCTGGCGGCTGTTTACTGGCGCTTGGCTTTATTCCGATGACCGTTTGAGCTCTGTTGGTAGTTTAAATTTTCTTGATTTTCTTTGCTCTAGAAGATGGGCAATTCTTACCTGTTTTCTTTATTGAATTCTTAAAATGAAAATAGAAATACTGATTCCTCTTATTTACTGCTCAATTTGGTTGTTAATGATATTGGGAGCAGCTCAAGA
The DNA here is from genome assembly GCA_965230545.1 of Hyphomicrobiales bacterium. Taxonomy (GTDB): domain Bacteria; phylum Pseudomonadota; class Alphaproteobacteria; order Rhizobiales; family HXMU1428-3; genus HXMU1428-3. The sequence continues at coordinate 274,769 of CBDDLE010000004.1, read as the reverse complement.
AATAGGTCGAACGCAGCACAAAAATGGTGACAATCATTCAGCTTATAGAGAAACGCTAAAAGTCATCGATGGTTCGGCCAGTTTGATGACAGGTTAGTTCAAATTATTAATGCAAGGTCTTCATGTTCATAGTTGATTGTAATGGAGTTGTTTATAAGTCTCTAACGTTGCAAATATAGTAATTATTGAAAAGCGATGTTTTTTAATCACTTTTGGTCTTTTACAGAATTGTTTTGAATTTAGAGAGTTTGCTAGTTGAGTAACGCGTCTAGTAAAATTACAGCTACACAATTTATGGAACATCGCTCTGAGTTGGAGCGGGTGGCGAGGAAGATTGTGGGCTGTCCTCAACAGGCTGAGGATATTGTCCAAGAAGCTTTCTATAAATATTCTGTTGCACTTAGCAAAAATCATGAAGAAAAAAATATTGGCTATCTATTTCAGATTGTCAAAAACCTTTCCATTGACATTCTTAGGCGTTCGAAAACTGAAGATAAGATATTTGATCATCATCAATCAGATGATTTGGTTGAAGATGTAACTGTTGCATCTAGTACAGCTGATCAAGTTGCGACACAAAAACTGCAAAACAAAAAAATTGTCGAAATTCTTGAAAACTTTCCTAGAGAGATGAGGGTTGCTGTGATTATGCACCTGATTGAAGGATATAATTTAAGAGAGATTGCCGAAGAGTTAGAAGTTTCATTAGGTAAAGCACATAGCTTGGTTAAAGAAGGCACTTTGAGGTGCCGAAAAGAAATGAAAACACTCATTCTTTAAGTGTAAAATGAATTTGAACGTTTTTCTTGTTTGGTTCGTTAATATAACTAAAGATAAAAATATATTTGCTCGCTAATTTGGGAATGAAAAAATCAAAATGGAAGATGATAAAGAAACCTATCTCGACCAAGCTGTTGATTGGATGATCGCTTTGCAAGATGCGCCAGAGGATCAAGATCTTCGTTCTCAATTTGAAGATTGGCTTGAACTTTCTGTTGAGCATCAAAAAGCTTGGCTTGATATTTCTTCCACTAAATCTTTAATGGGATCTCTTTTAGAAACGGAAGGGGATGAGTTAAAGAGATTGAAACAAAAAGAACCTCTTCTGTCACTTGACGTTCCAGCTGAAAAGTCTGATCTGGTTATGGGTGAGGTGCCGGGTGCTTCTTTTCTAACTTTTCGTTTTGCAATCGCATCAACCGCTTTTTGTTTATTCCTTTGTGCCTTGTATTTTTCTCCACTCCTTATGTTGCATCTCAATGCGGATTATATAACCGGTGTTGGTGATGTTCGTGTTATCTCTATGAATGATGGTAGTAAAATTCATCTGGATAGCCAATCAGCGATTAAGGTTAGCTATCAGGAACAGGCTCGTATTATTCATTTATTAAAAGGGCGTGCGTTTTTTGATGTTTCGAGAGATGAAAATCGTCCCTTTAAAGTGAAATCAAACCGTGCTGAGGTGACAGTTCTTGGTACTCAATTTGAAGTTGATACAGCAGAGCAACAAGGGGCTGTTTCTGTTGTTGAAGGGGCTGTTTCAGTTCAATTGCAAAGAAGTAATGGGGTGCAAAACCCTTCTTTAGCCAAATTAACTCGAGGGGATCGGTACTCTTTAAATAAACAAAAAAAGAGTATGAGGAGGGCGCCTGAGAAAATTGCACTTTGGCGAAAGGGAAAGTTGATTGTTGATGGGTGGCCTGCAAAGGATGTGATTAATGAATTGGGACGTTATTACAATGGCTCAGTTTTTATAAATGCTGAATTACCATCATATAACAAAATTTCAGGGGTTTATGACCTTAACTCTCCTAAAGCTGCCATTAAGCTTGTTGCCGCAACGGAAGGTTTGAAAGTTAAACAGATAACTCCTTGGATTATCATTGTTTCTCAAAATTAAAAGAAGGTTGAGTTTGGTTTTGATACCTTGCTTTCAGTCTTTTTACCTTTTCTATTTCAAAATATATCCCACTAAATTTTTAATTCTTAAAAAAGTTTGAACAAAACAACAGGGCAACTCGTTGTTCTCAGTAAGGGCATGTTTGTTTTTAAGTCTGTTGCCGTGGTTACAGACTTTCAAGCGATGCTTTTAATTTTATCTGTAACCATTCCGGGGGGAATGAGCAGGTGTGAGACCAATTTTGAGTTATTCCATGAGTTGCAGGTTCATTCTTGCAAAGTATGGCATCTCAATTTCCAGGAGTTTGTACTATGCTTGTGAGGCTGAGTAGTTTTGCCAATAGTTGTAAAAAATTAGAATCGTATGGTTTTAAAAAAGTGATGTTTTCTTTTTGTGTAGCGATGGCGCTGGGGTTTAATATTCAAACTGTTGAAGCGCGAAAAACGATGACTGAATTAAATTTGACGCATGACACTTTGAAAAAGAATATTATCCTTGTGTCAGATTTAAAAGCTCAGAAACAATTCTCGATTAAATCTCAAAACTTAAGCCAAGCCCTTGTGCAGTTTGGTAAGCAATCTGGTGTTCAGGTTTCATTTAAGAAATCTGTAACTGAGGGGAAGAAGTCAGGTAAACTCGTTGGCACTTATTCTGTTAACCAAGCTCTTTCTCAATTGTTAAATGGTTCGGACCTTGAAGCGTCTTTTGTTGGGCAGCAAAGTGTGTTTGTTGGGCCTAATGTGCAAGTGGCGCAAGCCGGTGATGCGGTGCAGCTTGACGGTATTGTTGTTTATGGTGAAAAGATTGAGAGAGATTACCTCAATACCTATACCAGTGTTGGTGTCGTTACCGATGAGGATTTGGAAGATTATACGATAAAAGATTCTAATGAGATATTTAACCGATTGGCGAATGTGCGAAACCTCGATAATAATGGTGGTAACGATATTTTATCGATCCGTGGGTTGAATGGTGATGGGCTTGGTGGGGAAGTTAGTAACTCCGTTCCTGTTATTTCTGTTATTCTAGATGGTGCATTGCAAAATAGTGAAGGCTCGCGCCGTGGCACTCGTAGCACTTGGGATATGAAACAGATTGAGGTCTTACGTGGGCCGCAATCTAGCCTTTATGGGCGGGCTGCACTTGCAGGTGCTGTCGTTTATGAATCGAACGATCCCTCTTACGATTGGCAAGTTGGTTTGAAAGGAGATTATGGCTCTTTTGAACACAAAACTGGTGCCTTTTTTATCTCTGGGCCAATTATTGATAATCAGGTTGCCTTTCGTATCAGCATGGAGGGGCATGAGAGTGAGAATGATATCACTTATCTGGATTCTGATAATGAGATTTTAGGTAAGGACAAATTCCATAATATTCGCGGTAAAATATTGGTTGAACCAAAGGCTATTAAAGGTCTACGGGCGTTGTTTACCTTTAACCATGCTTTTGATCGGCCTTCAGTAGATCGAGTAGATGGACCTGATTATTTTGCGCGCACTGAAACTCTTGCAGCTGATTTTGGAGAGTTGAGGGAAATTAATGTAGATAATTACATTGCCAATGTCTCTTACGCTTATAATGATGCCCTGACTTTACGATCGATTACCTCCTTTACTTATACTGATCTAGATATCGAAAATACGCCAAATTCCATTGTTTTTGACCGTGCAGATGTGCGAGATGGTGAAGACTTTACTCAGGATATTCGTGTTGAAATTGATGACAAGAAGGGCTCTGGTCTTTCTGGTGTTATCGGTGGGTTTTATGGCAAGTTCAAGCAGGATATCAATCAGAACTGGCAGGTTGACGGGGCTTATGCTGGTTGTGCGCAGCAAGATTTAGATATGGATGGTCAACCAGACAAAACGCCTGCTCAATGTGTGAGCGAGACTGCCTTTCTTGTCGATAATGGGTTTTATGATCCTTTTTCAGTTTCCTTTGATGTGAATGTTGGTAACCAGGGCTATAATATTGATACTACCGCTTTATATGCGGATTTGAGGTATAATATTTGGGGCCCACTGTCACTTATTGGTGGTCTTCGTTATCAGAAAGATGAAGTGAACAATTTTGCTGAAGCGAATGGTATTCTCACAGGTTTTACACCCACATCATATAGTTTTGATGCCGAGTTTGAGGTGTGGCTACCGAAATACGGCTTGGCATATGAGATCGATAAAAATCAAACCATTGCGGCAACTGCATCTCGTGGGTATCGACAAGGCTTTACCGAGTTGAATGCGGTTATTGGACAAAATGATGTTGATCCTGAGTTTGTCTGGACATATGAACTTGCTTATCGCTATGTGACATCTGATAAGAGACTGAGTTTTGGTGCTAACCTCTTTTATAATGATTATAAAGATCAGCAGTTTGCGACCTTTGACCCTGTAATATTGACAGCTGCTACATTTAATGCGGGTGAGTCTCGATCTTATGGGCTTGAGCTTGATAGCCGCTATGATTTTGGCAATGGTCTAAAAGTGTTTGGCTCTCTTGGATTGCATAAGACTGAAATTCTTGACCTTAATGATCCGCGGACAGCTTCGGAAGGTGGGGTATGTGTGCAATCTGGTGGTAATTGTAAAGGCAATGACTTTGCAGAAGCACCTGAAGTGACTTTTGCTCTTGGTGGCATTTATCGTCATCACACAGGTTTATTTGCTGCAGCAGATGTGAGCTATACAAGTTCGTTTTTCTCAGGTGGCCATTTAGATAACAACCCCGCTTTTGAAGTTGATAGTCATTTTATTGCGAATGCAAAAGTTGGCTATGAAGCTAAAGGTGTGAAAGCAAGTCTTTATGTGAAAAACCTGTTTGATGAAGAATTTCTTACTTCTATTAATCCTGACACAGTTAGTGCCAATGTTGGAGATGGCCGAAGCATTGGGGCTGAGGTTTTGATGAAATTCTAAGTGATGAGCAAAAGGTGCAGTTATTCTTTTCATTCGATCGATCATACGTTCTTTTGTTTGTGAAGTTTAACGGCACATTTTTGCATAGAGGTTTTTATAAAATATTTTTTATTAAAAATCTTCAATTAGCAAATAATGCTCTCAAGCCTTAATTGGTTTGAGGGCATTTTGGGCCCTTAAATATGGCTTTAAGGCTACATTTCTAGATGCGACGCTTAAGAGCGGGATTTTTACAGATGAAAATTTTGCATCAATATTGTTGAGTGAAATCGATTTGCATTTGATTGGCGGTTTGCATTTTACTGATTTCATTTGATTTAGATTTATAAAAAAGGGGCATTAAAGGTGAGTTCTGAAAAGACTGGACAAGCTGAAACTGGACGGAAAAAGTCTTACTTAAGGTCTTTTTTATATGTTTTACTTTCTGGCCCTGTTGCTCTCATTGTCTCTTTAGTCGTTGTTTTGGCGGTTCCGCTTTGGTACCCGCCTGGGCCTGGCAGAGTTGATAATTTAGTTCTTCCTGTTCTCCTCTTTCCTCTTGTTTGGGTCATTCTTTGTGTTCACGCCTGTATGGATCGGCGGTTGTTACGCATTTCTTTGGTGATGCTGGCGCTCTTTATAATAAATGGCAGCATGATTGCACTGAAGTTTACAGGGCAAGCTTTTTAGAGAGACGCATTTTAGAATTTGGACGGTAAAATATGATAGCTTTAGAACAACGTGAAACAAAACTCCTTGTCTCTATTCATGGTTGGTCAAGTGTGATACTTGGACTGTTGCTTTATGCTGTTGTTCTAACTGGTACTGTTGCTGTTTTGGCTAAAGAAATTGGGTACTGGTCAGCGTCTAGCCCTATTCAAAAAGTTCCTTTTTCTCATCCAGTAAATGACATCGTTCAAAAGCTATCTAAAAAGGTTGGCCGTGCTTATCGTGAAGATGTGAGCGTGACTTTCAATTTAGATGGGAATATGAGTGTTTTCTTTCACAAGCATTTTAAAAACACTCAAGGGTTTACACGAGATAAAGGCGTGGTGTTTTATGTGAACCCAAAAACAGGAGAAGTTTTACAGCGCAAAGAAGCGACGAGTTTGGAGCTTCGTAATAATGACCAAATGACGACGCTCAAACGTTTTTTAATAGATACGCATGTTCGTCTTTATATGCCAGCGCCTTGGGGGCTTCTTGTCACTGGTATTTTGGGGCTGGTTATGATGCTCTCTGCTGTGACAGGGCTTTTCATCCATCGGCATTTGTTACGGGATATATTTACTTTAAGAAAACGGGAAAAATCAGCTTTAGAGCAGAGAGATAAACACTCTGTTGCAGCAAGTTGGGGGTTGCCTTTTGCTTTTCTTCTGGCTTTTACAGGATGTTTTTTTAGCTTTGCAGGATCATTTGGAATTCCGGCGTTGGCTATGGTTGCATTTGGGGGGAACCAGGCAGAGCTTGTTCGCACGGTAATGGGGTCTAATTTTCTTCGCCCTGGTCGACGTGTTAGAACCAGTAATTTAGATGATATTCTACAAGCTTCACAAACTAGAGCGGGGTCTATTGCTCGTAGTTTAAACATTGAACATTTTGGACGCAAAAACGCTGTTGTCACCATTACTCATAAACCGAAATATGGAAGTTTAGAAGGTAAGACGTTTCAATATAATGGTGTTGATGGGTCTTTTAAACGTAAATTGCCACGGGTGGGTGTTGTGCCGTCTATGGGCTCTAAAATAGTGAATGTTATTGGACCGCTTCATTTTGGTAATTTTGCGGGTGTATTTTCAAAAGCTATTTGGGTCGCGCTGGGGTTTTCTTCTTGTTATATCATTATAAGCGGTATGACACTTTGGGCGCGGCGGCGAGAAGAGAAAGCTGGCTGGCGGGTTTTTGAAAGATTGATCCATGTGTTTGGACTGGGTTTGCCGATTGCAACCGCAGCGTCTGCTGTTAGTTTCTTTGTCTTTTTTGGAACACCAGCTGTTGTGAATGCTGTGCCTCTGGGGTTTGTTTTTGCTCTTGCTATTGTTCTTTTAATTTCACTCTTTCTTGATAGTCATAGGCTGAAATCAGTGTTGTGGAGTGTTTTAGGGGCTTTACTGATTTCATTGCCGATATTCCGTTTTCTTTCATCAGATTTAGGTTGGATGGGAGCTGTGGAGCAAGGGGCTGTTACAGTTATTGGTATTGATGTTTTGCTGATTGTATCCAGTTTTTTATGTTTTCGATTAGGAATTAAAAAAACTGTTACACCTTCAGTTCCAGCTCTACAAACAAGTTAAGTTTAGGGGAAAATGATGGTTTCTCTCATAATATATTTAGGTATTTCCGTTCTTTCGATATTTGTACTTGGCTTAACAGATCCGAAAAGATTAAAGCGTCGTGGTGACGCTAAAACGGTTGCTAATTACCGATTGATTTTGGTTTTGCTTTCGCTATTTCCGGGGCTTTGGTTGCTGTTTAATTTAGAAGGTGCGTTCTTTCTTATCTGGTTTGGTATTGTGACTATGGCTGGGTGGTTTGTTGCGCTTGTTTTACAGGATCGTACGAGTTAATTGCAGGTTTCACTTGTTTGTTCAGATAAATTACAGGGTAAGTTTATGAAGAAAATAAAATTTGGGGTTAGTTTTTTTGTGGGCCTTTTCTTTGCAGTAAATGCGTCATTTGCTGGCCCTTCTCAAAAAGAGATTATAAATACTTATTCGGATATTGCCCTTGCTGGTTATGAAGATTCTTTAAAAACAGCAGAAAATTTAAAGTCAGCGATTGAAGAGTTTCTTAAATCACCAACTGAAAACACTTTGGACAAAGCCCGCAAAGCATGGATCTCTGCTCGGGTGCCGTATATGCAAACAGAGGCTTTTCGTTTTGGCAATGCTGTTGTTGATGATTGGGAAGGGCGTGTTAATGCCTGGCCTCTCGATGAAGGCATGATTGATTATGTCACGGGGGATTATGATATTGGCGCTGAAGAAAACGAACTTTATGTTGCGAATATCATTGCGACAAAAAAGTTTAAGCTTAGTGGCCGCGAGATTGATGCATCTAAAATCACGAAAAAACTTATCATTGAAGTTTTGCATGAGGCTGGTGGTGTTGAAGGCAATGTTGCGACGGGTTATCACGCTATTGAGTTTCTCCTTTGGGGGCAAGATTTAAACGGCACAAAAAAGGGCAAGGGGCAACGGCCTGCTAGTGACTTTGACGTGAAATCTTGCACGGGGGGGAACTGTGACCGTCGTATTACTTATTTGAAAATAGTAACCGATCTTTTGATTCAAGATTTGCGTTGGATGATCCGTCAATGGGGCTCACAAGGGGCGGCGCGGGCGACATTGCTTGCGGCAAAAGATAATGAGGCGATTTCGGCTATTTTTACTGGCATTGGGTCTTTGAGCTATGGCGAGTTGGCTGGTGAGCGTATGAAGCTAGGTTTGATCCTGCATGACCCTGAAGAAGAGCATGATTGTTTTTCAGATAACACACATAACTCTCACTATTACAATGCGCTAGGTATTCAGAATGTTTATTTAGGTCGTTACAAGCGGATTGATGGTACTGTTGTTAGCGGGCCGAGTATTTCTGATTTGGTCAAAGCGACGGATGCTGAAGCTGATAGTAATGTGAAAAAAGCTATTGATGCTTCTATGAGTGTTTTGGGGCTTCTTAAAAAACGTGCTGAGACAACAGAGGCTTATGACCAGATGTTGGCTGAGGGAAATAAAGAAGGAAACGAGGTTGTTTCTAATGGTGTTCAGGCATTGGTGAAGCAAACAAAAGAGTTGCAAAGAGCAATTGCTGTTTTGAAATTAAAAGCAATTGATTTTGAGAGCTCTGATAGTTTGGATAACCCTTCTATGATTGGGAAAGATTATTAAACCTCTAGAGGTTCTGTTATTTGGTTTGGTGATGCTACTAATTCATTCCACTTTCGAAGTGTGAAACTTATTTGATGATTGCGAGATAATTTCCTGGTGTGAATGAGACGGTTTTGTTTTGTGTGTTCGCAACTGCTTTTATGGCGTCTTGAATTTTGTCTTTTTGAAAGACGCCATTTATTTTTGCTCCTTGGTTAAAGAGGGTTAGCTTTATTATTTTACCAGGAAAGTACCGATCTAATTCATTCAGTGCTTGGCTTATAGGTTTGTCTTTAAAAATAATTTTACCAACACGCCAGGCAAGATTTTTCGAAGCGTTTACATTATAGGCTTGATGTGATGAGCCGTTTGTTCCTAGCGATATTGATTGATTTAGCCTAAGCAGGGCGTCTTCTTTTGCTGAGTGGTTGCCTGCTTTTGTAACTGCGACGATGCCTTCAGTTACCGTTACTACCATCTCGCTGCTTTTTTGTTGAACCGCGAAAGCTGTGCCAACAGCTTTGGCAGAGCCTTGGTTTGTTTCAATGATAAGAGGGCGATTTGGGTTTGTTTTTGCCTCGAGATATATCTCACCTTTTAACAGCCTTATACGGCGGAATTGTTTTGAATAGTTGAGGCGAATTGCACTATCTGTGTTGAGAGTGAGTTTTGTGCCATCGGTTAGGAGTTTAGTGGTTTGCTCTCCTTGAGCGGTTTTCAAATCAGCGGTGAGATTGATGATGACTTCATCTTTATAGTACAAGCCTAGACCGGTGACGCAGATTAGAATAGCGGCGGCTTGTTTGAACCATTGATACTGGTAGATAGCTGGTTTGTTTTTAATGGAAGAGGGATAGTGATTTTGTTCGATTTGAGTGATGTTCGAATTATCTTCAAAATCAGCCAAGAGGTCGTCTTCTAATAAGTCTAATTTTGACCAGACTTGTTGCGCTTTGTTATAAGCCTTTTGATGAACCTGACTTTGATTTAACCAAACATCAAATTCTTGCTGTTCTTCATTTGTCATATCATCTGACATGACACGTAACAGCCAAGTTTGGGCTTCGTTTTCTATTTTCTTTTCTAAAGACACTCGTGGTTCTCTTCTTTTATAAAACAGCTTTTATTAATTAGACGTGTGAGACATAAGTTTAGTCAAATTTTTGTTATTATTTTTTTGAATTGGTTTCACAGTCTAACGCTTTCGAGAAATGATTTAAAACTCTACGTAAATGGTTTTCAACGCTTGAGAGGGAGATATCAAATTCTTCTGCAATTTGTTTGCGTGTTTTTTTCTGAAACCTATGAGCGTGAAAAATCTGTCTGCTTTTTAGCGGAATTTCTTTGGCTGAATTTTTTAAAATAGATAATTCGTCTTTTGCAGCAACAGCCTGTTCAGCACTGGGTGGGCCTTCCATCCATAACATTTGGCTATTTTCTTTTAAGAGGTCTGAACGTCTGTTTTCATTTCTCAAATGGTCATTAAGGAGGTTTCGCGCGGTTGTGAAAATATAACTGCGCGGGTTTTCGATTTGTTTTTTTTGTTCTGCTTTTTGTAACTTTATGTAGACCTCTTGGCTGAGATCTTTTGCGGTTTCTATGCAATGTAATTTGTTATAGAAAAAGCCTACAATATCAGAATGGATATTTATGAAAGCTTCTGTCAGGCTAGGAGATTGCATCGTAAAATTATTAAATGTCCGCTTACTTATTAATAGATAGATTTATATCTTCCTTGAGTGAGCTCTTGTAATGCAAATTGCTCATGTTCATTGATGAGTAAAATGAGACATTCATATTCTCTCTCTTCAGTTATCTTGAGATGCAATTTTATATGAAAATTTTGAAATAAAATCCTTTTAATTTTGGATTCTTTTGAAGTTCAGGCGTTTACCCTTATGAAAGTTTTTTATAATAGGGGGACCTTGGATGAAGTGTCGCGTATCTGCTTGCCGAAGTGATGGATCGGTTTGCAAAGGAATGAATTTATTTATGAGTGTTTCGGTTGTAACGATTTTAGCCTTACAGTTAATGTCTGGCACAGTTGCAAAAGCCGCGATTAACCATAGTGAAACCGGTAGTGAGCCGTTAAGCTTTCTTCAAAATGGTTCTCACGCTCAACTTATCAATATCAATTTGGGCGAGAGAACATTTGATATTAATATTTCAGCCCAATCATTACCTGAAGCTCTTAAAAAATTACATAAGCAAACAGGGATGAATTTTGCTTATTCTTCTCAAGCTATTCAGCATATTCAATCTACAGAAGTTCGTGGGCAAATGACTGCTGAGGCTGCGCTTTTACAGTTATTAAAGGGCACAGATGTAAAGGCGAATATTGTTGGTGATAGGACTGCGGCGCTAAAAGTTGCGCAAGCTGGTGAGACTGTTTTATTGGATGGTATTACCGTTTATGGTGAGAAAACGGAGCGTGATTTGCAAGAAACTCGCTCGAGTGTGCAAGTGTTTACCTCTCAAGATATTGAAGAGTCTTCAGCTCAAACCATTGATGGTTTATTAGATCAATCTTCGAATGTGACGACACGCTTTGGTGGGGAAGGTTTTGCCATTCGGGGAATTAATAATGACACTCTTGGGGCGGACACGGCTTTTCCATTAGCTAGTCTTTATATTGATGGGGCGTCAATCTCTCGTTTTGCGACTAGAACCGGTATTGAAGGGTTGTGGGATGTTGAGCAAGTTGAGGTGTTTAAGGGGCCGCAATCAACAACGCAGGGCCGGAACACTCTTGCCGGTGCGATTATCATAAACACTAAAGACCCAACATATAATTTTGAAGGTGCTGCACGAGCAGGCATTGGAACGCAAAATTCTGCTGAATTTGCAGGGGTGGTTAATATACCTCTGGTTAAGGATATGCTTGCTGTTCGCATTGCAGGAGACTTCAAATCAACTGATGGGTTTAATGATAACCTCACACTTAATATTGATGATCAGGCGTTTCGTGAAAGCAAGACGGTTCGGGGTAAGGTTTTATTTGAACCGAATGATAAAATTAAAAATGTTTTGACGCTTAGTTTTTCTCGAAATGAATCTGGTGATGATGAAGTTGATCGTTCGCGTTTATTTGAAAGAGAATTTTTTGGTAATATTCAGGGGCATGAAAATAATGACCAATATATTGCCACGCTCGATTCCAAAATCACATTAAATGATAATTGGTATCTCCAAAACATCACTTCATTTAACCGGGCTGAATATGATCGGCTTGATGATAATGATGGTTTTATTGGTGGGTTTAATTCTTCTGATGATCCAGGATCATTTGCTCGCCAAAATCAAGTTGATACTTTTACTGAAGAATTGCGGCTGCACTATCAAGGTGAGAAATTAAAATTTCATGTTGGTGCTTATTATGCGTCTGAAAAAGAAGATGATAAGTCTCAATCTTTTACGCAATTTACTGATGAACAGATTTTAGCAAATCCTTTGTTCCCACCTGGGTTATTATCTTTTTATACTGGTACAACGCTATTTCAAGATAGAACGAGCCAACGTGATATAGAAAATGTAGCTGGGTTTGGTGAGTTTAGTTATGATGTGAATAAATTCATCACGGTTTTTGGTGGTATTCGCTATGATCGAAGTGAGTTTTCCATTATCTCGACAGATGACAGAAATACTGTTGACCCTCTTCCTGATGCTGCGACCTGTGGTTTCGTATGTGAGTTGATCAGTGCTGATTTTACAAACAATTTTATCAACCAACCTGATGATCCTGGGTCTTCGACAGTTTCAGATGCCTGGTTGCCGTCTGCTGGTGTCACTTTGAATTGGAATGAAGATTTCTCAACCAGCTTTTTCTATAAAAGAGGCTATCGTGCTGGTGGTGCGGGAAATAGTATTATTTCGTTTCAACCATTTGAATATGACCCTGAGTTTGTAGACAATTATGAATTTGCCATTCGCTCTCAATGGTTTGACAAAAAGCTAACCCTGAATGCAAACTTCTTTTACATGGATTGGAAAGACCAACAGGTTAACTTCTTGCCAAGTTTTGCATTAACACAGAATGACGTGATTATTGTGAATGCTGGTCAATCTACTTTGAAGGGTTTTGAGGTTGAGGCGTATGCGCAACCAACAGACCAGTTGAAGCTACGTGGTAGTGTTGGTTATTCAAAGGCTGAGTTTGAGGACTTTGTTTTGCCTGAAGGTAATTTTAGTGGCAACGCGCTGCCGAATGCACCGGAGTGGACCATTGCAGGTTCTGCAAGATATTCGTTTTTAAATGGCATTTATGTACAAGCGGATGCGAACTTTAGATCTCATGCGTTTACTGAAGTTGCGAATGACCCAACTGGTTTTGAGCAAGAGCGCACAATTGTAAACGCTAAAATTGGTTATAAAACAGAGAAGATTGATGCTTATATTTTCTCTAACAACCTTTTTGATGAAGAGTATGTTGCGAGTGCTTTTGAGAATGACCCTCTGTTGAAAGTTGGTGATGGTCGCTCAGTTGGTGTTCGTGTGAACATGAAGCTCGACTAAGTTTAAACAATCCCTCAAAGCCTTCGGTTAAAATTGAATAGCTTTAACCGAGGGCTTTTATATTAAAAATTATTAATGCGTCTTAGGTTTATTTGCCTTGAATAGATTGTTATTCTAACCTTGATATAAATAGTTTGTTTGTTTTGAGGGTGGATTAATGAGACGATTTCGTATTTTCAAGTTTTTAAGTTTCGCATTAATTATTTCTTGCTTTATGCCGCTTTCTTTTGTGCAAGCAGGGCAGCTTGATGTTCAGATTATTGAGCGAGCTGATGGTGATTTTGATACGTGCTCACTTGGTCAAGTTACCGGATTGAAAGTAAACGGAGATGGATTTCTTGCTGTTCGTTCTGGGCCGTCATCCAAATTTAAAAAAATAGATGAGTTGTATAATGGTGATCAAGTCTGGCTGTTTGAAGAACGCAAGGGTTGGTATGGCGTTATATATGGTGTTGATGAACTAAGCTGTAGCCCGATTAGCAAAAGCCGTCCCCTTCGTAAAAAGGGAAAAAAGGGCTGGATTTACGGGAAATTCGTAAAGGTTATCGCCGGTTGATTTTTCCTATTTATTGACCAAAAACTCCTTGTTGATGTTGTTAAGTTTTTGCTCTGTGTGCGCCCTTTAATTTATACCACTTTAATATCTTTCTAATTAACCTCTTTTGAATTAGTTCAATTCTTTTTTGGTGTTCTACTCTTGTGACCTTTCATGTGATCTCTCATGGGATCTTTCATGGAATATCTCGGTTTTGCATCATGCAAAGAGGTTTAGATGCAGCAAGAAAAAGACTTTAAAACATCGCTTGAAAATTTTGGGGAAGAGCAAGAAGCCTCCTTTTCTGAAGTTCGTGATATTGTAGAACGTGGGATGTCTGAGGCTTTAAGAAATTATTTTTCAAGATTTCAGTCTAATGCAATTTTACAGACATATTTTCACGATGAAGGATGTGAAGAAAAATTTATTCAAAATCAAATTGAACGATGGAATTGTTTGTTCGAAGCTGGTGTGAATGATGACTATCGTGATGCTGCATTTAGAAATGGTTCAGCTCAAAGGCGTGCTGGTTTATCGCCTAGCGATTGTGTTTCATTTTATTCTTTTATCATTGATGTGTTCTTACCCCAATTTATAAATGTGAATCGAAAAAATAGTTATGCTCTTTCAGCGTTTGTTCAATCTGTTTTTGTTGATATGAATTTAGCTCTAACGGCTCATTTTGAATTAGATAAAGAGGATGTTAAACGCAACGAAGCGCTTTTGTTTTCAGAAACAATTAAAGATGAGTTAGATCATTCGAAAGTCGTGTTAGGTAGTCTTTGTGATGATCTTGATGGGGCAAGCAGAGGACTTACGAACTCAATAACAAATATGAGTGAAGGTGTTGATAGTGTTGATCGTAGTTCTGAGGCAACAGAAATGGCTATTCGGACTGTTGCATCACGTATTGAAGAAATACAATCAAACAGCCTTGAAGTGGGTGGGCAAGCTGAGAGTATGTCTAAGCTAGCAAGTGACGCTGTTTCAAAAACAGATATTGCTGGAACAACCATTGAGCAGCTCAAAGAAACAGCTTTAAAAATTTCAGATATTACAGCACTGATTGATACTATTTCTCGCCAGACTAATCTGCTTTCACTTAATGCTACGATTGAGGCCGCGCGCGCTGGAGAGGCGGGGAAGGGGTTTGCTGTTGTAGCTGGTGAAGTGAAGGCTTTGTCTGAGCAAACGGCAAATGCTGCGCGGCAAATTAGTGAAAATATCACGAATGTTGAGCAAGCAGTTAGTACGACCGTAACGAATATGAGCGAAATTACGCAGATTATTGGGCAGATGAATTTGGCTGCCGATTCTGTTGCAGGTAATGTGTCTAACCAGGTTTCTGCTTTAAATGATTTAAGCTCAAGTGCGCAGGACGCTGCGAATGGTGCTGTAGAGCAGCGCACTCCCATTAATATGTTCACTGAAACTGTTTCAGATTTAAGGAATGTTTCTGAGGTGCTTGGAAGCAAGGTTGGGGTGATTAACCTCACCTTTGATAGGCTGGGGCATCGCTTGGCGATTACTGCGAATAAGATGGGTGATGTTGATAGCCGATCTCAGGCAAGGTTGCCGTGTAATATTGGTGTTGGTTTAACGAGTAATGGACAAAGATACAATACATCGGCGCTGGACATTTCTCTTGAAGGCTCATTGCTGGATTTAAAAGAAGGGGTGTTGACTGTTGGTTCTATCATTGAAATTGATTATCAAAATATCGGGACCATAAAAGCAAATGTGCAGGGGCATCAACCTTTGGGCACTCGGTTTCGTTTTGTGGATATAGAGACCGATGTTAAGAACAAATTAATTGCGTTCATCAAGGGAGCTCAGGCGAGAGAGCAGAAATATTTGCAAATTTTGCAAGAGCGCAGAGATATGGTTGTTAGTGAATTTGAGCGGGGGGTAAGTTCGGGGCAGATTGCTCAGGTGGATTTGTTTGACCAAGCTTATGTACCTATTGCCGGGACCAACCCTGAACAAGTGACGACTAAAGCACTGCCATTTTTGGATGAGGTTCTTCCAAATATTATCGAACCAGTTCTGGCTATGGATGACAGCTTTGTTTTTTGTGCGGCTGTTGACAGAAATGGTTATTTGCCGGTGCACAATAAACAATATTCAAAGCCTCAAGGGGATGACCCCATTTGGAATGCTGCAAATTCAAGAAACCGGTGTATATTTGATGATCCAACGGGGTTGAGCGCTGGGAGGAATAGGAAGGTTCATTTAATTCAAACTTATTTACGTGAGCTGGGTGGTGGTAAAACTCAATTTATGAAAGATATTTCAATGCCGATTGAGGTTAATGGACAGCATTGGGGTGGTTTGCGGCTGGCTCTTTCCATTACATAAATTCATTCCTTTTGATGAAAATCAATTCACAAAAATTTTTGTCCATTATTTTAAGCTATTATAATGCCTAATTTTTTCGCACTGAGAGTGGTGAATTGTTTTTTTAATTTTCAAATGAGTTACTTAAAACAAACATTTCCAAAAATTATTGGTTTATTCTTGCTTTAACCTTGAAACTTAACTTGATTTCTCTTCTTTGCGTTGGTTTAGATGAAAGGGTGAGGGGTATAAATTAGTTATGAGTAAAGTTACCGATTGGTCTTTATCTAAACCATTAGAGAATATGCAGCCGCATTATGATGTTGTGGTGATTGGGTCTGGTTATGGGGGAGGAGTTGCGGCTTCTCGACTTTCTCGTGCGGGGCTTTCTGTTTGTGTGATTGAGCGAGGGCGGGAGATAAAATCGAAAGAGTTTAGCTCTGGTGCGCTAGCCAATGTGCGTTCAGCACAGATAAATGGTCGCAAAATACAATTGGGTGACCCAGCTAATTTATATGATTTTCGAACTGGTGACGATGTTCATGTTTTGCTTGGTTGTGGACTTGGTGGTGGCTCACTTATTAATTCGGCCTTAGCGCTTCGGCCTGATTTTGACAGTTTAAAAAAACGAGATTGGCCAAGTGCTCTTTTTAGAGGGGATGAGCTTGAGAAGGGGTTTGTACGGGCAGAACGTATGCTTAGTGTTAACCCGTATCCGAGACCTCGAACAATTCCAAAATTTGAAGCGTTTAAGGCGGGGGCGAAATGTCTTGGCTTAAAGGCTGAAGTTAAGAATAATGCTATTCATTTTAAAGATGGAGTGAATAGGGCAAATGTTGCTCAATCTGCTTGTACGCTTTGTGGTGATTGTTGGTCTGGCTGTAAGGTTGGGGCGAAGAATACAGTTGCACTGACCTATCTAACAGATGCTCTCAATCATGGGGCTGATATTTTTACATTGCTTCAGGTGAGAACCATTGAGAAGCTTGCCCCGGACAATAAAAAGGGGCGTTGGTGTGTTAATTTTGATCTTAATTATAAGCCGAAATTAAGAGATAAAATAAAAGGTTTTTCTTTTAAGCGGAACTCTGATGAGCAAAAAGACAATCGTTCAAAAGTGACTGCAGATATTGTTATTGTTGCAGCTGGTTCTCTTGGCTCGACGGAAATACTCTTGCGCTCTAAAGAAAATGGTCTTCCACTTTCTGATCAATTGGGTAAGAAGTTTTCTGCAAATGGTGACGATCTTGTTTTAGGGGTGAACCAGGATATTTATGTAAATGGGAATGCATGTAACAAGCCTCAGTCTAAAAAATTAGATCAGAAAAAAACAGATAAAGTTGGCCCTAATTGTATGGGGTATATTCGGTACAAAGATGATGAATTGCCAGGTGGGACTATGCTCATAGAGGATGGTGCTATGATACCGGCGATGTCTGCTATGGCGCCTTTAAAGGCGTTGACTTCAGGTAAGCCAAAACGGGCTGCTAAGATGTTGATTGATGGGCCGAAGAAGGGATTGCGGGCGCATACTCAAACGCATTATCTTGTTTCTCATGATAGTTCTGAAGGGCGAATGGTTTTAAAAAATGATCGTTTAGAAATTGTATGGCCGGAAATTCATGATCAAGCTCTTTATAAAAAATATGAAGAGGTTATGACCAAAATGATTGAAGAACTTGGCGGCGAATATAAGCCTAGCCCGCTTTCTGAAATGGGAGGGCGCAAGGTGACAGCGCATCCTTTAGGTGGTTGTGGCATGGGGGACAGTGTTGAAACCGGGGTTGTTAATCATAAATGCCAGGTGTTTGATGCCGGGTGCGGTGATGTGACGCAAGCTAATGGTGAAAGTTTAAATGCGGTGCATTCTGGGCTTTATGTTTGTGATGGGGCAGTTATGCCGAGTTCACTTGGATCAAACCCGATGCTTACAATTGCGGCACTAGCCGAACGGGCGATGATGTTATTAGCAAGGGATTTAGATCTAGAATTTGATGATAAGAAGCAAAAGAATGCTCCTTTGAGAGCAGCTTCTTTTTAATTTCTAGATCGGTGTGCATTGGCTTCATCTTATTTTTTGAAAAGAACTCATTAGATTACAATAGCTTCTTCTTTTAGTGTGAAACAGCTACAATTTTTGATGAGACCTCGCATGGCTGTTAATGAAAAATATGGAACTGACTTTGATTTAAGAGTTGCTTATCTATACATACATTATGGGAGTGAAGCTTTAGCAGTTGTGCGTGAAAATATCCTTAGGTTCAGGGCTGCTGAAGATTGGAATAAGGAGCAAGAATGGTTAGATATTTATAGTCAAATGCTTTTGTTATTTGATCAAGGGCAAGATTCTACTTATATGAATTGATTGTTTTCACTACTTTTTCCGTTTTATTCAATAATATTATTTCATTTTATGCATTTGTTTGGTGCCTTGTCATGATTTATATTTTTTGAGTCTGTTTTATATTGCGATAACATAGAGTATCGCCCATTCCATCAGAGATTACTTTTATTATGCGTTTCGTTTTAATCGTTGCCAGTTTCTTGTGTTTTTCGTCTGCAGTGCCTTCTGCATTTGCTGAAGAAAAGCAAGCTCCTAAAAAATCTTTATATGTTGAGTTGAACTCTCAAAAGCAGGTTGGTTCAAGTTGTCAGGTTAGTTTTGTTATGAAGAACGACCTTGGGCAAGAAGTGAAACAGTTTGTTTTTGAAGTAGTTATATTTGATGAAAATCAACAAGTTGCTAAATTGTTGGTTTTAAAAAGCGGTGAGTTAATCAACGGCAAGACACGTGTTAAGCGCTATGGTTTGAAGAACCTGACTTGTAGCAAGATTGGTCGGTATCTTATCAATGATGTTAAACAATGCGATGGGAAAGATTTAACTCCAAAAATATGTTTGCAGTCGCTTGTGTTAACAAACAAAACAACCTCTAAATTTGGGTCATAAATTTCATGGAAAACTTTTTATCAACTGCGCATTTGGATTCAATCGTCAGTATTATAAAACAGGGCGGTCCGGTTGTTGTTATTTTGCTGGTGCTTTCTATTGCGGCGACAACACTTATTATTCTCAAGTTATTCCAAATCATACTATTTAGAATTGGGTCTAATTCTGGGATTAATAAAGTCGTTGATCTTTGGCTTAATGGTTATACGCATGAAGCTTATGAACTTGTGAAGTCAAGCAACAACCCGACAAAGAATATTCTGGCTCATCTTATGAGAGGTTTGTTGCAGCGCACGACTGATCAAAAGGTGGTTCGTGAAGATGTTGAACGTATTGCTTTGAAAGAAGTTGGCAAGCTTCGCTCGTTTATGAGGCCGCTTGAGGCTATTGTGCAAATTGCTCCTCTTTTGGGGTTGTTTGGTACTGTTATTGGGATGATTGAGGCGTTTCAAACTTTACAAAGTGCTGGTAGCGAAGCTGACCCGGCTGTGTTGGCCGGTGGCATTTGGGTGGCGTTGCTTACAACTGCGGTTGGCTTGGCAGTTGCTATACCGCTAGCATTTGTTGTTTCTTGGTTTGATGGTCGGATTGAAGCAGAGCGCTTGAGTATGCAAGAAGCGATCACTAGCCTTTTAACAGGCCGTGTGACTGATGCAAATCGTCAACCGAAAGATGATGGACAAGAGACAGTTCGCCATGCAGCTTAAGGCCCCTGAAAAAAAGTCATTAAATCTTAGTTTAACACCACTTATTGATGTTGTTTTTCTTTTGCTGATCTTTTTTATGTTGGCGTCTACCTTTTCTCGTTTTTCGACGCTTCCTTTGGCAGTGAATACTGGGCAGGGCCAAAATAACAGTTCGAAAAAGTTTGTTTTGGTTCGCATTCAAAAAGATGGGGCGGTTGAGGTTAATGGCCAGACTGTTCAGGTTGATGGGTTAACTCAAGTGATTGACACTCTTGCTGTTGAAGAGGGGATGAAACTTTTCATCAAACCGCTTGAAGGGGCGAATGTACAACATTTGATTTCTGTCATGCAAAAGGCAAGACAATCTAAGATTGAAAATCCGATTGTTATTCGATAGCGGGGATTTATGGAATTTAATTTTGAGAAAAAGAAAGCAAATGAGGAGAACTTAATTCCTCTGATTAATATTGTTTTTTTAATATTGATCTTCTTTTTAATAACGACAGTTATTCGGCCCTTTTCAGCGAAAGATATTGAATTGGCGAAAGCTGTTAAAAATGAAAAATTGAACAAGGTTGTCCATAGTCTTGTAATTGATAAAAATGGCGGGCTACGTGTAAATGGAGAGGCCATTACTGTGGAAGGTTTATCATCTGCTTTTGTTAAAGAAGGTGGTGAAAAACAGACTGTCAACATTATTGCTGATAAAGAACTGGCAGCAGATAAGTTACTTGAAACTGTTGGGCAGCTTAAAAGTTTGAAATTAGAACATATAAAATTGATTGTTGAGATCTCGAAATAATGAAAAACTTCTCTCTATATCATTGGTTTTTTGCTTTTTGCGGTGCTGTTTTATGTCATGCAATTGTTTCTTTGGGCTGGCTAACCGATGAAACTTCAAAAATTGAACGCTCTGCAGGTGCACCAGTAACGATTGTTGGCTCATTATCTGCTTTTACTGAGCAGCAACCGACTGAAGAAACAGTTGAAGAAGTTGTTGAACCAATTGAAGAAGTTTCAAAAATTGATCCGGTAGAGCCTGTTGATGAGCCGGTTGAGGAAATCGTTGAAAAAGAGATTGTTACGAAAGAACTTGTTCCGGATGAGCAATCGGAGTTGCCAACGGTTAAACCTAAAAAAGTTATAGAAAAGAAAAAAGTAAAGAAGAAGAAAAAGAAGAAAACAAAAAAGGCTAAGAAGGACAAGAAGAAACAAAAGAAGCGTTTGGCTGGTAAACGTTTAGCCGCTTTAAAAAAGGGTGGCGGCGCTCGAGGCAAGCAAAAACGAATTGCTGGCAAGGCTGCGATGTCCAATTATAGAGGGCGGGTTCAATCTCATTTAGCGCGCTATAAGCGCAAGGTTGGTTCTTCTAGAGGGCGAGTGGTTGTTAGCTTTACTCTGGCGCGTTCAGGTGGTGTGCGCGGTGTTCGGGTGGTTCGAAGTTCTGGGAATGGAGCAATTGACCGGGCGGCTTTAAGTATGGTTAGACGCGCTTCTCCTTTTCCTAAAATGCCTGCTGGTGGGCCTGCATCTATGAGATTTTCTGTTCCGATCAGTTATCGCTAAATTTGATTATTATTGCGCCATATGCAGGAATCCTTGTTCAAAGAATGCATTTTTCAAAATAAGAATTTTCATTTTAACTAAGCCCATTCAGAATTTATAATGGGATCTTTAGTTATGTTGTCTTATTTGCGGGTGGTTTGTTTTATATCACTTTTTTCATTGGCTTATTTGTTTACGCCAGCCTTTGCAGAGACGAAGACTGATGATCGGAGTTTTTGCGGTTATTCTCCTATTCATAGCTTAAAATATACTGATGCCTCACGGAATTTTTCTTATGTTAAAGCCGATGCCCCTAAGGGAGGGCAGATTTCTATTGGCCGTGTTGGGTATTTTGATTCATTAAATTTTTTAAGATATCCAGGCACTACAATTTCTGATAGGAAACAAATTCCTCTTCATATTGATGATTACCTTTTTGATAGTTTTTTAGTGCAGAGCTCTGATGAAGTTGCAGGCTTTTATTGTTTGGCGGCTAGTAAGATTATTGTTGCTAAAGATTTTTCTGAAGTTTCTTTTGTTTTAAACCCTGATGCACGTTTTCATGATGGTAAAAAAATTACAGTTGAAGATGTGATTTTTACCTTTGAGACTTTGAAAAAACAGGGGCATCCCTATTACCGGCAAGTATTACGACATGTCACACTGACTTCATTTGGTGAGAATGGTGTTACTTATAAAAATAACCGTAAAGGTGATAAGAAATTTGTGTCTGTTGTTGGCACACTTCCTCTCCATCCAAAACATTTTTGGGAAAATGGAAAACTCAATGCAAAGACAATGGTTTTTCCTTTAGGCAGTGGGCCGTATAAAATTTCTAAAGTCTCATCTGGTAAATTTGTTTTATTGGAAAGAGAAAAAAATTATTGGGCGCGTGACCATTTTACACAAAAGGGCCGATATAATTTTGATCAAATTAAGATAGATTATTTTAGAGATCATGGTGCTGCAATAGAAGCTTTTAAGGGGCGCCACTATGACATTCGCGTTGAGAAATCTGCCTTGGATTGGCAAAAGTCTTATAATGGCAAGGGTGTTCAATCTGGTGACATAAAAAGACACATCATTAAAACCAGCAAACCAGGTGATATGTATTTTTTAGCTTTTAATCAAAGGCTGGCATTATTTAAAAATAGGAATGTGAGGAAGGCATTTGCGCTGCTTTATGATTTTGAGCAGACAAATAAAATTTTGTTTCATGGTTTGCATAAACCTATCGAAAGTGTTTACGGCAAGAGTTCTCTTGCTGCAACGGGCGAAGCATCTGAAGATGAAAAAAGCTTACTAAAACCTTTTATGAAATCTCTTCCCGAAGGTCTTCTTAATAATGAAAGTCCACTAGATTTTAAGGAACAAAGAAATACACGCCAGCAAATTAGAGCTGCGGTTAAGTTACTTGATGAAGCTAAGATTGTTTTGAAAGATGGTCAGCGCATTGATCCGCAAACGGGCAAACCGCTAAAGTTAGAGGTGGCGTATTTGGACCTGCGTCATCGCCGTATTTTACTGAATTATGCTGAGAAATTAAAAACGGTTGGAATTCAACTCGTATTGGCCGAGCGTGAGGCTTTTGCTGCGCGCAAAAAAGTGCTTGATCATGAATTTGATATGGTTGTTTTAAAGTGGAGCCCAGAACTTTTGCCGGGGACAAGTGAAGGGCTTTTATGGGGAAGTGCTTTGGCAGATGTGAAAGGCAGTTATGCTCTTGCGGGTGTGAAAGACCCTGTTTTGGATTTTGCTATTGGACTTTTAAGACGCGCTAAGTCTTGGGATGAAATGACGAGAGCGGCGAAGGTTTTTGATCGGGTGTTTCGTTGGCAAATTCATGCTGTCCCTTTATGGCAAACAAATGAAACTTGGGTTGCTTACTGGGATAAATTTTCACGGCCATTACCTCAATCGCTTTTTGAAGTAACATTGATTGACCTTTGGTGGGCGAAAGACTTAAGGCAAACCAAGTTAAAGCCGAGTGGGAAATAGAGAAATAGTTTTTAACATGGCTTTAAACTTTCTTGAGGCTTCTCTTGAAATCATTTGAGGGTTCGGTGTTTTGTGCTGCGATTTTACAATTAGATATTGCATGATAATCATCTACTTAATTGAATAGTTTGAGTTTTTCTAAATGATGTGAATGACATAGTTTGAGTTAGTACTTTGTTAATATATTGGGGGACTAACGATGACCACGCGTATTCATGTGGGGAGGCTGCTCTCAAGCACAGCCTTTTTAAGTTCATTATTTTTATTTTCTAATTATGTTTTAGCGCAAGACGGTGCGGTTCAGCTTGATACGATTTCAATTGAAACATCGCTGGATGCTGTTTCTGATGCTACGACGAAAACAGACGAAAAAATCATCGATACTTTAGCTGGAACAAGCTTGGTTACAAAAGAAGAATTGAAGAAATTTCAATTTGATAGTGCTGGTGGATTTTTAGCTGCTGTTCCAGGGGTAAATATTCAAGAGGATAGTGATGACCCTGGTGTTGCTATTAACATTCGTGGTCTGCAAGACTTTGGTCGTGTGAATGTGATGATTGATGGTGCGCGGCAAAACTTCCAACGCTCTGGTCATAATGCAGATGGTCAGTTTTATCTAGAACCTGAGTTGGTTAAACAGGTTGATGTTGTTCGTGGACCTGTTTCAACTATTTATGGCTCTGGTGCCATTGGTGGTGTGGTTAACTTTGAAACAATTGATCCAGCTGACATGCTTCGTCATGGCGAGACATGGGCTGCGAGCATTAAAGGGCAATATAGCACTAATGAAGAGGGAAAACTTGTTAGTGCGATCGGCGCTGTTAAAGCAACCGAAACTGTGAGTGTGCTTGCGAATTTTGTTTGGCGTGAGCATGAGAATTATGAAGATGGTGGCGGGAGAGAAGTTGAAAACACGGATGAAGGACTTGTTTCAGGTTTAATTAAAGGCGTTTTTGATTTTGGTGTCGGTAATCAATTAAAGCTTAGTTATATCCATAAAAAAGATGATTATACTACTGGTTTGACCAGTGATGCTAACCAGCAAGACACGGAAACTGAAGATCAAACATTTTCTGCTAAATGGAGCTATAACCCTGCTGATAATGATCTTATTGATTTGAATGTTTCTGGTTACTTTACGTCTACAGAGTTAAAACAAACAAGACTTGAGACATTAACCAAGACAGTTGGCTCACTTCCTCCTTTTGGTCCGCCCATACCAGTTTTTAGTCAAGTTGTTGTAACGCCTGCTGGTAGTGAAAGAACATTTGAAGTAGATACTATTGGTTTTGATATATTCAATTCATCACGTTTTGCTACTGGTCAGTTTAATCATACACTCACATACGGCGGTGATTATTTTAAAGATGATGTTACAACATCTGACCCTAATGGTAGCGGGGCACTCTTTACACCTTCAGGTGAGCGCGAAACTTACGGGTTTTATATTCAAGATAAGCTTGAATATGGGGACTGGTTTGAGCTTATTGCGGCTCTTCGTTATGATAGTTATGAATTGTCCGGGAATGGTTTTAATGTTGAGGAAGACCAGCTTTCTCCGAAAGTTACTATTGGTGTAACACCTTTCAAAGGGGTTCAATTTTATGCAACCTATGCTGAAGGTTTCCGAGCGCCAGCTGTTACAGAAACTTTGCAAAGTGGTGTTCATCCTGTACCCCCAGAATTCGATATTATTTCTAACGTTAATTTGAGACCAGAAACGGCTGAAAATATTGAGGGTGGTGTAAACCTCGCTTTTGATAGAATTTTTAATGAGCGAGATGTTTTCAGGGCTAAGGCTGCAATTTTTAGGAATGATGTAGATGACTTTATTGAAGATCGAGTTGTTGGATTAAACCCTACAACTTGTTTCAATCCATTACTTAGAAGTGGTTGTGGTGAGAGCCAATATGTAAATATTGCAAATGCGCGTCTTGAGGGTTTTGAATTAGAAGCCACTTATGACAACAAATTGATGTTTGTTAATCTGGCTTATACACATGTGCGCGGTGATGATTTAACAAATGGTCAGCCATTAAAATCGATTTACCCTGATAAAGTTGTGGCGACAGTTGGTTTTCGTTTTCTTGAAGATAAGCTAACTGTTGGTGGCCGTTGGACTTATGCAGATGCTCAGAATAGAGTGCCAGACGCAGTTAACCCAAATGACCTTGCTATTGATGAAACACCGACACCTTCATATAGCTTAGTTGACTTATTTGCGACTTATGAAGTGAATGAGAATTTCTCAACTGCACTTACGCTCAATAATATTTTTGATGAGGATTATCGTATCCATCGTCATGAAGAAAAAGAACCAGGCTTTAGTGCGAAACTTTCAGCAACAGTGAGGTTTGGGGGCTAGCTTTGGGTGCGGGAGGCAAGACAATTCTTTCATTACCATCATTGGATTTAGATGAAACCCGGATTTATTATAAAAATAATCTGGGTTTCTCTATCGAAGATATTCGCGATGATAGCATTATTGTTTCTCGTGAAGCTATTCGGCTGAAGTTTTATTTAACGTATGATGAGCGCTTGCCTTTAAGGACAACTTGTACGATTTGTTCCGAGAAAATTGATGTGCTTTATCAGGAGTATGTTACTCGAAAAATTTTGGGGCTGAGTAAAGTCAATGCTTATGAAATGAAAGCCATTCGTGAGTTCTTTATTAAGGATCCTCATGAAAATCTCTTGAGATTTAAGACCATGTAAGAGTTAGAATAATCAGCTTTCGCTTTATTCTATTCTATAGCTTAGAGTGACTAAGGTTTTATGAGCAGTGTTATTGCTTTGGTCACTCTAAGCTATTATTCTGAAGTGATCATAAATATATTTGAATAGTATGTATTTTAGAACATTTCTTTTCAGCGTTATGATATTTTTTTGTTGTTTAGATATAAAGGATTATGCTCGTGTTTATTGCGATGAATAGATTTCAGGTGATTAAAGGCAAAGAGTCTGAGTTTGAAAAAGTGTGGGAAGGCCGTGATAGCCGGTTAAGTGAAATGGCCGGATTTGAAGAATTTAAACTTCTAAAAGGGCCTGAACATGATGAGCATACGCTCTACTCTTCATTTACGATTTGGAGTTCAAAAGAGAACTTTGAAGCCTGGACGAAGTCTCAACAATTTAGAGATGCACACAAAAACGCGGGGCAAAATGATAAGCTTTATTTAGGGCATCCCAACTTTGAAGGTTTTGAGCCAGTTCAAAATATTTCATAAAAAATTAGATTTTCATGTTTTAAAGCGCCCATTAGGGCGCTTTTTTTGTGACTGTTATTTAACAGGTTCTAGTCTTAAAATTTGTCCGTCTCTGTCATCAGTTAGGAGATAGATGTAACCATCTGGTCCGGTTTTTACATCTCTGAAACGGGCGGTGTGCTTCAATAAAACTTCTTGTTTGATTGCTTTATCACCTTCCAGAACGATGCGCCGCAAATGAGCACCGGCTAGTGCGCCTACAAATAGGTTGTTATTCCATTTAGGGAATTTGTTTCCTTTATAAAATGCCATGCCACTTGGTGCTATGGAAGGTTTCCAATAAATGACAGGGGGTATGATGCCTGGAGCTTTGGTTTTATTTGATATGATCGCACCGCTATAATCAATGCCGTAGGTGACTTTTGGCCAGCCGTAATTTGCACCAGGTTTGTCCAATTTGTTTAACTCATCCCCTCCTCGTGGGCCATGTTCGTGTAACCAAATTGTTCCGTCTATAGGGTTTAGGGTCAGGCCTTGTGCGTTCCTATGGCCATAGGAATAAATTTCGGGTTTGTATTTGGGGTGATTTATAAAGGGATTATCTTTTGGGATTGAACCATCGTCATTTATGCGAATGACTGTGCCGAGATGGTTTTCAGGATTTTGGGATTCATTTAAATAGCTATAACGATCGCCCGTGGTTATGAATAAAGTTCCGTCTTTTGCGAATTGTAGGCGTGAACCATAATGGTGAGAGCCGCCGGTTTTAGGCGAGACTTTGAAAATGACTTTTAACTCAGTGAGTTTGTTATCAGATAGTTTTCCTCTGGCAACTTCTGTTCCTTTGCCGCCTTTTCCTGTTCCTGAGTAAGAGATGTAGATCAGGTTGTTATCTTTAAAATTTGGATGGGGAGTTACATCTAATAGGCCGCCCTGACCGCCTGCGTCAATGTTTTGTGGAAGGCCGAAAATAGGTTTTGGGTTTAGCTTGCCGTTTTTAATGATGCGTAGTTGTTTTTTTCGTTTCTCGGTTACGAGGATGTCTCCATTTGGTAAGAAAGCCATTCCCCATGGGTAATGTAAGAAATCGACATAGTTTACGACTTTAAATTTATGCTGTTCTGACTGATGGATGCCTTCAGCTTTTGGTGCTTTGGGTAGGAGAAAAAGAAAAGCAATGGCGACTATGCTTGTCGCAGCTAGGGATTTGAAAAGTAATTTTGAGTTTTTAGATAGTTGCATTTTTATACCTTTCATCTTTATACCATTCTTCATTTTCCCAAACACCTTACCTTTCATTTTTATGCGGTTCATTTTGGCTTTTTACATTTCAATAGAAAGGTAGCTTCTATTTTAGAGGTCTTGCGACATGTTAGCTGCAAATTTAAGCAAATATAGGACAATAATATTTTTTCCTTCTGAATTATGCAAAGAGCTCTAGTTCTTGTTGTTCTTCTTGTTTAGTTTCCGCTTTCTGTTTCCTTCCCTCCCAAATGAAATAAATAATTGGAATAACAATGAGGGTGAGGAGCGTTGTTGTGATCATCCCGCCAACCATTGGAAGGGCGATGCGGCGCATCACATCGGCGCCGATGCCATCTGTGAAAAAGATAGGTAAGAGACCAGCTATGATGACAGTGACTGTCATTAGTTTGGGGCGTACTCTTAAGACGGCGCCGGCAATGATGGCCTCATATAATTCTTTGTTTGTTTTTGGAGGGTGTTCGCGGATTTGTGCGTCTATATAAAGGAGCATAACAACAGCCGTTTCAACAGCGATGCCTCCTAAGGCTATCAAGCCAACAGCGCTTGCAACGGAGAAATTATAACCTGCTAGGTAAAGTGCCCAAACGCCTCCAATGAGGCCAAAGGGGAGAGATGTCATAATTATGAGTGTTCGATCGACCCTTTTGAAATGGAGTATCAATAAAACAAATATAATGAGGATTACCGCGGGGATTGCGAGTTTTAGTTTTTCTCGAGCTTCAATGAGTTGTTCAAACTGACCAGACCAACTAATAGAATATCCGGCAGGAAGTTTTACTTGTTTTGCTATTTGTGCTTTTGCATCTTCTACGAATGTGCCTATGTCTCTGCCTGCTATGTCAACAAAGACCCAACCCGTTAGACGGGCATTTTCCGAGCGCAGCATTGGAGGGCCATCGACAAGTTCTATTGAGCTCAATTCTTTTAATGGGATGTGTTGCCCTTGAGGCGTTGGTACTAATATATCTTTGAGTTGTTCTGGAGTTTCCCTAAAGGGGCGATCATAGCGAAGAATGATATTGTATCGCTCTCTTCCTTCTACACTTTCAGAAAGTTTCATACCGCCTAATGCGGTTTGAATAACTGATTGGAAAACGGCAAGGTCTATATTTTGGCGGGCAAGTTCTCTCCGGTTGGGTGTGATTTCAAGATATTTTCCGCCAATAACTCTATCTGCAAAAGCGGATCTGGTGCCTTTGATGTTTTTAACACTGGCTTCGACCTCCAGAGCGATGCGTTCAATTGTTTTTAAGTCATTGCCGGAAATTTTAATACCAACAGGGGTTCTGATGCCGGTTGAAATCATATCCATTCTGATTTTAATGGGGTAGCCCCATGAGTTTATAAGGCCTGGGAATTTTGTTCTCTGATCTAGTTCTTTGATGAGGCTTTTAACATCCATTCCCTCTCGCCAACTGGATTTATCTTTTAATTTAATCCAGGTTTCTATCATGGTGATTGGCGCTGGGTCAGTTGCTGTGTCTGCTCTGCCCGCTTTGCCGAAGACTTGCTCCACTTCAGGTATGGTTTTAATCAAGCGGTTGGTTTGGGCTAATATGTCTTTTGCCTTTGTTAAAGAGACACCGGGGAGTGTGGTTGGCATATATAAGAGTTCGCCTTCATAGAGAGGGGGCATAAACTCACGGCCAATGTTTTTAATGGGGTAAATGACTGAAATGATTAAGAGTGCTAATAGGCTTAAAGTTATCCATTTAAACTTAAGAGCTAGTTTTAGAGCTGGTTTATAAATGGCTACAAAAAAGCGATTTAAAGGATTGCTCATTTCAGGGCGAATGGTCCCTTTGATCAACCATAACATTAAGATTGGCACAAGTGTGATTGATAAAAATGCTGCTATACCCATGGCATATGTTTTGGTAAAGGCAAGAGGCGCGAAGAGTTTATAACTCTGGCCGGTTAGAGCAAAGACAGGAATGAATGAAACGGTGATGATCAACAGAGAGAAAAAGAGACCTGGCCCCACTTCTTTGGCGGATGAGATGATGGCCTCTCTTTTTATTTGCTTTGAAGCATCTGGTGAAGTGTTTGATAATTTACGGTGAGCATTTTCAACCATGACGATTGAGGCGTCGACCATAGCGCCGATTGCGATAGCAATGCCACCAAGGGACATGATATTTGCGGTTAAACCTTGCCAGGACATTATGATAAACGCGCCAATGATGCCAAGGGGAAGGGTGATGATAGCAACAAAAGCTGAGCGTGCGTGAAGAAGGAAAATGAGACAAACAAAGGCGACGACAAGGCCTTCTTCAATGAGTTTATGAGTTAAGTATTTGACAGCGTTTTGTATGAGAGGGGCTCTGTCATATACGGGCACTATTTTCACGCCTTCTGGCAGGCCTGGTTCGAGTTCTTTGATTTTTTTCTTGATGGCTTTGATGACGTTTAGGGCATTTTCGCCAGAGCGCATGATGATGATGCCACTGACAACTTCGCCTGTTCCGTTTTGTTCAACAATGCCCCTTCTTAATTCTGGTCCTTCCATTATGCGTGCGACATCTTTTAACAAAACAGGGGAACCGTTTGCAGAGAAGACAACCGTGTTTTCAAGATCTTCTTTCTTTTCAATATAGCCCTTGGAGCGAATGATCAGCTCTGTTTCAGCTTGCTCTAGCACGCGGCCACCAACTTCTTGGCTGGAGGCTCGCACTGCTGCTGTTATTCTTGAAATTGGGATGTCATAGGCACGTAGGCGATTTGGATCTATGAGGACTTGATATTCTTTAACAAAACCGCCGACTGAGGCGACTTCTGAGACACCATCAACTGTAGCCAGTTCGAATTTTAAGAACCAGTCTTGCAATGACCGAAGTTGGGCCAGGTCAAGTTTGTTTGATGTGTCTATGAGGCTGTATTGATAGACCCAGCCGACGCCCGTGGCATCTGGCCCCATTTCTGGCGATGCATTTGCAGGGAGACTGCTTCTTATTGTTGCAAGTGCTTCTGATACTCTTGATCTGGCCCAATATTGGTCAACGCCATCTTCAAAAATCACATACACAAAGCTCGTACCGAACATGGAAAATCCGCGAACATCTTTTGTCTTTGGCAGGCCTAAGAGGGTTGTTGAAAGTGGGTATGTTACCAAGTCTTCAATAATCTGGGGAGATTGACCTTGAAACTCCGTTCTTATGATCACTTGTGTATCAGTTAAATCCGGGATGGCATCGAGGGGGGTGTTTTTGATTGAATGCCAGCCAGCAACTATGAGTGCAAGTGTACCGATGATAACAAGAAACTGATTTTTAATGGACCAACCAATGATTTTAGCGACAGCTGAATTGGCTGGGTCATGAAGCTCAGGTGCGTTATTATCTGTTTCGTGAGTTTCATTTGTCATGTTAGTGGCTCCCTCTCATATGATGGCTGCCACGTGGTGTGTCTTTGTTTTCTTTCTCTTTCGTTGATGTTGTTTGAGGTTTTGTTATTTTCTTTTTTGGCCAGTTTATTAGCTCGGCCTGTTCATTGCTATATGGGTTCTTTGGGGCTTTGCTTAATTGGAGCCATTTTTTGTCTGTGTTTTTTGTTTTGAAAAACATAACACCTTTTGCTTGATAATGAGTTGGGGCTCCTTCCAAGATCCAGGGTTCTAGTGCAGTTGTTAATTGAGCAAGGGCGATTTGTAGCCCCGTTTTTGTTTTAGCGGCTTGAGCATTTTTTAATGCATCATGAGTGCCCTCTAAAATATTTGCTAGTTTGGTTTCTTTATGCTCTGCCCACATGATTGATTTGATTGAAATGGCAGCGTCTAGATATTGCCCCACCATTTCAGAATTATTGGTGAGGCTTTCATGGATATAAAGCGCGGCATCAATTATGTGATCGAATTTAGCTAGTTCAACTTTCTTTAAGTTCAGTTGGTCGAGCGGTTTCTGTAATTTTTCTAATTTCCTAAAGCTTTCTCGCAAAGCACTTTCACTATCGATCATGAATTGAGATGAAATGACAATTTTTTCATTTTCTTTAAGACCAGATTTGATCTCGGCTCTTCCTCCAGAGACGAGACCTAGCTCTATTCGTTTTGATTGAAATTTTCCGCTTCCGAGAGCGACGACAACAAAATTACCATTTTGATTTTTTAGTATTGCTTCTGAAGGGATGCTAAGGCGCTCGGATATTTCAGTTTCAAAGACGACATCAGCGTATGTGCCCGGACGCAATACCCCTTCTTTATTATCAATGACCAGGCGTACACGGCCAGTTCTTGTTGTTTCATTTACGTTGGGGTAGATATAATCCACTTCAGATTTTATTGTTTTGCCTGGAAGGTTGGGGAAATGGATGGTTGTTTTGGTTCCCTTTGACATAAAGCCCATATCTTTTTCCGAGACATTTACAATAACCCACACTTCTGAATAATCTTGAATTTTTGCAATTGTCATTCCCTTTTGCACATATGTGCCAGGGGTTACGTTTAGTTCAGAGATGGTGCCTTTTTGTGTGGCGAAAAAGGGAAGATTTTGCCTCACTTCTTTTTCTTTTGTAATGAGGTTTAGTGCTTTTTGTTGAACGCCAAAACTCAGCAATCTCTTTTTAATATTATTTTGTGCGGATTTTGATTGTTTGAGTGCAATTAGGAAATCTCTTTGAGAGACGATGAGCTCTGGGCTGAACATTTCAAAGAGGACATCGCCTGTTTGCACTTCATCTCCAACAGCGGTTATGTTGAGTTTTTCTATCCAACCCTCTACACGGGCTGAAATCTCAGATTGGAGCCGTTCGTTTTCTTCCACAATGCCGAAGCTTCGTATGTTTTTACCAAATTTAGATGTTTCTACTTTTGCTAGTCTCACGCCCATATTTTGAATTGTTTCTGGAGCAATTGTTATGATTGGTTTTTCATCTTTTTTTGATGTTTCACTACTATTTGCTTCGGTATTTATTTTGACTAAATCCATTCCACAAATTGGGCATGAGCCAGCATCATCTGCAATGTAATGAGGATGCATAGGGCATGTCCATTTGGTAATCGCTTTTGATGTTTGTGCGGCAATTGCTTGATAATGGAAAAGTGGGTGTGCCGTGAGAATAGTTAATGAACTCAAGGCAAGTAAAAAGAATAAACTCCGTGAAGAGAGGTTATATTTACGGATTAGATTTTTTAATTTTCTTGAGACTGACATGATTGTCGCCTTTTAATAGTAGTGAATGAACTTGTTATACATTTTTGAGGGATGAGTGCCCGCAAAGCATTTTGGCTTGAAGATCCATAAAGGATGTTCAAGCTGTTCATTTCACGACTAATGGCGCAAACGAGATGTTTGTTTCAGGAGGGTGGATAAACCTTTAGATTTTGAGTGGGAGTGTCTAAAGGGGGGATCTTTGTTTGAGAGGGTTATTAAAGAAGTTGAAGCAATTTGGCTTGTTTCTTTAATGAAATAATCAGCTTTTGATTGTTTATTGTCTAGCTTTTGTAATTCGTACTTTGTCGTTAAAAGGCACGGTTCGTTTAGATATTGCAGGCAATGTTTGAAACAAGCAGATTGCTTTTTTGCTTGGTAAGATTTTCTTTCCTTCTCTTTCATTTCGCTTTTGTGGCATGGCATGGCCATATTTGAAGAGCTGGAATGAGAAGAGCTTAAATCTGTCTTTGAAGTAAATGTTAGCGATTTAAGGGCAGGTGTGATTGTTGACCCATAAACAGGGGCAAGGGCTGAAAAAAACACAAGAAAAGCCATTAAGACTTTCATGATATTTTTTTGAAAAAAAGCCATTAAACCTCTGACCTGCTGAAATCATTCATATTAGAATTAAAATAAAGTATAAGACGGCTTTGCTTTTCTTTCAAAAGAAATCTTTTGAAATGGATAACAATCTCTTGAAGGCTATATTTTTGACCTGCGATACTCAATTGGGCTGATATTATGTGTTTCTTTAAAACGCCTTGAAAAATGAGACGCGCTTGTGAATCCATTTGAATGAGCGATTTCAGCTATGCTGTGCATTTTTAGTTTTGGGTCTGCTAAATTTAACCGGCAGCGTTCTAAGCGCTGGGCATAGATGTATTTTTCTAATGATGTGTTTTCAGAATTTAGTAATTCATTGGCGTATCTCACACTAATGCCAACTAGTTTGGCGGCGTCAGCTGGCTTGAAGTCATGATTGCTTATGTTCTCTCCAATGATTGATTTTAATCTCATTAATGTTGTGAAGCGGGATTTTTGCAACAGAGCGCTGTTGTTTTGGCATTCATGAATGAAAGCGTGTGAGATTAGATCGACCGTTTGCTTTGAAATGGTTTCAGCTTTTTCTTTGTTCAAGTTATCTGCAATGTCTGGCAGTGTTTGCATGAAGCCGATGGCTAATTTGCTTATAGGATTTTTAAAGCTCATTGCTTTTGAGGTGTAATGAGAAATTTCACCTAGGTGAGCCTTAAGATGGTCTCGGGGCATTTTTAATACGAGTTGTCTGTTATTTTCTCCTAGCTTTAAGTGATAACAGCGCTCAGTGTCATAAATTGCAAAGTTGCCTGGTGTAAGGGATGTTTCGCGATTGTCTTGCAAGATTTGTGTTGTGCCATTGAGTTGCAGACTTAGAATAATCTCATTTGCTTTTGAGCCCTTGATGAATTCTTTGGTTCTTATCACTTCGCATTGATCTGTTATGACTTCGGATAAACCGAGATTCGCAATTTCTCCGGCATAAATTTTTGAAGTGAAATTGTGTTTTTTCTCAGATAAGCAATCTAACTCGACATAGGTTTTGCACGCGACATCTTTAATATAGGAAATACGGTCGCTCGGGTGCACATCATCTGTGCTGAAGCAAATTTGCATGCCTGTTTATCCTTTTATCTGTTGCCTCAAATAATTTCATTTAACTTAAAAAGCTGGTTATCTAAGTGCCGTTTCAGGCAAGAGATTATTCCCTCTCGTGCAAATGGAGGCGAGAGTTATTCAGTATATAGAGAAGATAAGTTGTTTCTTAAAAATAATGAATAGGACGATGTATCAAGGCTTAGTCCGAACATTGGACTTATTAAGAGGGAGGTTTTATGTCTGAGGATCATCACAAAGGAAATGTTCTGTTACTGCGAACAGCATGTGTGACTTTAATAATTGGATTGATTTTGGCCTGGTGTTTGGTTTTTACAAAATTGCTCAAAATCCCATTTATGGTCTCGCTTTTTCAACATCCGGAGAATTTATTGTCATCTCATTTGGATTTTTTAATGATGACGATGTTGTTGCTTGGCTTTTATGCCTCGAAAATTAATTTACCTAAATATGTTCAATGGCCTATGGCAATTGGCTCGATTACTAACCCTGGTTTATTTTTGGTGGCTGCCATTATGGGGAATGATTTAGGGCCGTTTGTTATGTTGCTTGTTGTTCTCTCATTTGTTTTGACGACATTTGGTTATGGTATGGGGGCGATTAAGTTTTTACGATATTCTTTGAGGTCGGCTTAAATATTTAAAACTGGGCCTAAAGCATGATGATTCAATTGAAGAATAGCAAAAACCATTATGGGGCCATTGCTCGCATCTTGCATTGGTCTAGTGTAATTATGTTGGTTGCGCTTATTTATCTTTCAGGGCAATTTGAGGATTTAGAGCAAGGAGTTAAGCGCTCTGATTTGATTAATCTACATACTTCACTTGGGGTGCTTTTTCTTCTTTTGATGATTTTACGTTTGATATGGAGAGGGGTGAACCCTAACCCTCTTCATTCTTACAACTTACACTCATGGCAAAAAAAATTAGCGTTTATTATTCATCGTTTGATTTATTTTGTTCTTATCTTTGAGTGTTTGATTGGTCTTTTTATTCTCTTTGTTGTTGGTGGGATTATTATTTATTTTAATTTTGAGATAGGTGGTTCTTTCACGAAGACTGCATTTTTATCTCAGGCTGCCATTGACCTTCATCGCTGGGTTTCCTTCTTGATTTACCCATTGTTGGCTCTTCATATAAGCGCTGCGATTTATCATCAGATCTTTGGTGTTGTGGATGATTGATTGTGATTGTTATTTAGCATTTTCTCTACGTATTGCTTCATCTCTCAAGGCTTTGAGTGTTTTTGGTAAATCGGCTTCAACGGCGGCTCTGATCATTGAAGAGGGGAGGAAAGTGCCTGGGTCAACTCGTGCCATGTAAGTGAGGCGTGTTGTTTTTCCCTTGTTTATTGGTTCTAAATTCCACTCACCTTCTAAGGTTTTTAAATCTCCACCAGTCCGGCTAAATTTTATCGATTTATGTTTGGAATAGACAGAGCGAAATTCTGACCTGGTTGTTGGCATTAAAGCAAGCCAGCTTACGACATGTTCGCGGATATCCCATTTGCCTTCAGGGTCGCGAGCTAAAATAGCGCATTTTTTCAAACCTTTAATGAATTTATTTGCTCCTTTGCAATCTAACATTGTTTGCCAGAGAACAGAGGGGGGAACAGGAATGTCAATGACTGCTTGGACCATGCCGGCAGCACCCTCTGGATCTGGTGTAACTACTGAGAGTAATCCACCTTTTTGTAGATAGGCTTGTTGATTGCTGGTTAATTTGATGTTTCCGGCATTGGCTATGGACGTGAATGAGATAAATGTTAGGAGTGTGATTAGAATTTTGAAAAATTTAGGTGCTAACTTTACGTTTTGATCTCGCACTGTAAGTCCTTTGAGAAATTGGTTAGGTGAATAAGTTTGCTTTGTTTTTCTTTTTAAGCTTCTAGCAGAATTTATTTTTTCTCGGGAGGTGGGCTCACAGTGATATGATGAGATGTTATTTTTTTTGATAGATTATTTTTTACACGTTTGGGCTGTTCCTTTTATCTCTTCTGGTATTTTAGCCATTGGGTTTTCTTCTTTCATCAAGGCCATTAATTCGGCGCCTAATTTTAAATCGTGCTCATGTCCCATTTTGTATTTTCTTAAAAACCCAAGGCGATCAATTAGGATTAAAGAGGGCGTTCCAGCCATATTATATGTGCGCATTGTTTTTGGGATGGGGTCGTAATCTTTCTCCGATGGTGTATCTATAGCGATTGGAAATTTGATTTTATATTCGTGAATAAAGGCTTTGAGTGCGGTTTCTGTCATGGCTTGATGGTGTTCAAAAACTGTATGTAAACCAATCACAATAAGATCATCTGGGTTAAAAGATGCAAATGCATTTCTAGCTTGGGGAATTGAGTGCTCGACACAACCAGGGCACAGCATTTGAAATGCATAAATAGCAATGACTTTTCCGCGTAACTTTTTAAGACTCAAATCTTCTTTTGTATTGAGCCAGGTTCTGAACTTCAAGTTCTGGTGCTTCAATTAATTTTTGTGTCATTGCTTTCAGACTTTCATTTTGGCCTTGCGTTTTTATTTTAAGGAGAGATGAAGGCACCTTAAAAAGTGCCTTCATTTTACCTTTTGTAGAGGTTTATTTGACTTTTCCTGGGAGTGACAGATCACCTGAGGCGACGTCAAAAACGTTCACTACACATAAAAGCGGGGCATGAGCGCTTTCATTAACGCGAAGGCCTGATGTTACGCCATCAAATGCAATGCCTTTTAAGTCTTTAGCATTTTTGAAAGGCACGCGGACTTCAACAGTTTTATTGTTGATGATTGGTGAGTAACCGGGGCTGTCAATTAGAATGGGAAGGCCTGGCCAAGTGATTGGCATTTTGGGTTTACTACCGGCAGGTATATCTTTCACTTTTAGATTACCTTTGCCGCATTTGTCATCAGGGACCAATACAACCCAGTGGGAATGCCAAACGTTGCCATCATTTCCAAGATTTCCATCTCCATTTTCATCGAATAAAGGTGTGTCGTCAAAATCTGGATGGGAGGTGATGGCCATCGCTAAGATGCCTTGATCTTTTTCAAAACCAACAGCAGCGCTGTTAATTTTTGTTGGCCAAACATAAGAAAAAACTTTGCTTCCCTCTAGTTTGCCAGTTGATGTTGGCACTGTTTTTCCAGCCTTGCCGCTTACATGCATGTGAAATGTGAGCCAATTGTCACTAGCAGTGATTTTTGCGTGAACAATGTCAAAGTCAGCCATTTTGGCATTGCCTTTTTTGCCATGAATTTCATGAGCTGAAGTTGGGGAAATAAGAGCGCCTATTATGAAAAGAGAGGCTGATAATTTTAGTAGTTTGTTTTTGAGTTTCATGATTGTTCCTTTGATTGTTTTTGGGAGATTTTGACAATTTTTTTAAATTACGGAATTGGGGCAGCCTTCCATTTCAAGGATGGCGTATCCGATTTCTTCAACTATTTTGAGAATTTGGGGGTTAGCTTGTTCTGTATGACAAAAGTTGCAATGGGATTGTTTAAGAGAAGTTCCGTCTTCTCCAATGCCGATTAGAAATTTTTGTGCATATGCAAACGCGATTTCAGGCTTTGTTCCTTCTTTCACGAAAACATCGAAATGAATGACATGGCCATTTTTTGAATTTGCGTATGTGTCATAGACATCGATCTTCATTTGTTACCTCCTGCGATCAATTAATAATAGTTTCGAAGCTAAACTATTATTAGGCATATAACAGAAAGAAGTGTCTTGTCAATATAGTTTAGATGCGATACTATTTGTCTCATGATAAAAGATATTAATATTTGGTTGGAGCGGCTTTCATCGCTTCATCGGAAACAGATGAGAGTGGCTGCGACTGCTGAAGGCATTCAGTTGGTTCATTTGGAAATTTTACGATTTCTATCGATTGCTAATAAATATTCAAATACCGCTCAGGCTCTTTGTGATTATCTTGGCCAAACGAAGGGGAGTATTTCTCAGAGTTTGAAGCTCATAGAAGAGGCGGGGCATATTGAACGAAAAGCTTGTGAGAAAGATGGCCGTGTCATTCGGTTGCATTTATCTGATGCAGGGAAAACTTGTTTGAAACGGATGGAGGTGCATTTGCTTCCTGATTTGCCGGATGATGAAAAACGGATCACGGTTTTGAAAGAACTTTTGTCTGACTGGCAAAATCAAAATTCATCTCAAGGGTTTGGGCAATGTAAAACTTGCCAGTTTAATCAAAGCTTGAGTGGTCATAAATTTAAATGTGGGTTGACTGGTGAGGCTTTGTCTAAATCGGATGTTGAAAAAATCTGCCAAGAACATGTTTTTTAATTTCACGCATTTAATAACGGGATATTTATGATTAGAAAAAATAAAATGTGTGTTGCCATACGCCATTTGCAATTTGAAGACTTAGGAATTTTTGCAGCCCCTATTTTAGAGGCTGGTTATGAAATTCAATATATTGATGCGCCTGTTGAAAGCCTTTCAGCTGCTCAAGACGCTGATTTATTGTTCATTCTTGGTGGGCCCTGTGGTGTTTATGAAGATCATCTTTATCCCTATATAAAAGAAGAGGTTGCGTTAGCAAAGGAGCGGATTGAGAAAGGTTTGCCAACTGTTGGTATTTGTTTAGGTGCACAAATAATTGCTTCTGCTGCTGGTGCTCAAGTTTATGCGGGATCTAATGGTAAGGAAATTGGGTGGGCGAAAATCTTATTAACAGAAGAGGGTTTTAGTGGGCCTTTAGCGCCTTTGGCGAATGGTGGTGCACCGATGTTTCATTGGCATGGAGATACGTTTGATTTACCAAAAGAGTGCCACTTTGCTAGGCTCATCTCAGCTTTATGAAAATCAGATTTATGCCATTGGTGATCATATTCTTGGCTTTCAATCTCATCCAGAACTTGCCCCTTTCAAGATTGAACATTGGTTGATTGGCCATGCTCGTGAGTTGGCGCACGCATCTCATATTGATTTGTTAGACATACGTGAAGATACTAAAAAATCGGGTGAGCTCCTTAAACGCAATGGGGCAGAAGCTATGACCAATTGGTTATTAGCACTTGAATAAATATTTATAGCGGTGTTGTTTTTAAAAATACACCCGGCTCTGGTCTTATTGTCATTTGCATGATGGGGGATGGCTCTGGGGGTTCTGGTGTGAATTTAAATTTAGATAATATTGTCATGAGAATGATTTGGGCTTGCATCATGGCGAAAGTGGCGCCGACACAAATGCGAGGACCTGCGCCAAAGGGGATGTGCTGAAATTTATTCCGGTTTTCAATTTTTTCTTTAGAAAAATTATTTGGATCAAAAACATTCGGGTTACTCCAAAGGTTTTGATGGCGGTGTAGGGAGTAAATATTTAAAAACACTGTATCACCTGGTTTTACTTCTCTGTCATAAAGTTGATCTGGTTCTTTTGCTTTTCTTACTAAAAAGCCGACGGGTGGGTAAAGACGCATTGTTTCCTGCAAGATTTGTTCGATGTAAGGTGCTTTTGCAATATCCTCGGCATTCGCAGCTCTTGCATTTTTTCCAATACCTAAAATTTTAGTAGCTTCATCACGCGCTTTTTCTTGAACGTGTTGATCATGAGCGAGTAAATATAGGGCCCAGGCTAATGTGAGGGCTGTTGTTTCATGGCCTGCTACGATGAAAAACTGCATGTTATGTAAGAGGTCTTTGGCGACCATTTTTTTGCCTGTCTCGGCATCTACGGCTTTCATCATATAATCAAGAAGGTCTTCGGTTTTTTCTTCTTGATTTTGCAGAGCTGCCTTTCTGGCTTCGATGGCATCTTTGACCATTTTGTGCATGGTTTTGACTGCTAATCGCCCTTTTATTTCACCGGGGCGAGGGACCCAATAAGGGGTTTCTAAAAAATCGAGAAGTGAAGCCCGACCGACTGTTAGGAAATATTGAGTGACAGCTTCTACATAAAGTTCGCTATCAAAATGTTCGCGGCCAGAAAGTGCAACTTCGCAAATGACATCGAAAGTTGCCGATAGCATTTCTCTGACCATTTCAGTTGGGTTGTTTGGGTTTGATATTATAAAGTCTCTTAGGCGGTGCGTTGTTCTTTCTGCGGTTTTGGTCATTAAGGGAGCGAGTGCTGTGACATTTCGCGCTGTA
This sequence comes from Hyphomicrobiales bacterium, assembly GCA_965230545.1. Classification (GTDB taxonomy): domain Bacteria; phylum Pseudomonadota; class Alphaproteobacteria; order Rhizobiales; family HXMU1428-3; genus HXMU1428-3. The sequence goes on along the minus strand of CBDDLE010000004.1, from coordinate 234,171 downwards.
AATACTGGGGAAATGGCTCGCCTTTGCCAGCGCCAATTGCTGCCTTCTGAGGTGAAGAGGCTTTCACCAACTGCTGGGCGAAGCATTCGAATGACAACTTCAGATTTTGGATAATTCTCTACATTATCAAGCAAGATATGTTTTAACGCTTCTGGGCCTTGGACCATATGCCATCTGGAAAAGCCAGTTCTGCCGGTGACTATGGGTTGAGTATAGGCGATGTCAGGTATGATGTTTAAGGCATTTTTGCGCATAGCCTTTAAACTGCCTATGATGCCCAATGGTTTTTAATGGGGGGGCAATTGTTGGGGGAGTGAATTGGCCCATAATCCTTACCTCTTTTTCAATGCGTATAGAATTTTATCTTAATCCACCTTTTTCGTACATAGTGACTTATTGTCCTGAATAACAGATTGGAAGTTTTCCTGAGAGTGTGAAAATGCTTAATCGAATTCATAAGGAATAATTTTGCGGTTGTGTTCATCAATTTGCAAACTCCGTTTTAATGGGGGAAGGGCGCGTTGATGGCAGTTCCTTCTTTCGCAAATTCGGCATGACACACCAATTCTTTCAAAAGCTTTGTTATTTGTTGTGTCTAGATCATCTCCATAGATAAGCTCATCGACATGGGATACTTCACAGCCAAGGGCGAGGGCGTATCTTTGTACAGGAGCTTGAAACCCACCGCTTGGTTTGGACACTGTGGTGGCAAGGCATAGATATTGTGCGCCATCAGTGGTCTCTGCAAGTTGCCTGATAATCCGATTTGGTGTTTCAAATGCTTGGTGCACATTCCACAATGGACAAGCAGAGCCGAAACGGGCGAATTGTAATTTGGTGGCTGAGTGTCTTTTGGTGATATTTCCAGCTTGATCAACTCTGGCAAAGAAGAATGGGATGCCCTTTGCGCCCGGGCGTTGCAGAGTTGAGAGGCGGTGGGCGACTTGTTCTATGCTTGCCTCAAATTTTTCTGCTAGCAGAACAAGATCATATCTTAGCTCTTTTGCCGCTTGGCTAAAGGCTTCATATGGGAGGATAGTTGCACCAGCAAAATAGTTCGCCATACCAATTCGACAAATAGCGGCTGCTTCTTCAGAGTGAAAATTAGCTTCGCTAATATAGGTTTCTATGATAGGTGCGAATTCGAGTTGCGCAATTTGATGAGCGATTTGAAAGGCTTGTGTTGAGGCTAGGGAGCGCCGGTTTAGATATAGAACGTGAGCCACTGGGTCGAAACGCCGGAGGCTTGTGTCTTCTTTTGGGTTTGCGTTTTTATTGTCTGTGTTCTTTGTGCCGATAATCACTCTTACACGATGGCTTTGCTCAATGTAATCTGCGAGTGCACGGACTTTGCTACGGTTTTGTTTTGAAATGTGCTCGTGTAATTTTTCGGCTCTATGGTCTAGTTCGTCAACATAGTTATCGAGGTAATGGAAGAAATCTCGAACTTCTTCGTAAGGGGTTGGTTCGCTTAATCCGTCTGACCGTTCAATGGTTTCATCAAGTTCAGCCAATTGTTCGCTGGCTCTTCGTAAGTTGTGGTGCATGGCTATAAAGGCGCGAGCAAAATCAGGTGCGCCTTGAGCGACTAATTTAATATCTGTGTTTGAAGGGCGTGTTGAGCTGATGAGCGGGTCTGAAAAAACTTCTGCAATATCTGCTATTAAGCGATCACTGTCTTGTTCGGAAAAACTGGCGATGTCGATTGAAAAGTTTTCGGCTAGAGATAGCAAAACCGAGGCGCTTAAATGGCGCTGATTGTTTTCAATCTGATTTAGGTAGCTAGTTGAAATACCAAGGCGCTCAGCAAAGGCTGCTTGGGTTAGGTCAGCGTCATTGCGGATTTTACGGATGGTTCTTCCGATGAGTAATTTTTTGTGTTTCATGGTCTAATCGCAGCTTGTTTGCATATTTGCAAAAATATTTTTGCAAATATACTAATTCAGCAATGTCGCCTTTTCAAGTCTGGAGTTTTGCTCTGAAATGGACTTAATAAGCCATATAGGTGTTTTTGGGGACCAATTGAGCCTAAATCGATGATTTAAAGCAGATTACCAGCATAAGAAAAATTTTAAAAACAAGAATGTAACTGTATTGAATAGCTAAAACTTAATCAATTTTCCCCGTTAAAATTCAATATTGCAAATATTTAGGGGATGCATCCATGCAAGATATTCTCAAAGAGCTTGAAGATCGCCGTGCTGAGGCACGCTTAGGGGGCGGTCAAAGACGGATCGACAGTCAGCATAAAAAGGGCAAATTAACAGCTCGTGAGCGTTTAGATGTGTTGCTGGATGAGGGGTCTTTTGAAGAATATGATATGTATAAAACTCATCGCTGTACTGATTTTGGTATGGCAGATACCAAAATTTCGGGTGATGGGGTTGTTACCGGTTGGGGGACCATTAATGGGCGGCCAACCTATGTATTCTCACAAGATTTTACAGTGTTTGGTGGCTCTTTATCAGAAACGCATGCAGAGAAAATTTGCAAGATTATGGATCTTGCCTTGCAAAACGGTGTGCCTGTTATTGGCTTGAATGACTCTGGTGGCGCTCGAATTCAAGAAGGGGTGGCGTCTCTTGGTGGTTATGCTGAGGTGTTTTACCGAAATGTTCAGGCGTCTGGTGTTATTCCGCAAATTTCCGTGATTATGGGGCCGTGTGCTGGTGGTGCGGTTTATTCTCCAGCAATGACTGATTATATCTTCATGGTCAAAGATACGAGCTATATGTTTGTGACAGGACCGGATGTGGTGAAGACCGTGACCAATGAAGTGGTAACCGCAGAAGAATTGGGCGGGGCTTCAACGCATACGAAAAAATCATCCGTTGCTGATGGGGCTTTTGAAAATGATCTTGAAGCTCTTTTAGAAATTCGCAGACTTTTTGATTTTCTTCCCCTTTCAAATGAAGCTGAAGTTCCTGTGTTAGAGACAAATGATCCGGCTGATCGTGTTGAGATGAGCCTTGATACGATTGTTCCTGAAAATCCTAATCAACCTTATGACATGCATGAAGTTATTCAAAAAATTGCTGATGAGGGGGATTTCTTTGAAATTCAAAAAGACCATGCAGGCAATATCATTTGTGGTTATATGCGCCTCAATGGTTCAACAGTTGGTGTTGTAGCTAACCAACCAATGGTGCTTGCTGGTTGTCTTGATATTGATAGTGCGAAAAAGGCAGGGCGTTTTGTGCGTTATTGTAACGCATTTAACATTCCAATTCTTACCCTTGTTGATGTGCCTGGATTCTTGCCGGGTACGGTTCAAGAATATGGTGGCATCATCAAACATGGGGCGAAGCTTTTATTTGCATACGCAGAGGCAACGGTGCCGAAAGTAACGGTGATTGTTCGTAAAGCCTATGGTGGTGCTTATGATGTGATGGCATCAAAACATATTCGCTCTGACGTGAACTATGCGTGGCCAACAGCTGAGATTGCTGTGATGGGCGCAAAAGGGGCAACCGAAATCCTTTACCGTGAAGATCTGGATAATCCGACAAAAATTGCCGAGCGCACGAAGGAATATGAAGACCGGTTTGCTAATCCGTTCATTGCGGCGCAGCGCGGTTTTATTGATGAAGTGATTATGCCTCATTCAACCCGCCGCCGTGTTGGGCGTGCTTTTGATCTTTTAAAGACTAAAAAAGTTTCAAGCGTTCCAAAGAAAAACGACAATATTCCACTATAAGGGGCTCTCTCATGATTAAGAAAATTCTTGTTGCAAATAGAGGTGAGATTGCTTGCCGGGTTTTTAAAACAGCTAAGAAAATGGGTATCGCAACTGTTTCTGTTTATTCTGATGCTGACAAAAACGCGCTCCATGTGGAAATGGCAGATGAGGCCGTTCATATTGGTGCGGCACCTGCAGCTGAAAGTTATTTGATAATTGATAAAATCATTGATGCAGCGAAGCAAACTGGGGCAGATGCTATTCACCCGGGCTATGGTTTTTTATCAGAGCGGGCTGAATTTGCAGAGCGCTTAAAAGAAGAGAATATCGCTTTTATCGGGCCGCCTAAAGGGGCCATTGAAGCGATGGGTGATAAGATTACCTCTAAAAAGATTGCTGCTGACGCTGGCGTTTCTACTGTTCCTGGGTTTATGGGGTTGATCGATGATGCTGATCATGCGGTTAAGATCGCCACTGAGATTGGCTATCCGGTGATGATTAAAGCCAGTGCTGGTGGCGGCGGTAAGGGTATGCGGATTGCTTATAATGATGATGAGGCGCGTGAAGGGTTTGATCGCTCTAAATCTGAAGCGGCATCTAGCTTTGGTGATGATCGAATTTTCATTGAAAAATTTGTCGAGCAGCCACGCCATATTGAAATTCAGGTGCTTGCGGATGGTCATGGCAATTGTATTTATCTTGGGGAACGTGAATGTTCTATTCAACGGCGGAACCAAAAGGTTGTAGAAGAAGCGCCATCTTCTTTCCTTGATGAGAAAACCAGAAAAGCAATGGGTGAGCAATCTGTTGCGCTATCAAAAGCGGTTGATTATGCAAGCGCAGGGACCGTTGAATTTATCGTTGATAAAGATAAGAATTTTTATTTCCTTGAGATGAATACCCGCTTGCAAGTTGAGCATCCGGTGACAGAACTTATCACCGGTGTTGATTTGGTTGAGCAGATGATCCGTGTGGCTTCTGGTGAAGCTCTCTCATTGAGCCAAGATGATATTCAGCTGAACGGATGGGCGATGGAAAGCCGGCTTTATGCTGAAGACCCTTACCGGAATTTCTTGCCAAGTATTGGGCGCTTAACCCGTTATCGCCCACCTGAAGAATGTGTGAAAGAGAATGGCTCAATTGTTCGTAATGATACGGGTGTTTTTGAAGGTGGTGAGATCTCCATGTTCTATGACCCGATGATTGCGAAGCTTTGTACATGGGGAAAAACGCGCGATATTGCTATTGAGGAAATGCGTACTGCCCTTGATCGTTTTGAGGTTGAAGGCATTGGGCATAACTTGCCGTTTCTTTCAGCTGTGATGGGGCATGAGCGTTTTCAATCTGGGAACATTACAACTGCTTTTATTGCTGAAGAATACCCGGAAGGATTTGAGGGTGTTGATCCTTCTGAAGATGATTTGAAAAAGCTTTCTCTTGCAGCTCTCACCTTAGACGCTATTTCGAATGATAGGCAACATAAAGATGTTTTGGCGTCTGTTGCTACAGGAGATCTAGCTAATGATACAAAAGTTGTTTTGTTAAATGGGCAATCACATAATACTACGGTTGTAAAAACAGATGATCATTTTGAAATTTCAATAGATAGTAAGGTTTATGCCGTTTCAACAGATTGGAACAGGGGAGAAAAATTAGCCTCTCTTTTGATTGATGGTGATGAGTGTGTGATTAAAATCGATCCGATCACCAGTGGTTTCCGGATGCGCCAGGGGGGGATGGATGTTGATGTTCAGGTGCTAAGCCCGAGAGTGGCAGAGCTTGCAGCCTTAATGCCTGAGAAAATTCCACAAGACACATCAAATCTGCTGCTTTGTCCGATGCCTGGATTGCTTGTTTCCTTGAAAGTGAAAGAAGGAGATACGGTTGAAGAAGGGCAAGCGCTGGCCATTGTTGAAGCCATGAAGATGGAGAATGTTCTCAAAGCTGAGAAGACATCTGTGATTGCGAAAATTCCAGTGAGTGAGGGAGATAGTCTTGCTGTTGATGAAACCATCATGGAGTTTGAAGTATGAGCAAAGATGATTTGAGATTTCCACTTGAGTGGGAAGAATTGGCCACGAAAGAATTAAGAGGAAAAGATCTTAAATCTCTCGATTGGGATACGCCTGAAGGAATTTTGGTTAAACCTCTTTATACATCTGAAGATGTGCCAGAAAGTGCTGCGCAAGAATTACCTGGTGTTGGTCCTTTCACGAGAGGTGTGAAGGCGACGATGTATGCAGGGCGGCCTTGGACCATTCGGCAATATGCCGGCTTTTCAACGGCTGAAGAATCTAATGCGTTTTACCGGAAGAATTTGGCAGCAGGGCAAAAAGGATTATCTGTTGCTTTTGATCTGGCGACCCATCGCGGTTATGACAGTGATCACCCCCGTGTTGTCGGTGATGTTGGTAAAGCTGGTGTGGCGATTGATTCCATTGAGGATATGAAAATTCTCTTTGATGGTATTCCGCTTGATCAGATGTCTGTTTCTATGACAATGAACGGCGCGGTTATTCCAATTTTGGCAATGTTTATTGCGGCTGGTGAAGAGCAAGGTGTCGAGCGCGCAAAACTTTCTGGTACCATTCAGAATGATATCTTAAAAGAGTTTATGGTGCGGAATACCTATATTTACCCGCCAGAACCTTCAATGCGCATTATTGCTGATATTATTGAATATACAGCCAAAGAAATGCCGAAGTTTAACTCGATTTCAATTTCCGGTTATCACATGCAAGAAGCTGGGGCGACTTTGGCGCAAGAGCTTGCTTATACCCTTGCTGATGGTATGGAATATGTAAGAGCTGCGACGAGTAAAGGGCTTGATGTTGATGCTTTTGCCGGGCGTCTCTCTTTCTTTTTCTGTATTGGTATGAATGTGTTTATGGAAGCGGCGAAATTGCGCGCAGCACGGCAGCTTTGGGCTCGGATTATGACTGATTTTGGCGCGAAGTCTGAGCGCTCTAAATTGCTTCGCACTCATTGTCAGACATCAGGTGTCTCTCTCACAGAGCAAGACCCTTATAATAATGTTGTTCGCACGGCATTTGAAGCTATGGCAGCGGTGCTTGGTGGGACACAATCTCTTCACACCAACTCTTTTGATGAAGCGATTGCTTTACCGACAGAATTTTCAGCACGCATTGCGCGGAACACACAATTGATCTTGCAGCATGAAACTGGTGTTACCAATGTTGTTGACCCGCTTGGGGGATCTTATTACGTGGAAGCCTTGACCAAAGACCTTGCTGATAAAGCTTGGGAAATGATTGAAGAGGTTGAAGCGCTGGGCGGTATGACGAAGGCGGTTGAGCAAGGTTTGCCGAAAATGCGGATTGAAGAGGCTGCCGTTAAACGCCAAGCGCGGATTGACCAGGGTGAAGATGTGATTGTTGGTGTGAATAAATACCAACTCGAAGATGAACCACCGGTTGATATATTGGAGATTGACAATGCCAAGGTGCGAGAGGAACAGATTAAGCGCTTAACTCAGATGCGTGCTACTCGCAATGAAGGTGCATTTCAAGCGGCGATTGATCATCTTGAACAAACTGCTCAATCTGGTGAAGGTAATTTGCTGGAAGCTGCCGTAACAGCTGCTAAAGCGCGCGCTAGTCTTGGTGAAATATCAGATGCGATGGGGCGCGCCTTTGGTCGTCATCAGGCGTTAACGCGCGTGATCTCTGGTGTTTATGATCAAGCTTATGAAGGTGATGCTGAGTATCAGGCTATTCAAAGTAAGATTGCAGCTTATAAGGATGAGTATTCCAAACGTCCACATGTTTTGGTTGCCAAAATGGGTCAAGATGGCCATGACAGAGGCGCTAAAATTATTGCAACAGCCTTTGCGGACATTGGTTTTGAAGTTAGCCTAAGTGACATGTTTGAAACGCCAGAAGAAGTGGCGACCAAAGCCATTGAGGCGGGCGTGAATGTTATTGGGGTTTCATCACTTGCAGCAGGGCATAAGACATTAGTGCCCGAATTGATTGAGTGCCTTAAAGCTAAGTCGGCAGAGAATATTATCGTGATTGTTGGTGGTGTGATCCCAGAACAAGATTATGGCTTTTTACGAGATGCTGGCGTGGCTGAAATTTTTGGTCCCGGTTCAAGTGTTATTGTAGCGGCGAATAGTGTGCTTAATCAAATTCGCGGTGTGCGGCGCAACAGATAGTTTTAATAAATTTAAAAAAATATAAAATTGAGTATTCGTGGAGGGAAGACCAATGAATGAAGTTTCAAATTATGAAGACGTATATCAATCCTGGCAGAATGACCCTGAAGGGTTTTGGGCAAATGCGGCCAATGAATTAAGTTGGTTCAAGCCTTGGGACAAGATTTTTGATGGTGAACAAGGTGCTTATGGCCGATGGTTTGCTGGGGCTGAATGTAACACTTGTTATAACGCTGTTGATCGTCATGTTGAAGCTGGGCGCGGAAAACAAGCTGCGATTATTTATGATAGTCCGGTAACTGGCACTAAAGCGACTTACACATATTCAGAAGTAAAATCTGAAGTTGAGGCCCTTGCTGCCGCGTTGCAAGATCAAGGTGTGACGAAAGGGGACCGTGTTCTCATTTATATGCCTATGGTGCCTGAAGCGGCTTTTGCAATGCTTGCTACAGCGCGATTAGGAGCTGTCCATTCTGTTGTGTTTGGTGGGTTTGCTGCAAATGAGCTTGCTATTCGTATTGATGATTGTGCGCCTAAAGCGATCATTTCAGCGTCTTGCGGAATTGAGCCGAACCGCGTGATTGCTTACAAACCATTGCTTGATGAAGCGATTGAACTTTCTAAAAATAAGCCGGACGCTTGCATTATTTTGCAACGCGTCCAACAAACATGTGATCTGATTGATTGCCGTGACATTGATTATAAAGACATTACCAATGCGCATAAGACTGCTGGTTCTGTGGTGCCATGTGTGGCAGTTGCAGCGACTGACCCTCTCTATATTCTCTATACGTCTGGGACAACGGGTACTCCTAAAGGGGTTGTGCGTGACAATGGCGGGCATATGGTTGCGCTCAATTGGTCAATGGGTGCGATTTATGACATCAAACCGAATGAAGTCTTTTGGGCGGCGTCTGATGTTGGTTGGGTGGTTGGTCACTCTTACATTGTTTATGGTCCGCTTTTGAAAGGTGCGACGACGATTGTTTTTGAAGGCAAGCCTGTTGGCACGCCAGATGCGGGTACATTTTGGCGCATTGTTGAAGAATATAAAGTTGCGGCTTTATTTACTGCGCCAACAGCTCTTCGCGCGATTAAAAAGGAAGACCATGAAGGCGAATTTTTAAAGCCCTATGATGTTTCTTCGCTTCGGACATTGTTTTTGGCAGGTGAACGTGCTGACCCTGATACGATTGAATGGGCTGAAGAGCTGTTGAAAATTCCAGTGATTGATCATTGGTGGCAAACGGAGACCGGATGGGCGATTGCAGGTAACCCTGTGGGACTTGGCAAATTGCCAGTGAAGCTTGGTTCACCAACGGTGGCGATGCCTGGTTATGATATTCAAATTGTTGATGAAGGGGGCAACCCGGTGCCAGCTGGTGGATTTGGCAATATTATTGTGAAACTTCCACTGCCTCCTGGGTGTTTGCCAACGCTTTGGAATGCTGAAGAGCGGTTCCGCTCAGCTTATCTTGAAGCTTTCCCTGGGTATTATCAAACCTCAGATGCGGGATTGAAAGATGAGGATGGATATCTTTTCATTATGGCGCGCACGGACGATATAATTAATGTTGCTGGGCACCGCTTATCAACTGGGGGTATGGAAGAGGTGCTTGTTTCTCATCCTGATGTGAGTGAATGCGCGGTGATTGGTATTGCTGATAAATTAAAAGGGCAACTTCCTTGTGGCTTTGTCGTTCTTAAATCGAACCATGAAAAATCACCTGAAGAAATTGAGAAAGAGTGTGTGCAATTGGTGCGAGAGAAAATTGGCGCTGTTGCTGCATTTAAACTTTGCATGACAGTTGCTCGTTTGCCGAAAACACGCTCTGGTAAAATTTTGCGGGGGACGATGCGAAGCATTGCTGACAAAGAAGAGTATAAGATGCCAGCGACGATTGATGACCCTGCTATTCTTGATGAAATTACTGCTACCATGCAAGGCAAGGGGATCGGCTAAACTATTTTAGCTTACGATTATTTGGGTGGAAGCCGTTACGTTCTTTTGAAAAGTCTAAGGTGCTTTCCACCCATTTTATATGTAGCACTGAAAATTATTCATATTTAAAAACCAATAAATCTTGAATAATGGAATTTAGCTGTACAAAAGTATCAAAATTAAAAATTTAAGAGTCTTAAAAAACTGAAAAGACTTTAGGATTGTTGTTTTAATTAGCTTCATCTCTTTTCAAAGGCTGTTGATTATCTAAACACTAATTTTAAGGGGTACAAGATTTGTCAGGTTCAGATAAAAAAGATGATACGGTTCGCCAAGCTGCGCTTGATTATCATGAATTTCCAAAACCCGGGAAATTAGAGATACGTCCAACCACCCCTATGACCAGCCAAAGAGATTTGGCGCGGGCCTATTCCCCTGGTGTTGCTGAGGCGTGTTTGGAAATCAAAGCTGATCCTGCGAATGCTTCTAGATATACAGCGCGTTCAAATTTGGTGGCTGTTGTCTCTAATGGGTCTGCTGTTTTGGGGCTTGGGAATATTGGGCCGCTTGCTTCTAAGCCTGTTATGGAAGGTAAGGCTGTTTTATTCAAAAAATTTGCGAATATTGATTGTTTTGATATTGAGGTGAATGAGACTGACCCTGAACGGCTTGTTGATGTGGTGGCAGCGCTTGAGCCAACTTTTGGAGCGATTAATCTAGAAGATATTAAAGCACCAGATTGCTTTATCGTTGAAAAGCTTTGCCGCGAGCGCATGAATATTCCGGTGTTTCATGACGACCAGCATGGAACGGCGATTGTAGTTGGGGCGGCAGCTAGTAATGCCTGTTTGATTGCAAAGAAAGATCTATCAGAAATTAAAGTCGTTTCTACTGGTGGTGGTGCTGCTGGCATTGCGTGCCTCAATATGCTCTTGAAGCTTGGGGTGCGCCGCGAGAATGTTTGGCTTTGTGATATTGAAGGGCTTGTTTATAAGGGGCGGACATCTGAGATGACGCCGCAAAAGGCAGACTATGCACAAGATTCTAAGCTGAGAACTTTAGATGAGGTTATTGAGGGAGCTGATTTGTTCCTTGGGCTATCTGGGCCTGGGGTATTAAAAGCAGACCATGTAAAGAAGATGGTGGCGCAGCCGATAATTTTAGCGCTTGCGAACCCGACACCAGAAATTTTACCTGAGGAAGTGCGCTCTGTTGTTCCTGATGCGATTATAGCGACAGGGCGGAGTGATTATCCGAACCAGGTGAATAATGTTTTGTGTTTTCCTTTTATATTCCGTGGTGCTTTAGATGTTGGGGCGACGGAAATTAATGATGAGATGCAAATTGCTTGTGTGAAGGGAATAGCTGAGCTTGCACGGTTGACTTCAAGTGCTGAAGCTGCAGAGGTTTATAAAAGTGAGCGTTTGACTTTTGGTAGTGATTATCTCATTCCGAAACCATTTGACCCGCGTTTGATGTCTGTTGTGGCGAGTGCTGTGGCGAGAGCTGCTATGGAAACAGGTGTAGCCACGCGCCCTATCTATGATATGGATGCGTATCGTGAGAGTTTGAACAATTCAGTTTTCAAATCATCTCTTTTAATGAGGCCGCTTTATGAGGCTGCTAAGAATGTGAGACGCCGGTTGATTTTTGCTGAAGGTGAAGATGAGCGTGTGCTACGAGCGACAAAAGCTATATTGGAAGAGATGTCTGAAAAGGTTATTTTAATTGGTCGTCCAGATATTATTTCTCAGCGCATTGAACGGGCTGGGCTTAACATTCAGCAGGGGGAAGATTTTGAAGTGATTAACCCTGAAGATGATCCGCGTTATCGCCGATATTGGGAAGGGTATCATAGTCATTTAGCAAGACGTGGGGTAACACCTGATTTAGCAAAAGCTATTATGCGGACCAATTCTACAGCCATTGGTGCAATGGCAGTAAAACTTGATGATGCTGATTGTTTGATTGCGGGAACCTTTGGTCAATATCTTTGGCATCTTGGTTATATAGATCAGATTTTAAGTAACCCGAATGGTGGGATTAGGCGTGCTGGTGTGCCTTTGGATGATGGGCAAACACCGACAGGTGCACTTTCATTGATGATTTTAGAAGGTGGACCTTTGTTTGTTGCGGATACGCAAGTTCATCATGACCCAACGCCTGAGCAAGTAGCGCTTTCAGTTATTGGGATGGCTCGTCATATTCGCCGGTTTGGTCAAGAGCCTAAAATTTCTCTTTGTTCGCACTCAATCTTTGGCAATATTGATACAGCTTCTGGCCAGAAGATGCGTGCTGCCATGGCTATTTTGGATGAGATGGATCTTGATTTCCAATATGATGGTGAGATGAATGTTGAAGCTGCACTTGACCCTGATATGAGAAAACGGTTTTTATCTGATGTTCGTTTCGAGGGGCGTGCGAATGGTTTGGTTTTCTCTAACACTGATAGTGCTGGGGCAGTGCGAAATATTCTTAAAACAACTGTTAATGGTTTGGAAGTCGGGCCGATTTTGATGGGCATGGGCAACAAGGCTCACATTGTGACGCCATCCATTACTGTGCGGGGTCTATTGAACATTGCGGCGATTGCTGGAGTGCCGGTTGAGCATTATGGATAGTTAGCTCTTTTTCGCTTAGTTATTCATCGAAGATGCCGGTTGGTAAGCCGTCCATGCTGGTTAAGTTTTTTCTTTGCCAATAATCTTTGATGCCATCTGGTCCTTGCTTTTCCGCCCAGCGTTCTAGATTGTCTCTATCTTCTTTATAGTCAAATAAAGGGACGCCAAAACCGCATGAGGTTTGGACAAGGTCTGCTTTTAGCCTGATGATTTGTCTGGCACCGGCATAAGTTTGATTTTCAAAATGGTTTTGAAGGATTGTTTTATATTCATCGCTATTGCGATGGAGCACTTCACCTTCACCGTAAAGCCTTAAAATTTTGGGCGGGCCATCGAATGAACAGAACATTATGGTCATGCGGCCATCAGCTTTTAAGTGGGCGGCTGTTTCATTGCTGCTGCCCGTTTTGTCATGATAAACAACTGTGTTTTGATCAATTATTCTGAAAGCTTCTGTAGATCGTGGGGAGAGATTGATGCGGCAGTTTTTAGCAGTTGATGCGGTAAAGAATATTTTCTGGCGTTTTATAAAATCTGAGAGTTTATCGTTTAAGATTGGATATTGTTTTGCCATTGTCCACCTGGTTCATTTAACGAGCAGTTTTAAATGTTTAAGGTGACTATTTTTTCTATATCTTGCAAGGACCTTTTTAATGAGGGTGGATTAAAATTTAACCCACCCTTTTTTAAATTGACCATCAAATAGTTTTATCTATTTGTTAGCTCTGGTTTTAAGTAAGATCAAAACGATCAAGTTCCATAACTTTGGTCCAGGCGGCGGCAAAGTCCTTGATGAACGTTTCTTTGCTGTCATTAGATGCATAAACTTCAGCAATGGCTCTTAATTGTGAGTTAGAACCAAACACAAGGTCTGCTCTTGTGCCTGTCCATTTGACTTCACCTGATTTGAGGTCTTTACCTTCAAAGGTGCCTTCATTTGCTGCTGGTTCCCATTGAATGTTTCTGTCAAGGAGATTGACAAAAAAGTCGTTACTTAAAGTTTCTGACTTTTCTGTATAGACACCGTGTTTAGAGCCATCTGCATTGGTTTCCAGAACTCGCAAACCACCGATAAGAGCTGTCATTTCAGGGGCTGTAAGCGTTAGAAGTTGAGCGCGGTCAATTAGAAGTTCTTCTGATTGTATGTTCTTGTTGCCTTTGATGTAGTTTCTAAAGCCATCTGCGAATGGTTCAAGAACTGCAAAGCTTTCCAGATCTGTTTGATCTTGGGTTGCATCGGTGCGGCCAGGAGTGAATGAAACTTCAATATCATGACCTGCATTTTTTGCTGCAATTTCAATAGCTGCAGAACCGCCAAGTACGATCAAATCAGCTAGAGAGACTTGTTTACCGTTAGATTGAAAATCTGCTTGAATGTCTTCAAGTGTTTTTAAGACATTCGCTAATTTTTCAGGATTGTTTACTTCCCAATCTTTTTGAGGGCTAAGGCGAATTCGAGCACCGTTTGCACCGCCGCGCATGTCACTGCCACGGTATGTTGAGGCAGAGGCCCAAGCGGTTGAGACTAGATCTGAAATTGAGAGACCTGATGATAGGATTTTGTCTTTTAGATCTTTTGTTTCTTGACTATTAATAGGCTCACTTGTTGCTTCTGGTACAGGGTCTTGCCAGATGAATTCTTCACTTGGCACTTCTTCACCTAAGTAGCGTGAAATTGGCCCCATGTCTCTGTGTGTTAATTTAAACCAGGCTTTTGCAAAAGCTTCTGCGAATTCTTCCGGGTTTTCATGGAAATGGCGAGAAATAGGCTCATAAATAGGGTCTAGTTTTAGAGCCATGTCTGCTGTTGTCATCATTAGTGGTTCTGATTTTGAAGCGTCTGCAGCAGCTGGGGCTTGGTCTGCATTTGAGCTTGCTGTTGGTGTCCATTGGTTGGCACCTGCGGGACTTTTTGTTAATTCCCATTCATAACCTAAAAGCACGTCAAAATAGCCATTGTCCCATTTGATTGGGTTTGGTGTCCATGCCCCTTCGATGCCACTGGTGATTGTGTCTCCACCTTTACCGGTGCCCATTGTATTTTTCCAGCCAAAGCCTTGTTCTTCAATTGGGGCGGCTTCTGGTTCTCTACCGACATATTTACCTGGATCACCAGCGCCATGGCCTTTACCAAAGGTGTGGCCGCCAGCAACTAGAGCAACTGTTTCTTCATCATTCATGGACATACGGGCAAATGTATCGCGAATGTCTTTTGCTGAAGCGAGTGGGTCTGGGTTACCATTTGGGCCTTCTGGGTTGACATAAATGAGGCCCATTTGAACTGCAGCTAGAGGGTTTGCTAAATCACGTTCACCAGAGTAGCGTTCATCACCTAACCATGTTGCTTCTGGTCCCCAATAGATGTCTTCTTCTGGTTCCCAAACATCTACACGGCCGCCGCCGAAGCCTAAAGTTTTAAAGCCCATAGATTCAAGTGCGCAGTTGCCTGAAAGAACAAGTAGGTCAGCCCATGAAATGGCTTTGCCATATTTTTGTTTAATTGGCCAAAGAAGAGCGCGGGCTTTATCAAGGTTGCCATTGTCTGGCCAGCTATTAAGGGGAGCAAAGCGCTGCGAGCCTGTGCTGGCGCCGCCGCGGCCATCAAATGTTCTGTATGTACCAGCGCTGTGCCAGGCCATACGAATGAAAAGAGGGCCGTAGTGACCATAGTCAGCTGGCCACCATTCTTGACTGTCTGTCATTAGGGCGACGAGATCTTGTTTGAGGGCTTTAAGGTCGAGTTTTTTGAATTCTTCTGCATAGTTAAAATCAGGGTCCATTGGGTCGGTGAGTTCTGAGTTTTGGTGCAGGATTTTGAGGTTTAATTGATTTGGCCACCAGCGTTGATTGGCTGTGCTTCCTGAAGATTTATTTACACTTGCTCCATGCATTACTGGGCACTTGCCTTCAGTGTCATGTGTCATATCGTTCATGTTGTTCGACCTCACTATAAAAACTACTCTCTCTTTTTGAGAAAGAGTATTGGTTAATTGTTTTATTGAATGCGGTTGGCTGTGCTCTTTTTATGAAACAGGTGTTATTTTTGTGGTTTATAAACTTATAAAGAGGTGATTGAACCGCACTCTTTTAGGCTACATTTAGAATAGTAGAGTGATTTTATTATAAGATAAAATATTATTTCCTTATCATCGTCATAAGAAAAACAAATCAATATTATAGTTTGGGATTTAATAGATCTATTGTGGATTTAGTAGCTTGTTCTTTTTGGAGAAGTGACTGAATTAGCTCATGTAATTGAGGGATAGGGGAAGAAGGAGATTGAACCAGGCCATTTTAATGGCTTGGTTCAATTTCTTTGGTGTATTCAATGAATTTAAGTAACATCAATGTATCAATGCTTTGTTTCTATTTGAGATAACGCATTGTTTCTTATCTTCTTTATTCCCTCTTTGACACAGTCTTTCCAATTTTGACTTCTTTGATCATAATCAAAGTTGCATTGCTTTAAATGAGATTTAAAAAGCAGATTTGCTGTTGCAAATGTTAGGCTCTTATTTACATGATGAGCACTCATATCCTTTCCATCGTATAATTTAGGACTATGCGGAGAGAAGAATGAGTAAAGTGAAAATGCAATTGCAAAATATGCTATTACTTTGAAAGTTAAGTTGCTCATTTGTTTGTACACTATTCCTTGTTGATTTATTGGATAAATACAAAAATCTATTTGTATTTGTTTGTGTGAATAGCAATGGCTGTGCCTGTTTTATTATAAATAAATGAGAAAACTATTTGAGGCTGGTATTATTTAAATTTCAGCAACGATTGGGTATTTGGGAAGATTTATTCTGAACTCTGCACCAGAAAGCACGGGCAGGCATCTTAATTCACCGCCTAGGTTTTGCATGATTTCCAAGCTGATAGGCAAACCAAGGCCGACACCACCAGTGGCTGGTTTTGAATTTAGCCGGGAAAATTTTTCAAAGATAATGTCTTGTTCCGTTTCTGGAATGCCAGGGCCATTATCTGAGACTGAAATTTCGAGATAATGTTCATGATCTATGCAGTTGATTTTGATCTCTGGTTTTTTCGAATTGGTATATTTAATAGAATTTGTAATGAGGTTTATAAAGACTTGGGACAAGCGATCTGGGTCAGTTATTAGCTCGATATTGTGAGCTTTTGGTTCTGATAAAATTATAGCTTCTTTTTTTTCTGCAATTTGTTGAGTTGCTGAAAGGGCTTTGTTGAGAACGTTTGATAAAGTGGTTGGCACAAGGTTGAGCTTAATGCGTCCACTTTCAAGGAAGCTTAAATCAAGAATTTCATCTAGTAGTCTGGTGAGCCGTTTGCTTTCTTCGTTAATGATTGAAGAGAAATGTTTTAGTTTGTCACTATCGATTGTTTCTTCGCTTTTCAAAATTTCTGAAAAGGATCTGATGCTTGTCATTGGTGTGCGGAGTTCGTGACTAACTTGACTTAGAAAATCATCTTTTTGTTGACTTAGCTTTGTTAGTTTTTCATTTGCTTTGCGTAATTCGTTAGCTGTTATGGAAAGTTCTTTTGATTGTTTTTCAAGGCGGGCTGAATATTCCATGATTTGCGCTGTTTCATCTGCCACCGCAATAAGTTCTTCAACTGAGACTGTGTCTGTGCCTGTGATTTGCCCAATCATCGCATGGGCGGTTGCGGCACCAACAGAGCCTGAAAATTCTTTTTCTAATGTTTCGATAAAGGCGCCGGTTGGGTCTGGTAGTCCGCTTTTTTTGCCTTGGCTTTCAGCAATTTGATTGAAGAGTTTGGTTGTTTCTTGGCGTCCTAAAATTCTTTGCGAGAGAATAAACAAATCCTCAGGTGTTGCGATTTGTCTTGCTGTTCGGTTGTTGGACGTGTGTTCAAAGACATTGATGAATTGAACGGCTTGTAGTTGCTCTAATGATTTTTGAGTGGTTAGCAAAGAGACAGTTATGAAAGCGATTGTGTTAAATGAGAGAGACCAGAAGACGGCATGAATAAGTGGGTCATCAATATTTAATCCAAACAAGGCTTGCGGTCTTAAAGCGCTTAAACTGAAGAGGCCATTATTTAAAATATCTTTAGTGAGGATAAAGCCGCCATCAAAACTTGGTAGGAAGAGGGTGTAAATCCAGAGGATAAAGCCTGAGATGAGCCCAGCTATGGCGCCTGACCTTGTTGCATTGTTCCAGAACAACCCGCCAATAAGGGCTGGTAAAATTTGCGCAACACCAACAAAGGCAATAAGGCCGATTGAGGCGAGTGCCGTCGTTCCACCAGTGAAGATATAATAAAGATAACCAAGGCCTAAAATAACAGCGATGCTGATGCGCCGACTTCTCAAGAGTACAGAGCGGACATCGTCACTTTCAGGGTTTCTACTTTGAGCTCCATAGAGCCAAAGGGGGAGTACGATATGGTTTGAGACCATAGTTGATAGGGCGATGGCAGCTACAATGACCATTGATGTGGCGGATGAAAAACCGCCTAAAAAGGCGAGTGCTGCGAGTTCTTCTTGTCCTACGGCGAGAGGGACTGTGAGTACGAAGAGATCTGGGTTGGAGCCATCTGGTAAAATATCGAGCCCTGCGACTGCAATGGGGAGTACGAATAAACACATTAAAAGCATGTATAGAGGGAATGCCCAACTTGCTGTGGCCAAGTGTTTTTCTGCAGAGTTTTCCACGACTACAACCTGAAACATTCTAGGTAGACAAATAATTGCTGTTGCGGAGAGGAAAATGAGGGTGACCCATTTAGGGGTAAAGAGACTTTCGTTTTGCGGCAGTTTTTCCGAGATCCTGTTCATTATGTCTGAGGGCCCATCTGCAACCCCCCAAACAACAAAGATGCCGACGGTTAATAGGGCCACGAGTTTAACTATTGCTTCAACGGCGATGGCAGTTACCACACCATGGTGTTGTTCGTTTGCGTCGAGGTTTCTTGTGCCGAAAACAATTGTAAAAACGGCAAGGCCTGCAGCTGTGAAGAGGGCGGTGATTGCGGGAGAAACGCTGTTTACTGAATTTGAAGTGAAGACAGCGAAGCTTAAAGTCAGTGATTGAAGCTGGAGGGCGATATAGGGTGTTGAAGCGATAACCGCTAAGAGGGTGACGAGAACACCAAGGAGATTACTTTTGCCATATCTTGAAGAGATTAAATCTGCAATTGAAGTGATGCGTTGTTTGCGGCCAATGTGAACAAGTTTGCGCAACAACCACCACCAGCCGATGAATAAGAGGGTGGGGCCGAGATAGATGGTTAGGAATTCTAAGCCGTTTTGAGCGGCATAACCAACCGCTCCGTAAAAAGTCCATGCGGTGCAATATACAGAGATTGAAAGTGTGTAAACAATAGGTGATGTTAAGAAAGATAGTTTGTTTTTCTCAGCTTGTCTTTCAGCAAAGGCTGCGACGCCAAATAAGAATATTACATATATAATACAAATGCTTACCAGCAAATTAAATGAGAGCATTATTCTTTGTCTTCCTCATTTGTCAATTTGCGTGAAAGGCCATAGGCTCCGAGAATTAAGAGAGCCCAGGCGGTAAATATATAATAAAATAATTCTCTTATGTCTGTTGATGTGTCTGAAGTGATGATGGTGTTTATAAAGGGGGTTAGGAAAAAGAAGATTCCTAGCGCTGGGAGTATGAACGCCAGTTCTCTGATTTTTCTTTTTGTTCGTTTCTTATTGATAGAGGAGGATGGCTTGCTCATTATTTGTGAGCCTTAACTTAAAAGTTTATTGACGTTAGCAATGATTTCATCGTTAGAAAATGGCTTGGTCATAAAGAGACTGGCGCCTGCATTTTCAGCCGCCTGGCGATCTCTTCTTTGTCCTTTTGCAGTGAGCATGAGGACAGGAAGTGATTGGAAATCAGCTGAATTTCTTAAACTTTCTAAGATTTGCATACCGCTTACATTAGGGAGCATCATGTCAAGAATGATTAAATCTGGTTTGATTTTTTTAATGTAATCAATGCAGCCTTCACCATCTGAAAATGATGACAATGCGTATCCTTCTTTTTCTAGAAGAAAGGATAGGGCTTCTAGGATAAAGGGTTCATCCTCGATAATTAAAACAGATTTTGGCACAAGCTCCTCCCAAAGCATGTTTATTAGCTTAACTGGATTTGATTTTGAGGCAAGTGTTATTCTTTATGAAATTGCTTCTAAGGTAGGTATATTGTTTCTTTTGAATATATTGTCGCACTTCATTTGTTTTGATTATTTTAGAGATTAGCCAAGTATATAAGTGGCGCGCCTAGCTGTGCAGTCTTGCTTTGGGCAGACGGAACATTGCAGACCAACGGAGAGTTGTGGGAGTGTTGCAAGTGCAGTTTTTGCGATTAGTTGGTCGTAATCTTGAGTGATGATCATAGAAGCTTTTAATGTTCCTGGCACACCTATTGAGCCGAAATCATTAAACTGGGCAACTGCATAGGTTAAGAACCTTTCACCCGTTGGCATGTCTAGTAAGGTGCAGATTGGCTGCATTGGTTGACTGAAACTTCTGTAAATTGGCCAAAGCGGGCAGGCGCTACCAAAACGAGGCAGGCTTAATGTGGTCAGTTGTTTTCGATATAAAACAGCGCCAGAGCCATCACATTCTAGTAATCCCCAATTGGGTAAACTCGCCTTTTCAGGTAAGTGGGCTAAACGATAAAAGATACTTCTTAAGTCTGTATTGAAATAAGCCGCTAATTCTAGGGGCGCGAATTTAAACTGCTCTGCTTTTTGTAAAAATTTTTGCAAAGGCAGGTTTTTGGCCATTGTTTGATAATCTTCTAATATAGAGACAGCGTTTTTTTGTTCTTCTGTTTCTATTTCTAATTCTTCGATTATTTCAATTGGTGTGGCAGTGCCTGTTTCTAAAATTTCCAAATGAAATTGATTGCTTTCTAAATATGTATCTAACGTTGTTTGATCAGCTAGTTTGTCTTGATGTGAATGGGTTTGTTCGAAATGTTCGAGAATTCCACTCGCGGTCTGTGAGAGACGTTCGCTTTCTTCAAGTAAGTTGGAGAGAAACTTTGAATGGAGCTTTTCTTCAATATGAGGGTTTTTTTGTAAAATATCTGCTGTGGAGCGAATTGTTGTGATGTTTGAAAGCATGAGGTGAATGGCTTCGGCAAAAAATGGATCGCTATTCATCTTATCTGATAGGGCCTGGAGGTTATGATCTTGTTGCTGCTGAAGATCAAATAAGCGTTCTATAAGCCTGGCAAAGCCTGGAAAGCGTCCGATAAATTCTTCTAAACGTTCAACTTCAGTTGGGATGTGTCGGTTTTTAGCAATGGCTTCTTTGAGTTTATCAATAAGGCCTTGGTCTGCACCTTCTGATAAATCTCGTGGATTTATTTCAAGTGATTTTGCAATAGCTAGCAATGTCTTGCCGGCGATACCTCGTCTATTATGTTCGATTAAATTTAAATATGAAGCTGAAATGCCTACTTCTTGAGCAAGTCCGGATTGGCTTTTTTTCTTAGCGCGGCGCCGTTCTCGAATTCTTGTTCCGATGAGAGTGCGTGACATTTTATTTTTCCTTAGTTTTTAAGGTGTTACCAGCGTCTTAGTAAATTAATTTACAAATAGCGAAAAAGCAAATTATAATTATTTACAAAAAAGTTGAATTAAAACAAATATTTATTGCATTCTTTACTGTCTGGTCTACTTTAGTAGGGTCTAATGACATTGATGAATCAAGGCGCGTAAAGACGTTACGTTCATCCACATACACAAGAATTCTGGGAGGAAATCTATGTCAAAACAACTCACTCGTCGTGGGGTGTTAAAGTCTGGTGCCGTTGTTGGTGCAGGCTTAGCAATGCCTACTATCTTAACAAGTCCTGCAGCAGCTTATACGAATGAGCCTAAGGGTGGCACTGTCACGCTTGGTTTTAACGTGCCGCAATCTGGCCCGTATGCTGATGAGGGCGCTGACGAGCTTCGTGCTTTTAAACTAGCTGTTGAGCACCTTAATGGTGGCGGCGATGGCGGCATGATGAAAACTTTTTCATCTAAAGAGCTAAAAGGTAACGGTATCCTTGGTAAAAAGGTTAAATATGTTACCGGTGATACTCAGACAAAATCTGATGCTGCGCGTGCATCTGCAAAGTCTATGATTGAAAAAGACGGTGCAGTTATGATTTCTGGTGGTTCATCATCAGGTGTTGCGATTGCTGTGCAAGGTCTTTGTCAAGAAGCTGGCGTTATTTTTATGGCCGGTTTGACACACTCAAATGACACAACAGGTAAAGACAAAAAGGCAAACGGTTTCCGTCATTTCTTTAATGCTCAAATGTCAGCCGCTGCGCTTGCTCCTGTGCTTGAGAAAAAATACGGTAAAGATCGTAAAGCATATCACCTTACAGCTGACTACACTTGGGGTTGGTCACAGCAAGCATCTATTGCGGCTGCAACCGAAGCTAAGGGTTGGAAGACAGTTAACAATGTTCTTACACCGCTCGCTACAACTGACTTCTCGTCATATGTTGCGCCTGTGTTGAACTCTGGTGCTGATATCCTTGTTCTGAACCACTATGGTGGCAACATGATCAACTCATTGACTTCAGCTGTTCAGTTTGGCCTTCGTGGTAAGCAAGTGAACGGTAAAGACTTTGAGATTGTTGTGCCGCTTTACTCTCGTTTGATGGCTCGCGGTGCGGGTAAAAACGTTAAGGGTATCTTTGGTTCAACAAACTGGCATTGGTCATTGTCTGACGCTGGCTCAAAAGCTTTTGTTAAATCATTTGGTGAGAAGTATGGCTTCCCTCCATCTCAGGCGGCTCATACATGCTATGTGCAAACACTGCTTTATGCTGATGCTTGTGAGAGAGCTAAAACATTCAACCCATGTGGTGTAGCTGAAGCTCTAGAAGGATTTAAATTCGATGGTTTAGGTAACGGTCCAACAGAGTACCGTAAAGAAGACCATCAGTGCTTTAAAGACGTTCTAGTTGTGAAGGGTAAAGAAAACCCAACATCACAATTTGACGTGCTTGAAGTTGTTGAGGTTACTCCTCGCGCTCAAGTTGAGTACAAGCCGGACCACACAATGTTTAAAGGTGGTTCACTAGGTAAGTGTAACCCTGGCGCATAATCCCCCCTGGGTCCCTTACTTTGGTCACGCCGCCATAGCGGCGTGACCATATTATAATAAAAACGACTGTTTGATTCCGCGCTTGCTGGCTTGCTGCGAATTGCAGTTTTATTTAACAAAAAAATTTGGATGGAACATGGACGCGATATTACTTCAAATCCTGAATGGCCTTGATAAGGGTAGTGCTTATGCACTGATTGCTCTTGGGCTTACGCTGATTTTTGGAACGTTGGGTGTTGTGAATTTTGCTCACGGTGCGTTGTTCATGATTGGCGCATTCTGCGTAGTAACGTTACAGAGAATTTTAAATATTTCGACTGTAACAATTGACCCCACAAAAACAGACTTTCTTGGTAATCCTCTGAAAGTTAAAACCCCATATATTATAGAATGGTTTGGCGAAGCTGCTGGGACGGCGATCATAAATTGGTCGGTACCGCTTGCTATTCTTTTTGCTATTCCGATTATGCTTCTTGTTGGTTATGTCATGGAGCGAGGCCTGATTAAGCACTTTTACAAGCGGCCTCATGCTGATCAGATCTTGGTGACTTTTGGCTTAGCTATTGTTTTACAAGAAATTATTAAAGCATTTTACGGAGCAAACCCAATTCCAACACCAGCCCCTGAAGTTTTTAGAGGTTCATTTGATTTTGGTGTCTTGATTGGTATGGCTGAAAACGCTGTTATTTATCCCTATTGGCGATTGGTCTATTTTGCTTTCTCTGCGGCTGTCATAGCTGGTGTGTTTGCTTTCTTACAATTTACAACATTTGGTATGGTTGTTCGTGCTGGTATGGCGGACCGTGAAACAGTTGGCTTGCTTGGCATTAATATCGATAAACGTTTTACTATTATGTTTGGTATTGCGGCGTGCGTTGCTGGTCTTGCAGGTGTGATGTACAGCCCGATTAATTCACCGAACTATCACATGGGTATGGATTTCCTTGTGCTTAGTTTCGTTGTTGTGGTTGTTGGCGGCATGGGCTCCTTGCCTGGTGCTGTTCTAGCTGGATTTACGCTTGGTATTTTGGAGAGTTTTGCTTCTATGAACCAAGTGAAAGGTTTCTTTGAAGCCATCTACCTACCTTCGATTGACCAAATTATTATTTATCTGGTTGCTATTGTCATTCTTTTGGTGCGCCCTCGTGGTTTGATGGGCCGTGCTGGTGTAATGGAGGACTAATTTATGATTGATAAACTCCAAAATAATGACCGGATGTTAATGATACTTTTCATTCTGATGGTTTTAGCGGGGCCGATTTTACTAGCTCCTTTCGGGGCAGGCTATCCTGATTTGCTTCAACGTTTTTGTATCTTTGGTATTTTTGCCATTGGTTTTAATATCCTCTTTGGATTAACAGGCTATCTCTCATTTGGTCATGCGGCCTTTTTGGGAGTGGGGTCTTATTCAGCGGTTTGGATGTTTAAACTTCTTACTATGAATGTAATTCCTGCGCTGATTTTGGCTGTGGTTATTGCTGGTGTGTTTTCTTTATTGATTGGCTTTATTTCACTGCGTCGCTCTGGGATTTACTTCTCTATTCTAACGCTTGCGTTTGCGCAGATGAGCTTTAGTTTGGCTTATTCAGTACTGACACCGATTACAAATGGTGAAACTGGTCTGCAACTGACACTTGATGACCCTAGGGTTTTAGATGGTGTGAATACAACAGGTAGTCTTCCATCTACTAATTTGTTTGGGCTGACTATGAACTCCACGGCCAAGTTTGAATTTTTGGGTATGGTGTTCCAATTTAATGTTGGGTTCTATTTCTGTGCGATTATGCTGATCATTGCCTTCTATTTGGCTATGCGGATTTTCCGTTCACCATTTGGCTTGATGCTAAAAGCGATTAAAACGAACCAAAACAGACTGAACTACACTGGTGTGAATACACGGCCATATACACTTGCTGCTTTTGTTATCTCTGGCATGTATGCTGGTTTGGCAGGTGGCTTGATGGCTTGTACTGACCCGCTTGCTGGTGCTGAACGTATGCAGTGGACGGCGTCTGGTGAAGTTGTTCTGATGACCATCCTTGGTGGTGCTGGCACGTTGCTTGGCCCTGTTCTTGGCGCTGGTTTCATTAAATATTTTGAAAATATTTTCTCAAAAATCAATGAAAATGTACTGCACAGCTGGTTCTCTATTTTACCAGATGGGTTAGAAGATTTGATTGTTTGGGTTTTACATTTCTTTGTTGGTAAGGGTTGGCACTTAACATTGGGCTTATTGTTCATGATGGTTGTTATCTTCTTGCCTGGCGGTCTGTTACAGGGCGCATCTCACATCATAGATTGGATAAGAGGTAAGAAGAAAAACTCTTCTGCCCAGATATCTAATCCGAATTCAATGCCTGCTGAATAGGAGAGGACGAATGAGTATACTTGAAGTCCAAAACGTAAATAAAAGCTTTGGCGGGTTGAAAGCATTGCAAAATGTGAACTTGAGTGTTGAAGAAGGCACTATCCATGCGATTATCGGCCCCAATGGGGCTGGCAAGTCGACTTTGCTCAATTGCTTTATTGGAAAGTTAATTCCTGATACCGGAACGGTGAATTTCAATGGCCAATCTCTTTTGGGGATGAAGGCGCATGAAATTAATCAAACCGGTGTGAGCCGTGTGTTTCAAACACCGGAAATTTTCAGTGATTTGACTGTTTATGAAAATGTGATGATCCCTTGTTTTGCTAAACGGGATGGCAGTTTTAGTTTGAATGCGCTTAACCGTGTAAGACAAGAAACTGATGTCCATGAAAAAGCTGAACAAATGATGGAAGATGTGAACATGGCTGATAAAAAAGACATGCTTGCTTCTTCTCTTTCACGGGGTGATAAACGCCGGTTGGAAATGGCCATGTGTTTGGCACAGGACCCACAATTGTTATTACTTGATGAGCCAACCGCCGGTATGGCACGGGCTGATACGAATAATACAATTGATCTCCTGGCTGAGATACAAGACAAGCGGCATATTACAATGGCTGTGATTGAACATGACATGCATGTTGTTTTCTCTCTTGCTCAGAAAATCTCAGTACTTGCGCAAGGCACCGTGATTGTTGAAGATTTGCCAGAGAATATTAAAGGTCATCCTAAGGTGCAGGAAGCATATCTTGGAGGAGCACATTAATGTTGGATAATTCAGAAGTTAAAGAAAATAAGAATGCTAGCAAAGAAAATATGAATGCTAGCCATGCGCAGACTGCTCCAGCTTATTTTTCTGTTTGGGATCTGCATGCTTATTATGGCGAGAGTTATATTGTGCAAGGGATTAGCCTGAATATTCATGAAGGTGAGATCTTGGCGCTGCTTGGCCGTAATGGTGCTGGTAAGACATCTACACTTCGTGCGATGGCTCGGCTCGATGAACCAATGATCACTCATGGTGAAGTTTGGCTTGATCATCAGCCTTTGCATAATATGAAATCTTTTGAAGCAGCTCAGGCTGGTTTGGCTTTGGTGCCTGAAGACCGGTGCATTATTCAAGGTCTGACTGTTGAAGAGAATTTACAGCTGGCACAAATTGAAAAACCAATTGGTTGGTCAATTCAGCGGATTTATGAACTTTTTCCTCGGCTCGGTGAGCGTCGCAACCAGGAAGGGACTACCCTTTCTGGGGGCGAACAACAAATGCTTGCAATAGGACGGGCCTTGGCTCGTGATATTAAAATCTTGTTGCTTGATGAGCCTTATGAAGGTCTGGCACCTGTTATCGTTCAGGAAATTGAGAAAACTCTACAGCATATTCGTGAGCAAGGCATTACTACGGTGATTGTTGAACAAAATGCTGTGGCTGCACTTAAGCTTGCCGATAGGGCTGTTATTCTTGATACGGGGCAAGTTGTGTTTGACGGGACCGCGCAAGAAGTTCTTGATAATGAAGAGCTTCGCCATGAATATCTAGCGATTTGATGTTTTATACATTCTTTATGGCTGTGTGATCACTCTCACATAACTAACTTACGCTCGATTGTTTTACTACAATCGAGCGTTTTTTTATTTATCTTTTAAGCTTGATAAAAAAGCTAAAAAATCAGTGATTTGGTTTGGGTTGAATTTAAATTCAGGCATTTTATCGTGGCCGGTGACGATGCCTTCAGCCAATGCTTCTTCGAGGTTTTCCAGAGGCCATTTTTCGTTAAAGGTGCGAAAGGGTGGTGCCTCCTTGATTGTGCTTTGGCTGGTCTTGTCTATGGCGTGGCATTTTGCGCATAACTCTGTTGCGAGGTTTTTGCCTTTTTCAATTGAGCCTTCATTGGATTTGTTTGTGGAACCAGCAGTAGCAGCTGAGCTGGAAATACACAGTGCAAATATGAATATTGTTAGTTTTAGCAATGGTTTCATTTGTTTCCTCCTAAGAAGCGATTTTAGCGGAAGATTAAATTATTTATTATTTCTGTAGGGTAAGGATGTATTCTACCAGAAGGTCTAAGTTCTTTTCGACATCCTTTCTTATACCTTCTCTATCTTCCTGAAGCCTGCCTTTTGAGATGGATTCAATTGAAAACCATTCGCCCCAAACAGGCATTTCAGGAATGCCGTGGGCTCTTGGCATGGTTCGTCCGTCAATTCTGTTTTTAATAACATTAATGTCGAATGCGTCTCCCATTTTTAGTTTTAGTGTGGTGAGGTCTTTAGGTTTAGTTTTTAATTGAGACGCGACAGGGCCGTTGCCAATTCCACTAATACCATGACACGAGGCGCATAATCCTTGATAAAGAGTTTTGCCTTTTGAATTGTCTTTTGCTTCAACGCAAGAGCTTATCAGGAGCAATGGAAATAAGATTAAATAATGTTTTGATTTTGGCAGCATTTTAATCTCTTTTCTGGTTTTTAATGGGGATATGGACTTAATTTATTTGATAAATTTTTTTGAAGTCTTCCTAAAAGCCTAATCTTATTTGTTTTTGTTTTATTTGATTTACATCAAGCAGTTTTTGCTTACACAGAGAGAAAATTCTTATATGTTTTCTTAGCTTAAATCTTTCACATGAAGGTCCTGACAGAATGACACCCCATTACGTCAATTATTTTTCTAACTTATTAAAAACAGTTAGTCAGAATTCTAAAAACCTGCTTCCGTTTGCGCGAAAGAAGAAAAGAGATAAAAGCGGAATGCTTGGCAGTTCTTATGTCGCAAATGGAGCTTTGAGGCGAGAGTTTTTAGGGCTTGGACTTTCTGGGTTTCATAAGGTCTCTTATCAAGAATGGGAAAATAAAACGCCTTTATATCGGCGGCAGTCTAAGAAACCTTCTGTGATTTGTGTGCATGGTCTGACGAGAAACTCTCATGATTTTGATAAAGTAGCAGATCAATTAAGTGAGGATCGCCGTGTGGTTTGTCCTGATATTGTTGGGCGGGGGCATAGTGACTGGATTGCAAATAGCGCGCTTTATGAGAACCTTCAATATAATGCTGACATGAATGCTCTTATTTCTCGACTAGATGAACGTGAGATAGATTGGGTTGGTACATCTATGGGGGGGATAATTGGCATGATGTTAGCGGCTTCTGCGAACAGCCCCATTCGGAAACTCGTGATTAATGATGTGGGGCCTTATATACCTTATGCGGCGCTTGCTAAAATTGGAGCTTATGTGGGACGGTCTCCTCAATTCGATACAATGATTGAGGCTGAGAATTATTTGCGGGAAATTCATGTTGAGTTTGCTCCTATGTCGGATGAAGACTGGGAAGACATGACGCAATATGGTGTGCGAGAAGTAGAGGGGGGGAAATTTGCTTTAAATTATGACCCTGGAATTGGCGACCCTGTTCGTGCTGGTCTTACCGGATTTGATGTGAATTTATGGCCATTGTGGGAGATGATTGAATGCCCGGTGTTGGTATTTCGCGGTGAAAATTCAAAATTACTAACACCATCGATTGCTGAGAGGATGGAAGAAACAGGGCCTAAAGCGACTGTAATTGAAATAGATGAAGCTGGACATGCGCCAACATTAAATGTGCCGAGCCAAATAAAAATGATTTCTGATTGGTTGGATGGATAAAGCGCCTCTTAATTCATGATTGGGAAGGGAAGATCATAAGAGGCGCTTTTGGTTGTAAGAATGTTGAAATGCTAACTGTTGTTTTTAGCGATCTGTGCAAACCCAGCGTCTAACTTGGCAATAGCTATCGTGTCTACGACACATTTTCTTAGCTTTCCATTTAGCATTTTTAATAGAACGACCCCAGTGGGCGCCCCAGCCACCATTTGCGCCAACGGCTACGGCGCCGCAGGCATTGCGGAACCAAGTTGCAATGCGACAATCAGATGCATATTGCCGACATTTTCTTAGAGCGACTTGGTTGGCTTTCCATTTTGAATTGTAATTATATGACCAGCCCATAGCTTTTGAAGATGGAGAAATTGCGATTGCTCCGAATTTGTTTCTAGCTTGAGCATCTGTGATGGATGATACGAACATAAGGCTTGCCATAAAAATGAAAGCAACGGCTGTAATAGACTTTTTCATTTTGATCCCCTTGAAAGTTGTTGTGAAAGTTGTTGTTTTAAGTGAATTATTTTTCAACTAATTAAATCTGATATGATTATTGTTACGGGAGAATAGCCTTACATTCAAATTAAATATCTGTAATATTGTACGGCGTTTAATTTGTTTCGATTATTTGACCTAAAGTGAAGTGGAAAAAATTTTACTCTTTCTTGCTTCTAGTTTCTGATGTTTTTATTTTTTAAAAATGTTATTAAATATAATAGGTTTTGGCTTTTTGTTATCTTTGAACCTTAATTGAGATTATCATTCCAATTAATGATATTCTTTAGCTCTGAATTTGAGGTTTGAGCAGTGGTAAAGAATGGAAACTCGCATTAAGATGAGGGTTTAAAGGGTTGGTAATTTTCAAATTTGCAATGTGTTTAACTATTAGTGAGGCTTGAGATTATGCGTTGGAGAGGCCGTGAGGGCAGTAAAAACATTGAAGACCATCGTGGGCGCAGAGGGGGGCGTTTTGGTATTCCTCTTCCGGGTGGTCGTGGACGAAGTATAAGAATGCCTGGACGCCGCGGTGGTGGCATTAGTATTTGGACAATATTGATCCTGCTTGCCTTTATGTATTTTACCGGTAAGTGTGACCCGAATTTAATTTTAAGAGAGCTTACAAAAGGGCAGGGTTTGCCGCAAATTGAGCGCCAACAACAACCTCGTTTTGATGTTGAGCCATTGCCTGATACGGGTGGTGAATTTAATCAGTCTAATAAAGACCTTAATCGACAAAACACGAAAATTCCTCAAGTTAAAAAGGATGATTTGGCTCAATTCACATCTGTTGTACTGAGAGAGACTGAGCTGGTTTGGCATAAGATTTTTAAGCAAATTGGTCGGCGGTATGAAGAGCCTAAATTGCGCATGTTTTCTCAATCAACACAATCTGCTTGTGGCCGAGGGATGAGTGCTATGGGACCGTTTTATTGCCCGCTTGATAAAAAGGTCTATATCGATTTGATCTTTTATAAAGAACTTAAACAAAAGTTTGGGGCTCCTGGTGATTTTGCGCAGGCTTATGTCATTGCGCATGAAGTAGGCCATCATGTACAAACTCTTCTTGGTATTGCTCATAAGGTGCAGGCAGCAAAACAGCGGATGTCCAAGGTGCAAGGAAATGCTTTGCAGGTTCGTATGGAGTTGCAAGCAGATTGCTTTGCAGGGCTTTGGGCGCGCCATGCTGATGCCGCGAACCAAATTTTAGAAAAAGGCGATTTGCAAGAGGCGTTAAGGGCTGCTTCTAAAATTGGTGATGATAATATTCAGCGACAAACACAGGGGCATATTCGACCTGAAGCTTTTACTCACGGTACATCGGCGCAACGAATGAAATGGTTTCAACGTGGCTATGATACTGGCAATATGAAATCTTGTGATACGTTTAATACGCGTGATCTTTAAAATAAGACTTTTAGTTATTGGCTAAAATTTATTTATTAAAGGCCAGAAAAAGAGAGATAATGAAATCCTTTATAGGAGTTTATTTCTCTCAAGCTTTCTGGCCTTTTTTGTTTTTATATCTCGCTGCCTTGATAGATGGTTTGTTTGCAATATGTTTTTGCTTGTTGAAGGTGGAAGCAGATTTTAGCGGCGTCTAAAGCATTTTTTAGAGGGCCTGAGACGAGCTTGTATTTGGCTTGATTGTTCACGACAATGGTGACGTATCTTGGTTTTAATGGGCTTAGAGCCGATTTGTATTTTTTGTTGAGTTTTGCCCATGCTTTCTTGAGTTGTTTAATGTTTTGAAAATTACCAAGGGAGATAGCAAATTGTGTTTGTGTGATTTGCCGTGCTTTCTTTTTATCAAGTTGTTTAGGCGTTAGCTTCATCACCGGTTTTGCAATGTTTGATTTTTTCTTCTGTTTCTGAGCTGTTTTATTTTTAGCAATTGTTTTTGTTTTGCTAAGCGGGATGACTGAGCCTGTTACTTCTATTTTATCAAGGGCTTTTTGACTGGTTTTTGGTAAAGTTGCGGTTTCAATTATGCGAACTTTTTGAGAAAGTTTTGCATTGCTTTTTGAAAGGTCAGCGACTTCTTTTCTTAATTCAGCAACTTGATTATCAAGACCGTAATATTTTACATTTAATTGTTTGAGAGTGTGGTTTGTTTGACCGATACCTTCTTTGATGTCGACGAGGAGTTTTTCTGTTTTTTCAGAAGTTTGGTTTGCTTCTATAGTGGTGGCAAAAGGTTTTAAATTGAGGTCGGTATTGTCCATTAAAAAAGCCATATAGGCTAATGCTCCAATAGCGCTTAAAAACCATAGGCTCATATATATGAATGAACTAAAGCTAGATCCTGTCGATGTGTTTTTTTGGTGCTTGCTCATATAATGATCTCTATAATACGTTTAAATCGCGTTTTAAGCTAAATTTGTCTATAGATGTTTGCTATAGAGCCCCCTCAAGCTTTTTTATTTACCTATTCAGAGTCGTTAGTTTTGGTCAATGTGGTAGCTAGCTATGGGGGTGCATGTTTGTTCGGGGTTGTTGTAAAGATGTTTCATACGAGAAGAAGTGGAATGATTTCTTTTTAAATTCATTTCTTTTGTGTATTGATCTTACTTTGAAGTTTCTTTGTCTTTTTATCTTAAGGGCAGTTCCTTAAAAAGACGGAGTTAAACATAAGAATTTTATTTGGGTTTTCACAATTATGGCTAATCTTGCTTCACAGACTGATTCTTCTCTTATGATCCTGGTTTTGGCGGCCGGCATGGGCACAAGGATGAAATCTAAACATCCTAAAGTTATGCATGCTGTTGGTTCTAAGCCTATGGTTGGGCATGTTATTGATCTTGGGTGCTCACTTGGGGCAGTGAATTGTTCTGTGGTGGTTGGGCCGGATATGGCGCAAGTTGAAGATGTGGCGCGCGCTCATTTTTCAGGGGCAGAGATTTTTGTTCAACAAGACCGATTAGGTACAGCTCATGCGGTTTTGAGTGCGAAAGCTGCTTTAGAAAAACATGATGGTTTTGTATTGGTGCTCTATGGGGACACGCCGCTATTAACAATGGACGCGCTCAATGGCCTTTATTCAGAATTAAAAGAAGGGGCACATGTTGGTGTGCTTGGCTTTGAAGCTGAAGACCCGACAGGGTATGGCCGGTTGCTTGTTGATGATGAGGGACAGTTGGTAGCTATTCGTGAGCAAAAGGATGCAAGCCCTGAAGAACTTGAAGTTCAGTTTTGTAATTCTGGTGTTATGGGCTTCCGGTCAGAGCATATGTTGTCTCTATTAGACCAAGTTGGAAATGATAATGCGAATGGTGAGTATTATCTAACAGATGTGATTGAGCTTGCGCGCAAACAAGGTTTGAAAACAGTTGCGACGCGGTGCTCTGAGCAAGATGTGCTGGGAGTGAATGACCGAGTGCAACTTTCTGAAGCTGAGCGGATTTTCCAAAATAGGAGACGAGAAGAGGTTCAACGGGGCGGTGCTACTTTGATTGCACCTGAGACAGTGTTTTTCTCTGCTGATACGCAAATTGGTAAAGATGTGATAATTGAGCCTAATGTAGTTTTTGGGCCTAACGTTATAGTTAGGGATGACGTGGTTATTCATAGCCACAGTCATATTGAAGGTGCTGTTATTGAACCACGTTCTAAGATTGGTCCATTTGCACGGTTGCGCCCTGGTGCTGAAATTGGTGAGGGCTGTAAAGTTGGTAACTTTGTTGAGGTTAAAAAAGCAACCGTTTCTAAGGGGGCAAAGATTAACCACCTGACTTATGTGGGCGATGCGGAAATTGGCGAAGATGCTAATATTGGAGCTGGAACCATTACGTGCAATTATGATGGCTTCAATAAATATGTCACTAAAATCGGGGCCAATTGTTTTATTGGCTCGAACAGCTCTTTGGTTGCGCCTGTGACCATTGCTGAAGGGGCTTTTATTGGCTCTGGTAGTGTGATTTCAGAAAATGTTCCGGAAGATGCGCTTGTTTTGACCCGTGCGGACAAAAAGGTTTATGAACGCTGGGCGGCTCGTTTTAGAAAAAGCCAGGAAAGATTAAAGGCAAGAAAAGCGGCGGACACTAAGTAATTTTTATAAGTGTCATTTATAAATTATTACATATTTTGAAATGGCACGTGATTTGAACGTTTCACCGAACTTAGCTAAGCGTTATTGCCTATCGAGGTTAAAAAGCCGATGGATTGTATTATTTTGAGAAAATGGAGCCAATTGAATGTGTGGTATTGTCGGTATTATCGGGACTTCTCCTGTTGCGGGGGATCTTGTTGATGCGTTAAAGCGGCTGGAATATCGGGGATATGATTCAGCTGGTATTGCTACCTATCATGAAGGTAAATTGGCGAGACGGCGCGCTAAGGGAAAGTTAAAGGCTCTTGAGCAACGTCTTAATGATGAGCCGCTCCCCGGGAACCTTGGCATTGGTCACACGCGCTGGGCAACACATGGCAAACCAACAGAAGTTAATGCTCACCCGCATATATCTGATGGTGTTTCCGTTGTTCATAACGGGATCATTGAAAATTTTAAAGCTCTGCGTGCTGATCTTGAGAAAGATGGTTTTGTTTTTGAAACAGAAACCGACACTGAAGTTATTGCTCATTTGATAGCAAAACATTTAAAGCAAAATAAAACGCCTAAAGAGGCTGTTCGCGATAGTTTGAGCTCTCTTGAAGGGGCATTTGCTTTGGCTGTTATTTTTGAGGGGCATGATAATCTGATGATTGGTGCGCGCCGAGGCAGCCCTTTTGCTATTGGTTTTGGTGATGAAGATAGCCCAGGGATGTATATTGGGTCTGATGCAATTGCGCTTGCTCCTTTTACAAACCGCGTTGCTTATTTAGAAGATGGGGACTGGGTTGTTTTAACAGGCCAAGGGGCGACCATTTATAATGATCAAAATGAAGAAATAGAGCGGGCTATTTCTACTTCCATGGCACAAGCGCTAGTGGTTGATAAAGGCAATCATCGTCATTTTATGGCGAAGGAAATACACGAGCAGCCAGATGTGATTTCACGGACTTTGTCGCATTATATTGACCTTGGTAAAGAGTGTGTCGATTTTTCATCTCTCACGATTGATTTTAAAACATTACCGCGACTGTCTATCACTGCATGTGGCACAGCTTATTATGCTGGTGTTGTGGGTAAATATTTGATTGAGCAATGGGGTGGTTTGCCAGTTGATATCGATATTGCTTCAGAGTTTCGTTATAGAGAACCTTTGATGTGTGAGGGGGGGGCGTCACTGTTTATTTCTCAATCTGGTGAGACAGCTGATAGTTTGGCCAGTTTGAAATATTGTAAAGAACAGGGGCAGAAAATTCTCTCGATTGTGAATGTGAGTGAGAGCTCTATTGCGCGTGAGAGTGATGAAGTTTTGCCGACTTTAGCCGGGCCTGAAATTGGTGTTGCCTCGACAAAAGCGTTTACTTGCCAATTAACGGTATTGGCGGCGCTTGCTATTCATATTGGACGTGTGCGCGGTGTAATTGATGATGAGAAAGAAAGAGAGCTTGTACGCTCTCTTGTGGAGGTGCCGCGATTAATCTCTGAAGTTTTGGCGCATGAAGAAGAAATTGATCGAATTTCTCATTCTCTCTCAAAGGCAAGGGATGTGCTTTATTTAGGCCGTGGTGTGAGTTATCCCATTGCCATGGAAGGGGCGTTAAAACTAAAGGAGATTTCTTATATTCATGCTGAGGCTTATGCTGCAGGTGAGTTAAAGCATGGGCCGATTGCTTTGATTGATGAGAATATGCCGGTGATTGTGGTTGCCCCTGAAGATCGTTTATTTGATAAGACGATTTCTAATATGCAAGAAGTGGCTGCGCGTGGTGGGCAGATTATTTTCATTAGTGATGCGAGTGCTGAAAGCGCTGGGTGTGATTTAACGCATCATATTTCTATTCCTCAATGCCATGAATTTGTAACGGCATTGATTACAGCTATTCCTGTACAATTGCTGGCCTATTACACTGCTGTTCATATGGGGACTGATGTTGACCAACCTCGCAACTTGGCTAAGTCTGTGACTGTGGAATAAGCATTTAGTCTTTGAGCGTGGTTGAGAAATATAGGCTTTTGTTTGCTCTTATTTATTGTTGTTAAATTGCAACAAGATAGTTGTAAATATTGAACAATGTGTTTGCTTTGGCTTTTGGCTAGAAGGGCATGTTTGTAATAGGCTCGTTGAAATGGCTATTTCTGTGCTTTTTAAGGTGATTTAGAGGGCTAGTTTGAATAATTCTAGATATGCTTTCTTTGTTTACTTTAATTGTGGTTATTGAAAATATGTTCTCAATATGTTCCGGCTAATCATAGTTTTGCCCAATGAATTAGATTATAATAAAAAGTGCTAATTCTAGAATTATTTATTTTGGGCCTTGGAATGATCTTTAAAAAAATGAAATTGAGCATTCTCTTTTTCACTGTGGGTTTGTTTGTTTTGACCTGCGGTTCATTCGTTGCGCGCGCTGATGCTGCGCTGGATCAAGTTGCGACCGCGTTAAATCAAGGGAAATACAAGCAGGTTGTGAACTCTGTGAGCAAGATCATTGCCTCTAAGGCCAAGGCAGATGTTGTTGCTAAAGCACTGCTTTATCGGGGGGTTGCCTATCGAAATCAGGGGAAAGTTGCACAAGCTATTGCTGATTTTTCTAATGCTGAGTGGGTTCAAAAATTAAAAGGTTCTGATTTGCGCAGGCTTTATGCTGAGCGGGCTCTTGCTTATGATGTGGTTGGGCAAAAAGCGCTTGCAGCGAAAGACCGCCAATTGGCAGGTTCGAAGAATGTTCAACTGGCAAAGCAGGCTACGGTTAAAAATGGTATTACCCTTTCCAACAATGGTGTGAGGAAGACTTCGGTTGAAGCTTCTAAATCTACGACGCAGGAATTATTTGGTGGTTTGCAAAATCTGTTTGGTTTTAATAACAACAAAGCAGAACAGAAGGTTGTTGTAAAAAAGCCTGATACTCAGAAAAGTGCAGGTGTTACTGACCCTGGATTTAGAGAGATACCAACTTTAGATTCACCTGAAGCTAAGAAAAACTCTGAAAAGCTTAAGACAGCGGTGCTTCCTCCAAAACAAAAAGCAGTTAATGGGGTGCCTTCTAACAGTGCGTGGGCTGCAAAACGAGCAGATGAAATTAGGGCTAATAAAAAACAGGCTCAAGAGAAGCTTAAAAAAGTTAATGGCATAACAACGAGCTCGCCGGTGAAGTTACAACCGAAAAAAGTGAAAGAACCTCAGAACACCAATGTTGTTGGCAATTTCTTTAATAATATTTTTGGCGGTTCGCCTAAAAAAGAGGCACCACCTGTTAACCCAGGTGATGATGTGATTGTCGCAGAGCAGGTGGTTCAAACACCTGATGTTACTCAAGCTCCAATAAAAGCTAAAAAACCAAGTGTTACAAGAAAAGCTGTTCAGAAAAAACCTTTGAAAAAGGTGACGCCTGCAAAGAGGCCTGCTCAACGTACTCGCGTTGCAGCTGTTGCTCAAAAGAAGAAACCAGCGCCTAAATCCAGGTCGTTATATCATGTTCGGTTAGGCGCTTTTGGCGAGGCGGGGGCTGCTGATAAGTTTGTTAATCGTTTGAATTCTAAGTATAAAACTTTGGTGGGGAATAAAACTGCTATGGTTGTTGAAACGGATTTAGGGAATTCACGGCGTCAATATCAGGTGTTTTTAGGGCCTTATCGTAGCCGTGAAAAGGGCAAAAAAACATGTAGTGTTTTAACTCGGTTAGGGTTGGGGTGTTCGCTGGTTGAGTAAATTTATTCAAATGCCTTCTTGATTTATTATATAGAATTCACACATAATTAAAGTGCAGAGCATATCTTAAGATGTGGTGCTATGTTCTTTAAATTATTTTAAATTATGTGTTTGGGATGATGACGAAAAAAACTAAAGAAAATAATCAAAATCAAACCAAACAGGGGGATGAAGGCACATCTTCCAACAGTCTTGCGCAATTGACACAAAATCCTGATGAGAAGTCTGGTAAACTTAGCATTGGTGCGCAACTTCGAAATTCTTTTTTAACAGGCTTACTTATTGTCGGCCCGATAGGTATTACCGTTTACGTGGTTTATACCTTCGTGAATTTTATTGATTCATGGGTTAAGCCTTACGCTTTTCCTTGGCTCAGGCAGTATATTCCAGATCAATATAATCCAGAGACTTACCTCCCGTTTTCAATTCCTGGGTTAGGGCTCATTTTCGCTATTTTTATCATCATGGTTATTGGTGCCACAACAGCAAACTTGTTTGGCCGTTCATTGGTGAGTTATGGGGAAAGCGTGCTTGATCGCATGCCTGTTGTTCGCAATCTTTACCGGGCGATAAAGCAGATTTTTGAAACGGTTCTTTCGCAAGAGGGGAATAGTTTTCAAAAGGTTGGCTTGATTGAATATCCAAGAAAAGGTTTACATGCGATTGTGTTTATCTCAACTGAAACCACAGGTGAGATTGCTGATCTATGCTCTCATGGTGAGCCGATGTTGAGTGTGTTTTTGCCAACAACACCAAACCCTACGTCTGGTTATTTGTTGTTTGTGCCGACAAAAGATGTTCAGATTTTGGATATGTCTGTTGAAGAAGGAGCTAAGCTTGTTATTTCTGCAGGGCTTGTTGTTCCAGAACATAAGGCTGCTGAGCTTGTTGAAGCATCTAATGCATAAATGTCAGTTTATTTGTGCTTTCATTTCATTAACCTGCCCTAAAGAGCTTAATTGCCTCATCACATTCGAATAAATAAATAAGTTTTCTCAAGGCTTTGCCGCGATCGCTGGTTAGGTCTGGATCATTGTTTAAAATGAGTTTTACATCATCGTTCGCCGCCGTTATGAGCTCTTGTTGCCCAGGTACATTGGCTACTCTAAAGTCTCGCTCACCGCTTTGTCTGCGGCCAAGCATTTCACCACCGCCCCGCAATTTTAAATCTTCTTCTGCGATGACAAAGCCGTCTTCTGTTTCTCGCATAATTTTCAATCGTGCTTTAGCAGTTGCCCCTAAAGGGGATGTGTAAAGGAAGATACAAGATGACTGGCGTTCACCGCGACCGACACGGCCACGCAACTGATGAAGTTGAGAGAGGCCAAAGCGCTCGGAATGTTCTATGACCATAATGCTGGCATTGGGGACATTAACGCCAACTTCAATCACGGTTGTTGCGACAAGAATAGGAAGGGTGCCGTTTGAAAATTGCGCCATGACCTTGTCTTTTTCTTCGCCCTTCATTTGGCCGTGTACGAGGCCGATATTGTCGCCGAAATGTTGTTTTAAATGGGCGTGGCGTTCTTCTGCGGCGGCAAGTTCAATTTTGTCTGAGGTTTCAACCAGTGGGCAGACCCAGTAGGCTTGTGCCCCTTCTTGAATAGCGCGCTTTAAACCTTTCATGACTTCTTCTAAACGGTCGACGGGAATGACGCGGCTGGTGACCGGTTTGCGGCCGGCTGGTTTTTCAGTGAGTTTAGAGACATCCATATCTCCGTAATTGGTCATCAATAAAGTGCGGGGTATTGGCGTCGCTGTCATGACGAGAAGTTCGGCGCCTTTTGGGCCAGCTTTGGCTTGTAAGGCAAGGCGTTGTTCAACACCAAAACGGTGTTGTTCGTCAATGATTGCAAAGGCGAGGTCTTTAAAATGCACGTCTGATTGAAAGAGAGCATGGGTGCCGATTAAGCAATCGATTAATCCTTCTTCAAGGGCTAGTAAGATTTGCTTGCGAACCTTTCCTTTTTCTCGGCCAGTTAAAAGGCCAAGGCGAATGCCAGCTTTACCTGCTAATTCTTCCAGACTTTCTAAATGTTGTCTTGCCAAGACTTCTGTTGGCGCCATGAGGGCGACCTGATGACCTTGTTCAATGGCAGCGGCTGCTGTCATGAGGGCGACTATGGTTTTCCCTGAACCAACATCGCCT
Organism: Hyphomicrobiales bacterium; assembly: GCA_965230545.1. Lineage (GTDB taxonomy): Bacteria > Pseudomonadota > Alphaproteobacteria > Rhizobiales > HXMU1428-3 > HXMU1428-3. The sequence goes on along the minus strand of CBDDLE010000004.1, from coordinate 195,260 downwards.
TGCAGCAGACGGAGCATTCTATTCTCACTTGCCATATCAGCAAAGATTTCTCCCAAAGCCATTTGCTGAGAGCCTGTGAGAGCAAAGGGAAGGGCTTCAATGATTTTGTTACGAATGGAGCCATCGCCTTTAATGGAGCGCCCTTTTTTGGCGCGGAGTTGGCGTCTCACCAAGGCGAGCGATAGTTGTTTGGCTAAGAGTTCATCATATGCCAGGCGTTGGCGGGCTTTTGAATCTGCTTTTATGTCTTCTATTTCTTCTGGGCGGTGTAGGGAAGTGAGTGCCTCTTGGAAGGTTGGCCAGTTTTTTTGCTTGATCCATTCAGGGTCTTGCCATTCCTCTAAGTTTGGAATGGCAGGAATGAGCTGGCTCATTGCTTTTTGCAAAGTTTTGCCTGTTAGTCCTTGTGTTAAAGGATAGACAGGTTCCAGGTTTGGAAAGGCATCAAACTCTTCTTTTGTGAGCATGTGATCTGGATGGGAAATTTGGAGGGTGTCAGCATAGAGCTCAGGTCTTCCTGAGATATATCTGATTTCTCCAATTGGCATTTGCCTTTCAAGATAGCGAGGATCTATTCTAAAAAAGACAAGGTCAATTTGGCCTGTGCTATCTTCCATTTTTATGCGATAGGGTGCTTTGGAAAATCGACCTTTTCCTTTAAATTTAGGGCCTTTATGGGCAATGACGGTCGCATCAAAAGTGGCAAGCTCGCCTGATTTTAAATCTTTGATTTTTGGTCTGTTACGTCTATCAACGACACCAGTTGGGAAATGCCATAAAAGGTCGATTTTTCTTGGATCTTTTAATTCTCCGGGGCGGTCAATCAGTTTTGTTAGTAAGGTTTTTAACCTTGGGCCAATGCCTTTTAAGGTATCTACATCACTAAACAGGGGTTGGAGACTGGTTGGGCGCATTTCTTAGACCTAAAGGTGGTGTCTTTTGCTTAATTTTATGAATTTGAAATGTTTGTTATTCGTGTTTAACAAGGTGCAAATGGGTGTTATATGTGCTATTTGCCATTAGCTATATTAAGCGGCACATTCCTTTATACAAGAAAAAACCGAGGTTTTTCATGGTTGAGCACAGCTCTTTAACAGACAAACAAAAGCGCCTTATTTATCGTGCGAACCATCGAGGCACGAAAGAAATGGATTGGCTGATGGGTAAATATATTGAAGCGACCATTGCTTTGATGGATGAGAGTAAGGTTGATCATGTTGATGCACTATTAAAATTAGCGGAACCTGAAATTGAAGGGTGGTTGATGGGCAAAACTTCCGATTACCCTGATGAGTTTGCTGAGTTAATAAAAGAAATTCAAGCGTTTCATAAATTGTAATTCTTTTATATGAATTAGAATTATCTAACCTTTTAAAGTTTACAGACTAATTTTATGACTGTTTCACCTTCCTCGCATATTACTTCTCTTCTTCAGGTCAAGCAAAGTTTGGCAGCTACTGATGCGCCATTATCTATTGGGCTTGGCAGGATTGTTGAAGGGCAAGAACCGCTTATTTTGGCTGAATTACTTGAGTTACTTGGCCAAGTCAAAGATGGGGGGCATGATGTTATTCATGTTTGCCGTGATGACCAGAGGCTTGCCACTTTAAAAGAAGGGCTTGAATTCTTCGCGCCCACTCTCAAGGTTTTAAGTTTTTCTGCCTGGGATTGTGTTCCTTTTGATCGCTCTGGTCCGCGTGCGGATATTATTGCAGAACGTATATCCACTTTAGCTCAGTTAGAAAAAGGCAAGCGCCGGGGCCCTCGGTTAATTTTAACAACACCGCGTGCGCTTTTGCAGCGGGTGCCGCCGCGCTCTTTTATTCGCAGCAACATTAAAATTTTAAGCCCAGGCAAACGGGTTGATCGGGCGAGGTTGCTTGCTCGCCTTTCTGCCATGGGGTATATGCGCTCTGAAATGGTGATTGATAAGGGCGAGTTTGCTGTTCGTGGGGGGATAATTGATTTATTCCTAGCGGGCTATAAACAACCGATCAGGCTTGATTTTTGGGGAGATGAGCTGGAGAGCATTCGCCAGTTTGATGCGGGTTCTCAGCGGACAACTAATAAGCTCAATCGGGTAACGCTTTTACCTGTAAGTGAGGTTGATTTTAGTGATGACGCGCGCGCTCTTTTTCGCAAACGTTACTTAGAACATTTTGGGGCGCCGCAACGTAGTGATGCGCTTTATGATGCTGTGAGTGAAGGGCAAAGTTTTCAGGGGCAAGAACATTGGCTTAGTTTCTTTCATGAGACGTTAGATTGTTTGTTTGATTATGTGTCTGATCCGATTATTTCTGAAGAAGCGGATATAGCCGGGGCTATTCAAGCTCATTTTGATCAAATTGATGAACACTATGAAGCGCGCAAGCAAGCGCTTGAAGTGCAAAATTTTGGAGCGCCGCCTTATAACCCTGTGCCGGTTGAGCAAATGTTTTTAACCCGGCAGGATTGGGCTTCATTTGAAAAGAAATATTCATACCTACAACTCAGCCCGTTTGACCTCGATCAAGATGAACGCTTTGACGAGCTTTATTCTCTTGAGGGTAAGGCTGGGATTAATTTTGTTATTGAGCGCCGTGATGAGCACTCTAGCCTTTTTAATGCTGTTGTTCGAAAGATTAAAGACAGGCAAGGGAAGGGCAAACAAATTTTAATTGCGGCTTGGTCGAGCGGCTCGCGAGAGCGGTTGATTAGCCTTCTGCAAGATGCCGGTTTAGAGGGGCATGAAAAGTGCGAAAACTGGCAAGAGGCGCAAGCGCTATCAAAAGGTGTGGTTGGGTTTATTGTTCTTGGTTTAGAGGCTGGTTTTGAAACTGATGATTGCCTGATTATTGGTGAGCAAGATATTCTTGGTGATCGTTTGGTGCGACGAAAACGCCGCTCTAAGAGTGATGCGGATGTTTTAAAAGAAGCGTCGACACTCTCTATTGGAGATTTGATTGTTCATAATGAACATGGCATTGGCAAATTCACTGGTTTGAAGACAATCACGGCAGTTGGTGCGCCGCATGATTGTTTGGAGCTTGTTTATCATGGGGGAGATAAACTTTATCTCCCGGTTGAGAATATTGAACTCCTCACAAGGTTTGGGGCTGAAGGAAGCACTGCTGAACTTGATAAACTTGGTGGGACTGCTTGGCAGGCACGAAAAGCTAAGATCAAGAAAAAGCTACTTGATATGGCTGGTAAGCTTATTGAAATTGCGGCTAAGCGTGCGCTACGAAAAGCTGAAAGTTATGAAGTGCCGAATGATCAATGGGATGAATTTGCAGCACGCTTTCCGTTTGAAGAAACAGAAGACCAGCTTTCTAGCATTGAGAGTGTTCGAGAAGATTTAGGCTCTGGTAAGCCGATGGATCGGTTGATTTGCGGTGATGTTGGTTTTGGTAAAACAGAAGTTGCGATGCGGGCTGCATTTGTTGCAGCGATGAGCGGGGCCCAAGTGGCGATTGTAGCGCCTACCACGCTTTTAGCACGGCAGCATTACCAAGGGTTTACAAGCCGTTTTGAGGGACTGCCTTTAAAGATCCGTCATGCCTCTCGTTTGGTGTCTCAAAAGGAATTGCGGGAAACAAAAGAGGGATTAAAAGAGGGGCAAGTTGATATTGTTATTGGCACGCATGCGCTTCTTGGAAAGTCTATTGAATTTCACAACCTTGGACTTTTGATTATTGATGAAGAGCAGCATTTTGGTGTGCAGCATAAGGAGCGCTTAAAAGAGCTTAAAGAAAATGTTCATGTGCTCACGCTTTCTGCAACGCCAATCCCTAGGACTTTGCAAATGTCTCTTACAGGCGTTCGTGATCTTTCTCTTATCACAACCCCGCCAGTTGATCGTCTTGCCGTTCGAACTTATGTGAGCCCGTTTGACCCGGTTGTTATTCGTAATGCTTTATTGCGGGAACGTTTCAGAGGGGGGCAGAGTTTCTTTGTTTGTCCTCGTATTAGTGATTTGGATGAAGCGGAAAGTTTGCTTAAAGAACATGCGCCTGAAATTCGTGTTGTTCGCGCTCATGGCCAGATGCCAACTGGTGAACTTGAAGATGTGATGAACGCTTTTTATGACCGGAAATATGATTGTCTTCTTTCAACGACGATTATTGAATCTGGTTTGGATATTCCTACGGCTAATACAATGATTATTTACAGGGCGGATCATTTTGGTTTGTCTCAGCTCTATCAATTAAGAGGCCGTGTGGGCCGTTCGAAGACGAGGGCCTATGCTTATATGACGACGCCGGTGAACAAGGCTTTGACACCGGCGGCTGAAAAACGCTTGAAAATCCTAGCCTCTCTCGACACGCTTGGGGCTGGATTTACTTTAGCGGCGCATGACCTTGATATGCGCGGCGCTGGTAATTTGGTAGGGGAAGAGCAATCAGGTCATATACGTGAAGTTGGTTATGAGCTTTATCAATCTATGCTTGAAGAAGCGATTGAAGATTTAAAACATGGCGGCAGTGCAGAGCGCGAAGAAGACTGGACACCGGTTATTCAGGTAGGTACTGCGGTGCTTATTCCTGAAAGCTATGTGAAGGATTTGCAATTGCGTCTTAGTCTTTATCGTAAAGCTTCAACTTTGCCTGAAAAAGAAGATATTGATGCATTTAAAGCTGAGCTGCATGACCGGTTTGGGCCTTTGCCTGATGAAGTGAAGCATCTTTTGTCTATTATGTATATTAAGACGCTTTGTCGGAAATGCGGTGTTGCGACGATTGATGCGGGGCCAATGGGGGCGCAAGTTGCGTTTCATCGGAATAAATTCGCTAACCCTGGTGGGTTAATTGAATTTGCAAGCGCTCATCCGACGCAAGTTAAATTGCAAGCCAATCATAAGCTCACATTTAAAGATAAATGGGATGATGATAATGAGCGGATTGCTGGCGTGATTGAACTCATAGAAAAATTGGTGGAATTATCAAGTAAAGTGGATGCTTAAAACTTTGGTTTTAGGCAAAGCATTTTATGCGGCATCTTCTTTTGTTTGCCCTGATGATGGAGTTTTTTCATTGGTGCGTTTTTTCAAAAATTCATCGGCACTTTCTTCACCATCATACTCAGTGACTTCTGCATTGAGGTTGACTGTCATTGGTGAGCAGTCGCTATCGCAGATGAATTTTGTTTGCTTTAAAATTCCTTCGACCCGTTGGACAACATTTATCGCTTGTTTTTGATTTGTGTTTGGAAGGGTGAGTACAAACTTTCTTCCAGAAATACGTGATAAGAGGTCTTCACCTCTATTTATTGTCATTAAGATTTCCGAGACTTGGCGAAGAACTTGATCTCCTGAGGTGTAGCCGTAATCTCGATTAATTTCTTCAATATTTTCAATTGTAATGGTGATAATCGAGAATTTGTTTTTTAAGGGCAGATAATCTTCGAGCAAACAATCTAGATGTTCTCTGAAATAGCTATATGTGTAGAGGCCTGTTAGGGCGTCATTAGTTGGGATGTGCCGGGCATCAAGATATGTTTTGGCTAATGTATCTCTGAAGCGATGCTCTTCTATTAGAGCTTTGGTTCGCAGGACCAATTCGTTTTTATTTACCGGTGCTTCTATAAAATCTGTAACACCGGCTTCATAAGGGATGTGGCTATCTGATAATTTAGATGGATGGGCCACTAACAGAATTGGAAGTGAAAAGAGCTCTGCATTTGATCTAACTCTTTCTATGAATTCAAGATACCTTGCAGGGTTTCGACCGCCATTTATTATGAGGATGTCAAAATTTTCTCTTTCTAGATAGTCAAATGCAGCTTGATTTGAAAGAGCGCCTACCAGTGTTGCGATTGGAGATAGAGTTTCTTCAATACGGGAAAAACCATTTGGCCGGCCGGTGACCAAAAGCTTTGCGTTATCACTTGTGATTGTTATTTTTTGGTTCACATTTTGAGTAAGGCCATATTGTTTATTAATGGTGTTTCGGCGATTTAATTCTTTATCCATTGTGTCTATTCTGACTAAGGATTTTAAGCGAGATATAATTGATGGGATGCGAATGGGCCCAAAGATAAGATCATTGAATGAGTGATTGAAAATTTCTTTGGTTTGATCGCAAATTGAATTTGAAATCCCTACGCAAAGAATTTTCATAGAGTTTGTTGGCGGGTTGTTTTTAATTGTTTCAGCCAGCTTATTGCATTTTAAAAAGCCGGTTTCTTCGGTTAATCCTTCTAGATTAAAAATTAAGATATCGTGTGCGTGAGCTTGTTTTAAGGCTGATGCCAGGTCTTGAAATGTGGTCTCAACGGTTTTAAAGCCAGACTGACTGATGGCATTCATCGTTTTTTGTTGTTGGCTGCTTGATGCTGCATTTGATCCAACAAGTATGACAGTGTTTTTTTCGGTCATTTGATGTTCCATAGTGTTTTTCAATACCAGCACTGACTATTGCATTATATTCTTTAAAAACTGGTTATTTTACTGCACTAATCTTGATCTAAATTTATTAAATCTTTGCGGATTATTTTTCCGGCCTGATTGCGGGGAAGTTTCTTGAGGAATTTAAATGATTTGGGGTGTTTATAGGGGGCTAAGTTATTGGCAAGCAGTTCTTCAATTTCGTTTAATACTATTTCTTCTTTTGAGGTTTCGTTATTTAAAACAATAAAGGCTGCAATAATTGAGAGGTCGCTTCTAACTTGTTGTTCGCAAACAGCTGCTTCTGTCACACATTTGTGCGAGATTAAAAGTGTTTCTATTTCTTTGGGAGAAACACGGTAACCACCGGCGTTCATGACTTCATCAGTGCGGCCAAGATGGGTGAGGTTGTTTTCTTCATCGATAGAGCCTCTATCGCCTGTGATGAACCAATCTCCACAAAAGGCGTTTTTCATTTCTTCTGGTCTTTTCCAATATTGGAGCATTAAACCAGGTTCAGATTTATGAATGGCGATTAAGCCTTCTTCATCGGGGGCGCAATGAATTGGTTCCTCATTATTTGTGCCTTCATTATTTGTGGCTTCCTTGAGGATCGTCACTTTCCTTCCCTGTTGAATACGCCCTTTTGCATTTGAGGGGAGGGTTAGCCCTTTTGTTGTTGAGGCATATGTCGAAATTTCGCTTTGACCTAGGGCCTCATAAAGATTGGTTTTGGTTTGCTTTAGCCATTCGGCTTCAAGTTCTTTGTTTAAAGCTTCACCTGCGGTTAACCCATGTCTGAGGGTTTTCAAACTTTCTGGAGAGGGGGGAGCATATTTTAAGATTTGCCTATAAATTCCAGGGACTGCCGCGAAAATTGTGACTTTGTGATTTTTAATGAGTTTGGGCCAAAGCTCTGGTGACTTTGCTTCTTTGTTTTCAGAAGAATAGATGAGGGCGGTTGCTCCCCAAAGCCAAGGGTCCATTAAGCCAACCCCTAATGTATAGGTCCAGTTGAATTCTCCAGCATGAAGGACAATGTCGGTTTCTTCCATTTGGTGCCAACCGGCCTGCATTGGTAATCTACCCTTTACCACGCGGTGGGCATGGAGGACGCCTTTTGGTTTGCTGGTTGTGCCAGAAGAATAAATCAAAAAAGCGGGGTCGTTTACTGATGTATCTGCATAATTGCCTGGTTGGCAACTTTCTATGAAAGAAAGTATTTTGGTTTCGCATATTTGTTTAACCGGATAGGTGTGTGCGCTTGGCATTGACAGGTTTGGAGTTACGGCGCAATGTTTGGCATCAGTATCTTTTAAGAAAAACGCAACTTCTTTTTCTGTGAGTTGAGGCGAGAGTGGTATGGGGATGATGTCTGCTGCGATGGCGCCGAAAAATGTAAGTGCAAAGGGTGTGTCACTTTTCATGCGAAGGGGGAGAAAGTCGCCTTTGCTTAGCCCTTCTTCAATGAGGCCACTTGCTAGTTTTAATATGGCTTGATTGAGCTCAGCGTACGTCCAGATGAGGGGAAGCGCGTGGTTGTTTGTGTCTGATATTATTTTTAGAGCTGTTGCGTTTGGTGCTTTTTGCGCTTGTTCGCCGATGATGAATTTACTTAGGTTAAAGGGATGTTGGTTTGAAGTTGACCTTTGGCTCACAATCTAATCGCTCGCTGCTCATTTGTTTTTTGCATTATTTCTGCGCAAGAATTTTAGCCAAAATTTAAAATGGCTGTTCGATCTATTAAGCCATCAGCTGATCTTGGTATTTCTTCAACAGTGACAAGCTTTTCTGGTATTTTAGCTGGTGAGATTTGTTGGTCCAGTAAAAACTGTTTAAACTCGTCATAAGAGAGAGGGCCATCAGGATTGGGGATGATTGCTGCAAAGAGACGCTCTCCGAGCGCGGGGTCTTTGATTGAGAAAGCAGCTGCATCAACAAAGCCGGGGTATTGTTGATAGATCTTATCTAATTCGGTTCCATTTAAGAGGGTGCTGCCATAATAAATTTCATTTTGAGACGGTACTATCTTTAGCATTGTCATTGCTTGATCAATTATTTTGGCTGAAAGGTGTGTTTTACCCCAGTGGTTATCAAAGTTACTTAACTGAGTTGTGGTCATTACGGGCTGCCATTCAGTGAAGCCGACGGCCATGCCATTTAACTCCAGGCGCCCTTTTAAAGTTTCACTCTCATCGCCTGCTTTTTGGGCAGCCCCTTGAATGCGGGTTTCTATGAAGGGTGGGTTTAATTCTTCACCGTTAGGGCCTGGTTGTGCGCCAAGGCAAAGTTCACCAATTTTGATAATTTGTTCGTCTCTGTTTTCATGTTTGTGCTGGGCGTAGATACAAAGACCGTTTAAATTAAATATATATGTTTCTTGAACGTTTAATTTCTTATGAGGCAGATTTTCAGTAGCTTTATAAGGTGTTTGTGAAACCAATGCTAGATGAGGAAATTGGCTTGTTTCTTCGAAGGAATGTGTAAAGGATTGATCTAGTTTTTCGCCAAGTGACTGGGGCGCAATGACTAGATTAATTGCATGCTCTTTTATTCGTTCAATCATAGGGGCTATTTTTAAAGAACCAGCAATGTGGAGGGTGCCTCCTTCTAAAAGCCATGGTAGTAGGCCAGTGATCAACCCTGTTAGATTTGTTGGGGCATAAGTCGATAGGATTTTTGGTTTTGTTTTAAGTTGTATCTCGGAGCTTACAACATGGGCGTTGGCCATGAGTTGGATATGAGTGTAAGCAACGGGATGAACTTTTGATGTTTCGCCGTCTCTGCTTGTTTCTGGACTACTTCTTGTCCATCCAATGAAAGCCGCTTGTTCTCCAGAGCGGGTAATTAAAACTTCTGGGGTATCGATTGACGTTATGTCAGTTGTAATGGCTGTGGTGAGGTCCGGTAAGGGGGTGACACCATCGGTTAAGTTATTGCCAAGGCCATAGATATAACGAATGCTTGTGTTTGCTGCTGCAATTTCAAACATTGTTTCAAAAGGGTCATGATCAATCATGGCTTGGTGCGCGATAATTGCCCTTGGTGTTAAATTTTCTAAGGCAGCTTCAATTTCAACTTTGCGCCAATGAGTTGGAATGAGGCAAGGGACAAGACCAGCATTGATGATGGAAAGTAAGATGAGAGGTGTTTCAGCTATGTTTGGTAGTTGAACAACGACAATATCACCATCAGAAAATTGGGCTTGGCGTAAGAAAGCAGCTGTATGATGAATGAAACGTGCTGATTGTTTGTAGGTCAGCTCACTAACAGTGCTTAAGCCCAAGCGCTGGCGATTGGCGCTTTCAGTTATAGCTAAAGCGTCCGGTTGTTTTTCAGCGTGAGAAAGAAAAATAGTGTCAATTGTCTGACTCATTTGAAGGGTCCGTAGCTTTCAGTTTTGCCTCAATACTCATCTTGATAGATGTATCATTTTTATGAGTAGATGGTGCACTGTTGGCGTAGAAATAGCTCAGTTTTACACAAATTTGTCTTGTGAAATGCCTGTTGTGGTTTCTTATCCGTGTCTCTGGCTATGAAGTTTGATGCTCAAATGATGATTTTTGTTTTCTCTTTTAGGTTTAGTTTTTAGGTGAGACTCGATTATCCCACCAATAATCAAGCAAAGTTCCATAAAAGGAAGATTTGTCCGGGTGAGCTAAATAAGCGCGATGAGCTAGCCACTGGCCTTTTAAGTGAAAGAGAGGAATGACATAGTCACCAGCTAAAAGTAGCCTATCCAAGCTTCTTACGCTTGATGTGAAAGTCTTTTGATCTCTGGCTGCTAAAAGGGCGTCAATTGCTTTATCAATCGCTGGATTTTTAATACCAGCAAAGTTAAAGGAGCCTTCTGTTGAGGCTTGTTTTGAGCTCCAGCGGAATAATTGTTCGTTACCAGGCGAGAGAGAGCCTGACCAATTGTTTTGGATCATATCAAAATCGAAGCTGGCTTTGCGTTTTTGATATTGAGTTGTGTCAACCTGTCTTACAATTGCTTTGACGCCGATAAGTTTTAAATTTTCTATATAACTTAACAAAAGGGCTTCTTGCGATTTGGTGACGGTCATGATTTCAAATTGAAAGGGTTTATTTGTTGTTTGGTTGACCATCTTACCGCTTACAAGTTTATACCCGGCTTTTTTAAAGAGCTTCATGGCTTTGCGAATGTTTCTGCGGCTTATATTTGAGCTTTTGTTGATGGGGAGTTTGTAGTCTCCATTCCATAAATCTGGATAGGTTGCTTTGAAATCTTCTCCTAAGATTTTTTCTTCAATTTGATCAGTTGTTTTCATTGTTGAAGAGAGGTTTGAGCGATCAAAATAGCTTTTGGTTCTGGTGTAAAGGCCATGATAAAGCTGTCGATTAACACCTTCAAAATTAAACATATAAATCAGAGCTTTGCGTATGTTTTGATCTTTGAAGATTGGGCGTCTTGTGTTGAAGACAAGAGCAGACATACCTGAAGGAATTTTGAGTTCGAACTCTTTTTTTAGAACACGGCCATCTCTTATGGCGTTAAAATTATATGACTTTGACCATTTGCCAGGATCATTTTCATATTGCACATCATGGAGGCCTTTTTTAAAGGCTTCGAACAAGCTGTTAGCATCTCTATAATATGTGAATTTTATCTGATTGAAATTGTACCGACCTTTATTGACGGGTAAATCCTTAGCCCAATGATTTGGGTTGCGTTTGTAACTTATCAGTTTTCCTGGATCTATTTCAGAAATTATATAGGGACCGGAGCCGATTGGTGCCTTGAGATTGGCTTCACGAAAGAGCTCTTTTGTCATGATGTGTTTGGGCAAAATAGGCATTAACCCCATAATAAGGGGCATTTCGCGGTCAATTTTGCCATCTGCGCTGGGTTTGAAAGAGAATTTGACAGCCTCTTTGCCTATCTTTTCTATTTTACTTACTTTGCTGTAGTAAGTTCTGTGGTTTGGTCGGCCGTTTTCTTTCAATAATTTATGAGAAAAAATCACATCTTCTATGGTGATTTGTTTGCCATCTGAAAATTTGGCATTTTTGTTTATGTGAAAGGTGATTGATGAGCGGTCAGTTGGTAATTCTACTTTTTCGGCAATGAGGCCATACAACGAAAATGGTTCATCTAATGCTCTGCCTAGTAAACTTTCATAGATATAGCCCCGCACGCCAGCAGCTGAACCACCTCTGATATTTAAGGGGTTCATGTTTGTGAATGTTCCCATTACGCCAAGATTTAAGGCACCGCGTTTGGGGGCGTTTGGAGAAGAATAGTCAAAATGAGGGAAGTCTTTTTTATACTTTAGGCTGCCATGCATTGATAGCCCGTGGAGTTTACTCTCTATTTCTTGGTCTTTAGCCTTGGTTGTTGAAGAGCTGTTAATCAAGAGTGATAAACATAAAATATGTAATAAAACCAACTTCTTGATGATTAATTTTGACATGAGTATTCTTTCTTTTCATTCACAAAATCTATTTATGTCGTTGTACGCGTTAATTTCACCTTTTAAAAGCTTTGAATAGAGAGTAATAAAGAAGCCATAATCTGACATTTTAATGATTTTGAGGCCGAATTTTGCGTGTCTTTCATACAACTGGGTGAAATAAACCAAAAATTAAGTGTCAATAAATTCATCTTGTCACTGGATTGCCTTATTTCGGTGTGTTCAGGGGTATAAACATTATAGTAGGTTAAAATTACTCAGGCCCCATATATTTAAGTGGCCAACTGTTATAGGAGAGAGGCAGAATATGAGTTCGCGAATTAAACTTTGGAGTCACACTCAATCAGGGGCTCAAAAGAAGCAGGTAGGCTCAAATATAATGACTGCTACATTACGTCTTACAGCTGTTGCATTGCTTGGTTTGGCTGTTAGCGGTGTTGTTCTTGGTGGTGGAACTCAAGCTTTTGCTCAAGATAAGAAAAAAGCTGCAGCTAAACAAAAAAATGCATGGATCAAAATTTGTGATGAAGTAAAACTAAAAGAAGTTAAAGCGAAGGAAGCTTCTTCTAAAAAGATTTGCATGACACATCACGAAAGCTTAAGCGCCCGCACTGGTACGCCGCTTGTATCTGCAGCTGTTCGTAATGTTTCTGGTCATAAAGTTGAGCGGTTTTTGGTGACTGTTCCGCTAGGAATGGCTATTCCGGCTGGTGTTCACATTAAAGTGGATGAAAACAAGCCTTTGAAAATTAAATATTCATTTTGTCATGTAGCTGGTTGTGTTGCTGAAACACAAATGACACCAGATCTTATGAAGCAAATGAAGGCTGGTAAGAAAATTGTTATTGCTACCATTGGTATTAGTGGAAAGCCAATTGGATTTCCTATTCCATTAAGTGGTTTTGGTAAAGCATATGCTGGTAAGCCAATTGACAGTAAGAAATATGCTAGCGCTCGTAAGGCTATGATGCTTGATATTCGTAAGCGTCAGGTTGAAGCTGCTAAAAAAGCAAAAGCTAAGAGAGATGCTGAAATTCTTAAAAATGCAGACAATCCAAGAAAGAAATAATAAGAGCAAAAAGCCTTATATATTTTGAAATTAAAAAACGCCCCTTCAAAAATTTGAAGGGGCGTTTTTTTGTGTCTGAATTTTTATCGTTTGCTAAAAATTACATTTCGTAAGCTTTTGCCATTTCCGGGTCTTTTGAAGCTACGATTTTAGCTAGGTCTACTATTACTTTTGCTTGTTTCCATGTTGCATCATCTTGCATTTTGCCATCAAGCATAACTGCGCCTGTGCCATCTGGCATGGCTTCCAGGATGCGTTTTGCAAATAGAACTTCATCAACATTAGGGCTGAAAACTTCTTTGGCTAGAGTGATTTGGCTTGGGTGAAGGCTCCATGTGCCTAAGCAACCTTGCAAGAAGGCGTTACGGAATTGGGCTCTGCAAGCTTCACCATCTGAGAAGTCACCAAATGGGCCGTAAAAAGGTTTAATACCATTGCCCATACAGGCGTCTACCATTTTAGCGATTGTGTAGTGCCATAAATCTTGTTGGAAGAGTGTGCGGTCTTTCTCACCGTCAGCATCTTCTAATACACCATAAAAAGGATGTCCGCCGCCTACGCGTGTTGTTTTCATGCCTCTTGATGCAGCGAGATCTGCCGGGCCTAAGCTCATGCCGTGCATTCTTGGGCTTGCGCTGGCGATATCTTCAACATTGTTCACGCCTTCAGCTGTTTCTAAAATGGCATGAATTAGAATTGGTTTTTTAATTTCATGACGAGCTTCTAATTGGGCAAGTAATTGATCTAGATAGTGGATATCCCATGGACCTTCCACTTTAGGAAGCATGATTACATCTAGTTTGTTGCCAATTTTAGAAACAATTTCAGTTACGTCATCTAGGAACCAGGGGCTGTTAAGGCAGTTTACACGTGTCCAAAGGCCTGTGTTGCCGAACTCATTGTTGAGGCCAATTTCAATAAAACCGGCTCTTGCGTTTTCTTTTTCATCTGCTGGTATAGCGTCTTCAAGATTGCCGAGGATAACATCAACTTTTGGGATCATATCCCCGATTTTACCGCGAATTTTTTCGATGTGAGGAGGGATAAAGTGGATCATCCGCTCTAGGGACACTGGTAATTGGCGGTAGGGTTCTGGAGCGCCGATGGCCAATGGTTTGTAATAGCCTTGAGGGGTTTTTGTTTGTGACATGTTTCTTTCCTATTTTTGTTCACATCTTTAAATGGTGTTTGGCTCACATCAGATGCTTGATTTTATTTTGTAATGAGCCTTCATTCGTGAATTTAAGACCAGCGTCTGTTCGACCACATGAATTGTTCTGGATATTCTCTTATCCATCCTTCAAAGGTGCTTTGGATATCTGTGATGATTTTTTTGATATCAGCTTCTTGGTCATCTGTCCGCGGGACCTTAATTTCATGCATTTCAACACGAAAATTAGATTGTGTTCCTATTCTTACACAGCGACCAATCCATAACCTAGTGCCAATACGTCTGGCCAGCATGGCGGGGAAGGGGGGAGATTTGGCATCAATGCCAAAAAATGGCACTTCAACTCCGTTTCTGTCCCATTGGTCAGCCAGGAAGCCCAGGCGGCCACCTTTTCGTACATATGAACCAATTTGCCGTGCTGTATCTCGCCCGGCGTGAATACCTGCGCCGCTTCCCTTTGCGAAAAGTCCTCCTGGGTAGAGCTCTTTTCTTTGGCTTCTTAGATAACGATCGACAAGTGGGTTTTTAACTAACCGATAAACGCCGGCTGGTTTCATGCCTTTAGAAGCAAGGGGCCACATAGCAAGTTCCCAATTGCCTGAATGCATGGAAACGCAAATAGCTGAGCCCATTTTACCTTGATATCTCTCTAGAATTTCAGGGTTTGAAATTTCTATGCAATCTGGATTTTTTAAAATGCGATCCATTTGCATTGTTTCGGCCATAACACGGCCGAGATTTTCCCACATAGCAATAGCTATTGCTTCTCTTTCTTCTTCTGATTTTTCAGGGAAGGCCATTGCGAGATTGTTGAGAGCTCGTTTATGTCTGCGACCTCTGGCAGCTAATTTGCGCCACCAATAAGCAGAAAATTTTACGGCTGTATCAAGTGGCATTAATCTAATCATGCCTATGATTGTTCTTAGTAGGCAAAATTCAGCCCAATATCGAATATGCAACCAAACTGTCATTTATGAGGCCTCTAAGGTTTCATTTATGTATCTATATTATAAAGAATGGGTAAAAGTTACAGCTTAGCCCCTAAGAGCACAAAAGATAATCGTTGGTCAATGATTTCTTTGATTTGTTCATTAATCTTGATCAAAGATTATAGCTTCATGAGCTGGGGAAGGTTGTGTTCGTCGCCTAGTCCTTGTTGCATAATCAATTGTCTTAATGATTTGAAATTCCTTAGGGCTGAGAGGCCGGCACTGCGGACGGTTTTCAAGGAAATGTTGTTCAATAAGAGTGATTTATTCAGCATATCGACGACAAATGTGCGACTTGAGACATCTGACTTTCTTGAAATGTTATATTTTTCTTCAATTTCGTTTAAATGCCCTTCAAGAGAGGGGTAATTTTTTAAAACATCACTTAGGTGGGCGGCATCCCTTAAGCCTAGATTCATTCCTTGCGCTCCAATGGGGGGGATAACATGGGCCGCTTCCCCAACGAGAGCTATCTTTTGCTGAGCAAAATTTTCTACTTTCAAGCCAGAAATTGGGAAAGCCACTCTTGGTTCTAGAGATGTTATTTCTCCTAAAATTGCGTGTGAATAATCATATAAATGGCTTTTGAATTCTTCATCATTTAAAGTGACTACATTTTTGGCTTCTTCTGGAGTTAAAGACCACACTAAACTTGAGCGATATTCTTCCAGAGGGATGAGGGTCATTGGCCCTGTTTTGCGATGTATCTCTGTTGAGGTTGCGTTATGTGGTGAAGAGTGGGTGAAAGCACAGGCAATTGCGGTTTGATTATATTGCCATTGTTCAGTTTTTATTTGTGCGGCTGTTCTACAAATTGAATTTTTTCCATCTGCACCAATACAGAGTTTTGCTTCAAATATTTCGTTTTCTTTAGTTGTTATTTTTATACCGCTTTCTTTGGTTTCAACGTTAGTCACGGCTTTTGTTTCAACCCAATTAATTTGTGCTTCCTCTTCGATTTTTTCAATGAGGGTTCTGTTTAAATCACTATTTGGGATGTTTTGAGCAAAAGCTGGCATGTTTAATTCTTCAGAAGAAAAATAACAATCTGGAGCTTTGATGAGGGAGCCGCAATCATCAATCATTCTTAAATGTTTTAAAGGAGATGCATTTTTTTGGCAGTTTTGCCAAATTCCACATTTCTCAAGCAAAGTTACAGACGGGGCCATGAAGGCTGTTGTGCGTGTATCCTTCAATAAAAATTCTTCATTAGGTTTTGGACCAAATATGTTTATTTGAAAGTTGGTTTCTTTGGCCAAAATGATTGCGGTTATGAGGCCAACTGGCCCAGTTCCTATTATTGCTATCTCTGTAGAAAGTTGTCTCATTTTGTGAGCCTTAGAAAATTGTAATTTATAGTGGGTCTGGAATCCCAAATAATATTAAACAAAAAGAAATTGCGGATTTCTTAGAATGAAAATCTCTCTCTTTTTGATTTAACTTCAATATAGCTTCTATTTTCAAGTTTCACCACTAAGTATCTTTAATCGTTTGAGTAAAATGAGAAAAAAAGCGGTTTCGGCATGAGGTAGAGTAAGGCTCTCTTCATCAAATATGTGTCTTTTGAGTTACAGCGTAAACTGACGTTCGTTGTGACGCGGGTTTTGTAACAGAACTGTCATACAACTCTTCTAAATCTGGTCCTGGGTCTAGCAGACAGATGTGCTCAATTAAGAGGCTTAACTGGTCATCAAATAGATCGTGTGTAGTCAATGAGTATATCCATTCTGAACCGAAATTAATTTAATCTCATCAGAACCTTAAAAAGGAATTTAGGGTTCAATAAACAATTATAGTGGAGAATTATTGTGATTGGGGGAATTATGACTTCCAGACTTTCTTTGGCAGCTTTGATTGCTGGCGGTATGATGGTTGCTACTTCTTCAGCAAATGCGGCTGATTTGGGTGGTGACTGCTGTGCGGATTTAGAAGAGCGTGTTGCAACACTTGAAGCAACAACAGCTCGCAAAGGAAACCGTAAAGTATCGCTGAAAATTTACGGCCAAGTTAACCAGGCTATTATGTTCTGGGACGATGGCAATGAAAGCGATGCTTATGTTTTAGATAACGACAACAGCTCATCTCGTTTTGGCTTTAAAGGCAAAGCGAAGATCAACCATGATTGGTCAGCTGGTTATAAGATCGAAATTGAAGTTGAATCAGCTTCTTCAGTTGGTGTTGATAGAGACACAGATGACAATACGGGCTTTAACCTTCGTAAGTCATTCCTTTATGTTAAGAGCAAGACTTTAGGTAAATTGTCTATTGGTCAAAACTCAGTGGCTACTGACGACATTACTCATGACACTCAAACTTCAAAAACTTCAAAGTTTGTCCAGCCTGACATCAAATATGGCCGTGACTTTGAGCTGGTTAATTCTACTGGTGGATTAATTGGTACTGAATGGGGTCAGCTTTGTGGTGCTGGTACTTCTGATGGTGACCAATGTTTTGATGTTGGTGGTCGCCAAAATTCAATTCGTTATGACACACCTACAATTGGTGGCTTTAAGCTTTCTGCAGCTTGGGGTGAAAATGACTTTTGGGACGTAGCACTTCGCTATAAAGGCAAGTTTGACCAATTTAAAGTTGGCGCAGGCATTGGCTACGCTAAGTGGGATGGTGATGATGCAAATGGTGATGAAGATGAATCATTCGCAGCTTCTGCATCTATTATGCACACACCAACAGGTATCTTCGTAAATGGTGCTTACAGACATCATGAAGTTGATTTTGGTGCCACAACAGCAGAATCTGATAGCTACTACATTCAAGCTGGTATTCGTCAAAGATGGAACTCACTTGGTAAAACAACTATCTGGGGTGACTATATGAACTCTGAAGATGGTCTCTTAGTTGGTGAAGATAGTGCTCAGACATTTGGTGGTAATGTTGCTACTGGTTCTGAATATGAGCGTTTTGGTTTTGGTATTGCTCAAGACATCGACGCTGCTGCAATGCAAGTTTATGCAGTTTACCAACACAACCAAGCTGACATTGACACAGCTGCTGGTTCAGTTGCTGGTATCGAAGATTTCGACGTGTTCGTTCTTGGTGGTATCATCAAGTTCTAATCTATCCATTTAGAACTTCAAAAATTTTGGAAAGGGTTCTCATTTTGAGGACCCTTTTTGTTTGTCTTCGGTTAAATGAGGCAAAAACATGACATAAGTTGAAAAGTTTGTTGTAAAATTGTCTCAATCGTTGCGTTGTTTATGAGGCCGTTTCTTGATTTTAATTGCAATTCAATAGGTTGTACTATTTAACTAATTTCTTGCAAAAATGGTAAATAAAGCGCATCTTACAGTCACAGGGGATTGGGGTGATTGTCTGTATTTGTGTAAGAGGTCGGGTTTGTGAAACCTTTAGTAATTTTATGTGCACTTGTGTTTAGTGCCGCCACAGTCTTTGGTGTTTCGAGGGCTTATGCGTTTCAGGAAACTGAAATTGTTGTGAAGTCAGAGCCATTGGTTAGTGGGTCAATTAATAAATCAAAATCTGAATTTAACTCCCCAAAATCAGTTGTTCCTGAAAGTGAAGAGCGTACATCTATTCGCATTCCTGGTCTTGGTGTTGTTGGGACTGTTCCTAAATTGAATTTTGGGCTGGAGCTGCTTTATCGTGATGAGGAAGAGGCTGGTATTGTTGGGCAAAGTGAGCCTGATGATTTGTCTATTAAAGGAACTTTGAAACATAAGTTCTGATTTAATTTCTTATAAAGCCTTGAATCAAGATGCTAGAGTATCAATCTCTCTTCTAATAATCTCTATCATTCCCTATGTTTTTCATTTAGGGGTTTGTTCCCTTTGATATGTTTTCATAAGTTTCAAAGTCTTCTGGACTATTGATATTGAAAAATGGATCTACTTCCTCTCCTTTTAACAATAAATTCTCAAATTCTACTGTGCTGTTTGGGTGTGTGTTAGTCCAGGCTCTTATTTTTCGGATGCCATCTTTTAATTGAGTTTCTAAGTCATTGGCGAGTTGGACCGGCCAGAGGCCAAAAATAGGGTGGTGCCAGCCGTTTGATTTGGCCAAGATAATGGCTTCTTCACTTAAGGTGTTTGCATGGTTGATCATTTGATCTGCGAAATTCTCTGGAAATAAGGGACTATCAGCCGCCACTGATATAATATGTGTGTGATTTGGTTTGTTAGCTCTGGTCCATTGCATGGCAGCTAATATTCCAGCTAAAGGACCGGCTTGGTCTTTCACTGTATCTTCTACAAGCGGGACATTAAACGAATTTAAACGAGATAAATCTCCATTAGCAGAGATGATAATTGTTGTGCTTTGGGGTTTAAATTTTTCAATAACGGTCTCTAGGATTGTTTCGTCTGAGACCTTTTTCAAGAACTTATCGCCTCCGCCCATTCTGGTGGATTGCCCACCGGCCAAAATGACCCCCGTGACAGTTTCTTTTGAAATTGAGAGTTTCATTTTAAGGCTTCTTTTCGTGGTTGCTCTTAATTTGCTAAAGTTAGGCAATTTTCTTGGAGTTCAATGTGTTTTCGGTTGTGTCATATTCCAGGCGATCAAAACCAGAAAGAGCGATAAATCTTTTTCCTCTGGCACGCCCTAATAGGGTGAGGTTGGCAGCTTTACCTAATTTGACAGCCCAAGCTGTAAAACCGGATCTTGAAATTAAAATCGGGATTCGCATTTTCACGGTCTTAATTACCATTTCGCTGGTGAGGCGCCCTGTTGTGTAGAAATATTTATCATCTGGATTGATGTTGTTCATGACCATGTAACCGGCGATTTTATCAACAGCGTTGTGCCGGCCAACATCTTCCATATAGATAAGCGGCTCTTCGCCTTTGCAAAGTACACAGCCGTGAATGGCGCCGGTTTTTAAATAGAGCCGAGGGGTTTGATTGATGGTTTTTAACAGAGGGTAGAGCGTGGAGACACGGATATGATTATCTGTTGAGAGTTCAATGCCCTCAATGTTGTCAATTAAATCTCCAAAAATGGTTCCTTGACCGCAGCCAGACGTTTGGATTTTGCGCTTTAATTTTTGCTCAAAGTCGGTTTCTGTTTTTGTGCGAACAACAATGGTTTCAATGTCTTCGTCATAATCTATGGCTGTGATTTCATCTGCATTTGGCAGCATGTTTTGATTGAACAAGTAACCAACGGCAAGCAGGTCTGGGTAATCACCAATGGTCATAAGGGTTACGATTTCTCGAGAGTTGAGAAAAACAGTAAGAGGGCGTTCTTCTATTATGGGAGCGCTAATTAATGAACCCGTATGATCTAATGCTTCGAGGTCTTGATAGAGATCATCGTTTTCCGGGTTTGGTTCAATAATTTCATGGTTCATATAATTGCACCCTATTGTTCAGCTTTTACCAAAGTATAAGAGTTGATTTAGCGACTTAACAAGGGCTAGTTAGAATTTTTCTAGAGTCTTAGTTGATTAATTTTTGCGCATTAAGTCTTTAGGGACATTCTGACGAGCTCAATAGACAGAATGTCCAGTTTTTGTGATTGTCTCATGTGGTGCGTTAATTTTGAAAGTCTCGTTCATGAAGAATTATGAGGAGATTCGCTCGACCTTAGAAAAAAGAGAGTTAGCCCTTTATGGGGACTTCAATCAAACAAAAGCGATTAGTTATTAGCTTAATTCTGAATGATTAAATGACTAATTCTTAATATATATCAGCTTTATGCCTCATTTTCATAATAAATTGGATTATGATAAAGCAATATATTAATCTTATTGTTTGGAATAATTAGTCTTTACTTTCAGTGTTTTGGGGATGGTTATGGCGCAGATTGAACATGCAGAAACTATGCAAATTCAGGGTAGTTGGAAAATTTCAGCTTGGGTTTGGTTTATGAGTTTATTGAATTTGGTTCTTATTTTAACTCTTGGGTATGTGCTTTGGAAGGTTATACCAGGAGGAGAGAAACTGCAAAGCGTGATGCAAGAACGTGATGCTATTCGCCAAGAGCGAAATTTAGCAAAATATCAATTGCAGCAAGAAATTGCTCAAAAGAAAGTTTTGCTAGAACAAGCGCAAAAAGATCGTGACCAAGCTATTGTTTCTCGTAACCAGGCTATCATTGAACGAGATCAGGCTTTTATTCAGCGTGATAAGGCTTTTGATAAACGTTACAAGGCGTTGATTAAGCGATTTGATGAAGCTTCTCGAACTTTAAATGCTCTAGATAGTCAGCTGACGTTAGCGCAAGAAAATCAGAAAAAACTAGGTGTTCTATTGCTTGGACAGACTGATAGTTTCAATGCAACTGTGAACAAGCTTGAGGAGCTCAGCAATGCGTTACCTCGGTAGATTGTTGTTTTTGATTGTTCTGATTACTTTTAGTTTAGGCTTTGGTCATAGTTCATATGTTTGGGCTGAAGAGCGTCATGATATGGAAAAAGTAATTGCGAAATGGGATCAATTAAAACGGCGTGTAAAAGCGATTAAAATACCTAAAGATGAAACCATTCAGGTTGTTTATCGTAAAGAGCCATTTGAATTTGTTGAGACTGTTGAGGTTTTATCTCAGCCTGGACAATTGCCCTTAAGAGGGGTTGCTTTTGATTTGGTGAAAAGCCGCGTTGTGGTTATTCAAAATTTGTTTGGCACGGCTGGTGCGCAACTTTCTCCTCATGCTGAATTGCAATTTAAAAAAATGCTTCGTAGTTTATTGCCGCGCCAATCTTTGCAAAAATCGTTTGAATTAGAAGTTGTTGGCTTTACTGATATTCAAAATTTTGGATCTGCATTCACTCATAAAAATTGTAATTTTGAAAGCCCGCGTAATAATGCTTGTTTGGGATTGGCACGGGCCAACAATACGACAGCGACTTTGTCAGAATATGTACGCGGGACATTAGGCGCGCCATTACCTATCATAAAAAAATATGATCCAGACCCTTTGATGCATAATTTAAATATACGCTCTGAAGGGAAGATCTGGAAAGCGACGGGTGCTGGGGTGACGGCTGAGAAAATTTCAAAATTGTTTTCTTTCAAGCTGCGATCTGAAAATGTTTATTCTGGCGAAGATATTCGAAAAATCAGAGCCGATGCCCAAAAGATTATTAAACGTATGGGCTCTGATTTTGAGGCGTTACTACAACCATTTAGATGTGCGATTGTTATTGCATGGCGCAGTTGATGCATCATGAGGGGATAGGTTTTCAAAACCAGGCTTGGTGAGAGAGTTTCTGATCCATAATTTTGAGTGACTTTTGCTTGAAAATTAGATTAGCTATTATTCGCATAATATATATTATGGAAAATAATTGATGTTGCGAATTCATAACCCGCTGAACTTAATGGATAATTTAAGTTGTGGCTTTGGTTCTTTCTTTTAACAGCCAGACATTTTCTTTTGCTTCGCATATTCCCTTTAAACCGCCTTCAACTTGTTGGCTGTTTAAATTTGAAATCTCATATGTCTTTAGATAGTTGTTTTCCAGGTCTGCGGATGAAATTGAAAATGGTGGTCCTTCCATTAATGATTGATCATAATCATACGTAACAAGAAGTTGTGGTGCTTGTTGGGTTATGTTTATAAGGTGTTGGCTATAGTGATGTCGTATTGTTTCCGGGAGAGCCACATATGCTCCTCGATCGTAAATAGCATCTATTGCCCCTATTATGTTCGTTTTCAGTTCAAAAATGTTACCAACGAAAATATCAATATTGTGCGCGTGATAATGTTTGATTGACCCTCTTTCATCAATCTCAGGTGAGAGTTTTAATTGCGTGAATAGTTCTTTAATTGCGAATTCACTTAATTCACTACCGACGACCCTTAATCCCTTTGAAAGCAACCAACCAATGTCGAGTGTTTTTCCGCAAAGTGGTAGTAGAATTCTACCATTTTCTTTCATTGGTAGTTTATGAAAGTTATTCACCAAGTTTGGGTTTGCTTCATTTTGGTGAAATCCAATGTCGTTCTTTTTCCATCTGTCGTGCCAAAATTTCTCGTCCATTTGGTTGCCTTTTAAAATTTGAACATGCTTTCAATTAGAGTATCATACAACTTGAAGTTAACTTGAGGTCAAGAGCATTTAAGGAGATCTGGATGGATATTGGTGTTGTCTCAAAACGCTCTGGTTTGCCGGTTTCTACGATACGTTATTATGAAGAGAAAGGTCTTATTCATTCTGTTGGTCGTAATGGTTTGAGGCGTGTGTTTGATGAGAGTGTTTTAGAGCGGTTGGCTCTTATTGCGCTTGGACGTCAAGCGGGGTTTTCATTAGCAGAAATATTGACTGTTTTTACGCCAGATGGACCAAGAATTGACAGAGAGCAGTTATTACAAAGGGTTGAGGAAATTGACCGTACGATCAAGCAGCTTGGGCATTTGCGTGATGGGTTGAAACACGCCGCTTCTTGTACTGCGCCTTCTCATTTAGAGTGTCCCAAATTTCAACGATTGATGAAAGTTGCGATTGCTAATCAACGTCGGAAACGATCTTAGAATTTTGACATGAAAAAAGCCGCCAGATAACTGGCGGCTTTTTAGATGATGATTGGCTTAGAATTTACTTCTCAGTTTTTTATTTTTCGAAATTATCTTCGATCCAATTATTAAGAAGGTCAACGCCAAAGCCTGAGCCCCAACTTTGGTTGATGGGTGATTTATTGGATGCCATGGCAACACCGGCGATATCAATATGCGCCCATGGTGTTTCATTGACAAAGCGCTGTAAGAATTGCGCAGCTGTTATGGCGCCGCCCCATCTACCGCCTGTGTTTTTCATATCTGCAAAAGTCGAATTGATCAGTTTATCATAAGAAGAGCCTAGCTCACCTAGTGGCATGCGCCAGACTTGTTCACCTGTGTCAATTCCTGATGCAACGAGCATGTCTGCCAGTTCATCATTGTTTGAGAAAAGGCCTGCATATTCTTTCCCTAATGCGACCATGATTGCGCCGGTTAAAGTAGCCAGGTTGATCATAAATTTTGGATTGAATTTTTCTTGTGTGTACCACAAGGCATCTGCCAGTACGAGACGCCCTTCAGCGTCTGTATTTATGATTTCAATTGTTTGACCAGATTTAGAAGTGACAATGTCGCCTGGGCGTGTTGCTTGTCCATCTGGCATGTTTTCAACCAAACCAACAACACCTACTGCATTGATTTTGGCTTTTCTTTTGGCCAAGGTTTGCATGAGGCCAACAACTGTGGCAGAGCCGCCCATGTCACCTTTCATATCTTCCATGCCGCCAGCTCCTTTAATAGAGATGCCGCCGGTATCGAAGGTCACGCCTTTACCAATGATGGCGAGAGGCTTTTCAGTTTTTGCAGCGCCCTTCCATTCCATAATAGCAAGATAAGAGCCCTGGCGACTACCTTCACCAACGCTGAGGAGTGAATTCATTTTCTCAGCTTTGAGTTCTTTGTCTGACAGAATTTTTATTGATAAGCCTAGAGATGATAAAGCTTTGATGCGTTTGGCATATTCATTTGGCCCTAGAATGTTTCCTGGCTCGTTCACCAAGTCACGTGCTGCAAAAACACCATGTTGTACGGGGCTTAAATTGTTTGTGAAGAATTTTTTAGCAGCTGTTGCTTCATCTGATTGAATGGCAACTTTTTGTAAATTAGTTTCTTTAGCTTCATCATCTTTCTCTTTTTGAGGAGATGTTTTGTATTTATCAAATTTATATTGGCGCAGAGTAATTCCGTGACCAAGGTTTGCGATGAGCTCTGGGTTATTTTCTGCTTCAACCAGAATGGTTGCACTCTCGATGTTTTTTGACAAAAGATGAGAGCAAAGAGAGCCGCCGATGTGACGCCAGTCGATTTTTGTATAGTCTTTGTTTTCTCCAAGACCCACCAAAATGATACGGTCATATTTTGCCGTTTTGGGTTCAGTGACTGTTGGAGAGATAATTTCTAGAATTGAGGATTTAGCGCTTTCAAAATCGGCGGCTTTGATGGCTTTTGTAATGAACTTATTGTTATTGGTATCTAGCTCTTTGGCGAGATCTGATAGTTTGTTTGATTTTGTTGTAAACAGAACAATTGTGCCTGAATTTGGCAGGCTTATTTTTTCAAAATTTATTTTGGCTGTTTTGTTCATTCATTGCCTCTTTTTAAAGTGCGACTGGTTTCATTTGTTAAAATTTGGCTCAGGTTAAACTGTTCGACAGATAAGCTCAAGCTGGTAGATCTGATTGATCTATAAATTTTGTTCAAATATTTGAAGGAGTAATCCATGATGAAGTGTTAGCTGATTAGCGCTTTTATGTGGCCGCTATGATTAATTTGGATAAAGATTTCTCATTCACGAGCCCATTCCTTCATGTTTAGTTTCGTGAGTTTGTCTCACTTTAGCCTTGTTAGATTTCTAGAGCTTTATGTAGTTGTTTTTTTAAGAGGAGGATATCAACAGCTTTCTCTTGAGAATCATATATGTTCTTGTTAGCCGCTTCTCTTTTAGATAAGACTTTTATGAGTGAGCTATCTGATGATGATCATCATTTGATTTATGATTGTTTTAGTTCTCATTGTATTGAGTTCAAATTATAGAATTTCTTATGGATTTATTTAGTCGCTACGTTTTCATGCAAGCTTCAAATGCACTCATCATGATTGTTGGGTCTTTGAGCGCTATTGTTTGGATTGCGACATCTTTAAAACAACTAGAAGGCTTGTCGGGTGGTTTTTTTCTTTTTTTAAAGATGACAACTTTAGCAATGCCTCAGGCTATGGCCATTGTTGCTCCGATCGCTTTTCTTATTGCCTGCCTTTATTCTCTTAATAAGCTTAATCTTGATAGTGAACTCATTATTATGACTGCAAGCGGCGCGACTGTTTGGCGGTTTATAATGCCATATGCAGTTTTAGGACTATTGGTTGGTTTTCTTGTTCTGATGAGTAACCTTTTTATTCAGCCAGCTAGTTTGCAAAAATTACGGTCTTATATCACTCAAGTTAGAGCTGATTTGATTAGTCATGTTTTACAGGCGGGGAAATTTTCTAGTCCACGTGGGAATATGACGTTTCATATTCGGGATCGTAAGAAAAATGGTGATTTGCTTGGCTTGCTTGTGAGCGATGAGCGTAACCCTAAAGTTCATTTAACCTATCTTGCTGAAGAAGGTGAGATGATTAAACTTGATAATAGCGTTTATTTAAAGATGAAAAACGGGCACATTCATCGGAAATTAAACGGGAAAGATAATGTTCAGATTGTTAAATTTGACCAATATATCTTTGATTTATCTGAGTTTGGACGTGCAAAAGGTGGGAAAGCGCTTTACAAACCGCGAGCTCGTTATTTACCTGGCCTCTTGAACCCGCCTGCCTCTGAAATTAATCGTCCTAAAATTATGGGCAGAATTCGTGCGGAAATTCATGGGCGATTTTCTGGAGCTCTTTACCCTATTTTGTTTGCTTTTATAGCTGTGGCGGCGCTGGGTGTCGCACGTTCTACCCGGCAAAATAGCTCAAAATTGCTTATTATTGGGTTTTGCATAGGATTGGCCGCACGAATGGGTGGTTTGGCTGCCTTAAATGTTTTAAAGGTTAACCCGCATGCGGTTTGGGTTGTATATGGCATTCCAATTGGGGGAACACTCATTTGTATGCTTTATATTTGGCAAACTATGTCACCTGAATTGTTTGCTAAATTTTTACCTGGTGGTTCACGCCAAAAAGCTGGCTCTTTAAAGAAAAATGAGGGCCGCGCATGATTAAGATACTTAATCGATATATGTCTTTGAAGTTTCTTATCACCATTTTTATGGTGTTTATGCTGTTTTGCCTTCTAATCTTACTTATTGATTTCATTGAACTTTTGCGGAAATCTAGTAAATCGGGTGATATTCCACTTAAAGATGTTCTTATTATCGCTTTATTGCGAGTTCCTTCTTTTGCAGAATTAACGATACCTTTTGCTGTTCTTGTTGGCACCATTGGTGCTTTTTTGATGCTTGGTCGTAGTTCTGAACTTATTATCATTCGTGCTGCTGGTGTCTCTGTTTGGCGGTTTTTATTGCCCCCTCTTGGTGTTGCTGTTGGAATTGGCATATTTGCTATGTGTGTTTATAATCCGCTTGCGGCTTATTCCAAGGCAGAAGCTGAACGAGCTTATGCAAAATTATTTGGTGGATCTAAGTCACAATTACGGTCTTCCAATAACCAAATTTGGTTTCGTCAAGACGGAACAGATGGCCCTTCTGTTATGAATGCCAAGGCTTCAGCCAATCATGGGCACAGTTTGGTTGGGGTGACGGCGCTGCAATATTCGAAAAATTCGAAATTTGTTGAAAGAATCGACGCAAAACGGGCTGATCTTGAGCAAGGTCATTGGGTTTTGCATGATGCGTGGGTCGCATCTGTGGGGCAACAGCCTAAATTTCATAAAAATTACTTATTAAGTACTTATTTAACCCCGACTCAGATAACAGATAGTATGGGTAGTGTGGAAACCGTGTCTTTTTGGGCATTGCCTAATTTTATTGAGATTGCAAATAAGGCTGGCTTACCTGCAACACGTTATAAGATTCAGTATCAATTGTTGCTTTCAAAGCCTTTTTTACTTGCAATTATGGTACTAATTGCAGCAACCTGTTCCTTGAGGACGTTTCGCTTAGGTCGCATTCAATCCATGATTATTTTAGGGATGTGTATTGGGATTGGATTTTTTATATTTGCGGAAACGTCTCGACAATTTGGACTTTCTGGAAAGGTTGCGCCTGAAATAGCTACTTGGGTGCCACTTTTTGCGTGGAGTTTTTTGATTATTACTGTTTTATTGTTTCAAGAAGACGGGTAAGATCAATTTATGGGATTATGCACTTTGTTTTATTGTTACGAAGTTTAACTTTTCAACATGGTGTCGTGTGATCGAGAATTTGTGAGTTTGATCACTGCATTTTTTTAAGTATGATAAATGCTTAGAGTTTTGAAACTGGGATGAATATTTAGATTAGGGGGAAAATCAGACGTTTTAGGCTTTTTTTGAGAGGTTTTGGGACTTCTTAGCGTAAAATGTGTGATTGTTTCTTAATATCAGGGGTTTGATGACTTTATTGAACAGATATATCGTAAGGGGCGGTGTTTTTGCCGTGGCATTTAGCTTCGCTTCCCCCTTGACGGGTGAATTGACTGTTCCGACTGTTGGTGCTCAGGAATCTGATGACCCTACTGTTGAGAAATCCATTCCAGATGTCGATCAAAATAAGCCGATGTTAATCCAGGCTGATGATCTTATTTATGATAATAAGAATAATCGGGTTATTGCGCGCGGCAATGTTGAAATTTACTATAATAACTACACCCTTCTAGCAAATGACGTTATTTATGATCGTGGCACAAGCAAACTTGTGGCTGATGGTAATGTTCGTATTAAAGAACCTGATGGTGCGCTTGTTAAGGCTGAGCGCATTGTTTTGACAGATGATTTTAAAGAAGGGTTTATTCGTTCGCTTCAGGTTGTAACCGAGGATGAAACCAGAATTGGTGCATCGCAAGCTATTCGCAAGCCTGGTAATGTAACTGAATTTAAAAATGGTGTGTTTACGCCTTGTAAGGTTTGTAAAGATAATCCTAAAAAGGCGCCGTTGTGGAGAATTAAAGCGAAACGCGTGATCCACAATAAAGAAGAGAAGACCATTAGTTATGAAGATGCGACTTTTGACCTCTTTGGAACACCTATCGCTTATTTGCCGTTTTTCAAACATCCAGATCAAACTGTAAAACGCCAATCGGGCTTTTTAATCCCTCGTCCGATTTATTCCAAGGACCTTGGTGGTGGTATAGAAACACCTTATTACTTTAAACTTGCGCCTAACTATGATTTTACATTTAGTCCAAGCTATCTTTCAAAGCGAGGCTTCTTGTTGAAGGGGGAATGGCGCCATCGTTTGAAAAATGGTAGCTATAACATTAAAGTAGCGGGTATTTCAGAAACAGATCGTCCTGAAGATTCACCTTCTGACGATAAATTTAGAGGGTCTATAGTTTCTGAAGGTGATTTCCAGATTGCTAGCAATTGGGATTTTGGCTGGGATGTAACTTATGAAAGTGATGATACTTTCCGTCGTTTTTACAAGTTAGATAATATTAAGCGCGAAGATCGTGTTTCTAAGATTTATCTTGTCGGTCAAAAAGATCGTAATTATTTCTCTGCGAACGCTTATTCATTTGGTGGCTTGTTAGCTGATGACACCACACAATCTGAATCAATTGTACACCCTGTTATTGATTATAATTATATTTATTCTGACCCGATTTTAGGTGGTGAGCTTAGCTTTAATGCAAATGCTTTAAGCTTAAGCCGTGATGATGATGGGGTTGATACAAACCGTTTAAGCGCTGATATTTCATGGCGCCGTAAATTTGTAGATAGATTAGGCCAAGTAATTACACCTTTTGCTAAATTGCGTGGTGACATTTATACAGGAAATAACTACAGAAACCCGATTACTGGTGAGTTTAGTGATGATACGGAGACACGCGGTGTTGCTTCTGGTGGTATAGAATATCGTTTCCCATTGGTTGCTCATACTCAAGGGGCTTCTCATGTGCTTGAGCCAATTGCGCAAATTGTCACCAGAAGTGATTTGAGCCGAAAAGATCAATTAGATGTGTCAAACGAAGATTCACAAAGTCTGGTTTTTGATGATACTTTACTATTTGATTTAGATAAATTCTCTGGTTATGACCGTATTGAAACTGGAACACGTGCAAATGTTGGTGTGCAATATACATTGCAGAATTACACCGGCGGTTATATGAGAGCTGTGTTTGGGCAAAGTTATCACCTAGATGGTGATAATGCCTATGCATTAGATTCTAGCACTGAAATTAATAAATCAGGCTTACAAAGAGATGAATCTGACTTTGTTGGTGGTCTTTATCTAAAACCAAATGATAACCTTACATTGGTAGCTCAAAGTCGCTTTGATGATCAGAGTTTTGATCTTCAGAGACAAGATGTGTATGCAAGCTTTAGAACTGGGCCTCTTAGTGGTCAGGTTAATTATGCGTTTGTTAAAGGTGAAGGAGATAAATCAGTTATCTCTGATGAACAAGAAATTCTGGCTAATGCTCGATTGAAATTAACACAATATTGGTCACTTATTGGTGGTATCAGATATGATATTGAAGATGATTTCAGAGTTTCTGATTATATCGGCTTAGAATATTCTGATGAATGTTTCTCTCTATCTGTTTCTTATAATGAATCATTTATTGATGATCGTGATGTTGACCCTGACCAATCTGTGAAAGTGTTCTTTACCCTCAAGCACCTTGGCTCATTTGGAACACAACAAAATGTTGGTCAATCATCTAAATCTGGAAATTCTAGTAACTAACATTCTTTTGATTAGTTCTTAGTCATTGATTGCCACTGTCTA
This sequence comes from Hyphomicrobiales bacterium, assembly GCA_965230545.1. Classification (GTDB taxonomy): domain Bacteria; phylum Pseudomonadota; class Alphaproteobacteria; order Rhizobiales; family HXMU1428-3; genus HXMU1428-3. Next base: position 164,885 of record CBDDLE010000004.1, on the reverse strand, counting down.
GACAATGTTTTGTAGATAATTTATTTTGAATCTACATATTTGCTGACTTTTTGAGACATTGTTTATATTGCTTTATTTCTGGATTGATATGAAAAAACTGACTTTCCTATTTTCATTTTTATTTTCACTTATTATTTTCACGCCTCTATCTTTTGCCGGAAACGCGCACAAAATTCGAGTTTTAGTGGAAGATAGCCCAATTACTGATTTTCATATTAATCAGAGGGTTAACCTTTATTTGATGTCTTCTCCTGAGTTAACAAAAAGATTGCGAGCTAAGTTGAAATCAAAGTCAACTCAGTCGCGTTGGAGAGCTTATATTCAAGAAGCACGCCCTACGAGTAAAGAAGAAGTCGGAAGATTACAAAAGAGATTTGTTAAACGGCTGCAAAATGAAGCGCGACGTGGTCTAGCTTCAGGATTGAAGAAAAAAGTACTTGAAGAACTGATTAATGAAAGATTGCAAATTAGCGTCGCAAAGCGCCAAAACATTATCATAACTGATACTGTTCTTGATGGACAGATAACCCGTATTGCTCAGCGGAATAACAAAAAGGATAAGCCGGCTATTGCTAAGAAAAAATTCTTTGCAACCCTAGCAGCTCGTGGTGTTGGCGCTTCTACCTTTCGTGAGAGAATTAGGGCTTCTTTAGCTTGGCAACAATTGGTTCGTCGTAAATTTGGACGTGATGTTTCTTTTTCTGACCGTGATGTTGAGAGAAAGCTTGGTTTGAATAATGAGCAGTTACAAAACAAAAAAACTCAATTGAGGCTTGTTCAAATAACACTTGCGATTGCAAGCCAAAAAGACCAATCACAAGTTGTGAAGCAATATGTAGAAGCAGATGCCATTAGAAAACGTTTTAGTGGTTGCTCGAACATGAAGTCACTTGTTGCTCCTTATAAGAATGCATCATTTGTGAATATGGGGCGAAAGACTTTAGATCAACTCCCCTCACCTATAAATATTATTTTAGGAGACATGAAGGCTGGGCAAATTACGCCTCCTCAACCTACGTCTAAAGGGCTTGAGATGTATGCGGTTTGTGAGCGAAAACTTGTTGCTATTGATGATACGAAGCGCAGGAAAACCTTAGGTGAGATGAGACAAAAGGCTTTTCAATTAAGAGCTAAACGATATATGAGCGACCTTAGACAAGATGCTCATATTGAATATAGAAATTAATTTGAAATTTTGTTTTATCACTTCACGTTTTATTCGTTATCATAAGACGTTTTAAATCCCTTTTAACGTGAACTGTATTTTTCTATGAATATGCAATTAGATAAGCCACTTGTTGTTTCAATTGGTGAACCTTCAGGTATTGGACCTGATATTATTCTAGAGGCTTACTCAGCTAGAGATAGCAAAGGTCTCTCCCCTTTTTATGTGCATGGTTGTTCGCAAATTTTGAGGGATCGTGCTGAGCTACTTGGACTTAATATTAAAGTTCAGGAGATCGATCGTGATGATAGTGCTTCTGCTTTAGAAGGGTTTTCTTCTTTTTTACCTGTAGTTCAATCAGGTGATTTGTGTTCAGTACAAGTTGGCTGTTTATCTGAACAAAATGGGCGTTTTGTTATTGAGGCTATTAAGCGCTCTGTTGAAGATATTTTCTTAGGTAGAGCTAGTGGTCTTATTACCGCGCCAATACATAAGAGCAATTTATATGGAGCGGGTTTTCAGTTTCCCGGCCATACTGAATATTTAGCAGCTCTAGCTCATGAATTATATAAGGTTGATTGTAAATCTGTTATGATGCTTGCATCTGATGAATTACGAGTTGTGCCGGTGACCATTCATGTGCCACTTGAAGATGTAGCCTCTTTATTGTCGAAAGAGTTGATTTGTGAAACGGTTGAAATTCTCTCTAAAGATTTAACATCTCGTTTTGGACTTTCTAATCCTCGAATTATTTTAACTGGTTTAAACCCTCATGCTGGTGAAGATGGGACTATTGGTCGAACTGAAATCGAGGTGATTGAACCTGCTGTTCATGCGTTAAATGCAGCCGGATTGAATGTAACTGGCCCCTTTTCCGCGGATACTTGTTTTCACCCTCGAGCCAGAGCGCAGTATGATGCTGCTGTGACGATGTATCATGATCAGGGGTTAATTCCAATTAAAACATTGAGCTTTGATGATGGTGTGAATGTGACTTTAGGTTTGCCTTTTATTCGCACTTCACCAGACCATGGAACAGCACTTGAAATAGCTGGAAGTGGGGATGCCAAGGCGGATAGTTTTATTGCAGCAGTGAAAATGGCGACCGAAATGTGTTTGAAGTCTTCTTTTCGTGATCAGGGGTAAGCGTAATGTCTTTAGATGATTTACCTCCATTGAAGGAGATAATTTCCGCTCATGAATTGCGTGCTAAGAAATCTCTTGGTCAAAATTTTCTTCTTGATCTGAATATCACTCGAAAGATTGCTCGATTAGCTAATGCTAGACCTGGTGTGTCATTTGTTGAAGTTGGTCCTGGTCCGGGAGGGTTAACTCGCGGCCTTTTAATGGAGGGAGTTGATCAGCTACTTCTTATTGAGAGAGATAGACGTGTTCAGCCTATATTAGAGCAAATTGCCCAAACCACTTCGGGGGATGTTGCGCTGCAATTTGGTGATGCGCTTGAAGTTGATTGGGAGGCAGAAAATTTAGGTTTTTCTTTAGAGAATGATTTAAAGAGGCCAATCGAACTGGTTTCTAATTTGCCTTATAATATTGGCACTGTGTTATTGACGACTTGGCTTGAACTCCCCTGGCCATTACCGATTTCTTCAATGACCTTAATGTTTCAAGAAGAAGTTGCAGAACGTATTGTGGCTAAGCCTGGTAGCAAAGCTTATGGGCGCTTGAGTGTTCTAGCCAATTGGCGGTGTGAAACTGAAATTGTGTATCGTCTACCTCGAGATGCTTTTACGCCCCCTCCTAAAATATCATCAGCTATCGTTCAATTGCGGCCTAAAGAAAGCCTAGAATATGCGCCCCCTCCTCTTTTGTTTAAGCAAGTGACGGCCGCAGCTTTTGGCCAAAGAAGAAAGATGCTTCGAGCGAGTTTAAAAGGACTATCAAGTGATATTGTTGCTCTTTTGACGGCGCTTAATATTGATCCGACTGCTCGTGCAGAGACGCTTGTGTGGCAAGATTATTGCCGAATAGCCCTTGCTCTGGAAAATAATAAATAAAGCACTCTAAAGATTGGAGAATTTGTCGCAGCTCATTTTGTTTTTTCTTAAATAAATGCGACTTTTAGATTGTTTAATCTCTAAATTGCAGGTTGTTTTTTCTCTATTATTTAGCTAGTTTCGCGCTAAATTTTTCATTAAATAAGGAAATTCTATTATGGTAATGGTGGGACGTAAATTCCCTGAGGTGAATACACCTGCGGTTCTCACAAATGGTGAAATTGTAGATCAGTTTAGTGTTCATGATTATGCAGAGAAATCACATAGCGTGGTCTTCTTTTATCCGCTTGATTTTACTTTTGTGTGTCCAACTGAGATTGTCACATTCAATCATATGATGCCTGAGTTTGAAAAACGCAATGTAAAAGTAATCGCTGCTTCTGTTGATAGTGCGCATTGTCATGCGGCATGGCGCCGAACAGAAATTAATGATGGTGGCATTGGTGAAGTTAACTTTCCAATGATTGCTGACATTAAGCGTGAGCTTTCAAGTGAACTTGGTATTTTGGCTGATGCTGGTGTGACTTATCGTGCGAGTTATTTACTTGATGCTGAGGGAATTGTTCGTCACATGGTTGTTAATGATCTTCCACTTGGCCGTAATGTTGAAGAAATGATCCGCATGGTAGATGCTTTGCAATTTACTGAAGAGCATGGCGAAGTTTGCCCAGCTAATTGGAAGCAAGGCCAAAAAGGCATGGAAGCAAACAGAGAATCTACAGCTGCTTATTTAAAAGATACAGCTGCTTAAGTTTAAACTTTTCTCGTTTTTAAAAAACCGCTCATATTTTATATGGGCGGTTTTTTATTTATTATTCCATTTTTGTTGTCATGTTTCTGACAAAGGCTGAGAGGCCGACACGTCTTTCTCTTTTTAGCCGTTCGGCATTGAGTATGTTTTGGACTTCGAGCAAACTCTCATCGAGATTTTCATTGATAATGACATAATCATATTCGGCCCAATGGCTGATTTGATTGGCGGCCTCTTTCATGCGCGCTTGCACAATATGATCTTCATCTTGCCCGCGGCGTTTTAAGCGATCTTCAAGCACTTTTACTGAAGGGGGGAGAATAAACAGGCGAACAAGGTCTTTGCCTACTTTCTCGTGAAGTTGCTGTGTGCCTTGCCAATCAATATCAAAGAGAACATCTTTGCCATTTTTTAATTTTAGCTCAACTGCTTCTTTTGGGGTTCCGTAAAAGTTTCCAAAGACTTCAGCCCATTCAAGCAATTCATTATTTTCAATGGCTTTATTAAACTCATCTTTGCTGACAAAGATATAGTCTTTACCATCAACTTCACCGGGCCGAGGTTTTCTGGTGGTCATCGAAATGGACATAGAGATCTGACTATCCTGGTCGATGAGTTTTGTTGCTATTGATGTTTTTCCTGCACCAGATGGTGAGGAGAGAACATACATTAAGCCTCTGCGTTCGATGTCTTTTGAATTGTTGTAGGTTTTATTCAATATTTTGTACCTGCTCTCGCAATTGATCTATTATGGTTTTTAATTCCAAACCAATATAAGTCAATTTTTTTACGCTTGCTTTCGAGCAGATAGTATTTGCTTCACGGTTAAATTCTTGACAAAGGAAGTCAAATCTTCGACCAACGGGTTCATTTTTTTCTATGAGTTCTTCAGCCTGGGCAACATGAGCTTTGATGCGATCTAATTCTTCTGCAATATCAACTCTTGTGGCAATTATCATGGCTTCTTGATGAAGACGATTTTCATCAAGTTCTTGAATTTGTTGATCAAGCAAATGATTAATAGATTGCTTTAATCGCTCTTTTATGGCCTCAGGTTTTCTTTCTTCTAACTGTTCAGCTTGCTCTGTTAAGTCTTTGATTGTTTTGAGACGTTCTTTAATCGTTGAGGCAAGTTTCACGCCTTCATCTTTACGTGCCTTTATAAGGTCATCTAGAGCTGTATTAAAGCTTTTCATGATGCTGGCGTGTAGTTCTTTTATTTTCTCTTCAGACTCTTGCTTATCAGCTTCTTTTAGTATGTTGCGAGATGTTAGCAAGGTGCCAAGATCTGGCATTGGAAGCCCTGAAATGTCCGAGGCTTGTTTGGCTGCTTTGAGGAGGTCGTTGAAGGCAATAATATTCAGTTCTGTTGAGCTGTCAGACTGATGTTTTTTCATGTTGAAATTAACAGTGATATTTCCGCGTGAGAGCTTATTTGAGATTTGCTTACGAAATTCACTATCTAGTGCTTCCATGCCATTTGGCAGGCGCACTCTCATGTCTAGACCGCGTCCATTGACCGAACGTAATTCAATTATCCATTGGGCTTCTTCACTTGAGCCGGTTGCTCTTGAGAAGCCTGTCATACTTTTAAGCGGCATTGTTGATCTCTATCCCTCTTTTTTGTTAAAGAGTACCGCTGGAATAGAACTTACTCAAGCCATATTGGGTGTGTCAAAAGGTGGTAATTGGTAGACTATTAGGTAAGAATTGCGTGAATTTTTACTTTTTTAAGGGCAAAGGAATAGATCTTAGATTTGCAATGATGGTATCAGCTGCTGATTTTTCTTCTGATTCTGTCTTCTTTTCAGTGTTATTTAGACCTAAAGAGACCGTTTGTTCTTTATTGCTTTCTAAATTCTGAAAAATATCTTCACTCTTTGCAACATCTGACTGATCTTGATTTTGATCTAGACTGGATGATTTATCGTTTTGCTTATCAGGTGATTTGTTTTCAGCATCAATTTTTTGAGCTTCTTCTTCTTTTTTCTTTTCAGCTTCGGCTTTTCTTTTCTTTTCAATTTGCCGCCAATTGCGAACATTTGCGTTATGTTCTTTTAAGGTTTTTGCAAAAATGTGCCCGCCGGTTCCGTCCGCTACGAAGTAAATATCTTCAGTTGCTTTTGGGTTAAGTACGGCTTGAATGGCCGCGCGGCCAGGGTTAGCAATTGGTGTTGGCGGCAGGCCATCAATTTGATAGGTGTTGTAAGGTGTATGTTTGTCTATTTCTGAGCGGCGAATTCCTCGTCCGAGTTTGCCGACACCACCTACAAGGCCATAGATGATTGTTGGATCTGACTGGAGGCGAATGCCTTGATTTAAACGGTTCATGAATACGCCTGCAATGTGCGGGCGCTCGCCGGCTATGCCTGTTTCTTTTTCAACAATAGATGCAAGTGTTAAAGCTTCGGCTTTTGTTTTAATTGGCAAGTCTGCCTGGCGTTGGTTCCAGAGTTTATCAATGAATTTATCTTGTGCCGCTTGCATACGTTTGATGAGGTCTGAGCGATCCATTCCTCTTGTGAAGCGGTAAGTGTCTGGAAGCATGCTGCCTTCAGCGGGGATTTCAGTTATTTCCCCGGTCAGAGTTTCAAGGGCATTCATACGGTCAACAAGTTGTTGGCTTGTCATGCCTTCTGGAAATGGGAGCGAATGAAGAATTGACTTGCCTTCTAACAGGCGGTCAATAACGTCTCTCATAGATGATTGTTTTGGGATTTCATATTCACCGGCTTTGAGTTTGTTTTGCACGCCAAAGTACATAACGGCCGCTTTAAACAATCTCTTGTCTACAATCATGTTTTTGCGCTCGAGACGATTGGCAATAGCGCTTAAGCCTTCCCCTTTAGGAATTGCAATAATTTCTGAATGGGTTAAAGGGCCTGGTTTGTCGAACATGTATTTTGCAAAAGCAAAAGACGCCGCCAGGCCAACAAAGATAAGGACTAGGGTTGTCAGCGTGCCACTCATAAATACAAGGGTTTGGTGGTATTCTCTTTTTTTACGATAGATCACAGGGGGTTCTGATGCGCGCATGGGTTCCAAAGTTTCTGCTGGGCTGCGCGGCATGGTTCCATAGCCACGACGACCTTGTTTCCTGATCGTACTACGACCATTATTTGCACCTGAATTGTCCCAATCAAAACCTTTGTTTACAGACATGACCTACTCTTAACTTCTGATAACGGGTATTGGATAGAAGACTTAATTAAGTCTTCTTGAATATTTAAAAACGTACAATCGTTTCCATAGCACAAATTACTTGGTTTTTGTAACAATTGAACAAGGGTGATTAATAATCGCCCCTTTATAAATATTCTATCCCAATTTGTTAGTCAGAACCAAAAATAAGTCTATTTTTCGACATTTTTAAATTTAGCTTTTGATGGGCCAGAGCATGTCACTTTTTATTCAATTTATGACATGCTCTGTTTTTGTATTTGAACTTGTCGTTTTTCCTAAAAATGGTAACCACATTTAGGTAACAAGTCTTTATTCAGGTGATTAATTTACGTCTTTGAAGATGAGGGATGCGTTTGTTCCGCCAAATCCAAATGAGTTACTCAGGGCTACATTGATTTCTTTTTCTACAGCTTTATGAGCACATAGATCGATGTTTGTTTCAACTGATGGGTTGTCGAGGTTCAATGTTGGTGGTGCAATGTTTTTCTCAATGGCTTTAACTGAGAAAATGCTTTCAACAGCACCAGCAGCGCCTAGTAAATGACCAATTGCTGATTTGGTTGATGACATATGTAAATTATCTGTTGCGCCGTCGAATAATCTTTCAACTGCCCGGAGTTCAATTTCGTCACCCATCGGTGTTGATGTGCCATGAGCGTTTACATAATCAATATCACTGGCTTGAAGGCCTGAGCGTTTTAAAGCTGCTTCCATGCAACGGAATGCGCCTGAGCCATCTTCTGAAGGGGCTGTGATGTGATAAGCATCACCAGATAGTCCATAGCCAATGATTTCAGCGTAGATTTTGGCGCCGCGTTCTTTGGCTTTTTCATATTCTTCAAGTACGACAATGCCGGCGCCCTCTCCCATCACAAAGCCGTCTCTATCGACATCGTAAGGGCGGGAAGCCTTTTCTGGATTGTCATTAAAATTCGTTGATAGGGCTTTGCATGATGCAAAGCCTGCGATGGCTAATCTGCACAATGGTGATTCAGTGCCGCCAGCAATCATCATGTCTGCATCATCAAGTGCGATGAGACGTGCTGCATCTCCAATGGCGTGTGAACCGGTTGAACAAGCGGTTACAACTGAACTGTTGGGCCCTTTTAAATTATGTCTTATTGAAACATGACCAGATGCGAGATTGATTAGGCGGCCAGGGATAAAAAATGGGCTAAGGCGACGTGGGCCTTTTTCAGCAAAAAGATGAGATGCTGTTTCAATGCCTTGTAATCCGCCGATACCAGAGCCAATTAATGTACCTGCTCTGAAGCTTTGTTCTTCTGTTTTGGTTTCCCAATTGGCATCTTTAATGGCTTCTTCAGCTGCTGCAATTGCATAGGTGATAAATTCATCAACTTTGCGTTGTTCTTTAACTGGAAGCCAATTGTCTGGATTGAATGTGCCGTTTTCGCCATCCCCTCTTGGGATTGCGCAATAAATTTGGCAGGCTAAATCTGATGCATCGAATTGATCAATTTTAGATGCGCTATTTTCACCTTTAATTAGTCTTTCCCAACAATGATCAACTCCGACACCTAGTGGCGATACCATTCCAAGCCCCGTGACAACGACACGTCGCATGATTGCCCTCCCTCTCATTATTGAAATAGACCTTAGTGATTTAAAATATCTTAGTTGGTATTTACCATTAAAGGTATGTTCCGAGCTTTTATAGATCAGCTCAAGATATTTTAATGCCTTATCAGTTTTTCTGTTTTGAAAACTGGTTTTAAAGGCTGTGTTTATTAAGGCCGAATTTTAAAGTTTAATTGTTTTATCAAACAAAATGAAAAAGGCGCCGGGCTTTTTTCAAAACGCCCGGGCCTTTATCAATCAATGCTTAAAAATTAAGCAGAAGCTTGTTCTAGAAACTTAACAGCGTCACCAACAGTTTGGATTGTTTCAGCTGCATCGTCTGGAATTTCACATCCAAATTCTTCTTCAAAAGCCATAACAAGCTCAACTGTATCTAAGCTATCAGCGCCAAGATCATCGATAAAGCTCGCATTTTCGACAACTTTTTCGTCTTCTACACCTAGGTGCTCGATGACGATTTTTTTGACGCGTCCTGCAATGTCACTCATATTTCTGCCTCATGATTATTTATTTAAGGTCTTTGTATTTTAAAACCAAATGAGAACTGAATTGAATAAATCAAGTCTAACTTTCTCTTTTGGTTTCGCTCAATTTCAAAAACTTTATTTTCCCAACTTATGAAACTTTAAGCTGGTTCAAAGTTTTTAAGGTATTCCAGTTAATTGGTCTATAGAGATTGACTACTTTATAGGCCCCCCAAAATCAATTTAAATAATTTATTAAATGACGTTTCTCGCCTTTGAAGCAAAAATCACCCTAATGAATGTGTCATTTTTTATTATTTAGGCAATATTTTGAGTATTTCTTATTGTTTCAGGTACTTTCGCTAGCACCATTTAAAATTTTGCGCAAGAGGGTGATTGGTCTTAAACCATCACCATTCCCCCATTTATGTGCAATGTTTGGCCTGTCATGTACTTTGCTTCATCAGAACTTAAGTATAGAACGGCTGCTGCAATGTCATCTGGCTCACCAAAAGTGCCTGATGGAATGGCTTGTGCAATTTGTTCAACTTGTTTTTCGTTTAGCTCGCCCGTCATTGGGGTTGTAATGAAGCCTGGGGCGATACAGTTAACTGTGATACCGCGCGGGGCGATTTCTCTTGCCAATGATTTTGACATGCCAACGAGGCCTGCTTTACTTGCTGAATAGTTAGGTTGGCCTGGGTTACCAATAACACCACTAATTGAGGCGATGTTAACAATACGACCAGAGCGGTTTCTCATCATGCCGCGAATGGCGCCGCGCATGAGTGTGAAAGCGGCAGTAAGGTTAACAGCGATAACATCATCCCATTCTTCGTCTTTCATGCGCATGAACAGGTTGTCTCTTGTGATGCCAGCATTATTTACCAGGATGTCAACTTTGCCCATAGCTTCTTCAGCTTGGCCAATTAGAGCGTTTACAGCTTCTCTATCACCAAGGTTACAAGGTGTGATGTGAACGCGGTCTGAGTTTAAGTTGCTTGCTACTTCTTCTAACTTTTCACGGCGTGTACCTGAAATTGCAACTGTTGCGCCTTGATCGTGCAATGTTTTGGCGATTGCTTCACCAATACCACCTGATGCCCCTGTAACCAGGGCAGTTTTTCCAGTTAAATCAAACATGATATCTCACTTTACTATTAAACTTTTTATTGCTTATTTCGAAGCATATTACTTTAAGATCCAAAAACTTCAGCTGAACCTTTAATATCATCTGGTGAGCCGATTGAGTTGGCTTCCAGGCTGCGCTCAATGCGGCGAGCAAGGCCTGTTAAAACACGGCCAGAACCGATTTCATAAAGAGTTGTAATGCCGTTAGCTGCCATATATTCAACGGACTCTCTCCAGCGCACCTGTCCTGTGACTTGGTTAACTAAGCCTTCGCGGATGGCATCAGCATCTGTTACTTCGCTGGCCAGAGTGTTTGCCACGAGAGGAACCACTGGATTTTTCATTTCAGTGTTTGAAAGAGCATCTTTCATGGCGTCAGCTGCTGGTTGCATGAGTGAGCAATGGAAAGGTGCGCTTACATCTAGAAGAACGGCTCTTCTTGCACCAAATTCACTTGCGAGCTCAACTGCGCGCTCAACAGCGCTTCTCTGACCACTTAAAACTACTTGGCCGGGTGCATTGTCATTAGCTGCGTTGCAAACCTCAGTTGAACCATCTTCTGCCAGGCTGGCTTTTTCAGCAAGTTTAACGGCCTCTGGCAAATCCAGACCGAGCAGAGCGGCCATAGCGCCTTCATTTACAGGAACGGCAGCTTGCATTGATTTGCCGCGAATTCGAAGAAGCTGAGCTGTGTCGGTAAGAGAAAATGTGCCAGCTGCTGCTAGGGCTGAATATTCGCCCAATGAGTGACCAGCTACATATTTTACTTTTGATGCCAGGTCAAAACCGAATTCACTTTCCAGGCATCTCATAACAGCAATAGACACTGCCATAAGGGCTGGCTGGGCGTTTTCAGTTAATGTTAGCTCATCAGCAGGGCCTTCCCACATGATTTTTGTGAGGCTTTTGCCTAATGCATCGTCAACTTCGTTAAAGACATCACGGGCGACCTGAAATTCATCAGCTAGATCTTTACCCATGCCAACTTGTTGGCTTCCTTGCCCTGGAAATGTGAATGCTATGGACATATTATTCCTACCATTTTGAGTTCAACAAATTTTAATTTTGCTCTATTAATCGTCTCTTGCTTCAAAAAGCAAGTGATAGTTGTGCTCTTTAAGCTGTAATTCAGCTAAATTAATGCTGTTTTTATAGAATTTTTCTTTGCATTTTGCTGATTTTTCTCATATACAGCATTTTTTGAACTGATTCAGTTGAAGGCTGAACTTTTAAGCTCTTGGCTTATTAGGTGTCTTCACTCAATACGAGTTGGATAAATTTCTTAAATTTTAAGAAAAATAAGGGCCTTTCACTGGGCTCGTCGAAGGCTTTGCATTGGGTTAGTTCAGGTTAATTTAAAAAGAAAGGCTCTTTCATGCCACTTTATGAGCATGTTCTCCTTGGTCGTCAGGAGCTTTCAACTGCGCAGGTTGATGCGTTGATTGAAGAATTAAAGACGATCCTTGAAAAAGGTAATGGTAAAATCCTCAAGAATGAATATTGGGGCATTAAGCCAATTGCTTACAAGATTAAGAAAAACCGTAAAGCACATTACACACTTCTCAATATTGATGCTGAGCCAGCTGCTATTGCAGAAATGGAACGTCAAATGAGCATTTCTACTGATGTGCTACGCTTCATGACAATTCGTGTTGACGAACATGAAGAAGGCCCATCAGCTATGATGCGCAAGAGCGATCGCGATGACCGCCGTCCACGTGGACGTGGTGGTGATGATCGTGGTGATCGTAAAGATTTTAGAGGAAGGGACTAAGAGATGCAAAATATAGCTCAATTACCAGTGCGCCGTCCTTTTCATCGTCGCCGTAAGACTTGCCCATTTTCAGGTGAAAGTGCACCGAAAATTGATTATAAAGATGTGAAACTTCTTCAACGCTTTATTTCTGAGCGCGGCAAGATTGTTCCATCTCGTATTACGGCTGTATCAGCTAAAAAACAACGTGAATTAGCAAAAGCTATTAAACGTGCTCGTTTTCTTGGTTTGATCCCATACGTTATTAGCTAATTTATTTTAGTTTTTTTTATAATTAACTGACCCGATGAGGTTCTTTTATTGGGTCAGTTATTTAAGCTTTTTATTTAATGAAAAGCTCAGTTGGGCCATAGATTTCAATTTTTGAGATATGCCCCTAACCGCGAAGGCGGGACAGCGAATGAATTTGAGATGGCTTTTTTTATTTGCCTTCAGATTGCCTTTTCTTTCTTTCAGATGCCGACAGAGCATCCAGAAAAGCAACCGGCACTTTTCTCTCTTTCCATTCCCTACTCCCTCTTTCATAATTTTAAAATTCCTTAAGCTTTAAGAGCTGATTAGAGAGAGTGTTATGAAAGTTATTCTACTTGAACGTATTCGTAAATTAGGCCAAATGGGCGAAACTGTTACTGTTAAAGACGGTTTTGCACGTAACTATCTATTGCCACAAGGCAAAGCCCTTCGTGCGAATGAAAAGAACCAAGCTCATTTTGATGCACAACGTGCTGAGCTTGAAGCGCGTAACCTTGAGCTTAAAGGTGAAGCTACTAAAGTTGGTGAGAAAATTGCTGACGAAACATTTGTTGCTATTCGCCAAGCTGGTGATACTGGTCAACTTTATGGTTCAGTGAGTTCTCGTGATATTGCTGAAACTATTTGTGAAAATGGTATTCAGATTGATCGTAACCAGATTTTGCTTAACCGTCCTATTAAGGTTCTTGGTGTGCATGAAGTGCTTGTTAGCCTTCACCCTGAAGTTGAAGTAAAAGTGAATATCAATGTTGCGCGCACAGCAGAAGAAGCTGAACGTCAAGCACGCGGTGAAGATGTGACACTTGATGCTGCAGATGACGAAGAAGAAGTTCTTTCAGCTGAAGATGTATTTGAAGAAGGCGCAGAGCCAACTGAAGAAGACGCATCTGAAGATGGTGAAGAAGCTTCAGCTGAAGCGCCTGCAGAAGAAGAAGACAAAGATGCATAATGCATTTTTTGGGGTAAGCCCCATTTAAAAAGTTTCTTAATCTCTTTTTTTCTTCGAGATTATGGATCTTTTGATCTCTTTGTTTATAAAGAGGACATTCTTTTTAAAAGAGTGTCCTCTTTTTTTGTTTTATTAGAGCTCATTGATGCCAACAAGGTTTGGATTAGGTTATGACCAAAACTGATTTAACAGACGCCAACGCCACAAACTCATTTATTAAAGATACTTATGGCATTGATGATTTGCTTTCTATTATGGCTCAGTTACGCAACCCAGATGGAGGTTGTCCTTGGGATTTAAAACAAGATTTTAAATCTATTTCTTCTTACACCATTGAAGAGGCTTATGAGGTTGTTGATGCGATTGACCGTTTAGACAAAGACGACTTATGCGATGAGCTTGGAGATCTCTTGTTTCAGGTGGTTTATTATGCGCAGATGGCATCTGAAGAAGATAGTTTTGAGTTTAACGATGTTATTCAAGCGATTTGTGAGAAGTTAATTCGCAGGCACCCCCATGTTTTTGGGAATGATGACTTAAAGAGTGATTTAGAAATTAAAGGGATGTGGGAGCGGATAAAGCAAGAAGAGAAATCATTAAAATCTTTAAGTAAAACAGCTAGCCCCTCTTCTATTCTTAATGATGTACCTGTTGGATTGCCGGCACTTAGCCGAGCAGTGAAGCTACAGAAAAAAGCCGCCAAAGTGGGGTTTGACTGGCCGGATGCTTCATTTGTTTTTGCAAAAATTGAAGAAGAACTTGGTGAAGTGAAAGAAGCTTTTGATGAGGCGGCCCTTTTAAAGACTGATGATGGCCTACCTTCAAAAGCGAAAGATAAATTAAATGAAGAGATTGGTGACCTTTTATTTGTTATTTCAAATTTAGCTCGTCATATGAATATTGACCCTGAACATGCGGCGCGTTCGGCAAATAATAAATTTTGTTCGCGATTTTCTCATATTGAAAAAGAAATAAAGGCTCGCGGTTTATCATTAGATGATGCGAGCCTTGAAGAGATGGATGCGCTTTGGGATGAAGCTAAACACCGTGAAAAACTCTCAGGTTGAAACCAATTTGTTTATAATTGCATAATTGGTTTTTGATCTTTTGATTGGAGGTTGATGATATCTCCAATGTTTTTGGGGTCCAGTAAGAAAGAGAGGATCATGTCTCGTTCTTGTTTTTTCGTTAAATTTAGTTTTTTCACGGTGACAGCAAGCGCGCATTTTGCATAAGCAACCAGGCCTTCTGTTGTGGTTGATGATGGGTTCATGTTTAAGTATCTACGTAGGAACCCATTTGCATAATAGACACCATATTTTCTTTTAGCTTGTGGTGTGAAATATTCAGCAACGACCGATACATTCAGGCCATCTAGATTGTCTACCTTGTGGGGGCCGTTTTGTGGCCATGTGCAGGAGATGCCTGGTTCTAAATCTATAATATTAGCAAACTCATCCCATTTTTTATCATAATGGATTTCTTCTTCTGTTTCTCTCAGGATGACGGCTTCTAATGTTTCATCTGGTAAGACAGTTTTGTCTGTTTCGTCCCATAGATAAAACCGTTTTTTACCGCGTACGTGCCAGTGATGAATGAGCGGGATGTCTGTATGATAAAGAACGCTGGCGTTTGGGGATGAAATGAGGATGTGTGTTTGGGAGCGATCTGTTTTGACATGCTTTGTAACATCACCAACTTCAGCAAAGGCTTGTTCCATGACTTCATGATGTTCGGGAGAGAATTTTTCGATGCCTCTTAAACAAAGCCATAATTGCCCTTGTTTAATGGCCTCTAAAACTTCGGCACCTGAAAGACCATTAAAGTCCCCATTGCGCCAGATCATTTTCCTCCCCTCAACATTCATGTGCGTGATCATGTAATATTCACGGGGTGTGTTATCGATGAGTTCAGCTAATTTATCATCGTCAAATAAACCTGTTTCATTCAGGTGATGGTGAAATTTAACAAGACCCGATCCGTAGTCCTTGCCTTGCTCTACACTTAAATCAATTAACTTACTCATTTCAGGAACTCCTAAAACTTAAATACTCGATGAAATATAGTTTTCAGAAAGGTGTTTTACGTCTTTCTGATGAAAACAATTGGAGAGTTATTTAATAGATTTTGGGAAATGTGACTTTGATCTAAATCACGTAATAGACGCTAAGTTATTGAGTTTGTTGGTTATAATTAATTTTCACTTAAAGGTGTGACGCAAAAAAAGACATTTATTAACTTCTTTGAAGGCTAACTTTATTTAGACGATAATAATTTTTCTAAGCGGCCGGCGAGGCGTTTAGGGAGAGAGACTTTATAGTCTGTTTCACCGGATTGATTGGTATCACCTTGGGTGACTTGGCCGTTTTCATATAACCAATTGACGATCATACCTTCATTGGCTTTGAGCTTTAGTTCTAAATTAATTTCGTGTTCTTCTAGTTCTTTGTCTAGGGCGCTAAGAAGGTGGTCTATCCCCTCACCTGTTTTGGCAGAAATAAGAAATGGAGCGGTTTCACTTTGATCGCTAGATGCTGCAATTTGCATTGTTTGGTTGATAGTTTCACAATAATCTTTAACTTCATTGTCATCACTCATTTGAGGGATTTGATCAATTTTGTTCCACACTTCAAAAATGGGAGCGCTGTCTTCTTCTTCCTTAATGCCAAGCTCTTTCAGGATTTTAATAACGTCACTACGTTGTTGGTCCCGGCTTGGGTTAGATGCATCTTGGACATGTAGAATGATGTTGGCTTCTAATACTTCTTCCAAGGTTGCTCTAAAAGCTGCAACAAGCTGTGTTGGCAGGTTAGAGACAAAACCAACGGTATCTGACATGATGACTTTTGCGCCTGAGGGTAAGACAATTGAGCGCATGGTAGGGTCTAGTGTGGCAAAGAGTTGGTCTTTGGCCATAACGTCTGCACCGGTTAACCTGTTAAAGAGTGTAGATTTTCCAGCGTTTGTATAGCCAACCAATGCGATGATGGGGTAAGGAATTTGTTTGCGTTTTTTGCGGTGTAGATCCCTTGTTTTTTTAACCTTTTCAAGCTCTTTCGTGAGGCTTAAAATTCTGGTTTGAAGTTGGCGTTTATCTGCTTCTAATTGGGTTTCACCAGGACCACCCATAAAACCTTGACCACCTCTTTGACGCTCCAAGTGGGTCCAAGAGCGGACTAGACGAGATTTTTGATAATTGAGGTGGGCGAGGTCAACTTGTAAGCGCCCTTCCCTTGTGGCTGCCCGTCTTCCGAAAATTTCGAGAATGAGCCCTGTGCGATCGAGGATTTTTACGTTCCAGGCTCTTTCCAGGTTTCTTTGTTGGCCAGGACTAAGACTATGATCAACTACAACAAGTTCTGAATGATTGTCATGAATGATTTCTTTTAGCTCTTCGACTTTACCTTGGCCAAACAGTGTTGCGGAACGAATAGTCTCTAGTGGTATGGAGATTGTATCATTGACTTCTAGGTCAATTGCTTCAGCCAGGCCCAGCGCTTCTTCTAAACGATCATCAATTGGCCTATTGTCTATAGATGAATTTTGGGCCTGATCAGATGATTTGAATTTAGATTTTTTATTATCGTAAGGTACGAGCAAAGTTGCTTGAACAGCAGGTTCTTCTTCTATTTGAAATTGAACCGTTTGGCTTTTTGTTCCCTTTTTTTGGAGGCGGGAATTTTTATTCTTTTCAATGCTGGTTATTGTTTTACTCGCTATAGAAAATAGAGGCTGTTTTAAGTTCAGCCTTTAAATTTAGTTTGAAATAAGTTTATACAAAAGTTTGTGGAATGACCAAAGAAATTCTGCTGTCAAAGGCTTAATCTTTTTCAATTAAGTCTTTGACTAATTAGAATTGTAATGGCCATGTTTAAAAGAGACAGACAGCAGAGACTTATTCGTTGGGTTCTTCTGCTGTTGGTTCACCTTCAAACATTTGAACTGGTTGGCCTGGCATTATGGTTGAGATGGCATGTTTGTATACCAATTGAGAATGCCCGTCTCTGCGTAAAAGTACACAGAAGTTATCAAACCATGTGACAACACCTTGTAGTTTAATTCCATTCACCAAAAAGATGGTCAATGGTGTTTTGCTTTTTCTCACATTGTTTAAGAATGCGTCCTGTAGATTTTGATTCTTATCGTTAGCCATGTTTTTTTCCGTTTATTTGTTGTGGCAATTTACTTTAGGAACACAGAATATTAATTTGATTTAAAGTTCTTTGTCCATTTTTATTATTCAAACTATTTTTGATTAAACTTAAATTTTCAAATCATTTGCTTAGTATCTCTTAAGTTCGAGATAATAAAACCCCTCACAGTGTTTTAGCTGTGAATTTAGTTGGCTTAATGGGATATTTGGGCAAATTCATGGAATTTTTCTCTCAATTTCAAAGAAATTGGACCAGATTTTCCATCATTCACAGTTTTTTCGTCAATTTTTGTAACGGGCATGACTAAATTAGTTGCTGCTGTGATGAATGCCTCAACCGCATTTTTAGCTTCATCAATAGTAAATGGACGCTCGATATAGGTAAGGCCAAGCTCTTTAGTAAGACGAATGACACCTTCTCGTGTGATGCCTTTTAAAATAGATTGGTTCGCAGGGTGTGTGATGAGTTCTTTTTTATCATTCACAATCCAGGCATTGCTTGCAGCCCCTTCAGTGATGAAATTATCTTCATTATAAAGCCAGGCTTCTTCAGCGCCCTGCTCTATTGCGGTTTGGCGTGCCAAGACACTGGCAAGCAGGCCTGTTGTTTTTATATCCGGACGTTTCCATCTTATATCTGGATGGGTAATAACCTTGATACCTGCTTTTGATTTTTCATTCATTTTTAGTGGGTTTTTGGAACGCGCGAAAATGATGAGTGTTGCCGGGGTATCATTTGCATTTGGAAAGATGAAATCTCTTGGAGCCGTGCCTCTTGATATTTGAATATAGACATAGCCGTTTTTCACGCGATTGCGACGAATGCTTTCTCTCATAATGAAGGGTATAGTGTTAATTGAGAAATCTGTGACGAGTTTTATTTCATTTAAGGAGCGCTCTAATCTTTCTAAGTGAGGGGCTTGATCAATTAGGTTGCCATTTTTGACTTCGATAACTTCATAGACAGCGTCAGCGAACAATGTGGCTCTATCTTCAACGTGAAGGAGCGCATTATTATAGGATTGGTAGCATCCATTTACATATATTGTTCTACTCATTCTTAGTACTCCTTCAGTTGCCCACATGCAACCGTCGCGTTAATGCTCCTTTAGGTTGCCTTTTTTGTGCTTCAGATGCCCACATGGCATCCGCAATAGTAACCGTCTCTTTTTTGCTCCTTTAGGTTGCCCACATGCAACCGTCGCGTTAATGCTCCTTTAGGTTGCCTTTTCTTTGCTTCAGATGCCCACTCGCATCCGCCAGGTCCATTACGTTTAGGTATGTTTTTCTTAAGTGTTCAATAGTGGTTTTTTATAAAAGCTAAAAAGGGTTCCATTTGATACTTGTAAAAAGGGATTGTCTAACATCAATGCCTCCAGAATGAGATGTTAAAGAGACTGATGATTATGAGAATATCTAGCCTCCCTATTATCATTCCGACTATCATGGCTATTTTGGCTGGTTCTGCCAGTTCAATAAGAGGGATGGTCTCGTTTAGGTGAACGAATGACATTTGTTGATAGCAGGCTCCGCAATTTGATATGGTGCCTGTTGCTGCAAAAAAAGCTTCTTCAAGGCCCATTCCATGAAAAGACAAAATACCTGCTAATAGGGAAATGACGAGAATTGTTAGCCCAAAGGTTACCCAAACTGTTGAGATGAAAAGATGGTCTTTATTTTCATTGCTTAAATAGAGTGGTCTCACCTCATGAGGGTAAATAAGAGACCTTAATTCTCTATTTGATTGACGGAACATCATTAATATACGAGTGAATTTAATGCCGCCAGCCGTTGAGAGGACACCGCCACCTATTAGCATTAAGATGATCGCTATTGCGGGTGAAATGTGCTCGAAACTATGAGGAGTTGCGGCAAAGCCCGTGGTTGAAATGAGAGAAACTGCATTCATAAGTGAAGTTAATGTTTCTATTGCGATGCCTTTAAATTCTCGTCCTTCATCAAAGGTTAGTTTTAACGCTAGCATAACAAGTGTGAGTGTCAGCATAGCGCCCCCTACCCAGAGAGGTTCGCTAAATTTTTTTAAGTTTAGCCATTCTTGTTTGATTAAGTAACTCACCCATAAAATGCTGATACTTCCCAGGAACATGAAGATGCTCATGATCCAGAAGATATTTATGTTGCCATAAGTTGAAAGTGCGCCGTCTCGTGGCATGAAGCCGCCGGTAGAAACTGTTGACATGGCTAGGCATATTGCGTCGAAAAAGGGCACACTAGAGATGATGAGCAAGAAAAGCAGTGTTGCAGTTAACCCTAGATACACTGGGATAATAAGCCGGAGTGTGGTGAAGAGGTGTAATAATTCATCATTTTGATAATTGGATGATTTGTATATTTCCTTCGTGACACGCTCTGCCCCCATGAAGCGAACAAGAGCGTAGGTGATGGTAAAGAGAGTCATGAAGCCACCAACCCATTGAAGCTGTGCCCGCCAATAGATAATTGATTGGGGCAAGGTTGTTATTTGTTCCAATAAAGTGGCGCCAGTTGTTGTGAGGCCTGAGGTTGCTTCAAAGATGGCATTTAATCTGCTTGGGATAGCATTTGACGCTTCAAAGGGAACCGCACCGATGAAGCAAAAGGTTGCCCAAAGAGCGATGACTAAGGTTATTTTCTCTCTTCTTGATATTTCTATTTCACGGCCCTTTAGGGCAATAATGAGTGCGCCTCCAAAAAATCCTGTGGCCAGTCCTGTGACTAAAAAGGAGGCTAAGGGCAAGCCTTCATTATTTGCTAAAGCAATGATTAGTGGAGGGATCACTGTTAGCGAAAAGAATGCTAAGCCCCATCCATATATATATCCAAGTGCATGGCCGTTCATTTTTTGTCCGTCAGCTTTATATATTAGCTAAGACCAGCTTATAATTTATGATTAAAAATATTCAAGGCTAACTCTGAATAGATGCTCAACTTGTCTTACGCTTTCAGTCAATGCGAAAATAATAATTCTGTCATTTGCGATGATTTCAGTTTCACCATTTGGAATTATAATTTCGCCTTTGCGGTGAATGGCCCCAATGCGAATGCCATGTGGCAATTGTAATTCTTTTAAAGGAACACCGATTAAGGGTGATGTTTCTAATGCTTCAGCTTCAATGACTTCGCCTGTTCCGTTATGTACTGAATGAACGCCTCTGATGCGCCCTCTTCTGACATGTTGGAGAATTTTTGATACGGTGATGGCTCTTGGATTAATGCTGTCTCCGATATTTAAAGAGCGCACGAGGGGCATATATGACATGTTATTCACAAGGCATAGATTTCTCTCACAACCTAACCTTCTGGCTAGAACTGATGAGAGAATGTTAACCTGATCATCATTGGTAACAGCAATTAAAGTATCTGCTGATGTTACATCTGCTTCTTTTAAAATTTCTTCATTTAACGCGCTGCCGTTGAGGACGACAGTCCTGTCGAGTTTTTCAGCGATTTCGATGGCGCGGCTTCGCTCAAGCTCTACGATTTTTGCTCGTCTGTTGCTTGTGCTTTCTTCTAGTTTTTTACCAACATAAAGACCGATGTTACCACCACCTGCGATGATAACGCGCTGGGCCGTTTTTTCTGTATGTCCAAAGATTTTCAAGGTTCTTTGAACTTCAGTTGTTTTGGCAACGAGATAGACATCATCACCGGGAAGAAGTGCATCATCACTTGAAGGAACGAATAATTTGCCGTTGCGGATGCCAGCAACAACCAGTGCTTTTAAGTCTGGAAAGAGCTCTGTGAGTTGGCGCAAGGGTGTGTTGATAATCGGGCATTCTTCAGTGCAGCTTACCCCAATGAAGGTGATGTCCCCTTCAGCAAAATTTACGGTTTCAAACGCGCCTGGTAGACCAAGGCGCCGCATGACCATATCACCAACCTCAATTTCAGGTGAGATGATGACATCAATCGGCATGTGGTTGCGGGTAAACAAATCTTGCCAATGAGGCTCTAGATAAGTTTGGGCGCGGATACGGGCAATTTTGGTGGGTATACCAAAAAGAGAATGTGCCACCTGGCATGCAACCATATTGACTTCATCATATAAAGTCACCGCGATGATCATATCAGCATCTTTGGCGCCCACCTCGTCTAATGTTACGGGGTGAGAGCCGTGGCCTAAATAACCGCGCACATCAAGAGTGTCATTTACCCTTTGCACCAATTCAGGAGAATTGTCGATGACAGCGACGTCGTTATTTTCTGCCGCTAGGCGTTCTGCAATGCCGTAACCGACTTGACCTGCGCCGCATATTATAACTTTCATTTTGGCCTTGTTGCTTGTTTGTTGTTTGGTTTTAGTTGGTTTCTGCTTTTGCCGTTTGTCGCTCAGATGAATTTACACCAAGAGCCCGTAATTTTCTATGAAGTGCTGAGCGTTCCATTCCTACAAACTCTGCCGTTCTAGAAATGTTACCACCAAATCTATTGATTTGTGCCATTAAATATTCACGCTCGAATATTTCTCGTGCTTCTCTTAATGGAAGTGACATGAAATGTTCGCCATTACTACCGCCCGATGCAAAACCAGCTGAATTGCCTGCGTCATCTGGGAGCATGTCGGCACTTACTACAGCGTTTGCGTCGCCATCGCTTAAGATCATTACGCGCTCTACCATATTGCGTAATTGGCGTACGTTGCCGGGCCATTCATTGGTTTGTAAAATAGCCATGGCGTCATCACCAATGCGTCTTACAGGTAGACCAGATGAAATTGAAATTTGGTTCATGAAAAAATCGACTAGGCCTGGAATATCTTCCCTTCTTTCAGCAAGTCCTGGAACCTTAATCGGCACAACAGAGAGGCGATGGTAGAGATCTTCTCTGAAGTTACCATCAATCATTTCTTTGTTCAGGTCTTTGCTGGTTGAAGACATGATGCGCACATCAACTTCTACTTTTCTATCACCGCGCAACCTTTGGAACTTTTGCTCAACCAGCACTCGCAAGATTTTGCCCTGCGTTTCCATTGGCATATCTGCGACTTCATCAATAAAGAGAGTGCCGCCATGAGCCTCTTCCAAGGCACCGACTTTACGGGCAAAGCCACCTTCGCCTTCAATGCCGAACAACTCTTCTTCCATACGCTCAGGTGCCATAACAGCTGCGTTAATCACTACAAATGGGCCGGTTGGTCTGAGTGATTTTTCATGCATCACACGGGCGGCTAATTCTTTGCCGCAGCCTGAGGGGCCGGTGAACATCACACGGCTATTTGTTGGGGCGACTTTTTCAATTTTTTGTCGCAAGGACGTAATCGAAGCAGAAAGTCCAACTAGCTCAGTGCTTTGTGGGTTTTTCTCTTTTAGTTCTTTGTTTTCACGGCGCAGCTTAGATGCTTCTAGTGCTCTTGCGGTGATAAGAAGTAAGCGATCAGCTTTAAACGGCTTTTCAACATAATCATAGGCGCCAAGTTTGATCGCAGTTACTGCTGTTTCAACATTGCCATGACCTGAAATGATGACAATGGGTAAATCTGGATGTCGTTTTTTAACCTGGTTTAAAACTTCTAATCCATCCATTCGGCTACCTTGTAACCAAATGTCTAAAATCACCAAATGTGGTTTTCTTTCTTCAACCGCTGCAAGCGCTTCATCACTGTTTTTTGCAAGACGTGTGCTGTGTCCTTCATCTTCCAATATTCCGGAAATGAGGTCTCGAATATCTGCTTCATCGTCGACAATCAGAATGTCTGAAATCATGTCATAGCCCTATTAACAAAAGTGGTATTACTATTTTAGTTACTTATAAGATTTTAATTTGTTTTTTAAGCAGCGTTCCCTGGCATAGTACCTGGAATCTCCCCTTTAATGTTTGGTTTTTGTTTTTCTTGATCAGTTGGCTTTTTTAAAGGAATGACCAAACTGATTTTAGCTCCGTGTTTTCTTGTTTCTGTTACTGGGGCATCAGCTAAACGAAGCGAGCCACCGTGTTGTTCTGTTATTCTTTGTACGATTGCAAGACCGAGGCCAGTTCCTTTGGCTCTTGTTGTCATGTATGGTTCGGTTAGACGATTGCGGTTGTTTTTAGGAAGGCCGCAACCATTATCCAAGACGTCTATGTAAACAGTGTCATTTTTAATGCGAACGCATGTTTGAATTTCCCCTTGTACATCTATGCCACTTTCTTGAGCTGTTTCAATGGCTTCTCCAGCATTTTTCACCAGATTAGTCACGGCCTGGTTAATCAACCTTCTGTCGAAATATGCGATTACAGCTTCATCGGGGACATCAACTCCAATTTTTAGGTTGGATTCACTGACTTGAAATAAGAAGACAGCTTCTTTTACAACTTCGCGAATATCCTGAAATTCCATAGTTGGGGTGGGTAGTCTTGCGAATGAAGAAAACTCATCGACCATTCTGCCGATGTCGGCAACTTGACGGATGATTGTGTCTGTACATTTATCAAAGACATCACGATCTTCTTGAATTCGATCACCATATTTGCGGCGAATGCGTTCTGCAGATAGTTGAATGGGTGTTAGTGGGTTTTTGATTTCATGAGCAATGCGTCTTGCGATATCTGACCAGGCGCTGTTTCGCTCTGCACTAACAAGTTCGGTGATATCATCAAAGGTGATGACATAGCCATAATCTTGATCTTCAGAACTTTCTTCTGTGACACGCACAGCAAAGCTTCGCTCAACATCTCCGGCCATAAGGGTGATTTGTTGTTCACATTCGGTTTTTTGTTCTTCTCTCAGGTCGTTCCAGATTTCATATATTTCTGGAACCGCTGTGCTTAATGGATTTCCGACCAAGTCTTTTTCTTCTTTAACAAGAAGAAGCCCAGCGCTTTTATTGACGAGATTAATTTTGCCATCGAGATCAGCCCCCATGATGCCGGCGCTCACACTTGAAAGCACTGCTTCAATGAAGCGGCGCCTTTCATCTATGGTGACATTGGCTTCAATTAGATTATCTCGTTGTTGGCGGAGCTGGCCGGTCATATTATTAAAGGTTTTAGAAAGATGCCCCACATCGCCGTCTCTCTTGTGAACGGGGACTTCAGCATCTAAATCACCGACGGATACTTTTTGAGCGGCACTGATAAGATCTCTAATAGGAGAGATGATGCGATTAGCAAGCCAGATGCCTAGCCACACAGCGGCAAGGAGCAATATTAGGGCAATGAGTACATACATAAGGCCAAACGCGACCTGAATGCCCGCTCTATTTTTTTGCAGGGATTTGTAAGCGGCAATGTGTTCTTTGGTTCGGTTTAGGTGTTTGATAACGTTTTGATTAACCTGGCGGTATACATAAAGATATGCGCCTGGAATTTTTTCTAATTTTTTAACTGCTGTTAGTTCGTTTGCAGAACCATTAATGGTGGAGCCGGGAGGAATGATGGCCACTTTATTGTTATCAACCGTTGCCATGACAACATTTCCAGGTTGGACAAAGTATCGATTTGGTTCTGTTGCTGCCTTTGCAATCACAGTACCATCTGCATCAAAAACATAAGACATTTGTAATGATCTAAGAGCTGTTTGTGATGTTAGGAGTTGGTCAAACTTTTCTTTGTTGTTTTTTATTTTTTCCCAACTTTCATCAAGATCCGTTGCCATGGCAACAATATCTGAGCGAATGACCTGACCGTGCTCATCTAGAAATGATCTTGCGACATCGCCAGATGTATCAATGATAGCCGCTATTCGTTTGGAGAACCAAAAATCGAGACGTTGATCTAGTGAAAAGCTTGCGAAAATTGCGAGGATGATGGCTGGTAGCATGGCGATCATACAGAAAAGACTAACAATGCGAATATGTAATTCAGCACCGGCTGTTTGGCCTTTTCGATCTTGCCATAATAAGTAAATTTGCCAAAGGACAATAGTGACGAGCGCCAGGATTAATGCGCAATTGATTAAAAGAACTGTGATGACAACATTATTCGACGGGGCAATAGGCGTAAGCCCGGTTAAAATAAGGAAGGTTACAACAGCTGATAAGAGCGCCATTACCACGGTGATGAGGCCCGCTTTGAAAAGTAATGGTCTATCTATATTGGAGACGATATTTGTTGCTTTAATCAACTTTTTTGCAGATTGACGAACTTTATCTTTAGTTTGTAGGGCTGTGTTTTTTAGCTGCCTTTTTTGGGGCTTGGAATGATCGAGATTTGGATTGTTCTCTTTTTCCGATTTTTCGGTTGATATGTTAATTGTTTGTTCTGACATTCTCTAAAAGACCGAAACTCTTTTTACGTTCACAAAATTGGGTTCACAAACTCAAATACACAGTGTTTTCATCTTCTTTAAGGGATGAATACGCATTTATGTGGCTTTAAATCTCAATAAATATCATCTTACTGTGATAAGAAAACATCACATTTTCCTGTTGCTAATGAGTGACAGTTTTTCCAATGAAACACAAGTTTTATTTATGAAAGATGATTAACAGAAAAACTATGATGTTAACATGACACTAACTGGGATATTATGGCAACAAAAAGGGCAGCTAGCGTTTTTTTTGCTTAACTGCCCATTTTCTTCAAAAATGTAATTTGTCGCTGTTATGTGACCGTTTAGTGACGGATTGGGTTAAAATTTATTTCCAGGTCTCTTATTTTTTTCCGCAAGGTATTTCTATTAATTCCCAAGAGGTCTGAGGCCTTAATTTGATTGCCATTCGTGGCTGCCAGCGCGGCCAGAATAAGGGGCTTTTCCACTTCTTTTATCACTCTATCATAGAGGCCTGTTGGTGGGAGCTCTGCTCCAAAAGAAGTGAAATAGTTTTGCAAGTGGTTGGCTACAAAACCGGCAAGGGAGTTTTCTTCTTTCATTACTGGCTCTGATGGAGAAATAGAGCTTGAGAGCTCTTCTTCTACAACAGATTTTGTAATGACTTCTTCTGGGTGAAGTGCGGTGATACGTTGGACAAAATTTTCTAACTCTCGCACGTTTCCGGGCCATTGGTAATTTTTCATACGTTTAATGGCTTCTGGTTCAAAGCGTTTGACTGGTAGGCCTTGTTCTTCAGCCTTGCGAAGGAAATGATGAGCGAGATCGGAGATATCGTCTAACCTAGACCTTAAAGGCGGAACTTTAATGGGAACTACGTTTAGGCGGTAGTATAGATCTTCTCTAAAGGTGCCGGCGTGGATTAGTTTTTGCAAATCTCTGTGAGTTGCTGCGACTATTCTTACATTGGTTTTTATTGGAACACGGCCGCCAACTCTTGTGTATTCTCCTTCTTGCAGAACACGCAATAGTCTTGTTTGTGCTTCAAGAGGCATGTCGCCTATTTCATCAAGGAAAAGCGTTCCTCCTTCAGCTTGTTCAAAACGGCCGATATGCCTGCCTTGTGCACCGGTAAAGGCTCCTTTTTCGTGACCAAATAACTCGCTTTCAATTAACTCTCTTGGAATGGCGGCCATATTAATTGCAACAAAGGGACCTGCCACTCTGTTTGAAAAGTCATGTAAGGCACGGGCGACGAGTTCTTTGCCTGTACCGCTTTCGCCGCGGATCATAACAGAGAGATCCGTTTTCATAACACGAGCAATGATGCGATAAATATCTTGCATTGCAATTGAGCGGCCGATTAAAGGGAGCTGCTCATTTTCTTCTTCAACCGTGTTGTTAATCTTTTGTTTTACAGGCTCTTCAAGGGCGCGTTCAATGACGTTCATAAGCTCTGTTAGATCAAATGGTTTTGGCAGGTAATCAAACGCCCCTTTTTCTGACGCTTTAATAGCGGTCATGATGGTGTTTTCTGCACTCATGACGATGATGGGTAGATCAGGGCGTTGTTTTTTGATTTGAGGTATTAGATTAAACGCGTTTTCATCTGGCATGACGACATCTGTTATTATCAGATCTCCATCTCCAGATTCAGCCCAGCGCCAAAGGGTTGCTGCATTACTTGTGGCTCGAGGGGAATATCCTGCGCGGCTTAGGGCTTGTGTGAGAACGGTGCGAATAGCTGCGTCATCATCTGCTATTAATATTTCACTATTGGGCATTGCCTATTTCCTCGTTTTTCTTTTTGTGCTTCAGGTTGCCCACTAGCAACCGCACTATTCCCAAAATCGAATCCATTTTTAGTTGGAACGCTCTATTGTTTTGGTTTCATCAATGTGTTCCGTTTCTGCAATGGGTAGTCTTGTTCGGAAGATGGTTCCATTTTCGCTGCTTTCGCACTCGATTGTGCCGCCATGATCTGCAATCATTTTAGCGACCAGAGCGAGACCAAGGCCGGAGCCTTTTGCTTTGCTTGAGACGAAGGGGTCAAATAAATGTGGGAGGATGTCTTCTCTCACGCCTGGGCCGTTATCTTTTACAACGATTTCTAGAGGGAGAATGACACGCTCTTTGGTGCCAGGTAATGTTAGCCTGAAGCCAGGGCGAAAAGAGGTTTCAAGAGTGATTAAACCATCTTCCTGTCCTTCTAGGGCTTCAGCAGCATTCTTGACTAAATTTAGATAGAGCTGAATGAGAAAGTCTCTCTCGCCAGCTACTTTGGGAAGACTGGGATCATAATTTTCTTCTATTTGTACTTGGCTAGCAAAGCCGTTTTTGGCAATTTCAGTTACATGATGGAGCACAGAGTGGATGTTGATCGGCACTGACTGGATAGGACGCTCATCTCCGAAGATTTCCATGCGATCAACTAATTTTCTAATGCGGTCTGTTTCTTCACAAATAAGACGGGCTAGCATTTGATCATCTTCCGTGACAGCGACTTCAAGGAGTTGTGCTGCGCCTCTTATGCCAGAGAGAGGGTTCTTAATTTCATGAGCTAGAACAGCTGCCACTCCGTTAACCGTTTTGGCGGCGCCTCGGTAGCTTATTTGACGCTCGATCATTTGTGCCATTGAGCGGAGTTGAAATTGAATGAGAATATGACTGGAGCGCGCAGTGCTTTTGTTTTTTGATTTGTTTGTTGAGCTTTCTCCTACTGGGCCGCAAAACACATCGACTATGTAATTTTCTTTTAATTTTGGTGTTGCGATGTTGATGCCATATTCATTGTAACTACATGATTTTTCACGCACTTGATCTATGGCTGTAAGTATTGGGCAACCAAAGGGCAGTAGATCATCTATTTTGCTTTTTTTTAAGAGCTCTAAGCCTGAGTGATAAAATAATTCAGCAGCCGCATTTGCATAGGTGATGTCATTGTCTTCATTGACAACTATGATTGGGTGGGGAACCGCATTTAAAATTTGATTATTATCCATCCCTGAACCTTAAATTTAATCCTTCATTCGGTGGCAGTTGTATTTACTCTTTTTTACTCAGCACTCTCTTTTTTTACTCAGCACTCTTTTGATCAAAAAATGAATTAAGATGGTTGGTTACATCTTTTATATTTTCTGTGGAGCATAATTTTTGTCTCCATTGTTTTGCTTCACTCTCATTTTTTTCGAAGTGATCGACATACCAAACAAGATGTTTGCGCGCGCTTTTAACGCCATATTTTTTTCCATAATGGAGAAGCATGTGTTCGTAATGATTAAGGACACAGTCTTTGTAATCTTTGATTGTTGGGGTGAGTGGTTTTTCACCATTTAATTGCCGTGAGATTTGCGCTGGGAGCCATGGGGCTCCATAAGCGCCTCTTCCAATCATGACGCCATCAGCTTTTGATGCTTTCATGGCAGACTGGGCATCTTCTAGTGTGCAAATATCTCCATTAACAAAGAGAGGTTTGTTTATTGCTTCTTTAACGGCGCGAACTTTGGACCAATCAGCTTTACCTTTGTAAAATTGCTGGCGGGTGCGACCATGGACTGTAAAGGCTTGAACCCCTGCGTTTTCAGCTCGTTTGGCTAGTTCTGGTGCATTGATTGATTGATCATCCCAGCCAAGGCGCATTTTTAATGTAACTGGTACTGATGAAGCGCTTACTACAGCTTCTATAAGAGTTAAAGCATGGTCAAGATCTCTCATTAAAGCAGAGCCTGAGAGACCCTTTGTTACCTGTTTGGCGGGACACCCCATGTTAATGTCTATTATATCTGCACCAAGATCTTCCACTCTTTTAGCAGCTTCAGACATCCAAAACGCTTTTCTTCCCGCTAGTTGAATGACAAATGGGGCCAGATGCTCACCAATAGCACGGCGGCTCATATCTTCATTTTCATTAACAAGACTTTCACTTGCCACCATTTCAGACACGACGAGCGGTGCCCCCCATTGATGAGCTAGTTTGCGAAAAGGAAAATCCGTTACCCCTGACATTGGTGCTAAAATAGCTTTACCATTGAGCTTAAAATTTCCAATTTCAATATGGTCCTTTGTCATTTCTTTCATTTCTATAAACAGCAGTTTCAGTTCGTTTTGTTTTCATTCATTGGCTTGTAAGATTGATTAAAAACTGGGTTGAATAAGTTTTAATCATTCTTTCAAAGCGGTTTTGCTCATTTGTTAGCCTGTTACTTGTGCAAATATTAAGCAAATCGACCTGATAATGGTAATTATTTGTGCATTCTTTAGGATTGCGCAATAAATAGACAGATATAAGGCTTGCTTTGCAAATATGAAGCCAACCGATGAAATATAAAGATCAAATAATTAATTAGTTGCCTTCTGCATTAAAATTCGTTTGAACTGACATTTCTAGTGTTGTGGTTTTTTTACTCAAATACGCACATCTACAATAATTCTTATGTTTTGGACTAATTCTGATGGGTTGTCCTTTTCATAGATCAACTTCAGGAATTCTAATGACTAAGGGTACTTTTGTTTTGGTTGTAGCTGCTGGACGTGGCGCCAGGGCTAAAAAAGATAATTGTGACCTGCCTAAACAATATGTTTTGCTAAATGGCCAGCCGATATTACAGCATGTTATAAGTAAATTTCACTCTATGAGTAGTATTGACGGTATTTTACCAGTGATTCACTCTGAAGATGTGGATATTTTTCAAGATATTGCCAAAAATTTTAGTGACAAACTTTTGGCTCCTGTATTTGGGGGAAATACGCGACAACTTTCTGTTTGGAATGGACTTAAAGCCCTTAAAGACCTTTCTTTAACTTCTGACGTTAATTGCGTTCTCATACATGATGGTGCGCGTCCATGTTTTTCAACTCAATTGATTGAACGTGTTTTAAATGAACTTGCTACTCGTCATGCAGTGCTCCCAGCGCTCCCGGTGACTGATACACTAAAATCATCAAAAGATATGAAAGTTGTAGAGACTGTTGATCGCTCTAGGCTTTGGCGGGCGCAAACCCCTCAATCATTTCAATTTGAAAAAATATATAGTGCGCATGAAGCAGCTAACCGTTCACCAGAAATAGAGTTTACTGATGATTGCTCGATTGCGGAATGGCATGGGATTGATGTTGATATTATATCTGGTGAAGAGCAGAATATTAAAATCACGACCAGTGAAGATTTTAAACGAGGAGAACTTTATTTGGGTGAGATGTTAGATGTGCGTGTTGGGCATGGGTTTGATGTTCATAGTTTTGAAGAGGGAATTGAGATTATTCTATGTGGTGTCACTCTTCCATTTGAAAAGAAATTAAAGGGGCATTCTGATGCTGATGTTGGGCTGCATGCTTTAACCGATGCAATTTATGGGGCATTGGGTGAGGGAGATATTGGAACACATTTTCCTCCCTCTGAGGAGCAATGGAAAGGTGCTTCTTCGGATATGTTTTTAAAAGCATCTGCTGACCTTGCCCGAGAAAAGGGTGCGCGTATTTCTAATGTTGATATAACTCTCATTTGTGAAGCTCCTAAAATTGGTCCTCATAGTGAGAAGATGCGTGAAGCGGTTGCCAAAATTATTGACCTTGATGTCGAGCGAGTGAGTGTGAAAGCAACCACGACTGAGCGGCTTGGCTTTACCGGGCGCGGTGAAGGAATTAGCGCTCTTGCTACAGCAACTTTGATCTTTTAAGTTGATTTTTTAAAGAAGGCCTCTTTGATGTTTGATCCTAAAATTCTCACTGTTTCTGAAGAGTTAGTAAAACGTGCAATTGGGTTAGGTGTGTGGATTTCGACTGCTGAGAGCTGCACAGGAGGCTTGATTGCTGGGGCTCTTACATCTGTTTCTGGCGCTTCAGCTTGTGTTGGGGCCGGGTTTGTTACCTATTCAAATGAAGCAAAAATGAATGCGCTTGGTGTTACTTGTCAAAGTTTAAAACTGCATGGTGCTGTGAGTTCTGAGGTTGCGGGTGAAATGGCCTTGGGGGCACAACGAGCAGGCCATGCGCAGCTAGCCCTTGCGGTAACGGGTATTGCTGGACCTGGGGGGGGAAGTGCTGAAAAACCTGTGGGGCTTGTATATATAGCTGCAGCTGGTGGTACTAATAAAGATGCGCTTATCGTTCAAAAACATCTGTTTGGTGATATTGGCCGCAGTGAAGTTCGAAGAGAAACTGTTCTTAAAGCGCTTGAGCTTGGATTAGATGCGCTTCATTCGCAAAGTTAAGTGGCATTTCTTTTAAGATGTTTTAAATGATTTTTTTTAGGTTATCTGCTCTGTTTTCAAAACTTTTTGAATAGGTTCTAAAGGCTTTATCGAACATATTTCCTAAGAGTTTTTCCATCATCCAATTTTTAAATTCATATTCAATAGAAAAATGAATATCTGTGCTTGTTTCTGTTACAGGCACAAAGCGCCATTTGTTTTTCATAAATTTAAATGGACCGTTGATGTTTTCTGAGGTGATGATTTTTGCCTCTTTATCGAGGGTTACTTTTGAGCGGAAAACTTCATGAATGGCTTTATAGCCAACCGTCATATCTGCTTCTAAAAGTTCAACACCTTTTGTAGTGTTGCTTGATTGAGAAATGATTTTCAAGTCTTCACACAGCTCTAAGAATTCTGGATATTTTTCAACATCGGCGACAATTGAATATATGACATCACACTCATGTTGCACACGGTGAACTGTTTCAAACTTAGGCATTTAAGGATCTTTGTTTGTAAAAATGATAATGAAGCTGCTTTTTGGAAAAACAGCTTCTTTTTTATCATTTTTAATTGAATGCACCAACTTTTTTAGCACGAGCTTGTTTTAATTCTTCAAAATCTTCTCCGGCATGGTGTGATGAACGCGTGAGAGGTGTGCAAGATGCTTTTAAAAAGCCTTTTGAATAGGCCATTTGCTCAAGAGATTTAAATTCTTCTGGTGTGAGGAATTTGGCAATTGGCGCGTGTTTTAATGTTGGCTGTAAATATTGGCCAATTGTGATGAAATCAACATCGGCTGTTCTAAGGTCATCCATAAGCTGGAGGATTTCTTTTCTTTCTTCTCCAAGTCCAACCATGATACCTGATTTTGTAAAGATCATTGGATCTAGTTCTTTTACTCTTTGTAAAAGACGAATTGAGTGGAAATATCGTGCGCCTGGGCGGATGTCTAAATAAAGGCGTGGCACGGTTTCTAAGTTGTGGTTAAAGACATCTGGTTTGGCGTCTACGACAACTTCAAGTGCGCCCTCTTTTCGCAAGAAATCTGGTGTTAGAATTTCAATACTGGTTGCAGGAGCCGCTTTTCTAATTGATGTTATCACTTCAGCGAAATGCTGAGCACCTCCGTCTGCCAAATCA
Organism: Hyphomicrobiales bacterium; assembly: GCA_965230545.1. GTDB lineage: Bacteria > Pseudomonadota > Alphaproteobacteria > Rhizobiales > HXMU1428-3 > HXMU1428-3. The sequence continues at coordinate 131,924 of CBDDLE010000004.1, read as the reverse complement.
TCTCTGTCAACTGATGTAATCACAACATGGTTCAGGCCTAATGTTGCAACAGCATCTGCTACTCTATTGGGTTCTTCATTATCTAGTGCTAATGGTAGACCGGTTCTCACATTGCAAAAGGCGCAAGCTCTTGTACATATTTCGCCCATGATCATCATGGTTGCATGGCGCTTTTCCCAGCATTCACCAATATTAGGGCATGCTGCTTCTTCGCAAACTGTTGTTAGCTTATGCTCTTTAACGATGTTTTTTGTTGTTTGATAATCTTTTGAGCCAGGTGCTTTTACGCGGATCCAGTCTGGTTTTCTCAAAGGTGTTGAGACAGGATTGTTGCGCTTTTCTGGATGGCGTAATTGTTGTGATTTAGCAGTTGTTTTCGTTCGCTGCTTAGTATTGTCAATTAGAGTTACCATCTTTGGTAATCATCCTTCATTTAACGCTTTTCAGCAGTGCCTTAGCGTAGATCAAATTTGTTTCGTAGAATTTGTAATTTTGCTAAGACTTATAGGTTATAAGTTAGCTAATTAATATCAGCTTTTAGGTCCAATGGCTATAAAACTTGTGCCTAAAGTCTAATTTTGAGAGTTTTTATGAGGACAATTTCCGATTTAATGGATGGTCGAAATAATAATTTTAACCTCCTGCGTTTATTGGCTGCTTTTTTTATTGCTTATTACCATTGCTACTTCATGGTGCTTGGCCCTGGTATGGATGAAAAGGTATATATTGGCCTTTATGAGCTTAGCCAAATTGCGCTTAATTTCTTTTTCATCACTAGTGGTTTTTTAATTGCGCTTAGCTTTACAAGGCGATCTTCACTATTCTCATATTGTATTGCACGGATTTTAAGGCTTATTCCTGGGGTTTTTGTTCTCTCGCTCCTCATATGTTTTATCATGGGGCCATTGGTGACAAATGTTTCACTTAGCTCTTATTTTACTTCCTTTGATACATGGGTTTATGTGCCTCTTACGACGGCTTTGCAGCCAGATCGAACTTTGCCTGGTGTGTTTTCTGAAAATATAAACCCCCATGAGATTGATTCAGCTCTTTGGACACTGCGCTATGAGATGATTTGTTATGTTGGTTTGGCGGCGCTGGGCTTGCTTGGGCTTTTAACGGATCGGGCTAAATTTGGTTTGGTATCAATTGGTGTGTTGATTGTTTTTTTGCTTGTGACTTTTTTAACGCCTTTTCGTGAGATCGCCGCTATTAATCATCTCGTGCATTTTGGGTTGAGTTTCTTTGTCGGAACGATGGCATTTGTTTATAAGGATAAGGTCCCTCTACATTGGGGGATTGCCGTTTTATCTGTCGTGATAGCTTTTCTTATGTATGTCTATTTGCCGCGTTCTGTTGCGGAACCATTTGTGATTTTAGCAACGGCTTATTGTGTTTTTTGGTTGGCTTATGTGCCACGAGGGTTTTTGTTGGAGTTTAATAAACTCGGTGATTATTCTTATGGGGTTTACATTTACCACTACCCGATTGAGCAGCTGCTGATGCAATTTGTCGGCGGTTACACTCCATTAACTTTGTTTTTAACTACCTTACCTCTTAGTTTAATTTGTGCAGTAGTTTCATGGACCTTGATTGAAAAGCCAAGTTTAGCGCTTGTGCCAAAATTAAAGAGAACTGCAGTTGCACAACCGAGTTAATTGTTATTGAGATGAGTTCGTCACTAAGCTTAAAACCATCGTTATTCTCTTACATGGAGGGGAGAAATAATAATTTTAATTTGCTCCGTATGCTCGGTGCATTAACGATTATGTTTGCTCATGCGATGTTTATCACCATTGGTGACGACATTAATTTTGAGACTTACCCGGTTAAGTACACGCTTGGCATCACGACGCTAAATTTGTTTTTTGTGCTGTCTGGTATGTTAGTGACCGCGAGTTGGATGAAGCACACTGATGTGATTACTTATGGTGTTTCTCGTATCATGCGCATTCTACCAGGGTTAATGGTGGTCTCGTTTGTGCTTCCCTTTATATTAGGGCCTATGGTCACCAAGCTTTCTTTAGTTGATTATTTTTCTGATATTCGAGTTTGGCTTTATTGGCCGGTGACCTCTTTGCTACATCCAGACATGACTTTACCGGGTGTTTATGAGGGGATGCCAAATGATGCTGAAGTTAACGCGCCTTTATGGACACTTCGTTATGAGGCAGTGCTTTATGCAGGGGTTGCGTTTATAGGTTTATTTGGTTGGCTCAATGTGCGCTCTCGCTTTTTACTTTTCGCAGGCTTTGCTCTTGGTGTTTATTTTGGCGTAACCTATTTAACGAACTTGCGCTCAATTGCTGCGATTGATCATCTTATGCATTTTGGTTATGCGTTTTTGGTCGGCAGTGCGTTTCATATATTCAGGGATAAAGTGCCGCTTGATCTCCGGCTTGGATTTATTGGACTTGGCATTGCGCTCTTAATTGTTTGGCAATTTGGTTTGGAGACGGGGGAGTTTTTACTTATTCCCTCTGCTGCTATTTTGGGCTGTTGGCTTGCTTATGTGCCTGGCGGTGTCATTCGCTATTATAATGGGCTTGGGGACTATTCTTATGGACTTTATATTTGGCATTACCCGATTGAACAATTGGTCTGCCAAATTTATGGCACCATCACAGCTTCACATTTGTTTTTGGTGAGTTTACCTTTTGCGTTGATGGCTGCTATTCTTTCTTGGCATTTTATTGAGCGCCCTGCTCTTGTGAGCATAAAATCAATTATTCGGGTGCTAAAATCATTTCAAGCTAAGGGCATTAAGTTGTAAAAAAAGCTGCAAGATGAAATATCTTGCAGCTTTTTATATTGTTCTTTTTCAAGGTTTAGAAATGAAGCGCTCTACCATAGGCATCGAGCACGCTTTCATGCATCATTTCTGAAAGGGTTGGATGAGGGAAGACCGTTTCCATCAACTCATGCTCAGTTGTCTCGAGCCCCATGGCAACAGCATAGCCTTGAATGAGTTCAGTGACTTCTGCACCGATCATGTGAGCGCCTAAAAGTTCGCCTGTTTTGGCATCAAATATGGTTTTGACCATGCCATCAGGTTCACCCAGCGCCAAAGCTTTACCGTTTGCTTGGAACGGAAATCTACCCACTTTTAGTTTGTGGCCTTTTTCCTTTGCTTGATCTTCTGTTAAGCCAACAGAGGCGATTTGCGGCGTTGTGTAAGTACAACCCGGGATGAGATTGCCATCTAGTGGTTTCACCTTATGGCCAGCAATCGTTTCCATTGCAATGATAGCTTCGTGACTTGCTTTGTGGGCGAGCCATGGTGGGTTTGTCACATCTCCAATCGCAAAGATATTTGCGACATTTGTTTTGCCCCACCCGTCAGTTTTGATAAAGCCGCGATCAAGCTCAATGTTTAAAGCTTCAAGGCCGATATTTTCAACATTTGGTGTGATACCAACGGCAGTGATGACACGATCAAACGTTTCAGTTGTTGTTTTGCCTCCCTTTCCTTCGATGGTCAGAGAGATGTCATTTTTACCTGGCTTTGTTTCTTTCACGCTTGATTGCGTGAGAATGTTAATGCCAGACTTTTTAAAGGCTTTTAATGCAAAGTCTGAAATTTCAGCATCTTCAGCGGGAACAATGCGATCTGCAAGTTCAACGATGGTGACTTCAGCGCCAAGAGCATTGTAAAAGTTTGCAAACTCAACACCAATAGCACCTGAGCCGATGACGCAAAGTCTTTTTGGCATGACATCCGGCATCAATGCTTCACGGTAGGCCCAAATATATTTACCATCAGGTTCTAGACCAGGTAAATTACGGGCTCGGGCGCCCGTTCCGATGATGATATTTTTCGCCTTGACGGTTTGATCACCTTTTTCAGTTTTTACAATAAGGCTTTTGTCTTTAGCTATCGCTGCTTCGCCTTCAATGACTTCAATTTTGTTTTTCTTCATCAAGTAAGAAACGCCGCCTGTTAGTTTTTCAGAGACTTTTCTTGACCGTTTGATGATGGCATCAAAATCAAATTTTACACCTTCGACTGAAATGCCAAATTCATCAGCATGTTTGATGGTTGAATAGATTTCAGCTGAACGAAGCAATGCTTTGGTTGGGATACAACCCCAGTTTAAGCAAATGCCTCCTAAATTTTCACGCTCGATTAAAACGGGCTTTAGGCCAAGTTGTGCTGCGCGAATAGCGGCCACATAACCGCCAGGGCCGCCGCCTATTATTGCGACGTCGTATATTGTGCTCATAGTTTTATTCCTTATACCAACATCGTTAAACCAACATAGTGACAGGGTCTTCGATATAACCTTTAAATGCGCCAAGTAATTCAGCGCCTAAGGCTCCATCAACCACACGGTGATCGCAAGAGAGCGTCACAGACATAACGGTGCGTGGTTCGACTTTGTCTCCAACGATGGTTGGTCGGCGCTCACCAGCACCTACAGCCAAAATTGTTGATTGAGGAGGATTGATCACCGCATCAAACTTTTTGATACCGAACATACCGAGGTTTGAGATTGAGGTTGTGCCACCGGTATATTCATGTGGTGCAAGCTTTTTAGAGCGTGCTCTAAAGGCAAGGTCTTTCATTTCATTTGAAATTTCAGACAATGTTTTTAACTCACAATGACGGATTACCGGTGTGAACAAACCACCTTCAACGGCAACAGCGACTGAGACATCTGACCTTTTATGGCGCAGAATACCTTGTGTTGACCAAGTTGCATTTGCATCTGGCACTTGTTGAAGAGCTAGACCCATAGCTTTGATGATGAAATCATTAACAGAGATTTTAAATGCGCCCGGGCCTTCTTTTGGAGATTGGTCATTTAACCGCTTGCGGGCATCAAGAAGACTGTCCAATTCACAATCAATTGTTAGGTAGAAGTGCGGAATGGTTGATTTGGCAACAGTTAGTCGCTCAGCAACCGTTTTGCGCATATTATCTAGGGGTACTAGATCATAAGTGCCTTCTTCATAGGTTGCAAAAATCTCTTTATCTGAAACTGGAGAGATTGCATGGCCCCCTGTAACAGGTGCGACTTCACCAAGGCTCCGTGTAACAGCTGTTCCCTCTGGTGCACCTTCAAGGTCTGCTTTGATGATACGCCCGTTTGGCCCAGTGCCTTTGATAGCAGAAAGATCAATGTTTTTCTGACTAGCGATCCGTTTTGCAAGGGGGGATGCGATGATACGTCCATTTGCATTGCTTTGAGGTGCATTTGCCGTTTTTGGTGCTGCTGGTGTTTCAGAAGATGGTTTGGCAGCCGGCTTTTCAGCTGTCTCAGTTTTTTCTTCTGTTACAGTAGTAGCAACTGGGGCAGCTTCCATACTATCAATCGCTGATTTATCTTCTCCTTCAAGAAGAAGGACGGCGATTGTTGAATTAACGGCAACATTTGCTGTGCCTTCTTCGATGGTGATGGAGCCGATGGTTCCTTCATCAACGGCTTCAACTTCCATGGTTGCTTTGTCGGTTTCGATCTCAGCAATGACGTCGCCTGAGGAGACTTCATCTCCTTCACTTACGTGCCATTTTGCGAGAGTGCCGACTTCCATTGTTGGGCTAAGTGCCGGCATCAAAATTGGAATAGGCATTTTGTGCTCTTTCTTTGAAAAATGATTTATGTTCTGTAGGTAACTTTTTTAACGGCTTCCACAATCTGGTTGGTTGTTGGCAAGGCCAAAGCTTCCAGATTAGCTGCATAAGGCATTGGCACATCGGCGCCGCTGACTTTCAGTGGTGGAGCGTCTAACTCGTCAAATGCGAGGTTTGTTACACTGCTACAAATTTCTGATCCGATTGAACAAGTTGGCCAGCCTTCTTCAACAACCACAATGCGATTGGTTTTGCGAAGAGATGTTAGGACTGTATCCATATCCAATGGGCGCAGAGTTCTTAGATCAATGATCTCAGCACTAATGCCCATTTCTTTAAGTTCAACATCAGCATTTTCGACATATTCAACGCCGCGAGAATAAGAAACGATGGTGACATCTGTTCCTTGTTGTCTCACATTTGCTTTGCCGATTGGGATGATGTGATCGTCCGTTTCAGGGACGGGGAAGGATTTGCCATATAGAATTTCATTTTCAAGAAAGACGACCGGGTTAGGGTCTTTAATGGCGGCTTTTAGCAAGCCTTTGGCGTCACTAGCGCTATAAGGTGCGATCACCTTAAGCCCTGGAACTTGTGCATACCAGGAAGAATAATCCTGACTGTGTTGGGCTGCCACTCTGGAGGCAACACCGTTGGCTCCTCTGAATACAACAGGACAGCGCATTTGCCCACCTGACATATAAAGCGTTTTGGCAGCTGAATTGATGATATGATCAATGGCTTGCATCGCAAAGTTGAATGTCATGAATTCAACGATTGGCTTGAGACCTGCCATACCAGCACCACAAGCGATACCCGCGAACCCATATTCGGTAATTGGCGTATCAATCACTCGTTTTTTACCAAATTCATCAAGTAGGCCTTGTGTGACTTTATAAGCGCCTTGATATTCGGCGACTTCTTCACCCATCACAAATACACGATCATCAAGACGCATTTCTTCTGCCATGGCATCACGAAGTGCTTCTCTAACTGTGATTTCTACTTGATTGGTAAGGGGGGCTGGTTCTTCTGTCGCAGCGATTATTTCTGTTGTTGGTGTTTCTGCTGCATCTTGGTTGGTTGTGTTAGTGTTGGTATCTGATATGGCCGTTGTGGCGTCTTCACCTTCACTTAGGATAATGGCAATTGGCGTGTTGACCGCCACGTCCATTGATCCCTCTTCAATTAAAATTTTGCCAATGGTACCTTCTTCGACAGATTCAACTTCCATTGTTGCTTTGTCTGTTTCAATTTCGGCTATGACGTCACCAGAGCTTACTTCATCTCCTTCTGTGACGTGCCATTTGGCGAGATTGCCCTTTTCCATTGTAGGAGAAAGAGCGGGCATTAAAACCTCAATAGGCATATAGTGTCCTAACTTTAAAAAATTCAAGCGGTCTCTTCCAGAAGGATGTCTGTGTAGAGTTCAGACGGATCTGGTTCAGGGGCGGTTTGCGCAAATTCAGCAGCTTCATTCACAATTTTGCGAATTTCAGCGTCGATTTGCTTTAAGCCGTCTTCATCGATGTCACCATCATCCAAGATTTTTTCTTTTAATGTAGTGATAGGATCATGATCCTGGCGCATCTCGTTCACTTCGTCTCGGCTTCTATATTTAGCCGGGTCTGACATTGAGTGACCGCGATAGCGATATGTGATCATTTCTAAGATGAAGGGACCTTTGCCGCCGCGCGCATGATCGAGAGCTTTGCGCCCTGCTTCCATTACAGCGTCAACATCCATGCCATCAACCTGGATACCGGGGATGTCAAAGCTTAAACCTCTTTGAGAGAGGTCTGTAGTTGATGAGGCCCGCTCGATACTTGTGCCCATGCCGTATCTGTTATTTTCAATAACGTAGACGACAGGCAAGTTCCAAAGTTTAGCCATATTGAAACTTTCGTAGACTTGGCCCTGGTTTGCAGCGCCGTCTCCGAAATATGCCAATGAGACATTGTTATTTTCACGGTATTTATTCGCAAATGCGAGGCCTGTTCCTAAAGGAACTTGTGCCCCTACGATGCCATGTCCACCGTAAAAATGTTTCTCAACTGAGAACATGTGCATTGAACCACCTTTACCGCGAGAATAACCATCTACGCGGCCGGTGAGTTCTGCCATCACGCCATTTGGATCCATGCCAGCGACTAGCATATGGCCGTGATCGCGATAACCAGTTATTACCTGGTCACCTTCTATCATGACAGCGTTCATTCCTGTCACGACAGCTTCTTGACCGATATAAAGGTGACAAAAACCACCAATATGTCCCATGCCATATAATTGACCTGCTTTTTCTTCAAAGCGTCTGATTAATAGCATATCTCGGTATAGATCTTTTTTTGATACTGATTTTTGGGATTTAGAGCTCATGCGGGTAATACCTCGCTCATAATAAACCTCCTAAATTGATTGTATGCTTCAAAATGTCCCATTTACTCAGTAAGTCATTGATAAATTTCTTACGATTTTGGGAAATGAAGCCTGTTTCTTGATCTAATGTATAAACCCAACTTTAGTCGAATTTCAAATGGTTATTTACGAACTATGTCAAAGATTATTAGCTATCGAGAAACTGAATACGCAGTTTTAGGTAGATGCATTTAACTATTTAAACTTAGTCAAAAAGCACTAAATCGTTTGGGTCGGCGTACTGAAGAGCTGTTCTGGCAAGTTCATCGACTAAGTCTTTTTTGGCACGATTTGACGCAATAAGATCTATTCGATTTTCGTAAATTTTACGCTTAGCTGATAATTCTTCTAAAGATATTTTTAAGCTTGAAACTTTTTGTTCTAGGCGCTCATGGGACTCGAGCCCGTACTTACCACCAGCAAAATGAAGAGAAAAATAGCAAAAGAGCGCAGCGCATAACACAACAGGAAACAACGCGCGCGCTCCCTTGCTAATTTTTATGTAAACTCTAGTAAACACACGCAATACTTAACTCTCTACCAATTGCTTACTTAGATAAAATAGATGTTTCAGGTTAATAGACGGTAAAAGAAATTACTCAAATTTTTGCAATTTAATTTTAATCCAGACATTCTTATTGGTCGATAAGATCTGCTAATGGAGAGGAATTGTAATTTTAATAATCTTTGTACGGAAAGTACTTGAAAAGTTTTTTACGATTTATTTCTACACTTCTTTTATTTGGAACTGTGGATGACTGATTATGCCCGTAGAAATTAGATTTATTAAATTTACTCTTTACGAAGTGATTGAAGCGTTAAAAATGTTTTCTCATAAAGGCAAATTTGAGTTACCCAAATCTAGTCCGCGCTTTATAAAAGAAGTGATTGAGAGTGAGAGCCATTTTATCGAATTTACTTTTAATGGTTCGGGAGCACCTGTCAAAATAGCGAATAGTTTTGTCGCAGCTTCGCTCATTCGATATTGCAGAAGATTTCATATTCCTATCCCTAAGAATGAAGAAAAATCTATCGGTGTTGTAACAGATGGTGTGATCTTAAAAATTGGTTTAGAATTTTCTAAAAACAAATATGCATCAGTTGAAAAAAAAAATGGGGAAAGATGGTAATGAAAGGGCTGAAAAAGATAAAAAAGAAGCTGAAGAATGCTTGCTTTGAAAATTCTCACATAAAAAAAGAGGCCTTATATTCTTTAATATAAGGCCTCTTTTGGTAATTTACATTTTTAGTTTTATTTCAAAATTGATTTTCCTGCATAGATGCCGGCTGCTCCCAAGCCTTCTTCAATGCGGATGAGCTGGTTATATTTTGCTAACCGGTCTGAGCGGGCAAGAGAGCCGGTTTTAATTTGGCCAGCATTTGTTGCAACGGCTAAATCTGCGATTGTTGCGTCTTCAGTTTCACCTGAGCGGTGAGAGATAACGGCTGTCATCCCAGCGCGCTGGGCCATTTCAACGGCTTCTAATGTTTCAGTAAGCGTGCCGATTTGGTTTACTTTCACCAGGATTGAATTGCCAGTGCCTTTTTCAATGCCGGTTTTTAGTCGCGCTGGGTTGGTTACAAACAAATCATCACCAACCAGCTGGCATTTGTCGCCAATAGCATCTGTCATGGCTTTCCAGCCGTCCCAATCGTCTTCGGCTAAGCCATCTTCGATTGAGATGATTGGGAATTTTGAAATAAGGTTTTGGTAATAATCAATCATACCACCGGCATCGAGCACTTTGCCTTCACCTTTGAGGTTGTATTTGCCATCTTCGTAAAATTCAGTTGAAGCGGAGTCTAGAGCTAGATAGATGTCTTCGCCTGCTTTATAGCCAGCGGCTTCAATCGCTTTGATGATAAAGGCTAGTGCGTCTTCAGATGAGCCGATGTTTGGAGCAAAGCCTCCTTCATCACCAACATTTGTGTTATGACCTTCATCTTGAAGAGCTTTTTTCAGTTTATGGAAAACTTCTGCGCCCATGCGAATGGCATCTGACATCGTGTCAGCTGATACGGGCATGATCATGAATTCTTGTACATCGATTGGGTTATCAGCGTGTTCACCGCCATTAATGATATTCATCATTGGAACTGGCAAGATGTGAGCGCCTGCCCCGCCAAGATAGCGGTAAAGCGGGAGTTCAGCAGCCATTGCGGCGGCTTTTGAGACAGCTAATGAAGCGCCAAGAATTGCATTAGCACCAAGGCGGGCTTTGTTTTCTGTGCCATCTAGTTCAATCATGGTGGCGTCGATACGGCGCTGGTCTTCAGCATCCAAGCCTTGTAGGCAATCAAAAATTTCACCGTTTACACTTTCTACGGCCTTTTGAACGCCTTTCCCCATATAACGCTCGTCACCATCGCGTAGTTCGTGTGCTTCGTGGGCGCCAGTTGATGCGCCTGATGGAACAGCTGCGCGGCCTACAGAGCCATCTTCCAACATTACGTCTACTTCAATGGTTGGGTTGCCACGGCTATCAATAATTTCGCGACCGAGAATATCGACAATAGCTGTCATTTAACTTGCCTTTCATGAGGAGATTTGCTCATGGTTGCCCGCCCTTGCAGGTGATCACATAACAAATCATTTATATGGGATTTTCATTTGTTTTGCGGGTTTTAGCTCATCTCATGCTCTAGTGGAAGGGTTAAAACAGAAAAAATCCCGTTTTTTCAGTTTTCCTTAGCTGTTTGGCATGCTATGCCAGCTGGCTTATCCTCTCTCACGGGTAAATTTTTCGCTGGAAAGCGAAAAGTCCTCCCGTGGGGCGGGGCTCATACCGGACGCCTCTGGCGTCATGTCCTTCAGCCTTGCTCCGGTTTGCTGGTGGGCAACTGAAGGGTAAGAAAGGCTGATCTCCTTCTTCGTATAAAAAGAAGAGATTAATTGGCTCCGCCTAAAAATGATTTGTTCAGGGCCATAAAGTTATTGAATGGTTTTTAAAATGACTGGTGTTAAAAATTTAGATCAAAACCAAGCTCTTGTTTTATTTTCTGGTGGGCAAGATTCTACAACGTCTTTGGCCTTTGCTTTAGAGCATTATAATAGGGTTGAAACGGTTGGGTTTGATTATGGGCAGCGCAATAAAATTGAATTGGAGTGCCGCCAGAAGATATTATCTGCCTTGAAGCAAGAGTTTCCGCAATGGTCTTCTAAATTAGGTGATGACCATATGTTGGACCTTTCAACCTTTGCCTCTCTTTCTCATAGTGCTTTGACGGATCACAGCCAAGAGATAACAGTTGGTGAAACCGGACTGCCAACGACATTTGTACCAGGGCGTAATTTATTCTTTTTCACTTATGCGGCGGTGATTGCTTATAATCGTAATTTAGGCACGTTAATTGGTGGGATGTGTGAAACGGATTTTTCTGGTTACCCCGATTGCCGGGAAGAGACGCTGCAATATTTAGCGCTTACCCTTAATCATGGTATGGGCACAAATTTTGATCTTATCACTCCATTGATGTGGAAGAATAAGGCTGAGAGCTGGGCTTTGGCATTTGAACTTGGGGGGGATGCTTTTATAAGCCTTATACGAGAGCAAAGCCATACTTGCTATAATGGTGTTCGTGACGAGTTGCATGACTATGGCTATGGTTGTGGTGAATGCCCTGCGTGCCAACTTCGTGCGAAAGGCTTTGCCGAGTGGAGAGCCGGTCTTTAAATTTATACACTTGAGTTGCCGGACTTTTAAATTCAAAGAAAGACTAAAACGAGTTTTATGTATCAGGTCAAAGAAATTTTTTATACTCTTCAAGGAGAAGGTGCTCACAGTGGCAGGCCGGCTGTTTTTATGCGTTTTAGTGGCTGCAACCTTTGGACAGGGCGTGAGGTTGACCGTGTAACTGCGCAATGCCAATTTTGTGATACGGATTTTGTTGGTGTCGATGGTGAAAATGGTGGCAAGTACAAAACAGCTGAAGAACTGGCTTTAAAAGCACAGTTAGTCGCAACAGGTTTAGACAAAGAACAATCTGAGAGAATTGACGGGTTACTTATTGTGCTGACGGGCGGTGAGCCGTTATTGCAGGTCGATGAACCTTTAATTGAAGCGTTGCACGCTCAAGGTTTTGAAATTGCAATTGAGACGAATGGTACGATTAAAGCGCCTGATGGTCTGGATTGGATTTGTGTGAGCCCGAAGGCGGGGACTGAAATTGTTCAAAGGTCTGGCAATGAGTTGAAACTTGTTTATGGCCAAGAGGGAGTTGACCCCGTTAAGTTTGAAGATTGGGCGTTTGATCATTTTTATCTACAGCCAATGGACACCTTAAGGGTGAGTAGTAATAAAGAGAATTATTCGCAGATTAATATTCGTGACGAAACTGAAAACCTCACTGATCAAGTGATTGCTTATTGCAAGGCTCATCCGAAATGGAAGCTAAGTCTTCAAACTCATAAGATATTAAACATCGCTTGAAGGGGAACTCCTCTTTTATCTTCTGGCCTTTGCGGCCCTTTTCTTTAGATCTTGCCCTTTAGAGTTGTGTCCTCTAAACAGGGGGATACATTCAAACAATTAAAGACATTACGACTTGTACAACCATGCTTATTTTTAAAGAATTCACATTTGAAGCCGCGCATTTTTTACCTTCAGCTGAAAAAGGCACTGCGAATAGTCGCATTCATGGACACTCTTTTCGTGTTAGGGTAACTTTGAAAGGTGCGCCTGCTGATGATACGGGGCTCATTCAACATTTAGGGGTGGTTGAAGAAAAGTTAAAAGCTGTCCACGATAAATTAGATCATCGTTTTTTGAATGAAGATGTTGAGGGACTTGAATACCCAACGCTTGAGCATATTGCGCTATGGATTTGGGGAGAACTACACATTGAACTTCCCTTAATCTATGAAGTGAGTGTTATGCGTGACACATGTGGTGAAGGATGTATTTACCGTGGGTCTCAACACAAAAAGGGGACGGACTAAATGGCTGATAAGGACAATCTTGAAGCGCATGTTACCCAGCTTGGTGGATCAAATGAAATTGCGGCCTCTCCAGAAGAAGCGGTTTTGGAGCGCGTGCCGAACCCACAAGCGGACACACCTTATGTAGCGCGGTTTACTTGCCCTGAATTTACGTCTCTATGTCCTGTTACCGGGCAACCAGACTTTGCCCAGTTGATGATTGATTATGTGCCGAACGAGTGGCTGGTTGAGAGTAAGTCTCTTAAACTTTATCTCACCTCTTTTCGTAATCATGGCGCTTTTCATGAAGATTGTACGGTTGCAATTGGCAAGAGGATTGCTGAGTTATTAGCCCCGCATTATTTACGAATTGGTGGATATTGGTACCCGCGTGGTGGCATTCCTATTGATGTGTTTTGGCAATTTGGTACTGTTCCTGAAAGCGTGTGGCTGCCTGAGCAAAATGTTCCTAATTATCGGGGGCGTGGTTAGGCCGTAACTTTATCTCAATTGGTTATTCTCAAGAGTTAAAAGGTGCTCCCTGATGCGATTATTACCTAGACTGTTAAAGAAGGCAATTGTTAAGGGGACGCTTCGATTGCGCGGGCCAAATGGTGAAGTTCATCTTATTGGTGGGCATGAGGAAGGCCCTGAGGTGAGCATTGAAATCACCGACCCTTCCTATGATTGGAAAATCGTTCTCAACCCAGAGCTTTATGCGGGTGAAGCTTATATGCATGGGGCTTTGAAAATTGAGAGCGGCGATATTTATTCTTTTTTAGAGCTGTTTTTCCTTAATAAACGGAATTTTGATCTTACGGCCAGCCAGATTTATTGGAAAGGTGTGGCGCGCAAACTCAAGCGCTTTCAGCAACACAACCCGATTGCTAGAGCGCGCAAAAATGTGAAGCATCATTATGATTTAGGAAATGATTTATACCGGCTCTTTCTAGATGATGATATGCAATATTCTTGCGGCTATTATGCTGAAGGGGTGCGAACTCTTGAAGAAGCCCAACTTGCCAAGAAACGGCATTTAGCCGCGAAGCTTGGCTTAGAAGATGGGCAGCGGATTTTAGAGATTGGTTGTGGTTGGGGTGGTCTGTCACTTTATCTCTCACAATTGGCCGATGTTGAAATTACGGCAGTGACGCTTTCTAAAGAACAAATTGATATTGCCCGTTCTAGAGCGGCTGCGGCTTCGTTAACAGACCAAGTTCATTTCAAGCTTTGTGATTATCGTGAGGTTTCTGGCACATTTGATCGGGTGATTTCAGTTGGCATGCTTGAGCATGTGGGTGTGGGGCATTTGGATGAGTATTTCTTAAATGTACGAGATCGCTTGAACCCTGATGGTTTAGCGCTTATTCATTCAATTAGCTCAAAAGCTCCTCCAGGGATTACGGGGCCATTTTTGGCAAAATATATTTTTCCTGGTGGTTATAGTCCTTCTTTATCAGAGGCGATTACAGCGGTGGAACATAGCGGCCTTTGGGCGCTTGATATTGAAATTTGGCGCAAGCATTATGGGTATACACTTCGCGAATGGCGCAATCGTTGCGCGGAGAACAAGGATCAAATCATCAAACTCTATGATGAGACGTTTTATCGGATGTGGGAGTTTTATCTCGCGGCCTGTGAGGGGGCGTTTATGCATGGGGCGTCCCATGTGTTTCAAATGCAGCTTGCCCGCCACCCGGATGCTGCGCCATTAACACGAGGCTATGTTGAAGAGCGGTCAGCTCTGATAAGAGAGAAAGAGCCATTGTTTCTCAATCGATTACAAGAAGCGACTGATGAAGCGTTTAACGCTTAAAATTGCCCAGCTAAAATTACTATTTATTTAGCTCTTGGTTAGATTTGTTCATCGCAATAATTTCTTTGGTTAGTTTACTAACTACGTCGTTTACTTTTGTAGGGGCGAACAGGTATGTGAAAATTATGCGACCCTTTAAAACTGAAACTGAAAAAACATTGATTTGATCTTTAAAGGTATTGGCTTCTGATTTTAATCTTTGTGCAACTGCGATAACACAAATATCTTTTGTTTCTTTGATAACGCCAATCATCTTGTTTTGATTTAATTTTATATTGGCAAAGCCTTCTTCAATTCGTTTGTTTATATCAGCTTTTAGCCCATCAAAAAGACTATCGCCTTGTTTTTTATATACATCGCAAACGCTTTTGATGATTAAGCTTTCCTGGCCTGTAAAATCCTGGCCCTGTGTTTTAATTGGGGTTTGATAATTGCCAAAATTATCGAGGAATGTTCTTGTGCCACGGCGCCAGTTTTTTAACTCCTGACAAGTAGCAAAGCTGTTTATTAGTTCGGTTTGTCCTCTCACTCCAATTCTAATTCCATCTAAGACTTTTTTATCGGATGGATTTTCATCTGTGAGTGAGCACTGATTATTAGGGACAATTAATTTTATATTTTTCCCTGCAATATTGTAGCTTGTGGTTGATTTGTCGCTAGCGTGTAATTGGTAGGGTTGTATCGCTGGAAGACGGGTTACAAGAAAGCTTATACAGATAGAAGCAAAGATAAATGATTTAAATAATAGTCCTTTATAATTACTCATTTATCTTCTCCTTCTGATTGATGACTTTTTGTTAGATGTCTTTAATCTTTGAATTTATCTTTTACAATTGTGTCA
This sequence comes from Hyphomicrobiales bacterium, assembly GCA_965230545.1. Lineage (GTDB taxonomy): Bacteria > Pseudomonadota > Alphaproteobacteria > Rhizobiales > HXMU1428-3 > HXMU1428-3. The sequence goes on along the minus strand of CBDDLE010000004.1, from coordinate 116,359 downwards.
ATTTTTTTCAATTCTTGCAACAATGCCTTCAGCTCATTTAACGGGATCATGTTGGGGCCGTCTGAGGGGGCGTTGTTTGGGTCGTCGTGGGTTTCAATAAATAAGCCGCTAACGCCGACTGCAACTGCTGCTCGGGCAAGAACGGGGACGAACTCGCGTTGGCCGCCGCTTGATGTGCCCTGGCCGCCTGGTTGTTGAACTGAATGAGTTGCATCAAACACAACTGGGCAGCCCGTTTCTGCCATGATTGGTAGCCCTCTGAAGTCTGTTACCAAAGTGTTATAGCCAAAGCTGGCGCCACGTTCTGTGAGCAGAATATTTTGATTGCCTGTTGAGAGGACTTTATTAACTACGTTTTTCATATCCCAAGGGGCGAGGAACTGGCCTTTTTTTATTTTTATGACTTTACCTGTTTCACCAGCTGCTAAAAGCAAATCAGTTTGGCGGCACAAGAAGGCAGGTATTTGGAGGACATCTACCACTTCTGCTACAGGGGCGCACTGGCTGGCTTCGTGGACATCTGTGAGGATGGGGAGGTTTAGTTGCTCTTTAATTTCAGCGAAAATCTCTAAACTTTTTTCTAGCCCTATGCCGCGCTCACCGCTGGCGCTGGTTCTGTTGGCTTTATCAAAGGAGGCTTTGAATACAAAAGGTATATCCAACTCAGAGCAGATCTCTTTGATCCCTTCAGCCATCATGAAACCGTGATCTCTATTTTCCAACTGACATGGGCCAGCAAAAAGCATAAATGGTTTTTCATTACTGATTGTGTTTTTTTGGATTGATACTGAAGAATTGGGCTGCATGTATTGTCCTTAAACTCAAGCCTTAATTTATAGCTTTGCTCGGTGTGTGAGAGCTTAACTAATTAAAGTTTTCGCTGAGTTTAAGCAAGCGCTTTATATTTTGCGAACCTTCGTGACTAGTTTTTTCTATGAGATGTGAAATAAACTCATTCTGAGTTTTTAAGACTGTTTTTTCTTTTTTTGTTTGGAATTTGTGAGAGTGTAGACGCCAATTCCAATTATGAGTGATACAAGCAAGATCAATCCATACATTAGAAAGATTTCACCATTGTGATTGAAAGCATTTCGGGCATTTTCGAAATGATTGACCATAGACCCATTTGTTGCATTCAGCCCTGTATTTACAAGGTGAGAGTCTATAAATGGTAAAGCCTTTTCAATTTGTAAGCCTAATTTTTCAATCAGATTTGTGAACATATTCTATCTCTGAAACCACGTGTATTTAGTCACTAACCTAGCCCTATCTTAGGATATATACCACATTTAAATCAACTGACTGGGAAAATGGTTAAATATTTTCATTGCAGTTCTGTTTATTAGTTATTGAAAAATATAGTTAATCTTTGCTTTAGCTTTTAGTTTCTGCATTTTCTTTGAGCTTCAATAAACATACTATTTTGTATAGCTCTTACTGAAAATAGCTATACAAGACGGCTTTGTTCTATTGCGGCTGCAATAAATGCTGCGAATAGAGGGTGTGGGGCAAAGGGGCGAGATTTTAATTCTGGGTGGAATTGCACGCCGATGAACCAAGGATGCCCTTCTATTTCAACGATTTCAGGTAACAGACCATCTGGTGAAACACCAGAAAATGTCATGCCTGCGTCTTCAAGCTGTTGGCGATAATTCATATTGACTTCATATCTATGGCGATGACGCTCAAAGATAGTCTCTTGGCCATAAATCTCTCTGGCTTTTGTGCCTTCTAGCAATTTCGCTTCATAAGCACCTAAGCGCATGGTACCGCCAAGGTCGTCTGTTTCGCCGCGTTTTTCGACTTCGCCGTCTTTTTCCCATTCAGTCATAAGGCCAACAAGCGGGATTTCAGGAGAGCCAAATTCACTAGACCCTGCCCCTTTTAAGCCTGCTTTGCTTCTTGCAAACTCAACTACAGCCATTTGCATGCCTAAACAAATGCCAAGATATGGGACATTGCTGGTTCTTGCAAAATGTGCGGCTGCTATTTTACCTTCAATGCCGCGTTCACCAAACCCACCAGGCACAAGGATAGCGTTTACGTTCTCTAAATATGGATTAGGGTCTTCTCGCTCAAATATTTCGGCGTCGATCCATTCAATATTGACTTTGGCTTTATTGGCCATGCCGCCATGCAACAAAGCTTCGTTGATGGACTTATAAGCGTCTTTGAGCTCGATATATTTACCCACAATCGCGATGGTGACTTCGCCCTCTGGGTTGTGCACCCGATTGGAGATTTCTTCCCAGCGTGAAAGTTCTGGTCTTTTTCTATCTTCAATGCCAAAGGCTTTTAGCACTTCTCTATCCAAGCCTTGCTCATGATAGGCTTTTGGAACATCGTAAATGCTTGAGACATCTAGCGCCTGAATAACCGCTTCTTCACGAACATTACAGAACAGGCCAATTTTTCGGCGTTCATCTTTTGGAACTTCTCTATCACAGCGGCAGAGCAAGATATCTGGCTGAATACCGATTGAACGTAGCTCTTTAACAGAGTGTTGAGTTGGCTTGGTTTTTAACTCACCTGCGCTGGGAATGAAAGGAATGAGTGTTAAGTGAATGAAAATAGAGTCATTCACTGGCAAATCATTACGTAACTGACGAATGGCTTCAAAAAATGGTAGGCCTTCAATGTCACCGACTGTTCCGCCAATTTCACACAATACAAAATCAACATCTTCATTGCCATCTATAACAAAGTTTTTAATGGCATCTGTTACATGGGGGATGACCTGAACGGTAGCGCCCAGATAATCACCTCGGCGCTCTTTAGCGAGGATATCTTGATAGATACGACCGGTGGTGATGTTGTCCGTTTGCTTACAGGGGACGCCTGTAAAACGTTCGTAATGGCCAAGGTCCAAATCAGTTTCAGCGCCGTCATCTGTTACGAAGACTTCGCCGTGCTGATAGGGGCTCATTGTGCCTGGGTCTACATTTAGGTATGGATCAAGCTTTAGCAGCCGGACTGAATAGCCTCTTGCTTGCAAAAGTGCTCCGAGAGCAGCTGAGGCTAACCCTTTTCCAAGGGAAGAAACCACGCCGCCTGTAATGAATATATAACGCGCCATGGGACCTTAGATTGCACGATTAGATGTTGATTCGTATAGAAAAGTTAAGTTTCAAACAGTTAAATTAAAAAAAGTGTGGTTGTGATGACATTTTAATCACAGTTTTCTTTGCTTCAGATGCCCACAAGCATCCGCAAGATGCTCCTTCGGTTGCCCACTATGCAACCGTCGCTGTTGCCTACGGAGCTTGGCGATGAGAAACAAGCTCTTTATTGTAATCTATTACCACTTCAAATGCCTAGAAGTATCCGCATCTGCAAAATGTTCCTTCGGTTAGTTGGTATTCTCTGTTGGCCTTTAGGTTTCCCACCAGAAACCGGCCTGACAACCGTCGCTTTTTTAGTGCTCTTTCGGTTACCCACTAGCAACCGTCGCTGATACCTACAGAGATTGGCGATGAGTAACACCAGCATTTATAAAAAAAATAAAGCCTTATGAAGCTCATATAGCTTCATAAGGCTTTTTAACTATTGTCGATACGTCTGTTGTTTATTTCTTAGGTGCGTCTGGTGTTGGAACCACCGGGCCGTCTTGCTTTTTGGGAGCCGCTGGTGGTGTTGGTGGAACAAGACCATCTAACACTTTGCCAGATTTCTTTGGTCCATCCACTTTAATGGCATCAATTTTAGATTCGCTCGTTGTTGATGTTCGCGCCAAGACTGTTAGGCCGATGCTTGAAAGAAAGAAACAAGCAGCTAAGATAGCCGTTGTTCTAGAGAGCAAATTACCTGTTCCGCGTGTTGACGTCATGCCGCTACCACCGCCGCCAATACCAAGAGCGCCACCTTCAGAGCGCTGCAATAACACAGTGGCAATGATGCCAATTGCGATTAGCACGTGAACGACCAATAATATAGTTGCCATTATATTTCCTTAGCTTTTAAAGACACATTATTCATCAGAATATATCACTGCGTCTTAAATTCTTTTGAGGCCTGAAATAATTCTTAGCTCAAATCTTTTAAATCTCTAATGATTAAGGGCAAATCACGTTTTTTCTAAGGTGGTGCGCTTAAAACAGAGAAGTTTTTAATGAGAAGACATTCTTTGTCACTCAAATCAAATGATTTTAGGCTTATATCGCCTTCTTTAGTGAAAAATCAATAGAGAAACAGCCTTAACACTCAAGATAAATAAATAATCTTCTATTATTAAGCGAAAACTTACCTCATTGGCTGCCCTCAAATTGTTTTAAAACAGTGGGTTAACTCTTCTTTTTGTTGTTATATTCAACGCTAGAAGGGAAAATTGTTTCAAACAAAGTAGGTTCTGATTTTGGCTTTTCTTCTAAACTAGACTTTTTCTTGGTTTCTTTCTTTTTTTTGGATTTTTTGGGCGTTGGTTTCTTTTTAGAAGTTTTCTTTTTGGGTTTAGCTTTTGGGGCCTTTTTTTCAGCTTTCTTTTTTATTGGTTTTGATATGCTAGACTTTTTTGCAGCATCAAGACCTTTTTTTGTTTCAGCTTTAGCGGTTTTTGGTTTTGGCGTTTTCTTCTTCTTTGGCTGAGGGCACCTGAATTTATACTGTTCTTCAGTTTCAATAAATTCTTTAATTGGAAGTAGATCATCCCCCTTCATGTTGGCCTTTACCCACTCAAAGCCTTTTGACATGTTCACAACTGCAGGGATGGCCTTTAGGGTTTTCAACTTAGTTTTAAGCGCTTGGCATTCTTTTTTAGGAAGAGGTTTTGCGTTTGCTGTTTGTGTGGTTGTTGCACTTAGAGAGCACATGACAAATGCGATAAAGCAAACCAATATTTTTACAGCTGAATTTGTAATTTTTAGATTTTCTTCGCGAATACGCGTAACAAACATGAATTTTATGCCCCTAATGAAAGAGTAGGTACAGTCCTACCTTAAGCGTGCTTTAAGACGCACATTAACCATAAGATTTGGACTGCACCTTATATCAGCTATTCGTAAGCTGCAATAATTCCTGCAAAATCTTCAGCCTTTAAACTTGCGCCGCCAACAAGGGCACCATTTACATTGCTAGCTGCCATGAGTTCTTTGGCATTGCCAGGTTTTACAGAACCGCCATAAAGAATACGCATGTTAGAGCCGATGTCTGAGCCAAGATTATCTGATAGTAATTGGCGGATGAAATTATGAACGGCCGCGACATCTTCTACAGTTGGTGTGAGACCTGTACCGATAGCCCAAACAGGTTCATAGGCTATGATGAGGTTTTCAGCTGTTGCGCCTTCAGGAATTGAGTTTTGTAGTTGGCGCTCAATAACTTTAAGTGTGAGATCTGCTTTTCTCTCGCCAATGAGCTCCCCAACGCAAAGAATAGCTTTTAAACCGGCTCTCCATGCAGCTTCGGTTTGAGCTTTTACGATTTTATCAAGTTCGCCATGGTCCATTCGGCGCTCTGAATGGCCTGTAATCACGTATTCGGCCCCACAATCTTGAAGCATTTCAGAGGAAATATCACCTGTGTGGGCCCCTTTTTCTGCCTCGTGACATGTTTGACCGCCAAGGGCGATGGGGGTCTCTTTTAGAATATGTGAGAATGCCATGATTAAAGTTGCTGGCGGACAAATTAAAACATCACAATTTGTAGAAGAAGACACTTTTTCTTTTAATGAATTGATTTCCGATACAGAGCTAGAGAGCCCATTCATTTTCCAGTTACCGGCTACTAATGGTTTAATCATGTTTGAAAAACGCCCCTTGAGTTTAGATTTCTATTAATTTTGATCTTTTTTATAAAAGCTATTAAGGCTTTTGTTATTTTGCTAAAAAAATGGCTTGCCAAATGCTTACCTAGCACATTAGGAAAGTCTATTGAGCTAAGAAACCTTACCACCAAAGACTTCTTGGCTTTCACCTAAGTGGATACTATGATGGGTGGAATTTGTACATAGTTCGTCTTTTTTTGTCTTCATGGCAATGATTAACATTGATTAGATTATTATTATTTTCAATGCGGCGAATCGAAACATAAGATGGAATTTAAATGCTAAGTCTTCTTCGCAAAGGTGCTACCACTTGGTTAGCTAAAATATTGATTGGTTTGTTGATTTTGAGTTTCGCTGTTTGGGGCGTTCAAGGGTTGATACAAACACAAGGGCAAACCGAGCTTGCCAAAGTTGGTGAAATTGAAATTTCTCGCCAGGATTATGAGAGATTGCTGCCGACTGTTGTTAATGAATGGAACACTCGCTTAAAACGTCGCTTAAGCCGTGATCAATTGCGGGCTTTCGATATTCCTAGCCAAGTTAAGTTTCGTCTAATCAACCAAGCTGTGGTTGATAATCATGCAAAAGAGCTTTCACTTGGGGTTTCTGATGATGCAATTGGCGATGCCATTAAGAATGATCGTCAGTTTCAAGACCAAGCTGGTAATTTCAATAAAGAATTACTGAAGCAAATTTTACGCTCTGAGCGCATTACTGAACAATCTTATTTTGATAGTCAGAGAAGTTCTGCTCTTAGAACGCAAGTGACCAGTTTATTCACTCAAAAGAAACGCATTCCTAAAATTTTGATTGATAGCCTATATCATTATCGTGAAGACAAAGTTGAAGTTGAATATTTTGTTGTTCCTAACAAAGGTATTGAAAAAGCGGCAGCTCCTTCACATGCGCAAGCTAAAGAATTTTATGATCTGACTAAGAGTTCATATAGAGCACCTGAATACAGAAAGGTTGCTCTTTATGCGCTGTCTTTAGAAAGTCTGAAGAAAAAGGCTGTTCTTTCTGAAGAAGATGTGAAGAAAACATATGAGGTTCGCAAGAAGAGATTTAACTCTCCTGCCAATCGCACATATGACCAAATTGTTTTTGACAGCATGGAAAAAGCTTTAGAAGCTCATAAAGCCATGAACAAAGGCAAGAAATTTGAGGATGTTGCTAAAGAATTTGGTAAAGACAAGAAGGCTGATAGCGTTGGCCCTGTGACCCAAAAAGCAATGGCTGATCCAAAGTTAGCTAAAGCTATTTTTGACATTAAAGAGGGAGAATATACGGCCCCTGTTGAAGGTACCTTTGCCATTACGATTGCTAAGGTGACGAAAGCTGTTGCTGCGGTTGAGAAGAGTTTAAAGGATGTTCGCCCACAGATTGAAAGTTTCTTGAGAGAAACAGCCGCTCGTAAAGAAGTACGAAAGCTTTTCGATAAAGTTGAAGATTTACGTGCAAGCGGTATGAGCATTGCTGATGTTGCAAAAGAGATGGGTGGCAAATCCATTGTTGTTGATGCAATTGATAAAAAGAGCCAAGGGCTTGATGGTAAGGCTGTGAAAGACTTACCGGCTTCACCAAAACTTGTTCAATCTGTTTTCGCTTCAGCTATTGGAGATGACACCGTTTCTGTTCGTCATGGTGATGGTGGTTATATTTGGTATGATGTTTTAGAAATCACTCCAACACGCATTAAGCCACAAGAGGAAGTTAAAGATGAATTGTTAAAAGCGTGGTTTACACGTGAAAACAAAAAACTTGCTTCAGAAAATGCAGCTTCTATAGAGAAAAAGATCTTGGATGGAAAAAGCTTTGAAGATGTAGCAAAAGGTTTAAAAGCCAAGATCGTTAAAGTTAAACCTATTGGCCGTGGCTCTGTTGCTGATGATATTCCTGCTTTTTTCACCAACAGGTTATTTAGTGTGAAAAATGGTGGCATTGCTTCTGGCTTAGATGTCTCTAATAAGAATTGGCTCATTGTTAAAGTTAAAAAGCACATCGCTGCTAAAACTAACGGTCCTGCATATGATGCTTATGCGATTAAGCTTGAGAATGAGTTGCAAGAAGAAATGACAAACGATTTGGTCACTCAATATTTAGAAGGTGCGAAAGAGCATTTTGGAGTGACAGAAAATCCGCAACTATTCAATCAACTTAAAGATGCTCTTTAAAATATACGTTATTTAGCATTTTTAATTTTTGACCTATACATTTGTGCCCAAGGACCTTTTTATTCTTAGAAACTTTCTTCTATGATTATTCCTTGGGCACTTTTTTGTTTATCAGTCGTGCGTTTTATTTTTAAGGGCTATTTTTTATGAATGAAGTTCCAAATTCAGGAGGCAGACAATTTGCTCCAGAACTTTCATCCTTTCAAAAGCTTTATAAGGAAGGACGCTCGCAAGTTGTATGGGCCAGGCTTGTTGCAGATTTAGAAACCCCTGTTTCCGCATTTTTAAAATTAACGGAGCGACACCCGAAAAATAGTTTTCTTTTTGAAAGTGTTGAGGGCGGCGCTGTTCGTGGTCGATATTCAGCGATTGGATTAAAGCCAGATCTTATTTTTCAAAGCAATGGTGAAAAATGCGAGATCAATGAAGCTTGTCTTGATGGTGGAGAGGATTTCTCGCCTCTAACATCCCCCACTTTAGAAGCTATGAGAGATTTGTTAGAGCGTTCAAAGATTGATTTGCCTAGTGAGTTGCCTCCTATGTCTGCTGGTGTTTATGGCTACATGGCTTATGACACTGTTCGTTTGATGGAGCATTTGCCGGATGTAAATGAAGATGTTTTGGGGGTTCCTGATTCAATTTTTATGCGCCCAACTATCATGGTCATTTTTGATGCGGTTAAAGATGAAATGGTGATGGTTCACCGGGTTGATGTTCAGGAAGGCGTTTCAGCGAAAAAAGCTTATGAAACAGCTGTTGATAATCTTAAATCAGCGATTTTAGATTTAAATGCACCGGTTCCTCACATGCATGATCTTGATATTGATGAGGAAGATGAAGCCTGCTTTTTTCAGGAGCCTACATCTAACACACCTCCAGAGCAGTACAAGGAAATGGTTAGAAAGGCGCAGGATTATATTACTGAAGGTGATATTTTTCAGGTGGTGTTGAGCCAACGATTTAGCGCGCCCTTCTCATTGCCGCCCTTTTCGCTTTATCGGGCCCTTAGGCGCACGAACCCGTCGCCTTTTCTTTATTATCTTAATTTTTCTGACTTTTCAGTTATTGGATCTAGCCCGGAGATCTTGGTGCGCGCTCGCGATGAAGTGGTGACCATTCGCCCAATTGCTGGCACGAGGCCGCGGGGCAAAACAGAAGAAGAAGATATAGCGCTTGGTGAAGATTTGTTAGCTGACCCGAAAGAATGCGCAGAGCATCTTATGCTTCTTGATTTAGGCCGGAATGATGTGGGGCGTGTTGCTGAAACGGGCACAGTTAATGTCACTGATCAGTTCTTTTTAGAGCGTTATAGTCATGTGATGCATATAGTCTCTAATGTTGAGGGGAAACTTTCTTCTGACTTTGATGAAATTGATGCCTTAATGGCTGGTTTTCCTGCTGGTACTGTTTCTGGGGCACCAAAGGTGCGTGCAATGGAAATCATTGACGAACTTGAGGTTCATAAACGCGGTGTTTATGCGGGCTGTGTTGGCTATTTCTCAGCGACGGGTGAGATGGATAGCTGTATTGTTTTAAGGACAGCTATCGTTAAAGACGGGCAAATGTATGTGCAGGCTGGTGCTGGGGTTGTGGCTGACTCTGTTCCTCAATCTGAATTTGATGAATGTGTGAACAAAGCAAAGGCTTTATTTAGTGCAAGGACTGAAGCTCTGCGCTTTGCAGGCATTAAGAGAAATAATTAAGCTTTAGATGATCAGATAATGTTAGATCTTTATATATTACGGCATGCTAAGTCGAGTTGGAAAGATTTAAGCCTTGATGATTTTGATCGGCCTCTTAATAAGCGAGGGCAATTAAATGCCACTCAAATGGGTCGCTTTTTAGTAGAGAAAAATGTTTCTCCTGAACTGGTTTTGTGTTCAACAGCAAACCGCTGCAAAGAGACATTAAAAAGAACGATCAGTGAAGGTTTTACTCCCTCTCAACATGTTTTCTTAGATCAGCTATATATGGCGAGTTCTTCTGAAATTTTTGAAGAAATAAACAATACATCAGAGACGGTCAGCTCTTTGATGATTATTGGCCATAATCCTGGATTAGAGAATTTGATAGAGTTACTGGTTAAAAATAAAAAACACCCAGATTTTTTGTCTATCAGGGCTAAATTCCCGACATGTGCGTTGGCTCACATTCAATTTGATATTGATTACTGGTCGAAGCTTGCTCCAAACAGTGGAAGCCTTTATTGTTACATTACCCCAAAGCAACACCTTTCTCAGGACAGATGAATTTAATGATCACTCTTATCGATAATTATGACAGTTTCACTTATAACCTTGTTCACTACATTGGTGACCTGGGGGTTGGTTCTGATGTTGTTCGCAATGATAAGATCACTGTTGCAAATGTTCTGAAAGCGAAACCTAAGGCCATAGTGCTCTCGCCAGGACCTTGTACACCTAATGAAGCTGGAATTTGTCTGGAGTTAATCAAAAAAGCGGCCGGTAAATTTCCAATTTTTGGGGTTTGTCTTGGGCATCAGTCTATTGGGCAGGCTTTTGGGGGAAATGTGATTAAAGCTCCTGAGCTTATGCATGGGAAAACATCTGAAATTACTCATGACGAGCATTCTGTTTTTAAGGGGCTGCCTTCTCCTTTTACTGCGACGAGATATCATTCGCTTATTGTTGAAAAAGAGAGCTTACCAGATTGTCTTGAGATAACGGCTGAAAGTGCTGATGGTCTGATTATGGGATTGGCGCACAAAGAGCATGATATATACGGTGTCCAATTTCACCCTGAGAGTATTGCTTCTGATTATGGGCACAAAATTTTAGCTAATTTTCTTGAAATTGCGGGTCTTTCAATTGATCATAAAATATTTGAAAAACAATTGACGGCATAGGTCATAGATTACAAAAATAACATTTTATAAAACAGCCGTCTGATTAGATTGATAGTGGGGACGAAATGGCACGTATCGAAGATTATATCCAAATTGTATCAACAGGTGAGAGTTTAACTCGTGAACAATCTGCTGCTGCTTTTGAGCTTTTGATGACAGGCCAAGCGGAGCCCGCTCAAATTGGTGGGTTTCTTATGGCGCTACGAGTGCGCGGAGAGACAGTAGATGAAATAACTGGTGCTGCAGAAGTTATGCGCGCCAAGGCTACTGGTGTTCAAGCACCGGAGGGGTCTGTTGATACCTGTGGGACAGGTGGTGATAGCACTGGTACTTACAATATCTCTACTTGTAGTTCTTTTGTTGTGGCTGGTGCTGGTATTCCTGTTGCGAAACATGGGAACAAATCAATTTCTTCTAAGTCTGGCTCTGCTGATGTTCTTGCCTCTTTAGGGGTGAATTTAGACGTAACCCCTCAGATTGTAGAAAAATGCATTCAAGAAGCGAATATCGGTTTCATGTTCGCGCCAGCTCATCACTCAGCGGTTCGTCATGTGGGACCTGCACGGGCTTCACTTGGTGTGCGCACAATTTTTAATTTACTTGGCCCTCTTTCCAACCCTGCTGGTGCCAAACGCCAAGTGATTGGTGTTTTTTCTGATGAATGGCTGGTGCCTATTGCTGAAGTATTACGCACGTTAGGCTCTCAGAAACTTTGGGTTGTTCACGGGGCTGATGGCCTTGATGAACTATCAACAACAGGTGAGACGAAGGTTGCAGCGCTGGATAATGGTGAAATTACAACCTTTACAGTCCACCCTGAAGAAGTTGGCTTACCTCTTTCTAGCATGGATATGCTAAAAGGAGGTGATTCTAAGGTGAATGCAGTTGCAATTAAAGAAGTTTTAAAGGGTAAAATGGGACCATTTAGGGACATTGTTTTGCTCAATGCTGGCGCAGCTCTTGTTGTGAGCGGCAAAGTCAATGATTTAAAAGAAGCTGTTGGAGTTGCGGCGAATGCCATTGATGATGGCAAAGCGCTTGAAGCTTTGGATAAATTAATCAAACTGACAAATGTTTAAAAACTGTTTGATTACCACGCGAATAGATGTTGTGAGTTGTTCGTTTATTTTATGATTTTTAATTTTTAGGACGTCCGTTATGAAAAATATGCTGGATCGCATTATTGCTCACAAAGCAAAAGAGGTGGCGAATGCCAAAAACATATTGCCTCTTTCAGAAATTGAAAATCAAGCGAGAGCTGCAACTGCACCGCGTGGTTTTGTGAAATCAATTCAAAGTTTTCACAGTGAAGGCAAGCCTGCGTTAATTGCTGAAGTTAAGAAAGCCAGCCCCTCTAAAGGGCTTATTCGACCAGATTTTGACCCAGCGACTTTGGCAGATGCATATGAAAGTGGGGGGGCGGCTTGTCTTTCTGTTTTAACTGATATTGCGTTTTTCCAAGGCCACCCGCAATATTTGAAAGAAGCTCGCACCGCTTCAACTTTGCCGGTTTTGCGTAAAGACTTCATGATTGACACTTACCAGGTCGTTGAAGCTCGTGCCTGGGGTGCAGATTGCATCTTGGTTATTATGGCGGCTATTGATGATGTGACCGCTCAATCGATTACTAATTTAGCTCGTAAATGGGGGATGGATGTGCTTGTTGAAGTGCATAACCGCCAGGAATTAGAGCGTGCATTGAAACTTAATACAGTTTTGATCGGCATTAATAATCGCAACCTACAAACCTTTGACATTACTTTGGAAACAACTGAGGGATTAGCGCCGCTTATTCCTAAAGATCGCATTATCATTAGTGAGAGTGGAATTACAACTCATGATGATTTGGTTCGACTTTCTAGAGTTGGTTCAAACACATTTCTTGTTGGTGAGTGTTTAATGCGGAAAGAAAATGTGCAACAAGCCACCCGTGTTTTACTTGGTCATGAGGCTGCTCCTGATTTTTTTCCTGACGTGAAGGGTGCTGAGGCTGCAAAAGAAAAAGCTGCTCAAGAAAATGCATCACAAGTAGACCCTTCACTCACCAATAGCCCAGAAGATGCCCAAGTTAATGTTCCTTCTATTGATGAAAATAAATTTCATGAAGAGTTGCAACAATCTAATAATGAAACCGATATTAAGATTGATGATGTGAAACTTCTTGGAGACAATTTTGAAACAGCCATTGAAGAGCTTGGTGCTATGATCAGCTCTGGAAGTGATGGTATTGAAGGGGGCAAACAGCAAGCTGAGCCTGTTTCTCAACATGCTGAAACCAAGACACCGAATGGACAGAGCGAACAAAAACTCTCTCATGTTAATGAGGCTGGTGCTGCGCATATGGTTGATATCTCAGATAAAGGGGTTACTCAAAGAGTTGCGATTGCAGAAGGTTTTGTTTCAATGCAGCCTGACACATTGGCGCAAATTCAACAAAATGCGATGAAAAAGGGCGATGTTTTAGCGACTGCTCGTATAGCTGGTATTATGGCAACGAAGAAAACGTCTGACCTTATACCACTATGCCACCCTCTTCCCGTAACTGGTGTTGAGATTGAGTTTATACCTGCAACTGAGCCTCAAACGGGGATTTCTGTGCAAGCTACGGTTAAAGTTGATGGAAAAACAGGTGTTGAAATGGAAGCTTTAACTGCCGTTTCAGTATCTTTGTTGACTATTTACGATATGGCTAAAGCTATTGATAAGGGAATGAGTTTTTCTGGCGTTCGCTTGTTAGAAAAAACGGGTGGTAAGTCTGGGACTTATCGTGCACCAGATGCAGCTGAATAAATAGTTTTATAGTTTTTTGGGAGTTTTTTAATGAGTTTACTTTCAGTTGCTGACGCACAGGACCGTTTGGTAGCTAAAGGGCGTCTGATGGCGACTGAGACTTTACCATTAGATCTTTGCTCAAACCGAATTGCGGCGAAAAATATTTCAGCTGAAATAACTCAACCTCCTTTTGCCGCTTCTGCGATGGATGGGTATGCGCTTATTCATTCTGATTGCAGCTCATTGCCCTCTTCTTTTAATGTTGTTGGAGAGAGCTCTGCTGGGCATCCATTTCAGGGAAAAATCACTGCTGGACAAGCCGTTCGTATTTTTACAGGCGCTGTTGTGCCTGAGGGGGCTGATGCAATTGCCATTCAGGAAGATTGTGACCGCCTCGATGAAACGACAGTTTCAGTCAGAGAGGTTTATCAGCCTGGTAAATTCATACGTTCAGCTGGATATGACTTTCATGTAGGTGAAGAGCTTGTCTCAAAAGGGACAGCTATCAATTACCGACACTTAGCTTTGCTTGCATCGATGAATGTTGGTTCTATTGAAGTTTTAAAGAAGCCTAAAGTTGCGATTATTGCAACCGGGGATGAGTTGGTTTTTCCTGGTGAGGCTTTGGCAGATGGACAAATTATTTCTTCTATTCCATTTGGAATGAAAGAATTACTCAATCAGGCAGGGGCAGATGCACATTGTTTGGGAATTGCAAAAGATAATTTAGCGAGTTTAGATGAACTCATTCAAAAAGTAAAAGCTCCTGAAAATAACTTTGATATTATAGTGACCATTGGTGGGGCATCTGTTGGCGATCATGATTTGGTGCAAGAGGCTTTAAAGCAAGCTGGAATGAAACTTGATTTTTGGCGCATTGCCATGCGGCCTGGAAAACCTCTTATGGTTGGTTCTTTGGGCGAGAAAAGCATTGTGGGGGTGCCTGGAAACCCTGTTTCAGCTCTTATATGCGCAGAAATGTTTGTTGTGCCGCTTATTCGCTCAATGTTGGGGAGCTCATCAGCCATAAAGCCCACTAAAACGGCTATTTTGAAAAATGAGATTAGTTCAAATGGAGAACGCAAACATTATATGAGAGGCTTTTATTGGCTTGATGAAAATGGCCAACTAAGGGTTGAATGTTTGGAAAACCAAGACAGTTCATTGCAAGCGACATTTGCTTTTTCTAACTGCCTGATCGTGAGAGAGCCTCATTCATCTGCAGCTAGTGGTGGTGAGTATGTTAACATCCACATGTTAGATTAATCGTCATTTTCATTAATTTTGTTGTTATCGTTTCAATTTAGCTTTGTAAAAATTGCAACGCTGAGTTGATTGAACTCATCTAGCTAACCGGTTTTTGTTTTTATATCTTTAGATCAAGAGAACGTTTTCTCAATAACAGGTGTTATCAAACACTAAAGGAGAAACTCATGTCTAAAGATCTAAAAGACCTTAGCATTGATGATGTGAACTTTCATATTGAACAGGCTCACAAACTAAGAAGTGCAGCTTTGTACGATACATTTTCACATATTGGTCATACGGGCGCACAGGCAGTTTTATCTGCTCGGGCTGCTCTTGGTCATTTACATTTACCCAAAAGAGGTAAATGAAGACAGCACTTCATTAAACACTTCTTTTAAATGTATATTTTAAAATTAGAGGGTCGTGAAACTTAAGTGTTTTACGACCCTTTATGTTTTAATGGGAAAAGAAAACTTGCAGAACAAGATAGGAACATGCATAATGTTCTCGATTCGTGCTTTTGCTGGTGATTCTTTTTATTTAAATCATTTCAGTGAGAAAGCGTTATTAATAGATTTGAGGCTTAAAAATAGCTTTTTTGCTTAAGCTAAAAAGAGGGATAGGTTTTATGCTGACTAAAAAACAAAAAGATTTACTTCTTTTTATTCATAACCGTGTGCAGGAAACCGGTGTTTCTCCTTCTTTCGATGAAATGAAAGATGCGCTTGAGTTAAAATCTAAATCTGGCATTCATCGTCTTATTACAGCTCTTGAAGAACGCGGATTTATACGAAGACTTGCACATAGAGCGCGGGCTTTAGAAATTTTAAAATTACCAGAAGGTTTGCAAGGCGCGTCCAGTGATGTTGGTTCCACTCAAGCGAAGAGTAATGTTGTCTCTATTGCAGATGCGGCTTTAAAGCCGGCTTCTGACCCCTCACCTGATACATCTTCTATGACTGTTCCTGTTATGGGGAGAATTGCGGCTGGTGTTCCTATCTCTGCTATTCAAGACCATAATAATGATTTGGTGGTTTCACCTGACATGCTTGGAGGGGGTAATCATTATGCCCTTGAAGTTCACGGAGATTCGATGATTGATGAAGGTATTCTTGATGGTGATACCGTTTTGATTAAGGAAACTTCTACAGCTCGCAATGGTGATATAGTCGTTGCTTTTATTGTTGAAGAAGAAGAAGCTACTTTGAAGAAAATTTATAAATCTGGTAATGAGATTGAGCTGGTTGCGGCTAATCCGGCTTATGAACCTCGTAAATTCACATCTGATAAGGTGCAAGTTCAAGGTCAACTTGTAGGGCTTGTTCGTAAATATCATTAAGAGTGCTGATTTTTATCTGTATTTGCTCGTTTAGCGGTATCCGGACCAAATTCTATTTTTCCTAAAGCCATTAGCTGAAATGATTTCCATTTTTTCGTCTTTAATATAAATGGAAAGAGAACCGCTATTGGTTAGATTTCTTTTAGTCAAAATGTATTTAGGGTTTTGACATTTTCTTGTGATTGTAAATTTATAAATTAATATATCTGCTGTTTCACAAGCTTCTTCTAATGCAGCAATTGATTTTATGAGTGTTACTCTTAGAGCTGCCGTTTTTCCAGAACATGCCGTGTCATCGCATAATAGATAATCATTGTTTCGAACATAATTTAGTGAGCGAGTGTCTGCGTCTGCTTTTAGCCAGTTATTTAAAACAAAAGATCCTTTGCGCCCAGTTGGTGCATAGAGTTTTTGGTCATCTCCTCTCAGTGCAATGATTTCTGCTGATGATCCGATATAAAGATCTGGCTTTTTAAACTGAGCGGCTGATATGGGGGCTATAATTAACAAAGCTGCGCCTAAATAGCTTAGTGGTTTATTTGTAAAAAATATGAAGATGAGGCCTGCCATTAGGGTAAAAACAGAACTGGCATTAATAGCTCCAGTGGTAATAACAGCTGGGTGAAAACTAGATGTCCAGTGAGCTGAACTTAATAAAATGCTTATTGAGTATTTGAGAGGTATGAAAGCACCGGCCTCTAATCCAAATGGCATTAAAATTAAAGAGATGAGCGCTGATGGCATCAACAATAAGCTGAAAATAGGGATTGCCAGCATGTTCCCAATCGGGCCCATATAAGAAATATTATGAAAATGATAAATCGCAAATGGCGCTGTTGCGATTGTGGCGATAATGGAAGTGAACCAAATACCGAGTAAATAATAAAATGGTTTGAGCCAAGTTCCTTTATTATTGTTGTTTAGATTTTGAAATGGCTCGCATTCTCTCAAAAAATTATAACTTACAATGAGTGCTGTTACAGCAGCAAAAGACATTTGGAACCCGGCCGACATTAGACTTTCTGGTCGCAAGATCAGGATGATAAGGGCAGCAACGGCAACATTGCGGAGAGTTAAGGCGGTTCGCTCGATCATGATGGCGGTGAATAACACTCCGATCATTAAAAACGCACGCTGTGTTGGTATTGATTGCCCTGAAATTAAGAAGTAAGCAAAACTTCCTATGAGCGCGCCGAAGGCTGCGTATTTTTTGATTGGATGGTTCTGAGCAAAGTTTGGAAATAAAGCCATCAGTGCTCTTAAGAGAAAAAATAAAGTACCACCGAATACGGCCATGTGAAGACCTGAGATTGCAAGCAAATGCCCAAGGCCAGCTTTTCTCATTGCTTCTAGATCTTCTTTGTTTACACGGCCCCTATCCCCTAAAATAAGTGCTCTTGCCATAGCGCGTTCTGGCTCATTAAGCCCATGATCTATTTTACTTGAAATGAATGATCTTATGTTTGCTATGATTTGATCTAGTGAAGAAAGATAATGAACATGATTGTTTTGATAGGGGCATAATTTTAGAGGTGAGATGTTAAAGCCGGTTCCACCTATTTGCTTGAACCATAGGGCCAGGCCAAAGTCATAGCCCCCTGCTCTTATTGGCCCTTTAGGGCGAGCTAGCATGGCTTTCATACAAATCATGTCCCCATATTGAAATCGGGGCCCTTGATCTGTGGTTCTTATTCTTATGCGCTTTGGAAATTTGGTTTGATCTAATTTAGATAATGATATGACTTTACCGGTATAGCGAATACGATTTTTTTGTAAGGGTTGGTTTTCTTCCACCATCATAACAACGTGATAGGCTTTAAAACTCTTACTCAATAATGGCGTTGCACTTGAATGGGTTCTATATAGGGCCAATGAATATCCTAAAAAGATCATCAGCGAGACAAGAAAGAGATTGTTTAATGTTTGGTAGCTGCGGGTTAAGATTGTAGCGCTAAGTAAAAGTACGATGGTAACAGCGCAAAATTTTGAATTGCCCTCTATGGGTAAATTGAAATAGAGACCAATCCCAAAGGCGATGAGTAACAGGGTTATTGGGCTATTATTTTTAATCAGATTAGTTTGTTCCTCTGATTTGTTTTTTAAAAATTTTCCTGAAGGGAATTTTTCTTCTCTTACCAGCATAAATGGAAGGCAACGTTTTAGGTTGTTTAATTTATTTACCCCTTCCCTCATCTTTATAAATTTCCTTAGCCCATAAGAATTAAAGCAAACCCTTCATTCTTAATAACATATTATTTCCTGCTATGCCCTTAGAAGGAGCTATGTTATAGCCACCCATGAAAATGTTCATAGACCACATTTAGACGTTCAGGAATTTTAGCATGTCTCAACCTATCATTACACGTTTTGCGCCAAGCCCAACTGGATATTTACATATTGGCGGGGCAAGAACGGCTCTCTTTAATTGGGCTTATGCAAAGTCTCAAGGGGGTAAGTTTTTATTACGTATTGAGGATACAGATAAGGCGCGCTCCACGGATGATGCCATTGAAGCCATTTTGAAGGGTATGAATTGGCTTGGGCTAGAAGCTGATGGTGAGCCTCTATTTCAATCTAAACAACAAGACCGGCATGTTGAAGTGGCTGAGCAATTGTTAGCAAGTGGTCATGCTTATCGTTCTTATGCGACTGATGAGAAAATAGAAGAAATTCGCAATAAAGCTCGTGAAGCGGGGGTTGCTGCGCGTTACCCTGGCCGTGATGAACCTATTGCAGAAGAGTATATTGATCGCTCTGTTGTTCGCTTTAAAGCCCCGATTGAGGGGGAGACGAAAATTGCTGATCTTGTTCAAGGGGATGTGGTTATTCGTAATGATCAACTCGATGATTTGGTGCTTCTGCGCTCTGATGGTTCACCTACTTATATGCTTGCGGTTGTAGTTGATGATCATGATATGGGGATTACTCATGTCATTCGCGGAGATGACCACTTAACTAATTGCGCTAAGCAAATTCAAATTTATAACGCTCTTGAGTGGGACCTTCCGCAATTTGCGCACATTCCTCTTATTCATGGAAGTGATGGTGCTAAGCTTTCTAAACGCCATGGTGCGCTTGGGGCAGAGGCTTATAAAGCTATGGGCTATCTACCTGAAGGCATGCGAAATTATCTTGCTAAACTTGGTTGGTCTCATGGAGATGATGAGATTATTCCTACAGATAAACTTATCGAATGGTTTGATGTTAGTGGAATAAACAAAGCACCTGCTCGCTTTGACATGGCCAAGTTAGATCATATTAACGGGCATTATGTTGCTGAGAGTGCAGATGAAGATATTCTTAAAGCTCTAAAATCTCTTATTGAAGAGAAACAATTTACGCCTGAATTGTCTTTTTCATCAGATCTTATTGATCTAGAAGTGCTTTCTTCTAATCTTTCTTTCTTAAAAGAACGCTCAAAGACGCTTATTGAGCTCTTGGAGACGGCGGCTTATCTCTTTAAGTCAGTTCCATTAGATATGGATGAAAAAGCCAGCAAAGCTTTAGGAAAAGAGGGAGTAAATGACATTTTAAAGGGGATTTTGCCTAAATTTGTTGAATTAGAAGAGTGGAATCGAGATGCCATTGAAAGGCTCTTGAAAGAATATGCTGATGAGAAAGGTCTCAAATTTGGTAAAATTGCGCCGCCTCTTCGCTCAGCGCTTACTGGATCTATGGTTTCACCTGGGATTTATGATGTTATCCATAGTTTAGGCCGCGAAAGCGTTATTAAACGGCTTGAAGATGTTATTAAGGCCTAAAGTTGTAGAAAAACTTGCAAAATTGAGTGGTTGGACTTATTAAAGGGGCATCGAAAACAAAAGATTCACTTTTTGTTTTACATACATATTTCAATGAATGCGCTAATTCTAGACAGTCAAAGAGCTAAAAATTCGTATTTTTTTCATTTTTATGAAATATAAAGCGAGCTTATAGCAATTTAAAATTCTTTATGTTAGGTCTTACGTCAACTGCGTCATAGGGACGCGGCATACTGACATTCGGCGCGATAAATAAAAGGGTATGTTTATGACTAATGTTCAAACTTCTACTAATGGTGATCAGCTTAATCAGGATAGTGATAAGTCCAGTCTTATAGTTGAAGGGAAAACACTCGACTTACCACTTTACAAAGGCTCAATCGGGCCAACTGTAATGGATATCAGCCGTTTGTACGCTCAGAGTGATATGT
The DNA here is from genome assembly GCA_965230545.1 of Hyphomicrobiales bacterium. Classification (GTDB taxonomy): domain Bacteria; phylum Pseudomonadota; class Alphaproteobacteria; order Rhizobiales; family HXMU1428-3; genus HXMU1428-3. The sequence goes on along the minus strand of CBDDLE010000004.1, from coordinate 96,010 downwards.
TCACTTATGATCCCGGATTTACATCTACTGCATCTTGTGAAAGTAAAATTACTTATATCGATGGTGATAAGGGTGTTTTATTACACCGAGGCTACCCGATTGATCAACTGGCGGAACAGGGCTCATTTTTAGAAACATGCTATTTATTACTTTATGGTGATCTGCCACAAGGTGAGCAATTTGAAGATTTTAAACACCGCATCACCTATCACACAATGCTGCATGAGCAGATCCACACTTTCTATAAAGGTTTCCGCCGGGATGCTCACCCTATGGCAATTATGGTGGGTGTTGTTGGAGCGCTTTCAGCGTTTTATCACGACTCAACAGATATTAACGACCCAACACAAAGAAATATTGCCAGCCTTCGCATGATTGCGAAAATGCCAACCATTGCAGCGATGGCTTATAAATATTCTATTGGTCAGCCATTTGTTACACCACGCAATGACTTAGATTATTCAGCCAACTTTTTGAATATGTGTTTCAGTGTACCTGCTGAAGATTATAAGGTTGATCCAGTTCTTGCTCGTGCGATGGATCGTATTTTCATTCTTCATGCTGATCATGAGCAAAATGCTTCCACTTCAACAGTTCGTCTTGCTGGCTCTTCTGGTGCGAACCCATTTGCCTGTATTGCGGCTGGTATTGCCTGCCTTTGGGGTCCTTCTCATGGCGGAGCTAATGAAGCTGCGCTAACTATGCTTGAAGAAATTGGTTCTGTAGATCGTATTCCAGAATATATTCGCCGCGCAAAAGATAAGAGCGATCCTTTCCGTCTCATGGGCTTTGGTCACCGTGTTTATAAAAACTATGACCCTCGTGCTACTGTTATGCAGAAGACATGTCATGAAGTGCTGGATACGCTTGGTCTTAAAGATGAGCCACTATTACAAGTTGCTATGGAACTTGAACGTATCGCTCGTGAAGATCCTTATTTTGTTGATAAGAAGCTTTATCCGAATATCGATTTCTACTCAGGCATTACACTTCGCGCATTAGGTTTCCCACCAGAGATGTTCACAGTGCTGTTCGCGCTAGCACGTACGGTTGGTTGGATTGCTCAATGGAGAGAAATGATTGAAGACCCACAACAACGTATTGGTCGCCCTCGTCAGCTTTATACAGGACCGACACAACGTGACTATGTGCCGACTTCAAACCGCTAGGGTTTAAGTTTCGAGTTATAAAAAAGCCGCTCTAGATTTTAGAGCGGCTTTTTTTTATTTTAACTTTTGTTTTTATAAATAGTTTCAATGGTTTGCTTTGCTGCTGCGATTGATGGTCTTGGACCGGCTGCAAACATTTTTTCCTCTATTCGATCTAGATCTGCTTTTTGTGCGAGATATTCATTTGATGATTGATCAAAAAGAGGGGCTAGTGCACCTACAATTTTTTCTGGTGTGCAATCATATTGAATAAACTCTGGGAAGGCTTTTTTTCCTAAAATATGATTAGCAAGGGCGAACATATCTGCTTTTATGAGCGGTCTTAGAAGGTGCAGTAATTTATCATATTTATAAGCAACGACCATTGGTGTGCCGGTTATTGCTAATTCTAAAGTGACTGTTCCTGAGGCGGCAAGCGCAGCTGTTGCGCATTTAAAGGCTTTGAATTTATCTTCCTGGCCTTCAATGATATGGGGTTTTATTGGCCAAGATTTAACAGCCTCAGTTACTGCTTCTTTCACTGATTTTACGGTAGGTAGTAAAATTTCAATAGGACCAATCTCATTGTTTAACTGCGCTATTACTTCACCGAATGGTTGCATTAAATGTTTGATTTCATTTGATCGGCTACCTGGTAAAATTGTGAGAATTTTTGCATTTTTCTCGATACCGAGTTTTTCTAATAGCTCATTTTCATTCAGCTCTGAGATCCATTGTTTTTGCTCAATTAATGGATGACCAACATAATGACACGAGGGACCGCCTAGTTCTTTGTGTTTTTGCGGCTCAAAGGGGAGAAGTGCTAGTACCTCGTCTACATAAGGTTTCATTTTTTTAGCCCGGCCTGGGCGCCATGCCCACACTGTCGGGCTCACATAATTAACAATTGGAATATCTGGTGCTTTTTTCCGCACTCTTTTAGCAATCGGATGAGTGAACTCTGGACTATCGATAATTATAAGGCCATCTGGTTTGTGTTCTAATACATGATCAACGCATTGATGAACCCGTTTAATCAAATTGGGTAACCGCATTAAAATGGCGAATGGCCCCATTATCGCCACCTCTTCCATAGGAAAGAGTGAGTTTAAACCTTCCTGCTCCATTGCATCTGTGCCAAGGCCTTGGAAAGTGACGTTTTCTTCTCCTAATTCTTCCTTTAGAGCTTGCATTAATTTACCACCCAAAGCGTCGCCTGAGTGCTCACCAGCAATGATATGTAATTTATAAGACGGTGATTTGCTCATTGCAGTATGGCCTTTTCAGTCTGTTTTTTAACTGATTAATAGAAAGGGAGGTGTTTTTTAAAGTTTTAGGTCTTCTTCTTTTAAGCCAATGATGAAAATTCCTAATTCATTTGCCAATTCAATGGTTTTTTGTTTTTCACTCATTAGTACTTTGTTTTCAACGATGGCTATGCCATTTAGACCGGCTTCAGCGACATTTTCAATCGTTCTTGGCCCAATTGTTGGCATGTCTATTCTTAATTCTTGATTGGGTTTGGGTAATTTAACAAGAACGCCGTTACGTTTATTAAACCAGCCTTTTCCCCATTGTCTTAAGCCTTTGGCCCGCTTGAGCATATTATCTGTGCCTTCAGCAGCTTCTACGCAAAGGACATATTCACGAGCAACTACAGCACCTTGGCCTATATCCATTTCTCCTAAAGAAAGAACTGTTCTAATGCCTTTTTGAATGTCTTTTAAGTCTATTTTGGTTGGGGCTTTTTTTGTGAATGTGCCGCTATCAGCGGTTAATTCTGGGGCTACTTCATGAGCGCCAACAATCTGAAAGCCCTTCTTTTCAACGAAGTTAACAATATTTGTTAGGACTGTGTCATCTCCGCCCATTGTTAAGCTAAAGAGAAAACGAAGGTTTCTTATCATGCCAAAATCAAAATGAATATTTTTGAACTCAGGCCTTGAGACCCCTCCGATAAAAAGTAATTGTTCTACTTTTTCTGTTTTGAGAGTATTGAAAAGTTTATCAACTTCGCCCCATTTGATCCATTTGTGAGGGTACTGTTCTATTTCTTTCGAAGCGGTTCCGTCTATGCCAATGATAAAGACGTCTCGTCCTGATTTTTGCGTTCTTTCAGCTATGTAAAGGGGAAGTGTACCATTGCCAGCGAGGATGCCTAATGGGGTCTTTAAGTTTTGCTTTGAGGGCTCTTTGCTTAAATTGGTATGTTGCATCTTGTTATGTTCCTGGATGCGATAATATTAGCAACATAATAAAACCAAAGAGCTACATTTAACCCTTTGGTTTACTTTGATTTTATCGAGATTGCTTTAAGAGACATTTTGTCCCTTGATTGTGATCTCTTAGTTATGATCTCTTAATTATGATCTCTGGGCACACATAATGCGCGGCTAGATTCATTGCGAATAAATGTCACCATTTCTTGTACACATTTATTATCTTTATAATCAATTTCAACTTGATCAACACGCTCTTTCAATGTGTTGTTATCTGCAAAGATATCTTGATAGGCATTTCTTAGTTGGTGAATATCTTGCCTTGTAAAACCTGAACGTTTTAAGCCAACAATATTCAAACCACCAAGCCCAGCTCTATGTCCAATGGCCATGCCATAGGGAATAACATCATGCTCGACACCGGACATTCCCCCAATGAACGCTTTATGGCCTATGCGAACAAATTGATGAACGGCTGTTAGCCCGCCCAAGATAGCTCCATCGCCAATGGTGCAATGGCCACCTAGTGTAGCATTGTTTGCAAAAATGACATCATCACCCAGAATACAATCATGAGCGATGTGAGAGCCTGCCATGTAAAGTCCATTGTCTCCAACTTTCGTGATCCAGCCGCCATGCTCTGTGCCTGAATGCATTGTAACATGTTCGCGAATGCGATTGTTTTTGCCAACGATCAATTTACTTTGTTGCTCTGGGTCTGTGAAATTAGCGACTTGAGGAATTTTTCCTAACGACGCGAAAGGATAGATTTCACAATTGTCTCCGATTGACGTTTGACCACATAAAACAATGTGAGAATGAAGTTTTACATTATCTCCAATTTCAACATTTGGGCCGACCTGACAAAAAGGACCGATTTCTACATTTGATCCAATTTTTGCATCTGCTGAAATATCGGATGAGGCGTGAATTTTGTTTTCTGACATATGTTTTTATACATCCACGATTGTTGCACTGATTTCTGCTTCGGCAACGCGTTCGCCATCGACCTTTGCTTCGGCTGAAAAACGCCACACACGGCCACGACTACGAATTTTTTGAACGTGATAATGAACTTGATCACCAGGGCCAACGGGCTTGCGAAAACGAGCACGATCAATTGCCATGAAATATACCAGTTGTTCTGTTGCTTTGTCTTCTAAATTAGCAACACATAAAGCGCCGGCTGTTTGTGCCATACCTTCAACGAGTAAAACTCCAGGGAATACAGGATGTTCTGGGAAATGCCCTTGGAAGAAATTTTCGTTATAAGTTACATTTTTAATGCCAATGGCGCTTTCATCTTTGTACATGTCGATGATGCGATCAACGAGTAAAAAGGGATAGCGGTGAGGAAGATATTTCATGATATCATTGATATCAGCTGTTCCTAACTCTCCTTTTGCTGCGCTCTCATCCATAGTTTTTATCCTTAAATTTAACCAACCTGGCCGCATCATTTCATTATTTTCAAACCCCCTTTTCTAATTGGGGACCGTTCGTAATGATGTGGCTTATTTCTTTAATTTGTTATCTCTGTTTTCTACCATTTTTTCTACAGCGATAATTTCTTTAAACCATTGTTTCATAGGTTTAGCTGGTGTTCCTCCATAACGTGCTTTTGCTGGTACGCTTTTATGCACATTACTTGAGGCAGCAATTTGAGCTCCGTCACCAATTTCAATGTGACCAACAGCCCCTGTTTGCCCACCCATGACAACATAATTCCCGATTTTACAGCTACCTGATATGCCTGTTTGAGACACGATGACTGCGTGACAGCCAATTACCACATTATGGGCTATTTGCACAAGGTTATCTATTTTTGTGCCTTCACCAATGATGGTATCAGTTAATGCGCCGCGATCTATTGACGTGTTTGCACCAATTTCAACTTTATCCTGAATTATGACCCGTCCAATTTGTGGGACCTTTTTATGACCACCAGGGCCCATAATATACCCAAATCCATCTTGGCCGATAGCAGCACTTGAATGTATGGTTACTTCATTACCGACTAGACTATGTGTAACAACTGAATTTGGGCCAATTTTGCAGTTTCTTCCGATATAGGTACGATACCCAACAACTGCGCCAGAACAAATGATTGTCCCAGAGCCAATATGGGCTTCTTTGCCTATTATGGCGCCAGCTTCAATTATAGCGCCTTCTTCAATGACAGCTGAAGGGTCTATTAAATCACCTGTATTTTGCGTGGCTCCTTGAAAACTTGCATTTGGATAAAACAAGCTAACGGCCTCAACAAAGCTTTCATGAGGCTTTTTTGTAATTAAACCAACCATATTTTTAGGAAGTTGATCTTTGAAGTTTGGGGTAACAAAACAGGCTGAGGCTTTAGATGTTTTAAATGCATCTATGAGCTTTTTATCCTCAAAGAAAGTTAAATGCCCAGTACCCGCTGAAGATAGACTTGCTACATCGAGAATTTCGACGTCTTGGGATTGATGTGAAACAACTTCTTCTATATTGAGCTTTTCACAAATTTCAGCAATCGGAAATGGACCGACCTTTTGGAAAAATCCGGGGTGTTCCATGGGCTGGTCCTTTATAGAAATACCCTCATGCTTTTTTTAATAAAGCATGAGGGAATGTTTTTAGAAAATTTAAGAGACTAGAATTTTGTTGATGCACCGAAGCGGAAAACTTCTTCTTCGTCGAAATCTTCTTTTTCAATAACATGGGAGTAATCGGCTCGAATTGGGCCCACCGGAGAATCCCACAGTACTGATATACCAACAGAAGCTCTAATTGAGTCCTCATCAAAGGCAGTAGTTGTAGTTGTATCTGGCAGGTCGACGTCATACACTGAGCCAGCGTCAGCAAATACAGCTCCTGAAATCCCTGTGTTTTCAGTTAGGTAAGGAATTGGGAAACGTGCTTCAATTGTGGCAGCATAGAATACTTTACCACCCAATGCGTCACGATCACCTGAGGTTTCACGAGGACCAAGACCACCTGATTCAAAGCCACGTATTGTCTCTCCACCTTTGAAGAAATGGTCATTCAATCTTACTTTATCGCCACCAGTACCAGTGATCACACCACCGATTACGCGACCGACCAAAGTTATTTTATTCCATAGAGGATAGTAAGCACGAGCTTCACCAACTGTTCTAAGGTAATTCACATCACCGCCAACACCAGCAAAGTCTTGTGAAAGTGATACGTATAGACCACGGTTTGGTTTTTTGCGGTGGTTACGGGTATCGTAAGTTAATGTGTAACCAATAGACGAGATGTTAGAAATGCCTTCTTGTTGTCTAATGGCATCTGATGCACCATTTGTGATTTCGTAAATGTCATCACGAGTGAATGTATAACGAAGAGAACCACGTATATTTTCAGCGACAGGGAAGCCTAAGCGCAATCCACCACCTGTTTTGCGGTTTTTGAAATTAGATTCATCTGAACGGTCAATTTCCTTGTGGAAGATATCAAAACCAGCGGCCAAGTTCATGTCAAGGAAACGTGGCTCGGTAAAGCTTAGGTCAATTTGTTGACGCTCAAAGCTACCACCAAGGGCTAGTCTTAAATATTGGCCATTACCCAGTAAGTTTCTCTCTGTGATAGAGATGTCACCGATCACACCTTCAGATGTTGAGTAACCGGCACCAAAGCTTAGTTCACCAGTATTTTTCTCAACAACACTTACATTCAGAATAACACGGTCTGGTGATGAACCTGTTTCACGAGAAATGTTTACTTTTTCAAAGAAACCAAGACGTTGCAGGCGTTTTTTAGCGTTTCTTACAAGCAGTCTGTTGTATGCATCGCCTTCAACCAAGCGGAATTCGCGGCGGATGACATAATCTTTTGTGCGGGTATTACCATAAACATTAATGCGATCGATATAGACCCGTGGACCTTCTTCAATCATGTAAGTGATACCGATTGTGCGGCCGATTGGGTCACGTTCGATACGAGGACGAACTTGAGCAAAGGCATAACCTTGAGCAGAAACTGCTAATGTCAGCGCTTCAATTGTTTTATCAATTTTAGTCGCGTCATAAATTGAGCCTGGTGTTGTTAAAACAGTGGCTCCTAAATTATCTACATTAATAGAGGAAACAGTTGTTTCCACATTTACATTACCAACGCGATATAATTCACCTTCATCAACAGTGAACGTAATGAAAAATGCTTTACCTTCTGCATCGATATCTGCAACTGCGTTAAGAACACGAGCATCTGCATAGCCGTTGGATAGGTAGTATCTACGGACAAGTTCACGATCAACATTTAGACGATCTGGATCATAAATATCATTTGATTTAAAGAAGCTTAAGAGACCAGATTCACCAGTGGTAATTACATCTTTAAGTTGGCTATCTGAAAAAGCCTGGTTACCAATGAAGTTAATGCTTTTAACTTTGGTCGCATCGCCTTCAACAATTTCATAAACGAGGTTAACCCGGTTATGAGGTAGTTTAATGATTTTCGCTTCAACTTTAGCTGTGAAGATACCGCGCACTTGATAAAGATCTAAAATGCGCTGAATGTCTGATTGCACACGGGCACGTGTGTAAATTGCGCGGGTTTTAGATTGAACTTCGGCTGCGATAGAGGCGTTATCGACTTCTCTGTTGCCTTCAAAAGCAACTTTGTTGATAACAGGGTTTTCTTCAACAAAAACAGTTACAGTGCTACCTGATTTATCAATTGAGACATCACTGAAAAGACCTGTTCCAAACAGTGATTGCAGAGATTCATCAACTGCAAAAGCTGAATATTGATCGCCAACTCCAAATTTCAAATAGGATTTAACCGTTTCAGGCTCTACCCGGCGGTTACCGGTTACTTTAATGGCACGCACTGTACCTGATTGCGCATGAGCTGTTGCTATGCTGAATGAAGAGTTTGAACTTCCAGCAAATTTCGCTTCATTTGCTGAAATACCCATTACAAAAGATGCGCTTGTTATCCCTAAACACAAGACAGCTGCCTTCATAGCTCTATCAAGGGCTTTTAACCCTTTTACTGACTTCACCAATTTGGCATTACCTACAAAAACCATTCTAAATACGTGCCCCTTAAAAAGTGCGCTTGTTACACAACACTAATTTGACTTTTTTATACGCATTTACCACACGAAAACACATGTATCCCCAGATCCTTTTATAAGACGTTTTACTTTGTTTTATAAAAAGTTCCCTAATCTGCGGACACATTCAGTGTAGCTTACTGTTTAACCTTACAGATTCATTCCCCAAATGCAAAGAGCCTTTTAAGCAACATTTAACTTTATTTAATGCTTTTTTAGCTTTTTTACGCTTGTTGACTGGTTAATTAAACCAGCCAATATCATTTTTTGACGCCAATATCATCATACCCAATAAAAGCGCTAAGCCTGCTCTGAAGCTGTACTCCATTACTTTTTCACTGGCTGGTTTGCCTCTAACGGCTTCTATTGCATAAAATAACAGGTGACCACCATCTAACATCGGGATTGGGAATAAATTAAATAATCCAATACTAACCGATAATAGACCTGCGATATAAAGAGTTGAAACCAGACCAAAGCCAGAAAAATGATTAACAATTTTTCCGATGCCGATAGGTCCATTTAATTTATCGATCGACTCCCGGCCTGTGAATAACTTACCGATATACCCCAAAGTACTCGTGATAATGAATTGCGTTTGATCTTTCGCTGCAATCGCTGCGCCAAAAACCGTGTATTTTTCAGTTACCCAAGTTGATTTATCTCTTGAAGGGCCAATACCAATACGTCCCATAGAGACTTTACGCCCCATGCCATTATCAACCATTTTAATTTCTGGGGTAATTGGAATTGTTAGACTGTCTTTTTCTCTCAAAACAGTGAGTTTCAACTCATCTGTGCCGTTGAATGAAACAATGCGGAAAATATCGTTGAAGAATTTGGTTTCAACATCATTGATATGAGTGATTTTATCCCCTTTTAAGAGGCCTATTTTTTCCGCCGGGCTATCTTTTACAACAATATCAATAAGACCAGACGGGCCGTGCTGACCATTTGCGTAGTGAATGCCTGTAAAAATAACCCAACCAAGCAAGAAACTTGCTACTGGTCCAGCTGCTACAACCAGAGCTTTCTGCCATAGAGGTTTATTATGAAATGCCCCAGCTTTTTGCTCTGGGGTTAATTTGTCAAAAGCTTCTTTATCTTCAGCACTTGCGGCATTGGCGTCGTCTGCAAATTTGACATAGCCGCCTAGAGGGATCCAGCAGAACTTCCATCTGGTGTTTCTCTTATCTGTAAAGCCAAATATTTCTTTACCAAACCCGATAGAAAACGCATCGACAGTGACATTGCACCATCTAGCAACCATGAAGTGACCGAGCTCGTGAAAAAACACTACAAGTGTCATAACAAACAATATTGGTAACACCCAACCCGTAAATATCCCCGGAATTGAGGTTATTATCTGTGTTATTAGATCCATAATGTAGTGTGTCCTTTGATTTTGTTATCTTTAATTAGCTTTTTTTTTGTCAAAATTCGGGCGAGAAAATTAAAACTGTTTCGATATAATCAGTACCATTCATATATGAGTTCCGTTTTTGTACAAAACAGCTTCATTTTTAGATGATTAGCAGTGATATTGCCCTCTTTTGCCTTCTGACAAGAGATAATGTTCCTTAGAGCAAGTTTAAAGCCATGTATCTTGCTTGCTGATCTATTTTCAAGATATCATTAATAGAGAATCTATCTGTATGTTTTAACTCAATTTGGACTTTTTCTAGCACTTTTTCGATGATTTCAGGGATTTGCACATATGAGCACCTGTTAGAGAGAAATGCCTCAACAGCAACTTCATTTGCGGCATTTAGTGCGGGGCCATTAAAATCATCTGATTGCATGACTTGGCGCGCTAATTTTAAGCATGGAAATCGATCTTCATCGCCAGCTTCAAAATCCATATTGCTTATCTCGACTAAGTTGATTGGTTTAATGGGGGTTTTCATTCTTTTTGGCCAAGAAAGACTATATGCAATTGGAACACGCATATCTGGTTCGCTTAGTTGAGCCAAGACAGAGCCATCATAAAAACTAACCAGACAATGAATGATTGATTGCGGGTGAACGACCATATCAACCTGATCTGCTTCTAAAGCAAATAGATATTTAGCCTCTATTAATTCAAGCCCTTTGTTCATTAAAGTTGCTGAATCAATTGTTATCTTAGCTCCCATTTCCCAATTAGGATGTTTTAAGGCCTGTTCTTTTGAAACATTTTGTAATTGTTCTTTGGAAAAGGTTCGAAATGGTCCGCCAGAAGCTGTAAGGGTTATTTTCGAGATTTCAGAGATATCATGACCTGCTAGACATTGAAATGCTGCTGAATGTTCTGAATCGACCGGGATCAATGTTGTTTGATTTTGCTTGGCGACTTTCATGAATAAATCTCCAGCAGACACCAAACATTCTTTGTTTGCTAAAGCGACAAGTTTGGCAGTTTCAAGAGATTTTAAAAGTTGGTTTAAGGCCTGCGACGCCAACAATTGCCGCCATTGAAATATCTACAGGATAGCTAGCAGCTTCAAGAATGGCCTGCTCACCGCCACCGCACTTAATGTTGGTGCCAGAAAGAGCTTCTTTTAATTCTGAATACCTGTTCTCGCAAGCTGTCGCTACAAACTCGACCTCAAACTCAATGGCTTGTTTTGCAAGTAACTCAATGTTCTTATGGCCGGTAATGGCTTTGATGGAAAAATCATCTTTATTTCTTTTGATTAAATCCAGGGTGTTTTGGCCAATTGTTCCTGTGGCTCCTAATATGGAAATAGATTTTTTTGATTTTTGTTCCATTAAACTTTTTCCATATTACTATAATTTTTATTGTGCCTTCAGTTGCCTACCAATAGTTGAGTGTTATCCGAATAAAGGTCTTATGCTGAATTTGCAATAAGGAACTCTAATAGATTTCTGAGCTATAAGATCCCATATCCATTTAAAAACTAATTATATATTTTTTTAAGGTAACCAGATGAGTAAACCTTCACCTGGTGCGGATGGATTATGCAAGACAGCAATGATGGCTGCACCGATGGCCGCAAAGATCACTCCATCTAATCGATCTAAAATACCGCCGTGACCTGGAATTAAGTGGCTTGAATCTTTCACACCAAAGTGACGTTTTATGCCGCTTTCAAAAAGGTCTCCTATTTGAGCTATTACCGAGAGAACTAGGCCTATAAGAGCTGGAATTACAGGAGATTGATCTATTGAAAAAGCAAAGATTGCTCCAATGATAAAGCCACCAAACAATCCGCCGAAAAATCCTGACCATGTTTTGCCCGGTGAAATAGTGGGGGCTAATTTTTTACCGCCAAAATGACGGCCTGCAAAATAGGCGGCTGTATCTGTTCCCCAAACAATGAGGAATAAATAAATGATGGCATCAAAGCCTAAATTTGGATCTGAGCGGAGATAGATGAGACTGAATATGGGAAGCCCAACATAGAACAGGCCTAAAAGAGACCATTTTGAACGCCACCAATAGTGAGTTGACCAACTTGCTAATAATGCACCTGCTATGATTATCGTAATCAATAAAGGCCATTCATTGTAGAAATAGGAAGCAATCGCAATGGAGATGGCTAAGACTTGTATTGATAATTGTAGGATTGAATCATTATTAGTCAGTCGCCCCCACTCCCAGCACATTAATAACAACAAAATACCGCACAAGCCGATAAAAGCCGTGAAGCTATGCCATGATAAATAGAGAACGATGGTAGCAAGGACTACTGCTGAAATGCTTCGAATTAGTAATTCGCGATTGAAAATCTTTTTTTGAGGCGCTTTTTCACCTGGTTCAGTGTTCGTATTTTTTTTCAGATTATAGAGGCCTTTAAACTTATCCTTCATGAAATAGACCTCGCACAAACACCGCCATATCTTCGATCGCGCTTATAGAAAATATCAATGGCTTCTTCGAATTTTTCTTTTGTGAAATCTGGCCAATTGCAATCTAGAAAAACATATTCAGCATAAGCCAATTGCCACAGCATAAAATTACTTATGCGGCATTCTCCGCTTGTGCGAATGAGTAAATCTGGATCTGGGAGATCTTTTGTATCCAAGCTAGTGTTAAAAAGATCTTCAGTTATATCATCAGCTGAAATAAGCCCATTTTTCACTTGTTCGGCTAATTCCCTTGATGCGCGGACTATTTCATCACGGCCGCCATAATTAAAAGCGACCGTTAATTGGAGGCCTGTATTATCTTTTGTTTTTAACTCAGCCCTTTGGATCATTTGATATAATTCTGATGATTGCTCTAAAGGGGCGCCAATCATTCTTATGCGGACATTGGCTTTGTGGAGTGTGTTCTCTTCTCTTTCAAGGAAGAGTTTCATCAGGCGCATCAGTTCATCGACTTCTGGTTTTGGGCGAGACCAATTTTCAGAAGAGAAGCTAAAGATCGTTAGGTAAGGAATAGACAGTTCTATCGCTGATTTTACTGTGTCTTTTACAGTGTCGACGCCTTTTTTATGGCCTGCGGTGCGTGGCAGCCCTCTTTTGGCTGCCCAGCGACCATTACCATCCATGATGATCGCAACGTGACGCAAGTCTTGCCTCAAATTATTGCTTTGATCATTCATGAATAACACTCGATTTTAATTAATAGATATAAAGGCAAGTCTTTTTTAAAGAGCTTTCTTATACTTGCATTATTTCAGCTTCTTTTGTAGCTAGAGCGCTATCAATTTCATCAACTAGCTTTTTGGTCAATTCATCAACCTTTGCCCCTAAGCTATGTTGCTCATCTTGGCCGATATCACCATCTTTTTCTTGTTTTTTCAAAATATCCATACCGTCACGGCGCACATTTCTAACTGCAACGCGGGCTTGTTCAGCATATTTGGCAGCCACTTTAGTTAATTCAGCGCGGCGTTCTTCATTTAACTCAGGAATATTGATGCGAAGTGTTCCGCCTTCAACATTTGGGTTTAATCCAAGGCCTGATTCACGAATGGCTTTTTCAACGGCTGCTACTTGAGACTGGTCCCAAACATTTACACTGATTGTGCGTGGTTCTGGCACTGAAACTGTTGCCACCTGGCTAAGGGGCATTGGTGAGCCATAAGCCATAACATTTACTGGGTCGAGCAAAGAAGCGCTTGCTCTGCCTGTGCGTAAGCCAGAAAAGTCATTTTTCAGGGATGCAAGGGCCCCTTTCATTCGTTTCTCAATGTCGCTTAAATCGAATGTTGCGTCTGACATGGTCTTTTCCTTTATGCGTTTTCTTTTACTTTAGTTCGCGAACTTAGCTTTTGACATATGTAGCGGTTACATTGCCCTCAACCATTTTTACCAAATTACCTTCTTGATGTATGGAAAAAATAACCAGGGGTAGATTATTATCTCTGGCCAAAGCTATAGCTGCTCCGTCCATGATTTTTAAATCTTTTGCGAGAATAGTGTCATAGTCAAGATTATCATAGCGTTTTGCTGTTGGATCTTTTTTCGGATCAGCTGAATAAACACCATCTACTTGAGTGGCTTTGGCAAGGCAATCGCAATTCATTTCAATGGCTCTTAAGGTTGAGGCTGTATCTGTTGTGAAATACGGGTTGCCGGTTCCACCAACGAAAATGACGACACGGCCATTTTTCAAATGATCAAGAGCGTGATTTCTAACATAGGGCTCGCATACTGTTGGCATTGGGATCGCAGACATAACAATAACTTCAACGCCAAATTCTTTTAGTACGCCTTGTAATGCTAGACCATTCATCACTGTTGCTAGCATTCCCATATAATCTGCGGGGGCGCGTTCCATTCCTTTTGCAGCGCCTGCCATACCGCGAAAAATATTGCCGCCACCAACCACGATGGCAATTTCAACACCTTTATTGGCGGCTTCAGCAATTTCGCTGGCATATTGCCGCGTGGTTTCCATGTTGATGCCGTACTCATCATCTCCCATTAACGCTTCACCTGATAATTTGAGTAAAAGACGTTTATATTTTGGATCTGACATGAAGTTCCCCTAACTTGCTTCAAAGCTGCTCAAAAAGCTTTATACGATCTCAAAGCATTGCTCAATTTAAATAGCTTAAATTTGCCGTGTTTTCTCAAATAGATATGAGATTTTAACAGCAGACACAAAAAAACCGGCTGAAAGCAATGCTCTCAGCCGGTTTATTCGTTTTTTTATTTAATTAAACGCCTGCAGTTGCAGCCACTTCAGCCGCAAAATCAGATTCTTCAACTTCGATGCCTTCACCTAGTTCAAAGCGCACAAAGCCTTTAAACTCAATTGGGGCACCAACATCGCTTTCAGCGTTTTTAATGGCTTTTTCAACTGTGTTCTCACCGTCAACAACGAAAACTTGCTTTAGAAGCACAACTTCTTCGTAGAATTTACGGATACGGCCTTCAATCATTTTTTCAATGATATTGTCTGGCTTGCCACTTTCACGAGCTTGCTCAGTTAGAACAGCTTTTTCACGCTCAACTACAGCTGGGTCAAGATCTTCAACTGTTGCTGATAGTGGGTTGATCGCTGCAATGTGCATAGCGATTTGTTTGCCAAGGGCTTCAGCTTTTGCGGCATCACCTGTTGTCTCTAGTGCTACTAGCACACCGATTTTACCAAGGCCTGGTACTGTAGCGTTATGGATGTAACCAGCGACAGCGCCATTTTCAACGGACAATTGAGCTCCGCGGCGGTAGTTCATGTTTTCGCCAATGGTTCCAACAAGCTCTTTTACATAATCTTCGATTGACATATCTTTGCCAGGGAAGTTTTTACTTGCTAGCTCATCAACACCATTTTCAAGTGCTGTTTCACCAATTGTATTTACGAGTTCCTGGAATTGGTCATTACGGGCAACAAAGTCTGTTTCAGAGTTCACTTCAACAACAACACCTGTCGTGCCGTTTGTTTTGATGCCTACAAGACCTTCAGCAGCTACACGGCCAGCCTTTTTCGCAGCTTTTGCCAAGCCCTTTGTGCGCAACCAATCGATTGCTACCTCTAGATTGCCATCTGCTTCTTTTAAAGCAGCTTTACAATCCATCATGCCTGCGCCAGTAGTTTCGCGTAGTTCTTTAACCATGCTTGCTGTAATTTCAGCCATATCACTTGCCTCAAATTTTGTTTAATAGATTTTGATCGTGAATTATTAAGGTAAGATCCTGATGACAGGACCTTACCTCATTTTATTGTTTGCTTAAGCGTCTAAAAGTTTAGTCGCTTGTCCTTGCCAATCATCACGTTCGATGCGGCCTTTAAATGCAATCGCTTCATCAATCGCGTCTGCTTGCTCTTTTGATAGCTCAACGATTTGTTTAAAGTGGAAAATGCCGAGTTCATTGAGTTTTTTCTCAATAACAGGGCCTACACCATCAATCTTTTTCAGATCATCAGCTTCACCTTCAGGTGCGTCTAAGCCTTTAAAGCCTTTTAGATCAACTGCTGCAGCTTCTTCAGAAGGAGCTTCACTTGAAACTTCTTCTTCTGAAAGAGCTTGTTCGCTCACTTCTTCAGCTGCACCAAGATCCATACCAGCTGCACCTTGTGAACGCTCAATACCGTCTAGTACTGACTTCACGATTAGGTCGCAATATAATGAAATTGCGCGGCCTGCGTCATCATTACCAGGGATTGGGAATGTGATGCCTGATGGATTTGAATTACTATCAACAACAGCAATAACTGGAATGTTCAGCTTATTTGCTTCTGCGATTGCGATTGATTCTTTGTTTGTGTCGATAACGAAAAGAATATCTGGGATACCGCCCATATCTTTCACACCACCAATTGCCTGGTTCAAGCGATCACGCTCGCGTGTCATTTGTAGGCGTTCTTTTTTCGTCAAGCCTTGAGCTTCACCAGATAGCAATTCATCTAGCTTTTTTAGACGTTTGATTGACTGTGTGATCGTTTTCCAGTTTGTGAGTGTGCCACCCAACCAACGGTGGTTGATGTAATATTGAGCACAACGGTTTGCGCTTTCTGCAATTGCATCTGATGCGGCGCGTTTTGTTCCAACAAATAGCACACGACCACCTCTTGCAACTGTATCACTTACAGCTTGCAGAGCTTGGTGCAACATTGGCACTGTTTGAGCCAAGTCGATGATGTGAATGTTGTTACGTGAACCAAAGATATATTGGTCCATTTTTGGGTTCCAACGGTGAGATTGGTGTCCAAAGTGTACGCCAGCTTCTAGGAGTTGACGCATGTCGAATGATGGCACTGCCATAGTATTATAATCCTTCAGTTTTCCGGTTTAACCTCCGCGGGGACATGCATTTCTGTGCTTCAGATGAATTTTTTGGTGTGCCTTCAGGTTGCCCACAAGCAACCGGCACTGTATCCGCAAAAACATCTACACAAATGTCTCAAATCACCAATGAAAACAATAAAATCTCCATTTGAGCTGAGGCTCAAAGGAGTTTGTTATCTTAGAGAAGATTATCGACATGCACCGGAGCGGTCGGGATAGCATATAATTCATATGCCCACCGCACCCCCGCGTGTGGAATGGAAGGCTTTATAGTGGTTATTTGCTGTTATGACAAGCTTTTTATTGCTTTTATGGCTTTATATGAATTGAGGGCGCGCTCGGTATCTTACTACCGAGCAAAATTGCGTAATGTACTAAGTTAGATATTCAATTTAAATCTCAGTGACTGATAAAACGCCTTTTAGGGTTCTTAAATCACTGGCCCGCTCCAATGAAACGCTATATTTACCAGGTAGATCCATCTCCACCTCACGTTTGTAATCATCTAGCATGAGGCCAACTTTTATTTTACCTCGGCCTTGGTGGTCTCCCAGCGCTTTGGCTAATTCTGCCATATCCATGTCTTTGGACACGGTTAGTTTTAAACCGCGAACCATATTTTGGGCGGCAAATTCGAGTGATTCGGCTTTTTGCAACCTCAATCGAACAGTATCTTCTTCAACATCTGCTTCAACTTTAAGTAAAACGGGTTGGCCACTTTCTAAGATGTCTCGGCAGGCCTCTAAGGTATCAGAGAAGGTGATTGCTTCAAATTGACCTGATTGATCAGAGAATTCAACGAAAGCATATAAGTTGCCCGATTTTGATCGTCTTTCTCTTACCGCTGATACAGTTGCAGCTAATACGCCAAGACCACCATTACTATCCAAAGCTTTTTTCTCATAAACAGTCCATTGCTCTACATTCAAACGATCAAGCACTGCCTCATATTCATCTAATGGATGGCCAGAGAGGTAAAAACCGACCGCGTCATATTCACGGGTGAGTTTTTCCATTTCTCGCCAACGTTGAACGTTTATTAGTTCTAAATCTGGCGTGCCTGCATCTGAAGATCCACCGAAAAGATCAGATTGGCCTGTTTTGCGGTCATCATGTAATTTACTTGCAACTGCTGCTATGCGTTCAGCATTGGCGTGTACTTTTGCTCTATCTGGTTCGATTTGATCAAACGCACCTGCGCAGGAGAGTGTCTCAAGCCCTCGCTTATTTATAGCTTTTGGATCGAACCTATTGGCAAAATCAGTTAAGCTTTTGAATTTGCCATTGGCTTTGCGCTCTTCAACCAAGCTGGCGACTGCGCCTGTGCCGATGTTTTTCAAAGCGGCCATTGAATATAAAATACTGTTGTCTTTGGGTAAAAAATCAATTTCAGATGCATTTACATCTGGTGATTTCGTCTCTATCCCTATTCGCCTTGCTTCATTGGCGAACATGGCCAGTTTATCTGTATTGCCAAGGTCAAGGGTCATTGAAGCGGCGAGGAATTCAACCGGGTGGTTGGCTCGCAAATATGCGGTTTGATACGCCAATAGAGCATAAGCGGCTGCGTGAGATTTGTTAAAGCCGTAGCCCGCGAACTTATCCACTTGCTCAAAGATGAATTCGGCTTGCTTTTTATCGACATTATTTTTTTCAGCGCCTTCAACAAACCGTGCCTTTTGCCGGGCCATTTCTTCTTTAATTTTTTTACCCATAGCACGGCGGAGCATATCCGCTTCACCAAGAGAGTAGCCGGCCATGATTTGGGCGATTTGCATCACTTGTTCTTGGTAGATGATCACACCGTAAGTTTCTTCCAAAACAGGCTTGAGCATATCGTGATAATAATCTGGCTTTTCATCTCCTTGTTTACGGGCGATGTAAGTTGGGATGTTATCCATCGGGCCTGGGCGGTAGAGAGACACCATCGCGATGATGTCTTCAAATCTATCTGGCCGAAGTTTCTTCAAACTATCGCGCATGCCCGTACTCTCCAATTGGAAAACACCGACCGTTTCACCATTTGCTAAGAGTTCATAAGATTTTTCATCGTCTAAAGGTAAATTAGGAATATCAAGATCTGTTCCATTGGCAACAAT
This sequence comes from Hyphomicrobiales bacterium, assembly GCA_965230545.1. Lineage (GTDB taxonomy): Bacteria > Pseudomonadota > Alphaproteobacteria > Rhizobiales > HXMU1428-3 > HXMU1428-3. Next base: position 77,296 of record CBDDLE010000004.1, on the reverse strand, counting down.
GAATTCTCTTGCCTTTTCAATGACCGTGAGGGTTTTTAGGCCGAGAAAGTCAAACTTCACCAGGCCTGCAGGCTCTACCCATTTCATATTAAATTGGGTGACTGGGATGTCTGATTTTGGGTCGCGGTATAAGGGGACAAGCTGGGTCAAGGGGCGATCACCGATTACCACACCAGCTGCGTGGGTGGAAGCGTGACGATAGAGACCTTCCAGTTTTAAAGCGATGGTGAGTAGTTCATCAACTACCTTTTCAGAACGGCGTGCTTCAGCAAGTTTTGGCTCTTCAACCAAGGCTTCAGAAAGAGTGCACGGGTTTGCTGGGTTATTCGGCACCATTTTACAAAGGCGATCGACCTGCCCATAAGGCATTGAAAGCACACGGCCGACATCGCGTAGCACAGCGCGCGCTTGTAATTTACCAAAGGTAATGATTTGAGCCACTTTGTCATTGCCATATTTTTGTTGCACATAGCGTATGACTTCGTCGCGTCTGGTTTGACAAAAGTCGATATCAAAGTCAGGCATGGAGACCCGCTCTGGATTAAGAAAGCGCTCAAAAAGAAGGCCAAATCTCAATGGATCCAGATCTGTAATCGTTAATACCCATGCAACCACTGATCCCGCACCAGACCCCGCCCAGGTCCCACGGCAATATTATTATTCTTTGACCATTGAATAAAATCCGCAACGATGAGGAAGTAACCTGGAAACTTCATTGAGATGATAATATCTAGCTCGAAATTTAACCGCTCGACATAGTCGTCTTTCGTCATGCCTTCTGGCATTGTTATTTTAGAAAGGCGCTCTTCCAAACCTTTTTCAGCAAGCTCTCTTAAGGCTTTTGCCTCTTCTTTTAGTTTTTCCTCATTGTCCATTTGCTCATCGCTGCTGAGATAGTTGGGCAAGATGGGGGCATGGGTTGTTGGGCGATAAGAGCAGCGTTTTGCAATTTCAATCGTGTTTTCAATGGCCTCAGGAATGTCTTTAAACAGTTCAGCCATTTGACGAGCTGATTTTAAATGATGATCTGGTGTTAATCGCCTTCTATCATCTTCAGAGACATAAGCGCCATCTGCCACACAAATGAGGGCATCATGGGCTTCATAATCTTCTCGTTTATCGAAATATGCTTCATTTGTTGCTACAAGAGGAACCTCAAGTGAGTAGGCAATTTCCAGAAGGTCTTGTTCCCGCTTTTTTTCACTTGGTCTACCATGACGCTGAAGCTCTAAATAAAACCTATCTGAAAATGTTTCTTTAAACAGAACGGCCCATTTGCCTGCTAAATCTGACTGATTGTTTTTAATGGCTAAATCAAGTGGGCCATCTTCACCGCCGGATAAAACAATAACCCCTTCTGAATGGTCTTTTAAATATTCATATTTAATAAATGGATCTGTTTCGCCGGCCGTATCCAGGAAGGCTGCACTCGTTAACGCCATTAAGTTTTGATAGCCTTTTTCATTTTGGGCAAATAACGCTATTTCACCATCTGTTTTTGGTGTGTCTTGTGCTTGATCAAAAATAGATTTTTTGGCGTCACCTTCTAACGAAGGCATTTTAACAGCTAGTGTGCAGCCTATAAGAGGTTGTATGCCTTTACCGACGCATTTTTCTGAAAATTCCAAAGCGCCGAATAGATTGTTTGTGTCTGTAAGGCCAAGGGCTGGCATGTTTTCATCAACAGCAAAACCAACTAACCGTTCAACAGGGAGCGCGCCTTCTAACAAACTATAGGCCGAGTGAACCCTTAGATGGATGAATTTGGGCGTATTGCCTGTTGGTTTTGCTTTTTTTTCTGCCATTTTAATCTCGTTAGAGGTGTCTCTTTATTCCTTACAGCAAATCTTAAAGTTGGGAGTTTCTCAATGGTTGAACGTTTTAAAGGGGCTAAAACTCACATATTTGTTATTATGGCTTGCTTTTCTAGTTTCTAATTCTTTTTAACAAAAACTTCTTCCATGGTCCTATTGAGTTTGATCAAAGACGGGCTCATATTATATGCATATTAAATGCATGTAATAACATTTGATCACTACAACAAGGACCTGATTTGATGATAGATGAAACTCTGGAAACTTCTTCAAATGACAACCCAACAATTGGGCACAATTCTGCTGATATTAGCATTGAATTTGTTGTGAAAGGTTTTAATAGCATTACACCTTATGTGGCAAAAAACGGTGCTCCACTGCCAATGAAGATGAAAGCTGGTACCACTGTTCGTGAGTTGGTTGATCGGCTTGGTATTCCTAAAGACAAAATTTTTCTGGTTTTTAAAAATGGACGCGATGTGACGAAAGGTATTTACCCTGCCAACAATCCTAAATGTAACTTTGAGGTTGTTATTGACGAGGGTGACCACATTTCATTCTCTGGTCCGGTACCTTATAGCTATGGTTATGGCTCTGCTGTTGTTTAAAACAACAGATAGGGCATCATTATTGTTGATGCTGCTGCGGGACATATGAATAGAGTTTGCCATCTTGCATTTGAAGAACCCGGTCCATTCTATTGGCGAGCTCCAGGTTATGAGTGGCGATAATGGCGGCTAACCCTGTTTGACGAATAAGCCCAATGAGAGACTGGAACACACGTTCCGCTGTGTTTGGATCTAGATTGCCGGTTGGTTCGTCGGCCAGCAAGAGAGATGGCTCATTGGCAATGGCTCTGGCAATCGCCACTCTTTGTTGTTCACCGCCAGACATAGCGTTTGGTCGGTGACTTATTCTTTCTTGAAGGCCTAAGAATTCTAAGATGACTTTAGCGCGCGCTGTCGCATTTTTACGAGAGTGACCATTGATCAATTGTGGGATGATCACATTTTCTAATGCGCTGAATTCTGGCAAGAGTTGATGGAACTGATAAACAAACCCTATGTCTGTGCGGCGAATGGCAGTGCGTTCTGCATCATTGAAATTTGTACAATCTTGACCGTTTAAATAAACCTTGCCGCTATCTGCTTTGTCTAGCATGCCAAGAATGTGCAACAAAGACGATTTCCCAGAGCCCGATGGGCCAACTAAAGCGATGGCTTCACCTTTGTAGATATCTGCTGAAATTGAGTTTAACACCTGAATTTCTCTTGTACCTTGAGAATAGGTTTTGCAGATGTCTCTTACAGCCAGAATTGGTTTTGCTTGCTCAACTTGCTCAGCTGAATATTGCTGTTGGTCTTGGTTTGCTTGATAAAACTCATTCATAGCGCAATGCCTCCACAGGATCGAGACTGGCGGCTCGCCATGCCGGGTATATTGTTGCCAAGAATGATAGAATTAAAGCAACAACGAGAATTATGGTTGTTTCAACCGGGTCTATTTTAGCGGGAAGCTTTGATAAAATTTGGATTTCAGGATTGATGCGCACCCCTGTTGCCCAGCCGATAAAATCTTGAATTGCATCTATATTTAAACAAATGGCCACACCTAGGACAAAACCAAAGACAGTGCCGCAGACGCCAATGAAAGAGCCTGTTGTCATAAAAACCCGCATGATAGCGCCTCTTGTAGCGCCCATGGTTCGAAGAACAGCGATGTCTTTTGTTTTTACTTTCACAAGCATGACCATACTTGAAATGATATTTAGTGCGGCCACAAAAACGACTAGGCTCACAATGATGAACATCATGTTTCTCTCAATGGCCAGCACGCTAAAGAGTTTTGCGTTTCGCTGTTTCCATGTTGAAAGGTTTATATCATTACCGGCTGCTTTTGCGATGTCTTGCTCTATTAATTCGACCTGCTTTGGTTTGCTCACCATCACCTCAAGTGCTGAAACCTGGTTCTTTTTAGAAAAGAATTTCTGAGCTTGTTCGAGCGGCATGAAGAGGACTTTTAAATCATACTCATATATCCCCACTTCAAAGATAGCCGAGACCCGGTATGGCTTAACACGAGGGGTAGTACCAAAAGGAGTTTTCGCGCCTCTTAACGTGACAATATTAATGCGATCTCCTACGCGAACGCCTAATACATTCGCAAGCCGACTACCAATGATAATACCGTTTTTATCATTGAAATTATCTAATGTACCTGAGACCAAATTAGATGAAACAGTTGCCAATTTATTCAGGTCTTCAGCACGAATACCACGGACGTTACCAAAATATTCTTGATATTTTGATGTGACCATGACCTGGCCGTCAATCACAGGGATAACAGCTTTAACCCCAGGGACTAACTTTATATTATTACCCACTTCATCGAAGGTTTTAAAAGGCTTGCCAAATTGCTGAACAACGACGTGACCATTCATATCTAGAATGTTTTTGTACAGCGTGTCTCTAAAGCCGTTCATCACACTTAAAACAACAATCAGGGCCGTTACACCTAGTGCAATTCCTAAAAGGGTGAGGATGGCAATAACAGAAATGAAGCCTTCCCCTTTTGGGGGCTTTAAATAGCGAAAAGAGATCATCCGTTCAAAATTTGAAAACGGCATTGTCGAAGCGCTTTTTGCGCCTCTTTTACTTTTATTGACACTTACCGTTTCATTCATTGATCTTTGATCTTTCTTTATTGCTCTCACGGCTATTCCAAGCACTTGACGTGCTTGGGCCTCCGATAGGCGGCGCTAACGCCGGACGCTTCTTCTGCTTCAGATGCCCACCAGCATCCGCATCTGCGTCATGTCCCATAGCCCTAAAACGGGCTATGTTCCTTCTTCGTAAATTATAAATAGTCCTATTTAAAAGTTATACTTAACAGTATTTCTCACTGGAAACCGTAATCTTAGATTGGCTCCAGATGCACTCCAGCAACTGCTATTTTAGTTCGGCTTCAGTTGCCCACTCGCAACCGCTATTTTAGTTCGGCTTCAGTTTCCCACCAGAAACCGCCGTAGTAATAGCTAATTCCTAATTGTGTTCTTGTTTTGGTCGCAATAAAACGTGATTTAATTACCTATTTTCTTGATAGCATCTTCAAATGACAATTCTTCGCGTTCACCTGAATGTCTATATTTAACTTCTACAACCCCGTTTTTCACTCCTTTTGGTCCAACAATAATTTGAGTTGGTAAACCAATGAGGTCCATGGTTTTGAATTTTCCGCCTGCGCGCTCATTTGTATCATCTAACAGGCAATCCAGGCCTTTTTGCTGTAGAGCATTATATATATTTTCAGCAGCTTTATCTGTTTCTTCGTCGCCAGCTTTTAAATTAATAATCCCAACATCATAAGGGGCCACTGATTTTGGCCAGATAATACCGTTTTCATCATGACTGGCTTCAATAATCGCGGCCATTAAACGAGACACACCGATACCATATGAGCCCATTTGCAACGAAATCAACTTACCGTCAGGGCCTTGCACTTCACATTTCATTGGTTTTGAATATTTATCACCAAAATAGAAAATATGACCGACTTCTATGCCACGGGCGCTTACTTGATTGTCTTTTTCAACCTGTTCATCAAATTTGGCGGCATCATGCATCTCTTCTGTTGCGGCGTAAAGTGATGTCCATTGATCAATAATTGGGTTCAAATCACTGCCAAAATCCACTGATTCATCTGGCACAGGCATATCTATCAATTTCTGATCGCAGAAAACTTCGCTTTCACCAGTTTCTGCCAGCAAGATAAATTCATGACTTAAATCACCGCCAATGGGCCCCGTATCCGCTTTCATTGGGATGGCTTTGACGCCTAATCTCTCAAAAGTGCGCAAGTAAGCCACAAACATTTTTTGATAAGATTTTCTGGCGTCTTCTTCTGTAAGATCAAAAGAATAAGCGTCTTTCATCAAAAACTCTCTGCCGCGCATCACGCCAAAGCGAGGGCGAATTTCATCCCTGAATTTCCATTGCAGATGATAAAGTGTTCTTGGGCAATCTTTATAAGACTTAACGCTATCTCTGAAAATTTGAGTGATTAATTCTTCATTTGTTGGGCCAAAAAGAAGCTCACGTTCATGGCGATCAGTAATGCGGAGCATTTCTTTACCATAATCATCATAACGGCCACTTTCACGCCAAATATCAGCCTGTTGGATGGTTGGCATCAAAAGTTCAATGGCGCCTGCTCTGTTTTGCTCTTCGCGCACGATGTTTTCGATATTGCGGAGAACTTTTAAGCCAAGGGGCAACCATGAATAAATGCCAGCAGCTGATTGGCGAATGAGCCCAGCGCGTAGCATGAGTTGATGAGAGATGATTTCAGCGCTTGCTGGCACATCTCTTAGGACAGGCAAAAAGAATTGGCTTAAGCGCATATTTTATCGCTCCCAGACGGTATTCGTTATTAATAGCTTTATAAGTTAAGATGCTTTTCAGCAATTAGAAAAGCATAGTTACTGTTGTTTGTAATTACATTTGCGCACAGATATTTGACGAAACAAATAAGAGTTTTTTATCTTTAAGCTGCTTCGTCAAACTTCGGCAAAAATGGAATATCATCTATTGAAATTAGGTTATATGTATAAACCGAATAGATGATTGCAAAAAAGAAACCAGCAATAATGGTGGTTATCAGCCCTTTTTTTAATATTTCAGGCACCGCTGGTGCACTTTCAACTGAACCGGGGACGACATCGCCCTCTTCTTCCTGGGTTTTCACTCCAAAAGGTAGCACCATAAAGAGTGTTAACCACCAAACAATAAAATAGGTTGCAAGTGAAAGGCTTAAGCTCATTTACGCTTCCTCAAGTTCAACCAAAGTTCCGCAGAAATCTTTTGGGTGCAGGAATAGTACTGGCTTGCCATGAGCACCAATTTTAGGGTCTCCGTTTCCTAAAACCCTTGCGCCTTCGCTTTTCAACTTATCGCGGGCTTCAATGATGTTATCAACTTCATAACAAATATGATGAATGCCACCAGCTGGGTTTTTCTCAAGGAAGTTGTTAATTGGGCTATCGTCACCTAAAGGTTCAAGAAGCTCGATTTTCGTGTTTGGTAACTCAATAAAAATTGTCGACACACCATGATCTGGCTGTTCCTCTTTGGCTGAAAGAGTGGCGCCGAGGCTACCCCGATAGGTGTTTGCTGCAGCTTCAATATCTGGTACTGCGATGGCTACATGGTTCAAACGTCCGATCATTTACGTGTCCTTTTTCATCTCTTAATTCGTTTTTTATCTATGATTTGATGATCTAATCCAGAAAGTGGTAATCTGTCTAGAAAATTAGCTTAAAAATCCATTATATTTGGTGCAAATGGATGGTTACAACTGGTTTTTTACCCCAATATTCATTCAAAGCTGACCGTACGCTTCTTCTTAAGGCCTCTTTTAGCATATTTTTGTCTGCTCGCCTCTTAGCCGGGATGCTTTTAAAAGTGCCATGGACTGCATTTTCAATGATTTCGGCCATTTCTCCGCTCTCTTCTTCATGAGGAACACCTAGTTCTGACCATGTAGGGGATGAGAGAAGTTTACCTTTGCTATCAACCACACAAGAAACGGTAACACAGCCAAGGCTTGAGATTTTTCGCCTTACACGAATGGCTTCATCATCTTCTAAAATGAAATATCCATCGCGATAGAGACGCCCATTTGGTACTTCATCGATTAGCTGAGGTGCGTTTGGTAAAACAGAGAGCATATCTCCATTATGGATGAGTTGGACTTTATCTATGTTTTGTGATTTTCCAAAAGCGGCTTGTGATCTTAGGTGATGTTCTTCACCGTGTACTGGAACAAGCAGGTTTGGCCGAACCCAGCTGTAAAGTTTTTCCAGCTCGCCGCGCCTTGGGTGTCCTGTGACATGAACGGGGGCATCACTTTCTGTGATGATATTCAAATCTTGTGCTGCTAGTAGATTTAGAACATAGCCAACAGAGCGTTCATTTCCGGGGATGGTTCTTGAAGAGAATATGACAGTGTCTTTTGGTTTTAATTTAATTCGCGGGTGACTGCCTTCTGCAATTCGCGCGAGTGCCGCTCTTCCCTCGCCTTGACTACCTGTTGCCAGCACCACACATTCTTTTGCTGGTAAGTGCTGGAAATCTTCGTCAGAGAGAAAACTATAATCTTCAGGAATATAGCCGGTTTCTTTTGCTATACCTACGACGCGATCAAGTGCGCGCCCGGCTAAAACAACATAGCGCCCGGATTTATAAGCCGCTTCTGCTACAGATTTAATTCGCGCTACATTTGATGCAAAAGTGGTGACTACAACGCGTTGTTTAGCGCTTGCAATAATCTCTTCTAGAGTTTTAGCCACATCAACTTCAGAGATAGATGAGCCTTCTCTTGTTGCATTGGTTGAATCGCATACCAATACATCGATACCTTCATCACCCAATTTTTTTAATCGGTTTTCATCAGTTGGTGGCCCGACTATTGGGTCTGGGTCTAGTTTCCAATCACCTGTATGAAATAAAGTTCCAACATCCGTTTTGATATGAAGACCTAGTGGTTCTGGAATAGAATGGGCCATATCAACCATTTCAATCTTAAAGGGACCTAGATCGAATTTAGCTCTTCTTGTAACTTCTTTTATGTCTACGATGTTTTCTAAACCGTCTCTTGCTAATTTAGCTTTGAGCATAGAGGCAGTAAAAGGCGTTGCATAAATTGGGACTTCCAGATTTTCCCATAAATCTGGTATGGCGCCATAATGGTCTTCATGAGCATGGGTTAGGATGATGGCTTCGATGTTGTGCTTCTCATTTTCAGCAAAGGTAATGTCTGGCACGATAATTTCAACACCTGGTTCTCTTGGGCCAGCAAATGTTAGGCCTAGGTCAACCATGATCCATCTGTAATCACCTGGTAGGCCATAACCATACATCATGCAATTCATACCGATTTCGCCGACACCACCTAATGGCACCATAACCATTTCGGCTTTAGGTGTGTCTGATTGATTTTCACTCATAAATTAGAGTTTTCCCTTTCGGTGAGTTATATAATTTCACCACCTGTAATGAGCTTGATTGATTTATCTTGTAACTCAAGCTTTAAAGCGCCTTTTTCATCTAGGCCGGCGAATTTGCCTCTTAATCTCTCTTGTCCTATGCGCACTGATAGAGGCGCTCCAATGGGAGCTGCTTTCTCACACCATGCATTTCTTATTTCTGCAAAGTTGTTTCCATTGTCCCAGCGCTTTAACCAAATATCGAGCGCTTCAATGAGAGCATTTAACAAGCTATCTCTTTGAACAAAACATTTATGATCTGCAAGGCATGTAGTATCACGTTCATCCACAACAGGACTTGATTGAATGTTTATCCCAACTCCAATGACGACTTCAGAGATTTGCGCATTTGGTTCACTGACATTCTCAATTAAAATACCACCGAGTTTGGCTTGATTTATTAAAATATCATTTGGCCATTTCAGGGTTAGATCTAATGGCTCTTTACTAGTTTGTTGGATTGCTTCATAAACGGCTAAAGCTGTGACGAGAGATAGTCCTGATAGTGTGCTGCCATTTGCTTTGATCAATTTCGCTGTGCTTGTATATAAATTTCCCTTAATTGAGACCCAATTTCGCCCCTGGCGACCACGCCCGCCTGTTTGTTCGTCACTTACGATCCAAAAAGGGCATTGAGCTCCATTTTGCAAAGATTGTTTTGCATATTCATTGGTGGAGCTTAGGCTTTGGAAATGTTCTATTTTTACGGCTGGTTTATCTTTAGTTTCTTCTCTCATTCAATTTATCTACCCTGAACAAGAGAGAATGACAATATCTCTTAGAAATCTATTGATTAAACAAAAAAGGGCCCAATCCTTGAGACATTGCCTCATAGATTGAGCCCTATTCTATTTTTTATTCATTTTAGGTCGTTGGGAACAGTGCCTTTGTGGCCAACCTGGCAACGTCAATTAATGGATTAAGATACAAGATACCTGTTAGAACAAATAATCCTGAAAGACCTAGAACCACTTTTAATTGGCTCGGCATTTCATTAAAGGCATCTTTTGCTTCATCAAAGAACATGATCTTAATAATGCGAAGATAATAAAATGCACCGACGACACTAGAGAGTACACCCACTACCGCCAGGATAAACATCTCTGCTTTCACTGCTGCCATAAACACATAGAATTTGGCAAAGAAACCTGCAAGTGGTGGAATACCAGCCAATGAGAACATTAAGAGAGCCAGCATAAAAGCGGCTGGTAAATTATTCTGTGACAGACCTTTTAAGTCATCAATTTCTACCACCATTTTTTCATTGCGGCGCATGGCGAGGATGCATGCAAAGACGCCAACAGTCATAACAAGGTAAATCATAAGATAGATGAGAATACCTTCAACACCTTCTTTATTTCCCGCGGCCAAACCAACTAGCGCAAATCCCATATTACCAATTGAGGAATAAGCCATTAGACGTTTGATGTTTGTTTGGCCAATTGCACCAAATGCACCTAAGAGCATACTGGCGATTGAGATGAAAACAATGATTTGGTTCCACTGGGTGGTGAGCTCTGGAAAGGCTTCATAGATAATCCGCACTAAGATGCCCATAGCTGCAATCTTTGGACAAGCGGCAAAAAAGGCTGTGACCGGCGTTGGGGCGCCTTCATATACATCTGGTGTCCACATATGGAAAGGCACTGCAGAAACTTTAAAAGCAAGGCCTGCTAGAATGAAGACAAGACCAATGACCATACCGATACTAACGGTACCATCTGTCATTGCTGTTTTTGCAATTTCTGTAAAATAGATTGAGCCAGAAAAGCCATAAACCATTGAGCAGCCATATAACAACATGCCTGATGAAAGTGCGCCTAGCACAAAATATTTCATACCACTTTCACTTGAGCGCACATTATCGCGGCGGAACGCTGCCATGACATAAAGTGCAAGTGATTGAACTTCAAGGCCTAAATACATGGCAATGAGATCATTGGCTGAAATCATCATCATCATGCCAAGAAGCGCAAATAGCATTAGCACCATATATTCTGATTTAAACATGCCATTATCAATGAGGTAAGAAATAGACATGTAAATGGTGATTATTCCGCCGACGAGCACCATTATTTTAAGGAGGCGCGTGAAATCATTGATCACGAAACTATCGTTGAAGAGTGTGGCGTTTACCCCCCAATCTTTGATAGCTATGAACAAAGCCAGCGTCATTACCAAGATTGATAAGCCCCAGACCAGCTTTTCTCCCTGGTCTGCTTCCTTACCTTCTTGGAAAACACCTAAGAGCAACAAGGCCATTGCGCCAATAAGTACGATTATTTCTGGCAAGAGAGGTAAATATTCTACCAGCAGGCTCGTATTTTCCATTTTTTTATCCTCTTTTTTAATGTCCCTTCGGTTGCCCACTATGCAACCGGGGCTATCTTTGACGCCCTTTCGGTTGATGTTATCTTTACTTCAGATGCCCACAAAGCATCCGTAACAACAACCTGGGTAGCATTTTTATGGCTTTAAGGCGTATTTTGCTTGGTCAAAGACCAGCAAGGCCTGGTTATAGTCAGTTATAAGTTTATCTACCGAAACGGACATTACATCCAGAATTGGTTTTGGATAAACACCGAATAAAATTGTCAAAATAATCAATGGGATTAGATATGACATTTCGCGTCGGTTCATATCTACTATTGTTTTTAAATTTGGTTTTTCTAACTCACCAAAAATCACACGGCGGTAGAGCCACAAGGCATAACCGGCAGAAAGGATCACACCTGAAGTCGCGACAAATGCAACCCAGCTGTTTGCTTTAAATGTTCCGATTAAAGTGAGGAATTCACCCACAAAGCCTGATGTGCCGGGCAAGCCAACATTTGCCATTGTAAACACCATAAAGGTAAAGGCGAAAATTGGCATATTGTTCACCAGGCCGCCATAGGCTGCGATTTCTCTTGTGTGCATGCGGTCATAAACAACGCCAACGCAAAGGAAGAGTGCTGCTGAGACAAGGCCGTGAGATAACATTTGGAAAATGCCACCTTCTATGCCTTGAGCTGTGCTTGTGAAAATGCCCATGGTAACAAAGCCCATGTGAGCAACCGAGGAATAAGCAATGAGCTTTTTTATATCTTCTTGCGCTAATGCTACAAGTGATGTGTAGACAATAGCTATTGCACTCATCCAAAAAACGATATGGGCAAAATCGGCACTTGCGATGGGAAACATGGGGATGGAGAAGCGCAAGAAGCCATAGCCGCCAAGTTTCAATAAAATGCCGGCTAGAATAACAGAGCCTGCTGTTGGTGCTTCAACGTGGGCATCTGGTAACCAGGTGTGAACCGGCCACATTGGCATTTTCACCGCAAATGAAGCAAAGAAGGCGATCCAGAACCAGTGCTGCATGGACCAATACCAGTCTTTGGCATGAGGGAATTCATGAGCTAAAAGTTTGGGAATTTCTGTTGTCTCGGCTTGCCAATACATTGCCATGATCGCAATAAGCATAAGGACTGAGCCAGCTAAGGTATAAAGAAAGAACTTAAAGCTTGCATAAACCCGGCGCTTGCCGCCCCAAATACCAATGATCAAGAACATTGGGATGAGACCACCTTCAAAGAAGACGTAGAACAAGACAAGATCTAGTGCGCAAAACACACCAATGACCAACGTTTCGAGAATAAGAAACGCGATCATATATTCTCTAACGCGATTTTGGATGCTGTCCCAACTGGCGATGATACAAATTGGCATCAAGAAGGTTGTGAGAATGACGAACAGCATCGAAATACCATCAACGCCCATATAGTAATTAAAGACGCCGCCGAGCCATTCGTGGCGTTCAACAAATTGGAAATCTGCTGTTGTGTTGTCAAAATCAACCCAGATGAGGAGCGAGATTAGGAATGTAATCGCGGTCGTCCATAATGCAACGTAGCGTGCGTTTTGCTGGGCACCTTCAGTTTCACCCCGAATGAGGAAAATAAAAGCAGCACCAATGAGCGGCAAGAACGTTACCGCGGACAAGATTGGCCAATCTGTCATCATTGTCCTGTTCCTCCTGTTACAACGAACCAAGTGATAATAATGGTGAGCCCAATCATCATGGCGAATGCATAGTGATAAACATAGCCGGTTTGCATGGCTTTAAACCTGGCGGTTAAATCAAGTGATCTGGCGGCTATGCCGTTTACAAAGCCGTCAAATAAAATCATGTCACCAATTTTCCAGAAGATTCTTGCAAGCCAAAGAGCTGGTTTCACAAAGATGAGATCATATAGCTCGTCGAAGTACCATTTGTTGAGTAGAAATTTGTAAATTGGTTCGAATATTTTCGCTGTGATTTTGGGGAGCGATGTATTGTACATATAATATAACCACGCAAGCCCAAGCCCTAAAACCATTGCACATAGAGGAGATAGTTTCACCCAAGTGGGTACATTATGAAATTCGTGAACCAGGTTATTGCTTTCATTTGTAAAGAGAGCCTTACCCCAAAATTCTGCATAATGATGACCGAAGAAATACCCACCAAAAACAAAGCCTGCAACAACTGCACCAGCTGCTAAAATATAAAGAGGGATGAGCATGACATTTGGGCTTTCATGAACATGCGAGAGGACATCTGGTGTTGCGCGAGAGCGGCCATGGAAGGTCATGAAAACCAAGCGCCATGAATAAAAGGATGTTAAGAAGGCTGCGAACACAAGAGTGTAGAACGCATATAAACTCACCTCATTACCGGCTGCAAAGGCACTTTCAATAATCGCATCTTTTGAAAAGAAGCCTGCAAAGCCAGGGAAGCCGGTTAAGGCTAATGTGCCGATTAACATCATGGCATAGGTGAGCGGGATCATTTTATAGAGCCCACCCATATGACGCATATCTTGCTCATCTGACATGGCGTGAATGACAGAACCAGCGCCTAAAAAGAGAAGCGCTTTAAAGAAGGCGTGAGTAAAGAGATGGAAGATAGCGGCACCATAAGCGCCCACGCCTAAAGCCACGAACATATAACCAAGCTGACTACAAGTTGAATAGGCAATGACCCGCTTAATATCGTTTTGCACCAAGCCAACTGTGGCTGCGAAAAATGCTGTGATCGCCCCTACAATCGTAACAACAGTTAGCGCGTCTGGTGTGATTTCGAAAATCGGAGAAAGACGTGCCACCATGAAAACACCGGCCGTTACCATTGTTGCAGCGTGAATTAATGCTGAAACGGGTGTTGGGCCTTCCATGGCATCTGGTAGCCAGGTGTGTAGCAAGAATTGAGCTGATTTACCCATGGCTCCCATAAAGAGCAGGAGACAAATGGTGGTTAGAATATCCACTTCCCAGCTTAAAAATGTAAAGGTTTTGCCAACTTGTGCTTGAGCGCCTGCAAAAATTTGATCGAGGCTTATTGTGTCGAAAACCATGTAGATTGCAAAAATGCCAAGGGCAAAGCCAAAGTCACCCACGCGGTTGACGATGAAGGCTTTCATTGAAGCGGCATTGGCTGATGGTTTCTTGAACCAGAAGCCAATGAGCAGATAAGAAGCAAGGCCAACGCCTTCCCAGCCAAAGAACATTTGCAAGAGATTATCTGACGTCACCAGCATTAACATAGCAAATGTGAAGAGTGAGAGATAAGCAAAGAAGCGTGGGCGATGTGGATCATGATGCATATAACCGATGGAGTAAACATGCACCAATGTTGAAACCGTATTGACCACTACAAGCATCACAGCTGTTAGCGTGTCTATGCGCAATGCCCAATTGATATCTAAAGTGCCGGACTGGATCCAGGGTAAGATTTGAACTTTGGCAGTTGTGTGAGCAAAGCCAACATCGATAAACACAATCCAGGAAAGGATTGCCGTTATAATCATAAGGCCGCAAGTGATATATTCACATTTTTGGGCGCCGATCATTCGGCCAAACAGGCCAGCTATTAAAGCGCCAATAAGGGGAAGAAAGACAATCGCTTGATATAACATAAAGTCTAGCCTTTCATCATGTTGATGTCTTCCACCGCGATAGAGCCACGGTTACGGAAGTAAGTTACAACGATGGCAAGGCCAATGGCCGCTTCACCAGCTGCAACGGTTAAAATCATCAAAGCGAAGATTTGCCCGGAAAGATTATTCAGAAATGCAGAAAAAGCGACCAAATTGATATTCACAGCGAGTAGCATTAACTCGATGGACATCAGGATGATGATTACATTTTTCCTATTGAGAAAAATGCCAATCACACCGAGTGTGAATAAAATTGCCGCGACTGACAAATAGTGTGACAGTCCGATTTCCATGGGTTGTCCCCCTCTTAACTTTTTTCATACTGGCAGTTTTCACTACCAAATTCTTTTACTGGCCTAGTACTAGCCTGGCTAAAATTTAAATACCTTTGCCTGTTTCAACCTGTTTCACTTCCATAGCGTCTTCAGGTCTTCTTGCAACTTGTGCTCTAATATCCTGGCGTTTCACACCTTCTCTTGTTCGTAAGGTCAGCACTATCGCTCCAACCATTGCAACAAGAAGCAAGATACCGGCAGCTTCAAAATAATAGAGATGGTCTGTATAGAGCACTCGGCCAAATGCCTCAGTGTTCGTCAGGTTTTCATCGATTGCTTTGGTTTTCTCCAGTTTGGATATTTCTGGATTAAGGACCCAAGCGCTGGCCGCCATGATGATTTCAAGCAATAGAACGCCGCCAATCATCAAGCCAACAGGTAGATAGCTTAAAAATCCTGATTTTAATTCAGCAAAGTCTACATCGAGCATCATCACAACGAACAAGAAGAGCACTGCAACAGCGCCGACATAAACAATGAGTAGGATAACGGCCAAGAATTCAGCCCCTAATAAAAGGAATAGTCCTGCGACATTAAAGAATGCCAGAATAAGAAACAGAACTGCATGTACTGGATTTCGCGCAGCTATCACCATCACGCCTGAGATGATTGAAAGACCTGCAAATAGATAAAAGAACAGAGCGGTAAGCATTTTTTTGATTGTCCCTTCAATCTCTATCTAAATTTCGCATCGCTGCGAATGTTTTCTGCAATTTCACGTTCCCAACGATCACCATTCGCCAGGAGGCGTGCTTTGTCGTAATAAAGTTCTTCGCGGGTTTCTGTTGCAAATTCAAAATTTGGCCCTTCGACAATGGCTTCTACAGGGCATGCTTCTTGGCAAAAACCGCAATAGATACATTTGACCATGTCAATGTCATATCTGGTGGTGCGTCGTGTTCCATCGTTGCGGCTTGGACCTGCTTCAATGGTGATGGCACCAGCTGGGCAAATGGCTTCACATAATTTACATGCAATACAGCGCTCTTCACCATTTGGGTAGCGCCTAAGGGCATGTTCGCCCCTAAATCTTGGGCTAATTGGCCCTTTTTCAAAGGGGTAATTAATCGTCGCTTTTGGCTTGAAGAAATATTTCATGGCCAATGCAAAGGCCCCTAGAAATTCCCACAAAAAGAGCGATTTGATAAATTGCATCATAGATTTACCTTCCTACGCTTTCGATAGTTTCACCGAAAACATATGGACCTGCAAAGTAACCCGCGATTGGAAATAAAATCAGAGATATTAAAGCTAAGCTTCTCATGTAGCCTACGACTTTACGGGTTTCTTCTGGTGTTGCTTCATGTTCAATGGCTCTTTTCGCCAGTTGGTTGCCAATAACGGTTAGGACGATGTAATCGAGTATCCCAATTGCAACCCCTACTGCTAACCCCATTAATGCCGGTGTCATCATACACCTCCTGCTTTTGTGAAGTGAAGAACACTTGCAACAGCAACAACCATGAAGAGTGAAAGTGGTAAAAACACTTTCCAGCCCAAACGCATGAGTTGGTCATATCTGTAACGCGGGACCATTGCTTTCACCATTGCAATCATAAAGAAGACTGCCAGTGTTTTTAGAATGAACCAGATGAAACCTGGGATCCAATTAAGTGGTGCAATGTCAAAAGGTGGTAACCAGCCACCTAGGAAGAGAATGGTTGTAAGCGCACACATTAGAGTGATGGCTACATATTCACCCAGCATAAAGAGCATGTAAGGGGTTGAGGAATATTCAACCATAAAACCGGCCACAAGCTCTGATTCTGCTTCAGGTAAATCAAATGGCGGGCGGTTGGTTTCAGCCAAGGCTGAGATAAAGAAGACAATGAACATTGGGAATAAGGGGAGCCAATGCCAATTTAAGAGGCCATAATCACCTTTTTGCGCCATGACGATATCAGTGAGGTTCAAAGAGCCCACCAACAAGAGCACCGTTACAATCACAAATCCGATAGAGACTTCATAAGAAATCATTTGCGCTGCGGATCTTAACGCGCCGAGGAACGGGTATTTTGAGTTTGAGGCCCAACCGCCCATGATGATGCCATAAACCTCAAGGGATGAAATGGCGAGAATATAAAGAATGCCGACATTAATATCAGCAACAGCCCAGCCTTTATCAATTGGCACAACGGCCCATGCGGCTAGTGCTAATACAGTTGTCACTATAGGTGCGAGAAGAAAGACGAATTTGTCCGATTTTGATGGTATAATCGGCTCTTTCAGAACAAATTTGAGCATATCTGCGAAAGATTGCAATAAACCAAAAGCACCAACAACGTTTGGTCCTTTGCGCAATTGTACTGCGGCCCAGATTTTTCGATCTGCGTAAAGAATGTAGGCGATTAAAAGGAGTAGACCCACCATGAGTGCAAGACTATGCAATGCAATCCAAAAGAAGGGCCAGCCATAAGTTGTCATGAACTCAGTCATGGGTGCCTGTCGCCTTTTCTGCTGATTGTTGTTTAATAGCGCTCATTTCAGTCATAACATTCGACGCGCGCGCGATAGGGTTTGTGTCGTAAAAATCTTCAACACAAAGAGGAAGAGCCTGATTGGATAATTCACCAATATCTCTTGAAGCAAGTTTTAGAATTTCTTGGCTATCTGCTTTTTCCAGGCTGTTAACTGCTGCTAATTTAGGGTTTGAATTATACATTTGTGTGCGCAGTTCATTTAAATTATTAAAGCCAAATGGTTTTCCAATCGCAGCTGAAAGCGCTCGCAAAATTGCCCAATCATCTTTTGCTTCATTGGGGGGGAAGATGGCTCTGTTGGTGTGCTGAACGCGGCCTTCTAAATTCATGTAAGTGCCGTTCTTTTCGGTATAGGCTGCGCCTGGTAAAATCACATCTGCGCAAGAGGCTCCTGCATCACCATGGCTTCCTTGATAGACTATAAAAGCGTCACCCAAGTTTGAAGTGTCAATTTCATCAGCGCCTAAAAGGTAGAGGAAATCTATTTGATTGTTTTTTGCCTGAGCAATAATTTCATTTGTCGCTAACCCGCCTTCTGTTGGGACAAAACCAAGTTCTAGGCCTGCCACCCTGCTGGCTGCAGTATGAAGGATATTAAAACCGTTCCAGCCTTGTTTGATCGCGCCGAAACCTTCAGCTAATTTTGCTGCTGCGATGAGGTTATTGAGCCCCTCTTCACCTTTAAGGGCCGTTCCTCCAATGATAATCATCGGGTATTCAGCATTGCGCAAAATTTCCGCAAAACCACTTGTGCCATCATCTAATTTAGAAAGATCAGCTGGTGAATAACCAATGTGATGTGTTTCATAGGTCAGATCTTCCTCAGCTCCGATCACTCCTACTTGCACTTGCCCCTGAGCCCAGCGGCCACGAATGCGAGCGTTAAGCACTGGTGTCTCGAGCCGGGTGTTTGCGCCAATCAACAAGATGGCGTCTGCTTTGTCGAGCCCCTCGATGGTGCTGTTAAAGAGTGTTGAGGCTTCCCCCAATTCTTTATTCAAAATTGTGCCATCCTGACGGCAATCAATATTTTTCCACTCAAGACGCTCTGCAAGAAGTTTAAGTGAGAAGATCTCTTCAGCTGAAGCTAAGTCACCAACAATCATAGCGGCTTTGCGCGGTACTGTTGAGGTCATGTTAGTTGCAACCAGTTTTAAGGCTTCATCCCAACTGGCTTCACGAAGTTGTCCTTCTTCTCTGATGTAAGGTCTATCTAATCTTTGGCTGCGTAAGCCATCCCAAACGAAACGGGATTTATCTGAAATCCATTCTTCATTCACGGCATCATTGTTGCGCGGCATAATACGCATCACTTCGCCTGAGCGGCTATCAACCCGAATGTTTGAGCCAACAGCATCCATCACGTCGATGCTTTCTGTTTTCGTTAGCTCCCAAGGACGTGCCGTAAATGCAAATGGTTTAGAAGTGAGTGCGCCAACTGGGCAAAGGTCAATCACATTGCCTGATAGTTCTGATGTGATGCCTTTTTCAAGATAAGTGGTGATTTCTGCATCTTCACCGCGGCCGATGAGGCCTAATTCTTCAACGCCCGCGATTTCTGTCATGAAACGAACACAGCGGGTGCAATGAATGCAGCGGGTCATTTGTGTTTTGATTAATGGACCGATGTTTTTATCTTCAACAGCGCGCTTATTTTCATCGAAGCGGCTGGACTTATCGCCATATGCCATGGCTTGGTCTTGCAAATCACATTCACCGCCCTGATCGCAAATTGGACAATCTAGCGGATGGTTGATGAGCAAAAATTCCATCACACCTTCGCGTGCTTTTTTCACTGGCTGTGTGATCGTGCAAATTTCAGGGGGCTGTCCTTCTGGGCCTGGACGCAGATCATTCACGTTCATCGCACAAGAGGCAATTGGTTTTGGCATGCCTTTGACTTCAACAAGACACATGCGGCAGTTGCCTGCAATTGACAATCTTTCATGGTAACAGAAACGCGGAATTTCGAAGCCCGCTTGTTCACATGCTTGAAGTACGGTGGTGCCGTCTTCAACATCGATTTCTGTCCCGTTGATATTGAGCTTTGGCATATTATTTTTGCCTTTTCTCCATCTAAGTCCCAAAACCTTGCAGATCTCTTTTTCGCTGTTTAAAGAGAGCTGCGCTCAATTATTTATTCAGTGGTCACTATTCTGCGGCCACTGGTTCTCTTACTTCGCCATCCTTATCTGGATTGGCTGCATATTGATCGATGCGTTCTTCAATGACATGGCGGAAATGACGGATCAGCCCTTGAACCGGCCAGGCCGCTGCGTCACCTAACGCACAAATTGTGTGACCTTCAACTTGTTTTGACACTTCAAACAACATGTCGATTTCGCGTTTTGTCGCCTGGCCTTTGACCATGCGCTCAAGAACGCGCCACATCCACCCTGTGCCTTCGCGGCATGGCGTGCATTGGCCGCAACTCTCGTGCTTATAAAAGTAAGCCAGGCGGGCAATGGCGGCGATCATGTCTGTTGATTTATCCATAACGATTACGGCTGCAGTCCCTAGACCAGATTGCAAACCAGAGAGGCAATCAAAGTCCATGGTTGCATCCATCATTTGCTCAGCTGGAACACATGGCACTGATGAGCCACCAGGAATGACGGCGAGCAAATTATCCCAGCCGCCTCTGACGCCACCGCAATGTTTGTCGATCATTTCTTTAAAGGGGATGCCCATTTCTTCTTCGAATGTGCTTGGGGTGTTGATGTGCCCAGAAACGCAGAAGAGTTTTGTGCCTGTGTTATTTGGCTTGCCAAGTCCTGCGAACCAGCCACCACCGCGGCGTACAATTGTTGGAACCACAGCAATCGACTCAACGTTATTTACCGTTGTTGGCGCTCCATAAAGACCAACATTGGCTGGAAAAGGAGGCTTGAGGCGTGGTTGGCCTTTTTTACCTTCAATTGATTCAATCAGTGCTGTTTCTTCACCGCAGATATAAGCACCTGCCCCGTGGTGGACATAGCAATCAAAGTCCCATCCATGCACATTGTTTTTGCCGATTAAGTTTGCTTCATAAGCTTCATCAATTGCGCGCTGTAGAGCCTCTCGCTCTCTGATGAATTCACCGCGGACATAAATATAACAGGTGTGAGCCGCCATAGCGAAAGAAGCAAGAAGTGCCCCTTCAACCAGATGGTGAGGATCATTTCTTAAAATATCCCTGTCTTTACAAGTGCCGGGCTCTGATTCATCGGCGTTAATGACGAGGTAATGAGGGCGACCATCAGATTCTTTTGGCATAAATGACCATTTTAAACCTGTTGGGAAGCCAGCACCACCACGGCCACGTAGCCCTGATGATTTTACTTCTTCAATGATCCAATCGCGGCCTTTATCAATGAAATATTTCGTGCTGTCCCATGAGCCGCGTTTTTTTGCACCTTCAAGGCCAACATCTTTCATGCCGTAAAGATTTGTAAAAATGCGATCTTTATCCTGGAGCATTATTTGTCTCCTTTCGGCGTATCATCATAATTGGCGCGTTTTGAAAATTCTGTCTCTTCCCCACTTGCCAATGTTTTTGCTTGCTCTAACCAATTTTCGCGGTCTATGCGACCTTTGAATGAGAGGCTGTTATCTACCCAGGCAATATTTTCTCTTGACCAATTTGCGATTTGGTCAAAGTGATAAAAACCCAGTGCGTTTAAGGTTGTCTCTAACTTTGTACCAACGCCTTTGATCATTTTTAGATCATCAGCTTTTCCATCTCTTGGGCCATCAAGAAATTCGGGACGATCGCCATCTCCAGCTTCATCAGATGTTGTTTCACTCTTTGATGATTTCTCTGTTAGTGCGGCGGCGGCGGCGCTTTTTAAATCTTCTGAAGATTTATCGTCTTCGCCTGATTGTTTTTGGGTTGCTTCGACCTTTGAACTTTCTGGTGTAGCTTCTTTTTCATCTGAACGATCAGCTTCTGCTTTTTGCTCAGCCAGTGGTTCACTTAGCTCTGCCTTATCTGAGGCATTTGAAACAGCTGCAGTTTTGCTATCACTTTTTAGATTTAGCGGAACATATTCAGGCACATCAGTAAGCGTTGTTAGACCACTTTCAGGGCAAGAAAGTGTGCGCTCAATTTGGGGACCTGGTTTTGGTTGCTCGCCGCGCGCAAAAGCATCTAGCAATTCTTCCAGGGCTTTTTCATCCAAGTCTTCGTAAGTATCTTTGAAAATTTGGATCATTGGAGCGTTTACACAAGCGCCTAAGCACTCAACTTCTTCCCAAGAAAAATCACCATCTTCAGAAAGTGTGTGTGGTGTTTTGGCAATGCGTTTTTTGCAAATCTCAATCAGCTCTTTTGAGCCGCGCAACATGCAAGGTGTGGTGCCGCAAACTTGCACGTGAGCTTTTTTACCAACTGGAGATAGTTGGAACATTGTATAGAATGTTGCCACTTCATAGACACGGATATAAGCCATGCCTAAAAGGTCAGCGACTTTGCGCATGGCTGGTTCTGATGTCCAGCCATCATTTTGTTCTTGAGCGCGCCATAGAAGCGGAATTACTGCTGAGCGCTCTTTCCCAACCGGATATTTCTTAATGAGTTCTTCTGCCCAAATCATATTTTCGGCATTGAACTCAAAGGTTTCTGGTTGTTCTTGTGCAATACGTCTTACACTCATCGATCAACCTCCCCAAACACGATATCTAATGAGCCCAAAATGGCTGATACGTCTGCTAGCATGTGCCCTCTGTTTAAGAAATCCATAGCTGAAAGATGAGCGAAACCTGGCGCTCTGATTTTGCAACGATATGGTTTGTTGGAGCCATCTGCCACGAGGAACACACCAAACTCACCTTTTGGCGCCTCAACGGCTGCGTAAACTTCACCAGCTGGAACTTTTACGCCTTCGGTATAGAGTTTGAAGTGATGGATCAAAGCTTCCATACTTTCTTTCATTTCATTGCGGCGAGGCGGGGCGACTTTATTATCATCTACAATCACTGGCCCATCAGTTGCGCGCAATAATTCACAACATTGTTTCATAAGTGACGTTGATTGGCGCATCTCTTCCATTCGAATGAGATAGCGGTCATAACAATCGCCGTTTTTGCCGATGGGTATATCAAATTCCAATTCGTCATAAATTTCATATGGTTGTGATTTTCGAAGGTCCCATGCAGCCCCTGAACCGCGCACCATCACGCCTGAAAAGCCCCAAGCCAGAGCATCTTCTAAACTGACAACACCAATATCAACATTACGTTGTTTGAAAATGCGGTTGTCTGTGAGCAAGGTTTCAATGTCATCACAAACTTTTAGGAACGGATCACAGAAATCATAGATATCCTGGATAAGATCTTCGGGAAGATCTTGGTGAACTCCGCCTACGCGGAAATAAGCTGCGTGCATACGAGAGCCTGATGCGCGCTCATAAAAAATCATAAGTTTTTCACGCTCTTCAAACCCCCAAAGCGGCGGTGTTAGTGCGCCAACGTCCATGGCTTGTGTTGTGATGTTCAAGAGATGAGAGAGCAAGCGGCCTATTTCAGAATAGAGCACACGAATGATTTGACCACGGCGCGGGACTTCTATTTTTAGAAGTTTTTCAGCTGCCATGCAGAATGCATGTTCCTGGTTCATTGGCGCTACATAATCTAAGCGATCAAAATATGGAACGGCTTGAGCGTATGTTTTGGCTTCAATGAGTTTTTCAGTTCCCCGGTGAAGCAAGCCAATATGAGGGTCAACACGCTCAACAATTTCACCATCAAGCTCGAGGACGAGACGGAGCACACCGTGAGCGGCTGGGTGTTGAGGACCAAAGTTGATGCTGAAATTTCTTAAGCTTGTTTCTGACATCTGACTTAACCTTCCCCTTCACTTGCTTTTTCGTCGCCTGGAAGAACATAGTCAGTTCCTTCCCAAGGGCTTTGAAAGTCAAAGTTTCTAAATTCCTGGGGTAATTTTACGGGCTCATAAACAACGCGCTTTTGAGTTTCATCATAGCGAACCTCAACATAACCGGTTGTTGGGAAATCTTTCCGAAGTGGGTAGCCTTGAAAACCGTAATCAGTGAGAAGGCGGCGTAAATCTGGGTGACCATCAAAGGCGATGCCATACATATCGTATGCTTCTCGCTCTAACCAAAGGGCGCCAGGATAAACAGAAACACAGCTTGGGACAGGTGTGTCCTCATCTGTATCTATTTTGACGCGAACGCGGATGTTTTGCTTCAAACTAAGGAGATGATAAACCACTTCAAAACGATTTTCTCTTTCAGGGTAATCAACACCACAGAGATCGATTATGCAGCTAAATTTACACTGAGGGTCGTCTCTTAGGAATTTTAAAACACTTAAGATCTCGTCTCGCTTAACAAGTAGAGTTAGTTCATCATGCTCTACAGTTGCAGCTTTGACGCCGCTGGCCATTTTAGCGCAGATAAAATCTCCAATATCCTGCAATCCGCTTTGCAAAACTATCTCCTTTAAAGATCTTTAGTTTTTTAATTCAGAGGTGATTTCCTGAATTTTCAAACCAAATAAAGCCAAGCTTTAAGCTTTTTGTGCTTAACGCTCGATTGTGCCTGTTCGGCGAATTTTCTTTTGTAACAATAAAATACCGTAAACCAGCGCTTCAGCTGTTGGGGGGCACCCGGGGACATAAACATCTACAGGGAGCACGCGGTCACAACCACGTACAACTGAATAAGAATAGTGATAATAGCCACCGCCATTAGCGCAACTTCCCATTGAAATTACGTAGCGAGGCTCTGGCATTTGATCATAAACTTTGCGTATAGCTGGTGCCATTTTATTGGTTAGTGTGCCAGCAACAATGATAACATCTGACTGTCGAGGGCTCGCTCTTGGGGCAAAGCCAAAGCGCTCAACATCATAACGCGGCATAGAGGCTTGCATCATTTCAACAGCGCAGCAGGCCAAGCCAAATGTCATCCACATTAAAGAGCCGGTTCTAGCCCATTGAATGAGGTCTTCATAAGCAGCGACAACAAAACCCTGGTCTGTAAGATTACCTGAAAGCTCATTAAAAAACGGGTCGTCTGGACGCATGATTTGCCCATTAGCATCTCGCAAGCCTTGTTCCATTTCAGGAGCCCAATTCATCTCATTGTTAAATGGAGGTTTTGTTATTAATCCCATTCGAGGGCTCCTTTTTTCCATGCGTAGATAAGGCCGATTGTTAGTTCAGCTAAGAAAACCATCATTGCCCAGAAGCCAAGGTCACCTATTTCTTTAAATGTCAGCGCCCATGGGAAAAGGAATACAGCTTCAAGGTCGAAAATGATGAAGAGCATGGCGACGAGATAAAACCGCACATCAAATTTCATTCTGGCATCATCGAATGGTTCAAAACCACACTCGTAAGGGGAGAGTTTTTCTTTGTCTGGCTGTTTGTAAGCAAGAAGAAATGGAGCAGCCATCAATGCCAGTGCAATAACAGCAGCTATCCCTATAAATATCGCTATTGGCAGATATTGTGCGGCTACTGTATCCATATTATCGCCCTCATTCTCATGCAATTGATTTGATCATATTGCTTGTCATGTGTGTGGCTGTGTTTAAGGAATAGTATGACTAATTGAGAGGTTTTGCACCTTCAAATTCTTAATCTCATGTTTCATTATTAGGTTGCACACAATTAAAACGGTTCAAATGATAAAGCGGTTTAATCTGATGGGTCTTATGAATTTAAGACGAATGTCATAAATCTTAAGTTATAATAATTTAACAGAGACAATCACTCCTTGGAATGTAAACCACAAAGCTGCAATTTTTTTAAATTTATTGATTTATAAATTTTGCAGATTGCTTTTTTTTCAGCAAGTGGCGAAACCGCACAGCGACATTTTTTCCTTTAAAACAGCAAAGTCTTTATTTTTTAACTGACTCGCGCCATATGTGCAGATTTTTATGTTTCAGACAAGTGGTAGAATGTAAATTTATACCCTTTTTGTCCTAATTTTTTCAAATTTTGAATTGATAGAAATCACACAATATATTTTTGCTCGAGTGCACTGCGATTTAGAACGTGGTCATTTCGTCAATAAGATAACACATGGCTCAGCTTCTATGAGGCAAATTACCGAGGCACCTATATTACCTGCTTTGTCATTACCAAAGCCAATCCGCGTACATTCATATTTTTTATTTTTTGCCGTTTTCCAATTGCTATAAACAGTGCCAAATCGCTTAACAACGCTTTTTGACCATTTTTCCTTTGTTTCCACCTCAGCGTGTTTTTGCCAATTATCTTTCATAAATAAATGTTCTGTTTTTAGCTCTATTTTTTGTACGCAATGTTTTGGACCTTCTGCATTTTTTCTATTATTTACAGCAGCTTCTGTTAGATATTGATTGTTTTTATTCTGGCTGAAAATATTGTCAGCTCTCACTGAAGCGCTGTGAAATGATAGCAGCAATAGGCTTATAAAAAAAAGACGAAGCGATTTCATCGCAAAACATCTTAATGATTGCATTGATAGCTGATCACTTTTTAACGCTCTAAAATAATTCATACGACTAGAATGAGCGAGAAGATCATATTCTGTCAACTCTATAGATTGATGAGTTATTTGAATGAAATTGACATCATCATTCAACGACAGCTCGAAAAACCAGTACGAATTGGACAAAGGACTTAAAATTTAAAAATGGGAATTTTAAAAGAAATGGCGGGAGTGACGGGACTCGAACCCGCGGCCTCTGGCGTGACAGGCCAGCGCTCTAACCAACTGAGCTACACCCCCGCATGACTGACTTAAAATCAGCTAAATTCTCACTGCAAACAATTGACTGTATGCAGTAGAGAAGTGCCGTTTGTAGCTCGCGGAATCGCGTTCGTCAAGACATTTTCATGACTATTTTTTATTTATTCTATTTTTATTTTACTTTTTAATTTTATTCAAAAATGGCTGCCATATTTAACATAAATATCAAGAGATTAATTTATCTCATTTCAGGTTACTGATAAGAGTTTTGGCATCTAAGCCTAGTTGTTCTAATAATTTCTTTGCCTTTTTATCATTGATATTAAACTCATTGGTCGCACTCCATTTTTCATATAAAAGATCATCTGACTTTAGGATCGATAATACATCTTGGAATTTTTCATTGTCTTCCAATCTATTGATTAGTTCTAACTTTGATATTGTTTTTAAATGTACTTTACTGATATGCCCCTAGATTTGTAGACACCTTGCCCTTACAAATTGGAAGCAAGGAGTTAGACGATGACGGGACACAAAAGATACACTGAAGAGTTCAAGCGGGATGCGGTTTTTCAGGTGAAGGAACGAGGCTATTCGGTACAAGATGTTGCCCAAAGGTTAGGGGTTTGCACAAAGTCTCTGTATGACTGGATCAAGCTTTATCATCAACCCGATCCGGTTAGCCAAGACGTCAAAGTACAATCTGATGAGATCCGCCGTTTAAAAGCTGAACTGTTACGAGTGACAGAAGAGCGTGACATCTTAAAAAAGGCCACGGCGTACTTCGCCAAAGATGCCAAATGAAGTACGCCTTCATGAAGGCACATCGTGTTCAATTTTCCATTCGATCTATGTGCCGTATGCTCAAAGTTCATCACAGTGGGTTTTATGCTTGGCTCAAATCTGGACTAAGCAAAAAGGCAAGAGATGATCAGCGGGTAACGGCTCTTATAAAACAGTCTTGGTTAGAAAGCGGCTGTGTTTATGGCTATCGTAAAATTCATGCTGACCTACGACATCTTGGGGAAAGCTGCAGTCCTAATCGTGTGGCTCGGTTGGCTGCAAAAGCAAATATAAAGGCACAAATTGGATATAAACGCCGCCCGAGCTTCTCAGCTGGGAAAGCAAGCGTTGTTGCAACAAATCAAGTTGGTCAGGTTTTCAATGTAAGCATGCCAAATCAAATTTGGGTAACAGACATCACCTATATCAAAACACATGAAGGCTGGTTGTATCTGGCCGCAGTGCTGGATTTATATGCACGCTGCATTGTTGGTTGGTCCATGCAATCACGTATGTAAACAGATCTTGTCACAGATGCTTCATTGATGGCTGTCTGGCGACGAAGGCCAACTGAAAAGGTGATTGTTCATTCAGATCAAGGCAGTCAGTTTACCTCACTTGAGTGGCAAACATTTTTAAAACAACACAACATGGAAGCCAGCATGAGCCGCCGTGGTAACTGCTATGATAATGCTGTGGCTGAAAGCTTTTTCTCATCTTTGAAAAAGAAAACGGATTAGACGGGAAACCTATAAAACACGCCAGCAAGCACGTGCTGATGTGTTTGACTATATTGAATTTTTCTACAACCCAAAACGAAAGCATGGCAACAATAAAATGCTCTCACCTATTGAGTTTGAGAAACTTGAAAAATGGAAGCAGGCTGGTGTCTAGTAAATCGGGGGCATATCATGCATTGATACCAACTAGACCACCCGTTACTGGATTGTGGCTTGTGCCTCCGCTACCACCCGAGTTATTCAACACATTCCACGTAGAGCCATCATAAACCGTTTGCGTGTTATCATCTTTAATCCATGCAACCCAGCCTTCAGCTGGTTCATAAAATCTCCATGCCCCATCTTGCCATGCTGCTATGTAATTTTCTTTTCCGGTCCATTCAGCTGACGCTGGATTTGCAATGATATAACATGTGCCTTCAAGTGGTGAAGTTGGCGGAATTGCTAAATCTTTCTCTTCGACTGTCAACTGCGTTAAGATGTCTAGATTTGTTATGGCATCATTATGACTGATATGTTTTTGTGCCTGGGCACTTTGAATAAAGGGTAGTTTTAAATTGGTTGACTTTTCACTCATTACACTATTCCTGCAGACCGGATTAAATGGTTTGTATTTACTGCTTGAATAGCATTTTATTTTACGATGACGAGGATATATTTATACGTTTTTTGATGTTTGAAAGGACGAAAATCGTTGTACTCCCCAAAATCACCTTTCTGAAATTAAAGAAAAATGAATGAGAAAAGTTTTAAAATTTTTTACTAGGGTTATGGGTATGTTATTTCTTTGGGCTGTTTTTATAACAACGGTCACTGTCTTCATCACTCATTATGGATAATGATTGAAAGCCATTACAAAGATCCTTTTAATTTTTGATATACATGAAGTAGTTGATCAGCAGGAGAATTTAATTCTTCTCTTTTTCGTCAGATCCGTGCACTCTTCTGCTCATAGGGCCATAGATGAGATCTAGATATTTAAAGCTTCTTGGCTTCGTTAAGATTTTACAACTCATGTCAACATCGCGGATTGGGCAATGTACTATCAAGCCGTCTGGATAGAATGTTTTGTCGCCGCATTTCACATTGAATTTCAGGCCGTTTTCTTTTGTAACTTCACGGGTTAAACTTTGTAAATTGCAGTTTGTTTTATAATTGATCAGTACTTTGATCGAACCATCTTTGATGTCCGGATTAGCATATGCTGGCTTTATCCATGATAGGGCTAGTGTGAGCGTGAATACTGTTAAAGAAAAATATACGTGTTTCATTCTCACTTCCTATTGGCTCCTCATCAAATTATTCATTTATGATAATAGGTTTTTCTCTAAATGTGAGTCATTCATTTGTAAGTAATTGGTCGTATGAGATAGTAACCGCTTCCATATTCAGAATACATAGAATTACGAGTGTGTATTTTATTTAAAAGCGCATTATTCTAAAGAAAAACCAGCGGGAGAGTTTAAGCTCTCAAACCGCTGGTTCTTAAAAATGGTGGGCGATGACAGGCTAGAACTGCCGACCCTCTCGGTGTAAACAAGAGCTTTTTGGTCAAATGACTTAAATACGCCCTATTGAGACTAATTAGCCCGCTTACAAACTTAAATGAGTTAAATTAGTTAAATATGATACAATGAAAATAGTGAGCACTTCACTATTTTTCTGTCAGTTAATCCAAATTTTTAAAAGGTAAAAATTGTTCAAATATTATTATTTGAGTCTTAATCAAGCTTGCTCAAAAGTTAAAAAATTAAATGTTTGGAAGTTTTATGGGAGTATCGATCTTTCTCAATTCTTCATACAACTTTTTAGCTTTTGATAGCCTTCCACTCTTTGATTTCACAGACTTTCTTTTTTTTGTTTCTTCCCAAGGATCTAAAACTTCTTGATTTGCGAGGAATGCTGCTGTTACTGCAAGCTCTAATTCTACGGCATTAGCCTTAACTGCTATTTCAGCTAACTTCTTACGGATTTCTGATTCCAAATGATTTGAAGACTTTTCTGTAGTGTATATTGAGTAAGCTCCTCCCCAAGAAGTAGGCTGCTCAGTCTCAGAGATATATCCTAAAAATTTTGCGGCTTTAGTGGCATTTGCCAATTCATCACTATATGGGCCATAATGATGATAGTTAAATTCAATCTTCTCACCAAGACCAGCCAGCTCCATCAAACAAGCGATTTTTTGCAGACGAGTACGTCCTACAATTGTTCCACCCGAGTCACTGATAATGTCAGAGACTAAATCAAGTGAATCTTCATGACCTTGCTGCTTTGACATTGTCTACCCCTTCTTCAATAGCTTGATTGATAAATTTTCTTGCATCATCATCTTCTTCTCGTACATATATTCGAAATAACTTAAAAGGAACCATTGCACGAACTACTCTTGATCTTTCCCCAAGATCTACTAAATTTTGACATTCATCTTGAATACGTATTTGGTTCAGCGGCCCTTTAGTTTCATCGAGGCTTTTATAAGGAGGTCTTTCAGCCTTATCAATAATAACTGATGGAGATTGATCTCCTTGCTTCTCCATCCATTCTTCAATGTTTTTTTCAATAAAGTGACATGCTGTATCGACCTTATCTTCGTAGCTCCCTCTATCTTCTTGAGCCGTTGGTATAGGGCCAAGGCTTCTATAAATCTTCTCTCTTATATTAATAGATTTGAATAATTGACGATGAATGATTCTAATTGCTAATTCATTAATCAATTTATTCTTTGCATCACTCATAAGATGCAATGCACCGGACATTACCGCGTCATCTAAAGCAAGAAAACTTATTAAATCAGGTTGCATTGCAAACTTAGTGATAGCATGATTCTTTGTTAATCCTGTGCTTCGCCAATCATCATCTTGTACAAGTTTAATTACTTCACAAAGCAATTCGCTAAATAATTTTTCAGCCCCTCTAACTGTCTTATGAAAGTAAACAGTAGGATAAAGTTGGAAAAGTCCAACTACATACGATTCAGCTGCATACACAGCCTTTTCACCCAAAACGAATGTTTCAATACTACCTATTTTTTCTTCGTCGACACCTATTGCCACTTTACCAATCTTAAGATTAGAAAGGAGCCATTGGTAATCTATAGATCCATGATATGTCCCTGTCATTAATCTATCACGTCTCATATAATCTAATCTATCCGCATCAAATTGACTAGAAACTACAGAGCTGTAAATGTCGGACGGTGCTTTATTACCGATTATTTTAGCCACATCATTTGCAAACCCAGATCCGCGATTTTTGTTTAAGATATGTGTTACTTCGCTATCTTTAATTAAAAGGTCTGTAACAGCTTCATGACTGGCCATTTTCAAATTAAGTCTTTTACCTATATCTTCAAAAGCATGACTAAAGGGCCCGTGCCCTAAATCATGCAAGAGTGCGGCAGCCAATGCACTAGTGGATTTTGGTTCGTTAAAACTTCTATTCCCAAAATTGTCTTTAATAACATTCATAAGTTGGCGTGCAGTATGAAACACCCCAAGACTATGTGCGAAACGTGAATGAGTAGCGCCTGGGTAAACTAAATCTGAAAAACCTAATTGCTTTACCCGACGTAATCTCTGAAACGCCTGCGTTTGAACAACATCCCACATGGTGCGTTCAAAATCTTCGTCTTCAAATTCAATTAGATTATGCAATGGGTCACGAATTCGTTGATACGTTACCAAATCATGTTCTCTTTTTGTTCTTACGTCAATGTGTTTATTAATCAGATTAAATAAGTAATTATGATTCTGGAAACATATATAATATGGCTACTCAATAATTGTCTTTGTTACACAGAAAATTTACTAATCATTTATTTCCATTAATAAATACGCACATTTGCGCTTGGGATTTTATTATTATTCTTGATATATACACATATAAATATTTTTGATTTTTATCGCCAATATTATCTCTTAAAACAATGCTTTATTGCAAATATATGCTTTATACACCTGCATTATAAAATCGTATTTCTTCCAATTAATAATAACAATTGAAGCATTAATTAATATATTATTGCGCACTTACATTGCATTACTTATTTTATATTGCAATATTACTTTATAGTTTTTTAGTGAGATGTTCATTTTTTAACATGACTAATAAAGAAAAAAGCAGCCAGTTAGAACTAACTAACTGACTGCTTTATATACCATTTATAATGGTGGGCGATGACAGGCTCGAACTGCCGACCCTCTCGGTGTAAACGAGATGCTCTCCCAACTGAGCTAATCGCCCGAAACTTTTATTTTAACGCCGTTTGGGTCTGCTGGTTTGTACTAGCTTGGCGTTTAAAGATTTCATCTCTTTTGAAATGCATCTTTGTTTCGAAGAGACCCTTGTAAAAGAGCTTTGCGATAAAATCAAGCTCTGAATCCAAAGAAATTGCAGAAATTTTCAATTATTTTTTAATGCTAAATAATCTTTCCGCAAAATGAAAGTTTATCTGCTCTTTAAAGGCTACGAGAGACTGTAAAAACATGCAGTCTCTCGTAATTTTCTTATTAGTGGGCTGTTAAGTTACTGCCTGCTTCTTCTTTTTTCTTCAAAGCGGCTGCATCTTCAGCTTCTTCATCCCAAATGATTGGTGTAGGCTTTTTCACTAATGCCAGTTCAATCACCTCCTCCATACGAGAAACAGGGATGATTTCCAGGCCGTTCTTCACGTTATCTGGAATGTCTGCCAAGTCTTTGGCGTTTTCTTCCGGAATGATCACACGTTTGATGCCACCACGAAGGGCTGCCAGGAGCTTCTCTTTTAAGCCACCAATAGGTAGAACGCGGCCACGCAATGTGATTTCACCTGTCATTGCGACATCTTTGCGAATGGCAATCCCTGTCATCATTGAAATGATTGCTGTGATCATAGCGACACCTGCTGATGGACCATCTTTTGGTGTGGCGCCTTCTGGTACGTGAACGTGGATATCTTTGCGCTCAAATAAAGGAGGCTCAATACCAAAATCAACTGAGCGAGAGCGCACATAAGCACTTGCTGCCTGGATTGATTCTTTCATCACATCACGCAGGTTACCGGTGACAGACATTTTGCCTTTACCCGGCATCATCACGCCTTCAACGGTCAAGAGTTCACCGCCAACTTCAGTCCAGGCAAGGCCAGTGACAACACCAACCATGTCTTCGCCTTCAGTTTCACCAAAGCGATATTTGGCCACGCCAAGATAATCATTTAGGTTTTCTTCAGTGACATTCACTGTTGTAACATCTTCTTTCGTCATGATTTCTTTCACGGCTTTACGCGCCAAGTTAGAAATCTCACGCTCCAGATTACGAACACCAGCTTCACGAGTGTAATTGCGGATAAGCAATTGAAGACCTTTTTCATCAATGCTCCATTCGCTCTCTTCCAAACCGTGAGCTGCCATGGATGCCGGAATGAGATGACGGCGAGAAATTTCAACCTTCTCATCTTCAGTGTAGCCAGCTAGACGAATAATTTCCATCCGATCCAAGAGAGCTGGGGGAATATTCAAGGAGTTAGCTGTGGTGACGAACATTACGTTTGAGAGATCATAATCCACTTCCAAGTAGTGATCTCCAAAGGTTCCGTTCTGCTCTGGGTCCAACACTTCCAATAATGCTGACGCTGGGTCACCTCTGAAATCCTGGCCCATTTTGTCGATCTCATCGAGAAGGAATAATGGGTTGGTTTTCTTGGCTTTTTTCATAGACTGAATAACTTTACCTGGCATTGAACCAATGTAAGTTCTTCTATGACCACGGATTTCAGCTTCATCACGTACACCACCAAGAGACATGCGGACGAATTCACGACCTGTCGCTTTGGCGATAGATTTACCCAGAGACGTTTTACCAACACCTGGAGGGCCAACAAGACAAAGAATTGGTCCTTTTAATTTATTGGTGCGTTGTTGAACTGCTAAATATTCCAGGATGCGTTCTTTAACTTTTTCCAGACCGTAATGTTCTTCATCGAGCACGTTTTGTGCTTCATCCAAATCACGTTTAATGCGCCCTTTTGTGCCCCATGGAATTGAAAGCAACCATTCAAGATAGTTGCGAACAACAGTGGCTTCGGCAGACATAGGGCTCATCTGGCGTAACTTTTTAATTTCGGCCAGCGCTTTTTCACGCGCTTCTTTTGAAAGCTTTGTTTCTTCGATTTTGTCTTCAAACTCGCTGATGTCATCACGCTCATCAGAATCACCCAGTTCTTTTTGAATGGCCTTCATTTGCTCATTCAAATAATATTCTCGCTGAGTTTTCTCCATTTGACGTTTTACGCGTGAGCGGATTTTTTTCTCAACTTGAAGAACTGAGATTTCACTTTCCATGAAAGTGAATACACGCTCTAGACGATCAGAGACTGATGTTACTTCGAGGATCTCTTGTTTTTCAGAAATTTTAACAGCCAAGTGAGAAGCAATTGTATCTGCCAATTTCGAATAATCATCAATTTGATTAACTGAGCCGATGACCTCAGGAGAGATCTTTTTATTGAGCTTTACATAGCTTTCAAATTGGGTGATGGCAGAACGTGCAAGCGCTTCGATTTCATCGCTTTCTTCTGTGCCTTCATCAATGGTTTCAACTTCAGCTTCAAAATAATCGTCATTTTCAACGTAATCTTTAACGTTTGCGCGGCTACTACCTTCAACCAGCACCTTTACTGTGCCATCAGGTAATTTTAAAAGCTGCAAGACTGTTGCGAGTGTACCTGTTGTGTAGATTTGATCTGTTTCAGGGTCATCATCGCTGGCATTCTTTTGCGCTACCAACAAGATTTGCTTGTCAGTTCTCATTACTTCTTCAAGAGCATTGATTGATTTTTCCCGGCCAACAAAAAGTGGCACGATCATATAGGGAAAGACAACGATGTCACGAAGTGGCAGAACTGGGTAAATTCCATCTTTCGCTTCTTCTTGTTTATTTTCTGTTTCATCAGTCATGATAAAATCTCGGCCTTTCCATATGCCCTATAGGGCGACTTTTTAAGCCCCATTGGGCGGCTTTATAAGTCCCGCTGGGCAAATTCTTAAACATTGCAGGTGGTTAAAACTGCCTTGTTTTATATACAGTATACACCAACCCTATAATATATGGTTGGTCTTCATTGCTAATCAAGCTTTATAGTCAAATTAGTGCAACATTGGCACTAAGGTTCTGTTTTAAGCAGGATTAAGCATTTATTTTGCTCTTACATGCTGTTTTTACGCAAAATTTAAGCTGTTTTGCGCCGCACGCTTTCTAATCTCAATTTACAATTTAAGACTACATGATTCATTCCAAAGGCATGTGTTCTTAAATTGGCGAAATTGTTAAAATCGTGCATTTCCCCAACAAATCAAGATTTGCATAATTTTTAAGCCGATTATAGCGTTAGAATTCTTGTTAAGAGTCTGTTTTCATTCAGTTACGATGCATGCGGACAGAAGGGGACAGAATGTTTTTTGTTGTTATTGATGATTTAAATGGGGTTTCAATAAAGAAAGGACAAGCTTCATGTGAAACTTGTCCTCTCTAATTTTTTATATTTTCTTACTTTAAGCGCTTGTTGGCGCTTCGTCAGCGGCTGATCTTTCAGCGTAAATTTTCAATGGTTTTGCTTGGCCATCCACAACTTCAGGGCTGATTACAATTTCTTCAACACCATCTAGTTCTGGTAGTTCAAACATTGTCTCTAGCAAGATACCTTCCATAATGGAGCGAAGGCCACGAGCACCTGTTTTGCGCTCAATTGCTTTGCGTGCAATGCCATGCAGAGCTTCATCTGAGAATGTCAGCTGAAGATCTTCCATCTCAAAGAGACGCTGATATTGTTTCACCAGAGCGTTCTTCGGCTCGCTTAGAATTTTCACCAATGCTGATTCATCAAGGTCTTCTAGTGTAGCTAGCACTGGCACACGACCAATAAATTCTGGAATGAGGCCAAAGCGCAATAGATCTTCTGGCTCAACTGCTTTTAGCAACTCACCCGTTTTACGCTCATCTTCTGATTCGACACTGGCACCAAAGCCAATTGATGTTGAACGTCCGCGATCTGAAATGATTTTCTCAAGACCAGCAAATGCACCACCACAAATAAAGAGGATATTTGTTGTATCAACTTGAAGGAATTCTTGCTGAGGATGTTTACGCCCACCTTGTGGTGGCACGCTCGCTACAGTGCCTTCCATGATTTTTAGAAGTGCTTGCTGAACACCTTCACCTGACACATCGCGTGTGATTGATGGGTTATCAGCTTTGCGACTAATTTTATCTACTTCGTCAATGTAAACGATGCCGCGCTGAGCGCGTTCTACATTATAATCTGCTGCTTGCAGGAGCTTTAGAATGATATTTTCAACATCTTCACCAACATAGCCAGCTTCTGTTAATGTGGTTGCATCTGCCATTGTAAACGGCACATCTAAAATACGAGCCAGTGTTTGTGCAAGCAATGTTTTACCGCAACCTGTTGGGCCGATAAGGAGGATGTTTGATTTAGCCAACTCAACATCTGAGTTCTTTTGACCATGATTGAGGCGCTTGTAATGGTTATGCACGGCAACAGACAAAACGCGTTTTGCATGAGGTTGGCCAATGACATAATCATTTAGAACATTACAAATTTCTTGAGGTGTTGGCACGCCATCATTTGATTTTACAAGTGAGGTTTTGTTTTCTTCGCGGATTATGTCCATGCATAATTCCACACACTCATCACAAATGAACACAGTTGGACCTGCAATCAGCTTTCTGACTTCGTGCTGACTCTTGCCACAAAAGGAACAATAGAGAGTATTTTTCGATTCACTTGAGCTCATGCTTTAACCTGTTTTCTAATTCGACTTCTTAATGACTATAAAAGCAAAGTCTATCCAAAGCCTTAAACTATTTATTTTTGTTCTTATAAATTCATCTTGAACTTTGGCCCTTTAAAGGCAGTTTGCCAAATTATAAGAACAGAATCTAATTTAAACGTCCATAGAAGATGTATCAACATCTAACATGTTAAGAACGTCGCTTTAAAGATAAGCAATTTATATGCAAAGGCCTTATCTCTTGCCTCAAATCACTTAATAGATGGTTAGTTTAGGGGCGAGAAGATCAATTTTTCCTTAATAAATTCTTTTTGATTGGCGGAAAATCAATTATTTTTCATATTTTCAATCAGAGCTAATTCATTGGTGTGCTGTTGTTTTTAACAGCACAATGTAAAAAACCCTGACTTTCTTTTTAAGAGAAAATCAGGGTTTCTTGCTAATTAGTTTTTTATATATGCAAATGAGTTAAATTGATTAATCATTTTTTGCATCACTGTCAGATGCGTCATCATCTGATACTTCACGCTTTTCGATGACTTCATCAATTATACCAAAATCTTTTGATTCTTCAGCCGTTAAGAATGTGTCACG
This sequence comes from Hyphomicrobiales bacterium, assembly GCA_965230545.1. Classification (GTDB taxonomy): domain Bacteria; phylum Pseudomonadota; class Alphaproteobacteria; order Rhizobiales; family HXMU1428-3; genus HXMU1428-3. The sequence continues at coordinate 40,072 of CBDDLE010000004.1, read as the reverse complement.
CTCAAGAGCTTCTTCGATTTTTTCTAATTTTTGTGATGTATGTTTCACATAAACTTTATTTAAGCGATCTCTCAAATCCAAAATCTCACGTGCATGGCGCTCAATGTCACTTGCTTGACCTTGGAAACCACCAGATGGCTGGTGTACCATGATACGGGCATTTGGTAGCGCATAACGCATGCCTGGCTCACCTGCTGCTAACAATAATGACCCCATGCTTGCGGCCTGACCAATGCAGAGTGTTGCTACAGGCGGGCGAATGAATTGCATAGTGTCATAAATTGCCATGCCAGATGTCACCACACCGCCAGGTGAATTGATATACATTGAAATTTCTTTTTTAGGATTTTCAGCTTCTAGGAAGAGTAGCTGAGCTGTAATCAATGAAGCCATGTGATCTTCCACTTGACCTGTTACAAAGATAATTCTCTCTTTTAACAAGCGTGAATAGATATCATAAGAACGTTCGCCACGGTTTGTTTGCTCAACAACCATAGGAACAAGTGTGTTCATCACGGTATTCATTTCATTAACCATGGAAGGCTCCCTATATGTTCTGAATAGCACTAATTTTAGCAAAGATAAGCTAACTTAACTTTGTTCATCTTTGTAGGCTATATAGAAATGAAGTTAATTAACGTCTAATCAATTGAAAATAAAACATTTCAACTCATAAAAGATCACTGTTCATGAGTTGAAATTAAGGCGAAGCGTTATTCTTTATCTTCGCTTTTGTTTTCTTCCTCATCAAATTTTGTTAATTCGTCGATTGAAACTTTTTTCTCGCTGACGTCAGCAAGTTCGAGAATGTAATCAACGACTTTTTCTTCAAATAGAGGCGCTCTTAATTCAGCAAGAGCTTGTGGGTTTTGTTGATAGAAGGTTAGAACCTGGCGTTCTTGACCTGGGAATTGACTTGCTTTGTTAATTAAAGCTTGTTGGACTTCTTCATCAGAAATCTTCAATTCGTTTTTGCTACCAATTTCAGAAACAATCAAACCAAGACGGACACGGCGCTCAGCAATATCTTCATATTTTTTGCGCTCTTCTTCTTCTGTCGTGCCTTCATCTTCGAAAGATTTATCTTTTTGAGCCATTTCAGTGGTGAGCTGACCCCAAATTGCATCAAATTCAGATGAGACTAATTTTTCTGGTAGTTCAAATTTGTGGCTTTCTTCGAGTTTGTCGAGCAATTCTCTTTTCAAACGATTTTTGCTAACAGTATCAAGCTCTTCTTGCAGTTTTTCTTTAACTGCATCTTTGAACTTATCAACATCTTCAAAGCCCATTGAACTTGCAAATTCTTCATTTAGCTCAGGTGATTTAGGCTCAGCAACCTCTTTAACCTTCACTTCAAAGATGGCTTCTTTACCTGCTAAAGCTTCAACCTGATATTCTTCTGGGAATGTTGATTTTACGTCTTTTTCATCGCCAGCTTTTGCACCCATTAGACCTTCTTCAAAGCCTGGGATAAATTGACCTTGGCCAAGAACAACTGGTGTGTCTTCAGCAGTGCCACCTTCAAATGCTTCACCGTCAATACGGCCAATGAAATCAATAGTTACACGGTCTTTGTCTTGTGCTTCACGCTCAACAGCTGCGTAATCAACACGACCTTCTAAAACTTGATCAATGCCACGCTGATGTTCTTTTTCATCAACTTCTGCAACAAGCTTTTCAAATTTGTATGAGCTCATATCTCCAAGCTCAATTTCAGGCAGAATTTCAAATGCCATGGTGTAAGCCAAGTCAGCTTTGCCATCCATGATTTGATCGATTTCTTCTTTATCTTCAGTGAGGGTGATTTCTGGCTCAAATGCAGGGCGTTCATCGCGCTCTGTTAGTGCATTGCGGCTTGTTTCTGTTACTGTTTCTTGTAGAACTTCCGCCATCACTGAGCGGCCATACATTTTTCTAAGGTGGGTTACAGGGACTTTACCCGGACGAAAGCCTTTGATTTGCACTTTATCTTTAAGATCGACAAGGCGTGCTTCTAATTTATTGTCCAATTCTTCAGCGCCGATTACAACTTTTAGCTCTCGCTTTAAACCGCTATTTGTTGTTTCTGTAATTTGCATGCTGCTTGTTTACCCACTTGTTTTATTTGCTATGGCTCTCACATATTAGCACCAATGATAGGGGCCGATTAATGGGGCCTTTATATATTTACAATCGTCATCGTTATTAGATGATTAGCCTCACATTTATTGTGCTTGTAAGACATTTATTGATTGGTGCGGATGGAGGGACTTGAACCCCCACGCCTCGCGGCACCAGAACCTAAATCTGGCGTGTCTACCAATTTCACCACATCCGCATATGCTCTTTTATTAATTTCGATTTGGTTTGCTTATTTGTGTGAAGCGTAACCTAACCTTTTAAAGAGCGATTTATTCAATCTCTATACCAGAGTTTTCTTTTTTCCAGCGTTTATTTAACTGGAAAACCAGCCTTATAATTCTGCTGATCGAGTCTGGCAAGACTAAAAAAGAAATTCTTTCTTATTTGAAGCAAGTTTTTTGATAGCTTCAAAATGCAAATCACTTTTTGCACATGTTTTTGGGGAAATACAAGCCCTATTTATTAAAATGGGACAATTTTTTTATAAAGCCTTGGGAAAAGCAAAAAAGAGAGGATTAGGACCATGAATTTTATAGGTTCACACCTTAATCATAGCCGTTTCTTACCAATCCCTGAGAACTTGCATACATAAAAGGTAGATTACTGGGATCAATGCCACCCATAAATAGAATGGGTCTCCACCATATTCGAGCCAATATGCTGCAGATAACCATAAAAATCCGCCTAATATTAAAAATTTAGACATTTTAACTCTCTTTTATTCTCAGAATGAAACAACATTTTAATTCTAAGAAAAGAGTTGCAATGGCTATGCCAAAGAATGGTGCAATTTCCAGCCTAAATCACCGTTTTTTGTTTCCTTTTCAAGTGGCCATGCTTGAAAGTTGTGATTTCTTTCTACATGATAACATATTGAGATAGAGATATGTTTGTTATAGGGTCTTTTACTCAGCTCTCACACTTTAAGTAATTTTAGTCTTTTTCATCCAACTCCTGAAAGCTTTTGCGAGCCAATAGAATGATAAATATTAAACAAGATGCCGCGCATGCGGTTGGCAATACCCCTTTGATAAAATTAAACAAAGCCTCTGAATTGACGGGCTGTACTATTTTAGGCAAAGCGGAGTTTATGAACCCTGGTCAGTCTGTTAAAGATCGGGCCGCTCTTTCTATTATACGCCAGGCAGAGAAAAAGGGGCTTCTTAAAAAAGGGGGCACGATTGTTGAAGGTACGGCTGGCAACACAGGCATTGGTCTGACTGTTATTGGTCAAGCTCTTGGTTATCGCAGTGTGATTGTTATTCCTGAAACGCAATCAGAGGAAAAGAAACTCGCCATTCGTATGCTTGGTGCCGAGTTGATTGAAGTACCCGCCGTTCCTTATAAGAATCCGAATAATTATATTAAATATTCTGCGAGGCTTGCTGAAACACTCAATAAGACACTGGATGGCGGTGTGCTTTGGGCCAATCAGTTTGACAATACTGACAACCGTCTTGCTCATATTGAAATGACTGGACCTGAAGTTTGGAATCAAACAGATGGTAAAATTGATGGATTTACTTGCGCTGTTGGAACGGGGGGAACCCTTGCTGGCATGTCTCTTTCTTTGAAAGAAAGAAATAAAGACGTCAAAATTGCTGTTGCTGACCCCTTTGGTTCAGCGATTTATAATTATTTTGTAAATGGTGAACTGAAATCCTCAGGTGATTCGATAACTGAAGGCATTGGTCAGGGCCGGGTGACTGAGAATTTAAAAGATATTGAAGTGGATCTTGGCTTTCAAGTTTCAGATGAGGAAGCTTTGACTTTAGTTTATGACCTTATTCAGGAAGAAGGACTGTGCCTTGGTGGCTCTAGCGGGATTAATATTGCTGGTGCGATGAAGCTGGCGAAAGAGATGGGGCCTGGCCATACGATTGTGACCATTCTTTGTGATTATGGTAACCGTTATGCGAGTAAAATCTTCAACCCGGAATTTTTGAAGAAAAAAAGCTTACCAGTACCACCGTGGATGAGCAATCAAGATAGTCCTGAAATCCCTCTTGTGTTTATCGACTAATCACAAAATACTATTTGATCCGGGGCGTTACCTCCCTCTATTAACTTATGTTTTATAAAAAAGCGGGCAAATTGCCCTATATGCATAATCATCTCTTGACCTCGGCTTCATTTCGCGATGGTCTATAAATATGAATTGAGTTTCACTCTATAAAAGTTTTGAGGCGCTGGAGATGCACATATGGAAACTGCACTAAAATCCTGGTTTGTCGATACGGATTGGTTGAACTCTCGTTTAGGAGACCCAAATTTGGTTGTCTTCGATGCAACCTGGTATCTACCTGGTACACAAACTGATGCACGCCAGCAATATTTAGAAGAGCATATTCCTAACAGCTTGTTTTTTGATATTGACGATATTAGTGACTTAAACTCTCCTTTGCCGCATATGCTGCCAAACCCCATTAAGTTTTCTTCTAGAATGCGCCGTCTTGGTGTTGGTGATGGCATGACCATTGTTATTTATGATCACCTTGATTTGTTTAGTGCTGCGCGGGCGTGGTGGATGTTTCGCATTATGGGGGTTACTGAAGTTTATGTGCTCGATGGTGGCATGCGGAAATGGACCGATGAAAACCGCCCTGTGGATGAATACCCGCATCGTCCACGCATTGAACGCCATTTTACTGCCCGGCTTAATAGCAACATGCTTGCCTCTTTAGAAGATGTACTTGATGCGCAAACAAACGGCTCAGCTCAGATTATTGATGCCAGGCCACCTGGACGCTTTAAAGGCATTGATGATGAGCCACGAACAGGTGTTCGCCGTGGTCACATTCCGACTTCAATAAACATTCCAAGAACTGAATTCCTGCATGAAAATGGTAGCTTTAAGACGAATGATGAAATCAAGGCTGTTTTCAATGATGCTGGAGTTGATTTAAAAGAGCCTATTATTACCAGCTGTGGTTCTGGTATTACTGCTGCTATTCCAATTTTGGCGTTAGCACAAATTGGGCATGAAGATAATAAACTCTATGATGGGTCTTGGTCTGAATGGGGAGCGAATTCCCAGCTGCCGATTGAAGTTGGTTAAGTGAATAAAAAAAAGCCTCTCTAATCCTGAATAGATTGAGAGGCTTTTTTGTTTGTTTTTAAAGCTCGTTATTTTTCGACAATCAGAGTGTTGCCGTCTATTGCTACAACTTTTACAATTGTATCAACATCTGTATCTTCACCCTTTACGATCCATTCGCTGTCTCCAACCTTCACCTTGCCTTTACCGTTTTGAATGGCTTTAGTTACTTTAAAAGATTGACCAACAAGTTGGGCCCCTCTTTTATGTAGCAAAGGTTGATCTGAGTTTTGCTCGGTTGAAGCATATAATTTTCTCCCAATTAGAACGCTAATTAAAGAAGCCGCAATAAAAAGTATAATCTGAGATTGTATACCTATTGGCGCCACTAAAGCTATGCCACCTGTGATGACAGCTGCTATACCGAACCAGAGCATAAAAGTACCTGGCAGCAAGACTTCAAGCCCGAGTAAAATACAGCCGAGAATTAACCAGCTCCATGGGCCGATGCTCAAAATATACGGAATAATGTTTCCCATTCTCACTCCTTAAAAATCTAGTTGAAATTTTGAGTTCGTAAGTTTCGAGACATTGTTTTACGTTTTAGGTACGCTTCCAGAGTTGTTTTTGTTTTTACTATCACTAAAGGCTTCTTTGGCAAGTTCAGCGATACCTGCAACGGAGCCGATGACTGAAGAAGCTTCTAGCGGCATCATGAGAACTTTTTGGTTTGGTGATGAGGCTATGTCTTTTAATGCATCGACATATTTGGTTGCAACGAAGTAGTTAACTGCTTGCACATCACCGCTTGCGATCGCGTCTGATACCATTTGGGTCGCCTTTGCTTCAGCTTCAGCTTGACGCTCTCTTGCTTCGGCATCTCTGAATGCAGCTTCTTTGCGGCCTTCAGCTTCCAGGACAGCGGCTTGCTTTTCACCTTCGGCTCTTAGAATTTCTGATTGACGCTCGCCTTCAGATTCCAGGATAGCGGCACGTTTTAAACGTTCAGCTTTCATTTGGCGTGCCATTGAATCTACCAAGTCAGTCGGTGGTGCGATATCTTTAATCTCAATCCGTGTAACTTTTACGCCCCATGGATTTGTTGCTTCATCTACAATTTGTAAGAGACGTGCGTTAATTTCATCGCGGTTTGATAAAAGTTGGTCGAGATCCATAGACCCCATAACCGTTCTGATGTTGGTCATGGTTAAGTTTAGAATAGCATTTTCAAGATAATTAACTTCATATGATGATTGTGCGGCATCTAAAACTTGAAAGAAGTTAACCCCATCAACTTTTACCATTGCGTTATCTTTGGTGATAACTTCCTGGCTTGGAACGTCTAACACGCGTTCCATCATGTTCACTTTATTACCGATTTGATCGATAAATGGTGTGATGAGCGATAAACCGGGTCTTAATGTTTTTGTATATCTGCCGAACCGTTCAATTGTGTAATTGTAACCTTGGGGAACAATAACAACACCAGAATATATGACGGCAAGGACAAACAGCACCATCACAATTAAAAAAATATCTACACCCATTTTCTATCCCTCTTTAGTTAATAGCTCGCAATTTTTTACATGTTTTTTTAACATGCAAATTATTACGGCCTAATTGACCAATCTTTTATTTGGACGTATTTTCCACTTACATTTGTTTAATGTATGGCACTTAGTGTTTTGACACTTAAAGGAAAATAGGCCTAACACTGATATAGGTACACTTTAAGAAATTAAAAGAGTGTAACAGCTATTGTTGAAACATAGCTATTTAATGGATAGGTTTAAATTCACTTATTTTATGGTTACTTTAGTATTAATCCCCTACCCATCCTCGTAATTCATTTTTAATAAGTCCTGTGAGCACGCGAATACTATCCTGGCTATCATTCAGACAAGGAATTAGCGTGAAATTCTCTCCGCCATTCTCCTCGAAAATTTCTCCGGCTTCCATTGCAATTTCTTCTAAGGTCTCAACACAATCTGCTGAGAACCCAGGGCAAACAATGGCCAAATTCTTCACGCCGTCTTTTGCAAGCTTTTCTACTGTTTCATCGGTATAAGGTTGAAGCCATTCCTCTTTGCCGAACCTTGATTGAAAAGTTAGTTTTAATTTTTCTTCAGGCCAGCCTAAACGCTCGCGTAGTAACCTTGTAGTTTTAGCGCATTGGCAGTGATAGGGGTCACCAGCATCAAAATATCTTTTGGGTAGGCCGTGAAAAGACGCAATGACTAAATCTGGTGTCCATTCCATTTCTGCAATATGATCCTGGATAGAGTCTGCCAAGGCTTCGATATAATCTCGATCTTCAAAATAAGGTGGAACGACACGAATTGTAGGCTGCCACCGCATTTCTTTTAAAGCATCAAAAGCTTTATCGCATGCGGTTGCTGTTGTTGCTGCCGCATATTGTGGATAGAGGGGGAACAATAAAATTCTGTCACAACCTTGCGCTTGCAAACTCTCGATACCTGCTTTGGTTGAGGGGTTGCCATATCTCATTCCCCATTCAATAACCACATCGTCATAATCAGCAAAATCTCTGGCAATTTTTTGAGCTTGGCTGCGTGTGATGGTTTTTAAAGGGCTTTCATCTTTTTCTTTATTCCAGATGGATTTGTAGGCTTCGCCAGACGCTGTTGGACGTTTCGTCAAAATGATGAAATTTAAAATGAACCACCAAAGCAATCTTGGCGCTTCAATCACACGGTTATCTGATAAGAATTCTTTCAAATATCGACGCATTGAGAAATAATCAGTGGCATCGGGTGTTCCTAAATTAATAATAAGAACCCCTACTTTGCGGCGCTTAATCTCCGGGTGCCCTTTGGGGGCGTATTTCATTGGGTCTTGTTGTGATGTTAAAGATCGACGGTGCCGCACAAAGCGCCTCCATTTTATGCCCATGCAAGCCCTACCAAGCAGCTAGGGGGCTTTTGCACCGCATTTGTTAGTGATGTGTTACTGATTTGCCTAAAACTAGCTAATGATGTCGTAAAACCCAAGAACAATCTAACCATTTGCTCGAGTTATTGCACCATTTCAGTGATTTATCACCTATTTCGGAGGCTTTCAAAGTTCTTTACCAATAAATTAAGCGGCAAAGTAAATTCCATATGCGATGATTAATGCAGGAACCGCGCTATAAAGCGTGGCAAGAATGGCAGCTTTAGGTGCAAGGGCAATTGCCGGGAACAATGCATCACCGTCATTTGCAATTGCATTACCATATAGAGCTGCAACTGGAACCAGACCATTTAGATACATTGTCACTACAACAATTTGTGGTCCACAGCCGGGGATGAAACCAACAAGAATGGCAATCAATGGTACAAATGGAGCCCATGTTTGGAACCAGGTTTCAATGCCACTTCCGGTAAAATGAACACCAAGCTCATAAGCCAGAAAACCAAAGACAACCCAAGATGTGACAAAATTTGTATCTTTCATCACACGTTTTAACATTGAAGATTGACCATTAATGTCTTTTACTTCTTGACCAACATGACCTTGATCAGGATTTGAGAACGCCCAAAGGACTAAACATAACAGCGCACCAGTTGCACCAATCCAAAGGGTTGGTTCATGCTTGGCTAGTGAGGCACCAAATAAAGCATCAACATCTACTAAAAACGCAAGTGCAAGACCAATGGCGATAGAAGGAATTAAGAGCATGAGCCAAATATTGTTCAGAAAATCCAGTGAAAACGGTTTTTTCTCTAGCTGAGTTTCAGCTTTGGCTTTCGCCATTTTATTTTCATAATCTTCTTTTGAAGGACGCATGAAATTAGGGCCGTGGATATAATCAATGAGCCAACCAGCTACAGAACCACAGACAAAGCCCGTTGCAAGAACAGCAGCCCCTGTAAGAGGTTCACGGGCCAATAATAAAAATGCAGCATCGCCCATTGTTGAGATCAGCACAGCTACCACTGAGCCAAAAGAAATCATTCCTTTTGTATATTGTGTTACAACAATGATAGCGCCGCCACACCCTGGTAAAGCACCGAGGAAAGAAGCAATAGGCGCTTGCCAAAGTTTGGCACCAGCCATTTTTCGCCCTAAATCAATACCTAACCCGCGCTCTAACATGTAGAAAACGGCTAAAGTTGCTGCAACAAAAACAGTTACAGCTAAATAAGCATCTGACATAGCCCCCAAAATGAGTGGCCGTAATTCAGTTGAAAACAGCATTAGGCTTAAAAGGGTGATTAACAACAGGCGATTAGGATGAGCAAAGTGCTTTAAACCTGTCCATTCCAGGGCCCATCTACTTGTTCTTAATACGAGTTCGGTCATGAATTTTACCTTGTTGTATCCGCCAAATGCATCAAATCTGCTTAATCGCAGGTTTGTTAAATGAATAATTTTATCTATTTTGAGATATAATGCAATTAGGAATGATTTGCAACTAGAGATTTGGTGAAACTAATGTGAGGGGAATTTTCCTGTTGAATTTGGATTTTTTTAGACTGTTAGATGATTGTTTTTAACCAACTCACTAACCACGGGAATAGACATATCAGGATAATTATTATTATGTGGATAGTAATGAACGGGATTTTCGTCTCGGCTATTTGTTCATGTAAGGCGTCGACAGCAACTTGGCTTTCTTCTTTTGAGGTTTGTTTAACCTTTGGCAAGAACCAATACATGGTAGCCTGCAAGGAAATGATTATGAGAATACCAAGCCAAATCAAACTTTCACTTTTCGAATGAAGGTTTGTAAGTACAAAAATATGGGGTGCTAAAATTGGCAATGCGACTAAGACTGCAACATAAGAACTGAATAAAACTGCAGTAAGAATAATAGCCAAAAGAGCTGCTGTGAGTACAAAACCGTTCACTTCAGCGAAAGTTTGAAGAAATGTTTTTATTAATGCATCACCGCCCAGCGCTTTAAAAATCAAAATGAAAAAAGAAGCAGCGATTAGAAGTGTAATCACTTTTATGCTTTGGGTGTATGCTTCTCTTAACACCTCTTCCATGAATGACTTTGCTGCAAATGGTTTTCCTTTGTTTTCTATATCTGCTTGAGACGCAATAAGTTCTTTTACAAGATGGAAAAGTCCAAAGGTCAGCCCCCCAATAAAAAACAGTGTTGCTGCAAGGGCTGCACCTGACCAGGGAGTTAGCTTAAAATTAGCGATGTCATGCTGTGAAACCTGACTAAGAACACAGAGGCATAGAAAAGAAATCAAGCTATATAAATAAATTTTATTTTTTTGCGGGGCACGTTTGTGAGCGACTAAAAACAATGCCCCAATGGCTGCCAAGCTTGCAACTTCAACGATAGATAATTTCACCGCTATAAGAGCAATTAAGAGACTGATTATATAAAGAGCTGGCGGGAAGAGAGCTTTTAATAGATCCGTTTTGGTTGTTTGATTGAGATTGTTTTCTTTTTCAGAATTTTTATAAGCAAAATCATTTGGGTATTTAAACAGAAGAGCTAATTGATAAACCCCATAAAGAACAAGCAATATCAAACTAGGTATTAGTGCAGCCGTTATTAAATCTATTACCGAAAGAGAAACAAGAAGCTCTTTTGATTTTAAATCTTGTTCAGATGATAGAGAGTTTAGTTCCGGATTTATTTTGTTAAGTTGATCAGCGACCAGTACAAACATAATGGGCAAGCTCATAAAACCAGGATGAGACAATGGCCCTTTTTTAAATAGCCTTTTGATTTTTTCCTTATTTAAAAGTTCATGATTTTTAGATTTTAAGACCAGAGGTAGACGCAATGCGCCTAGTGGCGCTAGTAACAAACAAACGGTTGCTGCAAAAATAGAAATTAGAATATCTACTAAAGACACTGTAAACAGCATTGCTTCTGATTTTTGCTTCCAATGATTGATAAATTTTTCGAACAGACCTTCTACAACATAGCCCCTCTCAATGATTAAGGCTGTGAACAATAATAAAGGTATTGCTATTAATACGGGGCTTGAAAACAAGTCTTCTAAATGTTGTGCGAAGGGAGAGAAAGCGCTCGTGCTCATTTCCCCTGACACAAGAGCAAATCCAGCGAATATTGCGGCTGTTCCAAACAAACTAAATGCGATTGGAGCGCCTGCATAAATCATAAGACAGGTAAGGATAATTAATAAGAGCGCAGCCCCTCCTTCTTGCGGAGGAATTGAAGATAGCTGCGAGATTAAAACGCCTAATTCAGACTTGAAACTTTCCATCTTTCTTATCTCCCTTCTTCTTCACTTTTTGTGCGTGAAGCTAGGGGAGTGTTTTCGCAAAGCATTAATATTGATTTGCAGGAAAGGGATAGTGCGGCCAGAGCTGTTAGCTGTGTAAATGCAAAAACAAGAATTATATAAATTGTTAGGCTGACATTTTTTAAGAAGGATGGTGCTGTGATTGCTTGCAAAGAAAGTGTCATGTCTTGAGCTCGCCATTCATTTAAAACAAAGCTCCATGAAAGGCCGAAGATTATGAACGCAGTTGGGATGATTAAAAACAAAGCGAAGAAAACATTTAAGGTCGCTTGCTTACTTTGAGATAGCTTATTGAAAAACACATTATTTTTAAGGTGATCATCAGCCAAGATCGCATAAGCGCAACCAGCGAGCATGAGCAAGCCTAAAGAATAGAAATTTAGATTTAGATTTGTGAAATGACTAAGAAGGAAGACTTTTTTTATTATTAGACAAGTGAAAATTAACAGGACCATTATGAGTATGATCCAGATAGATATTTTTCCAATTTTGACCGTTAGGTCATCTATATTTTTGCTGACCCGTTCACAAAATTTCAGCAATGCATTACTCTTTTTAAGCTATTAAGAACTCAAATTCGTTCTTCCCCATTTACACACACCTTAGCAGGCCTTATTAACGCTTGGCAATTTTTGTTGTTGGATAGATTTGATCCCTGACAAAAGCCAAGAACATAAACTTGTCTATTACCCCTGATAAGCGCCCTACTTCTTTGCCATTTTTCATCACAACGAAGGTTGGGACTACTTCTAATGGTCTTGAAAGGTGGTATTTGCCTGTACCAGCATCATCTAAGTTCACATTCACCAAAGGTGCTTTTTGAGAAAGAGTGTTATTATTGTAGAGAGTTGCTACATCGTGATCAAAGACAGCGCAATGATTACAGATGCTGGTTTTGAACATGATGAGTTCAAAATTTTCTTCTATTTTTTTAGTGGTTTCTTTTACTACCGCTTGAGCCAAAAAAGCACCCATCAGCGCCATGACTGCATAGCCAATCCAACGTGACAACATTTTTTACATCCCTGGTTACCCTTGGCTCGACTTTCTCAGCAAATACAGGGATGCTCAAACAAGTTTTATCTAACTAGTTAATTTAATTGGTTAAATTTAATGATTAACTTCTGAGGCGTTCCTCAAAATGGTGAGATTGGGGTGAAGGATGATGAAAGGAGTAGGCATCCGAAAAGAATGATGACAATTGCTCCGCCCATTGTGCAAACATCATATAGATAGCTGCCAAAACGGCTATTGCCTGATGAAGTTATAAAGGCGACTTGCCTGCCGCCAACAACAGCCATTGTCACTAAGGAAATGGTGATCGCTGTTCCCAGCGCCATAGCATAGACGGATAACACACCGACCCAAAACACTCCTTTAATTAATGCCAGAGCTAAAACATAAAGTGCGCCCGTGCAAGGACGAAGGCCTACAGAGAGCACAAGTGATATTACTTTAGCTACATCCCATTTGCCTTGTACTTCATGAGCACTCGGGATGTGGCTATGACCACAGCCACATTCTTCATGATGGTCATGGTCATGGTGATGATGATCATGGTCATCGTGATCATGTTTGTGGTCGTGCGAGTGGGCATGGCTATGGTGATGATTAGCGCTATGTGTGCGGCTTGATTTCCATTTTCTATAAATAAGCGAATAGAGCAGATAGACGCCAAGTAAGATAATAAGAATGTAGGAAACTTGAGTGAATTGAAGCCCTAATTTTTTGATTGTTGTACCGCTTGCGCTGAATAAAAAGGCGGGAATCGCGACGACTGATACAGCGACTGTTCCTTGAACTAGAGATGAGAGAAAGGAAAGAAAGATCCCTCTTTTCATTGTTTGATCATTTGCCATGACATAAGAGGATACAACGACCTTACCGTGACCTGGGCCGGCTGCATGTACCAATCCATAAAGAAAACTTAGGCCAATTAAAATGATTGCAAAACTATAATCATTTGTTTCTTTAAACTGCTTTAAATAGTTGGTGAGCGTTTTTGTTAAAACGATTTGTTTTTGATTGATCCAAATTGTTACGGACTGCCATAAACTTCTTTCACTTTGATTGTTTGAGCGTTCAGAAGTTTGTTTTAAAGTTGTGGCTTTTTCTCTGACTTGGTCACTCGAACTGCGGTCACCAAAATCCATGAGTGAGCGCCCTTGTTTTTTATTTTCTGTGAGGCTACTTTCTTGAACAATTTGTATTTCTTCACTCAATACCGCTTCTGACGCAGAAACGGCTGTTGTCGCAACAACAGTAAAAAACAAAACTACATTTAATATCAAACATGTCTTATGAAAAAAAACTGCGCGTTGTAACATTGCAAAAAACCTTCGTCGTCGCATGATAAATTTTAGCGTCATAAATTGAATTCTTAATTAGCTAGACAGCTAACTGTAAAAGTTGGTGCAAAGAGTGCTCCTGTCCCTCTATTTTCTTCATCAGTGAGGTCCATTGGTTGCCCTAGTCTTTGCTCAATCAAAGCTGTTTGATCTGCGCCAGCTTTTTTCTTCTCCACCATGCATTGGGGAGAGGTTCCTTTAGCAAAGAAAACAGATGATTTGTTTTTTGGCTCCATGAAAGCGATGAAAAATTCAGGATCATAAATTCCAAATTTTAATGGGTTTGCCAGGATCTTTTGTGGTTTTTTTAAAGGGAGTGTGAATTCCAGCACTAACTCTTGATTAATATATGTGAGGACCGTGTCTATTGGCTGATTAAATTCAAGGTCTCTTTTCTTTTGTTTTCCATATGTGAAGAAATCGAATTGATGCAGACTTTCAATATTTTCTTTAGCTAAAGGCTCAAGCTCATATTCTGAATATTTGCCATCTTTATTTACATCCATCCCTACTAGAGCAAAAGCGGCATAGCCATCATCAAATTTCCAACGATGGCGAAATCCGGTGACCTCAAATGACTTATTCACGAGTAGTTTTGTTTCACTTTCAATAAATACATGAGGGTGAGCGTTGACCTTAGGTGATGTCACAAGCGTTAATAAGCAAACGATTGCTAACACCAAAAAGTTTGTCGCTTTGTGGCTTTGGCCTTCATTCATTCTATTTAAAAATATAGAAAAGATCTGACATCCCCTCAAATTGAATGTTTCAAAGAATTTGTTTCAACATCTCTGTTTATCCAACAAATAAGTGCATTTTTTGATTTCGCAAATAGCCTAACACAAAATTTGTTCAAACTTAGAAATACATTGCATGGGTTCTAGTAATAATGTAACGATTTACCAATTGTAATATTATAACATTAAGTTTACAAAGGACTACCTTATGGTTTATCCAAAAATCAATAAATTTCTTCCTTTTTTATCAGTGTTTCTTATAACACTGGTATCATTGGTGCCTGCTCTTAAAGCAGATGAAAAAAACTCTCCGCCGAAAGTTGTGGTGACTATTAAGCCACTACATAGTTTAGTAAGTAGTGTGATGAAAGGTGTTGCTGAGCCAACACTTCTTTTAAAAGGCGCCTCTAGCCCTCACCATTTTCAACTTAAACCTTCAGATGCTTTAGCGATTAAACGCGCAGATTTGATTGTTCGTATTGGTCCAAAGCTTGAAACACCCTTGAATAAAGTGCTGAAAAGTTTAAGTAGTTCAGATTCTGTTCTGAATGTAGTGGAATTAGAAGGCCTTACTTTTTATAAAATGCGTTCTAAGCATCATCACCATCATGATGACGCCCATGGTGAGCATGATGATCATAAGAAGAAACACGCTAAGCATGATCATGATGATCATGACGACCATAAGAAGAAACACTCAAAGCATGATCATGATGATCACCACGACCATAAAAAGAAACATGCTAAGCATGATCATGATGACCACCACGACCATAAGAAGAAGCATGCTAAGCATGATCATGATGATCACCACGACCATAAGAAGAAACACGCTAAGCACGATCACCATGATGATCACGATGACCATAAAGAAGATGCTAACTTTGAAAAAGATCCGCACATGTGGTTGCATACTGGCAATGCAAAAACAGTCGCTCTTGCATTAGCTAAAAAACTTTCAAAGCTTGACCCTAAGAACAGTAAAACATATCAAGAAAATGCGGCTGCACTTTCAGTCAAACTTGATAAATTATCAGCTGAAATTACAGCACTTATGAAACCACTTGATGATCGTTCATATATGGTTTTTCATGATGCTTATCAGTATTTAACTGCACCTTATGATTTGCATTTTGCTGGGGCCATCACTCTTAACCCTGCGACACCGCCTAGTGCAAAACACCTGAAAGAGTTGATTAAAACTCTTAAGAAAGAAAAAGTGGCGTGCATCTTTTCTGAAGTACAATACAACCCTAAATTGGTTAAAGCCCTTTCTGAAGGGCATAAGGTTAAAACGGCAGTGATTGACCCAATTGGAGCGAAGATTAAAGCCGGGCCAGATGCTTATTATACTATGATGAAAAATCTAAGCACTGATATTAATAAGTGTTTGAAGCCTTAAAAGCTTAAATAGCTATTCAATCACCTATACTCCTTTACGAAAAAAGCCCCTCTGATTTTATTAAATCAGAGGGGCTTTTTTTATAGTTTTAATTTTATAAAGGATGATAAATCATCGCTTCTAAGCTGATTTGAACTTTTTCCATGTTACGATCACTCTTGCGCCGACTGGTACGCGTGGGTAAAGGTCTTGTACATGTTCGTTGTACATACGGATACACCCTTTTGAAGCAGCTTTACCAATTGTCCATGGAGCGTCTGTTCCGTGAATGCGGTATAGAGATGAACCAATATATAGAGCACGGGTGCCTAGAGGATTACGTGGGTGGCCACCTGGTACAAAGGCAGGTAATTTAGGGTTTTCGCGGCGCATAGATGCTGTTGGTGTCCAAGACGGATTAATTCGCTTTTGACTAACACGTGAATTCCCTGACCAACGAGCATCACCTTTTGGGATTGCAATTGGATATGAAATCGCTTGGCCGCGTTTGTTAATGTAGTAAAGGCGACGATCACCAAAGCTTACTACAACTGTATTTCTCCTGAATTTTTTTGAAAATGAAACATACTGCTTGCCGCTTGCAACACCTGATGGTCCGTCACCGAATAGTGCTGAGAATAGATCTTGTGCATTTGCTTTGGTTGTTGCGAAGCTCATAGATACAGCAACTGCCATTGTTGCAACGAGCGTTGCCATAGACTTTGAACGTTTCATTTCCATTTTCCTCATGATTGTCGTCTAATCCAGAATTTAAGTCACTCTTATAACTGAACATCAAAAAGAATATATTAATTTGCTCTTTTTGATTCTTAATTTTTTGATCGAATAGTTTTCAACTATTATGCAAGTTCAAATATTATTCCGATTCTTCATCGGATTACGTGCACTGGTGCTCCGATATGCACTCTTTTATATAAATCAATTACATCTTTATTTAACATTCTGATGCACCCACTTGAGGCAGCTCTTCCTATTGAACGTGGGGAAGTTGTGCCGTGTATTCGGTATTCACTCCAGCCTAAATAAATAGCCCTAACACCTAATGGATTGCGAGGCCCAGGTGGGACATATTTTGGATATCCCTGCCTGCGCATTCTTGGTGTTGGTCTCCAGCCCGGGTTTTTGCGCTTTAAAGTTACAAATGTGTTGCCAAACCATTGCATTTTAGGCTTGCCAACCGCCACTCTGTATCTAATCGCTTTGCCATTTTTCAGCATGTAATAAAGGCGGCGCTCAGATGTATCTACAACTATGGAGCCGTATGGGTATTTTTTTAAACTTTGGCTTTTTAGTGTTATAACTTCATTTGCGCTGCTGTTTGTCAGCCCAAGATGAAGAAAGATCACACTCGTCAACAAACTGAAACAAGCAATTTTTATTACTTTTTTCACGACCCTGTTCACGGCTAACCACCCAATACTAGCTCAAAACCAACTACGTACTTGCCTGTTTTGAGACAAAAACTCTTTTAAAATAGATATCAAACTATGAATATTCTTACCACCGACACAACCTACACATTATTGTGATGGCGTTCGTTGTGAATATTCATCTGATCTCGATATTCGATTCTATTTATTAAAATGCCAGTTTTGATGAAGTTTTGGCAAGTCTGGGGGAGGATTTTTATGAGAATGTGTTCATAAAACGAATGTTTATTTTAGAAAATGTTGAGCTCATGCAACAGTTATTCTTGTCATTAGGAATAGTATTACGAAATGAGCGGCTATGGTTCAGCACGTATAACTTCTTAAAATCCGAAAATACCGCCAAATATGGATTTTTTCTTCTTCTTACGAACTTTAACGCGTCTTTTTCTTTTCTTGGAAACTTTCTTCTTCGGTCCAACGTTCCAAAAGCCATTGTTCCAACCATCGTCATCTTGCCGCGCAACACGAGGCGGCGCGCGTCTTACTGGAACTCTTAAGACAACTTTATTTTCAATGCCGTCTGGGTCTTTAATGACAACGTCGTTTTGATTCCATGTCCATTTCGCAATTTTTGTTCCCCAACGATAAGGCTCTATGGTTTCAACTTTTTGCTTGCGTAAATTTAAGATTGCGACATGTTCAATGGGCGATTTTGGATCATCATTTCCAGCGTCATAACGGAGCAAACCATAGCCTTTGTAATTTCCTTTAAGCACAGTCCATTCTAAAATTTTAGGTTTTTTCTTGCCGTATAAATCCAGTTTAATTTTATACTTTTTATAGAGAGGGTTTGTTGCTACGAACTGTCCTTTTTCTGGCTCTTTTATAGACCAGCCGCTCACATCCGTTCCAATTGATGCAACACTTTCTACCTCTTCATCTTCCAATCCAAAGCCTAACTGCTTTAAACCGGCAAGCGCTTTAGGTTGCATTTTATCTCGTTTTAAAGCTTCAAGGTAATATCTTTCAGCATCAATTAATATATCGCTTAATTGCGCCGCATCGCCAAGGACCGCCCATGTGCGGCCAGTTTTAGGAGCTTTTTGAATGGCTTCGGTTATATCTGAAATGGCTAATTCTGGTTGTTTGATTTTTGCTTGAATTAATGCTCTTTCGGCATATGCAGTGGCTGTTTGAGACAATGATACTGCTTGATCCAAGTCCTCAAGGGCTGATTTATAACGCCCCAGTTCACCATTGATACGGCCTCTTAAAGTAATTAATTCAACATTCAATGGTTGTTCTTTGAGAATTTGAGTAAATATTTTAACAGCGTTAGGCAACTGCCTGTTTTGCATATAAATTATTGCAAGTTGTTTTTTATATTCCAAATTTTCGGGACTTAACGACGTTGATTTTGCGATGTCCTGTATTGCTTTTACGCGGTTACCCAAAGACTTATAAACAAGGCCTCTGTTATAATAGGCCAGTGCTTGGTTTTTATTTTTCTCTAATGATAAATTTAATTCGCGCAAAGCCGCGTAATGGCGCATATATTTCCAATGAATTTGGCCTCTTGCCAAATGAGCGGGGCTTTTATCTGAAAGTAATGTGATGGCTTTGCCGTAATCATTAAAGGCTGGTTTTTCTGCACCAGCAGATAGAAACGCATTGGCCCTATTATGGTAAGACACCCCCATAGAAGGATGAAGTGCTATTGCCCTGTTAAAATCTTTAATAGCTTCCTCGTTGTGGCCCAATTGATGAAGCAGAAGACCTCTGTTGTTATATGCCTTTGCATATTCAGGAAATGCTTCAATGGCTCGATTGAAATCTTTCAAGGCCAGGTTATATTTCTTTAGGCGCGTGTAGGCTAAGGCTCTGTCATTTAAGATTGAGGCTTTTGTGTAAATTTCTAGGGAGCCTGCAAAGAGTGCTTCGGAGAAATAATCAATAGCTTTTTGATTTTCTTTTCTTTTAAGAGCTGCGTTGCCCTTTCTTGCTAATAGATTAGCGCTTTCAGCTGCATGTACAGTTTGTGAGGTAAGCAACAGAGGGGCAGCAAAAGCCAAGGGTAAAAATAAAGCTGTTAAGCCAGTTATTTTCAATAGTGACAAGACACGCATAATTAGCCCCTTAAACGCATGGCTAAAGAGTTTAAATGCACTATTATAAACGCTAAACAGGTTTAAAATTGAACTCACTAACGGGCTCCATTGCATCGATAATTAACTTAAAGGGCTGGAAAATTTACCAACCCTTACTTGCTTGATCCCAAGCATTTTGCGTTTAAGTTTCGTTTTTAAGTCAAATAAAACTAGCCTCATTTTTGACCTAAATTTGGGGGCAATCTCGGTTCAACAAGGTTTGACACTTGATCGCTTTAAATATGCAAACTATACGCTGAAAGGGGTATGTAGGCATAGTGCTAACATAAGCTATCATGATAATAGTCATATTTTATATGTTATGTAATGGCTTTTCAGGTCAGAAATTTGGCAATTCAACAGAAATAGGATGCTTTAATGAAAATTTTTAACGTCAATATATTGGCATTTAAGTTGAAGCCTTCACTATTAAGCTCCTATTTTTGCAAAACGAATAGTGTTTTACTTTTAGCGCCCAACTTTAGGGGGACTTCCTCTTTGTTTCTCACTAAATTCTTATTCATTTTTGCGTTTCTATTGGTATCAACCCCTCAAAATGGATGGGCTTCTCCTCTTTCGAAAAAAACTGAGCAATTTATAGCTCTTGGCATTTCAAGCAAAGGACACGCACAAAAAGCAAAGAGCTTGCCTTCTTTAAAAGAGATGGTAGGGCAAATGTTGATGCTTGGCTTTCAAGGGGTAAAGCCAACAGACAAGGGCTCTAAGCACGTTCACGCTCTATTAAAGAGCGGCCAAATTGGTGGTTTGATTTTTATGGGTCGTAATATGGAATCCAAAGCTCAGATCACAAAGCTTGTTACCCATATGAAGAAAGCCACGCCTTCTAGCCTCCCTCCCCTTCTGGCAATTGACCAGGAAGGAGGCCAGGTGCAACGTTTGAAAGAAAAGCATGGTTTTACTACCATTCCAACGGCTTCTTCTATTGCACTGGCAAATGACCAAATTTCTGCTCTACAAACTTATCAAACATTAGCTGAAGAGTTATCCAATGCTGGGTTTAATGTGAATTTTGGCCCTGTGGTTGATTTAAACCTGGTGCCTGAAAACCCGATCATTGGAGCGCGAGAGAGAAGCTATGGCCCTAAACCAGATATTGTTGAGACTTACTCAAATGCTTTTGTTCTTGCTCATCGCCAGAATAATATTTTGACATCGTTAAAACATTTCCCTGGGCACGGCAGTTCCTGGACGGATAGCCATGAACAATTTGTTGATTTAAGCAAGAGTTGGAAACAAGTTGAACTTGCCCCTTATCGAAACATGGTCAAAGCTAAAATGGTCGATATGGTGATGGTAGGTCATCTTTATCACCCTTATTTTAGTGATAAAAATAAACTCCCTGCTTCATTATCAAGCAAAGCTATTAAAGAGGTTTTGCGCAAAGATATTGGCTATCAAGGTTTGGTTATTACGGATGACCTTGGCATGGGCGCGATTAAGAAATATTTCAAATTTGATGATGCTCTTCTTAAAGCCGTTAAAGCTGGGAATGATATTCTTCTCATTGTAGATGATAAATATGCGACGCCAAAAGCAATTTCTTCTATTCAAAACCTAATCATCAAGGCGGTTAAACGTGGGGAAATAAAACGCTCCTCTATTGAAGCTTCATATAAACGCATCATCGCCGCAAAGAAAAACCTTAAATAAAACAGCTACATATAATCATATCCTGCTATTGACGCCACCCATTCGTTACCGAAAATTAACGGAATCGGGTGTATTATCTGTGAGTACATTTCGATTGAGTTGAGTTCTTATAAGGTCAATTGCGGAGATCAATCTTATGGTTGTTAGTGCAACTTCGATTTTTGGTGGCGGCACTGCTGACAGTATTTTTGCTGCTGGCACAAGCGGTGGTGCGACCGATGCTCAAATTGCGGCTCAAACAGTCGTGAATGCAAGTAAGCAAGAAATTAATCGAATTCGTGGTTATAAACCACTTCTAACACCGGCTGAAAATAACCGCCTTACTGAAATTCAAACAGAAATTTCTAAGTTGAACGAAAAGGCCTCCAACGGTACTTTAAGGTCAGATGAAATTGAAGATCGTGCAGAGCTTTTCCTTGAAGCTGATACAATTATTGGTAAACCATCAGCCAATGTAGAAAATGATGATTTTCTAGACGGTATTCGAGACCAAATTGACGAGCTTCTAGCCCCTCGGCTAACACCCCCGCAAGAAAGACGGTTAGAGACCTTAAATACGCTTCTTACTGGTTTTGAAGAACGGTTAGCAGAAGATTCAACCAATGTTGTGGCTATTCGTCAGGTGCAGAATATTCAAAAGCAAATTGCTAACATTGATGTTCCACGTCTTGTGAGCCAGCTTAGTGTTTCTGAAAAGCAAGAATATGATTCTCTTGTTGAACAAGCCAATGAACATGCTGGCGCTAAATTACTATTGAACTCAACTGAAAGTGTGCGGGTTCAAAATTTAGAGGAAAATATAGAGCGTGTATCTGGGTCGTTACCGCCAAGCGCGGCTGGCCAACCCACTGCTGCTTCTGTTGCACGTGCATATACCCGCCTGCTTTAGGGTTGTTTCATTTACTTAGACATCACTAGCACACATTCTTATTTTGCAAAGTAGTTGGCTTTCACAGCTGCGATATGATCGATGAGGTCATCAGCGATTAGTTCGGTGCCAATCCTATTTGCACACTCACTATGAATATAAACAGCTGCAGCTGCAGCTTCATACAATGGAAGCTCTTGATTAGAAGCTAGGGATACAATAATGCCCGCCAATACATCGCCCGAGCCAGCGGTGGCTAATGAAGAGGGTGCATTAATATTCACTAGAACCTTTCCTTGAGGCGCAGCGATAACGGTATCAGGCCCTTTTAATACAATGATGGCATTGAGTTGTTTGGCAGCTTCTCTAGCGGCGTCTACTTTATTAGCCATATCCACCTCAGGGAATAGCTTTTTGAATTCTCCTTCATGTGGGGTGAGAACAGAAATTGGTTCTTTCTCTGATCTCTTATTTAAGGCATTGGCCAGTTTTTTCTTAACACCAGCAAATGCTGTGATGGCTCCAGCATCTAAGATAATTCTTTCACTACATTCTATAAGTGAAAGCACTCTGTTTTTCGTTTCCTCATTTGGAAGGCAGCCAGGTCCAATCAATGTTGCTGACACTTTTTTTTGCTTTTGAACTTTAGCCCATTCTTCTTGGCTATCGGTTTTTGGTACTTCTATTTGCATGATAGCTGCGAACGAGCGGGGGTGTACTTCCAAGTCATCTTTTGCTTCAGCTATTGTTACCAAACCGGCGCCAGCTCTCATTGCTGCATTAGAAGATAAAACAGCTGCGCCGCGCATAGTTTTAGCACCAGAGACAACCATTACACTTCCGTGGTTATATTTATGAGAGTTTTGTTGCTTGCTCCGCCCGATTGAACTCCATTGCTCAGGGGTGTTAATGTGCTGATTGACTGAAAGCTCTTCATTTACACGCTCGGGAATACCGATGTTATCTATATATAATTCACCGCAAATTTCTCGGCCAGGATAAAGGTAATGGCCTTGTTTAGGGCGATAGAAACTGCTGGTGTAGGTGGCTTTAATGGCCGTTCCCATAATTTGGCCGCTGTCACCATTAAGACCAGAAGGGACATCTATTGCCAAAACCGGTGTTTTTGAATGGTTGATTTCTTCAATGATGGCTGCAAGCGGTTCTTGTATGTCTCGGCTTAAACCAGCACCAAACAAGCCATCTATAATCAGGTCATAACTTGATATTTTCGATTTAAAATCTGTTTTAGTTATAAGTTGATGCGTTATTCCCCCATTTTTCTCCCACTTTTTTTTCATAAACTGAGCATCAGTTTTATCGTCCTCAATTTGCCCACGTTTTGTGCAAAGTAGATGCATGTCTATTTTATAGGCTCTTTGCCTTAATAAGCGAGCGATTACAAATGCATCACCTCCATTATTGCCTGGCCCAGCTAAAATACAGACCCGACATGGCCCATTGCAAAGACGTTCAACATGGCTAGCAACCCTGGAACCTGCTTGTTCCATTAAAAAAATGCCACTTATTCCAGATTTAATGGCCAGTTTATCAGCCGATTGCATTTCTGATAGATTGTATAATTCCATAATGCCCGCTTTCTTCACTTATCTTTCTTAGGCCATCTGATATTATAAGAATTAAGCAATAAACCCCGCCTATTTTTTGCACAAAACACCTGCTTATTATTTAGGCATTCTGCCTATATTTTAATCTTTGGCGTTCCCGCTATACAAAGCCGCGTCTCTTGTCTCCAACTAAAGCATTGATTTAATTTCTTTTTTTATATAGTGAGTTAGTTGGCACAAGCGATGCAAACAACCGTTTCATTCAGATTAGTCCGATTAGAGAGTGCATTCATATTTTCGCCCTCAGGTAACAGCTAAGCAAATAAAGGAACGGTTGGGAATGAAAAAAATAGAAGCAATTATTAAGCCCTTTAAACTTGATGAAGTTAAAGAGGCATTACAAGAAGTAGGCCTACAAGGTATTACAGTGGTAGAAGCCAAAGGCTTTGGACGTCAAAAAGGTCATACTGAGCTTTACAGAGGTGCTGAATATGTTGTCGACTTCTTGCCGAAGGTTAAATTAGAAGTTGTAACAACAGACGAAATGTTGGACAAAGCTGTGGAAGCTCTTCAATCGGCCGCAAAAACTGGGCGTATTGGTGACGGTAAAATTTTTGTATCTGACATTGTTGATGTAATCCGTATTCGTACAGGAGAGACAGGACAAGAAGCAGTTTAATTTTAGTTTTATATTCCTACTATCAATCCTGTTGATTGGTGGAAGGGTTATAATTTTTTCGATTAATCCCATTAGATAGAATGAAAAGGGGACCCTTTATGGCTGATGCAAGTACAGTCTTGGCAAAAATCAAAGACGAAGATATTAAGTTTGTAGACCTTCGCTTTACAGACCCTCGTGGTAAAGTACAGCACGTCACTATGGATGTTAGTGAAGTTGATGAAGATATGTTTTCAGAAGGCGTAGCTTTTGACGGATCGTCAATTGCTGGTTGGAAAGATATTTCTCAATCAGATATGACACTTATGCCAGATGTTGACACAGTTCACATTGATCCATTTTTTGCTCAATCAACTCTTGCTGTTTTTTGCGATGTTACTGAGC
Organism: Hyphomicrobiales bacterium; assembly: GCA_965230545.1. Classification (GTDB taxonomy): domain Bacteria; phylum Pseudomonadota; class Alphaproteobacteria; order Rhizobiales; family HXMU1428-3; genus HXMU1428-3. The sequence goes on along the minus strand of CBDDLE010000004.1, from coordinate 15,501 downwards.
CTGATACAGGTGAATATTACGAGCGTGACCCACGCGGTATTGCTCGTAAAGCTGAAAACTACCTGAAATCAACAGGCATTGGTGACACAGCTAATTTTGGCCCAGAACCTGAATTCTTCATTTTTGACGATGTTCGCTTCTCTTCAGATCCTTACAACTGTGGCTTTAAACTTGATAGCTCAGAGCTACCAAGCAACAGTGACACAGAATATGAAATGGGCAACCTTGGTCACCGTCCACGCACTAAGGGTGGTTACTTCCCAGTTCCTCCAGTTGACTCATGCCAAGACATTCGCTCTGAAATGCTTAGCGTTATGAAAGACATGGGCGTTGGCGTTGAAAAACATCACCACGAAGTTGCTTCTGCTCAGCACGAATTGGGCATGAAATTTAACACACTTCTACGTGTTGCTGACCATGTTCAGATTTATAAATACGCTGTACAAAACGTAGCTCACGCTTACGGTAAATCAGCTACATTTATGCCAAAGCCTGTTTTTGGTGATAATGGTACTGGTATGCACGTTCACCAATCAATTTGGAAAGACGGCTCACCTGTATTTGCTGGTAACCAATATGCTGATCTATCTGAGACTTGCCTACACTATATTGGTGGTATCTTGAAGCATGCTAAAGTTATTAATGCTTTCTCAAACCCAGTGACAAACTCATACAAGCGTCTTGTTCCTGGTTATGAAGCTCCTGTGCTTCTAGCTTATTCATCACGTAACCGTTCTGCTTCTTGCCGTATTCCTCACGTTGCAAGCCCGAACGGCAAGCGTATTGAAATTCGCTTCCCAGATCCAGCTGCTAACCCATATCTTGCATTCGCTGCAATGCTTATGGCTGGCCTTGATGGTATTGAGAACAAGATCAATCCTGGTGATCCAATGGATAAAAACCTTTATGATCTTCCTGCTGAAGAGCTAAAGAATATTCCAACTGTTTGTGGCTCACTTCGTGAAGCTCTTGAATCTCTTGATGGTGATCGTGACTTCTTGAAAAAAGGCGGTGTGTTCACTGACGATCAAATTGATGGATTTATCGAACTTAAAATGGAAGAAGTTGAGCGCTTTGAGCTTATGCCTCACCCAGTTGAGTTTGATATGTACTACTCAATCTAGCATCTAGATGCTTTTTAAATGATCCTATCTTGAGATCGTGAAATTTATAGAGGAGTGGCTTCGGCCGCTCCTTTTTTTATGAATTGATCTATTGCAAAGATTTTTAGACCACAACAAACATAATAAAAATTATGCTTATGACACTGTAAGCTGCGATATTGTCTTTGTTGATAGACATCCAGCTTAGAACTGTACTCGGCACTTTTAAGAGGAATGAACTCGAGAGCCATAGGCAAATGCTAGATGCCATAATGCCCCATAACCAGAGTGATGTTGGATAATTATATTCTGGTTCAAAATTGCCAGACTGAATAAGAACTGAGCTTAAAAGGGGGATAGAAATGAACAAGGCTACAATAGAGGTTAACCCTAGTAGCACCAGAAAGGTGTAACGCACTAACTCAAACATAACTAACTCCATACAAATACTAGAGTTAGTTTACCGAAAATTGGTTAAAACTTTATAATTAGTTTATCGTTGTTGTTAAGCCTTTATTTACGGTGTTTTTCACAGGTTAAAGTAGAGTGAGTGATTTATTCTTAGATCTAATTGAACAAGAGCAGAACCAATGACAGGCATATTAGTTCCCTTTGACGGATCCAAACATTCTCTCAAAGCTTTACATGTTGCATGTGACTTAGCGGAGAAATATGAAAATAAACTATTTCTATTGTTTGTTATTCAGAATGAAGAAGCTTATTCACCTCTAGATGAAGAAGACCTCATTCATAAAAATGGCAAAAGCATTTTGCTTAAAGCTGCTCAGAAAGCCAAGCAGCGTCATGTAGACTATGAAATTTTGGATTTTGAATATGGAGACCCAGCGAAGGGAATTTTAGCCGCTTGTAAAAGGTTAAGCCCGAGCACTCTCATTATGGGCTGCAGAGGGCTTAATGCGACTGAGGCTGAAATATTTGGCACTGCATCACGTACTGTTTTTGAGCATGCCACATGCACTTGTATTTCTGTGAAATAAGACCAGCCCTGCATTTTTGTATTCTTCAAAACAAAAATGCCCTCCTAAAATATTAGGAGGACATTTAAAACTTCCAAATTGCGAGCTCTTAAATGATATAATCAATTGAGCTCAAGCAAATTAACCCATTTGGATGTTTGTTGCTTGCTTGCCACGACCGCGTGGATCATCTTCGATTTCGAAAGACACTTTATCGCCTTCGTCAACTTGTGAGATACCTGAACGCTCTAGAGCTGTGATGTGTACGAAGATGTCTTTGCTGCCATCTTCTGGAGTGATAAAGCCGAAGCCTTTAGAGTGGTTAAAAAATTTAATTGTGCCTTTAGTAGACATAGTGGGATCCTTTCCCGATAGATATTAAAATTAGACAACACCTCTTATCAATTTAAATTCTTAAGAACTTTAATTGACAGTTTGTTATCATCTCAGATAGTCGGGTAGGGCCAGTCTGTCTAAAAAACAAAATAAGTCTTAACCGTGTGTCTGAACAATACTCTACTTGCAAGAAGAGTATATTGAGTGTTTTAAGGGCTCAATATAAACAGTGCAAGCTTTACTTTAAAATAATGTCGAGAAACTGAGAAATTGAGTAATTCTTAAACAAATGCCTACCTTTTCTCAGAAATTTTCTGAACTCACGAGAACGTTTAACATCAAACTATAACAATCTTATGACTGATGTTATCATGCTGTTTTTGCACGACATTTTAGATCCAGGCTGTGTTTTCAGATGATTTGCAGTTCATTTAGGAGCATTCATGAGAAATGAGTGAATTGCAGCTCACTCAAATACTTTTATTAGAATTATTCAGTTTTATTCCAATCTTAAAGAGAGGTTTTTAGGCATTTATTTTCCATTTAATAGAACAGCCCATAGATGGAATTTGATCTTCTGGCCCACTCCCAGTTTCGACCACTTGCTTCATTGCCTCAAACAAGTCTCTTCTCACATCAGCAGGAGCGGCTTCTTTCCTGCTGGCGTCTAAACGCCCTCTATATTGAAGGCCCAGGTTTTTATCAAAGCCAAAAAAGTCTGGTGTGCAAACAGCATCATAGGTTTTAGCAATTTGTTGGGTTTCATCATGAAGATAAGGAAATGTGAAACCATGCTCTTTGGCAAAGAGGATCATATTGTCAAAACTATCTTCTTCATACTCATCTGCGTCATTCGCGCAAATTGCAACCACACCTACGCCCATGCTTTGCAGTTCTTTTACATCCCTTACGATGCGGTCAATGATTGATTTTACATAAGGACAATGATTGCAGATGAACATGACCAATGTTGCTGTTTCACCTTTTACATCGTTGAGTGAATAGTTTTTCCCATCAGTTCCTTTAAGGGTAAAATTTGGAGCTTGCCAGCCAAAATCGCAAATTGGTGTTTCTACTGCCATTTCTATCTCTCTTTTTTTTGGCGCTTCAGATGCCTACAAAGCATCCGCGCTGTTGGAGCTTCAGATGCCCACTCTTTTAGTGTGGCTTTAGGTTGCCCACATGCTACCACCACATTATTAGCGTGGCTTTAGGTTGCCCACTTGCAACCGCCAAATGCACCCATTTTATTTTGTTACAGGGCCGCCGGCTTTTATCCATTCGGAAAAGCCGCCTTTAATGTGAGACACCGGTTTTAAACCCATTTCACCAGCCGTCTTAGTGGCCAATGCAGAGCGCCAACCTGATGCGCAATGGAAAATGAAATGTTTATCTTCTGTGAAAATTGGCTTGTGGTACGGGCTATCAGGATCAATCCAAAATTCGAGCATTCCACGCGGCACATGGAGTGAGCCTTCTATATACCCTTCTCTCTGGCGCTCTCTCACATCCCTTATATCTACTATAACTGTGCCTTCATCGCCAATGAGACTGATTGCCTCATTTGGCTCAACCTCATTAATTTGGCTCCTAGCTTCGGCTACCATATCTTTAATGTGTTTTGTTATTTCTTGCGCCATGACAGATCCCTTCACCGTTTTCACAAAGGGTACAGCTAAATATTCATATTGTGAAATATGTTTTATGTAAGATATTTGTCAGGCTGTCTTTTAGACTATCAAATGGTGGCAACCTTATGCATATCCCATCAACAACATATTGGCGCTAATGGCATCCCCCAATAATGCTCTACCCAGTTCAATAGCATCTAAAAACCAAGTCCGATCAGCACCGGTTTCATTAGTAATGGTTTGTTCCATTTCTTTCTTGGGGAACACGGCATCTGGGTTATGGGTAAATTCAGCTGTGGGCGATTCGTGATTGTTTATAACGGCAGATGAAAATGCGTTATTCACTTTAGCTAATGATTCATGACCTGAGGAAACTACCAAATCAGCACCCAATAATAGATGTGCATCTCCAGCGGGAATACGGACACCATGAATATCTGCCTGCTGATTGGCGATACGAACATGGCTGGTAACAGAACCAAATTTTTGAGCTAAGCCTGTTTGGGTGAGTACCGATGTGCCTTTTTGTGCAATATGGGCTGCCATTCCCAATACAGAACCTATGGTTAACACGCCCGTGCCACCAATGCCTGCTACTAGAATGCTGTAGGGTTCTTGTATTTCAGGCAGGTTGGGTATGGGTAATTCGGGCCATTTATCCTGTCCAGCCCTCGAGTCACCAGATGTGGCTTGTTTTCTTAATTGACCACCGTGAATAGTCACAAAACTAGGACAAAAACCATTTACACAGGAATAATCTTTGTTACAGGATGATTGGTCTATAGCCCGCTTACGGCCCAGTTCTGTCTCTTTAGGGATAACAGACAAGCAATTAGATTTGGCACCGCAATCGCCGCAACCTTCACAAACCTGTTCATTGATAAACACCCTCTTAGCAGGATCAACCAAGGTGCCTTTTTTACGGCGACGACGTTTTTCTGAAGCACAGGTTTGTACATAGATAAGAATGCTGGTGCCGCTAATATCACGTAACTCTTTCTGCACAGCATCTAATTCATCTCGATGGTGGATGGTCAGACCACCAAATGAATGTGGCCCTCTCATATTTAAGCCGCTGCTTTCAAACTGATCAGGGTCATCAGACACCACAGCAATTCGTTTAACGCCCTCTCCACGAAGCTGGTGCACCATCTGCTCTACAGAAAGATCACCATCCATAGGCTGTCCACCGGTCATGGCAACGGCATCGTTATAGAGAATTTTATAGGTGATATTGACACCTGAAGCGATGGCAGCACGAATAGCTAATAACCCAGAATGGAAATAGGTACCATCTCCCAGGTTTTGGAAGACATGTTTTGTTTCCGTAAACGGCGCCTGCCCAATCCAGGTAGCCCCTTCCCCACCCATTTGAGTAAAGGTATAGGTATTGCGATCCATCCACTGAACCATGTAATGACAACCGATACCTGCCATACCCATACTGCCTTCTGGCACCACAGTAGAGCTATTGTGAGGGCAACCAGAGCAATACCATGGGTTGCGTTCAATTAATGCTGTTTGGCTGGCTAATGACTGTTCTTTGGCTTCCAAGAACGATAGACGCTTCTCTATGCTGTCACTGTTAAAGAACTTTCCAATACGCGCAGCGATCACTCGGGCTATCAATGCGGGCGTCAATTCGCCCAAGTTAGTTACTAATAAATCCCGATATTCATCGTATTCCCCCACTACTCTGGGGCGTTTATCCACGGGCCAGTTATACAAGTGACTGGTTAACTGGTCTTCGATGACACTACGTTTTTCCTCGATAACCAATATTTCTTCAAGGCCATCGGCAAACTGGTGGGTCATCACGGGTTCGAGGGGCCAGCTCATGCCTACCTTAAATAAGCGCAGACCGATTTCAGCGGCGAGGTTTTCATCAATACCCAGATCATCCAACGCTTGTAATGTATCCAAGTAAGACTTACCTGTAGTAACAATGCCTAACCTGGCCTTGGGGCTATCCAAGGTAATACGGTTTAAATGGTTGGCTCTGGCAAAGGCTAATGCAGCATAGATTTTATGGCGTTGCAGGCGTTCTTCCTGTTCTAGAGGCGTATCTGGCCAGCGGGCATGAACACCACCTTCTGGTAAGACATAGTCCTCTGGCATCAGGATTTTCACTCTGCCGGGATCAATTTCTGCCGAAATAGCTGCATCACAGTTTTCAGTGATAACTTTCATGCCCACCCAGCAACCGCTGTAACGGGAGAGCTCCCAACCATAAACACCCAGATCCAGCACTTCCTGTACTCCAGCAGGGTTTAATACCGGGCAGGTTGCACCAATAAACATATGGTCGCTTTGGTGGGGCAACGTAGAAGACTTACAGGCGTGGTCATCACCAACTACAGCCAGAACACCCCCATGTTTTGAGGTACCAAATGCATTGGCATGTTTCAGCACATCCATACTGCGATCCAGCCCTGGCCCCTTGCCATACCACATGCCGTAAACACCATCGTATTTAGCGCCGGGGAAAATATTCACCTGCTGGCTACCCCACACAGAGGTCATACCCAGGTCTTCGTTAACACCGGGCTGAAAATGGATGTTGTGTTTATCGAGAAAAGGCTTTGCTTTCCAAAGTGATTGATCTAATGCACCTAAGGGAGAGCCACGATAACCCGAAATAAAACAAGCGGTATTTAGGCCCTGCTGCTGGTCTCTTTGGTGCTGCAAAATAGGGAGACGTACTAAAGCTTCGATACCACTTAGGTAAGCTCGGCCTTTATCCAGTAAATACTTATCGTCCAGTGATACTCTTGTTTTAGATAAATTTATTTTAGCTATATCTGTTTTAACTGGATCTGATTTAACTGAATCAGTTTTATTTATGATTTTTTTATTTAAATCTTTTTGCACCTTATTCACAGGGGAACCCCCTACGTTTCAATCAATCTGTATGGAATTTTTCTATTTAAAATCTCGTTTAATTTACACCCTCTTTTTTCAACCTAAACAGCCCATACCTTTTGTACTGTTATACATTCAAAACTATAAAATTTGGGCAAATAATTTTCTTTTTTGTTCCGGGAAAATAATTGCTTTTTTCTACCCCCAACCCTATATATAGGTTATATATTGCGAAAAATTAAGAAATATTGGATTTTATTTTCAATTTTATCTCTTGGATAAAATACGTCTATCCGTAGTGTTTTACAGGTAAAAACCTATGAGTGAACTCGATAACATTGATATTTTGATACTTAAACAGCTTCAAGAAGATTCTAGCCTTACGGCTCAAGAACTGGCAGAAAAGGTAAATTTATCAACTTCCCCTTGCTGGAGAAGAATTAATCGCCTGGAAAATGATGGATTTATTAAACAGCGTGTCGCTTTATTAGACTCACAAAAACTCGGTATGCAAATGATTACTTTTGTCAGTATTTCTCTGTCAAAAAATGATGAAAAATCATTAGAAACATTTGAAGAACAAGTTCAGCAATTTCCGGAAATAGTTGAGTGTTATACGGTGACAGGAACAATGGATTATTTTCTAAAAATTATTACGCGAGACATCCAACACTTTGAAAGTTTTTTGCGAAAACACTTGGCACAACTTCCACTTATTCGAGAAATGCACTCAAACGTGGCCGTCACTGAAATAAAGTATTCCACCGAATTACCGTTAGACACACAGATGTAAACTTGTTATCTAGAGCAAGCCTAAACAATTAATAAAAAGTAATTAATCGTCGGAGTTACTTTCTAAATCATCAACAGAAAGATGAGATGTATCAACATCCCGATCTTCGTAACTGCGCTTGTCTTTTTCTTCCAAAACATCCGCACCTACTTCCGAGATAGTCAAATGTGAGGTATCGACCTCTGCTGGAGTGAAATCTTTCTTATGTTCTGTGGGAAGTACATCAGAACCGACGGGAGCCACATCAAAATCGAAATCAAAGTTCTCCAAACCATCGGGCTCTTGAGCAGCCTGTGATTCAGCATTAGATGTATCGGACGCTTGATTTATTGCTTCGTTATTTGAAGTAGTCTTATTTAAAATAGTGCTACTTGAATCCTGATCGTTTGAAGTGCTATCAGGCATTTCATTATTCGAATCTTTAACAGGACTAACAGACTTGACTGGTCGAATATCAGCTAAAGCGCCTACTTTCTTTAATGATGACTGATAATGGCGTGCTGTTTCTTCATCCAAATTAGCTTTGATCACAACGGGCTTCCCTGAAAACATCTGATCTATTCGTGATGCTTCAGCATTAAAAAGTTTAGCCAACCCTTCTTTCACGGTAACAACAGACTGGCCCGGCTCCACATCCCCGCGAAAAACTACCTCAAAAAGCTGTTCACTCATTATGGTCACTCACTTCTTCAATCTAGACGCTGTTACTTTCTAATGGTTGCTTTGACTACCTTCTACCCTACTTCTTTCTATCCCTGCCCATAGCCATATTATCAGTTTAGACGCTTCAACAAATGATGACAGGTTTCTCATTTCAAGCTGTTTTTTTAATAATCTGGCGACCAGACTAGCAGGTAATAACCCTACGAGCTACAGCCATTCTGATCACCGGCACAGCAACCGGGCCACTGGATTAGCCGGCATGTAGTGATAGCTAACGCTGCACCTACCACAGGGCCGACAATATATAGCCACAAAGTAGAAAGTTGCCCTGACATCAAAGCAGGCCCTATAGAACGAGCAGGGTTCATGGAAGCCCCAGTAATTGGTCCGGCAAACATGGCTTCAAAGCCCACCACAGCACCGATGGTAATGCCCGCCAGCAAGCCCTGTTCTTTTGAACCCACGGATACATTGATAATCACAAACATCAGAATGAAGGTAAGAATGACTTCCAATATCAACGTTTGCATGTGGGCCCCGGAGGGTAATGTCGCTCCTAGGGTTTGATGTTCTGGAAAGAGCATCAACATTGCAGCACTTGCAGTAACAGCACCAGCCAATTGAGAAACAACATAGGGAAGAACAAAACGACCTTCAAATCGTTTAGCCAACCAAAATGCAATGGTGACAGCAGGGTTGATATGGGCACCAGAAATTTCACCCAAGGTATGAATCATGGCCATAACGACTAAGCCAAATGATATGGCAATGCCTACATGGCTAATAGCACCACCACTAACATCATTAATGACAATGGCACCCGTACCTACAAAAACAAGAATAAACGTACCAAAAAATTCAGCATAGTACTGTCTACGCATAGTTATTTTTTATCTCCTAACTGTTTTAACCCTAGATTGATTAATCTCTAACCTGCTTTAACCCCAACCAATACAAATCAACAACCAGGTGGCAATGAATACCCACACGGATAACATTACGGCGGCAGACCCTAAATCTTTAGCCCGTCCAGCCAATTCATTATGTTCATGCCCTATTCTATCTACCACAGCTTCAACAGCTGAATTCAGCAATTCAACAATGAGAACAAACAGAACCGAAGCTATCAGTAAGGCCAACTCAACTGCGGTTTCAGCTATGAAAAATGCCAGAGGTAAGAGTACAACAGCAAAAAGAACTTCAACTCGAAAGGCTTCTTCATGCTTAAAACAAGCTTTGAGCCCCTGCCAAGAATAAGTGGTTGCCCCAAGAATACGTCGTTTCAGCAACCCCAAAAAATTTGGCTCGTTATTATCAAGGCCTTTTTTGCCTTCAGGGCTTTCTTCACTATCAGGTTTTTCTTCACTCTTATTTTCTGAGCTCTTTTCTAGGTTATCCATCTATACGTTGATCCATTTCACGTGCCGGTTCCGCTTCAGTCGGGCGACCGACTACCTTAGCTGGAACACCAGCAACAGTGGTATGTTCTGGCACAGGTTCCAGAACCAAGCTACCCGCACCAATTTTGGCTCCTTCACCTACGTCGATATTTCCCAATATTTTTGCACCTGCAGCGATCAAGACACCACAATGTATTTTAGGGTGTCTATCGCCAGCTTCTGCGCCTGTTCCACCCAGGGTAACCGAGTGCAGCATGGAAACATTATCACCAATGACCGTCGTCTCCCCCACCACCAATCCAGTGGCATGATCAATCATAATACCGCCACCAATTTTGGCAGCCGGGTGAACATCTACAGCAAAAACTTCAGACACTCTGTTTTGTAGGTACAGTGCTAGACTCTTACGGTCATGGTTCCAGAGCCAATGTGCAATTCGATGAATTTGTAATGCATGAAAACCTTTGAAATACAATAGAGGCAGGGAATATCGATCACAAGCAGGGTCGCGCTCAACATAAGCCGCTAAATCCATGCACATCTTGTCAGTAATACCTGAGTCACTCTTCAATGCGTCAGTAAACACCTGACTAATCGTCATGGCAGAAAGAATGTTACTGTCCAATTTAAGTGCCAAGTTGTAGGACAGCGCTGCCTCCAATGAATGGTGGCTTAATATGGCATCATGAAAATAAGTGACTAGCTCCGGTTCATTTTCAGCCTGCTCAGTTACTTCATCAACAATCATTTTCCATAGACGACTGATACCTTGGTCACTGGACCAAAGCTTGTTCGCGTTATCTTTGTTTTTTTGTTGACTCATATTTGTTAATTTATGTATTCGCTATTTTTCTACAACATGTTTTTCTACTTCAACATATCTTTACTGGGCTTTAACGCAGGGAGGCCGGATAAATAAATCGTTCTAAAATATCATCGAGATTATTCTTTACCACATCACTCAACATCAAGGATGCATTATCAAGGATTTTCTTTACAAATATAGTATTGAGTTGCGCCTCATACTGACTTGAAATGGGTTTATAACTTAAATGCCAAGGTTCTGGTGCTACACCACCTGCATCTGTGGCGTATGGCCTGACAAACCCATAAGATTCAGCATACTGATCTAACCAACATGCCAGCTTATGAAATGGCCCACCTGGTTGATATTCTTCCGGCACCAATTGCAATTGATAGCCTGCTGCAACAGCTGCAGCATCCCAAACATCCATATCTGTTCCCCAATGGTGTCGGGAGCACCCAGGCAATGCAGACCAACGCAAAATGGCATAAACCTTTTCAAGGTCATTCAATGACTCAATGTTCAGGCATTGCCCCTGATCATCTAACAAAGCCCTCTTGCCAGAGGCCTTTGCATTCCAAATTGCCAGTTGCCGCTCATAGGAACGAAAACCACTGGCCACTTGTAAATCGATACCCTCTTTAGCAGCAGCGTTTTGCATAACACGGAACGGATCAATAACATCCACATGTAACTGACAGATTTCCGTTAGTTTCGCCAAATGACTCTGGGTTTGACCACTGATCATTTCTGTTGATATCTGCATATCCAAATATTCGAGCCCAGTGTTTCTTTAACGCTGTTGAGAGGGTGATGACACCTTAATATGACGGCGATTATTTTGCTATGCTATCAGCTTAGCTCGAAGTAGTTATTTACCGTTATATCACTAACCTAAACAATACCGGGGTTAATCTGGCATGCAAAAAGAAATCGAACAGGTTCAAGCAATCTACAACACGATTATCGAGTTTTTCATCAATTACAGTTTTCAACTGTTCGGTGCCTTTATTATTTTGCTGGTTGGCATATTCGTCGCCAACCGTGTTGCACGGGCAGTGTTAAAGCTCTGTGAGAAAAAAGAGCTGGATATTACCCTAAGTCGCTTTATTGCCAGCTTTGTAAAAATTGTCATTATTGTCGGTGTTGCCGTTATCGCACTAGGAAAAATTGGCATTAGTGTCACACCCTTTGTCGCAGCTATTGGTGCAATTTCTCTGGGTGCTGGTTTAGCGGTACAGGGACTTTTGGCAAACTATGGTGCTGGCCTGAACATTATCATCACCCGCCCTTTTGTCATTGGCGACACCATTACGGTTCAAGGTGAAACAGGGTTAGTCGATGAAGTTCACCTTGCCTACACCGTATTAAAAGATGAAGACGATGTAACCATTACCATCCCGAACCGTCATATTGTCGGTGAAATACTTCATAACTCGGCGGGAAATAAATTGGCAGAAACAATGGTAGGTGTGAGTTATGGCTCTGACCCGGCAAAAGTCATGGAAGTACTTCATAACGTATTGAAACAACAAGGTGTCACAGAAGCACGTACACCCCTGATAGGTATTGATAACTTTGGCGACAGTAGCATCAACTTTGGTGTGAGGTTCTGGATTCCAACCAACCAATTCCACGAAATTCGTTTTAATGTCAACAATGCTATCTACAACGCCCTTGAAGCGGCAAACATAAGTATCCCATTCCCACAACGGGAAGTTCGCTTACTAAACGAAAATAGCTGAAACAAAAAAATTGGCTGCAAGGACCTGAAGGAATCACAAGTGGGTTGGCAAAAGTCAGCCCACTTGCTCAGTCCACTTGCATAGGAAATGACTGTTATTTGTAGTCGTTGATATTACCTAAATCAATCGAACCTGATTCAACAATTTTAACTGGAAATTTCCACCAGCTCGTTCTGATCTTGGTTTCGAGCTCATAGGTTATTGGGCCACCATTATTTTTCAACACAGATTCCAGCACTCGAAAACCACTAAACAAATTAACTGATGCTTGTAATTCAATTCGGGACTCACCGTAGGAGGGTATAGGCTTTAAACCCGATGCAACACCTGTTATTACCTTAATGTCCTGCAATTTCAGGCGATAGGATAACCCTGATATTTTTAAGTCTGAGCTACTGGGGTTAACAATATTCAAGCGCACAGCGATTCGCTGTTCAAGGCCATCCCGCTCTAATGGCTCAACGTTGATTAAACTCACCTCAGGCTTTTCATAGCTAGGAGAAAGAAAAGCACAAGAATTCAACAACCAAGCGGTTGCTAGCACGCCCAACGCTTTTATTACTGGCCCGGCTATCGTTCCCATAGCATTGTTCTCAGAAATAACGATGTTCTCAGAAGTGCTCATGAAAATGCCTTATCCAATCATCAGAGTCTGGGTTAAAGGCTAACCACATTACCTGAGGAAATCAGATTCTGAAAGTGGATTTATTCATATTTACTTAATTAACACCTTCTTACCATTGAATTTTCACTAACAAACCGCATCTTATACAGAGTTATCTACTTTCTAAGATGCGCTTTCGAAACAGTCTCTGCTGGCTAGATATAGACTGTTAATAACAGGCTGCTAGGATAGATAGTGGCTTAGAATAGATACTGACTGAGAATAGATAGTGACTATAGGCGTTGGTGATAACTATCCGTGATAAATTATTAGCTATCGTCATGATAAATTATTAATTATTGATGAAGATCGGCCTACAGAAAGGCAATTTAATCTAAGGAGAAGTTCAGTGTTACGAATTGGGTTATTCATGGCCACAAACATTGCGATTTTGGCGCTGTTTACCATTATTTTTCAAGGGCTTGGCCTGGAACAATACCTTGCTTCCCAAGGGATAAATGCAAACCTAACAGGTATGCTCATCATGTGTGCTATGTTTGGTTTTGGTGGTTCTTTTGTTTCCCTATTAATCTCCAAATGGATGGCCAAAAGAAGCTCTGGCACACAAATCATTGAACAACCCAGCACCCCGGAAGAACGCTGGTTAATGGAGACCGTTGCCGATTTAGCTAAAAAAGCTGACATTGGCATGCCAGAAGTCGGCATTTTCCCCGCTCAGCAGTCCAATGCATTCGCTACTGGCTGGAACAAAAATAATGCATTGGTTGCCGTCAGTGCAGGCCTATTACATCGTTTTGATAAAGAAGAAGTTCGCGCTGTACTAGCCCATGAAATAGGCCATGTTGCCAATGGAGATATGATCACCTTAACCCTAATACAAGGGGTACTAAACACCTTTGTTATGTTCTTTGCCCGCATACTTGGCTCAATTATCGACAAAGCTGTGTTTAAAAATGACCGAGGTCACGGTATTGGTTATTTCGTCATCGTCATGGTGCTACAGGTCGTACTGGGTATTTTCGCCTCTATGATCGTTATGGCTTTCTCCCGCTGGCGTGAATTTCGAGCAGATAACGCTGGCGCACAGTTAGCAAGCCGAGGCGCAATGATTGCTGCACTGCAAAAACTACAAGCCGAAACCCAAGCTCAAGTGCCCAACCAAATGCCCGATACTCTTACCGCCTTTGGTATTTCCAGCGGCTGGAAACAACATGCATCACGGTTGTTTATGTCTCACCCTCCCCTTGAAGAGCGTATCGAAACACTTAGACGCGGACTTTAAGATAGAGCAGCCCTTAATTTAAGAGAAAAGAGTGTCACAACAAATTTGCAAGATAGACGATCTGCCTGAATATGGCAGCAAAGAACTTGAATTGAACGGCGAACAGTGTTTTGCCGTTCGCCAAGGCTCTGAGGTCTATATCTATCGCAACAGCTGTCCCCATGTTGGCTTACCTCTCAATCTCGTGCCCGATCAATTTTTGGATTACGACAAGCGCTATATTCAATGCACCAGCCATGGCGCTATTTTTGAAATCAACACGGGTCAATGTGTTGCTGGCCCATGTATCAATGAATCCCTGGAGCCCATTCCCTGCTTTATAAAAAATGGCAACGTAGTCATGGAAACTGGAGACTCTCATTAAGATATAACCCACCAACGAGGCTGACAAATAAATAATAAAAACCTACTCATATATACACTTGCTCACAAACATAAATAGAGCCATTGAATTTCGGCCCTGTGCCCCCATTTAGTGGTTAGATTTGGATAATTAACCACTTTGAATAATCAATAGCATTCCCACAAGGAGAATCCCCTTGGAACAATATCGTGGCACCACTATTCTCTCGGTGCGCCGCAACGGCAAAGTTGTTATTGGCGGTGATGGTCAGGTAACCCTTGGCAACACCGTTATGAAAGGCAACGCCAAAAAAGTACGCCGCCTATACAACGATCAAGTCATCGCCGGATTTGCTGGCGGTACCGCTGATGCATTTACCCTGTTCGAACGGTTTGAAGCCAAACTGGAAGAACACAGAGGCAATCTCACTCGCGCTGCCGTAGAGCTCGCCAAAGACTGGCGTTCTGACCGAATTTTAAGAAAGCTGGAAGCCCTACTGGCCGTCGCCAATAAAGAAGCTTCACTAATCATTACCGGCAACGGCGATGTGATTCAGCCCGAAGATGACCTAATAGCCATTGGCTCAGGTGGCCCCTTTGCTCAATCTGGTGCACGGGCATTGCTCGACAATACAGACCTCGATGCAAAAAGCATTGTCGAAAAAGGGTTGGAAATTGCAGGTGATATCTGTATCTACACCAATCATAACCGTACCATCGAGGAACTCGAATACTAACTTAAGCGAAGAACTGGATTATTAGCGCGCAGAGCTAACAAGCAAAATCATTGCTCTGCAGCCCGCTCCCCAATTTAAGGTTTATAACATGTCCAATATGACACCCCGTGAAATCGTCCATGAACTGGACAGCCACATTGTTGGCCAAGATGCCGCAAAACGTGCTGTTGCTATCGCCCTTCGCAACCGCTGGCGTCGCA